>NZ_SUND01000004.1 GCF_005280205.1 Bacillus yapensis | reverse complement strand
AAAGATAAGTAGGAGAGTAAACGGTTGACGGTCAATTAAGGGGCCCCTTTAGGGGCTTCGTTGGTAAAATGCCCTTATAGGGCGAAATTAAAACCGCCCGTTTTACGGGCGGATACTTACTGGCTGTGAGTATAGTCAGTAGATGAGTTAGAAGATTATTTGCATAGTTTGATGAAAAAATTCTAGATTTAACAGGACTGGAATAACATGTGTCGAATAGAGTAATGGGATCATTTTTACAGAGGGGTGAAGAGCAGATGGAAAAAATCTATTTCGACTACAATGCGAGCACTCCGCTAGCTCCTGAAGTAGTAGAAGTGATGAAACCACTATTAACAGATTTTTATGGGAATCCTTCAGCATTGCATTGGGCAGGAGTTCCAGTTAAGGATCTACTACATGCAGCGAGAAGACAGGTAGCGCAATTGCTTAATTGTTCAGCTGAGGAAATCATTTTTACAAGTGGTGGAAGTGAAGCGAATAATACGGCTTTAAAAGGCTACTATTTTAAAAATAGAGAAAAAGGGAACCACATCATAACTTCGAAGATTGAACATCCAGCCATTATCAATCCATGTAAGTTTCTTGAACAAGTTGGGGCTATGGTAACGTATGTTGGAGTAGACGAGTACGGTAGAGTTCTCTTCGAAGAAATTGAAAAGGCGATTACGGATGAGACAATATTGATATCCGTAATGCATGCTAATAATGAGACAGGGACCATGCAGCCGGTTCAGGAAATTGGGGAACTTGCAAAAAGGTATGGAATTGCTTTTCATACGGATGCGTCACAGTCGGTCGGCAAGGTTGATGTGAATGTTGAAGATTTGAATGCTGACATGCTAACGATTGCTGGTCATAAGCTATATGCGCCTAAAGGGATTGGTGCTTTGTATGTGAGAAATGGAGTGCAACTTGAACCATTAATTCATGGAGCGGGTCATGAATTTGGACTTCGTGCAGGTACGGAAAATACATTACTTGCTGTAGGTTTGGGGAAGGCTTGTGAACTTGCAATAGAACAACTTGAAAAAAATAATATGCGTGAACACACGGACTATTTTTGGCGTAGATTGCAGGAGGAATTTGGAGACCAAGTCGTGTTAAATGGACATCCTGAGAAACGATTGCCAAATACCTTGAATGTGAACTTTGTTGGAAGAGTCGGTCAAGAGATTTTATCGGCAATTCCTGGTTTGGCAGCATCCACAGGTTCCGCTTGCCATGCAGGTAGTGTTGAGCTTTCTCCAGTTTTGAAAGAGATGGGCGTAGCGGAGAATGTCGGGATGGGGGCAATACGCTTTAGTCTTGGTCGTGATTCAACAAGGGAAGAGATTGATAGAGTTGTAGCTTTGATCAAGGGGGTTTATTAAACCTTGATGGTAACAGACTATGATTATTGACATCAGGCTAAAATAATGGATGAAATTCAGTTTATCTGGTATTTGGAACTTTAAAAATTTGCTTAGGAGTGAAGATGAATGTATCGAACTGTAAATGATTTTCTTGTGGAATGGTCAAATTCAACAAATGGCACAATGAAAGTGTTAGAAGCTTTAACAGACGAGAAATTAGATCAAGCCATTGTAGAAGGGCATAACACGCTTGGATGGCTTGGTTGGCATATCGTGACGAGTGTTGAGTTTTTTTCCAATCTTGTTAGGTTAAAAAATATCCAGTCACCAGGCGATGCGAAAATAGTGCCAACACAAGCAAGTGTAATCGTAGAATCCTTTAGAAAAATTGTAGAAGAAGTAAAACAAGAAGTAGAAATGAACTATACTGATGAACAAATGGTGGAGAAAATCGAGAATTTTGGGAAATTAACTCCTCGTGGTGCATTGCTTAGAACGATGATTGACCATCATACACATCATCGTGGACAAATGACAGTTCTTTTACGCCAGGCGGGGTTAAAGGTACCAGGTGTTATGGGTCCAACCAAGGAAGACCCGCAATATTAAAACTTTTGATGAAATGGCAAAAGCAATAGAACGATATGGACTTCCTCGATGTTGGAATAGTGAGGAGAAATATGGACCTGAGCGGTATATCGAGGTTCAGGTCTTGGATAATTCACCGATTGATTTGTATCGAAAACTAAATTGCTAATAATAAGGAAGTGGCATTAGGTGTTTACTAGAAAAAATGAATCTGTAAAAGCAGCGATCCTGTTATCAGGTCAAAGTTTGTCATTTAAGCTTGATGAATCTGAAACAATGAAACTGATGCAAAACTTGGAAGAGGTATCGTTCGACTTTAATAAAATGGAGTCTATCAAACTATATTATCCTGATGGAAAATTAAAATCAGTTATCAATCCTACACAAATATCGAGGATATGGTTCTCTTAAAATAACTATGAACAGAAAAAATTAGTTCATAAATAGGTCAGAAAAAGTAAAGTTAATTGCTGTAGAAGCTGAATACTATTTTGAATGGAGTGTTGAAGAATTGGCTGAGAAAAGAAAAGTAAAAAAAGAAGGGCTAGTATTTTTAGTTGTAACACTTATTCTCTTTTTGAGTATGAGTTTTCTCTCTCTCAGATATGGTTATCTAAATTTCAATATGAATCAACTATCAATTTGGGTTCCGATTATACTGATATTTTCTTCCTCAGTTTTTTCTGTTCAAAACTTTAAAAGTAAACGAACTTACTATGCATACGGACATGCAGTTGTCTGTTTGGCACTACTTGTTTTTATATTGATCCCACAGTTTATAACTTTGTAGCGTATTTCCAAATTGGATAGACGCTTTTTTAATTCTTGAACCGACATAATGGTGCACAAAATATCGGATAGCTTATCTCAGTTACTCAAGGGAACCCATTGATGTTTTTTGATAGAAAAACAACCTTGACAAAGGCAATCGAAAGTCTAGAAAATAATTACGGCTAGCAGGACTTATTTCTTTTTCAATGGAATTATAGGAAGATAGAGAAAGAATATTGATACTAGCACGTATGTCTTTATTCAAGGTCACTGTTTTCGGTAACAATTTTATAATAGAATGTAGCAAGATGAAAATAACATAATGAAAAGGGTGGTTTACTTGAACATACTTTGGGATTTTGACGGAACATTATTTGATACATACCCTGCGTACACGAAAATTTTCTCGCAAGTCTTAGGAGATACAGTAGATAAACAGGAAATCTATCAAAAATTGAAAGTTTCCTATACTCATGCGATTGAGCACTACGGAATTCCGAAAGATATTGAGAAAGAAATGAGAAAATTAACGAGCGAGATCGCTCCACATGAGATGAAACCTTTTGAGAATGTTGAAGAGATTTTAAAATTTGCTAATAAAAATGTCATTATGACCCATAAAAATAGAGATGGCGTTTTGGCAATTATAAAGCACTATGGTTGGGAGAAATACTTTGTCGACATGGTTACAATTGATGATGGCTTTCCCCGTAAACCGCATGCTGCATCCTATATCCATTTGAATAGCAAGCATAGAATTGACCTCGCTATTGGTGATAGAGAATTAGATTTAATCCCTGCCAAAGAAATTGGGATTGCAACTTGTATGTTTCAAGGGAAAAGTAAAGTAGCCGATTATCATTTACAAAATTACTCAGATTTTTTTAGAATTATAGGACGTTAACATTATAGGTGTTCGCATCAATAATGAAACTTATTTAATTCAACAGCCGGTAGTTGCTTACTCCAAGGACGGATTTAACAACATAGATAAAATCCAACTGATATTGAAGAACGAACCGATTGTCAATGAGGGTTCACTAGTCATAGAAAGAATGGGTGTACTATCAGGAATCACTAAAAAGATAAATGGGGATTACTATTTTTTTGCACAATAGAACTAGGGAGGACAACGTGAAAAAATTTTATATTGCATCAGGTTTACAAAACAAAGATATGGTACGGTTTGTTTCCCAACGCTTAAAAGAACAGGGATTCATTCATACATATGATTGGACACAGAATGAAAGGGTAGAAACTTTCGAGGAACTGAGAGAAATTGGGCAAAAAGAAAAAAATGCTGTACTAGAATCAGATTTTCTTATTGTTCTATTGCCTGGAGGGAAAGGGACTCATATTGAATTCGGAATCGAACTCGGACATGGTAAGAAAATATACTTATACACACCCGACAACTCAGCCGATAACTTTGAAACAACAAGTACCTTTTACCATTTATCTGAAGTGGAGAAGTGTTTTGGATCGATTGAAGAATTGTTGGAAAAAGTGCTCTTAAGTGCAGACATACTTCAGTAAAGGAGTATGTTTTTTAATTTTGTATGATTTTTTTGAAAAATTACACAATATACGTTGACAGGAATATTCCTCTTGAAGTATATTTAAGTCATGAAAACATTTCATGTTCTAGCTGAGCCTAATCGATTGCTAATTGTTGAACTTTTGCGTGAGGGTCCACTTTCCGTAGGAGAAATTGCCGAAAGATTAGGGTTCAATCAACCTCAAGCTTCTAAACATCTGAAAGTACTAAGTGATGCAGCTATCGTTGAAGTGGAGGCAATTGCTAATCGTAGAATTTACAAACTTAGAGCAGAACCGTTCCAAGAGCTTAACAACTGGATTGAGTCATATCGAAGTATCTGGGATGAGAGGTATGACCGTCTTGAAAATCATCTCCAAAATTTAAAGAAAAAGGATGTGAAATTGAATAACGACGAGTCTAAATAGAAACTTTGGGGATATACGGAGATTTAGATAAGATAAGCTATTAACAATCTTTAATACATCTAGACGTAACCGCAGAAGATTTTTCAAATTAATCTTTGGAGGTAGAAAAATGTCGACTAAAATGATTTCAAAAGTAGAGGGAAATGTACTTATTTTGGAGCGTGAATTTGATGCACCGAAGGAGCTAGTCTTTAAAGCATTCAGTGAACCAGAACATCTAAAGCAATGGTGGGGACCTCGTGGTTGGACTGTTCCTGTATGCAACGTGGATTTTAGACCTGGTGGAGTTTGGCATTACTGTATGAAGTGTGTGGATGAGAATCAGGGCGATTTTTTTGGTATGGAATCTTGGGGAAAAGGTGTATACGAAGAAATCATACAAGACGAGAAAATTGTTTACAGGGATTATTTTTCAGATGCTGAAGGAAATGAAGCAGAGGGGATGCCTTCTACGCGGGTTACCTTATTATTTGAAGAACAGGATGGAAAAACTAAGCTCATTAATCGTGCTGAATACGATTCTTCAGAGGCACTAAAAACGGTCTTAGATATGGGCATGGAGCAAGGCATCACAGAAACTTGGGATCGATTAGAAGAACATTTAGCATCTACGAAATAAAGCCGAACAAAACAAGCAATCCTGCAATAGAAGGATTGCTTGTTTTCTATTAGATAGGGTAGTGAAGGAGCTTCCTTACCAAAGAAAAAAAATAGTTATATACGTGCGTTGTTCTAGGGGGACAACGCTTTTTTTATATTTTTCGTATAAGGGGATTGAAGTTTTTATTATCTTTCAGAAAAGTTAGAATTTTATAGTATTACGATTATTATCTTTGTAATAGAATGGTAGTGGTAGGGTTATTTTTCATAAATTATGGTAACTTTGCGTGGGGTTATCAATAGGAGAGGATATGAATGAAAAAGATTATTAACGACCCTAATGTAGTAGTACAAGATATGCTGAAAGGATTAGTGGCTGCTTATCCAAACAGTCTCAAGCAAGTTCCGAATACTACAGTAATTGTTCGGAAAGATGCCCCAATAACTGGAAAAGTCGGTTTGGTTAGTGGTGGAGGAAGTGGACATGAGCCGGCACATGCAGGCTATGTGGGACAAGGTATGTTAGATGCAGCTGTATGCGGAGAAGTATTTACTTCACCGACGCCTGACCAAGTCTATGAAGCCATTAAAGCAGTGAATGGAGGAGCTGGTGTATTTTTAGTTATTAAAAACTACACTGGTGACGTCATGAATTTTGAGATGGCAACAGAATTAGCACTGGCAGATGGAATTGAAGTAGAGCAAGTTATCGTTAATGATGATGTTGCAGTAGAAGATAGCTCCTTTACTACGGGACGTCGTGGAATCGCAGGCACGATTTTTGTTCATAAAATTGCAGGTGCAAAGGCACAGGCTGGTGGTTCCCTGCAAGAGGTAAAGGCCATTGCTGAAAAAGTGGTCGCGAATGTTCGTTCAATGGGAATGGCTTTGAGTCCGTGTACGGTTCCTGCTGCGGGAAAGCCAAGTTTTGAACTTGCTGAAAATGAAATGGAAGTAGGCATGGGAATTCATGGTGAACCAGGAACAGAACGAAAAGCAATTGCAACTGCGGATGATATCGCCACTGAGCTAACACAAAAGGTTTTAGATGATATGGCTCTTAATCGTGATGACGAAGTAGCGGTTATGGTAAATGGACTCGGTTCTACACCAGAAATGGAACTTTATATCGTTAACGGAAAAGTAAACGAAATCTTAAAGGAAAAGGGTATCCACATTCATAAAACCTTTGTCGGTGAATATATGACTTCGCTAGAAATGGCTGGATGCTCTGTAACCCTTCTAAAACTTGATGAGGAATTAAAGGAACTACTTGATGCAGAATCAAAAGCTCCAGCTTTTCTAAGCTAATGAACAGGAGGAAATGAGATGAAATTAGATGTTCAACAAGTTTTAAATTGGCTGGAGAAAACAAATGAAAAGATTCAAATGAATAAAGAATATTTAACTTCACTAGACCGAGCGATTGGAGATGGAGATCACGGGATTAATATGTCCCGTGGTTTTCAAGAAGCTATAGACAAGACTACTACTACGACCTACATTTCTGTCTCAGATGTGTTAAAAGATGTTGCGATGACACTTATATCTAAAGTAGGTGGAGCTTCTGGCCCACTGTATGGGACAGCTTTTTTAAAAATGTCTATGGTTGTAAAAAATAGAGAACTAATAGATAAGAAGACTTTAGAAAATGCCCTTGAATCTGCTCTAGAAGGTATTCTTCAAAGAGGAAAAGCACAATTGAATGATAAAACACTAGTTGACGTATGGACACCCGTTGTTGATCTTCTTAAGGCTAAGGAAGTCATAAAAGGTTCCGAATTAGAAGAAGTAGCAAAGAATGCAATGGAATCTACAAAAGAAAGGATGGCTAAAAAGGGACGTGCAGCCTACTTAAAAGAACGTTCAATCGGCCATCTTGACCCTGGCTCTGTTTCCTCTTACTATTTATTTGCTTCATTAGCTGAAGTCTTATCGGAAGAGGAATAATCATATGCCAAATGTAGGAATTGTTCTCATATCCCATAGTTTAAAAGTGGTAGAAGGTATACAGGAAATTATTCAGCAGGCTGTTCTTAATGTTCCCATTGAAATCGCTGGAGGAACAGATGATAATAAGATAGGTACAAGTGTACAAAAGATCATCAATGCAATTGTTAAAGCATATAGCGAAAAAGGTGTGCTCTTATTTTATGATTTAGGCAGTGCTAAGATGAATGCAGAGCTTGCCATAGAACTCTACGGTTATGAAAATGTTAAAGTAGTAAATGCACCATTATTAGAAGGGGCATATGTTGCTGCGGTGGAATCTAGTATTGGCAAATCATTAGAAGAAATTGAACAAACGACACAGACAATTACGAAGGATTCATAGGAATTGTTTCAGCTTCCTTTAAAAAACGAATAATTTATTTCTATAAGTGGATTCTTGTTTCTTTTAATCCAAAAGTATACATGGATATACTTTTAGTATGAGGAGAATTTGATGACAAAATTAGAAGGTGTACTGCCAGCCATAAGAAATATGAAGGACTTTGAAAAGGTATTAGTGAGTAACCATGAAAATATCATTTTTTTAGAAACTAGATTATCCCAAATTAAAAGCCTAGTAAAACACGCACATGATCATCATAAAAATGTATTTCTGCACGTGGATTTGGTTCAAGGGTTGAAAGTGGATGAATATGGTTTAGAGTATTTAGTCAACGATATTCATGTGGACGGAATTGTTACAACTAAAGCAAATGTTATTACGATGGCCAAGAAGCATAATATTACAGGAATACAAAGACTGTTTGCACTAGATAGTCATGCATTGGATCACAATCTAAAAATTTGTAAGAGAGTGCGACCTGACTACATAGAAGTATTACCTGGTGTCATTCCTAGTATTTTAAAGGAAATTCATGAAGAAACTGAAATTCCTGTCATTGCGGGAGGATTAATTCGAACTGAAGAGGATGTAAATAGGGCATTGGATGGAAATGCAATAGCAGTTACAACTTCTAATAGAAAACTTTGGGAATTCTAAATTTTACAAAAATTAAAAATATAGATATTGACAGCGCTTTCAATTGGGTTTAAAGTAAAGTTACAAGTTAAATCAAGTGATGGAGAATCGGAGACCCACACGACATTCGATACAGCCTTTCGAGGTTAGTAAGTTTGTATGTGTGGTTTTTTTATGGAAATCTTCCCCTCCGTCAAACAACTAGATTAATATCTTTAAAGTTTAAAAATAATATGAATAAGGGAGTGTGTACTATGTCAGCTTTTGTTGGTGAAATTATTGGTACTATGATTCTTATTATTTTTGGTGGTGGTGTCGTAGGGGGAGCAATTCTAAAAAACACGAAAGCAGAAGGTGCGGGCTGGGTTTTAATTACGATAGGCTGGGGCCTTGCGGTGACAATGGGTGTATATGCAGTCGGTAATATTTCTGGAGCCCATTTAAACCCGGCAGTAACGTTAGGTTTTGCGGCAGTTGGAGAATTCCCGTGGAAGGATGTTCCAAGTTATTTGGCTGGACAAATGATTGGTGCATTTATAGGGGCAGTGATTGTATACTTTCAATACTTGCCACATTGGGGAGCAACAAAGGATGCACCTACCAAACTCGCTGTTTTCTCAACAGATCCTGCAATCCGTAGTACAGCTTCGAACCTTGTAAGTGAGCTTGTCGGTACATTTGTACTTGTTCTTGGACTTATGTTTATTGGAGCAAACGATTTTACAGAAGGATTAAATCCAGTCATAGTAGGGTTATTGATTATTGCCATCGGGATGTCACTTGGAGGAACAACAGGATATGCAATTAATCCAGCTCGTGATCTTGGGCCAAGAATTGCACATGCACTTTTGCCAATTCCCGGAAAAGGAAGCTCTGACTGGGGCTATGCTTGGGTACCAGTAATCGGTCCGATTATTGGTGGGGTATATGGCGCATTGTTCCATCATGCTATATTTAATAAAGAGTTTTCTGGAGCGTTCTGGGTAGGGACAGTTGTTGTTGTGTTAATCCTTATCTATGCAGCGAACATTGAGTTGAAAAAGGCGAGTAATACGATAGTAAATAATAATGCTTCAAAATCTGTTTAATGAAAAAAGGGGAGGGATTTTAGAATGGAAAAATTTATTCTATCTTTAGATCAGGGCACAACAAGCTCACGTGCCATTTTGTTTAATCACAAAGGAGAGATTGTGGCAACGGCTCAACGAGAATTTGAACAGTTCTTTCCAAAACCAGGTTGGGTGGAACATGATGCAAATGAGATTTGGACATCAGTTCTTGCTTGTATGGCAGAAGTTCTTCGTAAAGCGGATGTTACAGCAGATCAAGTAGAAGGTATTGGGATAACAAACCAACGTGAAACGGCAGTAGTTTGGGATAAAAATACTGGAAAACCAATCTATAAAGCTATTGTCTGGCAATCGCGTCAAACAGAGGAAATTTGCCGTGATTTACGTGATAAAGGCTATAATGAATTATTTAATGAAAAGACTGGTTTATTACTCGATCCGTATTTTTCAGGAACAAAAGTTAAATGGATTTTAGATAATGTAGAAGGTGCTAGAGAAAAAGCTGATAATGGAGAGCTATTATTCGGAACCATTGATACTTGGTTAGTCTATAAGTTATCAGGTGGAAAAGCCCATGTGACAGACTACTCCAATGCATCACGTACATTAATGTTTAACATATATGATTTAAAATGGGACGATGAACTACTTGATATCTTAACTGTACCTAAGAGCATGCTACCTGAAGTACGCCAGTCATCTGAAATATATGCTAAGACAATTGACTACCATTTCTTTGGCTTTGAAGTACCAATCGCAGGTATTGCTGGTGACCAACAGGCTGCATTATTTGGGCAGGCTTGCTTTGACAAAGGAATGGCAAAAAACACTTATGGAACCGGTTGCTTCATGTTGATGAACACAGGTGCAGAAGGAGTAAAATCGAAGCATGGATTACTAACAACATTAGCTTGGGGTGTGGATGGAAAAGTAGAATATGCTTTAGAAGGAAGTATTTTTGTAGCTGGATCAGCGATCCAGTGGTTACGTGACGGATTACGTATTATAGACAACGCACCAGAAAGTGAAGATTATGCAGCAAAGGTTGATTCAACAGATGGTGTATACGTAGTACCAGCCTTTGTTGGATTAGGCACTCCATACTGGGATAGTGATGCACGTGGGGCTGTATTTGGACTAACACGCGGTACTTCTAAAGAACACTTTGTTCGTGCAACTTTGGAATCTTTAGCTTATCAAACAAAAGATGTTTTAGATGCAATGGTTGCAGATTCTGGAATAAACTTAAAATCACTTCGTGTCGATGGCGGAGCTGTGAAGAATAATTTATTAATGCAGTTCCAAAGTGATATTTTAAGAGTTCCAGTCGATCGACCAGTTGTAAATGAAACAACGGCATTAGGTGCCGCATATTTAGCTGGCTTAGCGGTTGGTTTTTGGTCTGGAAAAGAAGAAATTGCGAAACAATGGCAAAATGAAAAAACCTTCGCTCCTGAACTTGAGGAAACAAAACGCGATGAATTATACAATGGCTGGAAAAAAGCTGTCGCAGCAACAAGAGCATTTAAATAGGTGATGGTGAATCTTTTGCTCCTCCACACCACGCATGTGGAGCTCCCTACCACTTTTGAGCAAAAGATTTCCCATTTTTACGATATGATACTATAATAAAATTAAGTTAATATTGTGGATGCAGAATTAGAGAAACCACATCGCTCTATTTAATAATAATAAATAGGGTCGATTTGTGGTTTCTTTTTTGTTTATCTAGTGTGATTATGAGATTGAAGAGGTAAACATCGTGAAACTTTAAATTGGCTAAGAAGGGAACGATGGCAATGAGATTTTCAAATTTAAGGAGAACGGAAATTAAAAGTAAAATGCACGCCGAGAATTTAGACCTCCTTGTTATTGGTGGAGGAATTACTGGTGCAGGTATAGCATTAGATGCAATCACGCGTGGGATGAAGGTAGGGGTTGTTGAAATGCAGGATTTTGCAGCAGGAACTTCTTCGCGATCGACAAAACTTATTCATGGTGGGCTACGTTATTTAAAGCAATTTGAAATTAAAGTTGTTTCTGAGGTAGGGAAAGAAAGAGCCATCGTTTATGAAAATGGCCCCCATGTTACGACTCCAGAATGGATGATGCTACCGTTTTATCAAGGAGGAACATTTGGACCTTTTACGACAAATGTTGGATTAAGGGCCTATGATTTTCTTGCAGGTGTTAAATCATCAGAGCGTAGAAAAATGTTTAATGCTGAAGATGCTCTAAAGCGTGAGCCCTTATTAAATAGGGAAGGTTTGAGAGGTGCGGGCTACTATGTGGAATATAAAACAGATGACGCGCGCTTAACGATTGAAGTAATGAAAAAGGCCGTGGAAAAAGGAGCACTAGCACTAAACTATTTGAAGGTAACGGAACTTCTTTATGAGAAAGGCAAAATTGTTGGAATAAAAGTAGAAGATCTAACAGACGGTACTACAGAAGATTTTTATGCAAAAAAGATCGTCAATGCATCCGGACCCTGGGTGGATGTATTGCGTGAAAAAGATGGTTCCAAAAAAGGGAAGACGATACAGCATACTAAAGGAATCCACTTGGTATTTGATGCTAGAAGATTCCCATTAAAACAAGCAATCTATTTTGACACTCCTGATGGGAGGATGGTATTCGCGATTCCTCGTGAGGGAAAAACGTATGTTGGTACAACCGATACGGTGTATCAAGGAGATATTGCACATCCGAAGATGACGGTAGCGGATAGAGACTATCTATTAAAAGCAATTGATTTTATATTTCCAGAAATAAAAATTTCTCCGGAAGATGTGGAATCCAGTTGGGCAGGGCTTCGTCCATTGATTCATGAGGAAGGTAAATCTCCATCTGAAATTTCTCGTAAGGATGAGATTTTTGTTTCTAATTCTGGATTGATTTCCATTGCTGGTGGGAAGCTAACAGGATATCGTAAAATGGCAGAAAGTATTGTAGATTTAGTAGCGAAACAGTTACATGAAGAAGGAAGAAATTTCCCAGCTACCCTAACAAAGAATCTTCCGATTTCTGGAGGTGATGTAGGAGGTTCAGAAGGATTAAAGAATTTTCTATCTAAGAAAACACTGGAAGGGCAAGAACTTGGACTAACAGAAGAGCAAGCAAGAGCATTAGTGCAACGATATGGTTCGAATGTCGATGAAGTATTTAATATCTATCAAGACAGTAAAGAAAAAGCAGAAGAGGCAAACATCGATCGAGTTGTATTCGCTATGCTTCGTTATGCATTAGATTACGAATTAGCATATAAGCCAGTTGACTTCTTTATACGTCGAACGGGCGCATTGTTCTTTAATATTCATTGGGTATATGCACATAAGGAAGTAGTAATTTCTTATATGGCAAAAGAGTTTAGCTGGTCTGATGAACGTAAAGAACTATATACACAAGAGTTAGAGCAACTGTTGTATGAAGCTACACAACCAATTGAACAAGAGTGAATATGATTATTCCTACCTGTGTTTTTTGTAAAGAAAACACAGGTTTTTATTTCGGGATATTTTACCCACTTTTTATAATATTTAAGATTACACGGCGATACCCAATGAAGGATTATCGTCTGTTCTTGTTGAAGTATTCTACCAGGGCTGTGGTACACATAAACTTAGGGGGGATACAATTTGAAAAATAGACATCTGTTTATGTTTGGAGGAAGCCCGCCGTTTACTGGACAATCAGCGGAAAAGTTTGCAAGTCACATCAATGGAAAAGTTGCGATTCTTTTTCTTGAACGGGATGGATGGAAGGAATACATGCCGAAATATACATCAGTCTTGGAGAACCAAGGAATACGTGACTTTTTGTACCTGCCACTAACATCAAGTCCAGACCAATCAATTATTAATGAGCTAACAACGTGTTCAGGCCTCATCATTGGCGGTGGAGATACAGAGCTATATCGCGATTATATTGTCGATACAGAAATTGGTGTTCACATTAAACGGATGTACCAACAAGGGATCCCTGTGGCAGGTTTTTCTGCAGGAGCCTTGATTAGTCCTTCATGCTGCGTCATCCCACCAATCGATAATTCGAAAAAGGAACATCTTTTTCTACAAGGATTGGGCCTGTTAGAAGATTGTGTAATCAGTGTACACTACACAAAGTGGAATGAAGAGACAAACTTAAAGGCGGCAATGGCGAAGGTGAAGGCTTCTGTTGGCTATGGGATTGATGATGAAGGGTATGTATATTTTGAAAATGAACAGCTAGTCGAAGCGGAGAAATACTATAAATTTACATAAAAAGGAGGAGCTAATGGCAAAAGGAGCATGGAGAGCGTTAATGTGGATTGGATTATCCGAACTATTTGCGTTAAGTTTGTGGTTTAGTGCATCGGTAATTGCACCCGAACTAATTGAAGTTTGGAAGCTTAACCCCACTACAGAAGCTTGGCTATCTGCATCCGTTCCGTTTGGTTTTGTGATTGGAGCCTTCTGTAGTTCTTATTTTGGGTTTGCAGACCGTTTTAATCCTAGAATATTTTTAGCTATATCAGCATTATTGGGAGCCCTAGTGAACGGTCTATTAATCTTTGTTGATTATGCTTCAGTGGGAATTATGCTCAGGATTTGCACTGGAATCACGTTGGCAGGAGTTTATCCGACGGCTGTGAAGATTCTCTCACAATGGTTTCCAAAGCAACGAGGTCTTGCAATGGGGATTTTAATAGCAGCTTTAACAATGGGGTCGTCTTCACCGCATTTTGTAGTGATGTTTTTTTCATCTTTAAATTGGCAGCTTGTCATCATTTGTAGTTCCGTTTTAGCATTCCTTGCAGCGGTGATTGTATATTGGATATTAGAAGATGCCCCAGAAACGTCAAATAGAATCCCATTTTCTTTCAAGCTTCTGAAAAATGTAGTTCGTAATAAGCCAGTCATGCTTGCCAATTACGGGTACTTTGGACATATGTGGGAATTGTATGCGATGTGGACATGGCTTCCAGCCTTTTTGACTGCTAGTTTTTCAACTTATTCACCAGATATATCTCATGAGGTCCTTGCTCTTTCTTCATTTCTTACAATTGGCATTGCAGGGGCAATTGGATGTGTGATTGGAGGAGCTATTTCTGATAAAATTGGGCGAGCCAACTTAACAATCATCTCGATGGTTATTAGTGGAGTCTGCTCCATCTTAATTGGTTTGACCTTTGGACAATCGATTTGGCTAACGCTTATCTTTGCTATCGTATGGGGAATGTCAATCATTTCTGATTCAGCACAGTTTTCCGCAGCTGTTTCTGAAAAGTCGGAAGTGCAGTATGTAGGGACCGCGCTTACTTTCCAAATGTGCATCGGATTTCTAATCACAATTTTTTCGATTAATCTTATCCCTGTTTTGGAACGAGTTATCGGTTGGGAATGGGTATTTTCCCTATTAGCAATTGGTCCTATACTGGGTATTATTTCGATGGTTAAGTATAAACGCTATGAATCTAGCGAAGTATAATGCAACGCACTTCTTGTTAAAAGGAGTGCTTGTTTTGTTTGTAAAATAATAATATTTTATTGTAAAACGATAAATATTGAGCTAAACTAAATACAAAGATTGGAAATGAGGTGCTTTAATGGAGAGGATGACAACACTTCTTCTAAGAATGGTCATTTATATTGTCGGAATGATTGTGCTAGGATTATGTATTCTTTGGTTACCATATCAGGCGAACTTTTTTGCCGAAATGGCACCTGAATTTGCCCATTTGAAATATCCTTTGTTGTTTGGTATATATGCGACTGCTATTCCATTTTTCGTTGCTCTTTTTCAAGGGTTAAAGCTTTTAAGATACATTGATAAGAAGCAAGCTTTCACTGATTTGTCTGTTGGCTCTTTAAAAAATATTTCATATTCCGCCGCCGTGATCGGCATATTGTATATGGTTGGTATTATTTTCGTGGTTTCTCAAAATGCTGGCCATCCTGGAATAGTGTTGATGGGTCTCGTCATTATCTTTACCATGATCGTTATTGCTGTTTTTGCTGCAGTGCTTCAAAAGCTTTTAAAGAATGTAATCGATCTAAAGTCAGAAAATGATATGACGGTTTGATTTTAGGTGATATAAGTGACCTTGAAGATCTACATTAAAAATGGATTTGCTTGCCAATTTGAATTTAGCTGGAATTTATACTGCATAAGAAGTCAACCCTGGAGTTATTCTTGAATATTATAGTAAGGAGTAAATCTATTTTATTAGAGGTGTAGAATGTTAATCTCAAATATAGAAATTGGGCAACTCACAGATGCTCAAATAACAAAGTTGCTATTCTCGGATATTGAAGACGATGGTGCGAATGGAGATTGTATTTTTGTTGCTGGTAGCAGTAAAGCGATTCAATACCGTTTACCAAAAGCACTGGAATTATATGAGCAGGGAAGAGCAAACAAGATACTATTTTCTGGTGGAGTGAAATGGAATGGAAGTATAGATCCAGAAGCAATTGCTTTGAAAAAAGAGGCGATGGCTAAAGGTGTTCCCGAAAAGGATCTATTAATCGAAGACAGATCGCTCCATACACTTGAAAATGTCTTAGCCTCACTCCTGGTATTAAATAGGGTATTTCATTTGTATAATGTAAAACGACTTTTAGTCGTCACATCCTCTTATCATATGAAAAGATTGTATCTAACATTAAAGACTTATATGCCAGATTGGGTTCAGTTCACTCTATGTACTGCTGATGATCTCAATACGAGAAAGGAAAACTGGTTTTTAAGTGAAATCGGCAGAAACCGTGTTCGATCTGAAGCTACAAAACTTGTAACCTATGTTAAGCAAGGTGCTTTGCGTGATTTAGAAATAGACATATGATGGGCTAATCAAGTTGGAATTTTTCTAGACTAGTTGGTGGCCCATTCAGAGAATCGATATAGGCACCAATAACTTTCATATTCGCATCCCCATCGTCTTCAAAAATGATATGCATTCCACTATCATCTTCTGGATAGATTCGGTATGCCCATAATGTTCTTTTGGGTCCTTCAACAGGAACATCCTCTAAAAATTCCTCGTAAGTAACTTTATATAAAGGAAGTTCGTTACTAAAAAGCTCCAATAATTCAGCTTCTGTTAGGCCAATTAATTTACTATCCAACGGCAGTTTTCCTCCATCTGCATTTGACCAGTGTGTATCAACAATCTGCTTAGCAATATCAGAGTTAATAGGAGCGGCATTAGTTTCTGTATAAAAGTAGACTTCTCTGAGGGTTTCTTTAATTTCTATTTTAGGTTCTTCCATCGCAGTCACACAGCCTGTTAACATAATACAAGCTATAAACACTATTAATCTCTTCACAATTTTTCCCCCTAAATTAACCTAAGTTAATTATACAGAAAATTACAAAAAATAATAAGGTAGAAATGATAAAACGGAAGTATTTTACCCGTCCATATCACTTCTACCTTATTCAATTTACCTATGAGGGCAACATATACACTTCATAAGCAGGGAGCTCTGGAATATGGGATTTTTGTAAACGACCTTCCTCTAAAAGTTCGCTAATCCCTCTTTCGATTTCTGTATAATCGACACCGAAAAGGTCCGCCATTTTGACAGTTGAAAAGGAAACGTATTTGGGGGTTTTAGTAGAAGAAATAATCATCGATTCGACACGCTGAAATAACTGCTCTTTATCCATACAGTCCCATTCTCCTTCCTTCATGAATCCTCTAATTAATCTTTCTCCTTAACATAAAAGTCATGCATGTTTTTTCCACCTTTATGAAAATATAAACAATATTGAACAACTATGAATAATCATCTTAGTGAAAGATGGAGGCGGAGATATGGGATTTCATCAACCGCAGCGTATTGCGGAATTAGCAGTTGAAGCGGGAACTAGAAAAGTAAACTTGCCCCTTGTGAACATGCTTGTATTGGGCTTTCTTGGGGGTGCTTTTATTGCAATGGGCTTTTTGCTTGATATTCGGGTTGTGGCAGGATTGCCCGATGAATGGGGAACGATAAAAGCACTTTTGGGAGCAGCTGTTTTCCCGGTCGGTCTCATCCTATTGATTATCGCTGGAGGCGAACTTTTAACGGGGAACATGATGGCTGTTTCGATTGCCTGCTTGTCGCGAAAGATTAAAGTTCAGCAGCTATTAACGAATTGGTTTTGGATAACGATTAGTAATTTTATTGGTTCTCTTTTTGTAGCTTATTTATTTGGACATGTTATTGGATTGACTGAAGGAGAACCTTATCTGGCCACAACCATTTCCATGGCAGGTGCGAAAATTGACGCCGGTTTTTGGGCAAGTCTAATTTCAGGAATTGGCTGTAACTGGTTAGTTGGACTAGCTGTATGGCTATCCTATGGGGCAGATGATATTGCTGGAAAAATCCTTGCCATTTGGTTTCCCATTATGGCGTTTGTCTCGATTGGGTTTCAGCACGTAGTGGCGAATATGTTCATCATCCCGGCAGCTATTTTTGCAGGAAGCTTTACCTGGGGACAATATTTGAGCAACTTCATTGCTGTTTTCATTGGAAATGCGATTGGTGGTGGCGTTTTTGTTGCGATGGTCTACTGGATTGCCTATATCGGAAACGTGCAACCGGCTTTGTCGGAAGGAAGTAATCTATATGAAATGAAAAGTAAACAGAGGAGGTAGGAGATGGAAAATCGAGCATTTTCTATTGAAATAAACGGGAAGGAGTATCCCGCTAAAGAAGGGCAAACGATTTTAGATGTAGCTCAATCTCAGGATTATGTAATTCCAAGTATTTGCTATCATCCGAATTTAGGTTCAATCCAAACCTGCGATACTTGCTTCGTTCAAGCAAATGGAGAAATGGTACGTGCTTGTGTCACAAAAGCGGAGCCTTCTATGCAAGTAGATACACAATCGCCAATTGTAAAGGATGCTCAATATGAAGCGATGTCTCGTATTTTGAAAAATCACGAACTCTATTGTACGGTCTGTGACAACAATAATGGCAACTGTGTTGTACATAATACAGCTGAAATCTTAGAAATTGAGCACCAAAAGTATGAATTTAAACCAAAGCCATATCCACCAGACAACTCACATCCATTTTACCGTTATGAGCCGGACCAATGTATATTGTGTGGTCGTTGTGTAGAGGCATGTCAAGACTTACAGGTTAACGAAACGTTAACGATTGATTGGAGCAGGGAAAATCCTCGAGTCATTTGGGATAATGATGTCCCAATTGACCAGTCGTCATGTGTTTCCTGTGGACACTGTGTTACTGTTTGTCCGTGTAATGCTCTGATGGAAAAATCCATGCTCGGTGAAGCAGGTTTCTTAACTGGAATTCCACCGAAGGTTTTAGAACCGATGATTGATATGACGAAAGAGGTTGAGCCAGGTTATAAAGAGATTTTTGCTATCTCTGAGGTCGAAGCAGCGATGCGGAAATCGCGTGTGAAGCGGACAAAAACAGTTTGTACGTATTGTGGAGTAGGCTGTAGCTTTGAGGTATGGACGAAGGACCGTCACATTTTAAAAATTGAACCGCAAGCAGATGCACCTGTGAATGGGATTTCTACTTGTGTGAAAGGAAAATGGGGCTGGGATTTTGTTAACAGTGAAGAGCGTTTAACCAAGCCATTAATACGTCAAGGAGACGAATTTGTAGAGGCTACTTGGGATGAAGCTCTAGATTTAATTGCTTCAAAACTTCACAGTATTAAAAGACTGCACGGCCCTGATTCAATCGGCTATATTGCTTCGTCAAAGTGTTCAAATGAAGAAAACTTCTTATTCCAAAAGTTTGCTCGCTCTGTAATGGGCACAAACAATATTGATAACTGCTCCCGTTATTGCCAGTCGCCAGCTACAACTGGACTCATGCGCACAGTTGGAATTGGTGGCGATTCCGGGACAATGAGAGATATTGAGCAGTCTGAATTAATTATTGTCATTGGCGCTAATCCAGCAGAATCGCATCCAGTGTTAGCAACAAGAATTAAGCGTGCTCATAAGCTCCATGGGCAAAAAATCATTGTCGCAGATATTCGTAAGCATGAGCTTGCTGAGCGTGCAAATCTTCATGTCCATCCAAAGCCGAGTACAGACCTTGTATGGTTATCAGCAATCACAAAATATATCTTTGACCAAGGCTGGGAGGATAAAGACTTTTTACAAGGAAGAGTCAATGATGTTGAAAAATATAAAGAATCTTTAGAGAAATTTACGCTTGAATATGCAGAGGAAATCACAGGGCTCACTCGCGAGGAACTGATTCAACTAGCAGAAATGGTGCATGAAGCAAAATCCGTTTGTATCCTTTGGGCAATGGGCATTACCCAGCACTTAGGTGGTTCCGATGGTAGTACAGCGATTTCTAATCTACTACTCGTGACAGGTAATTATGGGCGTCCAGGAACAGGAGCTTATCCATTAAGAGGGCATAACAATGTACAAGGTGCATGTGATTTTGGCACGATGCCTGCTTGGTACCCAGGCTATGAGCCTGTACAGGATAAAGAAGTTCGCGAACGATATGAAAAGGCATGGGGCGTTTCTTTACCAGAAAAGCCAGGCTTGAACAATCATCAGATGGTCGAAGGGATTCAAAAAGGGAAACTCAAAGCGCTGTACTTATTTGGTGAAGATATGGCGATTGTTGATTCAAATTCTAATCATGTACACGATGCTTTTGAAAAATTAGATTTTTTTGTCGTACAGGATGTCTTTTTCTCGAAAACGGCCCAATTTGCTGATGTTGTTTTACCTGCAGCCCCAAGTCTTGAGAAAGATGGAACATTCACAAATACAGAGCGAAGAATCCAAAGATTCCATAAGGTGTTTGAACCACTTGGGGATTCGAAACCTGACTGGTTGATTTTTCAGGAGCTAGCGAACAAGCTTGGAGCGAATTGGAATTATCAGGACCCAAGTGAAATCATGGCAGAAGCTGCATCGCTTGCACCGATTTTTGCAGGGGTTAGCTATGAGCGTTTAGATGGCTGGAATAGTTTGGTTTGGCCAGTACACAAAGACGGTACGGACACACCACTCTTATATGAGGATAAATTCTTTTTCCCAGATGGGAAGGCAAGGCTGTATTCAGTCGACTGGACACCTCCATTTGAGGCAGGTGAAGAATACGATTTGCATTTGAACAATGGCCGCCTCCTTGAACACTTCCATGAAGGAAATATGACTTACCGATCCGAAGGTTTGACTCATAAGGTTCCACATCCGTGGCTTGATGTGTCGGAGGAGTTGGCTGCAGAACGTGGATTAGAGGATGGGGCTCTTGTACGATTAACCTCTCCGTATGGACAAGTTAAGGTGCGGGTAATGGTCACTGACCGTGTACGTGGAAAAGAGATTTATTTGACGATGAATTCAAGTGAAGATTACGAAGCAGTTAATCGCTTAACGAGTAGCTATCACGACAAAATTACCCATACTCCGAATTACAAGGAGATGGGGGTAAAAATGGATGTTCTCGAAGCTACTGGCGAGCCACCTCTACCTAAGGTCAATTTCCGTTTTGGAAACCGGATTCCTCAGTTGAGTGTAAGAGTAGAGGAGAAATGGAAGCGTTCAGACTTTATTCCGATTCAAGAGTTATTTGGCGGAGAGGGGGATGGATATGGCGAAAGCGATCAGGCAAATTAATAAAAGTGTGCGGAACCCTGTAGAAGAACAGATTCAGGCCATTTCAGAATTAACGAAAGCCATTGCGGATAATCGGGAAGCACTGATGACGACTTTGGATATTTTAAAAGGGTTACATGAAATGGGCGTTCTGCCGGCTGTGAAGGCGATGCTTGATAATCGTACTGATATTGGGGCGATTGCGATACAGCAAGCCAATCAACCAAGCATGCACAATATGATTAAAAATGCGATGGGTGCAATTAAATTCTTTGGATCGATTAATCCAAACGAAATGCAAGCAATTTTTAAAGGTTTATCGATCGGCTTCGAGCGTTCCGCGGAGGTTGTGCGTAATGGAGAGCAGAAAAGTCTATTTCAGTTAGGAACTAGTCTCCGCGACCCAGATGTCAAAGCTTCACTCACAACGATGGTGGAGTTCTTGCACGGAATGGGAGAAGCTTTTAACCAAGAAAATGCAGAGGTGAACTAGTGAGGGGGTGCGAAAATTGGCGTCTGGAACATGGAAGCTTGAGGGGGTGAAAACCCAAGAGGATGCGGACAAAGTACTTCAGGCATTGAACTCGGTATGGGGTGTACGAAAAGCAGAGGTCAATGTAAACAGTGGGGAAATGGTTGTGAGCTTTGATGAGAAGGCGGCAACCCATGACGATTTTGCCCAAGCTGTTATTGATACTGGTTACAAAGTGGGAGGGTCGAAGGATGAAGGTTTGTGAGGTATGTGGTGCAGAGGAAATGGATGAGAGTCCTTGGTTTAGAAATAAACCGCAAATGGGCGGATTACATGTCTGTGAAAGCTGTCAGGAAGACAGAAAGCATCCATTTTTTGAAGAGAGTGAATAAGAAAGAGTGAATTATTTCATCCTTTCTCTGCTTTTTTCGAAAGGAGATTAGACGTGAAACCGATTGAAGTCAAACGGCAAACATTACGATTTCAAAATGGAAATGCGGAAGCAACAGAAGATCACGTCGTAACAGAATATCCAGTTACTGTGAAGTTGAATGAACAAGAACTAGTGACATTGGTTTGCACTCCAGAATACATTGAAGATTTGGTGATAGGCTTCTTAGCTTCTGAAGGGATTATTAAAAGGTATGAAGATATTCAAGATTTCTGGGTACAGGAGCGAGAGGGTGTTGTTCACATTAAATGTGATAAGGTCAATCCTTTTTACGAAAAGTTTCAAAATAAACGCTATGTCACCTCTTGTTGTGGGATTTCACGACAAGGATTTGTATTTGTCAATGACGCCTTAACGGTGAAAAAGATGAAGGATTTTCGTATCAAGCTCTCGGTCGAGGATACGTTTAGGCTGATGAATGAAATGCAGATGGCTGCTACTGTGTTCCAGCATACAGGCGGTGTCCATAATGCGGCCTTATGTGATGTGAATGGGATGATTTTATCAAGAATGGATATTGGACGTCACAATGCTCTCGATAAGATCTATGGCTATTGTTTAAAAAATCAAATCCCTATTCAAGATAAGATCATCGTATTTAGTGGGAGAATATCTTCTGAAATCTTGTTAAAGGTAGCGAAAATCGGTTGTGAAATCGTGTTGTCGAAATCAGCTCCAACCGAGCTTGCCCTCGAGCTTGCTGAGGAACTAGGAATTACGACAATTGGGTTTATCCGAGGTGATTCGCTAAATGTTTATACGTATCCGGATAGGATATTGATTGGATGAAATGCTTATGGATAATTTGAATAGAGCTGACGATCATCGGTCAGTTCTTTTTTGCGTTTGTAAAATTTTCCAATATAATTTTTTGCTATACAGTTTTTGAATTATATTAGAAAATAGATATAATTTGAAATTAGTTTGTTCGAAACTATTTAAGAGTAAATAACATGATAGCATGTCAACCCGGAGGGCTCATGAAAATTAATGACTCATTTTTCGATATATTTTCTAATATTTCCGATTGTATTTTCGTCGTTAATGAAAAAGGAATCATCCTGTATATGAATAATCAAGCAGAACTCCTTTTTGACTGGAAAGCGAAGGAAACAATGGGAAGGTCTATTAACAACTTTATCCCTCAATTTCAAATAGAGTTGAGAGAGAATCAAACTTTGAAAGTAGAATGTAAGGGAAATAAACAGCCACATCTAATTCAAGTATATCCACTTATGATGGAGAATGTGAGTATGCTGGTGCTCCATCTCAAAAACATACAGGATCGACAAAATCAAAAAATTGATACTTTGAGTAAGGAATTAGCGAATATAAAGCAAGCACTTGATGAATCTACTATTATTGCGATAACGGATAGAAGAGGTAACATAACAAGTGTTAATCAAAAATTTTGCGCACTATCAAAATATAGCGAAGAAGAACTTATTGGACAAAATCATCGAATCCTCAGCTCAAACTATCATCCTAAAGATTTCTTCCGTGAAATGTGGAGAACGATTGGTAAGGGTAAAATCTGGAGAGGGGAAGTTCAAAATAAAGCGAAGGATGGGAGCTTGTATTGGGTTGATACGACCATTGTTCCTTTCGTAGATGAAACTGGAAAACCTTATCAATATGTGAGTATCCGTAACGATATCACAAAGCGTGTTCAGATGGAAAGAGAATTACAGGAATCCATGATGAATGAATTTTTGGATACAGTAAAAAACCTAAATAATGGCATATTTAAGATGAGAAAAGATGAAACTGGAAAAATGTATTATACCATGGGTGAAGGAATGCTCATGGCTAACTTAGGTGCTACTACTGCCATTTTGTTTAATAAATCTCCTTTCGAGGTTTTTGAAAACGAAGTGGCCAATATAAAGCATTACCACTATGAAAAAGCATTTGCTGGAGAACGTTCCAATTATGAGATTGAACTCAATGAGAAACTCGTTTATGTGGATGTTACGCCGATCAAACATGATGGAAAGGTAATTGAAATTGTCGGATCTGTTCATGATATTACTGAATTGAGGTCCACTCAGAAACAATTAGATGTACACCAACAACAATACCAGTCCCTATATGAACATAGACAGGATTATGTCATTACGTATGGAGTTAACGGTAATGTTTTAGAGATGAATTCTAAAACGATGGAGAAATTCGGGTTTACGAGAAAAATGATTTCAACTCAAACGATATCCAAATTGTTTCCTGAACATAAAGAAATTATAGATGGTTTTTTTGAAGAAGTAATTCATGGGAGTACGATGAAATTTGATTATGAATATGTGGATGAACAGGATGGTTATGTCTGCTTAAACATTCATTTTTTCCCAATTGTCATAGATGGAGAAATAAAAGCCGTCTACTCGATCGGAAAAGATGTGACGGAAGAAAGAAAGACACAAGAAATGAATGCGTATCTGGCCGACCACGATGAGTTGACAAATCTATTAAATCGAAGAGGGATACGCAAAAAAGTTGAAGAATCCCTTCAGTATGCTGAACAAAATAAGAGAGAAACAGCTATTTTGTTAATTGACATCGACCGTTTTAAAAAGGTCAATGATACACTTGGTCACTTTATTGGTGATGAACTAATTAAACAAATATCCGAGCGATTAATTGAAGGATTGAATGGTACTAGTCAATTTGTTGCGCGTATGGGTGGGGATGAATTTTTGCTGTTATGCCCAATCATCCAAAATCGTTGTGAAGCTATTAATCTTGCTAAAAATATATTAGAAAAGTTGAAATATCCCTTCAATATCAATGAGTACGAGTTATTTGTGTCAGCAAGTATTGGCATAAGCATTTATCCTACCGATGGTGCGACTCCGGGAGAATTATTGAAAAAGGCGGATATTGCATTGTACCAAGCCAAGGAACAGGGCCGTAATAGGTATCAATTATATGTCGATTATATGGATGAAAGAAGTTTGCATTCCTTTATGATGGAAAGAGAATTGAGAAAAGCACTATTGAATGATGAATTCACACTTCATTTCCAACCACGTGTAAATGCAAAGACAAAGGATATAGTAGCTGCCGAAGCACTGATTCGTTGGAATCATCCGAAGTTAGGGTTGGTGTCACCAGTCGATTTTATTCCACTTGCAGAAGAGACGGGTCTTATTATTCAAATAGGTAAGTGGGTAAAAAGAAAAGTATGCGAACAACTCGTATTATGGAAAGAACAAGGAATTCCACTAATCCCAATCAGTGTAAATGTAAGTTCTCAGCAATTTATCCTAAGAGAATTTTTAAAAGAGATGAAAGAATTGTTGAATGAATTTCAGTTGGATGGAAAATGGCTCGAAATTGAAATAACAGAAAACTCTATCATGAAAAATGAAGAATATATTTTTCAAACTATGCGCGAATTAAAGGAAATGGGGATTAGAATTTACATCGATGATTTTGGTACTGGTTACTCTTCTTTTAATTATTTGAAGACATTTAAATTTGATGGCATTAAAATCGACCGCTCATTTATACAAAATATCTCAACTCAATCAGATAATGCTTTAATCACCACTACCATGATCAAGTTGGCGCAGCATTTAAAAATGGATGTCATTGCAGAAGGGGTAGAAACCAAGAAAGAGTTGGACTTCCTCCTTGAGCAAAATTGCTATTTAGTTCAAGGATTCTATTTTGAAAAGCCTTGTTCGATTGAAGAATTCGAAAATAAATTTATGCGTGTACGTAAAGTGTAATTGAATATGTGTAACCCTCCAAAAATACTGGAGGGTTCTTTTGCGATTAGTGCACCTTTCTTTCTAATGCTTTCGTCGCTAAAAATAACCCAATCTCTTTATTTCGTTCCCATATTGTAGGAAAAGAACTTAAGGGGAGATTGGTGTCCTCTACTAAGTTGCCAATTTCTACTGTTAAAGCAGGTCTTTTAAATTGCTGGACAAACCAATCTGTATAGCCACCGCCTTGCTGATATGTTTCTGGCTCATCAAGTTCATATTTTGTGAGGTCGGCTACTTTTTCAGCAATGTTGTAATAATCTTCTGTGAACTCGGTCGAATGAGTGATGCCCCAATGATGAAATCCCCAAAAAAGCATATTCCCAGATGAATGATAAGAAGCGACAAGCTGAGGGTTGATTTCGTAGGTGAAGTCAACGAGCACTTTTACTTCTTTTGCTTCAAGAGGCGCCGTTCCCTTATAAAACTGATAACTCGGGTTTAAGCTTACTCCTTTTAGACCATCCCAATTCGCAGGGTATTGCCGATTTAAATCAATGCCTTGGAGGTTTGCCTTCCATCGCTTAAAGTCTTTAGAGCCTTTATTCATTTGGATAAGATTTGAATGGATATAAGCAGGAAAGGCATAGAGACCAAACTGCTGCAGTGTCACCCCATCTGGATTCACCATCGGAACAACCCAAATCGAGACTTGATCTAAAATACTTGTTGGAATATTTTTGACTGATTGGCTAGAATCATATGCTTCGGCATAAGTTTCGATCATTTTCATTAAGAGAGCACTGGTTAACCATTCTCGTGCATGATGAGCACCGTGTAAAAGTATGGTTGTCTCGCCATTACCGAGCTTTAGGGCCCATATTTTTCTTCCGAATCCTGTTGAAGTTAATGATTTGTATGAAATGAGGTTAGGGTGAAGGGATGATAGTTCTTCGATATCTTCTGTTAAGGCTTCATACGTATATAATTCCTTTGTGTTTACAATGCTAGCAAGTCCTAGTGATGGGAATGACCAAAAACATAGAAATAACAATAAAGTACGTTTCATCATAAAGTCCTTTTTAAAATTGTGACGTTACAGGTTATTTTGAGCTAAGCTTGGGATTTTCATGTCAATTTTTACAAAGTATGCACATTGTATGAAACACAACATATATTAACTATTGTGTGAGATATTCGGATGGAAGGAAGTATGAGCAATGAAAGACCAAATCGTTTCTATTAAAAAAGAATGGCCAAAGGGAGGGGCTGGATATAAAGTCGTCAGAGTCGAAGTATCTGACCCTAGTGAAAACCTGTATGCGGTTTGCACGCCAATCAAAAAGCAGTAATTATCTTTTATAAAAGCCATCTCAGCGCTAGATGAATGAGGTGGCTTTTACTATGAATTTTCGCAAAATTTTTATTTTGGCATGAATTGCTATTAAAATATAGTTTCTATGTTCCCTGTTTGTACTTCAATTAGTAAAGAAGATAGAAGACGTAATCTTAACATACTATTTTAGGAACACATAGTTTTTTTCGGAAAATTGTAGCATTTCATATTTGTATTTACATAAAAATTTGCCTGTGCTACTATCAGCATGGTTTTGTAATCAGAGAAGAAAATTTGCAGCAAATTATTTAGCAAGGAGTTATGGGAAATGATAGGGAATGAGGTTCAACCAGCCGAGAACATGGAACTTCTGAGCGAGATTATACAATTAAAAACAGAGAAGAATAAATTATATCGCCAAAGTGGTCCGAATAGTTCGGGTTATCTAGATCTAACGCTTCGACTAAATCTACTTATGACCAAGTACATTGACGAAAAGATCGAAAATCTAGCAAAATAAATAGTAAGAATCTAATGTGTGAAAGCAGCTTTCGATAGGAGAGAGGTGCTTTTTTGTTTTACAAGAAACGGGAAAAAGAAGTTATAAAAGGCAGTAGTACCACGGAAGAGAGCTCTTTTAAGACGTGAAATACCTATTTCAAAAAAACTCCATAAAAATTATTTAAAATAAATTTTATTTTTTTGTAGATATTTTTATTAATTGTTGTTACTATAGTGAAGGAATTATTAATGGAAAGCAGATATTTCAATATCAGGGTCTTTCCAAGCAGATAATTTTTGACCACTTTTTGTATAGAAAAGTTAAGGCCATACGGACAGCCGGGTCAAATGCCGATTGGCAACTTAGTTGCCTTATTGATTGAGTTAAAAGCTCAAATTTTATAAGTTGGTTACTTTACAACCAGTGTGCAAATGCATATCAACTTGTGAAACGGTCAATAAGAGTAGTAAAAGTAATTATTTGCTATATAGACTCTGAACCTATTGATATATTCTAATATTGAAAAGCTCTTTCCATGAAAATTGGGTTACTCTGGTTATATACCAGTACTATGTCTATCATGATGCTTTTCTAAAAATGATTATATCTCAAGCAAGTGGATGCGCATGTCATGCGTTATTTCACTTGCTTTTTTATTGTTTAAATGACCGTGAACAAAACCTTTTTTAAGGGCGACCAGTCGTCTGATGCTTCAAAAATTTCTTTTAAAAGGAGATAGGAAAATGGGAAAAGCGCTTATTATCGGTTGTGGAGGAGTGGCACAAGTAGCCATTCATAAATGTGTACAAAACAGTGAGGTTTTCGAAGAGATTTGTATCGCAAGCCGTACAAAATCTAAATGTGATGATTTAAAAGCAAAATTAGATGGTGGAAAAACGAAGATTACAACAGCACAAGTTGATGCTAACAATGTTGATGAGCTAATTGCTCTAATTGAAGAAGTAAAGCCAGATATCGTTATGAATCTAGCATTACCTTATCAAGACTTAACAATTATGGATGCATGTCTTGCAACGAAGACACATTACATGGATACAGCAAACTATGAGCCTGAAGATACAGCTAAATTTGAATACAAATGGCAATGGGATTACAAAGAGCGCTTTGAAGAAGCTGGAATTACAGCACTTTTAGGAAGTGGATTTGACCCAGGTGTAACAGGCGTATTCACTGCTCATGCTCTAAAGCATCATTTTGATGTAATTGAATACATCGATATTCTTGACTGTAACGGTGGTGATCACGGCTATCCGTTCGCAACAAACTTCAATCCTGAAATCAACATCCGTGAAGTATCCGCTAACGGCAGATATTGGGAAAATGGTGAATGGATTGAAACAAAGCCAATGGAAATCAAGCGCGTGTATGATTTCGCTGAAGTTGGCGAAAAAGATATGTACCTTCTATATCATGAAGAGCTTGAATCTCTTGCGAAAAACGTTCCAGGACTTAAGCGTATCCGTTTCTTCATGACATTTGGTCAAAGCTACCTCATGCACTTAAACGCTCTTGAAAACGTTGGAATGACTTCTATCGAGCCAATCGAATTCGAAGGACAACAAATCATTCCACTTCAGTTCTTGAAAGCTGTTTTACCAGATCCAGCTACTCTTGGACCACGTACAAAAGGAAAAACAAATATCGGTTGTATCTTCCGTGGTAAGAAAGACGGCAAAGAGAAAACTTACTATGTATACAATATTTGTGACCATGAAGCATGTTTCACTGAAGTTGGCTCACAAGCTGTTTCTTACACAACAGGTGTACCAGCGATGATCGGTGCAATGATGGTTATGACTGGAAAATGGAATAAGCCAGGCGTATTCAACATCGAAGAGTTCGATCCAGATCCATTCATGGAAGCATTAAACAAGTGGGGATTACCATGGCAAGAAGATTTCAACCCAACTTTAGTTGATGCAGACGAAGTAAAAGAAGCGGAGCTTGTTCGCTAAAATGCGATTTGAAGAATTACCAACACCTAGTTATGTAGTAGATGAAGCACTTTTAGAAAAAAATCTGAAAATCCTGAGCGGAGTCATGGAACGCACAGGAGCAAAGATTATTCTAGCGCAGAAAGCTTTTTCGATGTATTCCATGTATCCACTGATCGGTGAATATTTAAGTGGAACAGCAGCAAGTGGTTTATATGAAGCAAAGCTTGGTTACGAGGAGATGGGGAAGGAGAATCATGTCTTCTCCCCAGCTTATCGTGAAGATGAGATTGATGAGATTATTTCGTATTGTGATCACATTATTTTCAACTCTTTTTCACAGGTTGAAAAGTACCGTGATAGAGTTTTGAAAGCAGGGAAGAAATTCGGACTTCGTATTAACCCTGAGTGTTCAACGCAAGAGGGACATGATATTTACAACCCTTGTGCAGTGGGCTCTCGTTTCGGGGTTACACGTGACCAATTCCGTCCAGATTTATTGGAAGGAATGACTGGTTTTCACTTCCATACCCTTTGTCAGCAGAATTCGGATGACCTCGCAACTACTCTTGATGCCATTGAAGAGAAGTTTGGTGAGTGGCTTCCTCAGATGGAATGGATTAACTTCGGCGGTGGTCACCATATCACCCGGGAAGATTATGATATTCCATTATTGGAAGACTGTATTCGCCGTATGCAGGACAAGTATGGGTTAAAAGTGTATCTTGAGCCAGGGGAAGCTGTTGCTTTGAATGCTGGTTTCTTGATCACGGAAGTACTTGATACGATGAAAAATGGTATTGATATTGCGATTGTTGATACGTCAGCATCTTGTCATATGCCAGATGTTTTGGAAATGCCTTATCGTCCGCCATTACTTGGTTCTGGTGAAGTAGGGGAGAAAGCTTATACGTATCGTTTAGGCGGACCAACTTGCCTATCTGGTGATTTTATCGGCGAGTATTCTTTTGACGAACCTTTGAAAAATGGGGATCGTTTAGTATTTGGTGATATGGCCATTTATTCGATGGTGAAGAATACAACGTTTAACGGTATGGCCTTACCATCGATTGCAGTACGTGATAAGGACGGTGATTGCCGCGTCTTGCACAAGTTTGGGTATGAAGATTTTAAGATGAGATTGACATAAATTTGTGGGGACCACTTTCTAGGAACAGAAAGTGGTCTTTTTCTACTCAGAGATATTTAGTTACTTTATGACTTGCATAGAACTTGCTATTTCAAGCATCATTTCTTTGCTTATACTTGTACTCAACATTTCTATGATTGTACCATCTTGTGACCAGCGCAATATTCCACCTGTAATAAGTTCGCCTTTTTTGTCAAGCTCTCCACTGTTGCCCCAAGCTGTAAAAAAGCCTCTATTTCCATTTATTTTGACTTTTTCTGTGTTCGGTGTTATGGGTTCTTTTAATTTTGTTGTTTCTTTTTGTTGTTTAATGCCAACATGAAAGTAGGTATCATCTTTATTCATATAATGCAATCGAAAATGGGTAAAATTCTTCACTTCTTCCATTGGATATGTCTTTATCTCCAATGTCCAATCATCAGGTATTTTTTCAGGGGACAGGACCGAAAAATCCACTTTTTCTTTAATCTCTGAAAGCGTAAAACTGTTATGGTTATATTCAATTTCCTTTGCTTGAACGAATAATGGTAGCTGTAGAAAAAAGACTAGTAGAAGTGTTGTTTTTAGAGTCAAGATAAGTACCTCCAGATTTGTCTTAGTGATAGTTTTCCTCAATATGTTTGTATTAGTATGGTCGAGTTAAAGCGCAAGTAATTTATTTGGACTGGGCTTATGGGTCAAGATTATTTTCCTAAAATTAATTGTTATACTTTTTTATAATTTCTAAATAAATTGACTACTATTGGTATATTGTAGTAATTTTTAATGTAGAAGCAGATCGTTATCCATCTATAATTTTTTTGGTAAATGACTACTACGAACGGAGGAATGTAATATGTCAAAGATTCCATCAGTTTTAGAGAATTTGAGAATTCCTGTGATTGGTTCACCACTTTTTATTATTAGTAATCCAAAGCTAGTGATTGCACAGTGTAAGGCAGGGATTGTTGGTTCGATGCCAGCGTTAAATGCAAGGCCAGCATATCAGCTTGATGAATGGTTAGCGGAAATTACGGAAACGCTTGCGGAGCATAATGCAAAGAACCCAGAGCGACCAGCTGCACCATTTGCGATTAATCAAATCGTGCACAAATCGAACGATCGTCTTGAGCAAGATATGGAATTATGTGTGAAGTATAAGGTGCCGGTAATCATTACTTCCCTTGGGGCACGTGAAGAAGTGAATGTGGCTGCTCACAGCTATGGAGGAGTCGTATTTCATGATGTTATCAACAATAAGTTTGCACATAAGGCGATTGAAAAAGGGGCAGATGGATTGATTGCTGTGGCTACAGGTGCAGGAGGGCATGCAGGTAGTAAGAGCCCATTTGCATTGGTACAAGAAATTCGTCAATGGTTTGATGGACCGCTTGCTTTAGCAGGTTCGATTGCAAACGGGAATGCTATTTTAGCAGCACAAGCAATGGGAGCTGATTTCGCTTATATTGGTTCACCATTTATTGCTACACACGAGGCTCGTGCAGCTGAAGAATACAAGCAAGCCATTGTTGACTCTAATTCGGATGATATTGTTTATAGCAATCTATTTACTGGTGTTCATGGAAACTATCTAGCACCATCTATCCGTGCAGCAGGGCTGGATCCAAATGCTCTTCCAGAAAGCGACCCATCGAAAATGAATTTTGGTGGGGAAAGTAAGGCAAAAGCTTGGAAGGATATTTGGGGTAGTGGGCAAGGCATTGGGGTTATTGAAGAAATCACCGGAGCTAGTGAATATGTCGATAAGCTTCATCGAGAGTACATTGAAGCTAGAGAGAATTTGTTGAAGGCAAGTCAGGTGTTTGCTTGAAAATAGGAGGAAATACAATCGTTGTAGCCGTTAAGGGCGTTATTTTACACAAAGGCAAAGTTTTAATTGTAAAACGGGCATTGGATGATTATCGTGGTGGCACCTGGGAATGTCCTGGTGGAAAAATTGATTTTGGAGAAGATTTGGAAGTCGCCCTCATTCGCGAAATTGAAGAAGAAGTAGGGTTAGCTGTTACAGTCGATAAGATTCTATTTGCAACTACGTTCAATACTGAGCCAACTCGTCAGGTTGTTATTCTTACATATTTATGTAGAAGCGAAAGCCAGACTGTCGTTCTATCAGAGGAGCATTCTGAATATCTTTGGGCAATGAAAGAGCAATTGAAAGAAATGCTTGTACCTGAAATCGTTGCGGATTTTGAGAAGAATGAGGTTCTCGATTTGGAAGGACTACTATAGGGGGAACGAATGATACTAGAAGCCGCTTTTCTTCAGGTTAAAAGAGGGATGGAACTAGAATTTGAGGAGTCCTTTCGTAAAGCATGTACGATTATCGCATCTATGAAAGGATATATTTCTCACGAATTGCAAAAGTGTATGGAAGTAGAGGGGAAATACTTGCTGCTTGTTCAATGGGAGAGGCTAGAAGACCACACAGTCGGTTTTAGACAATCTCCTGAGTATCTCCATTGGAAAGCTCTATTGCACCACTTTTATGAACCATTCCCAACAGTTGAACATTTTGAAAAAATTAGTCTAAATGAAATCCTTTAAAAGGAGAGTGAGAAGTTGGATTTATTTATCAATCAATATACCTGGATCCAAAAAACAAGGGAATTATTATTTCGATATTGTGAAACTATGTCACCGGAAGATTATGTGAAGGAGCTTGATTCCTTTGGTGGAGATTCGATCCTTAGTCTGCATGCGCATGTAGCAGATTGTTATCGAGTATGGTTAGGGACTCGTGCCCTCGGGAAATCCCTGAGAGCAATCAGACCAGATTCCATTAATAATGTACAAGAGATGTGCGAAGTGTATAGCAAAACGGATGAACTGGTTCATGAATTTCTTCGTGAGTTTAATGGCAAATGGGAACAGAATGTTCCAGTTACTTTTGAAAACGGTAGTCGTGTAGAGTTCACAGCATTATGGCTTTTCACACATACCATCACTCACGAGTTTCATCATAAAGGACAGATTGTAAAAATCGGAAGACAGCTTGGTTATATCCCTCCGGATACGGACCTTATTGCTCCAAGACATATTTGAAAAAGGGGCATGAACTCGTCGTTCATGCCTCATATTTTTACCCCCAAATCTTCTCAATCAATGTCAAAACAATTTCAAAGAGAATGAGGATGACGATAATCCATTCGACAAAAAGGCCTCGAATCGAATGGCTAATATTGGAAAAGCCACCCATAATATTGTACAGAATTTCCGTTTTATCCTTGAGAATTTTGTAGCGGTCGGATAGCTCAAAAAATTCAAGCATACTATCGTAAAATTCATTGGCAGTATTGATCGTCCATGTAATATCGGGCTTGTCTAAAATCATAATATACGAAATTGTATTATATTGATGACGGATAATCTTTGCCATCGTTCTTGCTAATTCCTTATTGCCAATCCGTAGTTTCCCTTTTTCCAGACGGTCAATCATCGTTTCTAGTCGATCATGAATATTCTCAAGCTGTTCTTCAGTTTTCTCCAGTGCTACTGACTTTGCAAGTACAGTTGAAATGAGCTCAGGGTGATAGTCTTCAAATTCAGGAACGACGACATATTCGTCGGTCAATTCACTTTCGACATCGTTGTTAATATGTAGGCTGTAATCGTCTGAATAGCGGTCCACTTGCGAAAGATTAATTTCAGGTTCAAAAGAGCGGACATACTTGAAAAAGGTGTTCATTTCTTCTTTGTTTGTGATATTAATAAAAACAATACTTCCAAAGGAGAAAACGAGCACTTGTTCAGAGTTAGAGATTTCCTTTTTCAGGATTGACTGCAAAATTTCACCTTTCAGAATCAGTGGTTCTTCCCACGTGAATTTCTTGCGGATACGACAATGAGTTGCGATTTTATTCAAATTGATCTCGTTCGTGATAGCAAAAGCTTTGAAGGAAATGGGGTTCATATATTTCACTCTTTTCCGCTTATTTGTTCTATCTCAATAATATTCTAACACGAGCACGAACATGCTAAAACAGGAAAGAAGTCTTGAAAAACAAGACTTCCTTCTGGTTTAACGATTATCAATTTTTTCAGGGTTTAGATCATGGTTCATTAAGCGGTGCATTGCCATTTCTTCAAATTTAGTGCCTGGCTTTCCGTAGTTGCACCATGGGTCTATTGAGATTCCACCACGTGGAGTGAATTTGCCCCAAACCTCGATATAGCGAGGGTCAAGAAGCTTAATCAAGTCATTCATAATGATATTCACGCAATCCTCATGGAAATCTCCGTGGTTTCGGAAGCTAAATAGATAGAGCTTTAACGACTTGCTTTCTACGATTTTTTTATTCGGAATGTATGAGATATACATCGTTGCAAAATCAGGCTGAGCAGTGATTGGGCAAAGACTCGTAAATTCTGGACAGTTGAACTTTACGAAGTAATCGCGATCAGAATGTAGATTATCTACAGACTCCAACACTTCTGGAGCATAATCAAATGAGTATTTTGTATTTTGGTTTCCTAATAAAGTTAAATCCTTTAAACCTTCTTCAGTTTTACGACCTGACATAATAATCCTCCTCAAATAAAAAAGCCACATCCTTTATGGACATGGCGAATAGTCAATGTTCCATAGTTTTTTATAGAGGGTATAAGCTATGAACCTCTTATGATAATTTCCTCTTCATATATTATAGAAACGAGAGTGAATCGTCAATTATTATTTTGTTGGAAAAAAGGGGGTTTTCAGCAAAAAAATAATGTGTTATGATTTTCAAGTCAATTTCATAAAATCCGTTTGATGCAAACGGTAGAGGTTCTAGCTACCCTCTCTAAAAAACTAAGAAATACAGTTGTGCTTTCTTAGCGGACTGTTTTTTTCTATTTATAAGAGATTTGTTAGGACTTTATATATTGACCAAAAAAACATACAAGAGGTGTCAATTATGAGGGTACTACTTTATTTAATTTCAATTGTGGCAGCGAATGTTGTCACGGCAGCATTTGCACCAATGCAATTAGGCGTTTTTATTGTGCCAATGGGAACATTATTAGTCGGGTTAACTTTTATTTTCCGCGACTTAGTTCAGAACCAATACGGACGTAAGAAGACGTATTTATTCATTGCGATCGCATTAGTGTTATCTGCTATTGTGTCATACATTCTTGGGGATACGCTATTAATTGTAACAGCGTCTGCGATTTCGTTCTTGATTGCTGAGACAACAGATACGGAAATCTATTCACGTTTAAATTTACCGATGAATTTGAAGGTATTATACAGTGGGATTGTTGGTGGATTACTAGATTCTGTTATCTTTGTAATCATTGGTTTAAGTCCACTAGGCGCAGGATTCCTTCCATGGGAAGCTGTTCCATACGCAATCTTAGGGCAGGTTATCGTAAAAACAATTATCCAAGGAATCGGCGCAGCAATGTTGAATCCGGTTCAGTCCATGTTTAAGGCGAAGACAAATTAATTCAGAGGGTTATCTTAGGAGGCAGGTTAAGTGCCTTTTAGGATAACCCTTTTTTGTTGGGTGACAGTGTAAGACGCGAGTGGATTGGTATATTCGATTTGCACGCCACGATGGCTTGAATCAGATTTGAGTTGACCGACAAATTGAGTTTGCACGCCAAGATGGAGTGAATGGAGCCAGAGCTGACCGACAAAAAGTGTTTGTACGCCAAGATGAGATGAATGGAGCCAGAGTTGACCGACAAAAAGTGTTTGTACGCCAAGATGGAGTTGAATCAGGCATGAGCTGACCGACAAATTGTGTTTACACGTCAAGATGGAGTGATTCAGCCCGTGGTTGACCGACAAAATCATTACTCAGTTTTCTAAAAAGTCATTTCTCTTCAATTATCGACATTAGTTAACATAATATTTAATTATGTCCACCACATAGCCCCAACAGAATCTTTCATCAAAATTGGTAAAAGATTTCCTGCTGCTTTGCTCAATCCTTCATCAATCGACATCAATCCGTCCTCGTGCTCAATGCTGACTACATAATCATAACCATACAGACGAAGGGTACTGATGATGTCAGCCCAAAATTTTGCGTCGTGACCATAGCCAACAGTACGGAAATACCATGCACGTTTTTGCATATCAGCGTAAGAAGTCATGTCCGTTAACCCATTTCGGTTCATATTTGGTTGATCAATAATGGTATCTTTCGCATGGAAGTGGTGGATCGCTTTTTCACGTCCCAAAATCTTAATCGCCTCAACTGGGTCAATTCCTTGCCACCATAAATGACTTGGGTCTAAATTTGCACCAATTGACTCACCGCATGCTTCTCTTAATCGTAAAAGGGTAGCGGGTGTGTGTACGGAAAAACCGCCGTGCAATTCAAGCCCAATTTTGACATGATGCTCCTCAGCGAACAAAGCTTTTTCCTTCCAATAGGGAATAATTTTTTCTTCCCATTGCCATTTCAAAATTTCTTGAAAATCGTTCGGCCATGGAGCAACCGGCCAATTTGGATATAAAGCATTTTCATGATCACCGGGACAGCCTGAGAAAGTATTGACGACTGGAACACCGAGCTGATTTGCGAGCTGGACCGTTTTCGTAAAAAGTATATCTGCTTCTTCTGCAATCTTCTTCTGTGGGTGCAGGGGATTGGCATGACAGCTTAATGCACTGATGGTTAGCCCATAGCTCGCAACCTTTTCGAGAAACTCCTGTTGTTTCTTTTCATCCCCTAATAATTCATCAAGCTTACAATGGGCATCTCCAGGATAACCTCCCGTTCCTAATTCAACGGCCTTAATGCCTTTTGCTGAAACAGTTTGCAACATCTCATCAAATGCTTTGTCTGCGTATAACACTGTAAAAACTCCTAGCTTCATGAAACTTACCTCCTTAATGTAATGCATTACATAGCATAATTTTAAAAAATGAAACTATCATATAATAACAGTTTATATGTATGTTCGAATAAGTTTAGTATGCCAGAACTGAACAAATTTGTAATCGATTACAAACAATCGCATATATATGGTATGGAAAGTGGGTTATAGCATGGCAAATATACAAGAGGTCGCAAAAAAAGCAGGAGTTTCTGTAGCAACCGTATCAAGAGTACTTAATCACCATCCATCCGTTACCCCAAAAACTAGGGTGAAAGTTGAGAATGCCATAAGAGAACTTAATTATGAGCCAAGTATGCTGGGGCGCAATCTTCGAAACTCGGAAAGTCGTCTCTTACTCGTATTGATTCCGAGTATCTCAAACCCTTTTTACACAGAAATCATTAATGGCATTCAAACGACAGCGATCAAACATCGTTACAATATCCTTCTATGTGAAACGAATTCAGATTCACGGAGGGAAAATATTTTTTTCAACATGGTAAAAAACAAGCTGGCAGATGGCATTATTTCGATGGACCCGACGATTAATCGGCAGAAATTAACCGAGTTAGCAGAACATCATTCAGTAATCCTGTGCAGCGAATATATGGAAGACGGAAGCATCCCATATGTCACGATTGATAACGAACGAGCAGCTTATCAGGCTGTAAAGCATTTAATTATTTTGGGGAAGAAAAAAGTAGCCCTAATCAATTCAGATGAACGGTTCCTCTACGCTCGCCAAAGAAGAAGAGGCTACGAAAAAGCGTTAATGGAGTTTGGACTTCCCATTACAGATGCATTCATCTACAACACGAATGAATTGAATTTTCATGATGGTGTTCAGGCAATGAGAATGCTCCTACGAACAGTGGAAAAACCGACAGCTGTTTTTGCGGTGTCGGATACGTTAGCCATTGGGGCTCTAAAGGAAATCAATGCTAGTGGCTTAAAAGCACCAGAGGATATAGCGGTGGTCGGTTTTGATAATATTAGCTTTTCCAATATGTCCAATCCTACCTTAACAACTATTGCTCAGCCAATGTACAAAATGGGGGCTACGGCTGCCACAATGTTAATCAATCAGATTCAAAATAAGCAAGTAGAAAGCATAGTCCTGGAGCATGAATTAATTATTCGTGAATCGACTATGGGTTAAAAGGAGGGAGTAAATATGGGCATTTCTGTTGGTATCATTGGATGTGGTTCCATCTCAAGATTTCGGCATGCACCTGAGTATAAGGCAAATCGACATGTTGATGAGATTGTTTTTTATGATAAAAGCTTGGGAAGAGCGAAGGATCTTGCCAGAGAATTTGGGGGCCGAGTGGTAGAAACAGTTGAAGAATTATTAAACGATTCCAGCATAATTGCCATTAGTGATTGCTCATCGAATGAAGCACATCATATCAATACAACACAGGCATTGTTACACGGCAAACATGTTCTCTGTGAAAAGCCTTTGGCGATTAACGTTCAATTTGCTGAGGAAATCCTTGAGGCACAAGCAGCATCTGGGAAAAAGTTAATGGTCGATCACAATCAACGTTTTACGAAAGCTCATCAAAAAGCGAAGGAAATCATTGAAAAGAAAGAATTAGGAGAAGTGTTAACCTTTAAAACGAATTTTGGTCATCAGGGTCCTGAAAGCTGGAGTGTAGACAAGTCAAATGCGACTTGGTTTTTTAAAAAGGGACGCTCCCATTCTGGGGTGGCAGGAGATTTGGGCATTCATAAAATTGATTTGATTCATTTCTTATTGGATGACGAAATTGACGAGGTGCACGCTTTTACCGGAGCCCTGGATAAAATTGATGAAAATGGTATGCCAATTGAGGTTTGTGACAATGTTGTTTGTGCCTTGAAAACGAAAAAGGGTCGAATTGGGACCGCTTCTTTCTCATGGACGTATTATGGTGCCGAAGACAACTCAACAACCATCTATTGTCAAAAAGGTATTCTCAAAATCTATCAACATCCTACGAATCAATTAATTGTTGAGAAAAAAGATGGGGAAGTAATCAAATACGAATTAGAAGCGATTCAAACGAATGATAGCCAAACGAAATCGGGCGTGATCGATGCATTTATCGATTGCATCATTCATGATAAGGAGCCGCCGGTGACTGGGCAACAAGCTGTGGCAAGTCTTCGTGTCATCGAGAAAATCTTAGCTGAAAAATAATCTGACATACAATGTAACGGATTACATATGCTTTAATAGGCATCAATCCGTGTGTAATCCAATAACGATGGGAGGGTTGGGATGTTACACCAGCTTGCAATTAATTCGAATACGTACCATGGTTTTTCATTAGAGGATTGTGTAAAAGGAGCAAGTGAAGCAGGTTTCACACAGATTGAACTTGCCGCTGTAAAGGATCACACCCCACATGTGTTACCCGAAATGTCAGCAAAGGAAATTCACGATATCAAGCTTCTGTTGGAAGAAAACAACATGGTCTGTGTTGGGGTTGGAGCCCACAGTAATGTGATGAAAAAGGAAGGAATTGAAAATCTATTGAGAAGTGTTGACCTCGCAGTGGAATTCAATTGTCCATATCTTATTACAGCAACAGGAGATGCCCATAACGATACAGACGTCATTGAGGATGAAAACATTTTAATGAAGAATCTACAACCGATTCTTGAAAAATGTGAGCAGCATCAGAAAGTACTGGTTCTTGAAACACATGGCAATAATTTTGCCACAGGAACATCTCTGAAAAAACTTGTCCAGTCCCTCTCGAATCGAGTGAAGATCAATTATGACACGGCCAATGTGATGTTTTACGGAAATGTATTTCCTTACGAGGATTTAGAGGCTTCCATCGATGCTGTAGAATTCATTCACCTGAAGGATAAGTTGGGAGCTAATCATGAATGGAATTTCCCAGCAATTGGTGAGGGGCATATCGATTTCACTAGAGTTTTTACTACACTTCAAAAAAACGACTATAAAGGGCCAATAAGTGTGGAGATTGAATTTACCCCTGCAGGGCCATCTGGTCTTGAGGAAGTAAACGAAAGTGTGAAAAAATCTTATGCCTATCTTTCGAGAATTATAGGGTGAGTGGAATGAAGAACATTGCGATAGTAGGTATGGGGTTCATGGGAATGACACACTTACAAGCGTATCAAAAAATGGAGAATGTGCATGTAACAGCTATTGAATCGAATGAATTTGATGAATTATTACGAAAAAAAGTGGATGTGATCGATATATGTCTACCTACATTTTTACATGAAGAGTACATCATCAAAGCTGCACATGCTGGAAAACATATTATTTGCGAAAAACCTTTAACTTTAACAACTGAATCAGCAGCAAGGATTATTGATGCTGTTCAGCAAAATAATGTGAGATTATTTGTGGGGCATGTGCTTCGTTTCTGGCCCGAATACGAACAGATTAAGCTTTATAGCAAAAAAGAAAAATTCGACATCGTCCATGCAAAGCGATTGGGGCAGTTGCCAAAATGGAGTACATGGTTTCAATATCCTGAAAAAAGCGGTGGCGCTTTATTCGACTTGCATATTCACGACATCGATTTCCTTTCCTATGTATTTGGTGAGGTAGAGTCTGTTTTTGCAGTGGGTAGTAAAAATCAGTTTGGGGCCTGGGATCATGTGATGTCGACCCTCTCTTTTAAAAATGGCAGCAAAGCCTTTGTTGAAGGGTCTCATAGGATGACGGGAGAATATCCATTTACCTTTGCCTTTCGTGCACAATCGAGAGAAAGCACAATTGAGCTGAACGTAGTGGCCGGTGAAAACATTGAAAGCATCAGCTCGAACCAATTTTTTCGTTATGATACTGGTAAAAAGAGCTCAATCGAGATAGAGAAAAAAGAGCCGTTCGAGAATGAGCTAGCTTATTTTATCCATTGCTTAGAAGCGGATGAAGAGAATAATGTAATTCTGCTAGAGGATGTTTTATATACACTTCGAATACTAGAGGCAATTCAGCAATCTTTGGAAACAGGCAGGGTAGTCCGTATTTAGTGAAAGCGCTTATATCTAAAGGGGGTATTTGTAATGAAGAAGAGTTGGAAGTTGTTCGTGTTGCTCGTGTTGGTTTTCATACCGTTTTTAGCGGCATGTAATAATTCGGCGACGAATGAAGAGCCAGAAGAAGAACCAGCTACACCGACGGAAAACGAGACAGATACAGAAAAGCATAAGATTGGGATTCTTGCACCAGCTGTGACACATGGTTGGGTAGCAGCAGTGGCCTATCATGCAGAAGCACGGGCTAAAGAATTAGGAGATGAGATTGAGTACCAAATTCAAACAAGCACCAATGCAGAGGAAATGACATCACAACTAGATGATTTAATGACATGGGGGGCAGAAGCCATTGTTGCCTTTCCGCAATGGGAAGGGATGGAGGTGCCAATTCAAAGGGCATTAGATGAAGGTGTCAAGGTAGTCAACTTTGATATAGCCATTAATGCTGATGGTGTGTACCGTGTTTCAGGTGACAACGAGGACATGGGGATTCAGGGCGCCAACTACATTGTTGACAAGATTGGAACAGAAGGGAATGTCGTCATTCTTGAGGTACCTTCGTCTGGATCCGTTTCTGAGCTAAGGAAGAAAGGCTTTGTAGAAACGATTGAAGAAATCGCTCCAAACATGAATTTAATCACATACGCTACTCAGTTCACACGAGAGGATGGCTTGAAGGATTTTGCTGATATTTTAACAAGTAACGATAAAATTGATGCCGTTTATTCAATGGATGATGAAACGTCTATCGGAGTTTTACAGGCGATTAGAGAAGCGGGTAGAACAGATATTAAAGTAGTTACAGGTGGCGGCGGAATGCAGGAGTATTTTAACATGATGCCTGAAAATGAGGATATTTGGATTCAATCAGCCCTGTATAGCCCTGCGATGGTTAAAGATGCTGTTGATGTAGCATTGAAGGTTCTTAATGGAGAGACAGTAGATGAGGTCACAATTATCCCGACTACGATTGTAGACAGAGAGAATTATGAAGAATTCCTTGATGAAGGTTCGCCTTATTAAGAATAGAAGAGAGGGTATGGCGCAGCTGTAGCCTCTCTTTCTACCATTACGAAGTGGAAGTGATGGCATGCTTGTTGATATGAAGAACATTGTAAAATCCTTTGGAAGCAATCACGTGTTAAAAGATGTTTCCTTTACAATCAAAGGTGGAGAAATATGTGCCTTACTTGGTGAAAATGGGGCTGGTAAGTCTACATTGATGAATATCCTGGGTGGGGTGTTCAAGCAAGATTCAGGTTCGATTTCTGTAGATGGGGAACTGGTTGAATTCAATGTTCCTGCCGATTCTCAGAAAGCGGGTATTGCTTTCATCCATCAGGAATTGAATTTAATCAATGATTTACCGATCTATGAAAATATGTTTCTTGGCAGAGAGAAGAAAACCAAAAGAGGAAGCTTGAATCTTAATGGAATGGTAGAAGAAACGGAGCAGATGTTTAAGAGAATGAATGTAGAGCTCGATCCGAAAAGGATGGTTCGGGAGTTGGATGCATCTTATAAGCAAATCGTCGAGATCTGCCGGGCAATGATGACCAATGCTTCTATTATCATCATGGATGAACCGACAACCTCTTTAACTGAGCAGGAAACAGCTAGAGTGTTTGAGATGATGAAGAAGCTAAAAGATGAAAATGTAGGGATTATTTTTATTTCTCATAAATTAAACGAAGTGCTAGAGGTTTGTGACAGATACGTTGTCCTTAGGGATGGGAGCTTAGTGGCAGAGGGAAACGTGAATGTAGTTACAACGAATGATTTAGCACGTTTTATGGTTGGATACGATGTGCGAACAGAGTCTTTACGAAGAGAGAAGCACTTAGGAGAAGAAATCATAAGGGTAGAAGACCTCAGTTCCAATTCAAGATTTAGAGATATTAGCTTCTCGATTCGTGCAGGAGAAATTGTCGGTGTGACAGGACTTCTCGGAGATGGTCGGAGTGAACTTTTTCAAGCGATATTTGGAGCGGAACCTGTTACTTCAGGGAAAATCTTTTTGAATGGAGATCAAGTGAAGATTAGGAGTACTACCCAGGCCATCGTAGAGGGAATTGCCTATCTGCCACGGAACCGAAAAGAGAATGGGATTATTAAAGATCTGAATATTATTGAGAATGCCTCGATTGTCACATGGTCGAGATTCTCAAAACGCGGTGTTATTAATTCCCGAAAACATGAGGCGGTCTATGAAGAGCAAAGAAAGTCTCTAAGGATCAAGATGGATAAGCATACGGATCGAATCACCAGTCTTTCTGGTGGAAATCAACAAAAGGTAGTTTTAGCAAAATGGTTAGCTGCCAACCCAAAACTACTCATCTTAGATAATCCGACTCAAGGGGTAGATGTAGGGGCTAAAGAGGATATTTACGATATTATATTGAAGCTGGCAGATGAAGATATTGCGATTGTGGTTTTATCAAGTGAAGCACAGGAAATCATTCGACTGTGTGACCGGGCGATTGTCATGTATCATGGCGTCATTCAAGGGGAAATGGCAGGAGAACTGATGAATGAGCACACCATTATGAATCTCGCAACTGGTGGTGTATTGACGAAGGAAGGGAGGGAGATCCATTGAAATTTTTGACGTGGTTCAAAACGAAATGGAAGAACGAGCCACTTTTCAGCACGGCGATTGCACTCATCATAATGATTATTTTACAGACATTTGTGTTGGGCTTTGATTATGATTCTTTCGGTAGTTGGTTTGAATCTTGGACAAACAATTGGATTAACATTTTGCGAAATAATGCGGGGATTGGCATTATTGCGTTAGGGATGACCTTTGTCATTATGACTGGTGGTATTGACTTAGCAGTCGGCTCGACTTTGGTTGCCACTGGTGCTTTTACGATGATTCTTCTCGATACAGGCACAAAAGGTATTCTAGGTATGCTTGGGATGACAGGAATTCCTGCGTTTATCTTAACAATTATCATCGTATTGATTTTGGGCTATCTATTAGGCGCGCTCATTGGGGTTACAATTACGAAAGGAAATGTACCTCCGTTTATTGTCACATTGGGAGCGATGCTTATCTTTCGAAGTGTAACCCAGCACTTTATGCAAGGCTACAATCCAAAGGTGCCAATGGAATTTTTAGAGATTGCAAGCTTTAGGTTTGGCAATTACATGATTATGCCTATCATTTATTGGGCTGTCATTGCTTATATTCTCTACTATGTTTCGAAGCGAACCACATTTGGAAGACAAATAATTGCGGTCGGTTCAAATGAAAGAGCAGCAAAGCTATCAGGTGTGAATGTGAATAAAGTGAAGTTAAGGGTATATGCACTAATGGGTCTTCTTGTATCGATTGCTGCGATCATTCAGGTTTCACGTGTGGGTTCTATGGACTTTTCGAATGCTGGAAGGGGAATGGAAATGGATGCCATTGCCGCAGCGGTAGTCGGTGGAACGAGCATGGCAGGGGGAAGAGGTTTTATCCTTGGGACAGTATATGGAATGCTGATTATCGCTGTCATGAATAATCTTTTAAACTTATTCGGTGTGCCTCCATTTTTACGAGAAGCATTTAAGGGATTGATTGTGATTGGAGCCGTGTTGCTGCAGAGGAAAGAGAAAACATCCTGATTTAGGAAGGCCGTTCTCAGTATATTTGGGATCGGCCTAGTTATTTGGTATTACAGGGTATGACTTCAGATATTGAGTGGTCAGAAGTTCTCCTTGATAATTACATATCAAGGCACCATTTTATACAGGTGCCTTGAATTGCCTATTTTACTTCTGTTGACAGTTGCCAAATGATGCCGAACTTGTCTTTGACTTGACCATACGAAGGGCTCCAAGGTGTTTCTTGGAGTGGCATGATTGCTTCTCCACCATCTAAAAGTTTCTCATAAACTTCTTTTGATGTCTCTACATCATTGAAAAGGACAGCAACATCTACTTGTGCTCCTGTTTGATATGGTTGACCCGGAAATGTATCTGAGATCATTAGGAATGTATTACCGATTTTTAATTGTGCGTGTAGTACACGGCTTTTTGCCTCTTCAGGAAGAGGAAATTCAGGGTTTTCCGGCATGTCTCCGTAAGTTTGAACTCCTAAATTTTCTGCATTCAAAGCATTTTCATAGAATTTTACAGCTTCTTTCCCATTGCCATCCAGTCTAAGATAAGGATGAACTCCTAAAATCATTAAACACACCTTCTTCTTGATTTTTGTTATGTATCCACTAAAAAGGGAACATACATTCTTATTATATAATACATTTCATATAAATGGAAATACCAACTTAAATTATCCTAACCATATTCGGAGTGAATTATCCTTCCAGTAAATAAATTTAAGAATTTTTCCTTTCCAGATCCTTTCGCTTACTAAGTAAAAGAAGAATTCAGTATATAAAGCCAGATTTTTTAAGAAGGACATATGTTGAATAAGCTCGAAGAATTTCTTTACTTTTTTCAGATTTCAAGTGCAATTTAATTGTTATCTTGATAGGGAGGATTAGCACAGTTTTTGGTGAAATTATATATTAGTCAGACAAATGAAAGGAAGTTGGTTATGATATATATCGCGTTACTTCGCGGAATTAATGTTGGTGGAAAAAACAAGATTGATATGAAGAAGCTTAAACAATCATTCGAACAAGCAGGAATGGAGGATGTGGTGACTTATATTAATACAGGGAATATTATTTTTTCAAGCAAGAGTCAGTCAAAAAATGAGTTGTCAGACATTTTGGAGGAAGCAATACATAAGGATTTCGGTTTGAATATTAGAGTAGTTGTCCGTAGTTTTGATGACATTAAAAGAATAATTAGTGCCATCCCAGCTACATGGAAAAATGATAATGAGATGAAAAGTGATGTTCTTTTTTTATGGGACGATATAGACGAGGAATCTGTACTGGAGAACCTGACCATTAAACCGAATATTGACACAGTAAAATATGTGCCTGGAGCAATTCTTTGGTCGGTTGAAAAGAAAAATGTGACCAAGAGTGGGGTGTCAAAGATAATTGGTACAAAAGTATATAAGCATGTGACAGTGAGAAATGTCAACACGGCTCGGAAGATCTATGAATTGATGAGCAAACTCTAAGTGTATATATTAGATGATATATATAATAATAGCTAAAATAAGGTTTGGAGATCCGATTAGTGTCATACCCATTATCATCTTATTACGACTATTTCTGTCTTCAGAGGATTCAGTAGCATAATTAGCGCGCATACTGTCTCCGCTTACCATAGTGCCGGAAAAGATCATGGATAAGCCAATTAATATGATACAAATGGCACCTGGTATGATATATGATTGATCCATTCCCCATAAAAGTAAGGATATAAAAAAACCGATAGTAGCTAGAATACATCCGATGAAAAAATGTCTCAATTTAATCATCCTTCTCTTCGTTTTAGAAGCTTTTCTTTAATTCGAACAGATTTGTTCAAATGTAAAAAATTATGTCTAGTAGCTGGCATTAGAAGTAAACCTGCAATGTTCTTTTTGCTCCAATAATCAGCTAGCCATTTCGACTTTTCCATTACAGCATTTTCTTTAAATAATCGTTGGATCTTGTTTTGGTCAATGTCTAAATTGAAATCTCCAGGAGTTAGGGAAGAAACAATTTCTCGTGTTCGTATTCCAACAGCTCTACGGTAAGTCAATAGTGATTCAAAATCTATATTTGAACTCAATAAAGCAATTTCTTCTTCGGACATATCATTGCCAGAATGTTTAAAGGGAATGCTCATACTGTCTGAATACTGGGAAGTATCTAGGACTTGTTGTTCATTCGCAATTAAAATATTTGTCGTCATATCCTCAATTCGAGTAATATGCCATAAATGCCAGGCAATAGAGTTTTTCGTATCTGGATTTGAAACGGGATACTCTCTGAATATCGCTTCTTTCAAATTACTTAATAATGAGTCTTCTAGTGTTGTCTGGTTTGTAGTACTGATAGAAGAACTGTGTACCAAAGAGTGTTGAGTTAGGAATAGTTGAACAGCTTTTGAATGTTTATCAGGCTTACAAATAATTTCTTTCATTTTTTTGTGGTTTTCATTCCATATCCTTCGTTGGATCATATCCAAAGAACATCCCCCCCATAAATTAAACGATTCCTCTTCAAGAAGAATCGCCACTGTTATTTATATCTTTTAATACGCTAGTAAAAAGGAATAGGTTTCACAATTAACTCTTATTGTTTTGCAATCAAATGCTCCGTTGCCAGAGGTAACTTAGTTAAGGCCGTTCTCAAAAATTCAGGATACAGTTCTACCTCTTGAAGTTCTGTAATCGGTATCCACTGATAAATCAATCTTTCACCTTCATTGCCATAAAAAGGGGAATTGATAAATTCAAATGAATTTATCTCTGATGATACGAGATAATACATCCCAATTTCGTGAAAATCTTTGCCCCTATATTCAAAAAAGTTTTCTACTACCCAAGCTAATCTCTCAATTCTAATGTCTAAACCAAGCTCCTCTTGAAACTCTCTTATTATACTTGTTGTTGAATCTTCAGCTAATTTAACTCTGCCACCAGGGAGGGACCAGATCTCTTCGTTCACGTCCCTGTGTAACAGGACATGTCCATTTTTGATCCAAACTCCAGCCACACGATAATTAAAAATGGCTATGTCTGTATTAAATACTACATCCAATGAATGTCAACTCCTTTAGATGGAATAATTCGACAAATATTAAAAAAATCCTTTCTGTTTATTTAAGGTTCGATTTTCTTCGAACTGTGAAAAATAAAGTTCCTTCCTTATGGAAATAGTAATATTTATCATTACGTAAGGAGGGTGTTTTTTATGAAAAAACAACTAGAAAATCAGGTTGCATTCGTAACAGGTGCCGGTTCGGGGATCGGCAGGGCAGCTGCTCTTAAGCTTGCTCAAAATGGTGCAAAGATTGCACTCGTCGATTTACACAAAGAACACGTGGAGGAAGTTAAAACAGAAATTGAAGAAATGGGCAGCGAAGGGCTTGTATTAGAAGCAAACGTTGCTCACCCTGATGAAGTTGAAGCCTGTTACCAAAAAACTTTAAAGCAGTGGGATAGATTAGATATCGTATTTGCAAATGCCGGAATTAATGGTGAGGTAACGCCAATTGAAGACCTAGAACCGAAGGATTGGGAATTGACCATTTCTAATAATCTAACAAGTACTTTTTTTACCGTTAAATATGCCATTCCTCATTTAAAAACAAATGGAGGAAGCATCATTATTACAAGTTCTATCAATGGAAATCGAATATTTAAAAATTTTGGAATGTCCGCGTATAGTACATCCAAAATTGGTCAGATGGGCTTTGGAAAAATGGCAGCCCTTGAACTTGCTCAATACCATATTAGAGTGAATATTATTTGTCCTGGTGCCATTGAAACGAATATTAGTGAAAACACGTGGAAAGAAAAAGAGAAGCTAAAAAAGGTGGAAATACCAGTTGTATATCCGGAAGGAAACCAGCCACTGGAACACAGCGCGGGAAAGGCAGAACAAGTGGCTGATTTGGTCCTATTCCTTGCTTCTAGTCAATCTAGTCACATAACGGGGAGTGAAATTTTTATCGACGGAGCAGAATCTTTATTGTAATACAACAATTAGTAGGAATTGTTACATATTTAGCCGGGCATAAACACTTATGCTCGGTTTCCTTTTAAGCTTTTTTCATCTGCAGTGTACAGATTGTGAATGTTTGTCAGGATTTATGATAATTTCTTTTAGTTTCTTGTGGTTTTCATTCCATATCTCTCACATCCTTATTAATCTCATATATAGCATTTCTACTTAATATCAAAATTTCCTTCTAATTCTTCAATGAGGAAATAGAAATCTAGCTAAGCTAGTAAATATCTAGATAAAGATTTAATTATTAATATTTCAAAGGATTTTGGGGCATTTTATACACGTATGTGTTATATCATTTAAAGGGTGTTTGCGATGTACATTGCTATATTTGCCTTAATTGCGTGGATCATTATCGTTGTTTTTATCTTGGTGCCTAAAAGATTAACGATTACTGAGATGATCTTTTTATACTTTATAATTGGAATCCAAACCGTTACCCTATTTACCCTACTTGATGTTAGTTTACAATGGGTACCTGTCACAAGAGATGTGGAAAAATCATTAGCATTACATATATGTCGCTTTATTATCATACCGCTCCTGCTTATTCTAGCTGCAGGTATTCTTAATTCTCCTTTAAGATTCAAATGGAGATGGGGAATAGGCGTTTCAATCTTAATGCTATTGTTGGTGGATGATTGGCTCATGCGACATTTTGAAATGATTATCTTTCGTCATTGGAACTATTTGTATGCGCTTATTATGTATGCGGTGTTTATTGGTGCTCTAACTTTGATTTCTAGGTGGTTTATCCGCTTAGGCAGAGGAGGATTAAAGCAAACTTGAAGGTAATTCACTATGACAATCATTTTAATGGGAACGAGTGGTTCGTAATCATTTCAATCGTGGTTGGATTATTAGCAGTATTAGTCATCCCAAAACGTTTTACGAAAAAAACATCTACTATCTATCTGCTTACTGGCGTTTTTTTCGGTTTTTTCTTCGACCACACGTTAAGCGTGATTCCAGTTAGTTATTACGATTTAAATGATACCTCCTTATTTGAATTGACCGATTTTTTATCCCATGTAATGTACTCATCCTATAGTTATTTTTTCTTCTATCTGTATGACTATTTAAAAGTCAAAGCTCGTAATTCACCGCTGTATATTTTGATATGGACCTTTATTAGTGTAGGGATTGAGAAAATAAGTGCAATTTTAGGGGTCTATCACTATAAGCATGGGTATACGATCTTTTACTCCTTCGTCATCTATTTGATCGTTCATAGTATCTGGGTAGCTCTTTACTATGTTATTGAACGACATGGTGAGAAGGAGTATTAGTAATTCGAATCCTTTTATATGCCATAAAAGGGTGGTCTATTCTAAATAAGCTATCAAAAAAAGACCAAACTGGTCTTTAATAGATTCAAACTTTTTTAAGAAAAACATAGCTGACCTTGTCATATTTCATTTTATGCTCATAAAAGCGATGGGCATCGATTCGTTGTAATCCTGATGAAAGGGAGACAATATCATAGCCATTCTCTTTTGCCCAGTTATGTACATAATTTAGAAGTGCTTCACCATAGCCTTTTGAACGATGATCTGAATCTGTCACTAAATCACAAACCCAAATGAACCTTCCGTTATATAAGGTAATCATCGGCATAAATCCTGTTACGGCCACAATTTTGTCGTTATCATATAAAGCTACGATTTTATAAGATTCCTTCTCTGTAGATTCATGCACTAATTCGATGAATTGTTCTATGCTCAAATGAGTTCGCAATTGTTTCATAACTGGAAAGGCTTCTTTCCATTCCTTCTCGTTTTTTAGTTCCTTTATTTTAATCATTTAAATTCATCTCCTTTACGAAATATTTAAACATATTCTGGTATAATCAAAAGAACCAGATGGGAGTATTTTGATGGTACCAGATTATATATGGGAGATTGACCATGATCGAACTAACACCAATTTTAGACAGTAAAAATAGAAGCCCGTTGTACATGCAACTAGCTGATTATATTAAAACAGAAATTATCGCTGGCCGAATAAAAACGCATGAAAAATTACCTTCTAAACGACATTTATCAAATCACTTAAGACTAAGCCTAAATACGATTCAAGCATCTTACGATCAACTATGTGCGGAAGGGTATGTAGAAAGTAAACCTCGAAAAGGATTATTTGTCACCACTCTTAACCAAGACTTAATCATCAACCAACAACAGGTAAAACAATTTGAGTCAAAACCCAATAGGGCACAAGAAAATATCAAAATAGATTTTAATTCGGGAAAAGTTGATTTGGAACATTTTCCTTATTCGATTTGGAGAAAACTCACTGTTCAATCCTTATATGAGGACCAAGGAGAATTATTCAATATTGGAAATCCCCAAGGGGAAGAGAATCTTCGTGAACAAATAGCAGCCTATCTCTATGCCTCCAGAGGAGTTAAATGTGATGCCGAACAAATTATCATTGGTGCTGGTACACAAGTGCTAATTGGTTTAATGTCTCTAATAATTGGGAAAGAACATACTTATGCGCTTGAGAACCCCGGCTTCCATAGAACGAGAATCGTTTTACAAGATATAGGCGTTCGTACGATTCCGATTTCTCTCGATGGAGAAGGAATAGATATAAGACAATTAAAAAAGTCAGATGCAAATGTTGTGTATGTTACTCCATCTCATCAATTTCCGAATGGAATGATAATGCCCATTTCAAGAAGGATGGAATTGTTAAAATGGGCAGAGGAAAGAAACGGATATATAATTGAAGATGACTATGATGGGGAATATCGTTATAAAGGGAAACCAATCCCGTCTATGCAAGGACTGAGTGCAAATGAAAGTGTCATCTATTTAGGAACGTTTTCCAAATCACTAATTCCATCTTTCCGAATCAGTTACATGGTTTTGCCAACGCCGCTCTTAAAAAAATATCAAGAGCACTTTACGATCTACAAACAGACGGTTTCTCGTATTCATCAGGATACCCTTTATCGTTTTATGAAGGATGGATATTGGCAAACTCATTTAAACAAAATGAGAACTCTTTACCGTAAAAAACAGAGTGCTTTGATGCTAGCGATTGAACAATATCTTAGAGGGAATGTTACCATTATTGGTGAAAAATCTGGTCTTCATATTGTTTTGGAAGTAAAAAATAATTTGGGTGAAGAAGAGTTGATTGAGCGAGCAAAGAATGTTGGAGTCAAAATTTATCCATTATCCATCTATTATCATGGTAAATCAGACGAGGTAGGTTCTCGAGTTTTATTGGGATTTGGAGGATTAACGGAATCGGAAATCGATGCGGGAATTAAGCTTTTGAAAGACGCCTGGGAGCTTTCATAGCAAAAGGAAATGCTTTTTTTAACTGATAAAGAAGGACACGACAAATTATGTGAAGAATATAGTCTATTGAATAGGTTCCATAAATGGAGGCTAAATGTGAGAATTCAAATCAGACTTGAAGCTTAATTGTTATAAAAGTGTTGAAGAACTGTATGTTGAGACATGAAATGAATAAAACGGATAAGTATTAAAGAGTGTAAGGGGACTAGTTTATGAATAGTTTTATGGAGCCAACGATTGAAGAATTAAAGAAGGAACACGGTGGACATATTTGTTATATATATGAAAATCATACCAAGTACATCGAAACAGTTGTTGCATTTATCGTTTCAGGGATTAAACAAGGTGAACACGTTATTTTAATAGAAAATGAAAGAAACATGATTCAGATCTATGAGCAATTAGATACGCATTTGAATCAGCTTCAACGCGAGAACCTACATACGATTAATAATTTTGATTTCTATTGGGCAAATGAAGATTTTCATCCTCGTACGATATCAAACTATTTTTCAAAAAAGGTCGATTCCTTCACACCAAATGGGGAATCGGTACGGACATGGGGACATGTTGAATGGGGAGACCCAAAAAGCCTAAATGATAAGCTCGAAGAATATGAAAAAATTGCAGACTGCCTCATACACGAAAAAGGAATCATTTCTGTATGTGCCTATGATGCTAACAAAATACCAGCTACTTGGACTTCCTTATTAATTAATTGTCATGGTGTGACGCTTTCAGATCGAGAAGTCATACATAGTTCTTGAATTCTAAGCTGCCATTTCAAAAAAAACCGAGCACAATTCCTCATGCTCGGTTTGCTTATTATGCTTTTTTTACCTGAAATTCATTAACTTCGACTTTCGTTTTACGTTCCCAAGGTCGGCTCTGCCAACGTCGTAAAGCAAGAATTCCACGAATCCATTCATCCAATCCTTGGGCAATCCAGACGCCAAGTAGTCCTAAGCCAAAATGAATACCGAATAAATAACTAAATACAACGGAAACGCCCCACATAAAGATGATCCCGACGATCATAGGGAAACGAACATCTCCAGCTGATTTCAATGTATTCATTAAGACGATATTCATTGCTCTACCAGGTTCGATAAAAACAATCGCCCATAAGACTGGAATCCCGATAGCAATGATACTTGAATCATCTGTAAAGAAGTTTAGAACAGGCGAGCCAATTAATGCAATAATTAGCGATACAGTTAAGGAAGCGATCATAGCAATTTTTAAAGTGCGAATCCCACGTTGAAATGCCTTTTCATACAGCTTTCCGCCAATGTATCGTGCAACTAACATTTGAGTTCCCATCCCAATCGCCATTGTAAACAAAAAGCAAATCATTGAAATATTGACAATATACACACGTGCCGTTAATGAAGATGCCCCCAGTGTTGCGATAATTCCAGTAATGATCAACTGCGAAAATTGATACGATAGATTTTCACCAGCGGATGGAATTCCGATTGAAAGGAGACCACGAATATCTTCTTTTTTGATCTTAAAAATATGTTCGAATTTAATCGAAATCGATAAACGCTGATAGACAAAATAGAGAAGGATAAGCACTGCAATTCCTCTTGCAGCTACAATCGCCCACGATACGCCTGTTACTCCTGTAATAGGAAGGCCGAATAATCCAGAAAGGGCAACAATATTTCCGATAATACTGATCACATTCATGAACACTGTTACAAACATGGATTCCTTTGTAAATCCATAGCTTCGAAGTACAGCACTAAGCGCAAGAGACAAAGATTCTAAGAAAAGAGATAGTCCACAAATTTTCATAAAAATGAGACCGTACTCGTAAATTTGTCCATCGACATCAAAGAGTCTTAGAAAATATTCACCAAAGAAAAAGACAATCACAGCTACGATGACTCCAAACCAGAAATTCATTCCGAAAGCGGATTGAGCCATTTGTTTCGCTTCTGCAATTTTTCCTGCACCAAGTTTTTGCCCGATTAAAATCGTCGCCCCGACTGACGTGACGTTAAAAACGAGAATAAAGATGTTCAGTAATTGATTGGCCACCCCAACGCCTGCAGCAGCATCATCGGAATAATGTCCAAGCATGAAGGTTGCAATAATCCCCATCGTCATATGTAAGGCAATTTCGATGAAAAGTGGCCAAGTTATTTGAAAAAGAGTTTTTTCTTGATATTGATTTTTTTCTTCCGTCATGGAATCTCCTCCAGTACTCCCTGCTGATTACAATATTTCTATTCTAATCCTTTTCTGGTAAAAGTAAAGAGGAAAAAAGCATGTTCACGTGAACTTACGAAAACGTTCCGTTTTGTCCCAAATTGGGTCGTCGTCTGAACGTTTTAACTTAATTTGAAAGTACAGTCCTCGGATAAGCAAAATGAGCCAGAGCTGTGCGTAAGTAAAGTACATAAGGAAAGAGATAGCCAAATCACGTAAACCAACTCTTTTATCCATCACTTGGGAAGAAACAAGCTGGATGAAATAGATAAGCCATGATTCAAACCAAAGGACAAGGAGCGGGACACTAGCAGAGCTTTCCGCGATACCAAACATACCGAGGAAAAACCAAATATCTGAAACGATTAGGAAGAAGACGAAACAAACATAGACTGCAAGTAATTGAACAGAGTGGATGAGGTTTCTCCCTCTAAAGTAAACAGGATTTTGAAGTGTTTTTTCAATTAAATAGATATTACCCTGCATCCATCTTGTTCGCTGCTTAAGCCACACTCGAAGCGTTTCGGGTTCTTGTTCCCAAGTCTTTGCTTCCGGAACAATAGGTAACAATCCACCTTTTCCAGTAAGAGCAAGTGTGAGGTCAGCGTCTTCTGCTAACGCTTTTGGGTCATACCCGCCAGCATCAAGAAGGGATGAGCGTCTAACGAGCATATTCGTTCCAGTAAGGGAGCCGAGCTTAAACAACTTCCACCGTCCAGCTTGCATCGTAAGTTGAAAAACGGAAAATTCTAAGGCGATCATGCGTGTAAGACTATTCGTCGTTTCATTGATGGTCTTGACGTAGCCAACTGCGCCTACCGCATCAGGTGTTGTTTCTGCTGCTTCAACGAGAAGTCGGAGGGCATCAGGTTCTGGTTGATTATCAGCGTCATAAACGCAAATATATTCTGAGTCAGTCATGTTGAGTCCGTAATTAAGAACTCTTGATTTTCCGCTCGGCTTTCGAGGGGGAACATGAATATGATAGATGTTTTTATACATGTCAGCATAATAATCAGCAATTTCACCGGTATCGTCTTTAGAATTATCGTTAAGTAGAAATATTTGCAGCTCACCTGGATACTGAATTTTTGTCATCGCAAAGAGCGTATCTGCGATGACGACCCCTTCATTATGAGCAGGGATCAGAATGGTGACACTTGGATATGAAGTTAATGGAGCAGTGAGCTTTTTTTGTCCACGAAAAATTAAACCAAAAATCGTTAGAATGGAGTAATAGACCAATAATAGCCAAAAACTAATTGCGATAATCGTCAGTGTGACTACCAAAATGTTCACTCCTTATAAAGACTTTCAGCTGCTCTCGAGTTTCATTCCAATTTTCAGGGACGCGAGCAATTTCAAAAGAGATGGATTGCAAACTAATGTGATCTAGCTTTCCTTTTAGCCTTTCCATGACAATCTCGACTCCTTGCTCAGTCGTATTATTCAGGTAAAGAATGATAGCACTTGGGTGCAGCTGGCCAGCTAAATCGTATTTTGCACGAATGGATTCTAATACGGCTTTGGATAATTTGTCTCTTAAGATTCTCTGTTTGTATTCCTTACTCTCTTTTATAAGGATGTGGACAAGAAAGCCAGTTTCCTTTCTTCTTTTCATTCCTGTAAAAAGGATTTCCGCTTGTTCAAGAAACTCATTTAAGGTAAGAATGCCTGTATGTTCTTCGTACTTTCTTAATCGTAAAAGTTCGGAGTTTAATGCTTGAAGTACTTTGCTATTTTTCCGAACTGTATAGCCATAGATCCATGCCATCAAAGCAGCAAATGAAAGTAGCGCTTGCACAGCAATATTGATTCCTTGCTTACTTATGTCCCAAGCGAAATACCATGAAGTACCTACATTGTAGAAAGCTAATCCGAGAATGATGGCAATTAGTATGGCAAAGGAATACATGGTACGCATGAAGATACTAAGAAGACCCATGATCATCATGAGTACAATCATGCCGATAAAGTAGGAACGTGATTCAATGATAAGACTCCCTAAAAGAATGGAGCCTAACAGCCCAATATAGATAAAAAGTTGGTTCGTTAATCTTTCCATTTGAAACCCTCATTGTTTTCCAAAATGTATTCAATTTAGTATTTGGGTGGAGAGTAGGAAATTATTTGATATAAATAATGGTAGATTGATGTGTCCGAAAAGAGGTACAATGGAAGAGGAATTCTAGATCAGGTATATATCCAATTCTTATTGTAGAAAATAGAAATTGATCTAAAGTTTAATAAATGATGAAAATGAGGTTTTAACACGTAATGATTAAAATTGACATTCCGAATCCAGACGTCTCGATTACTGAGCGTAAGCAAATTCGAGAGAATGATGAACCAATTATCAAATCTATTGAGGGATTCATCGACCTTCATAAAATTCCTAGAGATAAGGGTGGAATCATCTTATTTTACAATATTAATGATGAGCTGCTTTTTGTCGGGAAAGCAAGAAAACTACGCCCAAGAGTGAAAAAGCATTTGGAGGACAACGTGTCTCCACTAAATGGGCACAGAGATGAAGTTTACAGAATAGATGTTTGTATCGTTGAGGATCCAATGGAAAGAGAGATTTACGAGACGTACATCATTAACACGCTTCAAGCAAAATATAATGTAGAAAAAGTTTTCTACAAATAAGAGAGAAAGGGAAACCGAATTGGTTTCCCTTTTATACGTTTAGTTCTACGGATTTTCTTTTTCCATTAGAGTAGAGTAGGACTGCCAGACATGTTAGGATCAGGGTTCCGTGAAAAGCCAGCACCATTTTCGGTAGTGATAAGGCTTCTAATAGAATGGGTGCCACGAAGAATCCTAGGGCAAATCCTAGCGATTTTAACAGCATACCGACCCCAAAAATTCTTCCTCGTATATGATTGTCTGTTTTTTGAAGCACAGTAGCATGCAAGGTCGTAAAAAAGGCATCAAATATACCTGTAAAGAAAGCAAATGTTAAGACAATCCATAGGTTTAGGCTTGAGAAAAATGTAATGAATCCAGTTGACATTAGCATGGCTGTGATAAAGCATGCAAAGTATAATCGATTTCCGTGTAAGAATTTCAGCCTTGGTAAAATGATCGTTGCGAGTACAGAACCAATTCCCCAAACTCCCCAAATCAAGCCATAATACAAGCTTTGACGATTGGCATCAATATTTTCTGCTAATAATGGAATCCCCAAATTATGTGAAGCACCAGCAAATGCGCCAACTAGAAATACGACGTTGACGAGTAGTAACATCGGTGCGATTAAAATGTAGGAATAGACTTCTTTTAAATCTTCTCCGACGCTAATAAGCTTATCTTTGATACCGCTTGTAATAGCAGGTTTTCTGTCCGATATGCTAGTTTCCCATTTCATCGCGAGTAAAACTAGGGCAGAAACGAAATAAGTTAGTGCGTCAATGACGAGCGTAATTTCATAACCAAGGATATCTGTGATAATTCCTGCTCCGATAAAGCCGATCACTAAGCTAATTGAAGTTAAGCGTGCGATAAGTGCATTCGTCTCTAGGACTTTATCATGTCCGTAAATTTGTGGGATTTCAGCACTGTAGCTAACAGCAAAAAAACTAGAAAAGAGCCCAATTAAGAAACAGACGACAAGAATCATGATTGGGTTTGGAAAAAAGACGAGCGTCAAAATAATGATGGCTCGGAATACATCGGTCCAAATCATGATTTTTCTTCGGTCAAAGCGGTCAGCGAGCACCCCTGAAAATAAACTCGATAATACTCCACCAAGGGTCTTAACCGCCATAGTGAAAGCGAGCCAAGCCGAGCTTCCTGTAGCAACATACATCAAAACGTTGATGGCAATCATATCCATAAACGTTCCTAAATCTGAAAATGCTTTTACATATAAGAAAATTTTACGATTCATGGTTTCTCCTTGGTTGCGTAATCTTTTGTTTTATTTTAAAGATTTCGAAAATATTTAGCAATACGAAATTTTGTGTTTTGTTTGGCTTTCACTCCAAGATTGTTGAAACGATGCATGAGCTGACCGATAAATGTAGTTTGTACGCCAAGATAATAGTGAAGAAGTTTGTGGTGACCGACAAATAAGATTTGCACGCCAAGAAGGCTGAGAATACGCTAGAGTTGACCGACAAATAAGGGTTGTACGCCAGGATGCTAGTGAAAATGCTTGTGGTGACCGACAAATGTTTAGAGAATATGTAAAACTCGACCGCTAAAAATGCAATGTGCTAACTTTCAATATAGCCTATTAAAAAGCTTAATCCAAAGCCGTTTTGGAAACGAAAAACTCTATCAATAATTTTGCATTCTGCTAAAATAGATAGGTAAATAGATTAATAGATAAAAAGGGGAATATTTTTGAAAGAGAAAATTATGATGATTGTTTTGATACTTATTCTAATCGTACTAATTGGCCTAGGTGTTGCTGGTAACTATTTTTACGGCGTGGCGGTAAAACGTGGTGAAGAAGGACCAGCATTACATGGTGGTGGTAGCAGTGAGGTCGCTGCTACGATAGAGGGAACAGAAGAACAGCAAGCCAAAACAGCGGCATTAATGGAGTGGACAGCAAATCAAGACTTTGAAATTGTCCAAATCGATTCATTCGATGACTTAACATTAAAGGCTCGATTTTTAAAAAATACGAATTCGAATGGAAAAGCAGTGATCATTGCCCACGGCTATCATGGTAGTGGAGAAGATATGCAGGGGATTACAAAATATTACTATGATCTAGGGTATGACATTCTAAAGCCTGATGCACGAGGACATGGTATGAGTGGTGGCGATTATATTGGTTACGGCTGGCATGAGCGCAAAGATTATGTGGATTGGGTCAATTTTTTAATCGATGACAAAAAGGAAAACACGATATTCCTACATGGATTTTCGATGGGCGCTGCCACGGTTATGATGACTTCTGGTGAAAAACTTCCGAACGAGGTAAAAGGAATTATCGAGGATAGCGGTTATACAACTGTGAAAGCAGAATTAACTCACCAAATGAAATATTTGTATAATCTCCCGGCGTTTCCAATTATGGAAGTTACGAGTGGGATTACAAAATTAAGAGCAGGTTACACGTTTGGTGAAGCATCCGCAATTGAAAGTGTGAAGAAAAATAAGCTGCCATTGTTTATTATTCACGGCGATCAGGATGATCTTGTGCCAACTGAGATGGCGAATGAAATATTCAAAGCAGCAACTAGTGAAAAAGAACTTTGGATTGTTCCTGGTGCAGGTCATACGGAAGCTTATACTGTTGCAGAGGAAGAGTATCAAAAGCGCTTAAAAGCATTTTTAGACAAAGCAATTACTCAATAAAGTGTAAAAGGACGGAATTAAGATTAAGTATTCAGTTTTCGTGGAGAAACACTGTAAATATCCTACGAATTAGCAACCCTTTTAGGATAGTAAATTGCAGAACTGTTTTCGTTGATATATCAATATTTTATAAGAAAACAACAACAAAATAGCATAACAAATAGCACCCATAATAACATCTTGACAATGGCTATTGTCATCGTGCGAATTGGGGTGCTATTTTACTTGTTAATTGATGTGTGAATATCAGTATATTGTGAGAAAACTTAAGGATTTATAGAATTATTTGGTAAAATATACATAAATAATATGAAAATTCAATTCTTCATCTAACGAGCAAGAATGTTAATGAAAATTGGGGGTTTTTAAATGAAGAAAATTATTATGGTTTTACTTTCAATTTTTATTTTTGTTGTGGGGGGATTTGTGGTTATTAGTAGTGGTTTTCTGGAAAAAGATAACGATAGAGATATTATCAAATATGAGGGGCGAATTTATTCTAATATAACCGAAGTTGATTGGTTTGAAAAAGAAAAAAGTAGGTATCCGAAAGTGAAAAGAATTGGGGCAATTAAAAGACTTTCAAAATCTTCATTTCTGTTGTGGAATTTTTCAGCAACAAAATTACCAAAAGGAACCGTTTTGTATGACACAGTTACAAAAGAAGGAATAAGACCAATGATAATTTTAGCTGAAACGGAAAATGGAGAATTTTTATATTATAGATGGCTACCTAAAGAGTAATCAAAATGAACTTATTTTATTTCTTTAATATCAAACCATTTTATATGTAATTACTAAACTAAAGGTGAGCTTTAATTGAATAAAAACATCATATTTATAACAAAAAGCTTGGGAAATCACAAGCTTTTTGTTGTGTGTTAATTGTATTGTTAATTTACTTGTTATTTATGCTACGAAAACATTTGTTATTTGGACTGAGATTTTAAATTTTCTCCACGTTATTGGAACTACTTAAATTAAGATGGCCGTCCTTTTTTTGATCTGGTTGTGAATATCCCCCTCCATTTTCTAATATGATCAAAATGGGAAGGGGAGATGCGCTTGAAAAAAGAAATCTTGTTAACAAGAGAAATGCTCGCCCATTATGTTGAGTTGAGTAGGAAGAAGAAGGATATTGACACAGAATTAGATGAATTGAAGAAAACGTTTAACGAATTTTTTGATGAAACCGTTGGGAAGAGAGTTAAAGGCGAAGTAGTATTAAAGGATTACAAATTGCAACGGCAGATCCGAACGACGGAAAAGTATGATACCGAAACGACTGTAAAAAGGCTAGAAGAACTTCATCTAAATGACCTCATTCAAAAAAGTCCAGATGAAAAGAAAATTAAATCCGCGATTCATTTAGGCATTCTAAAAGAAGAAGAGCTGGCTGAATGCAAATCGGTGAGTACTTCGCAGGCGATTTATGTGAAGCATGTGGATTAATAGGTACCTATACTACTCGTCAAATTTGACGAGTTTTTTTGTTCTTAAAAGATAGTTGCAGGGATTTGATTATAAATGTAGAAACACTATATATCTCTTACAAGGTGGAATCAGTAAAATGACAGCTGATATTTTAAAGCAAAATAAGGACAGTTGGGATAAAGTAGCTCATCACTTTAATGGGATAGATGCATTGCCCAGTTATGGTCCCTTTACTCAATCAGAAGAAGAACTCAATCTGTTTGGCCAAACGATAAATCAGAAGGTACTTGATATTGGATGTGGAAGCGGCCATTCGTTATTGTATATGGCTGAAAAGGGTGCAAGCGAATTATGGGGTGTTGATCTGTCAGAGACTCAGATTGAACAGGCAAAAGTAACATTAAAAGACTTCGCTGCCCAATTGTATTGTGCACCAATGGAACAGGATATTGGTTTACCGAAAATATACTTCGACACAGTGTATTCTATTTATGCAATTGGATGGACAACCGATTTGAAATTAACCTTTGAACTCATCCATTCCTATTTAAAGCCAGGAGGAAATTTCATCTTGAGTTGGGATCACCCGCTTTATGTCCACTTGAAAAGTCAAGACGGTCAAATCTATCTGGATGGTTCGTATCAAGATGAAGGAAGTATAACCTACGCAAGATTTAAAGGAGAAAAGGCTCCCGTCACCATCCCAAAAAGAAAAATGAGTACTTATATCAATGAATTGATAAAAGCTGGATTTACGATCGAATGTGTTATAGAAAGTGATGTTTCAACTTACTTTGATTCCATCAAAGAGGAAGTATCTGATCGTTATTATTCCTTATATAAAGCACGAAGATTTCCAACTACGATGATTATTAAGGCTAAGAAGATGAACGAATAGACGGGTGTTCATCTTAATAACTTCAGCTGAAAGAAAATCAAAATTCCAACTGGAACACAACGTGAAAAGATAATTTCAGAGAGCATAAAAAGGACCCCAAAAATGAGGTCCTTTTAACATATTATCTAAATCGCAAATGCATGATTATCAATCTTCTTAATCACTTTACGTGAACGAATCCAATTATCAGTGGCGATGTCTGGATTATAGAAGTAGATGGCATTGTTTAAATTATCAGGGCTAGCGACTGCGTCATCAACCGCTTCTTTAGTTTCTTCAGATGCAGGTTTGTTAATTTCACCATTTTGAACAGGTGAGAATGCATAGGCATCACCAGTTGTTTCGTACACGACTTCCTTCACTGTATCTGGGAATTCTGGTGACTCTACACGGTTTAGCACGACTTCAGCTACGGCAACCTTTCCTTCATATGATTCACCTTTTGCTTCCGCTTCGACTAAGCGAGAAAGTAATTCCTTCTCTTTATCTGAAATCTTTTCTTCTACATTTTCTTTTATAATTTCATGATTTATTGGTTTTTCCGGAATTTCAATTTTATCTTCAACTTTTTCTTCAGCAAATACAATGCTACTTTGCAAACCTAAAAAAGCTAAAGTAGCCACACATGCTGCAGCTATTTTTTTCTTATAGATGTTTTTCATGGTGTGCTACCTCCTTGTTTTGTCTGTAATAACCCTAACATGGTTTATCATCCTTTTTTAAGAACAGAAAGGTTACATTTCTTTTTAAATTGATATAAAAGATTGCAGGTTCGATCGGAATATGACAAAATACCCTAAATTTCTTCATAATCCATCCAGTTTTTGACGAAAAGAGGGAGAAAGTGCCAGCTGATCCAATGCAGATTCTCGATGCAACCCAAGTACAGTGGCAATAAGGACCTAGAAGTTAAAAATACACGAAGCTTGAGGGAGTAAGAGAATGGTACTTTTCTCATATAGTCCTTAGTTAATTTATCGTGATAGAGTAAGGAATAATGAAAATCAATTCCCAAAGGGGCAATAAAGATGAGTTTGGAAGAACAATTAATCAATAAACAATACTTTGAAAATTTAATTGAACATAATGGAAACAATCCGGTAGAAGTACTAGGGGAACTTTTTTTCGAGGAACAAAAGCAGGAGGTCTACGATTTATCGTACATACGTTTTGCGCAAGGCGAGCTTTATTATCGCTTTAAGGACTATGAAGCAGCCATCTATAAATGGGAAAATATTAAAAATGAGTTTGAGCCATGGGCAAAAAAGAATATGGCGGATGCTTATGTGGAACTAGGTCTTTATCCAAATGCCGAGTCGATTTATACATCAATTGTGACAGACTCGGTCATCCTAAATACAGAAATCGGTCTACAGTTATTTTCTCTTTACGTTAAGCTAGGTACTCTGGAAAAAGCAGACAGCACGATTAAAAAGGTTGTGACCATTAATCCGGATTATCCATCTGTGACAGCTCTAGCACGCACGTTCTATGAAGAGAATGAAGACTGGAAGAGTGCGGTTGAGCTTGCTGTAAGCGAAGGCAAAAGACAGGATTCGATGCAATGGTTTTCGGTCTTAAAATCTTACATTGATCAAGGATATGCAGAAAAGTTTACGCCTGAATTCTTTGAGGAACCTTTATTGACGGTAAAAGTCATTAGCCATCCACAGTTTGGACAGTTGCTGTTCTCATTATGGAAGCACTATGTAAACGATAAGCAATATTTAGAATGGGTGAATAGTTTTAATCATCTATTTAAGGAAATGGAATTGCTTGACGAAGAGCAATGGTACGAAACGAATAACCTCTTTAATGAAGTGTTCTTTAGCTTAATAAACGGGAAGTACTACATTCATGAAATCAAACCTTTAATCCCTGGGCTTTTACACAATTGGACAAAAATCGCTGAGTTTTCCAATGCTACCCTTGTTTCAGCTGCAATTCTAGCATGGAATGACCATTTCCCTGAAGCACTTGAACAGACAATGGTGGAAAAAGCAGAGTACTCGATTAGTCGTGAATCCCATTCAAATGATACGGTTGAAGACGGATTACAGCTTCTGACGGATATTTTAAAATGGGGAGAAAATGAACCTGTGAAGCTAGAGTGGGAAGGAGAACCACTCTTCATAGAAGGACAAAATGATGTGAAGGATTTCCTTCAATCCCTTCAAGAGATGAAGCAGAGTGAAAAGTTATTAGTGCTGATTAAGAATTTACTCGATACCCTTTTAGCGAAGAAAGCGGAACAAAAGGGCGAGCTTCGTGAATCGATCGCTTGGAATGAAGAAGTCCTTTCGAAGTTGAATGGTGCAGTGAATCAATTAGATGATTTGCAGTTCACAAAAAACAATGTCATTACAAAGGCATTCCAAAGCAGGAAGAATGAAATGAGAGAGACGATTCAATCGAAAATTCCAGAAATTCTTCAGGGATGTGCGGAGTTGGTTCATGAGGACAGTGATTTCAAAAACCTTCATGTAAAAATCAATCATGAAATGAATCAACGTATCCAGCTGTATTTAAATGAAACAGCCATGCCATTGTTAAAGGTGAAATTTAAGGAATGGTATAGAAAGGCTGAGCTAGAATTTAATGAAAGCAAACGATTTATGGATGAAATGTCAGATGGCTTAAACCAGCTATTTGGTGATGATATGTTAAAATTGCAATGTGATTTCCAAGTGTTGAACGATTGGAAGCGAGATATGGAACGGATGACGAGCTATGCGGCTTTTGAAAAGGAGAATATTTTCCTACGCTTTACACCTTCTCAATTTCTATTAAAAAGTGCTGGCAAGTTATTCGGAGGTTTATCACAAAATAAAGGTTTCTTGGTAAGCCAGTACCAGAAGGCAATTGAAAACGAAGATTTTACTGAAGTTGCCGAACGGATCGCTAACCGCTTTTTACAGCAGCTTGATCTATTCGAACGCACACTTGAACGAGATGTTAGTATGTTCTTCGATAGCCCGATGGATGTGTTAAAAGTATCCGTTGAGAAGTTGAAAAAGGAAAAAGAAGGGAACGAGAAAGAACTTCATATGCTGAACTCGAGCCCAGAGAAGTTCTATGATCCAGTGACTCTATTCCAAATTCGCCATCGTCAATTGGAATGGCTCAATATTCGTCATGCATCAACATTAATTGATCCTGCATAATAAATGGATAGACTGAGGAATGCTAGGTTCCTTAGTCTATCCTTTTTGCATTTTAGAAGAATTATAAGTTCTAGCATGCTATACTTGGCTCTAGTAATAGATATATAGGAAAAGGTTGGGGATTCTCGATGGAAAATCAATTAGCAGAAACATTGCCGGCGAAAAAGGAAAGACAGATTGGCATGATACTGGTGTTAGGATTTTTATCCGCACTCGCTCCATTTGCGATGGATATGTATCTTCCTGCCTTGCCAGCTCTAGCGGGAGATTTACAAGCGAGTACTTCGTTAACGCAATTGAGCTTAACGTTTTGCTTAATCGGACTCGCTTTAGGACAACTAATTGCTGGACCGATAAGCGATGCACGTGGACGTCGTGGTCCGTTAATCATCGGAATGATTATTTTTATAGTATCCTCTATTTTATGCGCATTTACGAGCTCGATTATCGTACTCATTTTATTGCGCTTGATTCAAGGTCTCGCAGGATCAGTGGGTCTTGTCATTTCTCGTGCGATTGTCCGTGATTATTATTCCGGCAATGCGATGACCAAATTCTTCGCGGTACTGATGTTAGTGAACGGGGTTGCACCAATTGTCGCACCTGTTTTCGGCGGTCAATTACTTCGTTTCACACCTTGGAATGGAGTCTTTGTCGTTCTTGCGGTTATTGGGCTATGTCTTCTTTTAGGTGTAATCTTTAAATTGCCAGAAAGCTTACCAAAGGAACGTCGGAAGACTGGTGGATTAAAAGACACTTTTTCATCATTTCAAGGGATTATAAAAGACCGTGTGTTTATTGGCATGTGCTTGTCTCAAGGATTTGTTTTTGCGGCAATGTTTGCTTATATATCAGGTTCGTCGTTTGTTTTCCAAGAAATATACAACGTGTCCCCACAGGTATACAGCGCCATTTTTGGAATCAATAGCATTGGAATTGTGCTCGCGTCCCAGCTAAGTTCAAGGCTAAGTGTACATTTTGGCGAAAAGCGAATTCTTGTTATCGGTTTAATTACGGCTGTTTGTGGTAGCTTAACATTATTGTTGATGATTCAGATGCAAGCAGGCTTAATCGGGGTGCTTGTGCCATTGTTTGTTGTCATTACAAGTGTGGGTCTTGTTGCACCAACTAGCACGTCATTAGCAATGGAGCGACAAGGACGAAATGCAGGCAGTGCTTCAGCTTTAATCGGTTTATTGCAGATGGGGCTAGGTGCAATTGCCACTCCAATTGTCGGCATTGGGGGAAGTTTTACGGCCACGCCTATGGGTTTGGTGATGGCAGTAAGTACGGTTTGTGCGATACTTAGTTATTTGTTGCTAGCACGAGGTAAATAATAGTTGGATGAAAATCATAGCTCGTCTAATAGGGGGCTATGTTTTTCAGATATTGAAATGTTGGGCTGTGCTGGAAAAACGAAAGAATTAGGGAAGAGGATCCTTTTATGTTAGATATTAGAACGATGAACGAAGAGTTTGCGATTGAAATATTAAACTGGAAATACGAGGCACCATACAATTTCTATAATAATGAATTAAATCCACAAAGTTTAAAGGAACTCTTGGAAAACTCGTATTATGTAGTTGTTGACGAAAACAATCAACTAATCGGGTATTTTTGTATTGGAGATTGTGCAAAGGTTCCGATTGGAGTGCATTTTGGAGCATATATTGAGGACTTTATCGATATAGGGATTGGAATGAACCCGGCCTTAACTGGAAAAGGATATGGAACTACATTTTTTTCTTTTATACTAAGTTTTATCAAAGAGAATTTTGTGAAGGTCCCATTTCGCTTAACAGTTGCAAAATTTAATAATAGAGCGATTCATTTATATGAAAAGTTTGGGTTTGTAAAGGAGATGGAATTTGATAGGGGAGAAACTACGTTCATGACGATGGTTAAGAGAACAATGTCATAAAGAAATCTGCCGAGTTGAACTGAAAGTATTTTGGTGGAAGCTAAAAAAAGGAAAGTAATGAACTTTCCCTGAACTTTCCTAGGTGGATGGATCATAATTTATTGATCTTGTCTTATTAGGATTCTTCTATTCCTAATAATTCAGCTCGATATTTTTTTACAAGCTGTACATACAGATGATTACTTTGTAATTCAAATATATTTATCGCTTTGTCAAAAGCAGAAATTGCTTTTTCCTTTTCACCCATTCTAGCATAATTGGAACCACATTGATAATGTAGCTCACCTAGTACATAAAGCGTTTCTAATTGTTTGCAGAGACGAATTCCTTTTAAACTGTAATCCAAAGATTCCTGGTATCTTCCTGTATCTGTTAGTAGTTTTGATAAACCATAGATTATCCTTAACTCGATCGAAGGATTTGTTATTTGTGGAGTATTTTTAAAAGAGTCTAAGGCTTTCTTGAAATCGTCCTCTGACTTAGTGTACAATTTCGTCTCAGTTTCAATAATTGAAATACTAATTAATATTTCTATCTCTTGTTCAGTATAGTATTTCCTATTATTCGTCATCTGAAGTGCCTTATTTAGCATTTCTAGGGCTCTTGTTGATTCTTTCTTTACGTAATGAATACAAATCGCTTCATGCCACAAAAGAAACTGTAAGTTTTCAGTTTCCTGATAGTAGGGGTGTTTCTTTTCTGAAAGTATAGTGTTATATAAATTTTCATAATCTCTAATTCGAATTGATTTTCGAATATACTTTTTGCTATTTTGCAGATATTCAATCTTATGCGACTCTTGCATTTCGAAGAAGTAATTCATATCTACGCCCAATTTAGTGGCAATCTGGTTTAACAGCATAGCAGAAGGGGTTGCATTATTGTTTTCTAGATTTGAAATTTGCGCTTGATTACATATACCAGAAGCTAATTCTTCTTGACTTAAACCTACAGCTTGTCGTAGATCTTTGATAGCTTGACCTATATTAAACATTTAATAAACACACCTCTTTGTAACTCGATCATCATTTAATCTTCTGCTACTAACAACTCTAGTTCATTCTCTTTCACCAATTTAACATATTCCTGATTATCCTGAAGCTGAAAAATTAGGCAAGACTTATTAAATGACTGTCTTGCTTCAGTTTCCTTCCCCATCTTTGCAAGGTTTTCCCCAACCTGATATTGGAAATGACCTAAAAGATAAAGGGTTTCTAATTCATTGCAAAGTTTTATTCCTTTTTTACTGAGTAGGAGGGAGTCTTGAAATCTTTCTGTTTCTGTATATAGCTGAGCTAATCCAAAAAGTATTTTTAGTTCGATGTTCTGATCAGTCAATTTTGGAAGCTGCTTTAAAAGCTCCAAGGCTTTATGGAAATTGCTTTCCGATTCTTCATTAATCCCTAATTCCTTTTGCAAGACTGCAAGGCTAGTTATGATTTGAATATCAACTTCTGTATTGAGTTTTCCATTTTCCCAAGGATTCAATTGCAATCCCTTTATTAGTAACTCCATCGCTTTTAAGGAGTTTTTCTCAACATAATGAATGCAAATAGCCTCATGCCAAATAAGAAATTTATAATCATCACCTGATTGGAAGAGGGAATTCTGTTTTACTTTTTGTATAAGTTTGTGTAATGAAGAGTAATCATTCTCTTTCTTTAACTGATAAACATCATTCTTAACACTATTGATATACTCGATTTTGTGCGATTGTTGTATATCAAAAAAGTAATTCATGTCGACGCCGAGCTTCTTTGATATTTTATTAAGAATTATTGCAGATGGAATCTCATCATCCTTTTCGATCTTGCTGATTTGAGCTTGAGAACATATTCCTGCAGCCAGTTCTTTCTGACTCAGACCAGCTCTTTTTCGTATATTTTTCAAAGATTCTCCAAAGGGTAAAAACTCCATGTTGTTGCTCCTTTAATTTAATACAATTAAATAATATATTTTACAAAGTTTTTCAGATTGAACTCTAAGAATTTGTTCACACATGTCTTTACAACTTTATAATAACACTATTATTGTGGGTGTAAATATACAGAATTGCTTATGGAGATAAGTAAAAATCTTATAAAGAATAACGATTTTTCCAATATTAGAAAAGTAAGCGAATGCAGGGAAATCATGGGTGGATATAGAATTAAAATATAAGTCTATATTTATAAAGGAGCCAACCCAATGATGGAGTATAATGTGAACACCTACCTAGAAGCTATTGATGTGATTGAAGAGGTGGGATTACTCCCACTAGCTACCTTAATCCCTGATTATCCTTCATTAAATACGATTACTATGTCAGAAAATTGGTATTCGGACACGGAGTATGATCCATGGATTTGGAGAACAAAATTTTCGTCTGATGGTGTTGCTGGATACGGCAAATTTATTAAAAAGAAATCAATATTGGTATCCCGTCAACTGCTGCCATATGTAAAAAGCATTTTAGGCTCTAATTATTCTGTTGAAGAACGTTATTCCAATGGGAACATATCGAAAGAAGCATTAGAAGTTTATCAATTAATAAGCAAAGAAGAAGGAATTGATACGAGGGCGCTTAGAGTAAAGGCAGGTCTTAAAGAAAGCCATAAAAAACGGATTTTTGAGAATGCCCTATTGGAATTGCAAGGGGCAATGGATATCGTCATCTCAGGAATACAGGAAAAGAAAAATGTAGACGGGGAGAAGAATGGCTGGAACAGTACGTCATATGAAACGTATGATTCGTGGGCTAGTAGAAATAATATAGAAACTTTTGAACAAGACAGAGAAGAAGCGAAGAAAATACTTATGATTCATTTTTCAAGTTTTTGTAGCAATGAAGTAGTGAAGAAACTAGAAAAAATATTTAAGTGAAGGTTCGATGCTTAGTTAATGACATCGTCTTTTTATGAATTCGGAGGAAAATCGGTGAAAAAATTTGGACTACCCGTTCTCATCTTAGTAATGGGCATTTTGTACATCTTTGTTATCCCAAACAATCCAGAAGCACTCAAAACATTATTTAAACTCATCCCGATGTGGCTGATCTTAATTTATGCCTATAAACGGATGCCTGCTAAAACATCACGTCCACATTGGATTATATGGTGCGGCCTTTTTTTCTGTATGCTCGGAGATGGATTGCTAAGATGGTTTGTAATTGGATTAACGGCCTTTCTGATAGGGCATATCTTTTATACAGTGGGATTTTCGCGATATCGACAGCTTTCAAAGCAAGCTTTGTTTATCCTTATCCCGCTTGGATTGTACGGTTCGCTCATAGGGTATTATGTGATTGGTGCACTGCTACAAGAGCAAAACTATCCATTACTCGTACCGGTGCTTATTTATCTTGTAGTCATCTTGCTTATGTGTTGGACCGCATTTCTTTCTAGGAATAAATGGACAATTATCGGAAGTATTCTATTTGTCATTTCAGATTCATTGCTGTCGTGGAATATGTTCGTCTCGGATATTCTATATTCAGACATATTGATTATGACGACCTACTATTCGGCACAATTTTTGATTGCACATAGCTTGCGCTTTTTCGAAGCTACTCCGTAATGTCACAACTGTTCTTTGAGCAGTTGTATCTTTTTGGCATTATTATACCTAGATTTTCTATGTATACTTTTGTATAATGGCAAATGAAAGGGGTGCTTTTGTTGAAAAAATGGATCCTATCTTTATCTGGAGGTTTGGTTATTGGCATAATTATTAGCACGATTATGTATGAAAACCAAACCCATGTTGCCGTACCACAGTCGAATTTACCGAAAGTAGAACAAGAAAACGCTCAACAAAATCAGACTAATGGATTGCGGCCAGTTACATATGAACAGATTAGTTATTCCTTACAAAACGAAGAATTAAACATTACATACAATAAAGGTGAAGATTGGGTACGGGTTCCTATTGAAAAAGATTCGCTATTTGTTGGAGAGTACAACGGTAGCAAAGACGAATTGATTCCAGGAAGCTACATCTTTTCCGATGCACGAGTTGGGTTTATATACGGGACGGATTCCATATTATTTAAGTTTTCACGCGACCACGGGGTGACGTGGCAAGAAGGTGTCATCAGCAAAAACTTCCCTTATGTTCGCTATAGAAAAGTCGATTTCTTAAATGACCAGTTTGGCTATGCAGTACTTACTGGCGACCGAACGATGTCTCAGGAGTTTTCCGCTGTCTTTTTAACTCATGATGGGGGCATAACTTGGGACGAGACAACAACGCCTCCTTCAACAAGAATTATCGCGGATGGTGGATTTATCGATGAAAACACAGGATTTATGTCGTATGGGACGATTAACCCAGACAAACCGGATCTGTATGTGACACAAGATGGTGGACAAACTTGGCATGCATCTGTTATTGAAATTCCAGAACAATATGATCTAATCTTTGTTCAAGCGGAGTTACCAATAAGAGAAGAGGATCATTTATCTCTTCTAATTAATCAAGGTTCCAATGGTGATTATGCTGGAGGGAAAGTGAAAGGGAAATTTATCTCAAAGGATAATGGGTTAACATGGTCTTTTGCAATGGAGGTGCAACCGAATGAAGCAGAATAAAAATTTGATTACTGGATGGATTCTATTACTTTTCGCGGCTGCGCTATTCTGTTTGCAACTAACTTATTTTTTTGCCCATGCAAAGTACCAGGTTGAGTATACAGATAGTCGATTATTTTACGTTGTCAATATTTTATGTCTGCTATTTCTATACATTGGTCTGACACTGCTTTTAAGAAAACTCACGAAAATCGTACTGGGTGTATTGGCAGCACTTCTTTTAGTTCAAATAGGATTGCTTGTTCATATGAACAAGGAAGTTAGAAACATTACGAGTATATCACCGAATAAACATCACGTATTTTCGGTGAAGGAAAATCTAAAGAGTGGTGAGGTCGTATATTATCGAACACACTACGGTATTTTCGCTCGTCCTAAAGAAGTTCTTCCAAATAAGATTATTGGTGAAGTCAAAGTAGAGTGGCTGGCAAATGATATCGCTGCCTTTACTTATCAAACAACTGATTATAAGATTGACCATTTTGTGGCAACATACGGGGACAGGAAAAATGGAATATCTTATTATAATGTCGGTCCGGAGATCCAAGGAGTATGGAAAGGGAATGGAGTTGAGGTGGTCAGTAATACAGAAGGGATTTCGATCAAAGAGAATAGTGCAGCTGAGTTGTTCAAGTGGGAAGACATTCAACAATATGGCACATTAGCTGTTGTTTTAAAAAGAAAAAACGAACCGATTTGGACCATCTCTTTGAATGAGAATTTTGTTGTTCACTCCGATTCAACTGAACCTTTGGTGGGAAACATAAGTTTATACAAGGTAACAATGGAGCAGAATCAACCTGAAACTCTCCGATTTGCCCAATAGAAAGCGTTTCTTTCATGCTTAGAAATAGTACAGCTAAGAGTGGTGATTACGATGCGGAGAAGTAGATTAGATCATAGTATATTGTTATTCCTTTTAGCGTTTCACATCATTTTGTTAATTCCGATTTTATTAAGGAAACCCCCGATTAAGGATTGGCTACTTGTCTATTTTTACAATGCTACTACTAATTTATTTATTGATAAGATATTATCAAGCTTCAAGATCGTTAAGTATCCAAATCGTATACTTCCGAATTTATTCCAAACGCATATACTATTTGATTTATTAATTTATCCAACGATTACGGTGCTTTATAATCAACTTACATTGAAAGGCAAACCGATTGGAATCATTTTCAAAGTCTTTTTCTTTACGGTTCCTATGTTATTGATTGAGCTTTGGGCTGAAAAAACTTCCAAGCTAATTGAGTGGAGCAGTAAATGGAAATGGTATCATACTTTTTTGAGTCTGACTTTCAAATCGTTACTAACGAGAACATTTATAGCCTTTGTTCGGAAATTGGAAGAGAGACAGAGACGCAAGAGACCTAATGTAGTCTTTTAGAATCATGGAAAATATGAAGGAGCGATAATCAGGATTATCGCTCTTTTTGTTGAATTTTTTCTGGGGGAAGCAGATTTTTAAGGATGCTGTATATCGTCTGGCCATGCGTATATTGCTAAATGAGTGTGTTTTAACTCTACCAAATGTCCAAAAAAACTGGGTAAGTAGAAATTAACACATTTAAATAAGAACAGAGAGGAAAATATGACCAAAATTAAACGTAGTATTTTTGTAGTAAGTCTGCTTTTCATCTTCGCCATACTTTTAATTGTAATTTGGGCTTTTAATGTCAATGTTATTGAGGGCGATTTTGATAAATTAACGATTACAGAAACGGGTGAGACAATTAAGGTCATAACGAATAAGGATGAAATTGAGCATGTAATTGAACTGATCAATACAAGTCCGCGAAGTCTTTTTCTTTTTGACACGGGTCTCAAATATGATTATTTGCCTCATGGAATGTTCATTTTTGAAAAAGATCGAGAGAAATTAGAAATGGGATTTGTATTGACCGAAGAGAATGAGCTGAATGTACTTGCAAACCATTGGGAGATTGAAATGGAGCACGAAGTTCTCAAAATAAAATAAGCATGAGGTTAGTTTGTAAGTACAGCATAAACATTTAATCGACAGAAGGTGGAAGAATTATGGGCTATATTACTGAACTAAGGAAGTTGATTGGCACCCAACCAATTATTAGTGTTGGAGCAACCATAATTGTAGTAAATGAAAATAGTGAGATTCTTTTTCAACATCGTTCAGATACTCTGGATTGGGGGTTGCCTGGTGGAGGAATGGAACTTGGTGAAACACTTGAAGAAGTAGCTTCTCGTGAATTAAATGAAGAAACCGGACTTATTGCGAATGAATTTAAGTTAATTGGTGTGTTCTCTGGTCCAGATTATTATTTCCGTTATCCAAACGGTGATGAAACATATAGTGTCATCAACTTATATCATGCAATAGATGTGAGTGGGAAGCTAGAAATGAAGGATGGAGAGAGTTTGAAACTTGAGTATTTCAGTAGGGAAAATCTTCCGGATAACATTGAAAAAAGAGCAAAAGCTCTCATAGATAGTTTAGGAGACAAGCTGTGGGGACTGACTCCATCATTTTCAAAAAGTTCGAAACTCTAGAATATGAATTCGGTAAGAACTTGAATTGTGGAAGGTATATAAAGAATTATTGATTATGGATGTCCTTAAATACCTACTACCATCATTAATCGAAATGAATTCGATTGATGGTCGTGTTGGTAACTTATTGGGTAAAGGAAGGGTTTCAAATTCCTCCAGAGGAAGCGGCAGCCGAACTGGTGAAAATAGGGGTAACAGATTGGTCGACATTTAGTAGCGGGATAAAGATTCGAAACATTCTGGAATGAATATGTTAAAATTTAACAAAGGTGGTGCGTAGATAATGGAAATTAAGTCAGTCATTCTACAGTCTAATCATATAGAAAAAATGAAACAGTTTTATGTAGAACGTTTTGGCTTTCCTTTAATTAACGAGGATGAAAATAGTTTTCGGATTGTCGTTGGGACCAGTGAATTGGAGTTTACATCCCAACAAGTGGAAGGGAATCCCTATTATCATTTTGCTTTTAATATTCCTTCTAACTTATTTGCGGAAGCAAAAGAATGGGTCAAGGAACGAGTTGCTTTAAATATAGATTTTGACAATGATGAAATCTATTTTTCAAATTTTAGTGCTTACTCTTTCTATTTTTATGATCCAGCTGGGAATATCGTTGAACTAATTGCAAGACAATCGTTAGCAGAAGTGAGGGAAGGATCTTTTTCAATAGAATCGATAATGAATATAAGTGAAATCGGACTTACGGTAGATGATGCGATAGATACATGTAATAGGTTAATGGAGATTGGGATTCACGAGCGAGAACACGGAGATTTAACTTCGACGTCGCTAAATTTTATGGGTGAAATATCAAAAGGAGTCTTCATTATTGTCAATCAACCAGGTAGAAGATGGATTTTCTCTGATAAGAAGTCTGCTATTTATCCACTTGAAATTACGACGACGAATGAGAGAAGAATTGTTGTCAATTCAGATAGACAGTTGGAGATCTTCTAAAAATGGAGGGACTGATCGTATGAAGGAAGAGAAAGAACCTATGAATGATGCCATCGACCACCTAAATAAGATTGAGGGAAATGTTGGGAATCTTGTTCAGACTGATTTAAAAAAGTTGCCGAAACCGATTAGGTATTTTGGATATTTTATGTTTAGTTTCTTCTCCATCACCATATTGTTACTACTTGTTTTACAGTTCATTAAATGAGGGTCATATTTAAGTTAAACCTTCTTTGTCATAGCAGATAATTATTTGAATTGGAGTGACAATGGATGATTTATGTAATTAGACATGGACAAACTGATTTTAACAAAGAGCGACGGTTGCAAGGTAGAGTTGGTTTGCCCCTTAATGAAGTTGGTATAGAACAGGCAGTAAAATTAAGAAATCACCTTAATGAGATAGCTTTTGATTATATATTCTCGTCTCCGCAGGAAAGGGCAATTCAGACTGCAGAAATAGTGACAGGTAAAAAAACAATTACTGATAGGAGACTCGATGTCTTTGATTTAGGAGAAGCGGACGGATTAAAGATAAGTGAAGTGAAAATGTCCGGTGCAATACCTGATTCAAATTTTTACAAAGGTGTAGAAGAAACAGATACATTTGTTAAAAGAGTTTTTGATTTTATGAGTGACTTAGAACATGAATATGGTAATAATGAACTCAATATTTTAATATCAGGACATCGATGCACGACTGGATGTATTGGAGCATTTTTTGAGGGAATACCACAAGACGGCAATATTTTAAAATACTCCTCAGAAAATGGTTATTTTAAGAAATATATTTTTAAATTGTAATATGCATAACTCAAATAAAAAGAATGGAATTAGTAAATCGGAATTTTTGGTTTTCTTTTGTGAAAGAACAATGTTTAAGGACCAATTTGGTAAGTTGGTTCTGTGTGATAGCAAAAAGAATAGGTGGATTTGATGTTCATTATACTTCAGTCGAAGGATTAGAATATTTCGAAGAGACAAACGGAATAACAAGGCAAATCTCTAATTCTGAAAAATGGCTAAGCAGATTAAGGCTTAGTTTAATCATAAGTGAGTCAGCAATTAAGACAGGGAAGTGATTAGGGAGGAGTTCTTTTGATAAAGAGAAGCCTTAAGGCTATCAAAGTGATGATTAATGGAGAAGGACTAGAGGAAAAGTTTGAAAGTGTAATGGTTGAAGGTGTTTCGATAGATTCAAGAACCGTTAAAAAGGGTAACTTGTTTATACCTATTATAAGAATTAAGGATGGACATAATTATGTACTCGAAGCAATGAAGAATGGTGCAATTGCTGCCTTATGGGAAAAAAATCGTTCAAATCCTCCTAAAGATATTCCGTTAATTTTTGTTGACAACACATTGCTAGCTTTACAATCTTTAGCATCCTCATATCGAAATCAACTGTCCATTAAAGTGATTGGAATTACAGGCAGTAATGGGAAAACGACTACAAAGGATATGGTCAATTCGATTGTTAGCACATCCTTCAATGTCCATAAGACAAGAGGGAACTTAAATAGTCAAATTGGTTTACCATTAACCATTTTAGAGGTATCCGAAGATGATGAAATAGTGGTACTTGAAATGGGGATGAGTGAAAGAGGGCAAATTGAACAGTTATCAAAAATTGCCCAACCTGACATCGCAATTATTACAATGATTGGGTTATCACATATAGCAACATTAGGTTCCAGGGAGGAAATCGCAAAAGCAAAACTAGAAATATTAGCAGGTCTGAAAGAAAATGGATTATTCATTTTTTACGGGGATGAACCACTTCTTAATGAAGTTAAATATACATACAATACAAGTCGTATTCGGTTTATAACTTTTGGTGTGAGCACAGATAATGATATTTACGCTAGTTCGGTTTTTGAGGAATCTGGAGAGTATAAATTTTTCATAAATAATCGTAATGCATCACTTTATACTGTACCGTTAATGGGTAAACATAATGTCCAGAATGCCTTAGCAGCTATTTCTGTTGGGAAAGAACTTGGAATTAAAGAGGAAAATATTGTTAGTGGTTTGAAAAATTTAACGATTACAGAAATGCGTATGCAAAAACTGATTTCAAAGAGCGGATATACCATTATTAATGACGCATGGAATGCGAGCCCCAACTCTGTCACAGCTGCTATAGAAGCTTTTCAGGAATTGAGACACTATAATAAGAAAATTATAGTTTTAGGAGATATGTTGGAATTAGGAGCCAAAGAAGAAGATTATCACAAAGAAATTGGACAGATAATTGATCCAGACAGAATTGACTACCTTATTACATATGGACCTCTGTCCAAACACACTGCAAATGAAGCCAAAAAAACCTTTGGTAAAGAGAGAGTGAAACATTTCACCGACAAAAAGGAAATTGTGGAACTTATCAAGGACATAACTATGGAAAACGACATTATATTGGTTAAAGGTTCACGTGGAATGGCTCTAGAGGAGATTGTAAACTTGTTATTATAGTTACTAATTTGGGTCTTTTTGGGGTTAAAAATTGAAACAAATACGTAATTGGTTGATAAAATTCAGCATTAATTTTTAGTTGTAAAGAAATATAGAACTGTGATTGATGCTCAAACTACGTCAATTTGAAAGTAAAGTAAAGAGCATGGCAACACCATGCTCTCTTAATACTATATTATTCACTAACGTCCATTGCATTTTCACTGACTTCAGTAGGTATGGTAAAATCTTTTAACTTGTTCACATTCGTATACTTCACATCGGCAGTTGTGGCCATTTGTACTTTTTCGCCTTCAGCCGTTACTTCTAAATCTAACTTTGCCAAAGCGGATGTTAGCAAGTATTCTTTATCAAGCGTTAGTGTATAATCAAAGGCATTAATTTTTATATCTTCATACTGTACATCCTGAATGGAATCTTTTAGAACTTCTTGCACTAAGGCGAATTCCTCTTCAGTCGCATCTTCTTTTAATTGTACTTTTAACTCATAGCCATCTTCAACACTTTCAAATGTAAAAAGATCCTCAAACTTCTCAAGTTTATCAAGGTCTTCTTGGATGGATTGACCTTCTGCAAGTTCTGCAAGCTCCGCTGTATCACTAGTTGGTGTCTTCATCCAACCGTCCATACCAGGTATAAACATATAGGCGTTATCCTTGTCGAGATACATTTCGATATCTCCTTCAACAGTGCCCATTTTAACGTAAGTAAGGAAAGGATCATCGGAATATTTCACAGACAAATCAATGGATTGCTCCGTATTTTCTCCGTTTGAACCTAATTTTACATCAACTTTCCCGGTTACTTCGGCACTATTAATCTTGGCATTTAACGCTTTACTGACGACATCTTCTTTTGAAACGGATGTGCTTCCGCACCCAGCTAAAACAATCGCCATGGCTGCTACGAGAAAAAATAAGATCTTTTTCATATTGACCCCCAATATTAGACTTAATCATAGTTTACTATATTCTTACTTATAGGAAAATAATTACTTTTCATTTAATGATTTCCATTTTAAAAATGGATGTGAAACATAAAAGTTAGATTGTCGTCTAATTGAAGAGGTGATTTACATGTTACTAAGTCTTATGGGGCTAACTCTAGTTATCCATTTAGTTGATACATTGGCCTATTCTGTTCGATTAAATTCAGTCAAAAGCGGCAAGTTTGCGCTATCGATGTCGCTTTTTAATATATTTGTGCTCGTCTCGAGAACTGCCAATATGTTTCAAGCACCACTCATTGGTGGGCTTATTGGTTTTAGTATCATCAAAGGAATTGATCCAATAAACGATATTCGACTCGTTATATTATCATCCACAATCGGGACTATTTTGGGAATTGTCCTAATTCCAACGTTCTTAAAAATATTTTCGAAAGCAGTTGATCGCTTAGAGGTAAAAGGTTCAGTACCATCTATCGTAGTTGAAGCCTTGAGTATTTCCAATATAAAACGTATCGTGAAAAACACGACCAAGCCACGAAAAAAGATGTTTCATAGCTTAAGATACCGAGAGATTCCGAAGCGGCTTTTGCTTTTAAACACAATGATTACTGCAATTTATACAATTGGCGTTCTATCGGCTTACTATGCTGCTTTTTTTATCGACGCTGAATATCAATTAGCAGCATCGGCATCCTCTGGAATGATTAATGGGATAGCTACCATACTCTTGACATTATTAGTGGACCCACAGTCTGCCATTATTACGGATCAGGCCATGCGCGATAAACGTCCGTATGGGGATGTTAAAGCATTGGTCATTATGTTAATTGGAACGAAGCTACTCGGTACACTGATTGGACAAGTTCTGATTTACCCAGCAGCTATAATTATTGCGAAGGTTTATTCTTAAAAAGGATTTTTACTGTCTTTGGTGAATTCATTATACAAATGAAAATTCGGAGGTTTTCAAGTATTGCACACGTTTAATCTAGATAAAATTTCATTCCAATTAAAAGAGAATCGTAGTTTTAAATGGTTAACAGATTTAGGAGAAGTATTCACTGTTTTTGATGAACAGGATCCAGGAAATCTATGTTTTGGAATCGAAAAAGATGGGCAGAAAAAGTTCGTGAAGTTTGCTGGTGCGAAGACGATGGAATATGAAGGTGAACCTGAGGATGCCGTAATCCGGTTGAAGAATTCGGTATCGACTTATGAGAATCTACAGCATAAGCAATTGATAAAATTAGTAGATCATTTTGAGGTAGACCACGGCTATGTCATGATTTTCGATTGGTTTGATGGGGAATGTCTGCATTCTCATTGGTCATTTCCACCGCCGCACAAATATACTCACCCTGATTCACCATTTTATCGTTATAAACATTTGCCGATAAAACAACGGTTGGATTCCTTTAAAAATATATTGGAGTTTCATGTACATGTGGAAAAGAAAGGATATGTAGCTGTTGATTTTTATGATGGAAGTATTCTCTATGATTTTAAAAATAATGTGACAAAGATATGTGATATCGATTTCTATCAGAAAAAACTTTTTTTCAATAATATGGGCAGAATGTGGGGTTCTGAGAGATTTATGTCTCCTGAGGAATTCGAATATGGTGCTGTGATTGACGAGAGAACCAATGTATTCAATATGGGTTCGATAGCATTTGGGCTTTTGGGTAGAGAGCTAGATCATTCCTTCGAAAAATGGGATGCAAGTCAGGATCTCTATGATGTAGTGATCAAGGCAGTTCAAAAAGATAGAGGTCATCGATATGCTTCGGTAGAGGAATTCTACAATACATGGTTAAAAGTAGAAAACTATGGATAAATATAATGAATTTCTTACTATCGCGAAAACACTTAATCAAGAATTGAAAATTATCCCTGTTTTGTATGGCTCATTAGGATTGAGTAGAGTGGCAAAAGTTGATTTTTCTCCACAAGACATCGACATTCTAGTACCGTTCATTTTTCTAAAAGAGAGATGGCCAGAACTGAAAACAACTATCGAAGGATTAGGCTATGAATTGACTGATTTGCATGAGCATGAATTTAGGAAAGCTGAGTTTAAAATTGGTATTGCTTATTTGGAGGATTTAAGACTATTTGCGGATGTGGATTACAAGAGCTTATTAAAAAATGTAGACGATCGTGCAGTGTATTACACGCTCTCTATTTCCGATTACAAAAAAGTTTATAGTAAATCTTTACTTGATGGCTATCGCCGAAATAAAAACAACAATAAAGACCAGCGAAAACTCGATTTTTTAAATGAATTTGAACAAAAAGGACATTAATCTTCCGAGATTATGTCTTTTTTAATTGAATTGTGATATTATTGTAAAAATTTCACCATCGGAGAATGTGTACTTAATGAATATTAGAAAGGCAATTTTAACCGATGCAAGCGATATTGCTAGAGTACATGTTGATAGTTGGCGTACTTCCTATAAAAATATCATTCCAGATGAATTCCTCAAGAAATTATCCTATGATCAACGAACTGACTTATGGACTCGTAATATCAATAAAGAAGGTAATTATGTTTTTGTCGCAGAAAATGATGATGGTGAAATCGTTGGATTTGCTGACTGTGGAAAAAGAGAAACAAATCATGTTGAGCATTCTGGTGACTTAACCTCCATTTATATTCTTGAAGAATATAAAGAGACAGGTATAGGAAAACAATTGATGAAGCAGCTCTTTATTCAATTTAGGGAACTTGGTTACCTGAAAGTTTTTGTTGAAGTATTGGAAGACAACAAATCTCGATATTTCTATGAAAAATATGGTGCAGAATTAATTGGAACTCAAAGTATCACTCTAGGTGATGCAGAATTGAGTCTATTAATCTACGAATGGAATGATCTTAGTGAGGTAATATCAAAGCTATGATCGAATAGGAGGAAAATATGATTAGATATCCAATTTTAGAAAAAGGTGCAACGATAGGAGTTACTGCTCCGTCATCAGGTGTACAGAGTCAATTACATGAGCTTGTAAAGACGGCAGGAAATCGGTTAGAAGAACGAGGATTTAACGTTGTTTGTGGTGAAACTGTGTGGACACAGGATAAGGCAAAGTCTGCTCCTGCAAAAGTAAGAGCGGCAGAGTTGAATCAAATGATGGCAGATGAAAAAATCGACTTGATTATCCCGCCTTGGGGTGGAGAACTACTTATCGAAATGCTAGAATACTTAGATTTTCATCGTCTACAGGATAAGTGGATACTTGGCTATTCCGATATTAGCTTGCTAATGTTAGCAATCACATTAAAAACAGGTATTGCTACTGCACATGGTACAAATTTGGCAGATTTAAGAGGTGAATACTCTGATGAAACGACAGCCATGTGGCAGACTGTTTTATCTACGAAAAGAAATGAATCTATTCTCCAACATTCATCAGAAAAGTATCAAAAAGAATGGAAGCATGATACTCCCTCACCTTACGTTTTCCATTTGACTGAAGAAACATATTGGAAAACAGTAGATAGTAATAGAGTTCATATAAAAGGCCGTTTACTTGGCGGCTGTGTCGATGTGATTCGTCATCTAGTTGGTACACCTTATGGAGATGTACGAACCTTTTCAGAGAAGTTCATCGAAGGTGAGTCTATCATTTGGTACCTCGAAAATTGTGAGTTATCCACGACAGACTTGCGTCGTTCACTCGTTCAAATGAAGTTAGCTGGTTGGTTTGAAAATTGTAGTGGAATCATGTTTGGCCGAAGTCCAGCAAATATGCCGGTCGATAATTATACGGCGGAGGATGTCTATCAGGAACTTTCTGAAGAACTTCGTATCCCAATTATCTATGACATTGATTGCGGACATGTGCCGCCTCAAATTACGTTTGTTAATGGTGCCTATGCTGAAGTTGAATCGGAGAATGGAAAGGGAAGAGTATTCCAAACTTTTAAATAAACTAAGAAGTAAAATTCAAGGGAGCGATATAATTTGAAAATGAATTTAGCACTGCCTTTTGAATATGTAAAGACAACCAAATTAGGTATGAATGCTAATAAAGTAGAAGAATTTGATGAGTATTGTCAAAAAGAAGAATCTGATGAGTTCTTAATTATTTCAAATCGTAAAATGTACTATAAAAACTATTCCTCTACAACAGAGGCTATTCATTTGAATTCGCTCACGAAAGTGTTTGCTGGAATCGCAATCGGTCTGTTGCTTGATGAAGGCCAGATTGAGTCTCTACATGTCTCTATAGCAGAATATTTTCCAACTCTCAAGAATACGGAAAAGGAAAATGTTACAATCTGGCATATCTTAACCCATACCTCTGGAATTAAAACATTGGGTCATGATGCAGAACTAGGTACTGCAGAAGATTGTATTGAATATGTTTTAGCACGGGAATTAGAAAACAGTCCAGGGACTGTATCTACTTATAACAATGAAGCTGTGACATTACTTGCTGGAATTGTGAAAAAGGTTAGTGGAGAGGAACTGGATACATATTTATCGACAAGATTATTCAAACCTTTAAATATCACGAACTGGAGCTGGGCTAAAGATAAAAAGGGTACATCGTATGCATATTACGGTCTTTCATTAACTGCAATAGATTTGGCTAAAATTGGTCAATTGTTTATCGATAAAGGATTGTGGAATGGTAAACGTGTTCTAAGTGAAAAGTGGATAGAGGAATCAACTCATTCAACTCAAAACATTGAGCCAAATTGGGGTTATTTGTGGTTTACAGTCCAAAATAGGCAGGAACAGTACATTGGATTTGGGATGAGCGGCTCTGACGGCAAATTTTTATTGGTATGTCCTAACCAGCAATTCATAGCCATCAGATTGGTTCATCGTAAAAAAGAAGGACCAACTCCGTACGCAGAACATTTTTTCAAATACGCAATGGACTTAGTAGCAGATAAGGAGTGATAGCTATGACTAGAATTTGCTTGGTTCGTCATGGTGAAACGGATTGGAATGCATTAGGTATGTTGCAAGGGAAAACAGATATACCTCTAAATCATAAGGGAATTAACCAAGCGAAAGAATGTGGTGAGTTTCTAAAATCTGCTACTTGGGATGTAGTCGTGACAAGTCCATTAACTCGAGCGAAGCAAACTGCTGAAATAGTGAGTAGTTTTATAGATAAACCGTTGATTGAAATGGCAGAGTTCATTGAAAGGGACTATGGAGATGCTGAAGGAATGACAGTAGAAGAAAGAATGACGACATACCCAAATAAGAACTATCCAAACCAAGAAGATAGACTATCACTGACAAAAAGGATTATGAAAGGTTTGGAACAAATCAGGCAGAAATGGGAAGGAAAGAGCGTTATTGTCGTGGCACATGGTGCAGTCATTAATGCGATATTAGGCGAATTATCTAATGGAGAAATCGGCTCTGATAAAACAAGATTAAGGAATGCGTGTTTGAATAATATTGAACATGTTGATGATGTGTGGAACATAAAGGACTTTAATTTGGTAGCTCATCTCACTAAATTATAAAGATATAGTTCGATAAAAAGTCGATTATGGAGAATACAGGATGCTGACTATGATAGAGAATGAATTTTATGTTTATCATATTGTGACCAATAAGATAATGAGTCTTGGACAGGTAATTCACTTTGATGAGAATCAACCCAATACTTTATATCGATTCTTTTTCGAAAAAGAAAAATTGAATTCAGCAGGTGAAGATTTCATTCAGATTTTATACAGTCATTACACAAAGGATGGCTTGAATTTAAATCAGGAGAATGGAAAGGTTGTTTTCGATTATGTTGGACAAACGATCCGAGCAATTAGAGAAGTGATCGTAGAAATGGTTCGACTTCAAGAACATCCGGAGTATCCATCGAGATTGTCGTGTCTATATGCTGCTAAATCCTATGGAGATGCATTAAAGTGGAAAGAACTATTTGATTCTTACAATAGAAAGGTGCTGCAAATCGTTAAACTACGGGTAATTGGGAATTGTTTCGAAGGTGATGGAACCCTTTTACCTAAAGAAGATGGTGTTCCTTTCTCTCGAAAGATTGAACAGGCTAGAGAATATTGGAATGGGAACATCAAGAATGAACTTCCTGAGCTTTTGATCAATGGAAAAATTGAAGTGGCTGAGATTATTGATGATTTTACTATTTGACGGACGCAATAAATCTAGGATTTATTGTGTTTTCTTTATTTTGAAACCGATTTTCTTTCAGTTTTGTCTAAATCAAAGAGAGGAGGTTAGATATTGAACAAAGAAGAGAGGGAGCAACTTTTAAATGATGCCATGGAACAGCATGGAGATTATTTGAAGCATTTGATATATACATACGTAAAAGATATTCAGAAAACGCAGGACATCATACAAGATGTTTTCATCAAATTTTATAAAAATCTTGATCATTTTGAAAATCGTTCTTCCATAAAGACTTATTTATATCGAATTGCCGTGAACGAGTGTAAAAATTATTTGCGAAGCTGGCATTACAGAAAAATGGAAGTTACTGAAAAAATATTTATGTGGAAGAATCAAATATCAATAGAATCAGAGTACATACAAAGGGAAGAAAAGCAAAATATTGCTCAACTAGTAGGGAAGCTATCTGTAAGATATCGAGAGGTGATTTGGCTATATTATTATCTTGAATTATCGGTAACTGAAATAGCTGATGTGTTAAACTGCTCCGTTAATACGGTAAAAACACGATTAACAAGAGGAAGGAAATTAATGAGGTTAACTATTGAGGAGAGTGAGGGAGAGTATGAATATTAAAAAGGAATTAGAGAATTCTCTTCCTACTAATTTAAAATTTACCGAAAAAGAGAAGGCATCAATTCGATATCAAGTACAACGGTTATCCTATACAGCCAAATTCAAGTTTAAATCGGTAATCTTAGCCGTCTTTTTTATTACGATAGCAAGTTTTTTTGTTTTATCTATGACATTACCAAATTTAATAGAAGAGAATGCTTTGAACGATAGGATAATCGGTAATACAACTCATTCCTCTGGAGAAACGTTTGAAAGTTTTTTTCATCGAAAAATGAAGGAAATGCATCAAGATGAAGAAAATTTCACGTATTCATTAGTTCATACAGAAATGAATGCTGTTCACAAAGATGATATGATTGCGGTGTTCAAAGAGCGTAACAGCCATAGTGAAGAGAAGATTTATATTGCTTATATAGAGAAAGAAGGTAGTCAGTGGGAATGGAAGCGAACAAGAGGGGCTGAATGGGATTCACCTGTTAAGTGGAGTTCTATGGATAAAATTCCTTATATTTATTCAGGTGCAATTCGTGATAATTCGATTGTAGAGGTGTACGCAGGTGATGAAAAAGCCATAATTATTGACATTGTAAATGATAAGAGATTTTGGTACGTGATTAGTCCGGTAAAGGATGTACAAGTAAAAATGGTTAAAAAAGATGGTACTGAAGAAGTAATTAAAAGCTTAAACTTTGAGGAGTAGTGACATGTGAGCAGGTGTTATATAAGCAGTTGATTTGCCTCCTAATTCTTTATTTAAAGAAGAGAGTGATAGATTTTCTAGCGGATTACGGCAGCTTTTTCAGTTGATAATCCATTAAGTTTTATCAAATAACATTCTTTACTCGAATACTATCTTGAAATTATTTTTGCTGTTTATGGTAAAATTGAATGTGAAAGATTATTCGAAGAGAGGTATTTGATGAGGAACATAAAAAAACAGAAGCCTAAAACACTTAAATTGATTATGCGAGGGATATTAGTTATCCTTGGTGGATTTATAGCAGCATATGGACTTGAGACTGTACTAATCCCAAATAGCGTATCTGATGGAGGGGTCACGGGTCTCAGTATCGTAGGTTCACAATTATTTAACGTACCGTTAGGCGCACTAATCGCACTTCTTAACTTACCTTTTATCTGGTTAGGGTACAAACAAATCGGAAAAAGCTTCGCTGTTTTTTCGATTATTGGTATAGCTTCATTAGCTGTTGGGACAATCGCGATGCATCACACACCAGCAATTATTGAAGGGGATACGTTGTTAGTGACTGTTGTTGGTGGTATTATCCTTGGTTTTGGAATGGGGTTAGCCTTGCGAAATGGCGGTGCACTAGATGGAATTGATATGCTTGCAGTACTACTTTCTCGAAAATTACCGTTTGGGACAAGTGATTTGATTCTATTCTTAAACGTATTTGTATTTATCATCGTTTCCACCGTTTTCGGTCTTCAAGGGGCAATACTTTCGGCCATTGCTTACTTTATTGCTTCTAAAGTCATACATATTGTTGAGGAAGGCTTAAGCGGCTCAAAGACTTTCCAAATTATCACTTCTCAACCTGAATTAATGGTAGATACCATTCGTGATCGTTTAGGTCGAAGTGCAACATATAAAGAAGCTTATGGCGGTTTTACACACGAAAAATTTGTAGAAATTACATGTGTCATCAATCGCTTAGAAGAAACGAAATTAAAGGAAATCATTAGTGAGATTGACCCTAAATGTTTTGTTACAGTATATGATGTAGCAGAAGTCAAGGGCGGCAATTTTAAAAAGAATGATATTCATTAAGATGTAAAGAAGGCACTCCAACGAGCAGGAGTGCTTTCTTTTTTTAAAAAATTGGTTGACACTTCCAGCGTATTACACATATAATACAGTCAGAAGGTGTATTATATGATTAATACATATTTTTTTGGTACAGAGTGTATTAAGTAATTGATACGCATTATTTTTTGCTTTATGTGTATTAACTGTTTAATACATATTATTTTAATCAAGGTGTATTAACCACTAGATACAGAAATTATGCTTTTTAGGAGTTGGACCGATGAATGTGAAGTTTAATAACCGGGATCCTGTATATGTGCAAGTGATTCAGCATTTTAAGGAGCAAATTGCAACAGGAATATATGAGCCAGGTCAAGAAATTCCGTCTAGAAGAGAACTGGCCAATCAGCTTAAGATAAATCCAAATACTGCGCAGCGGGCGTATAAAGAGATGGAGGAACAAGGCTTGATTTTTACAGAGGGGAATTTACCTAGCCGCATTACGAGTGATGAGAAAGTATTCCAACGGGTGCGTGAGGAATTGATTTTAGAAGCAGTCGGTGCATTTGTGGATTCGATCCGAACAATCAATGTGCCGTTGAACGAAGTATTACAATTAGTCGAGCAAAATTATCACAAAAAGGGGGATTCGCTGTGATTGAAGTCAAAAACGTTGCCAAAAAATTTGGTCGAAAGAAAGTGTTAAAAGGCGTTTCTTTTACTGCTGAAAAAGGGCAAATTACTTGTTTAATAGGAATTAATGGTGTGGGAAAGACAACCTTACTAAAAGCAATTATGGGATTGACGCCATTTGATAGTGGTGAAATTCTGATTAATGGTGAAAAAATACATCCAGGTACATATGAAAAAATCACGTTTATTCCAGATACAATCACGATGCTACCAAATATGAAAATTCGTGAGGCATTTACCTTTATGGCGGATTTTTATAATAGCTGGAATGCTGAACGCGCTGGTGAACTTCTGAAGTTTTTTAGACTGAACGAAGATGACCGTATTTCTGACCTGTCAAAGGGAAATGCAGCAAAGGTGAATCTTATTCTTGGATTGGCTTTGGATGTTGATTATGTCTTAATGGACGAGCCTTTCTCAGGAATCGATATCTTTAGCCGTGAGCAAATAGCCGATGTGTTTACGAGCCATTTGATTGAGGACAGAGGGGTAATCATTACGACACATGAAATCAACGATATTGAACATTTGATCGACAAAGCCGTGTTACTCGACAATGGCGTGATTTTAAAAGAATTCGATACAGAAGAAATTAGAGAAAATGAAGGCAAGTCTGTTATTGATGTCATGAGAGAGGTGTTCCAGGCGTGAAACGTTATTTGAAGCTTGTCAATTTTGAGTTTAATAGATTCTTTAAATTATATCTTGTGCTAATTGGGATTACGTTTGTTGCACAAATGAGCGGTGTCATCGTTGAATCAAAGTCTTATCATAATCAGGCGAATGAGATAATGCAAGAGGATTTGTTAACTCAAAGTGAATACGTCCAACAATATGGCCCGATGTCCTTCTTAAATATTTCGGAATCGATTTGGTTCTTAGGAACGATTGCTCTTTGTGCAGTTACGTTAATCATTTATGTCTTCTTTATTTGGTATCGTGATTGGGTAGGGAAAAACAATTTTAGCTATCGTTTGTTCATGCTTCCTAGCGTTCGCCTCAATATTTATCTAGCGAAAGCAACAACAATTCTTTTATTTGTATTGGGCCTCATCGCCTTACAATTATTACTTCTACCCTTTGAAAATCAGGTGTTTAAATGGATTGTCCCTGAAGTGTTTCGTACGGATCTTTCCGTTCTGGAAATCACGAATCTTTATTATTTAAATCTATTGATTCCGAAAAATATACTCGAATTTATTCTCTTTTATGGTGCTGGTATGACAGCGGTTATGATAGTATTTACAGCCATCCTATTCGAACGTTCCTATCGATTAAAAGGAATTTTCTATGGGATTGTCTATTGTGGCGTTTCTATACTAATCTTTCTTGCACCATTGTTACTACAAGCTTCACTTCTAGAAAACTATTTTTATCCAATGGAGCTATTATTTCTTGAAATTGCTGCATGTGTCCTTGTGTTAGCTGGAGCCATTTGGATAGGCAATATGCTTATAAAGAATAAAGTTAGGGTGTAATGGAGGGATAGAGATGAAACGATATTGGAAAATAGTATTACTTTCAATAATTACGCTAGTCGTGATTGGGAGTTTCTATATACAAGCAAGTTTGGCAGCAAAAGACACACTTCAATTAGAACTTGAAAAAATAAGTGGTAATGAGGACGAATTAAAAGGTTTAACCATTCATGGGGACTATGGGACAGGAAATCTTACGAAGAATTTTGTTCATGAAGTAAATGGTGAAACGATATTGTTGAATAATCGCTCCGTCATCGAAGAGTTAACAACGGATATAAACTCACATATTATGAAGAAATTAATCGAAGAGCATCGAAATTTTATGCGAGGAAAGGACTTATTTCCAGATTACTTTTTCGAAAATGAAAGTCTTGTCGTCTATGCTGGTGTAAAAAGAGACTATAAATTTAATTCTATTGATTTCTCGTTTGATATCGACGTTTTAGACAAAAAATCAAATGAAATAAAGAGTATTCCATTAGATTTACCAGATACTGAGACATATGGTTGGTACGATGTAGTCGATGTAGAGGTAGTCGATGGGCAAATTATCCTCCTTACACGTTCTAGTCTAGTAAACGGTGGCGAGGAAGTAAATGAATATACATTTGATCTTGAAAACCAAAAACTATTAAGTACAGAAAAGCTCATTTCTACAATTAGGACGGATAATAGTTGGACGGAACTAAGTGTTATTCACGATTCTTCGATTGATCCAGAAAAATATATTTTATTTAAAACAAGTACCTTAAAAGATGTCGAAAAAGACGGATATTTTGTTCAAGAAGTCACAGGAAACGAGGTACAGGTTTACAACATAGAAACGAAACAGCTTAAGAAGATTGATTTTCCTGATGAACTAGTAGACGCTATCGATTTATCTACCATAATTGATTCAACTCTGTATGTTTCTTCTCGAGTGGATAGTGGACTTGAACTATCACAATATGATCTTGAAAAAGATGAATGGGGCGAAAAGAAAGCTGTTGACTTACCAAAGTATAAAAATGGATATGAATCTATGTATACGAATTTAATGAATGGAAAAATCTATACCGCCTATTTAACAGATGAAGGATATGAATTATATATTGGCGATTTAAGAACTGGTAAATCCCTATATGAGGGAAAAATAAAGGTAAGCAACACATCAAGCAAAACAGATGAACTCTATATCCATTTAATTGAGTAAGAAGAACAAACGGGAATAAGAGTGGATGAACCTCTTATTCCCATATCATGATAGGTTTTGGTGGTAAAAATGATAGATACTGAAAAGGTAACGCAATTCGATACAATTGTCCAAACATACAGTCTCGAGATCAAAAAGTTAGCATGGAGTTACACGATGGACCCTTACTTAGCTGAAGATATTGTTCAAGAGGTTCTGTTGAAGTGTTATCTTCACCAAGAACAATTAGAAGGGCTCCGTTCTGTGAGAGCATGGCTGTATACAATCACGAAAAATCAATGTAAGGATTATTTAAGAGGAAGTTACCATCAAAGAGTAACGCCAACCTGTGAATTCTTTCTTGCGAATCATCACACCCCAGAATCAGAAATGCTATGTCAACAAAGCTGTAATGAAGTTTACAGGCAGATCGAGAATCTTCCAGATATTTATCAGGAAGTGTTGTATCTTTCGTGTGTAAAAGAATTGAAATTGAAGGAAATTCAGCAACAATTAGATATTAATATTTCGACAGTGAAGACTAGGCTCTTTCGGGCTAAACATATGCTCAAGGCAACAATGATGTAATCATGACAGGCATGTTAAATAGGGCGTTAATCCGAGGATTAACGCCCTATTATTGTTAGCTTTAACTTTTAAGAACACTCTCATATTCTCTTTAGGTCATCGTTTATTTTACGCACTTGATTTTTGAAATAGAGATAAAAAGAGATCCAAAAGAGGGTATATACAACAATAGCAATCACGAGAGTTAACAAAATACTATTAATCGAAAATGGAATCCAACCAATCGCGATTGCAAGTATTAAGTATAGAATTATGACGGTTAGAAAATGAAGAATCGTTTGTTGTGAGAGTTTCAGTTTTCTGATTTCGAAATACATAGGACTAACGGTAAAAAACCAACCGCAGATTAAAGAACCAATGGAGTTTTTTAAAAATAAGCTTCCATCTATCGTTTGGAAGTCTCCGAAAAGGACATTTAAGTTAACGAATACAACTGCGATAAAACCACCAAAGAAAATCCCAATTAGACTACGAAATATAAATGCTTTCATTCTACTTTCCTCCTATTTAATTTTAGAGATTCCTTTATTACCGGCACATAGGTTCGAGATACATATTCCTTCTTACCAGATTTGAAATAAACACAGAGTGTACCATTGAATGACGCTTCAAAATGACTTAACTCATGTAAATTAGCAATAACAGATTTCGACAGACGAATAAATTTTTTGGAGGGAAGCATTTCCTCGAGTTCGTATAATTTTTCCTTTAAAATATAAGAATCCGTTTCCGTTACAGCGATCACATGGTCGTTTTCGGTATGAAAATAGTGGATGTCTTCATGTTTAAGAATGTGTTGCATTTCTCCTTTTTTTCCAATCAGGAATTGTTGCTCCCTTCCATGGATGAAATCAATAAGTTCCTGAATATCATTATCAACAATGGGACCTTCGATTGTAATCTTTGTTTCTTTAAAGACTTTATCTATATTAAGGATAAGTTTCAAATTTCAAACACCTCTTTTCATATTAAAAGTATAATGGCTTTACTTTCTGATGTATGGCTTTTTCACCTTTCTCTTAATGACAATTGTATGATGAATTTCTGTTTAAATCTTCATAAATTCAATAACTTGCATCGAATGCATGGGTATCTTGTGGGAAATCGAAGGTAACTTACATGGGTTAGAGCACCGTTGGGAGAAGCGAGATATTAGAAAACCACCTATATTGAATCTAATTAAAAAATACACCTTTCAAAAAGGAACAAAATAAAAAACCTCTACAAGTGGAGGTCCTAAATGATTTCTATTCACAATATACGGAAATAAGAGGCAAAAAACCATTTTCCTCCATCACTACTGTACTGTTGTTTTTAATACATGTTTGTGAAGTAACTAAATTCGCTTGGTAATGGATATGTATTTGATAGACTCTAAAAACAGTCAAAGTAAGAATTGTTACGATTCCAGCGAATAAAACAACCGTATTATTTTTCTCTTATTCAAATTAGATCGCTCCTTTCATGAAATATTAACATTAAATGATGAAAATTCAAACTATTTAGATTATCTTTAAATTATACATTTTGCTTATTGTTTAACTTTCTGGAGATTTTAAATTGGTCTATTACTGTCATATTGTTAATATTGGTAGTCTATTTTACTAAATATATGAATTTGTCCAATCAGTATTAGATTTCGCTTTTTGTCAGAATTTGTCCCACGAATAATTTTTAGAAAAAAAGGAATTTTAGGGAAAAATGTCAAAATAATAGGTAAAAATACTTAAATGAGGGATTGGATGGACAAACAGATTGAGTATATTGCTGCGAAGATTAAGAGACTGAACAATGAAATCATGCAGGCGGTGTGTGAGGAAAAATTGTTTGATAGTCGCTGTTGTGAAGCATTGGATATTCCGGAAGAAGCATTAGAACATTTATTCCATCATATCGGGGATTTCCTCGTTCATCAAGACGACATTCGCACCCATGAACTCATTCGCTTTGTTGGAGGATTTGGAAGAAAGCTAATACATTCAAAAATCCCGTTGGATCAATTGATTGATTTTGTTTATCTTACTCGCTTTTCAATTCTAAATTTAGTTGAACAAGAATTGAAAACCGAAGAGCTTTCGATTCAAAGCTATCACAAATTAATAAAAGCTGTCGAAACAGTTTACCAGACAATTACGAAAAAAGTGTTGGAAATGTACAATGAGGAAATGTCTTTTATTAAACATGCCCTAGAGGAATCAAACGAGAATTTGAAAATGACACTTAGAGAGCTTGCTGACCTTGAGAGGGCATTAAACGAAGCGACGATTTTTGCCATTACGGATCATGAAGATAAAGTCCTATATGCGAATGATAATTTTTGCCATATATATAAATACTCAAGAGAAGAAATATTAGGGAAAAAACATGACATGTTCTCTTCAAATTTTCATCCATCTTCGTTTTTTCGTCATGTATGGGATACGATTGAAAGCGGAGAGGTTTGGAAAGGGGAAATCCTCAATCAGGCGAAAGATGGAACAAAGTATTGGCTCGATACAACAATCATTCCATTTGTGGACGGGAACGGAAAGCGATATAAGCATATTTCTATTCAGTACGATATTACGGAAAAAAGGAATACCGAGGAAACATTACGAAAAACAGAAAAACTTGGGATGATTGGGGAGTTAGCTGCAGGGATTGCACATGAAATAAGAAACCCATTAACCACAATTCGTGGATTCGTCCAGTTGATGAACGAAAAGGAAATCGCTTCACAATATGGTGATACGATTTTAGATGAAATCGATCGAATTAATTTTATTGTGAGTGAGTTCATGATCTTTGCGAAACCACATCAAATTCAGTTCACTGACTGTCATTTAACGAGTATATTAAGAAGTGTTATCAAATTTCTAGAACCAGAGGCGCTTCTACGAAATGTCAACATTGAATATGATTTTCCAAGAGAGGAAGTCTGTATTTCTGGTGAAAAGAATCAGTTAAAGCAAGTCTTTTTGAACCTGATTAAAAATTCGATTGAGGCCATGCCTTCAGGTGGAAATATCACGATCGTGGTTGAAAAAACGTATGAGAGGATCTCCATTACGATACAAGATGAAGGGGTAGGTATGAAATCGGAGCAGGTTAAAAAACTGGGAGAACCTTTTTTTACAACAAAAGAGAAAGGTAATGGTTTAGGGCTAATGGTGAGCTATAAAATCATTCAAAACCATAACGGTATGATTCATGTAAGCAGCGAACTGAATGAGGGGACAACTTTCCATATTTCATTTGAGAATCCGGAAAGGAGTATGTTGAAAGCATGAGAATCGACTATTTGCCGTTTACCTACAATGATTCTGACATGGCCCAAATCGCGGAGCTCTATTGTAGGATGTTTTTAGATGAGCAGGAAAATGTGCTTCAAAACATCAACAAACATGCTTGCTATGAGGGGTTTAAAGGACTTAAGGCAAAAAACTTAGAGGGTGAAATTGTAGGGTTTGCTTATGGCTACACCAGTTCAGCCGAACAATTTTATCATCAAAAAATGGTTAAGCACTTTTCTGAGGATGAGGTAGGTACTTGGTTGTCTGATTGCTTTGAGTTTGTTGAGTTAGCTGTGAGACCAGACTATCAGCGTCGAAGTACTGCAAGCCAATTGCATGACTTATTATTAGAAAATAATATACAGAGAACTAGCGTATTGACGACAGGAATACGGAATGAAGCGGCGATTCATTTTTACGAGAAAAAGGGTTGGGAACGGATTAAGGACAATGTGCCAGTTCTTTCTGAGAGCAATTTGCAGGTGATCATGGGGAAAAACATATGATTATGCGTTTTGAACCTTGACCGTATATAATGATGATGTATACATAGTGGGAGGTAGATGGAAGATGGAATACATAAGAATTACCAATATAAACGATCCTTTGTTCGTACAGATGCATGAATTAATGAAGGATATCTTTCCCCCAGAGGAAGTTTTGGAGTTTGAATTATGGGCTGAGCCATTAGAGGACCCGGGTATTCGTGTGTTTGTCGCTGTCCATGAAGGAAAAGTAGTTGGAGCTACAGAATATCGTTATTACGAGGATTTCAATGTAGCAATGACAGATTTCACGATCATTGGACAAGCAGGTCTCGGGATCGGGCCATTTTTAGCGAATAAGAGGGCAGAGGACCTGAAGGCGTTAGCTGAAGCAAATGGAAAAGAACTGTTTGGTATGTTCGCGGAAATTTATGATCCTTACCGTGTTGGGCACCATGAGTTCGGTGGGGTGAAACCGATGGACCCTTACGTTCGTCGTGAAGTCTTGGCTCATTTGGGCTATCGACGCTTAGATTTTCCATATGTTCATCCTTCCTGGAACAATGATGGGGAAGCGGTAGAAGGGTTGGATTTATCTTTCCTAACAATCGATCCAGATGTGAAGGAAATTGATGCTGATTTGGTTGTGAAATTTTTAAAGCGATATTATACAGTTTTATCGAACAAACCTTTGAAGTGGGTCGAGATGATCGAAAGTTTGGAAGCGAAAGAAACGATTGAATTGAAGCCATTCTAATAAAAATGAAGACCTTCCTGCAGATGGGAAGGTCTTTATTTTTAGCATCTTACGTATTTTCTCTTGAATCCAAGAATTCCTCGATTTAAATCTTTTTGAATTCTTTCAGAAACGAGAGAAACACTTGGCTTTTTCTTACCCTTCGAAATTTCAACGGGACCAATTGCATTGGCTGTTTCAACAGCCTTGTCATGTAGTGGAACATAAGAGATAGCAACAGTGTAGACAAAGTTATTCATTGCTGATTTCACAGTGTCTGGTGAATCATGAATCGTGTTTTTTACTTGGTCGAGCATTTTGGAAAGCTTGTCTGTATCAAACTCTGAGTCTTTTCGATTTCCTAGAAGCCAGCAGTAGCAGCTCCAACCGCCAGACATTCTTAGTTCTTCGCCGGAGGCAATCCATTTATCAGCTACTTGCTGTGCAATATCTGCTTCAGCCAAGGTGACGGCTACAACGTAATCAGAGATCATAAAGAAATAAGCTCCATCCATCCAACGGTCAAAATCCTCTTCCGTCATAGCCTTTGGGTCGGCAATGACCCCAGCAAAATACATCGCATCGTAGTTTCCAGTCGCGTAAAGTTCATCGGCCAATGCCTGATCTTTCTTAATTATCTTTCTCATTGGTTTCATTGCACCTGTTGCTACTCCGAAAACTGGTTCGTGTGCGCCGTTATTTATGTACATCTTTTTCAGTCGTTCCTTACCAAGTGCTTCTAGTTCTTGCATAACCGTTTGAGCATCCATGGTTTTAAACATCCCTTCTTATATATTTTATTCTAGAACGTATATTCGTTATCGTATCATATTTTAAGTATGAAGGGAATGTGGGTAGATATGTTCTTGTAACACCTACATGAATTTTTCTATTTTAGAAAAAATAAGCATAAGGAGGGATGCCAACAATGGCACGTAAAAGACGGAATCGAATACTAGTCCCAGAAGCAAGAGCTGGACTTGACCAACTAAAAGCAAAAGTAGCCGGTACAAGCAACCCTGACCAAGCTAAATTTGAAGCAGCGAAGGAAGTAGGTGTTCCTTTAGAAGAAGGATACAATGGAAGATTAACTTCTGTAGAAGCAGGGAAAGTAGGCGGGCGCTTAGGCGGAGGTATGGTCAAGGAACTTGTGAAAATGGCGCAGGAGAATTTGAGTAAAAATAAGTGAGTGCCGGTAGGAAGACAGCTGAAATTTTAATGTCAATTTCAGCTGTCTATTATGAACAAAAATCAATCAACAAATTCAACTATTTCAAGCTGGTTTCCAGAATTATCTTCAATCACAAAAAAGTATCCAGGAGGGCATGGCTTAGGCTCGTCAAAAAGAATCTTCACACCTTTGTCTTGAAGCTTTTTGAAGTCTTCTTGTATATTGCTTGAGTTAATAGCAAGCAAGACGGAAGAAGAGGATGGAACATTTACCTTTTCTGCTTTCTCTAAAATCAGCGGTAGCCCGTTATGCTCAAGACTGATGATATTCTCTCCATATTTCTTTGCGACGCTAAAGTCTAGAACTTGTGTGTAAAAGTCTAAAGCTTCCTCCATATTTGTGACTTTAATGGTTAAAACGCATACTTGATTTAACATATTTAATCCTCCTAAATTTGATTATAGGATGTATGTGTGTACTTAAGGGGTGTGTTTGGGCTGGAATATGTAGGTACATGAAGAAGTATACTTGTTAATACATTCGATAAATGTTAAAAAATACCTTTTTATTATTTTCCTTTACCCCCAAGCACATTACGTGTAAAACATAAAATCACCCCGTATACTATAGAAGAATAACGAATAGGGGGTACATATATGCTACAGATTGAAATGTGGACGGATTTTGCTTGACCGTTTTGCTATATTGGCAAAAAGCGTCTGGATGGCGCTATTAAACAGATAAATGCTCCAGTCGAGGTAACCTATCGTTGCTTCCAATTGGACCCAACAATGGGAACTGATATAAAAGAAAACATGCATGAACTTCTAGCGAAAAAATATGGGATGAGTATTGAGCAAGCAAAAGCAAGTAATCAGAACATGACGAAGATGGCGAAGGAAGTCGGGCTTGATTATCACATGGATACGCTCATTTTGACGAATACCTTTGATGCCCATCGTCTCACGATGTTTGCGAAAACGAAGGGCTTAATGTCTGAGATGACCGAACGTATATTATGCGCCTATTTCACTGAGTCTAAACATATCGGCGACCATAAAACGCTAGTAGGATTGGCTGTTGAAGTCGGATTAAGTCGTGAAGAAGTTGAGAAAATGCTGGCAAGCGATGAGATGACAAAAGAAGTAAGAGCTGATCAGCGATTGGCACAACAGTACGGAATTCGTGCAGTTCCATTTTTCCTTCTGAATAAAAAATATGCTCTCACAGGTGCTCAACCAACTGATGTGATGATTCAAGCACTTGAAAAAGTTATGGAAGAGCAATAATGTCAAAAGAACTATTTTCTCCGGAAGATAGTTCTTTTTTCTGTGGGTATGAAACTCCGAGAATAATCAAGTATTACAAAAATTATTTTAAACAAGTATAATCGGATCTGGGAGTTGAGACAAATTGAATAAAAACGACATCGCTAATATCCGAAAACAATTTAAACTTAACAGCAAATACATGCAAATCCGTGACATCTTCAATGTTTATGTAAAAAAAGAAACTGGTGAGATTTACACGCACGTTAGCCAACATTTTGATATGTTGGAAAAAGAAGCACAGGAATTATTTTTAGCCAATTTTAAAAAGGTCCTAACTGGGCAACTTGATACGAAATTATTTGAGCTGAAATTCACTCCAGACGTGGAGAACAGCACACAATCCATTCTTTATGAAGGACTACAATTTGAATTCCTGGATGACTGGAAAGAGTCGATGCTACAAATCGTCGAGAAAATGTTTAAGGTATCGGTCTATGAATTCGACACTGTTGTTACCTTCATTCGCGGTGAATACCAGAAACCAGCGAGAAAGCGCGATCCTGAATCAGAAGAAGGCGGAGATGATGAAGTTTATACAAGCCAATTCGTGTTCTGTAGCTTGAATAAAACGGATCAACCGAAGAAGTCCCTAACTTTTGATTATATTGAGAGAGAATTCAAGCCAAATACGAATCTTGATCCGATCATCAATTTAACTGCACCGTTGGCAGGGTTTATGTTCCCGGCATTTAGTGAAAATGCAGCGGACGTGAATCACATATTATATAGTGCTGCAAAATCGAATCAACCGGATTATCGTTTTATCGAGGATGTACTAAATTGTGAAGAGATTATTACAGCAGAGGAAGACAAAGCGACCTTTGAAATTATTTTACAAAAAGTAATTGGTGACGAAGTCGATACAGAAATCATCTCGAATGTGTATGAAGAAATCGATAAAATCGTGATGGTATCTGAAGAAAGCGAGGAAGCTGAAGAGCCAAGACTCGATTACAAGGATGTCGAACGAATTCTAACAGTGAGTGGCGTTGAAAATATCGACACAGAAAAAGTAGAATTCGCCTTTAAAGACATCATTGATGATGAAACGCGTGAATTCAAAGCTACGAACCTAGTACCGAAAAAGATTAAAATCAACACACATGTCGCTGACCTATCCATCAATCCAAAGGAAATGAAAAAGGTCAAATACATCATGTTCAACGGGAAAAAATGTTTGTTACTCGAAATCGATGAAGATGTGTTGTTGGAAGGATTCAAGCTGGAGACAGTGGAGTTGTAATTTAGAAATAGTACTAAAGGGCATATCAATTTAATGGTATGTCCTTTTACTGTTTCGGTGAATAAAATGTATTCACTAAGATGGAATATTGGTTGTTAGATAATACATTACGTTTAATATGACAAGGATGACTACAACTACGATTAAAATTTTCTTCATAGCTATTCCTCCTAGTATCCTTTTTGATAAAATCTATTAAAAAGAAATAGGAAATATGCAATAAATCTCTATATTAATACGTAAAAGAATCGATAATTTGAAATGCTCTTCTTATTTAAGATTAAACTTATGTTACACTAAACCTAACAAAAGGTGGTTTTAGTGATGCAGCACTTACAATATGAATCGTCTTGGGACAAAGCATTGTCAACCCAGGACAGAATTAATATCGAGAGAATCTTTAATGACACAAAACATCAAAACGATTCCAAGATACTTTTTACTCCAATAAGAGAAGCGATCAATCATAATCAAGATCTTCTTGTGACGGTTCTAGTTCATAATCTCACTAGCGAACCGTTCTTATTTCAGAACAATCGATTACGATACAGTATTCACGGAGAACTAGTCGGGGAACACATATTTCATCTACCGAGACTAAAGATTCCAGCTCAAGTTAGTATGCCATGGACGTTCATTTTTCCGAAGGGAAATTACAGAACACGGACATCTATAGAAAATGGTCGATTAGAAGTTTCGGAGAATGTCTAGGATAGTAATTATTGGGTAAAAAGATAGTGTTTTTCCTATCTATAGATAGTGTAAATGTAGTAATATACCTTTAGATAATCTATTTTCGGAGCAGGTAAAAGTTAAAAGAAAACCGACAGTTTTTGGAGGTAACGACATGGAAACTATAAAAGACTATTTAGCAGGGATTGACCACCCAGATCACCGTGAACGATTAGAGGAAATATTCGATTGGATATCAGAGAAATACCCACATTTGAAATCTGAAATCAAATGGAATACACCGATGTTTACCGATCATGGTACCTATATTATCGGAATTTCCACAGCTACAAACCATATAAGCGTTGCACCTGAAGAAGTCACGATTGCCCGATTTGCTGATGAGATTGCGCAAGCTGGCTATGGTTCTACCAAAGGCTTGTTCCGCATTACTTGGAAAGATCAAGTAAATTACGACTTGCTTACAAAAATGATTGATTTTAACATAGAGGATAAAGCTGATTACCAGAATTTTTGGCGTTAATGGATAGAAAAATGGAAGAGGAGTATTACTAGATGACAAATAGTAAAACAAATCCGAAGGTTGAGGGATTTTTAAGCAAAGCTACATCGTGGAAGGAAGAATTTGTGAAGCTGAGACAGATTGTTCGTGACTGCGATCTAACTGAAGATTTTAAGTGGATGCATCCTTGTTACACGTTGGATAATAAAAACATTGTCTTAATTCATGGTTTCAAAGAATACTGTGCGCTTCTTTTTCACAAAGGTGCCTTGTTGAAGGATCCTCAAGGGATTCTCATTCAACAAACGGAAAATGTTCAGTCGGCACGCCAAATTCGTTTTACCAATATACAACAAATCATTGAGATGGAATCCGTTATCAAAGACTATATAAAGCAAGCGATTGAGGTTGAAAAAGCCGGTTTACAGGTGGAAATGAAAGAGAAAAACGATTACGACATGCCAGAAGAACTTCAAGCGAAGTTGGATGAAATGCCAGAATTGAAAACCGCATTCGAAGGGTTGACGCCAGGGCGACAAAAAGCCTATATTTACAATATTTCTCAAGCTAAACAATCTAAAACTCGTACAGATAGGGTTGTAAAATACATACCGAAAATTCTCGCTGGGAAGGGAATCAATGATTGCACATGTGGCCACTCCAAAAGGATGCCGAACTGCGATGGCTCCCATAAGAATTTTGAATAAGAATAGATAAAAGCGTACCGAAAGGCTCTTAGCTGAAAAGGTATGCTTTTTTTATTTGTGTGCTTGAAAAGAACAATCTTAAGCTTTGTTTTAAACATCTCTTATGAACAATCTCTGGTCAACTAAAGGATGGGCGATTGTCGATCGTTTGTGAGTGGAAAATAAAATAGAAATGGATAGGGCTATTCTTCGAAAAGGAGGATAGTTTTTTTGTCAAATAGTAAATTTATACAAAAATTGGTTTTGTATGCAGGAAGTAAGTTTCCTTTTGGTGAAATATTATAGAAGGAAATAATTGAAAGAGGTACGAAGTTTTGAAACTTTTTAAAAGAATTCTATTAGCTATACTCGTTATAAGCGTATTTGTTGTGACACGATTGTTCATTCAAGATGTCAAACCACTGTTTAAAAATTTAGTGGACGAAACTATCGCGAATCCATTAGACAAGGATTTTCTTACGGAGAAATTTGAGGGATTAACGATTAAATATGAAAAAAATGATTACTCCACAGTTGAAACGATCAAAGCACTCTATCCAGAGGCAAAAGAAGAATTAGATAAGTTGTATGGGGATAATTCGGACGAATTGACGATTGTTGTGTATGAGAAGCTGGAGGATTTTAATGCTGCATCTAAGTCTGAAAATTTAGGTGGATATTATATCCCAATTAATGACTCAATTCATTTGAAAAGTGAAGAGCTAGTTGGGGACTTCCCATTAGAGGATACCTTTTTTCACGAATATACGCATTATAGAACAGACAGTTTCCTAGAAAAGCATGGATTGTCGGATGAAGACTTGCCTCAATGGTTTAACGAGGGAATATCCGAAGTGATAGCCAAACGAGACACAGATGTTGATATCGATTTGGTGGAAACAATCGATTTTAATGAACTAGATTCGAATACAGAATTTTTAAAGGGAAGGCAAGGAGATGTAGATCCCTATCTACAAAGCTATTTCACAGTTAATGAGCTTGTCTATCAATATGGACTAGAGATCCTACCAGAGATTTTGCTGGCTTTAAAAGATAAGGATATTTATAAGGTACTTGATGATATAGTTGGTACTAATTCTGATGAACTATTAAGTAGTTATATAGCAAGAAGAGAAGTCGTTAAAGAAATGGAAGCTCAAGCTCATGAGTATGAGCTAAACGCAAATTATAAAAAGGCTTTGGAAGTTTACGAAGAAATTCTCCACTTGCACCCTAGTAACGTTTCTGCAATTGGGGCTATGCCTCATTTACTTGTTAAGCAATTTCAGTTTACTAAAGCAATGGATACGTTGAAAAATAGAACGGATCTCTATGTATATGAGTTGAAGATGCTAGCAGAACTGTCTCTCCTAACTGATTTGAATGAATCTCTTAAGTATACGGAAATGTCCGAAGAAAAACTTAAAGTGAATATTAATGATAGCAGCTATAAATCTCCAATCGGAGAGATAATTCGGAATAATTCAGATGACCCCGTCGGTGTATTTCTGGAATTAATGAAAGAAAACCTAATTACTTATGAAGAAATTAAGTTACAGTTGGAAGAAAATCTGAAGAAAATGTATCCCGATGATCCGCGTGTACAAAATCTTTAAAGGATAATTCATAAAGGGAGCTATAAAATGAAAAATACATTGCAAATGCGAATAGACCCTTCATATACCTTGAATTTTTTGATTTATATCCAAAATATTTATCAAAATAGGGATGCACAGAACGAAAAATTGAAATTTCCATACACCCCAACAAAGTATCAGTTTCATAAGGACTTTGAATTGAATTTTAAAGAGATTTGGTTCGAAGTCACGATGAGAATTTCCGAAAATCCATTAAATGATCAAGAAATATTCTATGATGAAAAGCACTTATTTTATCATGGACTATTCGCAGAAAATAATGAAACTCTTCGACAATATAATGAATTGCATCAATCCTTTCGAGTATGGTGGGCCAGCCTTGCTGGACATTATTCAGTTGAAAGAGCCATTGATGAAAAAGTACATAAGATGTATACAGAACTAGCGGACATACTTTTAGAAAAGAGGATTAAACCTGAAAAGCCATTAAATATCTCCTTAATATATGATGATTGTATATTAGTTGCTCTAGAACCAGACTCATATTTTGCCGTTATCTCGATCTGGGATTGTATTCTGGATTATAAAAAGCTGATTCAAAGACTTCAGTTGTGTATTCATTAAAAAGGAGTTGATGGCTTGAATAATACTAAATTAAGAGTGGTATGGATTATTCCAAATATTTTCTGCTATTTCATGTTTCTTTGGATTTCAACCTTTGTGATAATCAATTGGGATGGTCTATTAGAAATAAAAGAATTGGGAAAATGGGTAATGTTAGATATCCTTTTGTTCTCTATTAGCATTTTCGGCAGTTATCGCATTTGGAGATGGATAAAAGATGGAAGGCTATAAAACGCTTAGGATAAAAAATATCCTAAGCGTTTTATTAATTTTAGTTAATGTTTTACTAAAATTCATTGACCGTTTTTACTTAAGGTTCTACAATAGAGATAAATAGATCGCATAATGGAGGTATACAACGTGGAAATCAATCAACTCGTCAAAACATTTCAAACACTATTTAATGTAAACGAATACAAGTCGTTCTTCGCACCAGGAAGAATCAACCTTATCGGGGAACACACCGACTACAACGGAGGACACGTTTTCCCAGCATCCATCACCAAAGGAACCTATGCAATAGCACAAAAACGTACGGACAAGAGAATCAGAATGTACTCGATGAACTTCGCGGAACTTGGAGTAATAGAATTCGATCTCAACAATCTAGACTACGATAAGAACCATGATTGGGCGAACTATCCGAAGGGAATGCTTCGTTATTTAATGGAAAAAGGGTATTCGATCCCTACAGGCGTAGACGTTCTGTTCTACGGCAACATTCCAAATGGTGCTGGACTCTCGTCATCAGCCTCAATAGAACTTGTTTCCGGAGTGATGTTTGAGAACCTATTCGAATTAACAATTGACCGAGTGGAGCTCGTGAAAATTGGCCAACAGGTGGAAAATCATTTTATTGGTGTCAACAGTGGGATTATGGACCAATTTGCAATTGGAATGGGAAAAGAGAATGCAGGTATTTTCCTAGATTGTGAGACTTTGAAATATGAATACGCACCACTTGATTTGCAGGACCATCTCATTTTAATCATGAATACAAACAAGCGTCGCGAGCTTGCGGATTCAAAATACAACGAGCGACGAAGTGAGTGTGAGGAGGCACTTAAGCTATTACAGCAGGAACTAGATATTGGAGCGCTTGGTCAAGTAACCTCTGAAGCATTTGAACAACATAAGCATCTGATTGCGAATGACATTTTACGAAAACGTGCTAAACACGCAGTCTATGAAAATGAACGAACCATACAAGCATTAGCTGCCCTTAAAGCAGGCAAACTCGATGAATTTGGTCGTCTCTTAAATTCCTCTCACCGTTCCTTACGAGATGATTATGAGGTAACAGGAAACGAGCTGGATACACTCGCTGAAGCAGCATGGGCACAAGACGGGGTCCTGGGTGCAAGGATGACTGGTGCAGGATTCGGTGGATGTGCAATTGCCCTTGTGGAAAGGAATAAGGTAAAAGCTATTATCGAAGCAATCAGTAACATTTACGAAGATAAAATTGGCTATAAAGCTTCATTTTATGATGTAAGCGTTGGTGATGGAGCACGAGAACTAAAACAATTGGAGAGGTGTTAATCATGAGTATTTTAGTATTAGGTGGAGCAGGTTATGTCGGGTCTCATGCAGTTTATCAATTGATTGATGCAGGTAAGGACGTTGTCGTTGTCGACAATTTACAGCAAGGGCACGAAGCAGCCTTACATCCGAACGCGACATTTTACAAGGGAGATATTCGTGACCGTTACTTTTTACAATCTGTTTTTGAAAAAGAAACGATTGACGCTGTCATTCATTTTGCTGCTAATTCACTTGTTGGTGTCTCAATGGAAACACCACTTGAGTACTATGACAACAATGTTTTCGGAACGCAGGTTGTTTTAGAAACGATGAAAGCCAATAACGTGAAGTACATCGTGTTCTCATCGACAGCAGCAACGTATGGGGAGCCTAAGCAAGTGCCAATTACAGAGGATATGCCAACGGTACCTACGAATACTTATGGTGAAACGAAGCTGGCAATGGAAAAAATGATGAAGTGGACTGAAATTGCACATGGAATCAAGTATGTGTCACTCCGTTACTTTAACGTGGCGGGTGCTAGAACAACGGGCGAAATTGGTGAGGATCATAATCCAGAAACTCATCTCATTCCTGTTGTTTTACAAGCAGCTCTTGGAACACGTGAGTTTATCACCATTTTTGGCGAAGACTATGATACGCCTGATGGAACGTGTATCCGGGACTATATCCATGTAGAAGACTTAATTGATGCGCATATTCTTGCTTTAGAATACTTGCAAAATGGCGGCGAAAGTAACATTTTTAATCTCGGAAGCAATAGTGGATTTTCTGTAAAAGAAATCGTGGAAACGGCAAAAGAGGTTACACTACGTGAGATTCCAGTGAAAATCGGTGAGCGTAGAGCTGGTGACCCAAGTACGTTAATTGCATCTTCTACTAGGGCAAAGGAAGTCCTAGGTTGGGAACCGAAACATACGGCGATTCAAGACATTATTAAGGATGCGTGGAACTGGCATGTCAACCACCCAAATGGGTATGAAAGCTGAGGGTTAATGATGAACATCCATGACACAGTGCAACAGTTTACTAATCAAGCAGTAAAGGTGCAATTAATCGAGCAAGGAGACGTGGTCTATGGACGGAATCAAATCCTTTCCTTGCTTGGGCTCGAGAGTTTTGAGCCGACTGAGGTGACGTTCGCTGAAAAAGAAATTCCCACACTCCTGGAGAATCTAATAGAATATGCGATTGCGAATGGCATTTGTGATGATTATTTTGATGCAAAAGAAATCTTTGCAAGCAAGATTATGAATACGATGATGCCACTGCCGTCAACGGTTACTAGACGTTTTTATGACCTTTACAAATACGACCCGGTTGCTGCAACAAACTTTTTCTATGAATTAAGTAAAAATAGCAACTATATTCAAATGCAGCGAATTGAAAAGAATATTGAATACAGGGTTGATACGGAGTACGGCGAACTCGACATCACGATCAATTTATCGAAGCCTGAAAAGGATCCGAAGCAGATTGCGTTGGAAAGAGAACAGAAACCAAAGGAAACGAACTATCCCAAATGTCTACTTTGTGTGGAAAACGAAGGCTATGCAGGACGAATTGGTCATCCTGCTCGTTCGAATCATCGTATCATTCCAGTAGAAGTTGCGGAGGAAAAGTGGTTTCTGCAGTATTCTCCTTATGTATACTACAATGAGCATTGCATTTTGCTTTGTGAGGAACATCGAGATATGAAGATTAGTAGAGAAACTTTTGCAAGACTACTAGGATTTGTTGAACAGTTTCCTCATTATTTTATCGGTTCAAATGCCGATATTCCGATTGTAGGAGGCTCGATTTTAAGCCACGATCATTACCAAGGTGGAAACTACGAGTTTGCCATGGCAAGGGCAGAGGATGAGTTTACATTTGAATGGACTCGTTTTCCGGCTGTGGAATTTTCAACGGTAAAATGGCCGATGTCTGTGTTGCGCTTGAGAAGTGAAGATATACGGGAATTAGTTGAAGCGGGAGATGCGATTTTACAGTCATGGAAAAAATACAGCGACCCTGACGTAGACATCTACGCATTTTCTGGTGAGACGCCACATAACACGATTACGCCTATAGCACGAAAACGTGAAGAGAAGTATGAGCTTGACCTCGTTTTACGAAATAATCGTACGAGTGATGAGCATCACCTAGGAATCTTTCATCCACATGCGGATGTTCACCATATTAAGAAAGAGAACATTGGACTTATTGAAGTCATGGGGTTAGCTGTTCTTCCTGCTAGACTCGAGACCGAGTTGGTAGAGGTTGAACGATTTGTACTGGATGAGCCAAACTCGATAGACCCAATTCATCTACCCTGGGCTGAGGAATTAAAGCGATCTTTTTCGGGAACAAGTGACGATATCCAGGATTTTGTTAAGCACGAAGTCGGCAAGAAATTCCTACGTGCACTAGAAGATGCTGGTGTATACAAACGAGATGAGAAGGGCCAGGCTGGCTTTAGAAGATTTATCAACACTAGCGAGAAGACTCCTTCCTCAACAACGTAGGGAGGAGATGAATCGCTCTTTGTGTCTAATTTCGGAATTAAATGAAATTTAAAGGACGACGTTTTGAGAATTTGATAAAATAAAATTAAGAACAGATGTTCCTTTGTGGGGTGGTTGAGAAATGAGGAAAACCTATTTTTCTACTCGTGTATACAAAAATACATTACCTGAAAAATATAACGACTCTATTTCTCATACCCTTCTTTTGTTCAGTCGTTCTAAACACTTCGCATTTCAAACACAAGTATTAGAAAAACGGTCTAGTGAATCGAAAAGGGAAAAATCTTTGCACCTTACTGTAAAGGAACGGTTTCAATTGAATGATCATTATGCAGGTAGTGCTATTCAAGAAGCGAACGCCCTAATCAAATCTCAAAATGAACTTAAAAAAATGTATATCGAAAACAAAGAAGTTCAAATCACTTCGGTTAAAAAGAAAATGAAATCAACCAAATGGCATTTAACGACTCTTTTAAAAATAAAACAATCTTTTGTAAACGGAATTCCAAAATTCAATCAAACCTCCAGAGAACAACAAGTTGGACATTTTTTTGTGGTGAAATTTAAATTTAGATCTGACATATACTATCATGCTTACCAATTTGAACATGTCTATTTAGATGTTCAAATCGCTCATTTCAAAAATAGATTAGGTAGATTGGAATTCAGAATAGATAGGTTGCAAAAACAGATAAGAAGTTTGAAAAATAATAGTAACAGTGTAGTTTTTGGCACGAAGAAGTTATTCAAGGCTCAACACACCATAGAAAATTATCAAAACGACCATCAACAATGGCGAAAAGATTGGGAACAAGCTCGCTATCATCAAATGACCATTATTGGCCGAAAAGATGCCAAAGTCGGCAATTTCGTGTTTTGTTATATTCCAGAGACGAGAGAACTTAATTTCAAGACTACGAATGGGACTCAGATAAAGATTGAAAATCTTGCATTTCCACATGGTCAAGAACAGGTTAATCATGCAATTGAAACACAGATGAACTGCAAAAACAAAAAGAAATACGGCAAACCCATTGCATGGTCTGTCGAAGACCATGGGGACTATTATATTTTCAAATGCATAGTCGATGTGCCAGAGAATCCTCATAAAAATCATAGTCGGGCAGACGGCTTATTAGGTCTGGATTTAAATGTAGACCACATCGCATGGTCCAATATTAATGCAAAAGGTCAACTGATAAAATCAGGTGTGTTTTCTTTCGGTTTGGAAGGAAAAACATCTGAACAAATCACAAAAATCATTGAAAACAAAGCAGTAGTTATTGTTGATTTAGCGATGAAGTTGAATAAACCTATTGCTTTGGAAAAGTTAAATACCACCCAATCAAAAGGTTCTCATCCATACGGCAATAGAAAAGCCAATAAAGCGATGAGTCAATTTGCGTACAATAAAATGATTTCTGCCATTAAAAACCGGGCAGAGAAAATGGGTGTAGCCGTGTTTGATGTGAATTCCGCTTATACCTCCCAAATTGGCAAAATCAAATACATGAAGCGATTGGGAATTTCGATTCATCAAGCTGCTTCTTATGTGATTGCACGACGTGCAATGGGTTTCAAAGAAACGCTTCCACCAGTGTTGCATTCCCTGTTACCAGAGAAGATAGCAGGTCTACATCACTGGGCGCAGTGGAAGTGGGTTTCATCATGCCTATCCGATGTTCGTAAACACGCGTTCTATCGGATAGAACTTTTCGCCTGCGACAAGATTGACTCGATGAATCAACTCTTTCCTCAAGGGGCTCTTTCAGACTTGGAGGCAAAAGGTTTGTCAAAGGTGAGAAGTAGAAAACCCATTGCCTAGTTGAACGGGCGATGGTCTACTAAACTCTTTAGTAGCCTTTTTAGGAATCCCCTTCCTCAAAAATCCAATTGGATTTTTAGGTGGGGGTAGTTCAAAGAACATCTGATTGGATAATCGGTTTTGATTGATAAGATTCCCAGAAAAGAGACTATTCTTGTCAATCAAACAGCGTAATCACTTAACAAGCTCTGAAAGGACGGATACAAATGAATGTAACCAAAACGATTTTTGGAGAAATCGATAACCGAAGGGTAGAATCTTATACCATTACAAACAATCATGGTATGACGGTCAAATTCATCAATTATGGCTGCATCATCACAGATATCATGGTTCCTGACCGTGAAGGGAAGCTTGAAAATGTCGTGCTTGGCTATGATACCATTGAAGAGTATCTGAATGAACGTGCTTATTTTGGTGCTATTATTGGTCGTGTAGCTGGACGAATCACTGGTGCTCAATTCGAACTAGATGGCGAAACGTACACCCTCGAACAGAATGAAAATAGCAATCATTTGCATGGAGGGTTCCATGGATTCAATCGAGTTATATGGGATGCGGCCATTATTGAAGAGCAGGACACAAAGGGTGTCGAATTTACCTATGTTAGCCAAGATGGTGAAGGTGGCTATCCAGGCACTTTGAAGATGTCGGTAAAATATTTACTAAATAACGAAAATGAATTCACGATACACATAACTGGTCTTTCAGATAAGAAAACCATCTTAAATTGTACGAACCATTCGTACTTCAATCTTTCTGGTGACATTAAACGAGATATATTAGACCATACCTTAACGTTAAAGTGCGAAAAGTTTTTACCAATAAATGAACAACTACTTCCAACTGGTGACTTAGCGGATGTTGCTGGTACACCATTCGATTTTCAAAATGGGCAAAAAATCCGAGAAGGCACGCGTACAGAGTATCCGCAAAATCTTTTAGCGGGAAAAGGCTATGATCACCCATTCGTATTAGACGCTAACCAGGATCAAGAAATTTTACTAGAAGACCAAGAATCAGGTAGAATGTTAATCGTTGAAACGAATCAGCCTGGCGTGGTTATTTATACGAGTAATCAATTACAAGGTGATTTCAAAATTAGAGGGGTACAAGCTCAACCGTATCTCGGAATTTGTCTGGAAACACAAGGTCTTCCGGATGCGATTCATCACCCTCATTTTCCTACGATTGTTCTTGAAAAAGAAAAACAATATAACGCAATAACGAAATATAGATTTGGTGTAATTTAATCGAAAGGAGACAGAAATGGCTACCATTAAAGATATCGCAGAAAAAGCCGGTGTCTCAATTGCAACCGTATCACGGGTTTTAAACTATGATTCCAGTCTATCCGTGTCAGATGATACGCGAAAAAGAATTTTTGAAATCGCAGAAGAATTGTCTTATAAGAAGAAATCATTAAAGAAAACAGCTACCACGAAAATTGGGATTATTCATTGGTATACGGAAAAAGAAGAGTTAAACGACCTGTATTATATGTCGATTCGTTTAGGGATCGAACAGCGTTGTGAGCAACAGGATGTTCAGGTATTGAATTACTATAATAATATTGAAGCGATTAAATCGGAGGACTTACAGGGTATCATTGCGGTTGGGAAGTTCAGCCATCAACAGGTCGAAGAATTGACTTCGATTACAAGCCATGTTGTTTTTGTCGACTCCAATCCTGATGAGGATCGATTTGATGCAATCATCATTGATTTTGAAAAAGTAACGAAAAACGTTTTACATCATTTTGTGAAGAATGGCCATAAAAGGATCGGTTACCTCGGTGGTCGAGAAACCTTTAAGGACCAAACAGCGACAATCGAGGATATGCGCGAGAAAACGTATAAAGCATATATGATCGATGCTGGAATGTATGATGAAAGACATCTCCATATCGGTTCCTTTTCCGTTGATGATGGCTTTAGCTTAATGAAAAAGGCGATCAAAGAATTAGGAGAGAGTCTGCCAACTGCTTTTTTTGCAGCCAACGATTTATTGGCAATCGGCGCATTACGAGCGCTACATGAAGAGGGAATCGCAGTACCGGAAAGAGTAAGCGTTATTGGAGTTGATGACCTTAGTGTGTCTAAATACGTCTTTCCGCCGTTGTCTACGGTTAAGGTGTATACAGAAGTCATGGGAGAGACAGCAGTTGATACATTGCTCGAAAGATTGTCGGGTCGAAAAATCTCCAAAAAAATTTACATCGCAACGGATTTAGTGATTCGGAATAGTAGTTTCTAAGAATTTCTTAAGACCTGTCTCATATACATAGAGGCAGGTCTTTTGATATTTAGAGGACCGTGTTTAGTTATTGTACTTTAAGGAGAGTTTATCTAAAAATGCAGCAAGCACAATTCCCACGGTATAGCGAATCAAATCGACAAGTAGAAATCCTTTGCCTAGTATCAATGCTCCAAGAATGGTTGCTCGAAGTTGATTAATCCAGTCTGCCTGATAGAGTTGACTGAATTCGATACCGAAACTGAATAAAAAGCTTAGAGACACAGCTGTAAGAATTCTTTTACCTACAAAAAGTAAGCGGAAGCCGAAATAGACCATCATCGCCCAAAGTGTGTCGCCTGCATTTTCGGCTAGAAATGTGGGGAGGAAATTGCTGTATTTCCTAGACGCCAGTCCTAAAATAATTACAAGGACTACTGCTATAAAATAAACGAATTGTCGTTTTGTATTCAATTGAATCACTCTTGTATTTTGACTTGATTAAATTGTATTATATCGCCAAGAAAATACAAGTCATATAATCGAGGTTAAGACGAATATCATTATAATTGACAACGCTTTCATAAAGTCGTATTTTAATAGCAAGTACATACTTTCACGGAGAACTGGAGCTTACTTGGAGATTTATTAGTAGGCTCCGTTCTTTTTAAAGGGGGGAGAAAAGGTCGGTCTCGTATTTATTTTTAGAAAATTCCACGAAAAAGGAAGGCGATGAGAATGCCACTTGAGCCAAAATCAAAATTTGTATTGGATCAAATCAACGCTGTAGAATTGCCACCTCTTGAAACGTTAACCGCTGAACAACTTAGGGCCTCACAATCATTACCAAGAAATCAAGATGCCGAACCAGTCGGCAAAGTAGAAAACCGTACGATTCCTGGTCCTGCCGGGGACCTTCCAGTACGCGTCTATTATCCAAAGGAATTACAATCAAGCCATCCTGGACTTGTCTATTTCCATGGAGGAGGATGGGTAATCGGGGATCTTGATTCCCATGATAGTGTCTGCCGCGCTTTAACGAACCATGCGAACTGTGTGACGATTTCTGTTGATTATCGACTTGCGCCTGAGCATAAATTTCCGGCCGCAGTCGAGGATGCCTACGCTTCTGTTCAATATGTTCATGATCATGCAGAAGAATTTCAAATTGACCCTGCACGAATCGCTATAGGAGGCGATAGTGCTGGAGCGACCTTATCAGCAGTTGTGACGAATCTCGCGAAACAGGATAATGGTCCAGCCCTGTGTTATCAAGTGTTATTTTACCCAAGTACTGCAGCAGGTGTGGATACGCCAACGGTTTCCAGTGTGGAAAATGGAGAAGGATATTTTCTCACGTCAGGGTTGATGGATTGGTTTATGAATTGCTATTTAAACAATAAAGAAGAGAAACAAAGTCCACTGGTGACACCTATGTTTTTTGAAGATCTTACAGGACTTCCACCGGCCATTGTTATCACTGCTGAATATGATCCATTACGTGATGAAGGGGAAGCCTATGCTGAAAAGTTAAAAGAAGCGGGTGTTGAAGTGGAATGCATTCGTTTTGACGGAACGATTCATGGATTTGTCAGCATGTCCCAAGTGATTGACTTTGGGAAAGATGCTCTTGAAAAAGCGGGTAAAGGACTGGCGAACGCTTTTAATAAGACATTAACGAAATAGATGAGAATAGCCTGACTTCCAATCAATTGGGGTCAGGCTAATATAGGTCAAATATAGCTTCAGCAGGCATGACACTTTTGATAAATGAGATATCTCCTTCAGTTGCATTAGGGACATATAATTCGGTGCTCCAGTGACCTGAATGAAACACAGAAGCTATATTCAAATACAAATTAAGCGTAAACCATTTGAACTCTCCAAAACGATTCAGGTGTTCCTTCAAGAGATAATCCGTAAGAACAGAATCGTTTTCTCCTCTGAAAATCGTTAAGTTCTCCTCATATTTTTTTTCCTCAAATAGAACTTCAACATCTTTTATAGTCTCTATTTCATCATTCCAACAATGAATTTCAATTGTATCTGCCTTTGGTAAAAAATATTGAATTAGTGCAGTCCAATAATCATAATTTCCACATATCGGAAGTCGAATGGCTGAATCAACAGTCGTATAGGTTGGGAGCGAACAAATGAGTTGAAACTGATTCATATTCCTATTTTCCTTTCTTGAAAACGAATTGTATCTATTATAAACTCCTAGAAAACTTATGAGACAAAAAAATTTCTAAACAGATCTGTCCTTTTTGTTCCTTAACCCATATATATATAGATTGCCATCAGTATCTACTAGAATATGTGATTGTAAAAGGGAAGCAGGTTGTATTTTTTCGCAAAATGAAGAAGGAGAACGATAGGTTTCCAGCAGTGGTTTGTCATTTGAGAAGGCATAGTCTGAAATAGGTACAGACCAAAATAAAACACAGGTGAAAGTAAACTGTTCAGAAAATACTATTTATCTAAAGCAGTTAAACGCGTAACGATTGATCTTGCTTGATAGACAGCAAGTTGAGACCAAGGTGAAAGATTTTCATGTATAATTTCTTGATAGTCAGCTTGCTTTCTCATATTCTTAAGAGATTTTCCTATGTTTGCAATGATTTTTTCCTTAGGACCTAACTTTGACAATGCATTCCAAATTTCTTCATGAGAATTACCGTTAAATTTTTTCGGTAGGTTACCGGTAGATTTAAGATATTTTCTCGTAAGGATAAATGCCCCATAATAAGCACGACTTACTGCAGAGCGTTTATAAGCTTCTTCATTCCTTTTAACCCATTCTTCCGCTTGATAGATATACTCATTAAAATCAAATATCATAATGAAAAATCAAGATTTACAATAAATCTTTCACTCAAAGTAATTTCATCGTATATTGAGTTTAGAGATTCAATATCTTTGTCAAGGTCAGATAGGGATTGAATAAGAAAATACAGGACATCTTCACCATTTTCCGGATCAGGACGAAGCTCTAATTTAAGTCTGCTATTCGGGAATTCTTGTTTTACTAGTTCATGGGCTTTTTTTATCTGGTCGGCAATAAGAATATTGTCCAGGACACATAAAAAGGTACTAATTGCCTCTTTATTCTGAAGCTCTAAACCATCCAGAGTAAATACTTGGGTATGTTTTTTTAACAAATCTATTACCACTTTGAAAATTAATTCTTCGGACGGAAAAGTAATAGAACCATCAGATTCGACTATCCTTTGAATTAAATGATTAACTTTCGGATCAAAATTTTTGCTAGCTTCTTCAGCAATTTTTTCAATCTGTTCTGGTAACAAATGAATCATCTCCTCACCCCCTATTTTACCATATTTACGATGAAGAATGGTTAATTATACCAACTCAATATATTGTATTTTATTAGTTTAACTAGTTTAAAGAAAACTTAAACTTTATGTATGAGATTCAATTCAGTGTTCTATCATTCGTTTTTCGTTTATCATAAAAGAAAAACGACAGGAGCATCCTTATGCCACTCGAAATTGTCCGGAATGATATAACGAAAATGCAGGTAGATGCAATCGTGAACGCAGCGAATACCCAATTGAAAATGGGCGGTGGTGTTTGTGGAGCAATTTTTCAAGCAGCAGGAAGAGAGAAACTTCAAAAAGCCTGTGATGCAATTGGTCATTGTCCAGTAGGAGATGCAGTAATCACAGAAGGATTTAAGCTTCCGGCGAAATACATCATTCATACTTCCGGTCCCGTTTGGAACGGAGGAACTCAACACGAAGCCGATCTACTTAAGGCTTCCTACATCAATTCACTAGAGCTTGCAAAAAAGAATGAATGTGAATCAGTCGCATTTCCACTCATCTCAACTGGGATATACGGTTATCCGAAGGAAGATGCCTTGCAAATTGCTGTTTCAACCATTAGCCAGTTCCTTATGAGTTCGGATATGAAGGTCTATCTCGTTGTTTTTGATAAAAAATCGTTTGGCCTTAGTAAACAGCTTTTTGCTTCCATCAATGAATATATCGATGAAAACTATGTGGAAGAATTAGAAATTCACTTCCATCGCCTTCGGGAAGAACAGATAGTCTTTAATGAAGCTCCATCTGAAAGTAAGTACAGCTTAGTAGACATCATGGAAGATTTAGAGGAAACTTTTTCCCAACGGTTACTTCGATTGATTGATGAAAAGAACATGACGGATGTCGAGACATATAAACGCGCGAACATTGATCGTAGGCTCTTTTCTAAAATTAGATCTGATGACGATTATATGCCCAAAAAGAAGACAGTTATTGCATTTGCGATTGCCCTAGAACTGGACGTTAGCGAAACCAATGATTTACTGTCTACAGCGGGCTACACACTTTCACGTAGTAGCAAATTTGACGTAATCATCGAATATTTTATTAAAGAGCGAAGCTACAACATCCATCAAATTAACGAAGCCTTATTCTCCTTTGACCAACCGTTGTTAGGCGCATAAAAAAATGTCGCTTTCAAAGCGACCAATCCAAATCTTCATCTTGCTATCCTTAGTTCATAAACATACGAATGGAGGACATTAGAGATGAAGAAAGATTTAACAGAATTAGTATTTATTTTAGACAAGAGTGGTTCGATGGCGGGCCTTGAGGGCGATACCATAGGTGGTTATAATTCCATGCTAAAAAAACAGCAAGGAGCTGAAGGGGAAGCTGTTGTAACCACGGTTATCTTCAACCACGATTATGAATTATTGCATGACCGTATCAACATCAAAGGCATTTCTCCAATAGCGGAAGAAGACTATGAGGTATCAGGTACAACAGCGTTGTTCGATGCTATTGGATTTTCGATTCAAAAAATCGCCAACGTCCAGAAGAAAACGAAAGAGGAAGAACGTGCTGAAAAAGTACTTTTTGTCATCACCACTGATGGTATGGAGAATTCCAGTAAGGAATACAATGCAACGAAAATCAAAAAGATGATTGAGCACCATAAAGAGAAGGATGGCTGGCAGTTTATTTTTCTCGGAGCGAATATTGATGCTGTAACAACCGCGGCTCATTTCGGTATTAGTGAAGATTATGCAGTTGATTATCATGCCGATGAAAAAGGAACTCAGCTAAACTATGAAGTTCTGAATGAAGCCGTTACGAATTTTCGTAAAGAGAGTAAGATTGATCGCAACTGGAAGAAGGGAATTGAGGAAGATTTCCATAGTCGGTCCAAATAAAGTTATAAAGAGCACAAATCAGTAAGTTGATTTGCGCTCTTTTCATTTACAAAGTTCTGCATGAAATAGAAAATTCTGTTAAAATATTGAAAGAGGGGGTTGGGATTTTGGGTTCAAGAATCATGCATTTAATTATCGGAAAGAAAATAGCAGATGCTTTATCAATAGAAGATAAGACATCATTTTTACTCGGAAGCATAGCTCCTGATGCTGTCTTTTCATTTGAAGAGAAAAATGCATCTCATTTTTTTATAGGTGAAGTAGAGGATTATACAAGAAGTGTTGATTATAATGTTTTTTTACATAAATATGATTCGGATGAAGAACATCCTTATCTTTTAGGCTACTATACTCATTTAATAGCCGATGATATTTGGCTAAGAGGGTTTAATCTTTCTTGGTTAAGAAACAGAATGGATGCTGACGAAGGCTTATATAAGCTATATCATCAAGATTTTCGATTACTCAATGGAAAATTATTAGAGTACTATGGGTTTTCAGATGAATTTAGAAATATACTAAGTAACTTTTCGAAAGTGTTAGATTTAGAAGAGGTTAAGTCCAAGGATGTTGAAAATTTCACTCGGTTCGCATTAGAGGATTTGGAGTATGATAAGGAAGCTTTAGATGAACCACTTCATGTCTTTACCTTTGATCAGATCGTCGGGTATATAGAGACTTCCATAGATTTAGGTGTACTGAAAACAAAAAGATTGATCAGTGAGGGAAAAAGATGAAATTTATATTTAGTTTTCTTCTACTTTTGATACCAGGTAGCATTTTATTAGGTACAACAGTTGATAACTCCATACTAGCGAATATAATCGTCAAGATTCTTGCTGCATTATTGATATTGGGTTTTGTGAAAATTAACGCTAAAAAGAATCCTAGTATGTAAGAGTCTATTAAATTATCGTAAAGTAGGGGGTTCATATGTTCAAACCTTTGAAAATCATTTTTGGTGTCATTACTTTGTCTTTAGCAAGTTATGGATTGATTACGAAGAATTTTGAGTTTCAACCAGTTATGACTTTTTTTATGGGGTTATTTATATTGATAATAGGGATAGAAGAATTCAAAAAAGGACGAAGAGGATTTGGTATTTTATCTATAGCCGTTTGTCTGTTTGCTATTTTCGTTTCATTTCAAGGGTTTCTATTGAACTAAGAGCATTAATCCAATATGGGTTAGTGCTTTTTTGTTGGGAAATCTGGACAGAATAGACATCATAATGAGGGGTGAAAAACGTCAAGATGAATCTTATAAGTACACTTCCTACTTTAATTATAGCACATGAGAAATACGCATTATAGACTGTTTATTCACATTTACTGCTGTTAGAATCAATAGAGCATAAAGGGATAGGAGCGATGTGGAATGGGTTCTTTGGTTATTGGATTTGAAGAAATGGATAAAACGCAGCTTGGGCTCGTTGGCGGAAAAGGTTTAAATCTAGGTGAATTGTCAAAAATCGAAGGAATACACGTACCTGAAGGATTTTGTGTAACAACAGTCGGTTTTCAAAAAGCAATCGAACAAAACGAAATGTATCATGCTTTATTAAATCAACTCGAATCTTTAAAAACGGAAGACAGAGAACAGATTGGCGAAATAAGCAGTAAGATACGTCAAATCCTAATGGAAGTCACCATTCCTGTGGATGTGGAAAAAGAAGTAACTTACTATCTTACTCAGTTTGGCGAGGAACATGCTTATGCCGTCCGGTCTAGTGCAACGGCTGAAGACTTACCTCATGCTTCTTTTGCGGGCCAACAAGACACTTATTTAAATATTCTTGGCGTTGACGCGATCCTACACCATCTAAAAAAATGTTGGGCTTCTCTTTTTACAGAGCGTGCCGTCATTTACCGTATACAGAACGCGTTTAACCACAGTCAAGTTTACCTATCTGTTATTGTTCAAAAAATGGTTTTCCCACAAGCATCCGGAATTTTATTTACGGCTGATCCGATTACCTCTAACCGAAAAGTACTTTCAATCGATGCTAGTTTTGGACTTGGAGAAGCGTTGGTCTCAGGCTTAGTTTCTGCCGATAATTACAAAGTCAAGGAAGATACCATTGTCGATAAGATGATCGCGACGAAAAAATTGGCTATCTATGGACGAAAAGAAGGCGGTACAGAGACTCGGGCACTAGATTCCGAACAGCAACAGTCACAAACACTGTCCGCCGAACAAATTTTACAATTAGCGCGATTAGGAAGACAGATTGAGGCCTATTTTGGTAGTCCGCAGGATATCGAATGGTGTCTAGTAGACAATACATTTTACATTGTCCAGAGTCGTCCGATCACTACTCTTTTTCCGATTCCTGAAGCGAACGACGAGGAAAATCATGTCTATGTATCAGTTGGACATCAACAAATGATGACCGATCCGATAAAACCATTGGGACTGGCTTTTCACCTATTAATCACTCCTGCACCTATGCGTAAAGCGGGTGGATGGTTGTTTGTGGATGTTACACCGATGTTGGCTTCACCTATCACTAGAAATATATTAGTAAATAATATGGGACAACACGATCCTCTTATGAAGGATGCCCTCATGGCCATCATCGAACGAGATTTTATAGAAACGAAACCAGTTGCTCAAAAAGCACCGAGTGCTAACATTAATAACACAGATGTGCGACACAAATCGAAAACAATCCAACAATCGTTTCTGATTTGATTAAGAAAAGCCAAACTTCGATAGAAGAGCTAAAACAAAACATTCAATCAAAATCAGGAACCGATTTATTTGATATTATCCTTGAAGATATTCAGGAATTAAGAAAGATTCTATTTGATCCACAAAGTACAGCTGTATTTATGACTGCTATAAATGCTACACATTGGATCAATGAAAAAATGAATGAGTGGTTAGGTGAAACAAATGCAGCAGATATTCTTTCACAATCTGTACCGAACAATATTACGTCGGAAATGGGTCTAGCATTAATGGATGTAGCAGATGTGATTCGTCCTTATCAACAAGTCATTGAGTATTTACAAAATGTAAAAGATGAAAACTTTTTGGAGAAAATAGTTAAGCTTCATGGCGGACAGGAGGCTCATGACGCAATAATTGCTTTTCTTAATAAATATGGAATGCGTTGCAGCGGAGAGATCGATATTACGAAAACTCGTTGGAGCGAAAAACCAATTACGCTTGTCCCGATGATTCTTAGTAATATTAAAAACTTTGAGCATGGTGCCGGTAAGTTGAAATTTGAACAAGGCAAACAGGAGGCGTTGAAAAAAGAACAGGAATTATTAGATCGATTGAAACAATTGCCGGATGGTGAAGAAAAGGCAAATGAGACAAAACGCATGATCGATCGTATCAGGAATTTCATCGGGTATCGTGAATATCCAAAGTACGGCTACATTAATCGCTACTTTGTTTATAAGCAGGCATTGCTGAAAGAAGCTGAACGACTGGTACATGCGGGTGTTTTACTTGAAAAAGAAGATATCTACTATCTTACTTTCGAAGAACTTCGTGATGTTGTACAAACAAATGAGTTGGATTACGCGATTATCACCAAACGAAAAGACGATTACAAAGGATATGAAAAACTGACTCCGCCACGTGTACTAACTTCTGAAGGTGAAAGGCTCTTCGGTAAGTATGAACGAGAAAATCTTCCAGCTGAAGCATTAGCAGGACTAGCCGTTTCTACCGGTGTAATCGAAGGACGTGCTCGTGTTATTTTAAATATGGAAGATGCTAATTTTGAAGATGGAGATATTTTAGTAACTGCCTTCACGGACCCAAGTTGGACACCATTATTTGTTTCCGTAAAAGGTCTTGTCACTGAAGTCGGTGGGCTAATGACCCACGGTGCGGTTATCGCACGGGAATATGGTCTGCCAGCTGTTGTCGGAGTAGAAAATGCAACCAAATTGATACAAGATGGGCAGCGAATCCGTGTTAATGGAACAGAAGGATATATCGAAATATTATAAGGTTAATTACTAGCGCGGATTTCGATTGGATTTTTGATAAGCATACTAGGTAACAAAATGAGGCGTTGATCACTATAGTGTTCAACGCCTTTTTGGTATGGAAAAAACGAAACAGGTTAATGGAAAAGTATGATAAAATAAAACAGAAAATTTAAAAAATTTATCAGAAGCTTTAAATCTAATTCCAAACTGTCCTAAGGGGGTAATCAAAGACATGGTAAATATCAACGTTGATTTAGTTCAAAGTTTAATGAAAGAACAATTTCCAGAATGGTCCAATTTAGAAATAAAGCCAGTTGAAAATGGCGGTCACGACAACAGAACTTTTCATTTAGGGGAATATATGAGTGTAAGATTGCCAAGTGGTGATGGGTATGTCTCTCAAGTTGAAAAAGAACATAGATGGCTACCAGTGTTATCCAAGCATCTTTCGCTACCCATTTCTAAACCACTTGCCAAAGGTAAACCTAATAAGGATTATCCATACCCTTGGTCCATTTACAAATGGCTAGAGGGTGAGACAGTGACTCATGAAAATATAGTTGATATAAATCAATTTGCAAGAGAATTAGGAGAATTTTTAGTAGAGTTACAGTCTATCGATGCGAGTGAAGGTCCTTTTGGGGGTATCCATAATTATTATCGAGGGTGTCCATTAACCGAATTTAAATTCAATGAATGGGCTTTATCTTCTCTTGATACTCTAGGGAATTTAGTAGACCGGGAAAAGTGTCTTAAAATTTGGGATAGAGCATTATCAACTAAGTGGATGAATGAACCTGTCTGGATACACGGGGATGTTGCTCCTGGCAATCTTCTTGTAACGAATGGTAGATTATCAGCAGTCATTGACTTTGGAGTTATGGCAGTAGGGGACCCAGCGGCAGATCTTGCCATGGCTTGGACATTTTTTGAGGATAAAAGTAGAGATATTTTTTTGAACACAATTGGATTAGATAAAGATACAGAAGACAGAGCAAGGGGATGGGCTCTATGGAAAGCACTTACTACCTGCGTATGGGAGCCCAAGGAGTCAGAAGCTGTTAAAAAAGCTAAGAAAGTTATAGAAATACTGGTTAATGAATAATTTGGGAATTTTAGAGTGAAAAAAATCGTTTGAAGGCAATAGATATCATCATATAGTAGAGATGTCATTTACGTTCCTATTTGAGATAGGGACGTTTTTCTTATGTAAGTTGAGGAAAGTATGCCTTAAAATGTTAACTTTGTTATAATGTTCAAAATGACATTAATTAAAAACAGGAAGTGAATTATGGAGAACAATGTTTTTGAAGAGTTGGCAAAAAGATATGATACAGCAGAAAGAATGGAAATAGCGAAAGTAATCGTTCAGGAAGTAAGACCAGAATTAGAAAATAGTAAATCAAAATCTTTAATCGACTATGGCAGTGGTACTGGTTTAGTGAGCTTAGAGTTATCAGATTTACTAGAATCCATTCTATTGGTGGATTCATCTGAACAAATGTTGAAAGTTGCTGAAGCTAAAATTTCACAAAGAGGACTTACTAACGTAAAAGTGCTCCATTCAGATTTTTCACAAGAAACGCCTGAACTTAAGGCAGATATCGTTTTGATGTCGCTAGTCCTTCTTCATATTCCCGAAACTACAAAAATTCTACAGGAATTGTTCAATATTTTAAATGATGGTGGCAAGCTCATTATTATTGATTTTGACAAAAATGATAAAGTCAGTCATCCGAAAGTACATAACGGTTTTTTACATGAAGAACTAAAGGATAGATTATCCGAGGTTGGATTCAAATCAACGGATATAAAGACATTCCATTACGGAAATCGTATCTTTATGAACCAAGATGCGTCCATGTTCATTTGTAATAGTATAAAATAAACTCATTTTAATTAGGTGTTTCAATGCTCCAATTGAGGGATAGTTTAGCTGTAGATAGGGTCAACGCTATTGTTGAAAAGAACAACATGCCTTCCGTAAGAATTCTTGAAAACTCGCGAATGGAATTTATAAGTGAATATGAAGAAGAGGATACGAATAATATAGTGAGATTATACACTTTAGATGAAATGGCTTAATATCTATTAATTATAAATTGGATAGTTTTGTTAAAAGAACTGCGATTTTTTTACGCAGCAATATTATAATAATACATATATAGAAAATTCTAGGGTTAAGGAGGAAACGATGACAAACAAAACTGAGTTCAGTAAATCCTTAATACATAATGCAGAAAACATCGCTAGACAACTACTTGATTACAGCCTGAATGCATTGCCTTTCGAGGTTCCTCAAGCAGTCATAGACAGAAACCTGAAGTACCAGACGGAGTTTGTATCTTTCCTTGGAAAAGCCATGGAGATTGAGACAGAAGAAATGGTTTCGAAAGAATTTAGCGAATGGCATAAGATATATGTTGAAGAAGCGACCTTTATGCTCGATAAAGTGTCAAGTTTGGTCGCGCCGTATCCAGCGTTCAGACTCTTTTTCCAAAAGAAGCTCATGGAGATAATGGAAGAGATGAACCTTTCAATAAAGGAATGTTTCTTTATAATTGGACGATTTAATTATGTACTAGATATTAGCTTAGCAGATTCCATTATTGCCTATGACCGCTATAATAGCGACAAACACAATCGGATTAAAAAAGAATTACTTGAACTTGCTTCACCTGTGGTTCCATTACGAAACGGAGTAGCCGTTCTTCCTTTAATCGGCTCTATCGACCTTGACCGCACAGAACATTTACTTGAATATACGGTACCAAAAATCGGAGGTATGGATGTTACTACCCTTATTTTGGACTGTTCTGGGATCTATACAGTGGACACAGAAGTCACCACCTTCGTATTTCGTATGAATGAAGTGTTAAAACTATTAGGAATCCAAATGATTTTAACTGGACTTAGACCTGAGTTGGCTCAAAAAATGGTTCAGATTGGAACCGATTTTTCTTCCTTAATCACATTTTCAAGTGTTAAAACAGCACTGGATGCATGGATGTCATAAGCAGCCTTCTATTATATAGGAGGCTTTTTACGTTATGGGTTATTAAAAATATTCGAGGGAGCGCTGTCTTTTATGAAAGAATTTATAAATGATGAAATCAAGTTGGTTATCGGCGCAGGCGAATATGTGAATAATCCTGGATGGATACATACTCAGGAAGACGAATTAAACCTATTAGAAGAAAATACGTGGCAGAAGAGGTTTAATAAACATTCGATTACAGCTATTTTGGCAGAACACGTATGGGAGCACCTTACATATGAAGAAGGTTTAAAGGCAGCAAAAATCTGTTACGAATTTCTAAAACCTTCAGGCTATATTCGTTGTGCCGTACCAGATGGTTATTTTCCTGATGAAGATTACCAAAAGATCATTAAGGTAGGTGGACCGGGACCTATTGAGCATCCAGCTTCTAGTCATAAAATAGTTTATAATTATAAGTTGTTGACGCAATTGTTTGAAACGGCTGGATTTGAGGTTAAGTTGTTAGAGTATTGTAATGAAGATGGGATATTTTATCAAAACGAATGGGATGGAGTAGATGGAGTCATTTTTCGTTCCAAAAAGTATGATCCTCGAAATCAAGGAGAAAAACTAGTGTTTCCATCATTGATAGTCGATGCTGTAAAACCATAATTTCATCCATGAAAATACCCATTTTACAGTAATCTTTTATTTGTCAAAGCAATCAGAAAATAAACAGATCTGAATACTCAGCGATGCTTAAAGGAGCGTCGCTTTTTATATTTTGGGTAGTATTTCTAAAAAATTGAGAGATGTAATCATTTCTAATAACTGATTGGTCTCGATTTTCTTTCTCAATATTGCGGCGTATACAATCATCGTATATTCTAGTATTCAGCCCTTTGGTTCATCAACTTAAACGAATCAACTAATTGCGGGAGGTTATGGATTATGAATAAACAGGAACACTTAAATATGATCAAAGAAGATTTTTTAAATGCTCAAAAAGTACTTTTGGCGATTGGTGATGAAACCCGTCAATCAATCTTGTTAGTTTTAATGGGAACAGATTGTCAAACAGGATTACGAGTTGGTGAAATCACTGAACAAACACATCTTTCCAGACCGGCTGTATCACATCATCTTAAAATATTGCGAGAAGCAGGGGTTATATTGATGCGTAAAGAAGGAACGAAAAACTTTTACTATATAAATGTTCGTACAAAGTTTGAGCTGTTAAAGACTCTTGTGTTAGATATTGAAAAATTTATGAAGGACTTTTATTGAAAAAATAGAATTAAATTCGGAGGAATAAGGAATGAAAGCAATGATTATAGAGCGCTACGGGAAATTCCCAATGCGTATGACAGAAATCCCAACACCTAAAATTGATGAATATGAGGTACTTGCAGAAATTCATGCAGCAAGTATAAACCCGATTGATTTTAAAATACGCGATGGCAAAGTGAAAATGCTTCTTAATTATAAAATGCCTCTGATCCTTGGAAATGATTTTTCTGGAGTGATTGTTAAGGTAGGTTCAAAAGTGACTCGTTTCAAAGTTGGTGATGAAATATATGGCCGTCCACGTAAGAATAAGATCGGTACTTTTTCAGAAAACATCGCCATTCATGAAGATGACATTGCTTTGAAACCGAACAATTTAAGCTTTGAGGAAGCGGCATCTATCCCTTTGGTGGGATTAACTTCCTATCAAACATTTCATGACATCATTCGATTAAAAAAAGGTCAAAAAATTTTCATTCAAGCAGGAGCCGGTGGTGTTGGTACCTTCGCAATTCAACTGGCAAAATTAATGGGGGCAACCGTAGCAACAACAACAAGTGAAGCTGGGACAAAATTAGTAGAATCTCTTGGAGCAGATGAAATTATTAATTATAAAGTTGAAAACTTTGAAGATAAATTGAGAAATTATGATGCAGTATTTGATACACTCGGGGGAAAGAACCTAGAAAGATCTTTCGAGGTTTTAAGAGATGGTGGAAAAATAGTTTCTGTATCTGGTCTGCCCAATGCTCGTTTTGCTAAAGAATATGGTTCAGGATTTTTAAAACAGATGTTGTTTTCTCTAGCAAGTAGTAAACTTACTGCACTTGAAAAAAAGCACAATGTTCAATATTCATTTTTGTTCATGAAACCAAGTGGAGAGCAATTAAGTACGATAGCAAACTTTATAGAGGCCGGTAAAATTAAGCCCGTAATAGATAGAGTTTTTCTTTTTGAAGATGCTCAAAAAGCGATGGAATATGCGGAAACAGGTAGGGCAAAAGGGAAAATAATCGTTAAAATTAAATAGGTAGTTTTAAAACTAACCGATACAAGTTTAAGAGCAAACATATCTGAGAGGTGATTTCCAATGTCTAGAAAGAAAATAAGAGAATTAGGCTTAAATGTCGGACAACTACCAACTGGTGCGAACAATTGCATAACTGATGTAAAAGGAGTCCGTGTCGGTCATGTCACTCTTCATTATCCACTTACTGAAGATAAAAACGAATGGGCTTGTACAGGTGTAACAGCCATTCTCCCACATGGAGGGAATATCTTTCGAGAGAAGGTAGTTGCAACAAGTTATGTCTTTAATGGCTTTGGAAAAACGACAGGGCTCGTTCAAGTGAACGAATTAGGACAATTGGAGTCACCAATCATGTTGACGAATACTTTTGGAGTACCAGCTGTAACACAAGGTACGCTAGAGTACTTGCTAGAACAAAGTCCTGAAATAGGCGAAACAACTGGTACCGTAAATATCGTCGTAGGAGAATGTAATGATAGTTATTTAAATTCGATTCGCTTGATGCCGGTCAAGCCTGAGCATGCGAAAGAGGCAATTCAGAAAGCTTCAACTGAGAAAGCTGAGGAAGGGGCAGTAGGTGCAGGTACTGGAATGGTTTGTTTCGGTTATAAAGGTGGAATTGGTTGTTCTTCAAGAATCGTACAAATTGATGGAGCGGAGGAAAGCTACACAGTTGGTTGTCTAGTATTAAGTAATTTTGGTAAAACAGAGGAATTGGAAACTTATAATCGTTTTATTCAAACGAAAACGGCGGAACCCGAAATTACGGATTCGCAAACAGATGGTTCCATCATAATCGTTCTCGCTACGGATGCTCCACTCAATGAACGGCAGCTACAAAGAATGGCCAAAAGATGTGGGATTGGTTTAGGGAGAACGGGTAGTCACATGAGTCACGGCAGTGGAGATATTGTCATTGCTTTTTCAACAGCCCAGACGATTCTACATTTCTCAGAAGATCACAAGGAGTCATTCATTCAGTTAAGAGAAGACAACCCTGTCATGAATTTTCTTTTTACTGCTGCAGCTGAGGCAACGGAAGAGGCAATCCTAAACTCTTTAAGTTGTGCAAATACTACAACCGGGAGAAAAGGGAGAGTAGTGAAAGAACTACCTTATCAACAATTGAAATCATGGAACTAGTGTACTGCCTGAAAAGAACCAAATTAATACAAAATTAATGTATAGCCCTTATACAATCGGAAGCCCAATTCACACATATACGGTAGGCTGGATATATTTTGGATAACTCTTTCACCCATAACATTTCAATTCTTTTGAAGGGCTCCTCATTGAGGTGCCTTTATTTGTTTTCTTATGTAATGTTAAACAAGTAGAAAACAACTATTGTGTAAATAGTTAGTATAATTCATACGTTATTTGGGAACTAATTGAGATACTATGAAATCCTTGTAGAGGGTGTATTTGCTTGAAAAAAGAAAACAAAAATCTATTTACCTCTGGATTGATTCTTGGATTAGGTTTACTCGGAGCGATCGATGGGATCTTATTTCATCAGTTATTGCAATGGCACCATATGATTCTCAGCCCTAATATAAAACTAGAGATTTTTACCGATGGGTTATTTACGAGTTTATTTTCTGCGCTACTAATTTGGGGCGGAGTGAAGATCTTTCAGGATTCTAGGCACAATAAGTTAGGAAGTAGTTGGAAGATTTTTTTAGGAGGTATATTTGTAGGTGGTGGAACGTTCAATTTAGTAGAAGGAATTATTAACCATCACATATTACAAGTGCATCGTGTAAAACCCTTAGCAGAAAACCCCTTAGTATATGACTTAGCATTTTTAGTAATTGGTTTCTTTCTATTTATTATCGGTATTCTGATCAAACGACTTGAAACGAATGCGTAGGGGGGACTAATAAATGGAAAAGCTCAGAAGTTTTTTGATTTTTTTCTTCCCATTTTTACTCTTCTTTTTTTATTTTACATATCAAAGTGGAGAACAACACTTTTCTGCCAATTCATCACATACTGATCATGGCTTTGTAGAAATACCTGAAGGATATGATGTTCCTTCCGTAAAAATATTTGTTACTCAAGATCAATCTGATACTTGGCTATTAGAAGTTCAAACAGAGAGATTTAAATTTAACCCTAAAATGGTAGGGGCTAATCTTCCAAGTTATAATGAAGGACATGCTCATTTATATATAAATGGTGAGAAAGTTAATCGAATATATGGAAGATATTATAATTTAGGAACTCTGAAGCTAGGAAAAAACGAAATTAAAGTGACATTAAATTCAAATAATCATGGAATCTTAACTCATAACGGAAAATTGATTGAAAATAGTACGGTTGTAGATGTTTCTTATTAAAAAGGCGAAACGTAAAAATAAGTGCCTGAACTGAATATTTCACCCTAACACAAAACGCATGGATATGATTGATCCATGCGTTTTAGTGTAGAAAAATTAGTTTCGAATCAAGTAATCAAATGCACCCAATGCTGCAGTTGCACCTGAACCCATCGAAATAATGATTTGTTTATAAGCACTATCCGTACAGTCACCCGCTGCAAAGACACCAGGGATGCTAGTAGAGCCGTGTTTATCAACAATGATTTCACCCATACGAGTCTTTTCGATTGTATCGCCTAACCAGTCCGTGTTTGGCACAAGACCGATTTGAACGAACACACCTTCAAGCTCCACATGATGAACTTCACCAGTTGCACGATCCTGATAAGAAATACCATTAACTTTATCAGTTCCCGTGATCTCAGTTGTCGCCGCGTTCATGATCACGGTTACGTTTGGAAGACTGAATAGACGCTCTTGTAAAACAGAGTCTGCCTTTAACTCAGGAGCAAATTCGATTACTGTGACATGTTTCACAATCCCAGCCAAATCGATAGCTGCTTCAATTCCAGAGTTTCCGCCACCGATAACAGCAACGCGTTTGCCTTCGAATAGAGGACCATCACAATGAGGGCAGTAAGCTACACCTTTGTTCTTGAACTCAGCTTCACCAGGAACGCCAACATTACGCCAGCGAGCACCAGTAGAAAGGATAACCGTTTTACTCTTAAGAACAGCACCATTTTCAAGCTCAACCTCAACAAGATCTTTCTTCTCTAGGCTCTTCGCACGTTGTAGATTCATGACATCAATATCATACTCTTTCACATGCTCTTCAAGACTAGCAGCAAGCTTAGGACCTTCAGTGTGTTTTACACTGATGAAGTTCTCGATGCCAAGTGTATCCATGATTTGACCGCCAAAACGTTCAGCGACAATCCCAGTACGGATACCTTTACGAGCTGCATAAACAGCCGCACTAGCACCAGCAGGACCTCCACCAATTACAAGCACATCAAATGGATCCTTTTCAGCAAACTCAGAAGCATCCGGACCTGTACCTAGTTTTGCTAAGATCTCTTCAAGAGACATACGACCGCTACCGAAAGATTCTCCGTTTAGGAAAACAGTTGGTACAGCCATGATTTCTTTGCTATCGACTTCTTCTTTAAAAGCAGCCCCATCAATCATCGTATGGCGGATGTTCGGGTTTAAAACGCTCATCACGTTAAGCGCCTGAACAACATCCGGACAGTTATGACAGCTCAAGCTAATATAAGATTCGAAGTGATAGTCACCTTTAACCTTTTTCACTTGATCAATCACTTTTTGATCCACTTTAGGTGTACGACCACTTACTTGAAGAAGGGCAAGCACAAGGGAAGTGAATTCGTGACCAAGAGGAACACCAGCAAAAACAACGCCAGTATCTTCACCGATACGGTTCACACTAAAGCTAGGTGTTCTTTCTAAAGTTGTCTTCTCTACTTTAATGTGAGAAGACATCGTTGCTAATTCATCTACTAATTCAAGCATTTCACGAGAGACTTGATCTTCTCCTGCGCTCACCTTAAGTAAGATGTCACCCTCCATCATCTGAAGATATTGGGCTAACTGTGCTTTAATATCTGCATCTAATAACATCGAACCTACTCCTTAAATCTTTCCTACAAGATCAAGGCTTGGCTTAAGAGTTGCAGCACCTTCTTGCCATTTAGCAGGGCAAACTTCACCTGGATTGTTACGAACATATTGTGCAGCTTTGATTTTGTTTACTAATGTGCTAGCGTCACGGCCAATTCCATCAGCATTGATTTCCATTGCTTGAACGATACCGTCTGGATCGATGATGAAAGTACCGCGTTGTGCAAGACCTTCTTCTTCATCAAGAACGTCGAATCCACGAGTGATCTTTTGAGAAGGGTCACCAATCATTATGTATTCAATTTTACCGATTGCATCTGAATGATCATGCCAAGCTTTGTGAGTAAAATGAGTATCTGTAGAAACAGAATATACTTCTACTCCAAGATCCTTTAGTGTTGCATATTGGTTTTGTAAATCTTCAAGCTCAGTAGGGCATACGAAAGTGAAGTCTGCTGGATAGAAGCAAACAACGCTCCATTTTCCTTTGAAATTTTCATCCGAAACAGTGATGAATTCACCATTTTGGTAAGCATTTGCTGTGAATGATACTACTTCTTTTCCGATTAATGACATTTTTAAGTTCCTCCTAGATAGTTTTTATATCATTATCGACAGAAATTTTGATAACCAATCATTCATGTTTTATTATGATTAGCTGGTTATAATAATTCTAATCGAATAGACATTATCACGTGAATAATATTCCTTTGTCAAGAGCCTTCCTTGCGTTAATTGAATGGGCTTTTAAGTTGAAGTCATAAGTGGCAAGGATTCTTATCATATAAGGCAATTTAAAGACTTTTTTCGGAAGAAATAAGACATCGCTTTCATTATTATTGTAAAAAATCATTTAGTTCATTCTCATTGATAAACAAATCCCTTTTAACGAGATAGAAAGTAATTGAACTATTATAATAGTAAATAAATATTTTAATCTAGAAAAAATTCTGATAAACTATAGAAGATAGTAATAGACACAGACCAGATGTACAGCTAGTTTTCGGACTAGCTTGTAACGGCGCATAAAGGGGAGCGCTTACATCGATCTGCTAATTCTAGATGTATAGGGATGGTAGAAATGATCAACGGAGAAACGAAGACAGACGTTATCTTAATTGGTGCCGGAATCATGAGTGCAACATTGGGAACGATGCTCAAAGAACTAGCACCGAACTTGAACATTACTGTATTTGAGAAACTCGCAAGTCCAGGAGAAGAAAGCTCCAACGAATGGAACAATGCAGGGACTGGTCATGCCGCACTTTGTGAACTAAATTACACAGTCGAAAAACCAGATGGCACCATTGATATTTCAAAAGCAATCAATATCAATGAACAATTCCAGGAATCGATGCAATTCTGGTCTTATCTTGTGAAAAGTAAGCTAATACATAATCCAGAAGACTTTATCCGACAATTGCCTCATATGAGCTTTGTCCAAGGGGAAGATAATGTCACTTTTTTAAAAAATCGCTTTAAAGCACTGTCAAACAATCCACTTTTCGAAGGCATGGAATTTTCCGACGATCCGGACAAGCTGTTAGAATGGATTCCACTCATCATGCACGATCGTGAATCTGGCGAGCCAATTGCCGCAACGAAAATCGATTCTGGAACCGACGTGAACTTTGGCGCTTTAACACGTATGCTATTTGACTACTTAGAAAGTCAAAATGTAGAACTTAACTATCACTATTGTGTGAAGAATATTAGCCGCACTGCCGAAGGTTTGTGGGAGTTGAAGGTGAAGAACGAAGAAACGGGCATAAGCGAGCGCCATACAGCCAAGTTTGTCTTCATCGGCGGAGGCGGAGGAAGCCTTCATTTACTCCAAAAAACTGGGATACCAGAAGGGGAGCATATTGGTGGCTTTCCTGTAAGTGGACTATTTATGGTATGTAACAATCCAGACGTCGTCGCCCAGCATCACGCAAAAGTGTACGGGAAAGCAAAGGTCGGAGCACCGCCAATGTCAGTACCACATTTAGACACTCGTTTTATAAATAATCAAAAATCATTGCTATTCGGTCCATTTGCAGGCTTCACACCGAAGTTCCTAAAAACAGGCTCGAATTTAGACTTGGTTACTTCCGTCAAACCGGATAATCTTTTAACGATGCTTGCAGCAGGCGTAAAAGAGATACCATTGACAAAGTACTTAATACAGCAGGTCCTATTATCCAAGGAACAGCGGATGGAAGAACTTCGCGAGTTTATTCCAAATGCCAAATCTGAGGACTGGGATTTAATCGTAGCTGGCCAACGAGTTCAGGTAATTAAGGATACTCCTGCTGGAAAAGGCACACTCCAATTCGGAACAGAAGTCATTACAGCAGATGACGGTTCAATTGCAGCACTACTTGGTGCATCGCCTGGTGCATCTACGGCCGTTCACGTCATGCTCGAAGTTATTCGCAAATGCTTCCCAGATCAAATGAACAGCTGGCAAGCAAAAATCAAAGAAATGATTCCTTCTTATGGGGAATCATTAATGAAGAACCCTGATCTACTGCGTGAAGTTCACACTTCAACAGCAGCGACACTAGGATTAGGAAACAAAGAAACAATGGATGAACGTGTATTACAGGAAGCATAATCGTCTTTTGGCGGTTGTGCTTTTTTCTATATAGGTTATTTTAATGAAATCTTTGTATGTGGTATTATATAGGAAACTAAAGAGTTCTACTAAAATAAGAACACGAACTGACATGGATTCTTGATTAAAATCCAAATTTTCGGAGGCGATTCTGCATGAACAGATCTCGTCAATTAAAAGGAAAGCATTCAAACAAAATTGGAGAAGCGGTTAATGGTGGTCGTGCTATTGTTCCAACTAAAAACGGAAAAGAAGAATCTGGGGTAGTCGTTTATAAAAGAAAAGCGGATTACAAAGATGACCCTTATAAAAAGAGAGCACGAGCTTAAGGAGAGGATATATTCTTCTCCTTTTTCTATGAAGCTTGATAACTCTTGTACAAAGAAGAATTCTTCACAATTCAATATTAAAACCTATTCTTATACCTCAATATCCATTTTTATGCTATCATCATCTTATGCGAATAAAAACCCGTCATTTCCGACGGTAGAGGTTCTAGCACCCCTCTTTAAAAAAACTAAGAGGAAGCAGTACTTCGATCTTGGGGTACTGCTTTTTCTTTTGGAAAAGGAGATTTTCTTATGTTAAAAGATGAAAAAGCGATTGTCGTATTTAGTGGAGGGCAAGACAGCACAACCTGTCTGTTTTGGGCACTGAAGACGTTTAAAGAAGTAGAGGCTGTGACGTTCAATTACAATCAACGACACAAACTAGAAATTGAATGTGCCAAAGAAATTGCCAACGATTTAAATGTTAGATATCACCTATTAGATATGAATTTATTGAATCAATTAGCTCCAAATGCTTTAACACGTGCCGATATCGAGATCAAAGAAGGGGAAGACGGGGAATTGCCTTCTACGTTTGTCCCAGGGAGAAACCTAATTTTCTTATCCTTTGCAGCTATATTGGCAAGTCAAGTTGGTGCTAAGCACATCATCACAGGCGTATGTGAAACCGATTTTAGTGGATACCCAGACTGTCGTGATGCCTTTGTCAAATCACTAAATGTTTCAATCAATCTATCGATGGATAAAGAGTTTGTGATTCATACACCATTAATGTGGTTGGACAAGGCTGAAACGTGGGGACTTGCCGACGACCTGAATGCATTGGAATATGTGCGAGAAAAAACTCTGACATGCTATAACGGAATTATTGGTGATGGATGTGGAGAGTGCCCTTCTTGTAAACTACGAAAGAATGGCCTAGACAATTATCTCTTAAAGCGAATTTAGAGGCATAAGAGAGGGATATAAGAGTTACTTCGTTATAAACCGTCTAAGATACATCTTAGGCGGTTATTTTTTTGCTTAAGCTTTTCTTAAATCGACAGTCGGCGAATAAAATGATAAGAATAGTATCCCATTTGATCTCAGAGGTGATGGCATGTTTTTCTCTTCGGAAATGCAGAATTTCACAACTTTTTCTTTACCGCATATCGTTACGTTCTTGCTGTTCCTTGTCCTATGTTTCGGATTCATCTTTTTTAGTAACAAACTAAAATCATATCAATCACTCATCAAATGGACATTATTTACTATCTTAATAGTATGTGAGCTCACCTTGCATACATGGTTAATCGTTACGGGGTCATGGGAAATGGATGATTTGCCACTTCACCTCTGTTCTTTCAGTACATATTTAGCACTTTTCCTATTCTTTAAAAAAAATCAAAAGGCATTTAACCTGCTATATTTTATTGGTACGATCCCAGCGATGCTAAGCATGCTTACTCCTGACCTGGAGCAGCAATTTCCTCATTTTCATTTCTTTGAATATTTTCTCCATCACTCGGCTATACCTTTATCAGTGCTGTACTTTATCCTCATCGAAAACTACAGAGTTCCGAAAAGAGCCATAATGACAAGCTTTCTAATTTTGAATATGATCGCCGTCCCGATTTTTATCTTAAATCAACTACTCGACACCAATTTCTTCTACTTAGCAAGACCAACAGAACAGGAAACATTACTATCATTCTTTGGAAGCGGGATTTGGTATTATATCAATCTTGAAATCATTGGCATATTGGTGTTTGTCATCACCTATTGGCCGATGGGAAGGTTAATGAGGAGGGAAGGGAAAAAGGCATGACCTCCAGTGTGGCAATTTTGCGAGCCACGGCATTCCTTGACCAGAAAATTGCATTTAGAAAATTATCGTAAATAAATTGGTAAAAAGAGAGAAATTAAAGAGTATGAAGTCTAAAATTATTGGAGGAATGACCATGGCAACACAAATCAAAACTACTCATACTTTCAATGCACCACGTAAGCTTGTATTTCAAGCACTTACTGAACCAGAGCACCTCAAGAACTGGTGGCTTCCAAAAGGATGGACAATGGAGGTTTCTAGAGGAGATTTCCGTCCGGGCGGTGTTCTTCACTACAGCCAAACCTCTCCTGATGGCGACGTAATGTGGATTAAATTTGTGTACAGTGAAATGAATACACCAGAGAAAATTGTTTACTCCAGTTTTTTTTCTGATGAAGAAGCTAATAGGGTACGTGCACCTTTTGCTCCAAATTGGCCGATGGAAATCCTGAATACCATTACGCTTACTGAAGATGAAGGAAAAACAACTCTAACTATGACTGTCGTTCCCTTTACACCTACAATGGAAGAGATCAAAGCTTTTGATGATTCAAAAGAGTGGGCTGGGCAAGGGTACAGCAACACCTTTGTTCAATTAGGGGAATACCTTTCAAATATGTAAGCCTGTAAAATAACATCATCTCTGGTATTTTTACACTGTTTATTTTCTTACGATAAAGACTTGTTGCTTTTTTTTCAAAAAAATCTATGGCCGAAATTTACTGATGAAGACTCCTCACCTAAAAGATGGGGAGTCTTCATCAGGATAACTATCTCTATCATCTAATCTCACTTACAGACGTACTTCCGTCATTCGGTAGTGATAGCTAAAAAGAACTATTCTCCGCATACATTTCTCTTAGTTTTTTCTTCAATATTTTCCCGACACCGTTTCTCGGAAGCTGTTGAACAAAATATACCTGTTTTGGCGTTTTGTATTTCGCTAGCTTTTGTTGACTAAATAGAATAATCTCTTCACTTGTCACATCAAAACCAGGTTTCGTAACAACATAAGCAACGATTTCCTCACCCATTTTTTCATCTGGAAGTCCGACGACCGCCACTTCAGAGACAGCCTCATGTTTAACGATTACTTCTTCTACATCTCGAGGATAAATATTAAGTCCACCTCGAATCACTAAATCCTTTTTACGATCAACAATGTAGAGGTATCCGTCTTCATCCATTCTAACGAGGTCACCAGTATAAAGCCATCCATCTCGTATCGTATTCCTCGTTTCTTCTACTAACCCATAATAGCCAGGGGTAACATTATCACCTTTTACAAGTAATTCCCCAATTTGTCCAGAGGGAAGATCATTTCCGTGCTCATCTATAATTCTAATTTCCACTCCTGGAATGGGCACGCCTACGGAGCCATGTTTGACAGGCATTCCATCTCGACTCGTAGTCACAATGGTAGTTGCTTCAGATAGACCATATCCTTCGCGAATTTCTGCATTAAATTTTTTCTTGAATGCCTGTATAAGAGCTATCGGGAGGGATGCAGAGCCACTTGCCACTGATTCTAGGCTTGTTAAATCATATGTATCAGCGAGCGGCGAAGCTACCATAGCATGAATCATGGCTGGGACCGCAGCAAATGAAGAGACTTTGTGCTTTTCAATACTTTCAAAAAGCTGTTGCACATCAAATTTTGAGAATATCACAACAGAATTTCCTAATAGAATACTAGAATTCATCACCGTAAACCCAAAAGCATGAGCTAGAGGCAATACGCCTAATGTTGTTCTTCGTGTAGAATTCTCTTTTTCTATTGATAGATTATAGGTTGTTTTCGAATTGCTATAGAGATTCTTGTGGGTAAGCATGACGCCTTTCGGTCTACCCGTTGTACCAGAGGTATAAAGAATCACTGCAACATCGTTTTCGTGTGCATCCTTTAACCACTCCTTTGATTCATCAATAGCGTCAATCGTTTCATGAAGGAGGATCATATCATGCTCTACTAGAAGGGAGGGGTCGTCAATTTGATCTACCACAATAAAAAGTGGTTTATAAGAAAGGCCCTTAATTGCTTCAAGGAATTTTGGGAGTACTTGAGAAGATGTAAAGATTGCCTTAGCTTTTGAATCAGTAAGAATGAAGTGAATTTCACTAGGATGTAAGAGATGTAGAACAGGGATAACAATGCTTCTTGAACGTAAGATGCCTTGATAAGAATAGATAACCTCCGGGCAATTTGGAATGCTGACAACCACTCTTTCTCCATCTGCGATGTCATGTTCTCTTAACATGACTGATACTTTTTTGGCAAACTTTTCTACTTCGAAGTTTGTGTATACCTTATTCTCGTAATATAAGAAGGGATATTCACCATACTCTTCTTTTGAAAAATCGATCAAATGAGTGAGAAGCATAATAATCCTCCTATCTAAAATAAATTACAGTAAAATGTATACGCTTACAAAAATATAGTTCCACATTAATATCTAATAAAAAGATAGCAAATATGTGTTGAATAGTCAAAATATTTATAATATTATTAAAACGAACTAGAAATCAATTTTTCTACTGTGAATTACATAAGCTGGAGTCTACCATTATTAGTCGAGCTGAGAATAGAAGATAAAGGAGGGAGTAATCAAATCTTATACGCATGATTTGGCCTTATTTTATCAAAAACAGTAATAGAAAAAAAGTAAAAGAGGTGGTACAGATGGATCTTGCATTTAATGAAAAACAGGAAGAATATCGGCAACAGGCCAGAGAATGGTTAATCAATAACATTCCAGAAGGATGGGGAACACCAGTGTTTGAATGGCCGGATGATGAAGCTGAACGGGGCAAAATTTTACGAAATTGGGATCGTAAGTTATATGAGGGGGGCTATGCAGGAATATCATGGCCCAAAGAATATGGGGGCCAGGGACTTACGCATGTGGAAGAAATTATTTATGACGAGGAAGCTGGCAAACTAAATGCACCCGGTGGAATTAATGTTATTGGAAAATTACTTTTTGCTCCAACCCTATTATTATTTGGTACAGAGGAACAAAAACAACGATTTCTCCCTCCTCTATTAAAAGGGGATGAGGTTTGGTGTCAAGGATTCTCAGAACCAAATGCTGGATCTGATTTAGCCGCAATTCAAACACGAGCTGAATTAGTTGGAGACAGATGGGTTATCAACGGTCAGAAGGTCTGGACTAGTTTCGCCCACCATGCAGAGTGGTGCTTTATGTTAGCTAGAACGGATCATGACCTTCCAAAACATAAAGGGATCACGCTTTTTCTTGTCCCGATGAATAGCGAAGGCATCACAGTTCGCCCTTTAGTTCAAATAAATGGAAATAGAGATTTTAATGAAGTCTTTTTTGATCATGTATCAATTCCGCAAGAAAATGTGGTCGGTGGTGTGAACAATGGCTGGAATGTAGCCATGGGCACACTCGGTTTTGAGAGAGGAACTTTAGCTCTTGGACGACAGGTTCGCTTTCAAAATGAATTCAATACATTAGTCCAAATCAGCAAATCTTTGAATAAGAATGGTGAAAATATAAGTCAAAATAGCTACTATCGTCAAAAGCTGGCGGAACTATTCGCTGAAATCCGAATCCTCCGTTATCATGGACTGAAAACAATCAGTCAGCTTTTAAACGAAGGGAAATTAGGACCTGAAGCGTCTTTACAAAAATTATTTTGGTCCACGATGCATTTGAACATGGGCAAATTAGGCTTAGAGGTTCTCGGTGAAGAAGGTCCATATATTGGAAAAGAGACGGTAGGACGTGGAGTATTACAGGAAATTGATTTAGGTTCTCGCGGCGAAACGATTTATGCAGGAACTTCACAGATTCAAAAAAATATCATTGCCGAGAGAGTTCTTGGCATGCCAAGGTAGGGGTGAGAGGATGTTTTTTGGACTTAATGATGAAGAGAAGATGCTGAGAAAAAGTGTAAGGGATATGTTTAAGAATAAGAATACAATCGAACATGTGCGGAGCTTTATGGAGGACCAGACCATTTCTCAAGATATGCAGAAGTTATTAAGTGATCAGGGCTTACTAGGGATCATCGATTTAGACGGTAGTGGGGAAGATGGAAAAGGAATTGTGAACGCTATTTTAGTAGCGCAAGAGGCAGGGAGACATCTATTAACCTACCCATTGTTAGAAACGATGGTAGGGGTGTCAGCATTAAAAACGTGCAGCAACCATTCAAGTTTAGTCAATGAAATTGAGAATGGTAAAAAGAGCTTAACGATCGCATGGGTGAATATCGATGCAAAGGCCAGAAAGACGGATCATGGTTATAGTTTGGATGGAACACTGAGGGAAGTACCATTTGCGAAGGATGCAGATGTCATTTTAGCCAATGTTCGAGTACTTGGTAAAGGTCGTACGCCAGATGAAGAAGAAACACTCGTGGTCATCAATCCAAAAAGCACGAACCTTGTCATTCGTGATGCAAACTCTATTGATCTGACCTATCCACTTTATGATATCAGTCTCTTAAATTACCACTTAGATGAAAGCGCTATCGTAAAAGGGGTAGGGATGGGTCGTGGCAAATATCTCATGGATCAAATGAGGAAGCTAGGTGCATTGTTGCTTTCCGCCGAACTGGTTGGTTGTGCAGAGCGAGCACTCTATGACACGGTTGAATATACAAAACAACGGACACAGTTTGGGAAAGTAATTGGCAGTTTCCAAGCAATGAAACATATGGCTGCAGACATGTATTTAAAGGTGGAAAGCGGAAAGGCAGCGGTTGAGTATGCCGCTTGGGCCTTAGATTCTGATAACGAGGAAGCGGATCTTGCCATTTCGATCGCAAAATCCTATACATCAAATGCGGGAATCCAGGTGTGTGGAGATGCCATACAAATGCATGGAGGCATAGGGTTCACATGGGAAAATGATATGCACCTATTTTTTAAGAGAGCTAGAAGAAGTGCAGCAGTCTTAGGAGATAGCTATTTCCATCATGAAAACATTGCGAAAGTGGCCATAGACGAGTTTGAGGACAGACCAGTTGCGAGAAAAAATGCGGTGAAGCTGGTAGAAGTTTAAAAGAGTGAAATGTTGTAGGAACCTGGAGTGTAAATGAGCACCGACACAAATTGATCATGAAAAAATTCCTCTGAACGAATAGAGATAATTAGGTGTGCATAATATGAAAACAACAAAAATTGAAGATATAGAAATCATAGAGTTACCAACGGAATGGCCCATTGGTCCAGTTAATCTTTTTCTAATCAAAGGGGAAAAATTGACTCTTGTTGATGCTGGTAGACGTTTGGAGAGGGCATGGGAACAATTCAATGCTGCATTAAATGAGCGCGGTTACTCGATTATGGATATTGAGCAAGTAGTCTTGACCCATCATCATACTGACCATATTGGGCTAATAAATTGGTTGCTTGAACGTAACCCGATTCCAGTCTATGCTCACCCTAATTGCCGTCCTTATTTAGAACAGGACGAAAAATATTTTAAGTGGGCAAGGACGTTCTTCACGACCTTTTTTCAAGAACAAGGAGTACCTGAGAAATTTATTAAACGGCTTGCTTCTTCAAATGAAGACGACGAGTTAAAAACGAAAGTAGACTTCATAAATATAGAGGAAGGAAGCTTCATTCCAGGCTTATCTGAATGGAGAGTGTTCGAAACAAAAGGACATGCACAAAGTCATATTTCTCTATATCGACCGAGAGACCAAGTGTTCGTAAGCGGTGATCTCCTCATTAAGCATATGCCCTCTGGTATATTTCTTGAGGCACCGATTGCTCCTGAGTCTATTAGGTCTAAGCCATTAATACAATATATAGAGAGTCTAGAAAAGTGTTTAACCTTCCCAGTTTCACTTGCACTATCAGGACATGGGGAAGCAATGGAAGATGTGCAACAGCATATTCATGAGACGCTGAGAAAAATTGATAAGCGGGCACAAAGAGTCAAAAATTTCCTTCGAGACGGGAAGAAAACAAGTTTTCAACTGACACAAGGTCTGTATCCTGACAAATACGAAAATGCATTATGGCTCCTTTTAACGGACACCGTCTCGTTGCTTGATTTGTTAGTTGCTAGGAATGAAATACAGCTAGAAGTGGAAAATGGAGTTGTATATTATTTGTGGGAGTAATCGTTTAAATGATATAGATAAATAAAATGTAATCGCTTTCAAAAATGAGGAGGATGAAAAATGAAAGAAAGAGTGATTTTAACCACAAGTAGCAGGGGTATTAATGAAGATTCATTGCCTTATCGTCTTTACCAAAAAGCTAAAAAGTTTGGAATATGGAATCCGGCCGACATCGATTTTTCACAAGATGCGATCGATTGGCAAAGAATGACGGATGAACAGCGAGAAGGAATTCTACGCCTCATTTCCATGTTCCAGGCTGGAGAAGAAGCAGTAACGCTTGATTTACTCCCTTTAATGATGGCCATTGCAAAAGAGGGGCGATTAGAAGAGGAAATGTTCTTAACAACGTTCTTGTATGAAGAAGCAAAGCATACGGAATTTTTTAGACTTGTGTTAAATACGATCGGTGAAAAAGGAGACTTGTCTCATTTTCATTCCGATACTTACAAAAAGATCTTCTATGAAATTTTACCGACGGCTATGCAGCGAATTGAGACGGATCAGTCGCCTGAAGCAATCGCAGAGGCTTCCACTGTATACAATATGTTTGTCGAAGGGGTTCTAGCAGAGACTGGATACTATTCTTTTTACAATTCTCTTGAAGATATCGGCTATATGCCAGGCCTCCTGAAGGGAATCGGACATTTGAAAAGAGACGAATCTCGACATATTGGTTATGGTACATTCCTATTGCAAAGACTCATTTGTGAACACCCTCATGTATACGATATCATCATGAAAAAATTACAAGAATTGGCACCACTTGCTATTCAATTAAATACAGAGGGCACTGAAGGTGAAGAAATTTCAGCCTTTGGCAAACCTCTCGAAGGACCAGAGTTCTCTATGAAGCAGCTCCAAGTAAGAATCGAAATTCTGACGAGAGCAAAAGGAAGGAGAATCGAAGATATTTATAGGATGTCTGAAACAGAGGCAGGAGTTTTATAAAACGGTCTATTTTTAAAGGGTACTGTCTAAAAACGGTACCCTTTCATCCCCGCACCCATGAGGTGCACATTTTTTATCGCTTTTCTACTATTTTCATAATGAGAAAAAGGTATAAGCAATCTGTTTTGAGATTCAAAGATTTATCCATAAAAGTTCCGCTCTATTTGAAGGGGGAGTCCTTATGCTTGAGTCAAAACAAGAGGATATTCGGATATATGAATCGTATGAAATGGAACAGCCAAAACGGAAAGAATTATGGTCTTATGGACTGGGTAGCTTCGGAATATATGCAGTATCCACATGGATCGGAGCTTTTTTAACCTTCTACTACACGGATGAGGTTGGAATTGCCGCAGCTGCTGTTGGGACGCTAATGCTAGTCGTTCGATTGATCGACGGGATTGCGGATGTTGGAATGGGGTTTATCGTAGATAGAACCAAGTCAACGTACGGGAAAGCACGACCTTGGCTACTTTGGATATCCGTACCATTTGCCGTAACAACCGTATTTCTTTTTTCAGTCCCCGATATAAGCTATTCTGGAAAGCTCGTCTTTGCTTATACAACATACTTCTTATTCAGCATTTTTTTTACGATGATTGCTATCCCCTACAAGACGCTGATGGGTGTCATGACTCAGCACCAGCACAGTCGCTCCATTGCTAATATTTATACAGCGATATTTACGATGATCGGAAATTTAATCGTGATGACATTAACGCAACCATTGGCTTCTTCCATTGGTTGGACGAACCTTTCAATCATTTATGGGGTACTAACCATTATCACCTTATTTGTGACTTTTCGCGTAGTTCAAGAGAGAGTTGGCTTACATGAAGAAATGAACTTTACAGTGCCACTAAAAAAAGGATTGAATGCATTATTTAGAAATAAATATTGGTGGATTATTACAAGCTACAGTATTACTTTCAATGCGACGATAGCCCTGACGCAGGGTGCAGTTTTGTTTTACTCCCAGTATATATTAGGAAATATCAACTATTATCCATTAGTTGGGCTGGCGATATCAGCCCCTATGCTAGTTGGACTGTTTTTTGTGGGACCATTCGTCAAACGCTTTGGAAAAAGGAACGTGACGATGGCGGGATGTCTCTTATTTATGCTTGGAGGTTTTATCCGTATGATTGACCCCACTAATTTGACAACATTTTTGTTAGGCTCTGCTATTGGAGGGCTTGGAGCCATGCCAGGTCTAGCCCTTACAGTGGCAATGGTAAATGATACAGTCGAATTTGGAGAATGGCAGTTCAAGCTACGAACAGAAGGTCTTATTAATAGTGCTGCTAGTTTGGGGATTAAGGTCGGTTCAGGACTCGGGATTGCGTTAATCGGTTGGTTATTAGCCTTTGGTGGTTACATCGGAGGAGTGGCCGAACAAACATCGCTTGCTAAACAAATGATCATCGTATTAAACATTTATATTCCAATAGCCCTTGTGATCATTCAACTGATTCTCCTATACTTCTTTAAAATTGATCGTCTATACCCTATGATTCTGGCAGATCTTCAGAAAAGAAAATCTTCAAAATAGGAATTAGATACTCTGAAGAAGAGGGGGGAACGTTATGAATAACAAGGCGAAAGTGGTCATTATTGGAACTGGTTTCGGAGGAATTGCTGCAGCAGTCAAGCTGAAACAAGAAGGGATCAATGACATCATCATACTGGAGCGAAGCAATGATGTTGGAGGTGTCTGGAGAGACAATCATTATCCTGGATGTGCCTGTGATGTCCAATCGCACCTCTTTTCCTTCTCTTTTTTTCCGAATCCTAATTGGAGTCGGTCATTTTCAGGGCAAGCTGAAATCCATCAATACCTAAGAGATTGCGCAAATGCATTCGGGCTATTTGATCATATAAGATTCCACCATGAAGTAAGGAAAATGAATTGGATAGAGTCGGAGGGAGAATGGGAGATTCAAACGAGCAAAGGCGTGTATAGAGCAACTCATGTGGTAGGTGCATTCGGTGTTTTAAGTGATCCATTGATTCCTCGCATCAAAGGGATCGAGAATTTTAAAGGAGAAACCTTTCACTCCGCCACCTGGCCAAAGAATTACTCCCCTAAAGGAAAACGGATTGCGGTTGTTGGAACAGGTGCATCGGCTATTCAATTCATTCCTGAAATTCAGCCAGAGGTAGCTTCCTTACATGTTTTTCAACGGACAGCTCCTTGGGTACTTCCAAGATTGGATGAGCCAATTAGTCTGAACACTCGAAAATGGTATCAACGTTTTCCACTTCTTCAAAAAGGAAAACGATTAAAGATATATTTACAGCGTGAACTTCTCGTACAAGGGTTTCGAAACCCAGAGAAAATGAAGAACGTTCAAGAAACTTCTTTAAAACACTTACACCATGCTATTGAGGATCCAATTCTACGTGAAAAACTAACGCCTAATTACACGATTGGTTGTAAAAGAATTCTCCTTTCCAATACGTACTATCCAGCCCTTGCAAAGGAAAACGTCGAAGTAAATACAACAGGAATAGCAGAGGTCACAGAGGACTCTGTCATCGACAATGAGGGTAAAAAGATAGAGGTTGATACGATTATCTTCGGCACTGGGTTTCAAGTAAAGGACCTGCCTTTGGCTCACCATATATACGGGAGAGAAGGACATTCCCTTGCCCAAGAGTGGAATGGAAGTCCAAAGGCATATATGGGAACAATGGTTGCGGGCTTTCCAAATCTATTTTTGCTTCAAGGTCCAAATACTGGACTAGGTCATTCCTCGGTCATTTTTATGATCGAAGCTCAAGTAAAACAAATGATGAAAACGCTAAAACATATGAGGAAAAACAAGCTTGAAATTATTGAACCAACTCAGAAAGCGCAGGAACAATTCGTGGAACTGGTTGAAAAATATATGCGTGGCAGCGTTTGGACTGCTGGGGGCTGTAAAAGCTGGTACTTAGATAAGGCTGGTCGTAACAGCACTCTCTGGCCCGGCTATACATTCACTTACCGAAGGCTGGCTTCCAAGTTCATTCCAGGCGACTTTGATGGACGTCGAGTTATTGCAACAGTAAGAGAAAAGGATATGACCTATAGAAAAATAAAATAAAACCGCCTATGATCCTATTAGAGATTCAAATGGTCAGTTCGCTAAGCAAAGAGATTTTGTTGCGTGCGAACTCTTGAATTTTTCCATATTTACAAAATATATAAATAGTGTCATAATTAGATTAATTATAAGGAGGGAAGTAAGTGTATGATGCCATCTAATTGCTAATTATTAATTTGTTTCAAAATTAATAAAGATTTTTAATGTGTATGTTTGCAAATTCACCTAATAAATGAGGTTTATTTGTTATGCCGTTAGGAATCAGGCAATTTAGAAGGATACTTACTTTTCTATACGGGAATACAATAAGAACATCGGATTGTTCTTAGAATTGGTAACCATAGTGTTTTTATGTTTATTGGGTACCACCAGACCGTAAGAAGTGATATCTTCTTACGGTCTTTTTTCGTAGGTAGATGAAGACTGACTTAAATTTATATATTACTTGCACATTGTAATCGTCTCAAAAAGTAGAGGACTTCTTTGCCTGTCCATTAATGGCGTAACGACATAATGGATGAAAGAAGGAAGAGATATGTTAGAGCTTAAAGTAAACGGTATTAAAAAATATATGGAAGCAACACTTGTAGTGGAAAATATTACATTTGAGGCCTATAACGGAGATAAGGTTGGGATTGTTGGGGTAAATGGAAGCGGCAAAAGTACAATTCTGAAAATCATCGCAGGCATTGAGCCAATGAACTATTATCCAGGTTACCCTCAAACGTCAAGTAAGGGGTATGATGAAGGGTTGTTTCACACCATACCCCGTGATGCGACCACTGCCTATCTGGAGCAAATGCCAAAGTATCCAGAAGAACTAAAAGTGCTAGATATTCTTAATCTCGCATTTGAAGAAGTAGATACGCTTGAAATACAGATGCGTGAACTTGAGTCACAGATGAAACTATTAGAAGGAAACGCTCTTGATAAGATACTCCATAAATATAGTGAACTGGTGCAATTATTTGAGGTAAAAGGCGGCTATGACCGTGCGGAAAAATTAAGCAAGGTTTGTACAGGATTAAAGATGGACGATGACTTTTTACAAAGAGATTTCGACACCCTCAGTGGTGGAGAAAAAACGACTGTCATTCTTGGAAAGCTATTAATCCATAGTCCAGACATCTTACTCCTCGATGAGCCGACGAACCATTTGGATATGGAATCGATTGAATGGCTCGAAAGTTATTTGAAAAGTTATAAGGGGATTGTCTTAATCGTATCTCATGACCGTTATTTTCTCGACCATGTAGCGACAAAAATCGTTGAGATTGAAGATAAAGAGTCTATTTCGTATAAAGGCAATTATTCTTCATTTGTAGAGCAAAAAGAAGAGAATATACGGATCCAATTTGAGCAATTTCGAGAACAGCAGAAAAAAATAAACGCAATGGAGAAAACGATAAAAGATTTACGAGATTGGGCAATGAGGGCAGACAATAATAAATTCTTTAGAAGATCTGCAAGTATGCAGAAACGATTAGAGAAAATGGAACGGATCGATAAACCGAATTCCGAAAGAAAAAATATGAAATTAAACTTTACTGATTCTGACCGCTCCGGAAAAGAAGTAATCAAGGCATCAGGACTCTCAAAAAGGTATCAAGATAAATGTATTTTTCATAACGCTGAAATCATGATTCATTATGGGGAAAGAGTCGGACTTATCGGTCCAAACGGGAGTGGGAAGACGACTTTCCTAAGGATGCTGTTAGGGGAAGAACAAGCAGATTCAGGAAAAATTGAATTAGGCGCGAGTGTGAAGGTCGCATATTTGCCTCAAAAAATTGCATTCTCTAATGAAGAGCTCATGTTAATTGAAGTGTTTCGAGAAGATATCTCGATACTTGAGGGGAAAGCACGAGAGTATCTAGCAAAGTTTATGTTCTTTGGATCTAGTGTGTTTAAAAAAGTGAAGTATTTGTCAGGTGGAGAGCGAATTCGACTTAAGCTAGCGATTCTCCTGTATCAAGAGATCAACCTATTAATTCTAGATGAGCCAACCAATCATCTTGATATTGATTCGATTGAGACACTGGAGGAAGCACTACAAGACTTTAAAGGAACGATTTTCTTTATCTCTCATGATCGCTATTTCATTAATAAAATGAGTGATCGGGTGATAGCCATTGAAGGTCATCGTCTAAAAAGTTATCCTGGAAATTTCGATGATTATAAAAATGAAAAAGAAAAGTTAGATGTACCACTAAAGAAAGTTGCCATACCTGCTTCTAGCAAACCTAAGTCTACAAAAGAGAAGAAAGTAAATGAAGAAAGATTACTAGCCAAAATTGATAGCCTTGAAAAGGAATTAAAACAAATAGAGGCAGCGATGACAGTAGAACAGGTGGATTACAAGGAGCTTACAGACTTGTATAACAAAAAGGACGAACTCAATAAAGAGCTAGAAATAGCTACAGATTTGTGGTTGAGTTCGATGTAAGTTGTGAAATTTCCTGACCTGTATTTAATGAGGAAGGGGGTTCGACTGTATCGCTCAGGTTCACTGTTAGTAATTCTGACCTGCTATTGCATACAGATGTTCATTCATAGGATATTATTTCAGCCGTCTATTTCCAGTATGATTTTTAGTTTTTACGATTAAAAGTGGCCTGAACCCTAGTACTGTAACATATTACAGTGTTGAGGCTCAGGCCTATTACCTTAATCACATTTCTAAATCTGTGAATGCGTAAGGCAGCAATTCTCTTAAAGTCAGTTCTTTGATTTCTTTCTTCCTATTCGTTAAATAGACGGGCATTTCAGGGGAACAAAATTCTGCTAATACTTGTCTACAAATGCTACAAGGGGGAAGAAAATCTTCCGTATCGCCAGCTACAGCAATCGCCTCGAAATCACCTTTTTTATAACCCTGTGCTATTGCTGTAAAAATAGCTGTTCTTTCGGCACAATTTGTTGCTCCAAATGAAACATTTTCTACGTTCACACCATTAATGACAGTGCCATCTTTCAGTAAAAGTGTAGCTCCAACCGGAAATTTCGAATAAGGGATATAAGCATTTTTCATGATGAATCGTGCGCTTTCAACCAATTGCTCTTTATTCATATGTATCTTCTCCTTTACTATGAGAATATAATACCCAATACCAATTTATAGATATCGGGAGTGGTGGATAAATTAGATGTTCCTCAGTACTTGTCAAAACTTAAATTCTGCGTGATGTATAAAAATACTATCAAGGAAACCCTGTACTCTCCAAATTAATATTTACTTACTTTTTATGCTCTTGATAATATACTTCAAGTAGTTTTTCTACAGGAATATTATCTATTGTCATTCCTGTTAGGTCACAATTTTGAATTTGTAGGTTTCTTAGATTGCTATTACTAATTTTAGTCCCCTGAAGATCACATCTTTCAAACGAGATTGGTTCTTTCTCATCCCCAAGGTCTGTGTCTATAAAACGAACACCGCCTAAAGTAACCAATCTCATCATGCTATGAGAAAGGTTTAAATCAGCATATAGAGAATGTTTGAAATTTATATTTTGGAACTTTGAGTGACTAACGTTGCAGTTATTGAAATGAGTATCCATTAGGTTGCTATTGCTAAAAGAGCTTCCCGCTAAATTTCCTTGATAGCACTCTGTTTTTTCCATATTGCAACTTTCATATTGAACATTCGAAATATCTTTATTTTCGATTAGGTTCTCTAACGCTATAGAGCTTTCTTTTCTCTTGATATAGCAATATTCGTCCTCTGTTTTAAAAGTAGTTTTATAACCCATTTTTTCGTAAAAATGGTGGTTATTAATTTGTCTACTCGATGTCTCCAGGTCCCAAGTTCTTACGTTCGGAAATTCTTCCTCTATTAATTCTATTGCTCTTGAACCAATTTTTTTCCCTTGATTTTTAGGGGCAATAAAAATACGGTCGATTCTCCCAAAGGACTTACCCGTTATGGTCACTATAATGCCGCCAACAATATCTTTGTTATAGATTATTTTGTAATATGTTAATTCTTCAATCATCTATTTAGTCATTTCAACTGAAGAATAACCAGGAGGTTGGATATTGTAATCTATGACATCTTGATTTATTAGCCATCTCCTTGCTTCTTCATCAAATGTTTCCTTCATTATTTCTGTTAGCTTTTCGGCATCCAAAATGGATGCTTTTTCAATAGTTATCAACATATAGTTCTCCCATTTACATGTTCTTTTGATTATATAATACCATAAAAAGTAAATTAATCATTTTCCTATATTTACGTAAAGCCGTATCAAACCAAACTATTTTCTCGTGTCTGAAGAGCTAACCACCATCCTATTACTAGAAGAAAGGTTCTCTGGAAATTCCATTTCTGTTAAGACAATTGCACGAAAACCAGATTGAACGAGTCAGTCAACTGCTAATGGAATTGTTGATTATGACGAAAAATTAGCGTGTGCTGTGAGGACAGTAGAGAAACAGAAGATGGTGTAATCGAAAAAGGTTTACGGTAAAGGATATTATTAATTCTACAGAGCCAGTATTGATTGTGTCGGAGCAGTTGTAAGTGACGCAATAATAGATTTAAAATAAAAAATAGGCTTAAATCAATTCTTAACGGAAATGATTTAAGTCTATTTATATAGGAAAACCTTGAGATTATCTTGGCTGTCAAGGGTGGCAAGCAAAACATTTTTTAATTCTGTTTGATATAAGTTTTCTAACTTAGAAATAACCCATTCTTCGTTCTTTTTAGTATGTATCAACTCTACCGTATTCAATTTTCCTTCTTTGATTATGGTCTTCGGAAAATCAAATGGCTTTGTACCTGTCTGCATCGTTGAAGGAGTTAAAGGCTCGTATTTTGGATCTAAAAAGATTGAAAACTTCCCGTGTGCCTCCCAAATGGCTAAGGCTACTTTCTTCACATCAACAATCTTTTCTTCTCGTAATTCTTCTAATAATAAATCTAGCGTTATCCTTGCCCTTTTTAACCCCTTATAGATGATTTCTCCATCCTTGACAATGGTAATTGGTTCAGGGGTCATTATTTTTCTACCCCATGGCCATTTGAGAATGATATAAATACTCAAAATGTACAAGACCACTAATACGACGGTGGTGATGATAGAGCCTTTTAAACCAAGATGTTCGTCTGATAGTGGATGAGCAATAATATTACCAATGACCAGTGCCATAGCAAAATCAAGCGGTCTAAGCTGTGAGATAGCACGCTGGCCAAGAACTCTAGTGACAATTAATAAAAAGAAATAAGCAACAACAGCCCGCAAAGCCCATTCCATAGCTGTAAGCGAGTCTTGGCTTTGGAAAAATTCCATAAGTGTAACACCCCCCTCTACAATTGCTATTTCATAGTCTAACACGGATGCAATTTTATTAAACCAGAATATGTGATATCAACTTTCAAGTAATAACAATATAAAATCGCATCGTTTTCCAAAGTCGGAAACATTTTAATCAGGCTAAGTGCCGAGTAACCGAAGATTAACACAATATACTCCTCGCATAAGCTATTTAATTATCTTAAGATGATAATCACTTTTAAATGGAAGAATTTTCTTTAACTTAAATTAAGGTTTTTCTGGCTGCTAAAATTAGCTCCTCCTTAGAAAAATGGATAATAATAACATGCTGATAGAGAAATATAACGGATCCATGGAAAAATAAAAGAATCATGGTGCGAAAGATATATGACTTGGTATTTTGAGCCCGTACATTCTAAAAACATGAGAAGCTGGATTCGGATAAACAATCCATTCAAATTAATTAAATAGGGGGATAAAAGTAATATTTGCACTGGGACGGTTCTTCTGTTTCTTTCGTTTAACAAAATGACTGAAGCATAAGTTCCGTCCTTTCTTTTGTCCAATTTTTTATACTGCCTGTCCTTTTTGCTCACAAATCCATATATAAAGGGTGAGCACGATTTGAACATATCAAGGAGGAGTTAGTAAATGAGCAAGCTAGTTGTTGAGGATCATCCGATATTGTTATCACCTAAATTAGCAGAAATGGTGGGGTTAAATGAGGCCATTTTTATCCAACAGCTTCACTATTGGCAGACAACCAGCAAGCATGTCCATGATGGACATAAGTGGGTGTATAACAGTTATGAAAGCTGGCAGGAACAGTTTCCATTTTGGTCACACACAACCATTCGACGAATTGTGGCGAGGCTAGAAAAAGCAGAATTAATCATAACGGGGAATTACAATATTTATAAGAATGACAAAACTAAATGGTACAGGCTCAATTATGATTTAATCGAGCGCCGTTGTGCGGAGTATCCAGATCGTCAGAATAGAGAAAAAAAGATTCGTCTACCTGAACTGTCCAAGAGAACGGAGGAACCTGAAACATTACCTGAACGATCCATTCCAGCTGAACAACCTGAAGTTTTATCAGAAGTGCCAGACCAATCAGAGCATCAACAGGAGCCAAATTGCTCAACTTCACTGTCCAGTTTGAACCAAGCATTACCAGAGACTACTTCAGAGATTACCACAGAGAAGAAAAGCGAAGAAGAAGATATTGGCGCATGCGCTCAGGAAAATCCTTTCACTTTCTTCGAAAAAAATGGTTTCGGGACAATAGGTGGATACATTAGTGATCGAATTTCTGCTTGGTGTCAGGATCTTTCCGATGAGCTGGTATTAGAAGCAATGAAGCAGGCAGTGGAATATGGGGGAAAGAACTGGAAATATGTAGAGGCGATCCTTCGTTATTGGGCCGATCGTGGCTATCAAACTGTCAAGGACGTACATGCAGGACAGCTTGCCTTTAAGGAACGTTTGTCGAAGAACTTGTATCGTGGACCTGCACCTGCGCCAATGGGAAGAGATATACCTAGAAATTCTGACTACGATATCGATGCTGGAGAGAGTGACGAATGATTATTGAAAAAGTGTTCCTTGGCTGCTTGATGAAGGAGAATTACCTCATCAAAGATACCACTATTCGTCCTAATCATCTCCAAGAGATTCGTCATCAAGAATTGATGAAGAGAATGCTAGAGTTTGAGCAATCAGGAAAGAATACCGATCTACTCACACTCACAACGATCCCCAATTTAGAATCGTACGGCGGAATCACCTATTTGGCAGATCTTGAGTCACATTGTGAACTAGACAAGTTTGAGGAAGTAGAGCGCCTTATCTTAGAGCTATGGAGAGAACGAGAAAAGCGAAGTATTCTGACCTTAGGGGCGATGAACGATTGGGAAATTGGAGATGTAATCCATCGATTAGAGAAAATCAGTGAATTAAAAGTAGATGACTACCATTCGATCACAGAATGCTTAGCAGAGATCTATAACACTCCATGGGAAGAAGAGAAACAGACATTGAGTGCTACGTCAGGTATTAAAGATCTTGATAAATTCACTGGTGGCTGGCAAGACGGAGAGGTTGCTATCCTTGCTGCTAGACCATCAATGGGGAAAACGGATGTGATGCTTCACTTTGCTAAGGAAGCAGGCTGGTGTGGATATTTGCCAATTATTTTCTCACTGGAAATGCCTCAGAAATTATTGACGTCAAGACTTGTTGCCTCCACTGGAAATTTTAATCGAATGAAACTACGAAACTCTGTGAAATTGCTAAAAGAGAATCAAAAGGAAAAATGGCCCGGTGTTATACACGAAGTCAATGAAACGAATATTCAAATCTTTGATGGTTCGGGTCAGACCATTCCTGAAATGCGAGCTAAAATAAGAAAGCTCGTTCATCAGTTCCCAAACAAAAAACCTATTATCTTCATCGATTACTTAACCTTAATTCAAGCCAATGAAGTTTACGGTGGAAATACCCATTATCAGGTTTCGGAGATTTCGAGAAATTTGAAAAGGATCGCAAAAGAATTTGATTGTCCGATGATTTGCTTGGCACAGCTGAACCGAAGTGTCGAATCAAGAGCCATTAAAAGACCACAGATGTCCGATATACGTGAATCTGGCAGTATCGAACAGGATGCTGATTTGATCCTTTTTCTCTTTCGTGAAAAATATTATGACAGAGCACTTAAAGATGATTCTCTTGAAATTATCGTCGCTAAGAACCGAAATGGCCCGACAGGTACCGTCAAGGTTAAATACAATGAATATACAGGAAGAATAGAGGAGGGTAAGCATGAAGGTTAGAACGCTTTATCTTGATTCGATACACTATGAAGAACCTATGCTAGCCTACTATATTCTACATCTACTCGAAAATAAGAGAATCACTTTAGACGACGATATCTCCAAACTAGACTGGGAGAAATCAAATCACGAACAATTGGCTGCGATGATCAAAGAGAATAAATTAGGATTCCACCCAATCAAAATATTTTCACTGAAAATGGACCAAAACAATTTTGTCTTTATTTTTGCTGCAAGTCCAGAGGAAGCAACCCAGTTTTATATACAGACCTTCCGTAAACTACCTCTGAACTGTGTCCAACAATTGCTAGAATACGAACTGGTGAGGGGAAACGAAACCCTCACTTTTCGGGATATGAAAAAGGAGTATGTGAAGTTTCCTGCCGTGGCGGGGTGTTATGTGAGGGAGTATTAAAAGTCTAATTGCGACGAAATTTTTCATTTGAGACATAAAAAATGCTGTGTCTTTTCGTTTCACACATTTTGGTTTCTGAGTGAACTTAATAGGTGGATTTTGTACCAAAAGAGTTAGTAGTTGTTAGAGTAACTTCTACGAGGACATTCTAGGACGCGGAAGATTAATAGTTCATAGACGATCTTGCTAGCCGATCACTGTTTTCAAACTCCTAAGTATCGAAAAACTTTGGACTAAACAGTGGAGAATGTTTAAGTGGAACCCTTAACAAATGATAGAGTTATGGATTTTGATGAAAAATTCAAACTCCATCAAGAAACAATTGATGATTCGTTCTGATTATTGAAGATTTGATTGAATTTGCACCAAATGGGGAGAATCCAACCTATGTTATTTTGAACTATAAGTATTGTTCATAACTGTTGGGGAGTATGAAATTTTCTTCTAGTTTGGTATTTTTTTGACAATATAGCAGTATATTCTCACTATTTCGGAATATGGTATTTTTTTCTTGTGGACTAGTTTAGATGGGATGTGGAGTAAAGATGGGGACAGTATTGAAGGTTATGATTCACAAATTGTTAGATGAAAATAATATCTCAATGAGAGAATTAGGTAGGCGAACGGATATTCGAACTGCTACACTTCATGAATTGGCAAATCATAAGAGACAAAATATTCACTTTGAGCATCTAAATAGAATTGCAGATGCTCTAGGTATAACGGATGTACGAAAAATCATCACTTTCGACGAAATTGCTACTCACTCACTTAAACAAACTGGCATGAAAATTGAAATTCCAGTTACCTGCACACATGAATGTAAACGTTTTCTAATACATTCACCAATACATTTACATAATGATTTGATGAAAACTGTAAGGTGAAATATTTTTATTGTTTCTATTGTTACAAGGAAAGTGCAGACATTTGACTAATAAAGGGGAAGATGAATTTGTTTATTCAAGGGCATTATATTATCACTTATTCATTAATGTATATGATCAGCCGTTATGACCGCTATGGAAATCCTTTCACACAAATTGTTGAGACTGGCAGAACTATCTTTATAAACAAATCTCCCATAGAAGTGCTAGCGTACAGCTTGAGGTGTATAGGTTGTACCTTAGATGGTGCAATTGAGTCATCCAAATGGATGCTCAAGATGGAGAAAATGGTTCCGATCGTAGCCAATCCTTTTCAAGAAGTCGTTCTGTTTCCAACAAGATCCCTCACACACGAAGACAGCATCTGGTTCAACCCTTACCATATAAGAAGAACTTCCAACATCAAAGGAAAAACTCTCATCATATTAAGCAATCTCTCTTCTTTATACATTCCAACTAGAATATCATCGTTTAATACTAAAATTCAATCGGTTGAGCAACTAAAGAAAATGACTACTGAAGTTGCGAATGGGACTTTCACGATGGTGCTTGAGTCTGAGAAACGAAAAGAAGTGAAAAAGACGAATACTAAGCAGAAAGATTGAATTAATGATTTTTTTAGTTAGACCCCTGACCACCGGTATCTTTAGGTGAAAACTAGTAAATTTAAGAAACGATAGAACACTCGCAAATATTGATATATCAATGTTTGTGAGTGTTTTTTGTTTTGTGAAAAAAAGGCTGAAAAAGGTAAGTTTTTAAATCATTTTACACATTTTTTACACAAGGAAATAATAGGTTTATAAGGGTTCACTCAGACTTAAGAGAAAACCGATTTTACTGTTTCTTATCTAATAATAACTGATAAGCAATTGAGGTAGATTTTGTAGTAATGTAGGATTTTATTTCAATTCGATTTAACATTCATTTTTCATTTAACCGACAGTCTCGAAAAACATTTAAACACCCGTGTTTTTTGATTTCTTCATAAAAAGACAAAAAGATTTGAAAAAATTGGTATATTTTTGATTTGCTTGCACATAATAAGTGTGTAAGGTTGGTACAAAAGTTTAAAAACATTCCGGCCGAAAACTCAATGTTCTAATTTGTTAAAGGCCGAAGGAAGAAACAATATGTTGTGAGAGAGGAACAAGGTTGAAGGTCTTCGTAACAGAAGCAAACGTTCTTTGAAAATAAAATGAGGAAAGCTTGAATAATTTTTTTTCGCAACTCGTGGGCCAGCGAAAAAAGGATAGAGTCAATTCTCGGCCCAACAACAAACAAAGGAGGGTGTTAAATGTCAAAGATACAACCCATCGAAGTCGATGAAGAACTTGAAAGTTTATTGTCAGTCAAATTGAACAAAGGAAAAAGGTGGCATCGAAAAGAAGAAGCGTTAGAATTTATTCGGAGGTTAATTGAAGCTCATTGTTTTATGGAAGGTATCACAAGAGATGAGCTATTAAAAACCACCCCTTATATTGAAGAGAAACTATTGCAAAACGTATTGGAGTCGCAATATATCACAACACACGAAGGAAAATGTTTATCCAGTTTGGATGCGAAAACACTCAAAGAATGCAAAGCGAAAATCGCAGAAATGAAGAAAATGCCGATTTGGACGCACTGGGATGCTTATAAAAAACATTTGTCCATTAACAAAAAGTTTCCACAACAAGTCATTGATAATGTAGACAAAGATACGGACACTATTTTGGCTCATTTGCCAGTTCCAAAGGAAGTAAAGGAGTTTTTCAAAATTGGAATTTGTATGGGTTCAGTACAATCGGGGAAAACCATGAATTTTGCGGGTCTTACAAACAAACTCATTGATATCGGTTATGACATTACGATTATTTTATCTGGCATGCCTGCTAGTCTCTTTAATCAAACACAGAAACGAATTGAATATGATGTCATTGGATTAGACACCCTTACAAGAAAAAAAGTAGGAATTGGCTTATTTCTTCCAAGTATCAGTGATGTAGAAATTTATACGAAACAAGACACAGAAAAAGAAAGCGGGGATTTTAATCTTGCTCATATGAGACATCTTCCCGTGTATCATGGAAAGAAACAAATAGTTATTGTCACAAAGAAAAATCCGCATATGCTTAACGCCATTCGTACTTGGTTAAGTGAACTACCTCTTATGAATGAAGAAACTGGAAAACTTGAACGATTGTCCTTAGCGTTAATCGATGACGAGTGTGACAATGCAAGTTTGAATATTGAAAAAGACGCATCTAAACGAAGTTCCATTAACGAAAAAATCACAGATATTTTGAATTTGTTCCACAAAAGAGTCTTTATTGGTTACAGTGCATCACCTTTTGCCAATATCTATTTAGATCCTAAAGATAAGAATAGTTTGTTCCCAAACGACTTTATGTATTTATTAAAAACACCAAATAACTATTTAGGTGCAGTGGAACTTTTTGGAGTGACTTTGAAAAATAAACGAATTCCTGGATTGCCACTTGTTCGAGAAACAGATGCTCTTGATTCTACGCATTTTAATGATGGCGAAACAGTTCATGATTGGGATTATGAACACAACGGTGTGAACCCTTCTCTAGTAGTTGCAATTAACTCATTCATTTTATCAGGGGCTATTCGCATCCTACGAGGACAGGGAAATGAACATCATTCTATGATGGTTCACAACTCAGTGAGTGTAAAATCTCATGAAATTCTAACAAAAGCCATTCAAAATTATATTGATGATGTCAAAAACATGTTAAAAGGGAAATCAACAAAGCGGTTCTGGAACAGTATGTTAGAACTATGGCAAAAGGACTTTGTTGCCACTTCTCAAGAAATGGAGAAAATCGACTCAAAACACTTTGGTGAAACGATTAAATACAACAATCATTTCACATTCAAAGACATTCAAAAAGCGGTTATTCAGTTTTTAAGTGAACTGGAAGATGTTCGCGAAATCAACGGGAAAAGTGAAGATAAATTGGATTTCCACAAAACAAATAAAAAACTGAAGGTTATTTGCGTAGGTGGGACCATCCTCAGTCGTGGGTATACGATTGAAGGGCTTGTTTGTAGTTATTATATGCGTAATTCCATTTATTACGATACAGTACTACAAGCCATGCGTTTTGCAGGGTACAAAGGAAACTACCGTGACCAAGTACGAGTGTTTACCTCAAAAGTCATTAAACAAATTTTTGAAGAAACCACGAAAGCTGTTTATATGTTATCTCATCAACTAGACAGTATGGCTGACGAAGAAAAAACGCCTGAAGATTTTGGGTTATTCATTGAAACAAAACGGAAAAGTGTTACGAAACCGAGTGCAAAAATTCGTCCGCAAAATTCCCATAAGATTGACCCGAATTTCTCTGGAATTTCAAAGGACGTTGCAGCCTTTGTGGTAGATGATGAGATTATTAAACGTAATCAACAAATCACCAGTAACTTTATTGATACGCTAGGCGAACCAACAAAGAACACAAAGCACGAAATTACGTGGCATGCGGTTGATACACGTAAAATCATTGATTTTATTTGCCAGTTTCATTACAGCCGATTTGGTCGTTTTCGCTCTCCGCTTTTATTGAAACGATATCTAGAAGAAGTTATGAAGCATTACGACTCCACAAAAACGTTTGACGTTGTAATTCCCGTCTTGAGTCGTAGTGGGAAAGACAGTGTGTTATTAGGTTCTTCAAAATTCAAAATGAAATCTGCTAAACGCCAAGGGGAACTTATTACCAAAGAAGAAGCTGGAGATGCTATGCACATTGTCCTTTCAGGAGGTCGTGCTTTAACAAGTCGTCACTTGGTCTTTGGTTTAACGAAAGAAGAAGAGAGTGAGTTGTTTCGTAAGTACCCTTTGGAAAAAGGGTTTGTTCACACAGAACACCAAATTCGTGAGTTCCGAAAAGACCGTGGACAACTCGTGTTATATGCATTTTGCAAAGATTTCATCAACAAAAAAAGCCTTTATTCAGCAGGAGCGGAAATTAGTCATTCACCTATTGGTTTTCACTTTAACTTGCCGTATTGCGAAGAGTTTGAAGATAGAGAACAAATCACAAACGATATTTATTATTGGAATGAAATTTTAGGAGGTAATGTGAAATGAAAAAACTCTACAAAGACATGATGGACGTAGAAGCAACTCTTCCTGAAACTGAAACCGTAATCGCACGAAAAATCAAATCAAAACACAATAATTTCTATTTGTATTTAAATCGTATCACTCAAGAACTTCATTTTGGTATCGAGTTAGAAGGCAAACGCCCTTCTAGCTCGAAATTACCAAATTCAAAAGGATTTCAAACAAAATGGTCGACATTGCCGTTCGCAAGTGGTTCAAAACCCGCCTTGATTTTATCTTGTGTGGGTGTTCAAAATATTGATTTCTTTCTACGTGTAACCGAGGACTTGAAAAATTGTCTTCAACACATTAAGGATGAAGAACGAATGGTAAACAACGCGATTAGCCGCATTATCATGTGGCAAGATTTCTTCAAAAAACACAGAGAAAGTCAATTCGCACCAGAAAAACAAAAAGGACTATATGGGGAACTGCGAACTATTGAATTAGTAAGTAATGACGTATCATTAGAAGAAGTCATTAAAGGATGGATGGGACCACGCAAAACGTCACAAGATTTTCATCTCGATTTGTGTCATATGGAAACAAAAGTAACTAGCAGCAAAGACCCTGCCACTATTCGTATTCATGGTTTTGAGCAATTAACACCACCTGTTGGTAAAGAACTTTATCTTCACACATTAAGCGTAATAACTTCTGAAACTAGTGGTGAAACAGTAATGGATATCGAAGGTCGTATTTCGGCAAAATTGCTAATTTCACCTGAAGTGTTAGAACAGTTCCATTCAAAACTTCTTTCCTATGGGTATCCAGTAGGTGGTTTCAATAATCCTATGCATTTTGAAATCGAAGAAGAAAAATTCTATCAAGTTCAAGAAGGTTTTCCACGAATCGAAAGGCGGCCAGGCATCTATAATATCGAATATGATATTCTTTTAGCAGATATTGAACCGTTCAAAATTGATTATTCAACAGTTCGCAAAACATTAGGAGTACTCCACAAAGTCATATAAACACTTCCTTAGGAAGTGTTTTTTTGTTGTGCGCTCAACATGGGTGCAGTCTATAGGGTGAAAGTCCCGAACTGTGAAGGCAGAAGAAACAGTTGCTTAACACAATGGTGTTTGCGATGACGCAAAAATCTGAAGGAAGTGAGCGACAAACCTCCGTTCTAAGGAACACGAACTTTATATAAGGCTAGGTCACATTGGATAAGTTTGCAACACAAAACAAAGTCCTTTCTGCCGAAGGTGATACAGAGTAAATGAAGCAGATAGATGGAGGGAAATATTGTACTCTTAACTGGGGAGATCTGATTGAAATGCTAATTACACTTGGTAACTTATCTAGAGATAGATATCTGAACAATCAGAAGTCAGCAGATGTCATAGTACCTTACTAACTCGGGATGATAGTAAGAGATGACAGAACAATTAGGAATAACTAGAACTATGCGTAAAATATCTTACGTTGAGGCAGACATTCTGAAAAGACATACTTGAAGGAGGAAATGGTGAATACATGGGGGACTTCAAGAGTGCGAAATAAGAATAACACAAATAGATTTCTACGTTCACGTGGAAAAGAAATATCAAATGTTAATGAATGCGACATTATAACTGAAAAACTTAATAGAAGCACTAAAACTTGTGGAAGGAAACAAAGGTAGTCATGGCATACACTGCACTTTAATGTTCTTCATTAATGATATTTCTGCTCCCTTTGAAAGGAAAAGAAGATGATGATAGGGAATAGATATATTAGAAGGTAATAGTGAGGGAGGGATATGGAAGTGAATTTGGGGCTTTTTAAGAATGAATTATTCCATTTGAGAGAGAACCTATAAAAGATTATATTCATTGATGGAATGGGATACTTAACAAAGGCCAAGTAACTAATATCAATGGTCCGGGTTCGTTTAACTGAACTAGTATTAGATTCTCTTAAGAATAACAAAAACAAATAATTTTAGCTTTATTGCATTTAAGAATAGAAATATATGAACAATTCTTTAATCTACAAGGTCAGCAGAGAAAACAATATTCCGCATACCGAAGTTGAGGACTGAGATGTTTGATGGGATTATTATACTGGATCTTTAGAGTATATAACTATTGTTTCTGATGGTAATTTTGTTGTATATTAAATTTCACATCGAAAGTTAAACACAAATTAATGTTATAATATAATATTACTATAACAAAGGGTGAAAACATTGGTAAATGGTTGGGGGGGAACTCGGGATGGTTCCGGAAGAAAGATTTTACCTGAGAGGAAAAAGAGAAAAGGTTATACTTTTCAATTAACAGAGGATGAAGCAAAATTCATTGAGTGTTTTGAAGGAAGAAATAGAAGCGATTCTTTACGAACTCTGATAAAAAAGTATCAAATCTTGAAAAAACAAATTGATTTTTCAAATGATGAATGATATTATTTTTAAAGATAAATAAGATTTTAGGAGAAATGAATTTGAAGTATTCAGTAGGAAGTTTATTTGCTGGAGTTGGTGGTATTGACTTAGGTTTCCAAAATAGCATTTTTGAAGGAGATAGTTATAATCTAGTATGGGCTAACGAGATTGATGAGTACGCTGTTGAAACTTATAGATACAATTTCCCACATCAAGTATTCCATGGAGATATCGAAAAAATAGTAAGACCAGCAAGAGCGGAAAACGAAGAAGAACGAAAACAATATCTACAAATGCAAGAAGAAATGCTTCATCAAAAAATCGATATCTTAGTAGGAGGATTCCCTTGCCAAGTCTTTTCAATCGCTGGTTATAGGAGAGGTTTTGATGATGAACGAGGAAATTTGTTTTGGAGTATCGTTGAACTCATAAAATTATTGGATGAAAGACATGGAAAACCATCTGTACTTCTCCTTGAGAATGTAAAAAACCTTAAATCACACGATAAGGGGAGAACATATAGAGTCATAAAGGATCAGTTAGAGTTATTGGGATACACAGTAAAAGAAAAGGTTATCAACACAAAAGATATAACCCGATTACCGCAAAATAGAGAGAGGATTTTTATCGTTGCCTTTTTAAATCCGAATGTAGCAAACTGTTTCAAATTTTTTGATGAAATTGAAAGATATAAAGTAATTAAAAATGAAGAACAACGACGTGAAAATATTAGAAGAGTACTTGATCTCCATCTTTCAAAAATGGATAGCGAAAAATATTATTACACTAGAGAGAAATATCCATTATATTTCTTAAATGAAGAAGAATTCTTGAAATTAGATGAAAATATGAGAAAAGATCAAAGGGTTAATATAGATGAACAAATTGATGAAGAGTATCAATTTTACCAAGTAAGAAGAGGAATGTATGTAAGGAAAAATAAAACTGGAGTTTGTCCAACTCTTACCGCTAATATGGGCACAGGAGGACACAATGTTCCTTTAATTAAAGTTGCTGATGGTGTTCGAAAATTAACACCTGCAGAAACATTTAAAATCCAAGGTTTCCCTATTGGCTTTGGATATCGATTACCTACGCAATATAAGGGAAGAGAATTTTCCGACGGTAGATTATATAAGCAGGCTGGGAATGCAGTTTCTGTTGATGTTGCAGCAATACTAGCTAAAGAAATTCTAAAAGCTCTCCATACTTCTGTAAAAGCTGAAGTTAAAGAAAAAGTCGTTATTCATTCATAGACGATGGTCAATTTGCAAATTTATTTCCTTATATAATAATTGAACAAAATAACAAAACGTGAATTCAGAAGGCCAACCAAACGTTGGTCTTTTTATATTTTTTGTTACTTAAGAGTCTGCTCTTTTTTGTGATATAATTCAGAAAATTATGCATTAACGCACTTCCAATTAACACTATACACTTAGTGATTATATTTTTCTAAACAATACTGTTTTTTTGTAGTTGAAGAAACAAAAGTTGAAGGATAGTTCGGATGGTAATCTTACAAACCGAACGCCTACAAGAAGCCAATTATGGAGTGAAAAATATATACGTAAAGTATAAATTGGAAAAGAATTTACGAATGTTCGTCTATTGATTATACTTTAGAGTATATAGATTACCAGTATTTCTTGGAACTGGTATTAGATTATGATGTAATATAAATAGATTTTAAAATGGAAAGTATATCAATAAATTCCAATATAAGTTATTGAGAGGATGGAAAAAGGTGATTTATTAAAGCATTCCTCATTATAATATATTTGAGGAATTTAAAACAAATTTGCTAAGAGTAGTTTGATTAATCAATAGCATCTACGCCAAATCCCAATTCAGGAAATTGGTGTCATAAAACAACATTTACAAGCTGTTTATGGAATCGAAGTTTTCCTAAAATCATTGATTCCATATAATTAATAGAAAGTGGGTGAAACGGTGATAACCGAAATAGTACAACCTGTAGTATCAAATTTTATAAAATCATTGCGGGATATTGGTTACACATTTGAAGTAGCAGTTGCGGATGTACTTGATAATAGCATTACCGCAAAGGCAAATAAAATACAAATTTCTTGTTTTCCAGACCCAAAAACAGTTTTTACACTTTTAGATGATGGGGTCGGAATGTCTAACGAGGAACTAATTGATGCTATGCGCTTATCTGCAAATGATCCAGACTCGCCAAGAGAAGATTATGATTTAGGAAAGTTTGGGTTAGGGCTAAAAACAGCGTCTTTTTCACAGTGTAAAGACTTAACGGTAATTTCAAAGAAAGACTGCAATATTTCCATTAAGCAATGGGATTTAAACTATATATCAATGAAGAATGAGTGGTTATTAATAACACCTGAAATTGAGAATTATAAATCATTTCCCTTATTTGAAGAATTCATGAATCAAGAGAGTGGTACTTTAGTTATATGGCGAGAGATTGATACTTTTACAGAATTAGATATACCTCACAAATTGGATGTTTTACGAGACCATTTATCATTGGTTTTTCATTGCTTTTTAGAAGGGATTGTTCCTGGTAAAAAGGCATTGAAAATTTCTGTTAATGGTCAAACATTAGAACCTTTTAATCCTTTTAATCCAAAGCATATTGCTACTCAACAATTGGTGCCTGAAAAAATTAGATACAATAATTCAGAGATATCGGTACAACCTTACATATTACCTCATCATTCAAAACTTTCCAATGAGGAATTTGACAAGTATGCTACAAAAGATGGTTACACAAAATCACAGGGATTTTATTTGTACCGTGCTCATCGTCTTCTAATTTACGGTACTTGGTGGGGTATGCACAGGACGAACGATGCACATAAGCTTGTTCGGATTAAGATAGATATTCCCAATAATCAAGATCATGATTGGGGCATCGATATCAAAAAATCATCAGCAAATCCTGTAAGTGAAATTAAGAAAGATTTAAAACGGATTATTCAGCAAGTAACAGTTAAAGGTTCAAGACCATATACAGGCCGAGGTAAAAAAATTGAAGACAAAGCCACCACCCGATTTTGGGAGCTGGCTGCTGATAATAAAGAAATTCACTTCGCCATTAATCGTGGACACCCGATTATAAAGACTTTTAAGGACACTCTTAGTGAAGAACAGCAACATTTATTAAAAGTTATTTTAATGGGATTGGAGAGTTATCTGCCACTTGATGCAATTGTTGCTCAGTTGAATGCTAATCCATTAAAAGTTAATCAGGAAACATTGATTGATGAAAATGAGATTAAGATGTTAGTTGAAAATTGGCGTTCAAAAGGTATTAGCGAGGAGTTCATTAAGGAATTATTGAAGACAGAGGTATATAAAAACAAAGAAGGGTACTTTGAAAATGCACACTAATACTGAGATTAATCATCATATCATGTATAAACATGCAAAAGAGAAGATTTCTGGAACACTTCAGGAATTTAGCAGTTTACAGGAAGATACAATACAAACAATTATGGAAGAATGGAAAATCTTAATAAAAGAAACAAAACCACAGTACTTAAAGACCATATTAGGGATAGCTGATGTGAATAATATACGCTCATTATCAGAAGAAGAATGGAATTATCTAAAAATTGAAATGGAACAATCTTTTCAAGTCAAGATTAGAACCGGGGTTCTTGTAACAGGAGAGGAACAGAAAAATAGAGACACTACTTGGTGGACAGGGAAAAAAAAGTTGCAATCTGAAAATTATTATCTAACAAATTATTTGTCATTCATGAAACGGGAATTACCACAAAAAGTACTCGAAACCATTAATGATGATACAGATATTATTATGAACAACTTAGCAGATCCTGAAATAGAATCCTTTTCAAGATATGGCATGGTTGTTGGCCATGTACAATCAGGTAAGACTTCAAACTACGCATCCTTAATTTGTAAGGCGGCCGATGCCGGTTACCGGTTTATAGTTGTTATTGCCGGAGGACAAAACAACTTACGTGACCAAACGCAAGCAAGATTAGATGAGGTGTTTGTGGGAGTAAATTACAGTGGAGTCGGGCATTTACCTGGATTTAAAAGAGAAAAAATGCCTGTAAGTTTAACCAATGCTAAAAATGATTTCAAAATTGAAACTGCAAGGGCTCAAGGAACAACTAACTTTGATAATATGAACCAACCAATTTTAGTCGTAATAAAAAAACATACGAAGACTTTAGATCATCTTTTAAAATGGTTGGATATCCACTATAAGGATCAAGTAGATAAAGCAATGTTAGTGATAGATGATGAATCTGACTATGCATCGATAAATACTAAGAAAGAAGAAGATCCTACTGTTATTAATGAGAAAATACGACTATTATTACAAAAGTTCAAAAAGAGTGCTTATGTTGCATATACAGCTACACCATATGCCAACATTTTTATAGATCATAACGCAAAAAATGAAGATGCAGGAAGAGATTTGTTCCCAAGTGATTTTATTTATGCTTTAGAAGCACCCTCGAACTACTTCGGTGCAGAAAAGATTTTTAATAAAGATAATGAGAAGTATGTAGTTGATATTCCGGATGATGAAGTTGTTTATGAGTTGGATGATGAAATTATTTATCCTCCAAATAATACCCCTTTTGTAATAAAACACAAAAAGGATTATGATAGTGAATTAAAAAAGCTACCAGAAAGTTTAAAAGATGCAGTTCGTTTATTTGTTATCAATATAGCAATTCGTAGTTTACGGAATCAAAAAAAGCATAATAGTATGTTAATCCATATTTCAAGATTCACTGGTGTGCATATCAAGGTAAAAGAACTAGTAGCTAGTTACTTTAAAGATCTTAAAGAAGAAATTAAAGCATATGGAAATACCGCATATCCGTACAAGTTTACACATTTGAAGGCAATGAGTGATACATTTTCTACGAGATTGAAAGATATTGAATTCGATTTTGATACAATATTAAAAGAAATATGTTTATTAATAGATAGTGTTCAAATTGTAGATGTACATCAAAAAGCTAAAATTCCTTTGGCTTATCGAAAAGATATCCAATCGAATGTTATTGTAATTGGTGGTTTAAGTTTATCCCGCGGGTTTACACTCGAGGGATTAAGTGTTAGCTATTTCTTAAGAACTACTATCTACTATGATACATTAATGCAAATGGGTAGATGGTTTGGTTATCGAATTGGCTATGAAGATATTTGCAGGGTATACTTAACCGATGATATGAATAAAAAATTCGGTTTTATAATCGATGCAACTAATGAATTGATCCGCCGTCTTAATGATATGCAGGATGAAAATTTAACACCGGAGCAATTTGGATTGGCTGTACAATTACATCCTGATAGTCTTCTTCAGGTTACTGCACGCAATAAGTCAAAATACACAGAAGACATGTATTTAGAAATGAACCTTGACGGACAAATTAAAGAAACTAGATGGTTAAGCAATCTTAATGAAGATCTTGATGCCAATGAAAAACTATTAAAAGAAACAATCCGAGATCTACAAAACGGAAGCTTTGAGCATGAAGAAACGGAAAGCCATGTTTGGAAAGATATTAATAAAAAAATTATACAAAAATTCGTAGGAAAATACCGTTTATATAATAATGACCCACTGGGACTTAAATCCAGAATGCCAATTGAGTTTATCAAAGACTATATTGATAGAGTTAATATAGATTGGGATGTAGTTTTATACAACGGAAAAAGCGAAACTATATTTCATGCTGATTCGATACAAATACAACGTCAATTCCGAACAGTAAAAGAAAAGCATGGTTATTATGAAGTAGCCAATAGACAGCTTTCTCGTGCAAACCCGGAAAGAATCATCATGCCAGCTGCATTCAAAAAAATAAAGTCACATGAAATGCGAGAAAAATTATTAAAACCTGTACTATTTATACATGCCTTAGAACTCGAAGATACAGATGCTAATAGAATAAACGCTGTAGGGTTTAGTATCAGCTTCCCAATTTCAAAAGATCCATTTGTCAATAATGTAAAAGTCCGAATAAATAGTGTATATAAAAAGCAACTAGAAGAAGCATATAAAGATGAAGTTGGTGAAGAAAATGTCTACGAGGATGAATAATCCCTGGTTACAATTAGAGCAGCTCAGCAGAATTAGAGTCAAAGAATCTATTAAATATGATGCTTTTTGGATTGTGGATTCTTATAATCGATATGGATTAATGATCAAGTGCGATGAAGATTTCGATCACACAATCCGCGAGATCAAGCTGAATGGGATTCAGATTCAGCTTGATCAATCTTCGAGTCCAAATAAACTTATTTTACTACTAAAAGAGACGAAAGATTGGGAAATTTTCTTAATCCTTTGCCACGATTTACTAAATGTTATGAAGCATCATGATGAAAATATTATTATTAGTGTAATGAAACGTTTAGAACGTTGGCAGAAACTACTTAGGAAATCGGCATTTAAAATTATGTCAAAAGAAGAGCAAATGGGTTTATTTGGCGAATTAAAAATATTACTCGACTATATCATTCCTACATATGGAACTAGTACAGCGATAAATGCTTGGGTCGGCGCACTTGGTGATAAACAGGATTTCCTTTTGGAAAATCTAGCAATTGAAGTAAAGTCCTTTAGAATGACTTCTGGAAATCGTGTTTGGATTTCTTCAAAAGAACAATTGAATTCAGAAAAAAATCCACTTTATCTGTTTGCTTGTGCTTTAATCGAAACGGACAAAGGTCAAAACATCACAGACTTGGTTAAATCAATTATAGCTAAAATAGAAAATGAAATAGTGTTAAGTGAATTTATTGAGAAGATTGAGGAATATGGTTATTATCCAGAGATACCAAAAGAAAATCTTTCAAAGTTTATTCTGGAGAAAATTACGAGTTTTCAAGTTAAAGAGGAATTTCCTAAAATAGCTTTAGAACATATTTCACCTTTGATACCAAACATAAAATACAACATTGATTTATCAGGATGTTCAGAGTTCAAGGTGAATATTAACTCAATTTTGTTATAAAGGAGGATGAAAGTTATCATAACTGTTGAAGAGTTCCATCAAGACTTCTTACAATCTATCCTTTCTGATTCCGAAAGTCGCGGGTTAATGAAAGCCCAGTCATTTTTTGAATTAGTATGCGAGGATCTTATGCAAGTAGGGGACTTGACTAATAATTACGAAATGGCCGAATTTATTAAAACTGCCTGTGAAGTTTATGGATATGATTATGATGAAGATAGAAAAATTTTTACACTGATCAATTTTCAATTTTTTCAGGATGATACAATTCAAACTTTAACAAAACAACAACTTACGACTAAGTTTAACAGATTAAAAAAATTTGCTTCATTAAGTATGGATGCTTTATATCAGGATCTAGAAGAAACATCTGATGCCTATTCACTGGCCTTTAATTTATATCGAAATGCAAATAATAATCTAATAGATAAATACCGTTTGATTATCTTAACTGACGGTAAGTTAACTAGTACCATTTCACGTATACCAAATGAAACGATCGAAGGAATCCCATGCGAACACCAAATTATAGATATTAATTATTTGTACAGTATTTTCATGTCTGAAAACGGCTCAGGTTCATATGAGATTGACCTAAATATTCCATATTTGAAGGTACATACACAATCAGATGAATACCAATCTTATTTGGGTATTATGGATGGTGAACAATTATTTAAAATATACGATGAATATGGCCAAAAATTACTGGAAGAGAATGTTCGAACTTTTCTACAATTTAGGGGTGGAGTAAACAAAGGTATAAGAAATACTATACAATTTAAACCGGATATGTTTTTTGCTTATAATAACGGAATTACGGCAACGGCAACAAATGTTGAAACTAAAGATGGAAAAATCACCAAAATAACAGATTTTCAAATAGTAAATGGCGGACAAACTACTTCTGCGATTTATGCAGCTAAAAAGAATTCGAGACTTGATATTTCAAAGATTTCTGTACAAATGAAATTATCGGTCGTTAATAATATTGAGAATAAAGGTGATTTTGTATCAAATGTATCTCAGTATGCGAACACTCAAAATAAAGTAAATAAGTCTGATTTCTTCTCGAATAGTCCATTCCATAAAGAAATGAAGGAATATTCGAATCGGATCTGGGTATCTACACGAGGAGGTTCTCAGAAACGTACACATTGGTTCTATGAAAGAGTCCGGGGAGAATATTTAAATGAACAGGCCTATTTAACAGCTTCTAAAAAAAGACAATTTCAAATAGAAAATCCAAAAGACCAGCTGATTGATAAGACGTTCTTGGCCAAGAGCGAAAATTCGTGGGAACGAAAACCACACATCGTCTCTAAAGGTGCACAGTATAGTTTCGAGGAATTTGCAAACTCGGTAACAGACAAATTAGAACGAAACCATTTGGCGATCACAGAAAGATATTTTAGAGATGCTATTTCACGGGTAATTCTTTTCAGAACAACTGAAAAAATAGTGTCGAAAGCCCCATGGTATGAAAATGCTTTTAGAGCACAAACAGTTACGTATTCTATAGCATTGCTATCATATGCCATTTATAAAAAGAAAGTATTTTTGGATTTTGAAAAAATATGGGAAAAACAAGACTTACCAATTAAATTGAGTGAGTTAATGAAAGTCATCACTAGGAAAGTCTACGATAGAATCACTACTCCTCCAGCAGGTTCAGCAAATATTGCGCAATGGTGTAAGAAGGAGTCTTGTTGGAATGACGTTCGTGGTATAGAGTTCGATTTATCACCAATTAAGGAAATGGTAATTACTACTGAGGAAGCAAAATATGAACAAAAGTCTGGAAAAAAAGAAAAAGAATTAGATAATGGAATTGAAATACAGACTTTTGTCATTAAGACTAATTTTGAACACTGGGCACATTTACAAGGTTATTATTTGAATAACAATAGTTCTTTATCCATTACGCAAAGAGACATCTTAAGAAAGTATGCAGAAGGGAGAATTCCCTTTCCATCAGAGAAACAATCAAAAGTTTTATATACTTTATATCAAAAAGCGGTTAAAGAGGGATGGCAAATATTAGATAGTTAAAAATTCAATATGGATAAATTAGCTGAAACGCTTGATGATTAAAAGGAATTATTCAAAGAAAATTTTTTTGTCATTAATTAAAACATAGATATCAAAAAGATCAGCAAGAATTCTTTACTTGTAATGTTTTACACAAATCGGTGAAACTCTTATTACTAAATAATATTAATATTCTTATTAGTATTACTTTTATATTTTATTATAAGAGTGAACAAGAGTGAGAAATTATTCTAAGAGTACGATCTTATAAACATTTGCTTCCGAATTAGTAATTGGAGTTTGGAAACTAAAGCTTTTAAAATTGGATTTCAAGGGATCTTCAGATTAAATAGGAAGGGATAATATTATGGCTCTAATTAACACTAATAAGTTTGACAAAACACAAAAGGAAAGAAATTCAGTCCATAAAATAGTAGCTTCTACTTATACAAGTTTTACGGATATAACAGGGAATAGATATTTTCAAATTGATACCTACGGTTCGGAAGATAGAAAATTCCAGGGTAAAATTAGCCAGTCTTTACAAATGGACAAAGAAACAGCAGAAAAACTTATTGAAGTTTTAAAACGTGAATTTCAAATTTAGTGTAAATAGTTATTTACAAATGAATATATTTACGCCATACATAAGAAAATACGAAATAATGACAAACGTATTCTCTATAGAATTATTTCCATTTTCTTATACAATTTAAGTTTTAATAACTTACATAATTACGATGTATCACTATAAAAAAGTGAACTAATACTGACCCTAAGCCTATTCCAAAAAATAGGCTCTTTCTTTTTAAACAGAATGAAACCTTACTCTCTATAGTTGAATAGCCTAGTGCAGAGGGATATTTAAATTCAAAGTGGTTCTACTTTTTTTAATAAGACCAAATGAAAGGAGGCTCCACTATGCAAATGTTCTACACCGTCCGCGCTGGGGATACGCTTTTTCAAATTGCCCAGCGATGGGGGATTCCGTTGGACTCTTTGGTTACGGCGAATAATATTGTGAATCCGAATGCCATTTTTGTTGGGCAACAACTGTCGCTCCCACCTGGGGTGGATCGTTATCGTGTTCAAGCAGGAGATACTCTTTGGAGAATTGCTCAGTTTTATGGAGTTCCGATATCCGAAATTGCCACTTCTAATCAAATTCAACCTCCTTACACCATTTTTCCAGACCAATTATTAACCATTCCACGCGGCGTTCCGTATTATTTTGTTCAGCCAGGCGATACTTTGTTTCAAATAGCTCGACGTTATAATGTCATCACTGGTGGAAATGTGAATTATCAATTGATTATGCAAGCGAACAATTTAACATCCACGACAATTATTCCTGGTCAGCGATTGGTGATCCCATATGCGCCACCTGGGGAAGATGGGTTGCTTGCCTATATTTCAAATCGTTCCGGTTCCTATGATTTATGGCTCTATAACCCGAGCAATGACACGAATCGACAAGTCACATTCGGGCTAGGCGAATCGTATTCAGTTCCATATTGGTCGCCTGACAGCAACAGAATTGCTTTTATCGGGAAAAATGGGATCCTATATGTAGTCAATATGACAAATAACACCTTTGTAGCCATCGACCAATATTCGGAACCTGAAGGACAACATCTCAACTGGGCTCCGGATAACCGACGACTTGTCTATTCAAACAGAAATGAAATTGTCATTTATGATGTTGTCAACCATCAAGTACAGAGAATCAATCACCCAAATGCAAGAGATGTTCAATGGCTTCCAAGCGGACAGGAGTTACTATTTACAGCCCCAGATGCTACTGGAACCAGTCAAATCTACAGAATTCGAACAGATGGAACCGGTCTCCAACAAGTCACCCAAAATACAGAAGGTGCAATGAACTTTGTAAGACTCTCGCCAGATGGTCGATATGTTCTCTACGCTGGTCCAGGTGCTAGTATTTCGATTATCTATGCAGTTGAGCTAGCAACAGGTAGGGTGTTCCAAGTACCTGGAGGCCCATTATCGAAGAATTACAATCCAACCTGGTCGCCAAATTCAACTTCGATTGCATATAGTGCAACTTCCAATGCCGAACAGGGGTATTTTTCACAGATTCGAACAAGTGGGAGACAAGGAGAGAATGACCGTACATGGGCAATTTCGGATTGCTTCGTAACCCCTGTTACTTGGTCTCCTGATAGTAGGAGAATTGCCTATTTATCTGACTGTAATGAAGAAGGTGGGGCAAATGAAATTTGGATGCTTAACCTAGATCATCCAGTCCCCATCCAACTTGTGACTGATGGAAATATTACAGCATTAGTTTGGTCACATACAACGTTACCTACGGAGACTACTACTTATACTAGTACGAGATATCAAGTCCAATTGCAATATCCTGCCCATTGGCAAAAGGCAACTGACGGAAGAGAGCGATATGAAGGAGCAGATGGATTCTTTCAAGTTGGAGCAATAGCTTATGATGGTCCACTAGGGGATGTTTGTCAAAGTGATGCTTATCATCAACTTCGACCATATGGCAGCAATCCGCAAATCGTTTCCTCGCAAATTCAGGGCCAACCAGCTTGTATGATACTTCCATCAGCTGACCAACCGCCGCAAATGCAAAATCAAGCTGCCGTGATCGTCCAATACCCAACTCCAGTTGTCATCAACAACAACACCTACAGATTTTTTATTCTATGGGCGGATGTGGGGCATATCAATCAGATTACTGCGACGCTTAGGTTTCTATAAAAAAGGATGGGGTACCCGAAAGCTTTGGGTATCCTCCTATTTAAGATGACTATTTTTACATAGATGTATAATTCTGAAAACTTATTGTGTACAATAGTATTAGAACTATATTTGGTCAGGAGGGCTCAATAGGATGACTGGAACCATTGCTGTTATCATGGTATTCTCAATCCCAATTATCGCGATTGTAACGAACCATTTTCAAGGTCAAACAAAACTAAAGCACAAGATGATTAAAGATCAGATTGAATTAGAAAAGCTTAAGCATGAGAACTTCTTAATCGAAACACAGAAAATGAGGAACGAACTGGAGCAAATGGTGTTGGATGATAAGAAGGATATAAAGAAACTACTCTAATTCATGAATTCTAAACGTTTTATCATTCATCATTTTGGAGACAAGCTGTTCACAAAAGAAAATTCGGCAAAGATGGCAAAATAAGTGTATAATGAATTTATAAGAACCCATTTAGCTTGTAGGCACTTTGATGGATCAACAGCGCTACAGGCTATTTTATTTTCTTCAAGAATGAAATGATTCTAGGCTCTGAAGATAGACATGTTTCCTAACGAGGCATTTAGGGGATACTAAGTATTACCAACCAAAAAATACATATCCAAAAAGGAGTACTATCATGCTGAAGAAGGAAATTGTCATTGAAATTGATGCTATTAAGTCAGGGAAGGCAAATATCATTTCTTTTTACCGAAAAAATAAGTTGATTGACCGGGCACCACTTCGTCTTAAGGATAAGTCAGAGGCTTATAACTATCATTATCGTCATCACTTTGATGGAGATGACCTGCAAAAAATTAATTCGAAGCAATCATCCATTGTGCCATATGCTGGACAAGGGGCAATCAATGAATGGACCAGCGAAACCAAAAGTTCATTGAAGAAATTAATTATCGACGGAAAATTCAACCGTATTTTTACGAAGGGGAACACCAAATACAATATTAAATTGGTGTGGGTTCCGGCAGAGTAAGAAAGGTAAAGATGATAATATGTACACCTCCTTCACTTCGGGAGGTGTTTTTTGATGGGGTGAAAATAATCCTATCGCTATCCGACTTGCCTCCCATATGCAACTCCACAAATTCACATAAAACGCTAAAATATACCTATAATATTTTCAAAGATTCATTTATAATAAATGAGTCTTATTATTTATACATATTTTACTATCATAGGGTATATCAGGAGATGGGCAAATGAAAAGAAAATCAAAAATTCAAGTAAAACGCATTAAAGACTTTGGGATTTTTAGAAAGTTGATCATTATCTTATTTATTTCCACATTGGCACTTGGTATGGTTGGGTACAGTGGAATTGCGGCTATCAATAAGCTTTCTAGCGGTCAAGAAGAAATCTATGAAGAGCAATTAATACCGAATCAGCTGTTCTCATCATTGAAGAGTAATGGGATCGTGCTAGGTTCTATTATTTTAGAAATAGTGGTTGCTCCCGATATGGAAACAAAACAAGAAGAAATCGATGAAATGCAATCCGTTTTTAAAGAAAATAAAGATTTAACACAACAAATTGAAAAGCTTCATTTACAAGCCAATATAGAAGAAAAATATGATTTGATGATCAAATCAATGGATGAACTTGAGGCTATTAGTTCAGAATTAACCGATCTCGCTATGGCAAACAAGGATGAAGAAGTTCAATCGATTTTTGATGATAAAGTCGAGCCAATGAGAGATGAATTTAATCAATACTTAGAAGAGATTGAAGAGTTAAATGCGGAGAATGCAGAAGCAATCTATGAATCTGGCAAAAAGGATGCAAATCAAACAACTACATATTTGATTATCGTAATTTCCGTCTCGATTATTTTATCCATTACGGTCGGTTACTGGATTTCAAGACTGATTGTCAATCCGATTAAACAGCTGCAAACTGTCATGGCACAAGCGGAACAGGGTGATTTTACAGCTGAAGGCAAGTATCAGGCGAAAGATGAAATAGGTCAATTGACCTCTTCATTCAATAATATGATTACTGCTGTTCGAGCAATCATCATGACCGTACGAGAAACTTCGCATCAATTAGCGACATCTTCGGAACAATTAGGTGCTAGCTCTGAAGAAAGCGCAAAAGCAAGTGAACATATCTCGCAAACAATCCAGCAACTTTCTGAAGGTGCGAATCATCAGGTGGAAAGTTTAAATGCGAGCTCAGAAGTCATCGAAGCAATAGCCGATTCAACAATAAGTATTTCTAGTAATACAGAAAAAGTATTATCAAATGCAGAAAAGACAGCACAGCTGTCGATCCAAGGAAACCAGTCCGTTGAAAAAGTTAGTGGTAAAATGGAATCCATCAATCAATCGGTTACTTCTCTAGCGGAAGCTTTTAATGGATTAAAAGTTCGTTTATACGAAATTGTTAATATTACAGGAGTCATCACTGGGATTGCCGAACAAACGAATTTATTAGCGCTAAATGCAGCAATCGAGGCCGCACGCGCAGGTGAGCATGGAAAAGGATTTGCCGTGGTTGCGGATGAGGTTAGAAAATTAGCCGAGCAATCTGCACAATCTGCGACACAGATTTCTCAACTTATTAATATCATTCAAGCGGATACAGAACGAACAATGGAAAATGTGACAACTGCTACATCAGAAGTTCAAGAGGGCTTAGGTGTTGTAAAAGAAGCTGGTACAATTTTTAGCAACATCGAGGGCTCAATTGAAAATGTGGTTACACAAATTGATGAAGTCGTCGATTTAGTTAAGCAATTATCGACTGGTATGAAAGAGGTTGAGCATTCCATTCGTGGGGTGAAAGAGATCGCCGTAGGCACTGCAGATGGTTCACAGACGGTGACATCAGCTACTGAAGAGCAGCTTGCGTCCATGGAAGAAATCACAGCATCTGCACAAATGTTAGCCGATAACGCAGAAATGTTACAAACGATTATTAATCAGTTTAAAATCTAATGAAGAATGGCCCGACTCTGGTGGTATGACACTAGGAGAGCGGGCCATTTTTTTGAAGCTTTTCACACACATAATTGACTAATAGCTGTTATTGAAAATCATTGAATTTCTTCGTCAAGTACTACTTTTTCATAGCCTTATCGACTTTTTGCTTGACCGATTCTTGATAGAGATCAGCGTAAGTTTTTGAATCTGCAATCAACTCATCACAGAAAGCAGCAACATCTGTTCCTGTGACTTGAAGGACGCCTTTTCCTGCAGCTACGCCTTCTTCAAAGAAGTTGAGAATTTCCGAGAGCAGTCCGTTCCCTTCGTTTAACTCAACAGGACCGACTTTGAAGAGATATTTTTGAATCTCTTTATAGACAATTTGGTAATCCTTCGGAAGTGCTTTAACACGTGCAACATGGGCTTTCCATTCCTTTTTGCCTTCCATGATCTTTTTGAAACTCATTTCAATCCTCCTAACTTTCTTGCTACGTTTTTGTTAAGTTGGTCACGCCATTTATCTCAAAAGACTTTGCACCTTCGTCACCAACAAGTGCTGCACAGAAGCCTGGGATGTCATCTCCTAGTACATCTTCAATGCTCTGACCGTCTGCAGATGTAATTTCAAGCAATTCAAGAGCGCTGTCAAGAATCGGCATCAAATTACGACCTTTTACATCCTTCTTCTTAGTTGTATGTGATGAGAGTAATCTGTGTTACAGAATAGTATGATAAAATTTTTGAATCACTCTATTGTGATTCAGCTAATTTGTGTAACCGATATTCTGTATTACTTATTACCTCTACAAAATATCACATCGTTTTCTCATTGTCAATAAACAAACCAAAAATTTCCGTAATTAGGGTCGTTTAAGGCATTATTGCAGGATTTCGTCGCTCCAAACCATATAATCTTGCCGATTATAAAGTTCTTATCCATCACAGACTAAATAGGGGATACTACGCGTAGGTTGTCGCTGTGTTCTATTCTCTTTGTAAAATACGAACAAATGTTTTATAATGTATTTAAACGATAACAATGGAGGGAACTTATGTATACATCGATTGCAGATTTTTTGAAGGAATGGAACCGCGAAGCTATGTTAACGGAAAAAGTATTTGAAGGATTAACTGATGCGTCTTTAAAGCAAGAGGTCTATCCCGAAGGGCGGACGTTAGGGAGAATTGCTTGGCATATTACAACGAGCATTCCTGAGTATCTAGCGGAGTTTGGCCTGAAGCTTGACCTTGTTGAGAATGGGGAACAGGTTCCTGTGACGGCAAAAGAGATTACTAATACCTTGAAAGAGGTATGCGAAAAGGCAGCTCTAGCAATTGAACAACAATGGACGGACCAATCTCTAAAAGTTGTGCAAAATGCTTTTGGTCGACAAGAAACGAATGCATCCATTATTATGGGGCTCATTAAGCATATTGTTCATCATCGCGGGCAAATGACCGTTCTTATTCGTCAAGCTGGTATCAAACCTTTTGGAGTTTATGGCCCGCCAAAAGAAGATTGGGTTCACCTTGGAGTTGAGAACCCACCGCTATAATGACTAAAAATTGAGGAAAGGGACCGAATTATACTTATTCTCCTTCCAGGAAAGTCATGAAAAAATGGAACGAATGACATAGCAAACAAAAAAGGACCCGAGGTCCTTTTTTGTTATTTTTCATCTGGTTTTTTATCCAAAATGCTACGTAATTCTTTAATATCCTCATCAGATAGCGTTTCTTCCTGGATAAATTGCACGAGCATCGATTTCAAAGCTCCACCATATATCCGTTTCACAAAGGATTCAGTTTCAGCACGTTGACACTCATCCTGAGAGTAAAGGGGATAAAACGTGTACACTTTCTGATCCTTATTGACTCCAACCACATTTTTATAAACAAGTCGATCCAAAAGAGTGCGAATTGTTTTTGGTTTCCAATCGGTACTCTCCTGCAAGGATGCAATCACTTCATTCGCTGTTAGGGGAGAGTGATTCCATAGGATATTCATGACTTCCCATTCTGATTCTGAAATACTTGGGATATTGATCACCATTTATTCGCCTCCTTTATATATCTCTTTATCTTTTAAGATCGATAAGGTAATTTCTGCAGCTTTACTTCCAGCAGCATCATTCTCATTATGAATATTGGTCGCAAAAAAATACGTGTTGTCCTTTGTCTCTACATACCCGATAAACCAACCATTGATATTCTTTCCGTTGACGTTTCCTGTGCCTGTTTTTCCTGAAAGGACGGCTCCATTTCTTTCTTCCAATTGAAGTGCTTCTTTTACCGTTTTGATATTTTCTTCCTTGAATCCGAATTGATTTCGGTAAAAACTACGCAACACTTCCACTTGTTCTACCGGCGATATTTTCAATGAAGATTCAAGCCAGAATGAATCAGGACCACCAGAAACGTCGACATTTCCATAGTTGATCTGATTTAAGTTCGCTTCAATCGTATTGAGTCCCGTTTTTCGATCCAATGCCTGAAAATACCAATTTACTGAGTTCTTTAAAGCCGATCCTAAATCATGATCTGTATTCCAAGATTCATAGGGATTTAGTGTTCCATCCCAAGAAAGAGTAGAAGAGTCTTTTGTAATCACATTCGATTCCAGAGCAAATAATCCACTGTATATTTTGTAAGTCGAATCTGGCGACACTCTCAATATACTTTTTTCTCGATTATGGATAAGGTAGTGGTCATTCTTTTCATCATACAAGACAAAGCTTCCTTCAAAACCATCAAAGTATTTTTCTAAATCCGCATACTCTGTTTCCTTGCTCGTAAAATCATAATATTGATTCTCTGCTGCAAAAGCTGAAACAAATGGCAATTGGAGGGACACAAATAATCCAACCAACGCAAAGATAAGAACGCTTCGCCATTTTAATTCCTTCGTTTCTGGAGCAAAATCGGCTATTCGTTCAATCCGTTTCTTGATTTGTTCCTTTGAACCGTTCAATTGGGTAGCTAACGAGAAAGTTCGTTTACGTATTGAGCGATCAATAAAATTGATGATCGTATTGCCATATTCGGAATAGGAGTCTGTATCCAATGATTTCAACACGGCTGTGTCACAAGCGATTTCCCTGTCTAAACGCATTTCTCTAAAGGCAACCCAGATAAGAGGGTTGAACCAATAAATGATTTGGTAGATAACCATTACATAATTGATCAAAATATCTCTGCTCTTGTAATGATTAAGCTCATGCAAAAATATATACTCCATTTCCTTCATGGTTAACCATTGCTCACATCGTGTCGGCAAGACAATGTAAGTCTGCCAAAGTCCAAATGTCATGGGAGACGAAACAAGGGGAGATGTCGTTACCTTGATCTGTTTTGAAATTCCTAGTCGTCTTTGACATTCCTTAAATAGGAGCAGATATTTTTCATCTTTTAAATCGATAGAACTTCTTCTGATTTTACGAATGGACAACCATGCATGAATCGTCATCAAGGAAGCAATAAGCATTCCTCCAATCCAAATGGCCACAAGTACTTGACTAATAAATGAAAGATCCGTTCGATGAACCGATACAGAGAAGTCTTGTACCCAATTGTAGCTATTTGTCATTTGATTTCCACTTTGTGTGAAAGAGGAACCTGACGAGCTACCTTGAGAATGATCCCAAAACAGTTGATCAAATTTAAAAATATGTGTTGGAAAAAAAGGAAGAGATAGGGCGATAAGCAAGAAATACCATATATTATAGTGCCATTTAGCTGCTAGATGTTTCTGAAACAGTTTTTTCATAAACAAAATAACCATCACAGATAGTGATGACACGATCACACCAATGATTAAATGATTTACGAGCATACGTTCAATCAACCTCTCTTTCCTCTATGTATCTTCTTGAATGTAAGAGAATTCTAGCATTCTCATACGAATTTCACAATCGATCTGAACAAATCAAAAAAAATTGACATAACTGGATTACGCATGTAGTATTGTACTACAAACGTAGTCAGACTACAAATGTAATCTTATTAAGAAATGAGGAAAGGCGATGTTCCTTAAACAAAAGACGGAGAACGATGACTCTGAATTGAATCGTGATAAAAAACTTCTAGCTAGAAGAATGAATCTTATTTTTTTCATCGTATTTGTTCTTTTCGTTACTTTGATTGTGCGCTTGGGATTCGTGCAGATAGTCAATGGGGAAGCATATCGAAATGAAGCTGAAAGAGAAGAAACAACCATTATCAATAATCCAGTCCCTCGCGGCAAAATTTATGATCGCAATCACCATCTAATCGTATATAACATTCCTGAAAAAGCGATCACTTTTACACCACCAAAGCATCCAAAACCAATCGAATTATTCGATTTGGCCAAGAAGCTTGCACAAATGATTACAATGACAGAAAAAGATATAAAAAAGGTGACTGCACGTGATTTGAAAGACATCTGGCTCTTACAACATCAAAACGGAGAAAACCTTGTCACAGAACAAGAAAAGAAGAAGCTGGATGAGAAAGAATTATACCAAATGAAATTGGAGCGTATTACCGAGAAAAACTTAGAAGAGCTCGATCGAAATGTAGCAGCCATTTTTCGCAAATTATCAGTGGCAGTAGCTTTAACTCCTACTATTATTAAAAACGAAAATGTAACGGATGAAGAGTTTGCGAGGGTTAGTGAGAACTTGGCGAACTTACCAGGTGTCGATGTTACCACTGATTGGAAACGGGGTAGTAATTACGGGGATACTTTTTGGAATATGATTGGGGATGTTACAACAACGGATGAAGGTCTCCCTGCAGAAATGGCACAGTATTACCAGGCAAGAGGGAATAACTTAAATGATCGCGTTGGAAAAAGCTATATCGAAAAGCAATACGATGATCTTTTACGAGGTCATAAAAGCCAAATAAGAATCGCAACCAATCAAAATGGGAATGTCGTAGAAAGAGAGGTTATATCGAAAGGAGAACCTGGGAAAGATCTTGTTCTTACAATCGATATGGAACTTCAAGGTGAAGTCGAAAAAATTATGGAAGAAGAGCTCTTGACTGCGATTCGAAAGCCACATACGGAAACACTCGACACAGCCTTCGTAGTAGCAATGGAGCCAAAAACAGGGAATATCCTTGCCATGTCTGGAAAGGTATATGACAGAAAAACAAAGGATTTCTATGATTATACACCCGGAACCTTCACATACGCATTTGAACAAGGCTCTGTTGTAAAGGGCGCGACTTTGTTAACTGGCTATCAAACAGGAGTAAGAACAATAGGGGAAACGGAAATGGATGAAGTCCTACATATTAAAGGTTCAGGAACCTTTTCTTCATCCCATGTAATGAATCGAATTAATGATCTAACAGCTATAGAAGGTTCCTCAAACGTATACATGTGGTTAACAGCGATTGAGATTATGAATGGCAAATATGTACGAAATGGTCCTTTAAAATATGATCCTGAAAAAATTGAGACCATCCGTTATTACTTCAATCAATTTGGCTTAGGGGTACCTACTGGAATTGGATTTGAAAATGAGGCGATTGGAGTGAAGGGAACGAATCCAAGTACTTATTTTCAGATTGCGATCGGACAGCTAGATACATATACTCCTATGCAAATCGCTCAATATATGTCGACCATTGCCAATGATGGGTACAGGATGAAGCCACAGCTTGTACAAGAAGTAAGGGAACCTAATCCAAATGGCGATACATTAGGCAATGTTGTGGAACGTGTCGACCCTGTTGTGTTGAATCGCGTAGATATGAAGGAGTCATATATCGAGCGAGTTCAACAAGGTTTTTGGCAAGTCACACATGGTTCTCAAGGAACCGCAAGACGGTTATTTAGCAATGAACCGTATAATGCCGCTGGAAAAACTGGGACTGCTGAGTCTTTCAAAAATGGGATCAAAACTTGGAATCAATCCTTTGCAGGCTATGCACCTTTTGATGACCCACAAATTGCCCTTGCGGTAATTGTTCCCCATGCCTATATCGATGGTTACGCTGCACCGCATAGTACAGCCCAAATGATTAGTCAAAGAATCTTTAGAACCTTTTTTAATAAGTAGATTACTAGTGTGGGAGTTGAATAGGATGAAACGCTTTTCGCTATATCTAATCATTGCTTTACTGATTGTTCTTGCTGGTTGTTCGAAAAAATTAACCCCTGAAGAGTCCTTCAATGCCTATCTTGAAAACTGGCAGAAAATGAACTTTGAAGAAATGTATCAAGCCCTCTCTCAAGAAGCAAAAGGGGAGATTTCAAAGGAAGATTTTGTTGCACGATATGAAAAGATCTATCAAGGAATCGATGCCGATAATGTAAGAGTTAACGGCCTTTTTAAGAAAACAGAGAAAAAGCCAAAAGTAGATACGCTCTCATTTCCATATTCGGTCCAAATGGATACGAGTGCGGGACCGATTGAGTTCACTCATATTGCTACCCTTGTAAAAGAGGAAAGTGAAACGAACCAAGAATGGTTTGTGAAATGGGAGCCTTCTCTTATTTTTCCACAATTAGAGGAAGGGGATACTGTTGGTGTACAGACGCTTAAGGCATCGAGAGGAGAAATACGTGATCGAAACGGGAGTGGTCTTGCTATTAATGCACCAGCTAATGTGGTTGGGGTGGTTCCTGGTAAATTAGAGGAACAATCCATTGGGAAATTAGCTATCCTTTTGAAAATGAAGGAAGAGGAAATCAACAATAAGCTTAATGCCACCTGGGTTAAACCAGAATTATTTGTACCACTTGCAACCTTGCCCTATGGGGATACTGATATACAGCCTTATTTAGAAATTCCAGGGGTGATGATCCAGGAAGAAACGGTTCGGACTTATCCTTTCGGGGCTTCGGCTGCCCATTTAATTGGATATGTTCGAGAAGTGACGGCAGAACAATTAGAGGAATTAAAAGGGAAGGGCTATTCTTCAGGAGATGTGGTAGGAAATTCAGGTTTGGAGAGTATTTACGAAGAAGATTTGCGAGGTCAAGATGGAGTCCATATTTTTATCAAAAAGGAAGATGGTAGTTTAAAAGAAACACTCGCAAAGAGAGATGTTGTGCAAGGGAAGAATGTTGAACTTACCATCGATGCCAATCTACAGAATGACATATTTCAACAACTAGATGGTGATGCGGGCACATCAGTGGCACTTGATCCAACGTCTGGTGCACTACTAGCTTTAGTTAGTACTCCATCATTTGATCCAAATGCTTTTGTAAGAGGATTATCAGACGAACAGTGGGAGGAGTGGAATTCCGATCCGAAAAAACCATTCTTCAATCGTTTCGTTAATCGAAATGCCCCTGGTTCTGTGTTCAAGACGATCACTGCAGCGATTGGATTGAAGACCGGCGTCACAGTCCCAAATGAAGTAAAAGAAATCCATGGACTACGTTGGTCGAAGGATGAATCTTGGGGAGGATATTATGTGACACGAGTAAAAGACAAAGCATCTGTAAACCTACGAAATGCCTTTGTTTATTCTGATAATATCTATTTTGCTCAGGAAGCGGTTGAAATGGGAGTAGATAAATTTGTGAAAGAGGCAAGTGAATTTGGTTTCGATGACGAATTAAATCTGCCATTCCCAGTTAAACCTTCTCAGCTCGCCAACGACGGAATTAAAACAGAAGTTCAATTAGCAGACTCAGCCTACGGCCAAGGAGAAGTATTGATGAGTCCAATTCATTTGGCAACCATTTATTCCGCGGTCTTAAATGAAGGCGACATGCTTTACCCGTATTTGCTAAAAGACGAGGAGCCAAAGGTTTGGAAGGAAGGGTTATTAGACCATGAAATCGTCAATTTGCTTAAGGAAAATCTCCGTCAGGTTGTCGAAGATCCAGGTGGTTCTGGGCACGGAACCATGATTTCTGGTAAAACGATGGCTGGCAAATCCGGAACGGCAGAGATTAAAGCAAGTAAAGAGGATCAAAACGGGACGGAAAATGGTTGGTTTGTTGGGTTTGATTTGGAACAACCGAATCTCTTAGTTGCCATGATGGTGGAAGACGTCAAAGACAGAGGTGGAAGTAGCTATGTCGTTAAGAAAGTGAGAAATATTTTCCAACTAATAGAATAATACGACGAAGCCTTCTCCAAAACGATGTCTGGAGAAGGCTCTTTATCTTACTCTACTACTTTTAATGTAAGCTTCATAGCTTCATGATCTTCTGTAGCCCCACAAACAGTTGAACAAATTAATTCATATTCACCAGCTGTATCTGCAGTAAATTCAGAAGGGCTATCTGCTTTTAGGTCAATGCCTAAATCCTCATTACTAATCGTATGCAAGCCTTCTTCGTTCACTAAATTGATTTTTACGTTCGTGCCTTTCTTAACCGTTAACTCTTTATCTGAAGTAAATTCCCAGTTTGTTGCAGTAATGGTGAATTCCTCAGCACCTGATGTAGATGTAGATTCACTTGCAGCTGGTTCTGAAGTCTTTGTCTCTTTTTCTTCGCCTCCGCAAGCTGCCAACCCTAGTGTTAAGGAACCTGCAAGTAAAAGAACTCCTAGTTTTTTCATAGTAATTAACTCCTTTATATTGGATTCGTACTAAACGAATGTGATTTGTTTAGCCACCTTTATTGTAAGGAAACGATTTTCCAAGGAGTGTGATCTAGATCAAGAGAATGGAAAGTTTATGAAAAAAGTTTTCGTAGGTTAGACCATCTCAACCTCTAACCACTTACGAACACTATTAATAAACCAGATTTTGGTACTATTTCTTAAATCCTCGAGTGTTAGAACTTTTTCTTGTATTTCTCCCTCTGTGAGGAGCCATTGACGATAGGTTCCTCCTAGAAGTCCACTACTGATAGGAGGAGTGTATAATTTACCATCAAGCTCTAAGACTACGTTTCCATTTGTAAACTCCGTTAACTCACTATCTGCATTCCAAAGCAGTACATCAAACACATCAGGGAATTTTTTTTGAAAATGCGCGTAGACCTCTCGATGGGTCGTTTTGTGATATAAAAATCGATTTGTCTTATCGATTGGTTGATCTGCCAATACCACTTTTCGAGTGACTCCTGAATTTGCGATTGGGTGAGCCTCAATTACGATTTTTTCTCCCAATAGCACTCGAACTCTGAACTTCCCATGAGGATGATTTTCAGCAACGGATGACAACTTTTCTGTCAGTTCTTCGACAGATAAAGGAAAATTAAAATACTTGGCCGAATTTTGCAGTCGAGTGAGATGTTCTTTGAGTAAAAAATACTTCCCATCTTCCAAGAGCAAAGTCTCTAATAATTCGAACGCAGGACTCTCCATTTTTAGTAAGCTTGCTTTGGCAAGAATCTCTTCATATTCACCTGCAGTCGTTGAATCCCATGTAATGCCACCGCCAACACCATACGTAGCAGCGCCCGATTTTTGATCAATAACAACCGTGCGAATCGGCACATTAAAGATCGCTTCCTGCTCCGGGGTTATATAGCCAATCGCCCCACAATATACATCACGAGGCTCAGACTCTAAATCAGCAATAATCTCCATCGTGCTGATTTTTGGCGCACCTGTTATCGACCCACACGGAAACAAAGCACGAAAAACATCAACGACTTTTTTGGTTGGCGCAATTTTTGCCGTAATCGTCGATGTCATCTGATGGACAGTAGGGTACTGCTCAATATTGAACAGCTCCGGAACTTGAACAGTACCTGGTACCGCAATCATCCCTAAGTCATTTCGAAGTAGGTCAACAATCATCACATTCTCTGCTCGGTTTTTCTCTGAATGATAGAGCCAACGAGCGTTTTCTTGATCCTCTGAAAAAGAATTTCCTCGCTTAATCGTTCCTTTCATAGGGCGAGTAGTTAGTTGATCATCCTTTAGGTGGAAAAATAGTTCGGGTGACGCAGATAGAATACTATGTTCACCAGTATTGAGATACGCACAATACTTGGACGATTGGGCCTTTTTAAGATTACTGTAGAAGGCAAGGTCATCCCCTTGGAACTCGGAGTGCAGACGAATCGTATAGTTTGTTTGATAGGTGTCCCCATTTTCAATTGCGTTTTTAATAGACTGGATAGAAGCCTCATATTCATCCATTGATATCGAAGGAGTCCAATCGCTAAGTGAATAGGAACCTTTGCTATTCACTGACTGCTGCTGTGGATCAGAAAATACACCAAACCAAAGAAGAGGTAGCTGTGATTTCGCGTTGACCTTATAGGCTGAATCAAAGGCAGGAGCACTTTCATAGGAAAGATAACCAGCTACATAATAGCCATTTTCAATTGCCACCTGAATCTGTTCGAAGCAAGGCAATACTTCTTCAATTGTATGAGCAACAATAATTTTTCGTGGTTCTGTAAAAGTAAGTGGTTTATTAGCAAAATCAAATGCTAAAAGTGGCTGATTTGTTTTCATGAACGTTATCCTTTTTGAAAAAATTTTGGACCATTCTTAAGCCATAATCCGTCAAGATAGCCTCCGGATGGAATTGGACACCTTCAACTTGGAATTTATTATGACGAATCCCCATAATTTCGCCATCGTTACTTTGTGCAGTAATCTCAAGACAAAAAGGGAGACTACTTTTATCAACTACTAACGAATGGTAGCGTGTCACCTGTAATGGACTTGGAATGTTTGCGAAAACTCCGTTTTGATCATGCTCTATATTAGAGACCTTCCCATGCATAGGTTGCATCGCTTTTTTAACAATTCCACCAAATGCCTCGGCAATGATTTGATGGCCTAAGCAAACACCCAAAATGGGTGTTTCTTGATGGAATCTCTTTACGACATCTAAGCAAATACCCGCTGTCCTCGGATTTCCAGGACCAGGGGAGAGGAGAATGGCATCAGGCTGCAAACGTTCAATATCTTCTACTGTTACTTGGTCATTGCGAACGATGGCAATCTCTTCGCCAATTTGTTGGATGTATTGAACTAAATTGTATGTAAAAGAATCATAATTATCGATTACGAGTATCACTGGTTGTCTCCGTTTCATCCGTATTTTCTCTCATTATAGTTGAAGGAGAGTTTGCTTGGGAAGGAAGATTTTTCAGTAGAAATGAAACTAGCACGGTGCAATTGAGGGATCTAGAAGGTAACTAGGCTATTGTCATAAGTAAATGCCAAAAGATTTATCCTTCACGATGAAACGTCGAAATTTGGTTATAAAAGAAATTTGCTTAAATCAATTAATTTACTTAAATTAATACTATCGGACAACTTTGCATACGCTGAGGATAAACGCTTCTACATCGGTGCATTACTCTACTTTATCGATTATATGCTAAAATTGCCTAAAGATTTGACTAGGAAGATAAGAGAAGAAATTATTTTGAATAAGGAGGCCAAGACCATGAAGTATTTAGACAAAAATACTCCACTATATTCTTGGGATGAATTGGAGGAAATCAGGAAAGAAGAAATAAAAAGGGAAAAAGCAATTGAAATGGCTGTTGAGATGTTAAAAGTAGGTTTATCTCTCGATTTAATTTTAAAAATCACCAAACTGAGACAGGATGAAATTGAAAATCTAAGAAAAAATCTTTAGTAATTGCTAATAATAAGGACGGTTATCTACTCCTTTTTATAAAGCTACAAAAGAAGCAAAACACCGTCCCATTTTTCTAGTTAATTTGTACAACTTTGTTCTTTAGTCTAGCTACAAGTGGTACTACAACAATACCAGCAAGAACAACCTGCATGATGTTTCCTGGGATTGAACCTAACGGAAGTACCCAGTTGCCGTAAAGAATGACTTCTGTAAAATAGTAACCTACAATTTTAATCACTACCGCAGCAATAATTGCTAGGCTATAAACCAATACTTTTTTCCCTGGAACTTTTTCAGCGATCAGACCCGCAACATACCCCATTGCCCCTACGATTACAAACGTAAATGGTGCCCATAGTGTCCAGCCTGAAATCAAATCGAATAGAGCCATTCCGAAAGCCCCTGCAATCATACCCGTTCTTTTACCAAACATAAAGGCTGCCAAAAAGAGTGGTAAGTTTCCTAGATGTACTAGACCACCGTTCCCCATCAACGGAAGGCGGATGTTGATAAACATTGTTGCGACAAAAGTTAATGCAATGAAAAGAGCTGTAATGACCAACTCTTTAGTCTTTGATGAATTCATTTATTTACCTCTTTCTATTTTTAGATAATATTTTACTATGAAAAAGCGGATGAATAAATACTTAATAGCATAATAATGTTAGAAATTATCATTTCCCGAGATAAATGACTATATCGACCCTTTCTTGCAGACATATCTTGATAAAAAAGATGAATGCAAGGAGGTGAGGGTATGCCAAGGTTTTGTTTGTTTCCAGGATATAACTGGTGTGGTCCAGGCTGTAGTGGCCCTGGTGCTCCCATTAATGCGGTAGACGCTGCTTGTCAAAGACATGATTTGTGTTATCTTTACACTCGCGATCGTTGTATGTGTGACAATGAATTTATGTACCGACTTGAGCAATTACAAAATCCTTACACTCCAGAGGGTCGTCATGCGAGAGTGATGCTAAGTCATATGAGAATTCTTAGAGGATTTAACTGTCTTTTCAGAAGATGAATTGAACACATTTTTCAGGAGAAAATATCTGCAAAATACATGCAGAGGCAGTGATTCTTCTTGAAAAAAATTGTACTTCTTATTTTCTTCCTTCTTTCACCAAATATCGTGCATGCAAATTTTGAACCATTAACTTTTGAAGACGTGAATACGATTGAAGTCCAACGTTCATTCGGTGGAAAAAGAGCCTTTAGCAGGTATGATGGATATGAAGAAGTTGTCATTGAGAAGGTTTTAAAACGGATAAATAGCGCCGAAAAGCACCCTGATACAAATACTTTTACAGAACAAAAACCTCTAGCTACACTTGAAATTAATTTGACTACAGGTACCGTTGCTAGATTGGATCCGGCATACAATTGCTATTCTGATAACGGAAAACAGGTTTGCACAATGACTGATGGGGAAGTTCTCTATACTGTAAATAACACCAAAACAAGATTAAAATCAGTAGACTTGTTTGATTGGCTGTTGGTAGGGTGGAAATACGAAAGCAAGGGTGCACCAGAGGACGAATTATTAGAAGAAACGTTATATTACAGATATTTCAACTATCTTGATGAAAAATATAGCGACTATATTATGTGCCCGAAAATCGATAAAATCGTTAGAATCGGGGGAAGTGCATCCAGACATATTGTGCATGCGAGTGCACTCAATTATTCTGGACATCATGATGGTTCTTACTATAGACTTCGATTTTCATTGACAGATACTCCAGAGAATGTGGTTCATATAAATGATATTTCCCTCGACAAAAATATTTCTGAACAAGAAAGCAGAAAACAATGTCGACGAGAAGATCGATTAGATTTTTTCTTGACCAATCAATTTCCATAATTTAGAATAGCAATAATATTTCAAACGCAAAGACGAAGAAGAGTAGGCATTTGGAACGCTTAAGAGAGCTGATGGGTGGTGCGAATCAGCGCGGGATAAATGGTGAATGGGCTTCTGAGCGACTACGCTGAACCTTGTAGTAGGCATAGCGGATTGTCTTACCGTTAAAAAAGACTATGTATCGAAACGTTATATCGTTTCTGTACAGAAAGTGCGTTTACGTATGTGAACGAATGAAGGTGGCACCACGGGTTACTCGTCCTTATTTTTTTGGATGAGTAGCCCTTTTTTTATTTTTCGGAGGTGGAAAAAGTGAAAACTATTTTAACTGGAATCAAACCAACAGGAGAAATTCATTTAGGAAATTATATTGGCGCAATTAAGCCTGCTTTGGAACTTGCCAAAATTGACGATTACTCGCCTGTGTATTTTGTTGCGGATTATCATGGACTCACCAAGATGACTGACGCTGAGGAGTTTAGACATTTATCATACGGTGTTGCCGCAACATGGTTAGCCCTCGGACTTGATCCGAATAAGGTAATCTTTTACCGACAATCCGATATCCCAGAAATTTTCGAATTAAATTGGATCTTGAGCTGTTTGTCTTCAAAAGGGTTAATGAATCGTGCTCATGCTTATAAAGCAATTGTGGATGAAAATCGTTCAGTAGGAAGAGAGAGCGATTATGGTGTGAATATGGGCTTATTCAACTACCCAATCCTCATGGCTGCGGATATCTTGATGTTTAAAACAGATGTTGTGCCTGTCGGGAAAGACCAAATTCAGCATATCGAAATTGCTCGTGATCTTGCGGAATCCTTTAATCATCTATATGGAAAGACCTTTGTTTTACCAGAATACAATATCCAAGAAGAGACAGCTGTTTTACCAGGATTAGATGGACGTAAAATGAGCAAAAGCTACGGCAACACAATTCCACTGTTTGAAGAGCCGGCTAAATTACAGAAGCTCATTAACAAAATCAAAACCGATTCCTTGCCACCGGAAAGCCCAAAGGATACGGAGAACTCTATTTTATTTATGCTGTATAAGGAATTCGCAACGGATGCTGAAATCGAAGAAATGAAAGAACGCTATGCAAAGGGAATTGGCTGGGGAGAAGTGAAGCAAGAATTGTTTCAGGTGATTAATCGGTTCATTGAAAGGCCTCGCGAAAAATACAAGGAACTTATGGCTTCACCTGCAACAATCGACAGAATTTTGAAAGAGGGAGCAGAAAAAGCAAGAGCGATTAGCACACCTTTTCTACAAGAAATTAAAGACAAAGTAGGATTTTAATGGAAAGAGGAGAATATATAAAGGATAGGAGGAGCATTATGATCGAATTTAGAGAGATAGATAGAGATAATTTTTTTGATGTGATTGAGTTGCGTGTGTCTGAAGAACAAAAGTCATTTGTCGCACCGAATGTGTTTTCACTCGCACAAGCAAAGGTATTTCCAGAATGCATTTGTCTAGCAATCTATCACGAGGACATTTTAGTTGGATTTACGATGTACTGCATGGATTTCGAAGATAAGGAGTACTGGGTTTATCGATTAATGATCGATGCTAAGTATCAAGGGAAAGGCTATGGCAGGGCTGCAATGGAGAAGCTCATTCACCATATCAAACAAGACAAGGAGCATCAGGTGATCTATATAAGCTTTGAACCAGAGAACAGCGGGGCAAGGCATCTGTATGAAAAACTAGGTTTTGAACCAGATGGCCGCGTTATAGATGGAGAAATTGTATATAAATTAGTGTATTAAGTAATGAGTAATAGTAACCACTATTCACTCATTACTTTTATATAAATAATCATGAAGGGAGAAGATCACATGATTCAAAGATTTAAAGAAAATGAAGTAGACTATGAAAACTGGTTATCGGAACATCCAACTGGTTTCGTGTTTAATCATTTCGGAGGGTCTTTGGTGCAGTACAATTACAACGTCATTCATCTCGCAGATTGCCACATGCTTCGTCGGCCTACAGATGAAGGGAGGAGAACAATTATCGAAAAAATCTGTTCCACTGACTTAAATGTCTTACAACAAGAAGTGAAAAAATTTCGAGAAGACTCCTATGTTTTTTGTAAAATTTGTACAAAGTAAGCTTTTCTCACATACAATCGATATCCCCACAGTAGATCTTAGCCTCAGTTGTATGTACAACTTTTTCAGTCAATGCTATAATCAAAACAGTTTTCGCATTTATACTAGAAAAATTACATAAAAAAGGAAAAGGAGGTTTTTACCATGATGAAATATTTACAAAATCTTGGTAAGTCCTTGATGCTACCAGTTGCTGTCTTACCAGCAGCTGCCATCCTTATGGGGATTGGTTATGCAATCGACCATGAAGGTTGGGGTTCTGGAAACCCATTTGCTGCATTTTTCATCGGTGCAGGTGGATCGATTTTAGATTTTATTCCAATTCTCTTTGCAGTTGGGGTAGGTATTGGAATGACCAAGGAGAAGGATGGTCCCGCTGCATTAAGTGCATTAGTGGCTTATCTCGTTATCACAAAATTGCTTTCACCTGGGTCAGTTGCGAATCTACAACAAATTCCACTTGAAGAAGTGAATATGGCATTTGATAAAATTCAAAACGTATTCATCGGTATTCTATCAGGTGGTATTTCTGCGGCCTTATACAATCGATATAGTCAAGTGAAGCTACCAGATGCATTAGCATTTTTTAGTGGAAAACGTTTAGTACCGATTTTAACAGCAGGTGTTATGTTAATCGTCTCTCTAATATTGCTATTTGTTTGGCCATACATTTACACAGCACTTGTTTCATTTGGGGAAGCCCTCAGTGGTTTAGGAGCTATCGGTGCCGGAATCTATGGATTCTTTAACAGACTCTTAATTCCAACTGGATTACACCATGCGTTAAACAACGTATTCTGGTTTGATGTTGCTGGTATCAATGATATCAAAAACTTCTGGTCTGGAGAGGGAGAACTAGGTATTACAGGAAGATATCAGGCTGGATTCTTCCCAGTTATGATGTTTGGTTTACCTGCTGCAGCTCTTGCGATGTATCACACTGCGAAAACAAAACGTAAAAAACAAGCAGCATCCTTACTTTTAGCAGGAGGTCTTGCTGCATTCTTAACAGGGGTAACAGAACCAATTGAATTCTCATTCATGTTCTTAGCGCCAGTTTTATACTTAGTTCATGCTGTCTTAACAGGCCTTTCATTAGCGATTGCAGCGATGTTCCAATGGACAGCTGGTTTTAGTTTTAGCGGCGGCTTAATTGACTTTGTCTTAAGTTCACAGCTTCCATTAGCAAATAAACCATACATGCTGATCGTTCAAGGTTTAGTCTTCGCAGTCATCTATTATTTCGTATTCCGCTTCTTGATTGTGAAGTTGAACTTAAAAACACCAGGACGTGAAGATGATGACGTCGCAGTTGATGAGCAAATCGTACAAAGCGGTTCGAAGGATCGTTTTGGTGTGATGGCAGAAACTATTTATTCAGCACTTGGCGGAGATGACAATGTCGTTTCAGTTGACCACTGTGCGACACGTCTACGTGTTGAAGTAAAAGATATGAATGTTGTCGATCAGAATAAGATTAAGACAACAGGGGTTCCTGGCATTAACGTGGTAGGAGCACATAATATCCAAGTTATTGTTGGACCTCAGGTTCAAGCAGTAGCAGATGAAGTGAAAAAGATTCGTAAAAACTAACAATAGAATGGCTAGTATTCAATTGTGAATGCTAGCCATTTTTCTTGAAACTTTTGTTTGAAAATTCCGTATTAAAAGAGAAAGGAGGGGACAATGGTTGATAAAAAATAAGCTCGCACTGATTATTTCTGCCATTATTTTAATTATATGTATGATTCTATATTTCCCCTATCCAAATAATCATGACATAAATGCGAGTATGACTTTCATGTCTTTTCCATTACGAAATCACGATGGTTGGGTTCCGATGGGGATATTTTATTCTGTATTGTTTTTAATCGCTTTGGTCTTGATTGTGAATGGTCTGAAAAAGTACCGTATTCGAACACTCTTTGCTGTGACGATTATCTATGGGCTTCTACCATTGTCACTAATTACGTTTTATCAAGAAACTTTTGCGAACGGTATTATGGCGATTTCATACGACGGGTCAGGAAACTGTACTTTTGAAAGTGTAGATGAAAACGTAATAAACGGGGAATGTAACATCACTTTACTTAACCATAGCAATGAACCAGTGTCCTTTGAATTACAATTGGTGGATTCCGTCTATTTTGAAGACGCTGTAAAAATGGAGTCAATGATGAATACAGCCGGTCCTTTTCAAATCACGCTCCCACCAAATCAGGAAGAAATCATCAAATTAAAAGAATTACTTGATTTAAAAGATGATCCCAGCCACATAACCAACGGGTCAGTCTCGATGATACATATTCAAATAAGTGATGGAAAGCGTACTCGCGTTTTATAGGAGGACATGATGATAGCAAATATAAAAGACATATTAAAACAAAAGACAGAAAATCCACTCATTGTGATGATGTGTGGTGTCGCAGGTTCTGGAAAAACTACATTCGCACAACAGTTAGAAAAGATTGGCTTTGTACGACTTTCGATTGATGAAGAGATTTGGAAGGTAAATGGCCGTTATGGCATCGACTTCCCTGTTGAAAACTATGAAAATTATAAAGTTGAAGCTGAAAATAGGCTTCGTAATGAATTGATTCGTCTACTAGAGGATAAACAAAACGTTGTTATTGATTTTAGCTTTTGGCAAAGAGCCAAACGAAATGATTATAAGAAACTAATCGAAAATGCTGGTGGGGAATGGAGACTGATCTATTTGAAAGTGAGTCCTGAAGTTCTTCGTGAACGATTGAAAGTACGGAGTAAAAGATTTGATGCAAATGCCGCATTTCCGATTACCGATGAAATTTTAGAAAGATACCTAAACGGATTTGAGGTACCTTTTCAAGAAGGGGAAATCGTTTTAGAGTATCAAGTTTGATTTTGGATGAATAAAGAGTGAAACTGAAGGGGTTGATACTATAATGCTAGAGGCTTTAGGTAACATTATTGGAGCTATCGCAACCGCTCTGTTAGGCAAAAAGAATAAGTAAGGTTTCCATAAGGACTTCCATTGAAATTCTTATTTTATGTTTTCTTTAGAGTAAAAAGGAGCTCGGAAAATCCCAAACTCCTTTTGTATTACAATATTTCTGTTCTTAAAGCTTCTGCCGCTTCACATGGATTCTTGGCTCTCATAATCTCAGAAACAACCGCCACACCAGCAATTCCAGTATCTCGTATCTCCGCAATATTCTCTAGTTTGATTCCACCGATTGCCACAATTGGAATAGATACTGCATCTACAATTCTTTCAAGCTCTCCATCTGGTAAAAGCTTTGCATTATCCTTAGACTTGGTAGGGAAGACAGCCCCCACACCTATATAGTCCGCCCCATCTTTTTGTGCAGCTATGGCTTCTTCAACTGTACCTGCCGACACTCCCACTAACATAGTATGAGGGACGATTCTCTTAATTTCAGCTAATGGTAGATCCTCTTGCCCTACATGAATCCCATCCGCATTCACTGCTAAGGCGATATCAACCCGGTCATTGATATAAAGAGGGATATCATATCGAGAAGTTAATTCCTTCAACTTCATAGCTTTTTCAAAAAATAGTCTCCCAGAATTCGTTTTTTCGCGAAGCTGAACACAAGTTACGCCACCTTTTATGGCTTCTTCTACAATGGTTAAAAGTTGTTCAAGTGGGACTGATTCTTCTGTCACTAAATAGAGTTTCAAACTTTCTTTCATATGAGTCGTACACCTTCTTCCCAAATGTCCCCGTTCATAAGCGATATTTCATCCATCAGCTTCAGTCGGTACGTACCGATTCCATCGTTCTCCGACAATCGCTTTTTCGCACGTTCGCCTGCAAGACTCATTGTCGACATTCCGGCAACACTAGCCGCGAACCAATCATCAGTCGAACCAGCAAAAGCAGCAATTAAAGAAGCTGTCGTACATCCGGTTCCAGTAATACGAGTTAACCAAATATCACCGTTTTCAATGCCAACAACTTCCGTTCCGTTAGAAACATAATCAACTTCACCACTAATGACCGTGATCGTATTTAACTGCTGAGCCGCCTTCACTGCAAGTTCTTTTTTTGAAATGGCCACATCCCCAGCATCAACTCCACGGGTTTGCACTTCGCCACCAATCAAAGCGAATACTTCTGATGCATTCCCCCTAACAACGGAAATCTTCACTTTTCCCAAGTAATCCTTCGCCCGATTCGTCCGGAAAGGGGTAGCACCAACACCAACTGGATCAAACACAACCGGAATTCCTTTTTGATTCGCAGCCTGACCAGCCACAATCATCGCTTCATACATCGCATCATCAATCGTCCCGAAATTAATGACAAGCGCTTGTGCGAGCTGAGCCATATCGGCAACTTCTTCGATACTTGTCGCCATGACAGGGGAGCCTCCTATCGCAAGCGTCACATTGGCACAATCATTGATGGTTACATTATTAGTTAAATGGTGAACAAGAGGCTGCATTTCCTTTACGCGCGCAAATAAATCCTTACAGTTCATTTTTCACACCAGCCTTTCTATATAACTCGTAAAAATGATTCGTTGGACCATGCCCATGCCCCAATGAAAGACTATGTTCGATTGCAATCGTAATATAATGCTTTGCTAGTTTGACAGAATCATATAAAGTGTGACCCTTCGCAAGATTTGCTGCAATCGCAGACGAAAGGGTACATCCAGTACCATGGGTGTTTTTTGTTTGAATGCGTTCACCAGAGAACCAATGGTATGATTCACCGTCATACAACAAATCATTCGGAGCGCCCGCGAGATGGCCTCCTTTTAATAAAACGGCCTTAGCCCCGAGCTCACGCAATTGTTTACACGCCGACATCATATCGTCAGTTGTGAAAATTTCACTCCCAATTAATACTTCGGCCTCTGGAATATTGGGCGTCATAATCGTTGCAAGTGGAATCATTTTTTCCTTCAACGACTGAATAGCTTCTTGTCGTAATAGATGATGGCCTCCTTTTGAAACCATTACTGGATCAAGGACAATATGCTTAGGCAAGTACTTCTTTAAAGCATCTGCCACCGTTTCAACCGTAGCTGGGGAAGAGAGCATCCCAATTTTCACCGCATCAACCGGAATATCGTCAAAGACTGCCTCAATTTGATCGCGGATGATTTCGTTATCAATGTCTTGCACAGAACGAACTTCCTGTGTATTTTGTGCGGTAACGGCTGTTATGACCGACATCCCGTACACACCATTTGCTGCAAACGATTTTAAGTCAGCTTGAATCCCAGCGCCGCCACCAGAATCAGAGCCCGCGATTGTGAGTGCTGTTTTCATGAAGCATTCCTCCAAGTGCGTTATTTCGTGCTAGAATTTTTAATAGACCATAACCCATGATAGCTCCCGTAACAGAACTGATAGCAAAAGCAGGGACAAGTCCAAACAGACTTGCTTCCTGACCAAGCAACAGCACACCGATTGGGTAAGTGGCCATCGCTCCAAGGATACCTGTTCCAACTACTTCACCAAGTGCAGCGAACACGAGCTTCTTTGACTTTTGGTATAAAAGGGCTGCTAATAATGCCCCAATCATGCTTCCAGGAAAGGCAAATAGGCTACCAGTTCCAAGAATGTTTCGCAGTAACGATGAAAGAAAGGCTTGAACCACCGCATACCAAGGTCCGAGTAACACTGCCGATAGAACATTTGCAAAATGCTGTACTGGAAAAATTTTCGCAAAGCCAACAGGGATGTATATCAAACTGCTTGATAATGTCGTAATTGCCGCAATGAGGGCAGTAAGCGTCATTTTATTGAGTTTCTTCACCAAGAATCATCCTCTCTATTTTGTGACGATATTTTTATACGCTTCCTTAACTTCTACTTTTTCTTTTAACACCTTATTGTCATAGAGCCAATCAGCTACATCCTGCCACGCTTTTTCCTCTTGGTAACCGAATGGAACTGACTCATCCTCCATTAAAGGAAGCAATGTATTTAAGCTTTCTGTTTCCACATCTCGATCAAGTGGGAAGCTTTCGTTTTCATTTGAAAATAAAACATCTAAGGCAGCATCTGGATCTGCTTTTACATCAGCCTGTGCCTTAGAAAGAGCATTCCAGAATTTCTTAATCGATTCTTCTTTTTTATCTAATGTCTTTTCTCCAGTTACTACAACTAGCTCATAGTTATCAGGAACACCGTATTCAGAAAGAGGGAACATCCCGACGTCATAGCCTTCCTTTTTCAATAAAACTAATTCATGATTCACATAAGCACCAACAAGAGCATCGACTTTATCTGTTGCAAGGGAAGGCATTAAATCCCAACCAACATCCGTTAATTTCACTTGTTCTGGGTCGCCACCATCCTGCTTCACCATTGTGTTTAAAATTGCTTCACTTACGGATGAAGAAGGGTAGCCAACATTTTTTCCAACTAGGTCCTTGGGAGATTCAATACCATTGCCCTTTTTATACATGATGCCATCTAAAGAATGACGCACGTACGCACCGATAGAAACGACAGGAATATCTTCACCTCTTGATAATAAAAGCTGTGTTTGATAGCTAATGGCCAAATCCACTTTTCCAGTAGCCGCAAGTTTTAACGGGTCATTTGTGTCAGCTGGCATTTCGATTTTGACATCCAAGCCTTCTTCATCGAAATAACCTTTTTCCTGAGCTGTATAAAGGGCTGAGTGTACTGCATTCGGATACCAATCAAGCATAATCGTAAGCTCTTCTTTTTCATTTTTAGCTTGGTTGTTCGAACAACCTGCCACTACTAAAATCAACATGCATAACCATAATAATTTCTTCATCAATCATTGCACTCCTTATTCTGTCTCTTTCCAACGTAATGTTCTTTTTTCAACCATCGCCACGAGGGCAAAAAGGATAATGCCCACGATTGTTAAAATGACGATGGCAGCAAATACTCCATCCGCATTTAAATCACCGGACATCCGCCGGCTATAATAACCTAATCCTTCACTAGCACCCAACCATTCACCAATCGTCGCACCAACTAAAGAATAGACGATGGCAATTTTCAGCCCTGAGAAAAAGGAGGCAAGGGCCATTTGAATATTTAGCTTCGTAAAAATTTGACGCTTACTCGCACCCATTGAGCGCAGTAGTTCGATGTAGTCTTTATCCGTCGATTTGAATCCGTCGTATGCTCCGACAACAATCGGGAAGAACGACATCAGTATCGTGACGGCAACCTTGCTCCAAATCGTGTACCCAAACCACAGTACGAAAATGGGTGAGAGGGCAATGATCGGAATCATTTGCGAAATCAATACAGCAGGGTAGAGCATTTTTTCAATTGTTTTCGAAAAAAACATGCACACTGCTAGACAAACACCACCGACAACTGCCAGGATAAATCCAATCGCAAACTCAAGCATCGTCGCTCCTAAGTGTTCAAAGATGAGTGGCCGCCAATTGTCGATTATATGGATAACAACATCTGTTGGAGCAGGAACAATAAAGGCAGGAATAATATCGCTCTGTACCAAGTACTCCATGGCGATGAGTACTACCACCATAAAGACAATAAATAGACTGTATGTTTTAAAAAAGTTTTTCATTAGATCCTTTTCTCCAATTCTCTTCTTAACCCGACTAACTCGCTAGAATGCAACATATCTGCATGGCGTGGGCGGGGAAGAGGTACTTCGATTTCTTCTACTGAATTCTGTTTAAGCAAGACGATTCGATCGGACAAGTAGCTAGCTTCCTCTAAATCATGGGTGATGAAGACGATCGTTTTATCTAATTCCTGCCAAATCGACAATAACCACGCTTGCATTTCCTTTTTTGTGATCGAATCAAGCGCGCCAAACGGTTCATCTAAAAGTAGGACTTCTTTTCCCGTTAACATCGCTCGTAGGAATGCAACTCTTTGTCTCATTCCACCAGATAGTTGATTCGGGAGGGCATGCTCATAATCAATGAGACCAATACGCTTCAACCAATTTCTAGCATCCTCTTTTGTCAGTTGTAAGTCTTTCTGAATTTCTGCGCCAATCATGATGTTATCCATGACCGTCCGCCATGGAAGTAGCAAATCCTTTTGCGGCATATAACCAACATCGCCAAGGGAAATTGGCTGCCCGTTAATCGTAATTTCACCGTGTGCCTGTTTGAGTAGCCCGGTGATAAGCTTTAGAATCGTACTTTTTCCCGTACCACTTTTCCCGATGAGAGAGACAAACTCGCCTTTTTCAACCTTGAGATTGAGGTCTGAAATAATCGGCTTCGATTCTTTCGGGAAGGTATAGGTAACATTTTTTAGTAAAAGTGTCATGTGTTCACCTGCTTAAATTGGCCAATCCTGTTCGAGGTAGTTCATCTCCCAGAATAGGTATTCATATTTTGACGTGATTTGAAAATGTTCTTCGAGAGTGGCAAGTTCACGTTCAGGTAATCCTTCAGCTAGTTTATCCATTAAATCAATCAACCATTTTGCACCCTCACCAAAGGTTTCAGAATCATATGTTTCAATCCACTTTTTATAAGGATTGTCTTCGATTTTGTCCCCGTATTGTTTTCTGAGGAGTTTGCCAATTTCCCAATAATCCCAAGCACAAGGAAGGAGGCAGGACACGATTTCAACCAAATTACCATTTTGCGCGACATTTAACATGTAACGGGTGTAAGCAAGATTGACTGGAGTTGGCTTTGTTGCTTCCAATTCTTCACGTGTAATCCCAAACTCTGCTGCATATTGTCGATGCAGCTCCATCTCAAAATGAAGCGTTTCATGTAGAATCTGTGCAAATTTTTCCATCGTTTCTAAGTCACGCGTTTTTGTAACAGCCGCAGCAAATAACTTCGCGTAATCAATCAAGTACACATAATCCTGCTTCATATAGTGAATAAATTTTTCCCGTGTGAGGCTGCCGTTGCCGAGCTCTTGAACAAAAGGGTGGTTATGATTCTTTTCCCAAATCGGCTGTACATTTTCCAATAGTCGTTCTGTGAATTTCCCCATATGTATTCCTCCTTTTTTTGCAAGGCTCTTTTCTCAAACTTGTTGCTTTTTGAGCAAAAAATTAATGAATTTAACTTTGTTTTCAGTGATAGCTGGTGATAAATAAATGAGAAAAGAGCTTCAAACTAGTTTCGATGCACCAAATGGCTATTTCTACGTTAAAATCGGCAGTAGGATTTTAACAACAATCTTTAAAAAACAGCCTTTGGTAAAAATAAAACCGCTTCCCTGTAACGGAAAGCGGTAAGCACATGAGTGGACCATGCATCATTACCTACTTCCCTACGCTAGTACGAACTAGATCAGGTTCAAAGGGTACGTCTCAGCCAAATAGGCGCCCCTAGTAGATTCATATATGAAATGGGTAAGTGCTTAGCATTGCTAAACACAAAAAGCCTCCACAAAAGTGGAGGCTGATATGAACAATCATATACTACCATGCCACTTCCCTACGCCAGTACTAACTGGATCAGGTCTTGAGGGTCTAGAACTCTCGTTCAATCTCAGTCTTCTAACAAGACTCCCCTAGTGCGTGCTTCAATTATTTTTAACACCCCCATAGTATCATGGATTAAAATTCCAATCAAGGGGGAATCTTGGTTTGTTCTAGAAATGGGTAACTGAAAACTCTTGTTTCCCATTTGAAAGGTGAAACTAGTAATCTAATAGAATTTGAATGACAAAATCAACCAGAAAAGAGAGAAGAGTGTCAACCAAATTCCTTTTCATTGACAGAATCGTAGGGAAAGGGAACAAATTAGTCAAACAAATGGTCTTTCATTGACACAATCACAAGCAAATGGACCAGATTTGTCAATCAAATGATCTTTCATTGACACAATCACTAGGAAAAGGGTTATATTTGTCAATCAATTGATCTTTCACTGACACAATCACAAGGAAATGGACCAGATTTGTCAATCAAATGAGTTTTCCCTGACACAATCACAAGGATAAGCCCCTGATCTGTCAATCAAATGATTTTTCACTGACAGAATCGCATGGAAAAGAGCTATAGTTGTCAATCGACCATGTTTTCATTAACAGAATCATAGTGAAATTGCCCATTTTTCAAAAATATCTCCATGCAAATACAACGCTTTCGTGAAAACGCTATATTTTTATTCCGATTTCATTGTATGATAGATTTAGAATATTTCGATAGGGTGGAATAGATTGAAGACAAAATACGAAATCATTTCTACAGAGATGAGAAAAAGAATTAGAGAAAAGGTTTACCCCATTGAGCATCCCATTCCTGATGAGATTTCTTTGGCAAAGGAATTCAATTGTAGCCGCATGACGATGAAGAAAGCGCTTGATATTTTAGTGTTAGAAGGCTTGCTTTATCGCAAACGAGGTCATGGTACCTTCATTGTTCAATCAGCGTTCAACGATGGAATAGTCAATGTGGAAAGTAACGAAATGCTTGGATTTTCTAAGCTTCTAGAGAATAAGAATGTAAAAAGTAAAGTCATTTCGTTTCAAGTACAATTTCCAACTGAAGAGGTTGCCATCCATTTAGCAATAGATAAGAATACACCAGTCTATGCTATTGTTCGAGTCCGACTCGTAGATAATGAGCCTTATGTTTTAGAAAGAACATACATGCCTACAACGATTATTCCAGGAATTAATGATGAAGTACTTAATGGTTCTATTTATTCATATATTAATGACCACCTAGGATTAACCATTGCAGGTTCACATCGGAAAATTAGAGCATGTAAATCCAATGAATTCGATCGGGAGCATTTGATCTGCGAATCAGATGACCCAATTCTAGAAGTCGAGCATGTAGGGTTCCTCAACAATGGATTACCCTTTGAATATTCTTTTTCGCGTCACCGCTATGATAAGTTCGAAATCACCACAATTAATATGAGACGTTGAGTTTGGAGGAATGATAATGTTAGGGGCAATTGAAGCCGGAGGTACGAAATTTGTCTGTGCGGTTGGAGACGATGAAGGGAATATTGTCGAGCGTATTCAAATACCGACAACCGTACCTGAAGAAACGATGGAGGAAGTTATCGCTTTTTTTCAAAAATATCCAGTTGAGTCCATTGGAATTGGTTCCTTTGGACCGATTGACGTAAACAAAGAAAGTCCAACCTACGGCTATATTACATCCACACCGAAAACTGCCTGGAAAAACTATCCGTTTGTTCGAGCAATCAAAGACGCGTTTGATATACCAGTTGGTTTTAATACAGATGTAAACGCTGCCGCATTAGGGGAAGCGAAACTAGGGGCTGCAAAAGGTCTAGATAGCTGTCTTTATATAACCGTTGGCACAGGAATTGGTGCTGGTGCAGTCGTACAAGGCAAGCTTCTACAAGGGTTAACTCATCCAGAAATGGGGCATATTTTAGTCCGCCGTCATTCAGAGGACCAATATGCAGGAAAATGTCCGTATCACAAGGATTGCTTAGAAGGACTTGCTGCTGGACCAGCTATTGAGGAACGATGGGGCGAAAAAGGGATTCAGCTTTCCAATCGTGAGGACGTTTGGAATCTAGAAGCCTATTATATTGCTCAAGCGTTGATGCAATATATCTTAATACTGTCACCGAAAAAAATCATTCTCGGCGGTGGAGTAATGAAACAAAAACAAGTATTTACATATATTCATAACCATTTACTACAACTCGTAAATGGTTACGTAGAACTTCCTGAGCTTTCCGATTATATCGTGAGCCCAGGGCTTGGAGATAACGCCGGGATTACTGGTTCCCTATTACTTGCACAAGAAGCACTACTTTCTAAGCAAACGCTACAAAACTCATAATTGGAGGTCGTCATCTTGGAACCTTTATTTTTACAACCAGTGTTTAAAGAAAGAATATGGGGTGGCACCACGTTAAGAGATGGTTTTGGCTATGAAATACCAAACGACAAAACCGGCGAATGCTGGGCAATTTCTGCTCACCCAAATGGTCCTTCTGTAATTGAGAATGGTCCGTACGCAGGCATGTCACTGGACAAACTTTGGAAGGAACAGCCACAATTATTCGGAAATCCGAAGGAAGAAGGGTTTCCACTTTTAACAAAAATCTTGGATGCTAATATGGACCTTTCCGTTCAAGTTCATCCTGATGATTCTTTCGCAAAAGTAAATGAAAACGGCGAACGCGGAAAAACCGAATGCTGGTACATCATCGACTGTAAAGAAGGGGCAGAAATGATCCTCGGACACACGGCCCAAACAAAAGAAGAATTTGTTAAGATGATTAATGAAAGAAAATGGATCGACCTTCTTCAACGTGTCAAAATCAAGCCAGGGGACTTTTTCTACGTTCCAAGTGGGACAATTCACGCGCTATGCGAAGGTACGCTTGTACTAGAAACACAACAAAACTCGGATACGACTTATCGTGTTTATGATTACGATCGCTGTGATGACAAAGGGAAATTACGCGATCTTCATTTAGATAAAGCGATTGAGGTTACAACGATTCCTCATCAGGCAGCTTCTATCAAAACGACTATCGAAACAAAAGAGGATGCAACGATTACAACCTATGTTCAATCAGAGTACTTTTCAGTATGTAAATGGGATGTAAATGGGACAACTTCATTCAATTATAACGATCACTATTTGCTTCTTAGCGTTGTAAATGGAAACGGGTCTCTTAAGCATGGCGTTAACAGCTATTCCTTAAAGAAGGGAGCTCATCTGATTGTTCCTATTGGTATGGGTGAATTTGAATTAGAAGGTGATTGCCAGGTCATCGTTTCACACTCTTAATCTACGAAATTGGGCTTAGACAGAGGAAACTCATATATAGAAAATTTGGATGAGGCCCACTCATCTATTTTTTTGCACTAAAAACGGCATAGCCTATCGATTAAATTGGCATCATAGATTCATCCATCAAAATCGTTTAAGATAGAACCCCCTTATCCTAGGTTTCAAATTTATCATCGATGTATCGATACTTTGATGAATTATCACCAAACATCTTTCTAAGAAGATCATAATATAAAATTAGATTAATCTAATTATGTCTATACGCATAAATGCAAAAGTATAGACATATAGAATAAGGGGTTTATAATAAGCATGTAAGCGTATAAATTTTTAACAAAATCAAGTTAAAAAGAGGTGGCCAACATGATACATAAAAATTTAAATCCGTTTCCAAACCATTTCCTTTGGGGTGCTGCATCTGCTGCTTATCAAGTAGAAGGAGCATGGGATGTAGATGGAAAAGGCGTTTCAAACTGGGATCGATTTGTACGAATTCCAGGAAAAACATTTAAAGGTACGACAGGTGATGTCGCAGTTGATCACTATCATCGTTATAAGGAAGATGTTCAATTAATGGCCGAGATGGGCATGAAGGCTTATCGTTTTTCTGTTGCATGGACGCGTATTTTCCCGAACGGAAAAGGAGAAGTCAATGAAAAGGGTGTTGAATTTTATAACAACCTTATTAATGAATTAATCGCGAATAAGATCAAACCCGTTTTAACTTTATATCATTGGGATTTACCACAAGCCCTTCAGGATGAGTACGGCGGTTGGGAGTCTCGCCAAATTGTAGAAGATTTCACAAACTATAGTGTGGAATTATTTAAACGGTTTGGTGACCGCGTCAAATATTGGGTCAGCTTAAACGAGCAAAATATTTTTACGATGTTTGGCTACAGAATGGCAGCGCATCCACCCGGTGTGAAAGATGATAAGCTTTTTTATCAAGTGAATCACCATGCTAATCTTGCAAATGCAAGCGCAATCAAAGCATTCCGAAAGTATGTACCCGATGGAAAAATTGGTCCGAGTTTCGCGTACTCACCAGCCTATGCGTTAACCTCAAAACCAGAGGATATTCTAGCTGCTGAAAACGCAGAGGAAATCAACAACCACTGGTGGATGGACATTTATGCTTGGGGAAAATATCCGCAGGCGGCATGGCGTTTTTTAGAGAAAAATGGTTTAGCACCGTCAATTGAAGATGGTGACTTCGAATTATTACAGGCTGGAACACCTGATTTCATGGGCTTGAACTATTACCAAACCACCACATATGAGATGAACCCATTAGAGGGTGGCGTAGGTGCTGGGGAAATGAATACGACGGGTAAAAAAGGAACGTCCAAGGACACAGGTATTCCTGGTGTATTTAAAACCGCGCCAAATCCGAATCTGCAAAGAACGGACTGGGATTGGAATATTGATCCACAAGGGTTAAGAATTGCTCTACGAAGAATTACCGATCGTTACAGCTTACCGATATTAATCAGTGAAAATGGTCTAGGTGCATTCGATAAACTCGAAGATTGCGACGTGGTAAATGATGATTACCGCATCGATTTCATCCGTCACCACATCAAGGCCATGCAGGAAGCGATTTCAGACGGAGTCGATCTTCTTGGTTACTGCGTTTGGTCCTTCACAGACCTATTAAGCTGGTTAAATGGATTCCAAAAACGTTATGGTTTCGTTTATGTGAATCAGCATGAAGAAGGTGAACATGACCTTCGCCGTGTGAAAAAGAAGAGCTTCTACTGGTATAAGGAAGTCATTGAATCCAACGGAGAAAAACTTTAAACATATTGAACCCTCTCATCATGTGAGGGGGTTTTAGTCTGTTAACAGAAAGGACAGGTAAATGGATAAAAAATTAATATTCTTTGATATTGATGGAACACTTTTAGACCATGACAAGCAATTGCCTAAGTCTACTAAACTAGCAATTGAAAAGCTACAAGAATTAGGACATGAACTTGCCATTGCGACAGGAAGAGCACCGTTTATGTTTGAAGAAATCCGCGAAGAACTAGGGATTCATACATACGTTGGACTTAACGGACAATATGTCGTTCACAACAATCAGGTTGTTTATGACCATCCTCTAGATATCGAGGAACTTCATCGCTATTCAGCATTTGCTGATGAGTTAGATCATCCGCTCATATTTGAAAATCATGAACAAATGTACAGTACGAAAGAAGCGAATCTTTATGTAGACGAAGGAATCGGTTCCTTTAAATTAAAGGTCGAACCTATCTATGAACCAAATTCATTTCGAGAACGAAAAAATCTACCAATCTTTGCTTTTCTGTACAGAGGAACAAGAGTTGCTGTACCATTCTAAGTTTCAAAAATTGAAGTTTGTCAGATTTCATGAGTATGCGGTCGATGTCCTTCCAGCAGACGGGTCTAAAGCAAAAGGGATCGAAGCATTGATCAATCATTTACAAATTCCCATGAAAAATGTTTATGCTTTTGGCGATGCATTGAATGATCTTGAAATGATGACATTCGTCGAAAATAGTGTCGCGATGGGGAATGCCATCGATGAAGTGAAACAGGTTGCAAAATATGTAACGACCCCTGTTGACGAGGATGGGATTTTAAAAGGATTAGAGTTAGTCGGGATCTTATAATCGAGAGGAGCAAGAGGTAGATGAATAAGAAAATCATTCCTGAAGGATTTTTATGGGGAGGAGCGGTTACATCTTTTCAGACGGAAGGCGCATGGGATGAAGACGGCAAAGGGCCATCCATTGTCGATGCCCGTCCGATAAAAGAAGGGCAGTCTGATTGGAAAACCGCAGTAGATTTTTATCACCGTTACAAGGAAGATATCGCTTTGTTCAAGGAAATGGGATTTAATGCTTACCGTACTAGTATTTCTTGGTCTCGCATTTTTCCGGATGGTGAGGGCGAAGTAAATGAGCAAGGCTTACAATTTTACGATGATCTCTTTGATGAAATGTTAGCAAACGGCATTCAGCCAGTCATTACTTTGTACCATTTTGATCTGCCTCTTGCTTTAGCGGAAAAATACAACGGCTTTGCTTCTAGAAAAGTTGTCGATTTATTCGAACGCTATGCTCGAACCGTTTTCGAGAGATTCGGAGAAAAGGTAAAATATTGGCTCACATTTAATGAACAGAATCTTGTTTTAATGCATCCAGAATTATGGGGCGTGTCGCTAGAAGGAGCAGAAAACGAAGAGGCTATGAAATATCAAGTTACTCATAACGCCTTTATTGCACATGCGAAAGCGGTTAAAGCCCTACATGAGCTTGTGCCTGGTGGACAAATGGCAGGAATGGTTACGTACACCACGACTTATCCGCATACACCACAGCCTAAGGATGCAATTGCCAATTTGAAAGCAAAGGAATTGCTTGCTGATTTCTATTTTGATGTGTTCGCCAATGGGGAATATCCAACTTATATTACAAAAGACCTTGAGCGTAAAGGGATCATGCCTACTTTTGAAGAAGGTGATGCAGAGCTACTAAAACAACATACAGTTGATTATCTAAGCATCAGCTATTATCAAAGCCAAACGGTAAGTGCAGAAAAAGTGGTGGGAGATAATCCACTTACAGGCTTGACACCAAATCCGAACTTGAAAACCAATGAATGGGGCTGGGCCATTGATCCGATTGGATTACGAGTTTGTTTGAAGGATATGTATGCTCGCTATCGCTTGCCGATTTTTATTACGGAAAATGGCATCGGGGTTCGGGAAGAGTTAAATGAAAACAATTCGGTGGAAGATGATTATCGAATTGATTATTTACGTGAACATATCAAGCAAATGAAGCTTGCAATGGAAGAAGGAGTAGATGTCTTCGGCTATCTCACTTGGGGTTCAACTGATCTTATCAGTTCAGGAGGGCAATTCGAAAAGCGTTACGGCTTCATCTATGTAAACCGTGGTGAAACAGATTTACGTGATTTAAAGCGCTATAAGAAGAAAAGCTTCGACTGGTATAAAAATGTAATTGCATCGAATGGGGAAGTGCTATAATTTCTTCCCAGAGGAGTTCTTTATGAAAGAGAAAATACTATATATCTGGAAGATTCCTTCTTTTCCAGTATTATTCTTAATTAATACGATTTTTGGTTTATCAATGTCCTTTTTTGCTCCGTTTTCGTCATTGTTTGGAATTGATGAAGTCGGGATGAGCAATGCCAGTTTCGGGATCTTTATGACGGTTATGGCTATAGGCGGTGTGACCATCAGTAGCTATATTGCAAAACGGTCTGATACGAAAACAAGTCGGAGAAAACTATTGATGATTACCTCCATCACAGGGGTACTCGGCTATACTAGTTTTGCTTTTATCCGCGATTATTTCACCCTCATGGTGGTTGCTTTCATTCTACTTGGAACAACAGCTGCTGCTGTTCCACAGTTGTGGGCTTATGCACGGGATGCCTTAAAAGCAGCGGAAGTTCCAGGTAAAGATACACCTTTTATCATGAACGTCCTGCGTATGTTCTTTGCTTTAGCATGGACGGTTGGACCAGCATTAGGTGCATGGTTGCTTGTCGCTGTTGACTTCAAAGGATTATTTCTATTTGCTGCAGCTGGTTACTTTCTAGCCTTTTTGACCATCGTTTTTTCGTTAAAAGAGTTGGAGCAACAACCAAGTGTAGCGAAAGCATCCTTAGCGGTTAAAAATCATATAACCAAACCACATATATTTGCCTATCTCGCAGCAGCTTTGCTACTTTCTGCTGCCACTTCGATTCATATGCTTAACGTGCCACAATTGGTAACGAAAGTATTGGGTGGAACAGAAATGGATGTAGGGGTTATATTTAGCGTACCACCGATTTTCGAAGTGCCATTTATGATTATCCTTGGAATCATTGCGATAAAAATGGATAATGGCTTACTTGTTAAAATCGGCTTCGGGATTGCGTTTATTTATTTTCTTCTATTTAGTTTTGTCTCAGAAACATGGCAAATCTATCCGCTTCAAATCTTAAGCGCAGCACAGGTGTCGATTACTTCTGGGATTGCCGTCTCATATTTTCAGGATTTTATCCCGGAAGCCCAAGGAACAGCAACCACATTGTATATGAATGCGACGCAAATTGGTCAAACAGTCGGATATTTACTTTTTGGTTTCCTTTCAGAGTTCATTCATTATGATAGTATCGTTCTAATTTACGCTTTACTTGTTGGTATTGGCTTACTGTTCCTTGTTCTTTTAGGAAAGCAAAAGGTCTCAATACCTCCAAAAATAAATGAAATGGGGATGAAATGATGGTTTATCAAGCTGATGAAAATCGTTATAAGACAATGAAGTACAATCGAACAGGTCGCTCTGGTCTGTTACTTCCAGCCATTTCTCTAGGACTTTGGCATAATTTCGGCGGAGTCGACACATATGAAAATGGTCGTGCGATGTTAAGAAGAGCATTCGACCTAGGAATTACGCATTTTGATTTAGCAAACAATTATGGCCCGCCTGCAGGCTCAGCAGAAGAAATGTTTGGTCAGATGTTAAAAACGGACTTTGCACCATATCGTGATGAAATGATTATTTCTTCAAAAGCTGGTTATTACATGTGGCCAGGACCCTATGGAGAATGGGGTTCTAGAAAATACTTGATTGCTAGTCTTGATCAAAGTCTTAAGCGTATGGGACTAGATTATGTCGATATTTTCTATTCACATCGTCCTGATCCGAATACACCATTAGAGGAAACGATGGGCGCATTGGATACAATTGTCCGTCAAGGCAAAGCCTTGTATGTGGGAATTTCAAGTTATTCAGCTGATCAAACAGCAGAGGCGATTGAAATCATGAATCGATTAGGCACACCACTTGTTATTCATCAACCAAACTATTCCATGTTTAATCGTTGGATTGAAGACGGTTTACAGGATGTGTTAGAGGATCACGGAGTAGGATCGATTGCTTTCTGTCCGTTAGCACAAGGGTTATTAACGAACAAATATTTAAATGGGGTCCCTGATGAATCTCGCGCAGCCAAATCAACAGGTGCATTACAAGAAGAGCAGGTCACTGCAGATGTTGTTGCTCGTGTTCAAAAGCTAAATGCTTTAGCGGCAGAACGTGGTCAAAGTCTTGCGCAAATGGCTCTAGCATGGGTATTACGTGGAGAGAAAGTAACTTCTGCGTTGATTGGAGCAAGTAAGGTAAGTCAAATCGAAGAAAACGTGAAAGCTCTTGATAATCTGCATTTTACGGATGAGGAGCTTACGTTAATCGAACACATTTTGAATAACTAACTTAATGAAACAATGTAGATCAAAGGAATCCGAATGATGGATTCCTTTTTTTTTACAAAATATTTTACATATACCTTGTTATACAAGGTGCATTGTTATACAATCTATATAGAAAAATATGGAGGTAATCGGATGGACAGAGAGTTGATGAAGGGAAGTATTGACATATTATTGCTTTCCTTATTAGTAGAAAAAGACTGCTATGGGTATGAGATGGCAAAGAAATTAAGAAATTTAAGTAATGAAACTTACAATATGAACGAAGGGACACTTTATCCTGCATTACAGCGTTTAGAAAAAAAGAATTATGTCGTTCATTATTGGAGCGAAGAGTTAGATGGAAAACGAAGAAAGTATTACGCGATAACGGAAGAAGGCCAAAGTATCCTGAATGAAAAGTTAAATAGTTGGAAGCAAATTAATCAATTAATCAAAAAGACGTTGGGGGAATTGTCGTGAAAAAGATCGACAACTATGTCAAAAAAATTGTTGCTGGATTACCAATGGAGGAAGGTGACAAAGAGGATCTGAGGGAAGAACTCACTTCACATCTTTCTGAGCATGTGAATGAACTAATGATTAAGGGATATTCAGAGGATGAGTCTATCGACTATGCAATAAAAAGTTTTGGTGACCATCATGAATTAAATCATGAAATGAAAAAAGCCATTTTTCCATTTTATAAAATCGTTCGATATGTATGGTGTACTTTTTTGGTTACAGCCTTTATTTGGACACTCGCATATTACTGGAATGAATTTTTTCATCGACAAATGGGTAATTTTTTTCAAGAAGGTGGCATGCTTGTCTTTCTGATCATTGCAGTAATCTTAGGTATTTGCGAAGTTGCCTTTGAAGCTGCTAGTAAAGAGTATAAAACGAAATGGATTACAAACCCATGGTTTTTCTTTATGATCCCATCCGTTTTTATCACGGGACTCTTATCGATTTCCCTTTTTCAACAACCTGAAAATTATGTAGACGGATTATGGTTGGATTTTTTTGTCCTACCAATTGGTGCAATAGCACATCTATTCGCAAGAGGGATTTTTACATTGATGTTTGTTAAAAGAAGAAACATCAATGTAAAAATAAACTAGTATTGGTCAGGAGTTGATGTAGTGAAATTTACCTGGACCGTTACAGTTCTATTAATATTGAATTTCACTTTCATGTTACCCCTATTCGAAGAATTAAATGATGCTTCTGATCCCAATCCAGGCTATCTTACTATCATTTTCACACCAATCATATCAATTGTTTCTTGCATTTTGATATTAGGGCGATTACGAAAAGGGGTAGAGAGAAAAGGGTTCTTATTATTGATATTTACATTGAATGTAGTAATCCTTCTTTTTTTAGTCACCTTATTCATTTATGGATTATTTATCATGATTTAGTGGGCATTTCTTTTCATAAGGAATGCTTTTTATTTTTCCTAAACCATGAAATATAGTTTATTTTATAATAAAAATTTATTGTAAAACGATAAATTATGTGATAAATTCAAGTTGACGAAAATAAGCATTCCGCATTTTGCGGTAGGACCGATTCAGAAGCTTGAAATTAAAAGGAAGGGGAGTTACTTGTGGATGTAGAATATTCAACAATGGAATCAAAAGTCATCAGGCCACTAAAACAACTCGTATGTTTTGGTTGGGAGCAGGCTCTATCATGTTTGTTTCCCGTCGTTATTTTTGCCTCCTTGGCTTTGACCAAAATAATACCACTTCCAATTTTACCTAGATATGACTGGTTGCTCATCATTTGTATTCTGATGCAGTGGTGGATGGTGCGTTCTGGCCTTGAAACACGTGATGAACTAAAGGTTATTACTTTATTCCACCTAATTGGACTTGCACTTGAACTTTTCAAGACACATATGGGCTCTTGGTCTTATCCAGAGGAAGGATATTTCAAAATTCTTGGAGTACCTTTGTATAGTGGCTTCATGTATGCAAGTGTTGCAAGTTTTCTGTGCCAGGCATGGCGGCGGTTGAAGGTTGAACTGATTAAGTGGCCATCATTTTGGGTAGTTGTCCCACTTGCGGCTGCAATATATTTGAACTTTTTTACCCATCACTATTGGATTGATATTCGATGGTGGTTGTCTGGCCTTGTTATCATTGTTTTTTGGCAATCCTGGGTCACATATGAGGTGAATGGAACTCGCTATCGTATGCCAATTTCCCTATCGTTCGTGCTCATTGGATTTTTTATCTGGATAGCTGAAAATATCGCCACATTCTTTGGAGCCTGGGAATATCCAAACCAAGCTGAAGCATGGAGTCTCGTTCATCTAGGAAAGGTAAGTTCGTGGTTGTTATTAGTGATAGTTAGCTTTCTAATCGTAGCGACTTTAAAGCTAGTAAAAGATAGAAGAGATTGATAAATACAAAAAAACAAAGCTGTTGCAAATGGATGTTATCTTAACCATTCGCAACAGCTTTGTTAATGTAGTTCTTTTAGCACACTTTCTACATCGTAATAACCACTCTTATCCTTAGAGTCCGGTTCATCTGTCTCCAACGTCCATTCATTTTTTACAGGTGTGAATTCATTCTGTTCATTTTTTTGAAAAGGGGTATGAATATGATACGTTTTCCCGTCTTTATTCACGGTGTAACCCATATAATAGAGGGCATCTTGCCCCTGTTCCTCAAAAATCCCAATATCATCAATTCCAAACTGGTCTATGTATGACTGCAATGGTTCCTGCAAATCATGAATAATTTGTTCTCGTGTTAAGTATTCCATTTACATATCTCCTTCATTAAAATCCTACATTTAATATGTCTCAAATTTAGTGAATTAAACATTGGATTTATCAACACTAGCGAGAAGACTCCTTCCTCAACGACGTAGGGAGGAGATGAATCGCTTTTTTTTGTGTCTATTTTCGAAACGAAAAGAAAACGAAAAGACAAAGTTATGAGTATTTGGTAAAATTGAATTGAGAACAAACGTTCCTTTTGGAGGTGGTTGAGAAATGAGGAAAACCTATTTTTCTAACCGTATATACAAAAATACACTGCCTGAAAAATATAACGACTCTATTTCTCATACCCTTCTTTTGTTTAGTCGTTCAAAACATTTCGTATTTCAAACACAAGTATTAGAAAAACGTTCGAATGAATCACGGAGAAAAAAATCTCTTCACCTTACCGTAAAGGAACGTTTTCAATTGAATGATCATTATGCAGGTAGTACTATTCAAGAAGCAAACACCTTGATCAAATCTCAGAATGAACTTCAAAAAATGTATATTAAAAACAAAGAAATTCAAATTACATCTGTTAAGAAAAAGATCAAATCGACCAAACGCAGTTTAACAACTCTCTTGAAAATCAAACAATCTTTTGTAAACGGAAATCCAAAATTCAATCAAACTTCCAGAGAACAACAATTTGGCCATTTTTTTGTGGTGAAATTCTATGAGAAAACAGACATTTACTATCACGCATATCAATTTGAACATGACTATTTAGATGTTCAAATTGCGTATTTCAAAAATAGATTAGGTCGATTAAAATTCAGATTAGATAGGTTGCAAAAGGAGCTAGAAAGCTTAAAACATAACACTAAAAGTGTAGTCTTTGGCACGAAAAAATTATTCAAGGCTCAACACACAAAGGAAAACTATCAAAACGACCATGAACAATGGCGAAAAGATTGGGAACAATCTCGTTACAATCAAATGACCATTAGTGGCCGAAAAGATGCCAAAGTCGGCAATTTCGTGTTTAGTTATATTCCAGAGACGAGAGAACTTCATTTCACAACCCCGGATGGTACCAAGATAGAGATTGACAATCTTGTGTTTCCATATGGTCAAGAACAGGTTAACCACGCAATTGAAACACAGATGAACTGCAAAAACAAAAAGAAATACGGCAAACCCATTGCATGGTCTGTGGAAGACCATGGGGACTATTATATTTTCAAATGCATAGTCGATGTGCCAGAGAATCCTCATAAAAATCATAGTCGGGCAGACGGCTTATTAGGTCTTGATTTAAATGTAGACCATATCGCCTGGTCCAATATTAATGCAAAAGGTCAACTGATAAAATCAGGTGTGTTTTCTTTCGATTTAGATGGAAAAACATCTGAACAAATCACAAAAATCATTGAAAACAAAGCAGTCGTTATTGTTGATTTAGCGATGAAATTAAATAAGCCTATTGCGTTGGAAAAATTAAATACCACCCAATCCAAAGTTTCTCATCCATACGGCAATAGAAAAGCCAATAAAGCGATGAGTCAATTTGCGTACAATAAAATGATTTCTGCCATTAAAAACCGGGCAGAGAAAATGGGGGTAGCCGTGTTTGATGTGAACCCAGCCTACACCTCCCAAATTGGCAAAATCAAATACATGAAGCGATTGGGAATTTCGATTCATCAAGCTGCTTCTTATGTGATAGCACGACGTGCAATGGGTTTCAAAGAAACGCTTCCACCAGTGTTGCATTCCCTGTTACCGGAGAAGATAGCAGGTCTACATCACTGGGCGCAGTGGAAGTGGATTTCGTCATGCCTGTCTGATGTTCGTAAACACACGTTCTATCGGATAGAACTTTTTGCCTGCGACAAGATTGACTCGCTGAATCAACTCTTTCCTCAAGGGGCTCTTACAGACTTGGAGGAAAAAGGTTTGTCAAAGGTGAAAAGTAGAAAATCCATGGCCTAGTTGAACGGGCAATGGTCTACTAATTTCTTTAGTAGTCTTTTTAGGAATCCCCTTCCTCAAAAATCCATTTGGATTTTAGGTGGGGGTAGTTCAATTATCGTGCAAACAAACTCCTAATCCCTACACCTACCATCAGTGTGTAACTTTGGCACCATATCGCTAAATTATTCATAAAACGATTTACTTCGTTGCATTAATTCAGTAAAATAATCAAATAACAAAAGGTTCAAAATTTTTCTGCATATAATTCCAACTTATTTGATAGGAAAAGTGAAGATATTATGGTATAAACATAATATAAAGTTTTCGAGAATTTATTGTGAGGTGGATTGTTTTGCAATTCCAGGTAGGTAACAGCCCGTTTAATCAGAATCAGGTAGAGCTACTCAACCAACTTTTAACCACATTAACCGATTCCCAGAAAATTTGGTTGAGCGGGTATTTTGCAGCATCAATTACAAGTAACACAACCAATGCTCCACAGTCGACTGAAACGACATCGAAACCAAAAAAGGAGATTACGATTCTTTACGGCTCCCAAACAGGCAATGCCCAAGCACTTTCGAAAAAGGCAGGAGCTGCATTTAAGGCAAGCGGCTTTGATGTGACTGTTTCTGCGATGAATGATTTCAAACCGAATCAATTAAAAAAGATTAGCAATCTACTAATCATTGTGAGCACACACGGAGAAGGAGATCCACCTGATAACGCGATTATATTCCACGAGTTTCTTCATGGTAAAAGAGCACCAAAGCTTGACCATGTGAATTTCTCCGTCCTATCACTGGGAGATAGCTCCTATGAATTTTTCTGCGAGACCGGAAAACAGTTTGACAAACGATTAGAAGAACTTGGCGCATCAAGAGTGTACCCTCGTTTTGATTGCGATCTTGATTTTGAAGAACCAGCAGAAGAATGGCTTGACGGGGTTCTACGTAGCCTAAATGAACAAGAGGGAGGCGTCCATCAGGAAGTCGCAGCGACGACAGTAACTCCTGCACCCTCTACTTATACAAGAAGTAATCCGTTTAAGGCGGAGATCATTGAAAATATTAATTTGAATGGCCGTGGCTCAAATAAAGAAACACGCCATCTTGAAATTTCTTTAGAGGGTTCTAACCTTACTTACAAACCTGGCGACAGCCTAGGGGTTTATCCTGAAAACGACCCTGAGCTTGTTGAATTACTCCTTCAGGAATTACCGTGGAATCCGAATGATTCAGTCACAATTAATAAACAAGGGGATATTTTATCGATTAAAGAGGCCCTTACGACTTATTATGAAATCACGGTTTTATCAAAACCTCTTTTACAAAAAATTGCTGACCTATCAACCAACAATCTTTTACAGGAACTTTTAGCTGCTGGAAATGAAGAAAAGCTGAAAGCCTACATCGATCGACGAGACCTCGTCGATTTCGTGCGTGATTACGGAACATGGGGAAGCTCAGCGCAAGAATTCGTTTCGATTTTACGGAAGATTCCAGCTCGACTGTACTCGATTTCAAGTAGTTGCCAAGCGAATCCTGAAGAGGTTCACTTGACCATTGGCGCTGTCCGCTATACAGCTCATGATCGAAAAAGAAATGGAGTATGCTCTATTTTTACAGCAGAACGCTTAAATATTGGCGACAAACTTCCTGTCTTCGTTCAGGAAAATGACAACTTTAAATTACCGGAAAATCCTGATACACCTATCATTATGATCGGGCCCGGAACAGGAGTTGCCCCATTCCGTGCTTTTATCCAAGAAAGAGAAGAAATCGGAGCAGAAGGGAAATCCTGGTTATTTTTTGGGGATCAACATTTCATGACAGATTTCCTTTACCAAACGGAATGGAAGCAATGGTTACAAAACGGTACACTTACCAAATTAGACGTTGCTTTTTCGAGAGATAGCGAAGAAAAAGTATATGTACAGCACCGCATGCTTGAGCAAAGCAAGGAATTGTTCTCATGGTTAGAGGAAGGGGCAGTAGTGTACATTTGTGGTGATGAGAAAAACATGGCGAAAGACGTACACAACACGCTTATACAAATCATCGAAACAGAAGGTGGCTTAAGCCGCGAACAAGCAGAAGAGTACCTAACCAACTTACAACAACAGAGACGTTATCAAAGAGACGTATATTAATAGAACCTTCACGGAAGGAGTTGTTTCATAAATGGGAACGGATATATTAAAGGCACCAGAGGGAACGCCTAGCAGGAACGAACATTTAAAGAAAGAAAGTGATTTTTTACGCGGGACCTTAAAGGAAGAATTTGAGGACCGCTTAAATGGTGGGGTATCAGAGGATGCTAACCAATTAATCAAGTTTCACGGCAGCTACCAACAGGATGACCGTGATCTTCGAACTGAGCGCCAAAGGCAAAAACTCGAGCCTGCCTACCAATTCATGATTCGTGTGCGCTTGCCAGGGGGAGTTTCAACACCTGAACAATGGCTTGTCATGGATGATTTATCTGAGAAATACGGAAACGGTACATTAAAAATCACGACTCGTCAAACGTTTCAGATGCACGGTATTCTGAAATGGAATATGAAGAAAACGATGCAAGGCATAAACCAGGCTTTGATGGATACGATTGCTGCATGTGGTGACGTTAACCGCAATGTCATGAGTAATTCCAATCCATTCCAATCTGAGTTACATGCTGAAGTGTATGAATGGGCGAAAAAGTTAAGTGATGACCTACTGCCACGTACAAGAGCTTACCATGAGATTTGGCTAGATGAGGAGAAGATTTTCAGCACACCGGAAGTGGAAGAAGTAGAGCCAATGTACGGCCCAGTGTACTTACCCCGTAAATTTAAAATCGGGGTTGCCATTCCACCATCAAATGACGTCGACGTGTTTTCACAGGATATTGGCTTTATTGCGATTGTTGAAGAAGGACTTCTTCAAGGTTTCAACGTTGCAATTGGCGGCGGCATGGGGATGACACACGGTGATAAAGAGACTTACCCTCAGCTTGCGAAAGTGATCGGTTTCTGCAAGCCAGAGCAAATTTATCAAGTAGCAGAAAAGACCATTACGATTCAACGTGACTACGGAAATCGTTCTAGTCGTAAAAATGCACGTTTCAAATACACGGTGGACCGACTTGGCTTGGAAACTGTCATTGAAGAACTACACAATCGTCTTGGATGGCGCTTAGAAGAAGCAAGGCCTTATCATTTTGACCATAACGGTGATCGTTACGGTTGGGTGGAAGGTACAAAAGGGAAATGGCACTACACTCTTTTTATCGAGGGTGGTAGAGTAAAAGACTTCGAGAATCTGAAGATTAAAACAGGATTGCGCGAAATCGCTAAAGTACATAAAGGTGATTTCCGCCTAACAGCCAATCAAAACTTGATCATCGCCAATGTTTCAACACGCAGTAAGAAAAAAATTAACGACTTGCTTGAGGAGTATGGGTTAACAGACGGTAGTCATTTCTCAGCTCTTCGCCGTAATTCCATGGCTTGTGTATCACTGCCGACTTGTGGTTTAGCGATGGCTGAGGCAGAACGCTATTTGCCAACACTCATCGATAAAATTGAAACGATCGTCGATGAAAATGGTTTAAGAGATGAAGAAATCACCATTCGTATGACTGGCTGTCCAAACGGCTGTGCACGTCATGCTCTTGGTGAGATCGGTTTTATCGGAAAGTCGGTAGGTAAATACAATATGTATCTAGGTGCAGCCTTTGACGGAAGTCGTTTAAGCAAATTGTACAGAGAAAACATTGGGGAAGAAGAGATTCTCAATGAGCTTCGAGTTCTATTGCCACGTTATGCCAAAGAGCGAGAGCTTGGCGAGCATTTTGGTGATTTCGTTATTCGCGCAGGAATTGTAAAAGCAACAACAGACGGCACCAATTTCCATGAATAAGAAAGATTAATATCGTGCATCGTTCAACACTACACCAGTGCTGGACGATGTATTAGAATTTTTAGAATATAAAAGTTGACAAATCACATTGAAATGGTAGGATTAATTTAACTACTTTCAATTAATGTCCTAATACACCAAAAATGGATTTTTAAATATCATGAAAGGAGGGCGAATCGACCTGAAACCAGCAGATTGGCAGAATACGTTCAAACACTTGGAAGACATGCTGGCGACGATGAAATTCGGTTCGATCACCTTAATCGTTCAGGATGGGAAAATCGTACAAATCGAAAAAAACGAAAAGATTCGTCTCCAATAACAGCACGAACACATACGGATAAGATTAAACAACTATTTATTAATATATTATTGCTGACTAGACAACTAGAGGCAGTCCTTCACGAATTTATTGGTGGAGACTGTCTTTTTTTATTAAGGCTTTTTTCCAAAACTTAGTTATTTATGGATCAGTAATGATTTCAACCCTATCTAGCTCTAAAGCAAAGATTAAAAAGCTAGACAACTAAGTTAAGAAGCACAATATGGCTTTTTCTACGTTAAAATCGGTACTAAGATTTTAACATCAATATTTATGAAACAGCCTTTAATAAAAGGAGGTTTTAACCAATGAAAGGGATTGTAACCTACGAAAATTGGCAATCTATTTCCGACTCATTCGCGATCGAGGATGAAACAAAGGGTGCACGCTCTGTTTTAGAATGGGCCTATAACGTTTATAACGACGAGAAAATTGTCTATGCATCAAGCTTTGGGGCCGAGGCTATTGTGTTAATTGATATCATTGCACAAGTGAAACCTGATGCTAAAATCGTATTTTTAGATACAGATTTACATTTCCCTGAAACCTATGACGTGATTAAAAAGATCGAAGAACGCTTTCCATCACTGCAAATTGAGAAGAAGAAACCAGCACTGACATTAGATGAACAAGCGGCTGAATATGGCACGGCGCTATGGAAAAGAGACCCGAACAAATGCTGTCATATTCGCAAAGTCGTACCATTACGCGAAACTTTAAGTACGAAAGAAGCATGGATCTCAGGCCTCAGAAGAGAGCAATCACCAACAAGAGCGAACACTGAATTCATCAATAAAGATGATAAGTTCAAAAACATCAAAATTTGTCCCCTAATTCATTGGACTTGGGATGAGGTATGGGCGTATATCCGCGAACACGACCTACCATACAATGAATTACACGATCACAATTACCCGAGCATCGGCTGCTTCCCTTGTACACAAGCGGTCTTAGCTGATGGAGATTCAAGAGCAGGTCGTTGGACTGGAAATAGTAAAACGGAGTGCGGTTTGCACACTAGCTAGAGGAGGTTGTCCAATTGATTGTTATCGCCATTCTCATTGGACTATTTTTTGCAATCAATATAGGTGCAAGCGGCGCTGCAGCCTCAATGGGTATTTCTTATGGTTCCGGAGTTGTCAAAAAGAGAATGGCACTGATTCTTTGTGCGATTGCCGTATTTCTTGGAGCCTACTTCGGTGGTGGTGAAGTCGTCAAAACATTAGGAAACGACATTGTGCCAAGTAATACATTCACAGTCTCAATAACGATCATTGTGTTGTTATCAGCTTCACTATCGTTATTCTTAGCCAATGTTTTAGGAATTCCACTATCTACAAGCGAAGTAGTCGTAGGTTCCATTGTTGGGGTAGGAATTGTCTATCAAACTCTATTTCTACAAAATCTATTATGGATTATGTTGTATTGGCTCCTGACTCCATTCATTGCCTTTTTATTAGCTCTTGCAGCTTCATTTTTATTAAAAATACCTGTAATGAAAAAAGTTCTGAAAACATCAGTAGCACTCAAGGTTTTACCATTATTAGTGGTTTTTATGGGGATGTTTGAGGCATTTTCAGCCGGGATGAATAACGTAGCTAATGCGGTTGGGCCACTCGTTGCAGCTGGCATCATGTCAACCCATTCAGGCATTTTTTTGGGTGGAATATTCGTTGCCCTAGGTGCCCTTATTTTAGGAAAAAAAGTATTAGAAACGAATGGGAAGAAAATTACCACCATACGACTGGAAGACGGCTGTATCATTTCTGGCACTGGAGCAACCATTGTAACAATCGCATCGATTTTTGGAATTCCAGTCCCATTAACCCAAATTACGACAAGCTCAATTATAGGCATCGGATTTGCAAAAGACGGAATAGCAGTTTTAAAAAAGAAAATTGTCGTCCAATTACTTACCGTGTGGATCGTATCACCCGTGATTTCAATGGTACTTTCTTATTCGCTCATCCAAATCATTATTGAGAAGAATTTCTACCCAGTTATCGTCGTGGTCGGCGTACTGATTGCTGCTCTCGGAATTGTATCTTTAATGAAAAGAAGAGACCATGAAATTATTCTAACTACTAAAGCAAGAGAGGATTCATAAACTCTCACTATATAATTAGCTGAAAGGATTGATTGTGTTGTCATTTTTACCGAAACCTCATGGAGGAACTCTTGTTCAATTATTTCACCCAGAATATGATCTAACTACCGTAAAAAATACAATCACTATTGATACAATTGCCTTAAGTGATTTAGAATTAATTGGAATCGGGCTCTTTAGTCCATTAACAGGCTTTTTAGGGCAAAAAGATTATGAAGCAGTTGTAGAAAATATGCGTCTTGCAGATGGGACCGTCTGGTCGATTCCAGTCACACTTCCAGTAAGCCACGAGGTCGCCAATACCTTAGTTGCCGGTGAATCCTATAAGCTCGAATACAAAGGAGAAGTATATGGGGTCATTACCGTGTCTGAATGGTATGAACCCAATTTACAAAAAGAAGCCCTTAATGTTTACAAAACAGAAGAAATAGCTCATCCAGGCGTGAAACGTCTTTTCGAACGAGGAGATTTGTATGTGGCGGGTGACATCGTCTTAGTTAAGAAATCTGAAAAAGGCTTATTTTCTGATGTATGGTATGAGCCGAAAGATACGCGGGCATTATTCGAGGAAAAAGGTTGGAAAACCATTGTTGGCTTCCAAACGAGAAATCCCATTCACCGTGCCCATGAATATATTCAAAAGGCTGCATTAGAAACCGTCGATGGTCTGTTTGTCAATCCACTCGTTGGTGAAACGAAATCGGATGATATCCCAGCTGATGTTCGTCTAAAAAGCTATCGTGTTTTACTAGAAAACTATTATCCAGCGGAAAGAGTTCATCTTGGGGTCTACCCAGCAGCAATGCGCTATGCTGGTCCAAGAGAAGCGATCTTTCATGCGATTGCTCGTAAAAATTTCGGTTGCACACATTTCATTGTCGGAAGAGACCATGCAGGTGTTGGAAATTACTACGGAACATATGATGCCCAACGTATTTTTAGCGAATTTACCGAAGAAGAGCTTGGAATTAAGCCACTCTTTTTTGAACATAGCTTTTACTGCACAAAGTGTGAGGGAATGGCTTCAGATAAGACCTGCCCACATAGCAAGGAAGATCGTGTGATTTTATCTGGTACAAAGGTTCGTGAAATGCTACGCGATGGCGTCTTGCCTCCATCCACCTTTAGCCGCAAAGAAGTAGTGGAAGTGTTAATCGAAGGCATGAAGGAAACAACTGTTGTAACAGGAGGACGATGAGCGGTGAAATCTACGAATCTTACATGGCATGAAGCAACAGTAGCAAAACAAGATCGTCGCAATCAGAATGGACATGGAAGCTGCGTCCTCTGGTTCACAGGACTATCTGGCTCCGGAAAATCCACGATTGCCAATGCAGTTTCGAATGAGCTTTTTCGTCAAGGCATTGATGAGTATGTCCTCGATGGAGATAATATCCGTCATGGCCTAAATCGTGACCTAGGTTTCTCTGATGCCGATCGCACGGAAAATATTAGACGAATTGGAGAAGTTGCCAAACTTTTCGTTGATAGTGGTAAAATTGTGACAACAGCATTTATTTCTCCATTTCGCTCTGACAGAGATCAGGTGAGAGCTCTTTTTGAAGAAGGAGAATTTATTGAAATTTATATTGATTGTCCAATAGAGGAATGTGAACGTAGAGACCCGAAAAAACTCTATCAGAAAGCCCGTAAAGGGGAAATCAAGGACTTCACTGGCATTCATTCTCCTTATGAAGCTCCTGAGAAACCAGAATTAACAATAGCTTCACACGAATTAACTGTGTCAGAAGCAGTGGAAAAGATACTTACTTTTTTAGAAGAAAAACATATTATTTAGCTATTGAAGGGAAGAACGTTCTATGGTTGGCAAAGTCTATTTAGTTGGTGCAGGACCAGGCGATCCAGAATTAATCACAGTAAAAGGTTTACGATACCTCCAGCAAGCAGACATCATTTTATATGATCGATTAGTCAATCCGGAACTACTTACTTACGCAAAGGAAGGGGCTCAAGCGATTTTTTGCGGAAAAGATCCAAAAGCCCATGTTATACAACAAGAAGCGATCAATCAAAATTTAGTGAAATACGCGACAGAAGGACACCAGGTCGTCCGCTTAAAAGGCGGCGATCCTTTTGTTTTTGGTCGTGGTGGAGAAGAAGCAGAGGTTTGTGTGAAAAATCAAATTCCATTTGAGGTCGTTCCAGGCATTACTGCTGGAATTGGAGCTGCAGCGTACGCAGGCATCCCCGTCACCCATCGCCATATTAGCAAAAGCTTCGCCTTCATTACCGGACATCAAGCTGGCGATGAAGAGGCTGAACAGCAGTGGTCTCATTTAGCCAAAGGCGTAGATACGATCTGTATTTATATGGGCGTCACTCATCTTGCCTCGATTGTGAGTAATCTTATCAAACATGGAAAATCACCGGACACACCGATTGCACTCATCCATTGGGGCACGTTACCTACACAACAAACCGTTGTTGGTACACTTAAAACCATTGTCGATGATGTAAAAACAGCGGGGATTACTAATCCAAGTATGACGGTGATCGGTGAGGTAGTCCGTTTAAACGAAGAATTGAGTTGGTTTAATCAAATCATCCCAGCAACGCAAGATTAGTAGGAAGGGAGAATCGTAGATGAAAGCGATCCTATATGTCGGTCATGGTACACGTTCAAAAAAAGGCGAAAACGAAGCGAAAGCATTTTTACAAAAAGTCATGGCAAAAGTTGATACTCCGATCCAAGAGATTAGCTTTCTCGAACTCTCTAGCCCTTCCATTGATGAAGGGTTTCAGCGTTGCGTAGAGAGAGGGGCAACAGAAGTGTCAGTTGTTCCAATCCTTCTTCTTACCGCTGGTCATATGAAGCATGACATCCCAGCCGAGCTTGCTGCTATTCAAACACGTCATCCTCAGATTCCCATTACATTACAACAGGCATTCGGCGTTCAGGAAAATATTCTTGACGCGATCGCTGAGCTTGTTCGTGAGAATGTTCTGGACTTGACCAGTGAGGATTCGATTTTAATCGTCGGAAGGGGCAGTAGTGATCCAGAGATTCACACGGCATTTTCTGAAATTGAAAAAGGCATTCAGGAACGTCTTTGTGTTGCAAGGATTTCCAGTTGTTATTTAGCTGCAGCCGAACCAAAATTCCATGATGGCTTAGAAGTAATGCTTGAAGAAGCTACACAACGCGTCATAGTGATTCCTTATTTGCTATTTTCTGGATTGCTTCTATCAGAAGTGATCCTATGGTGCAAAAAACGAGGACCAAAAGTGATTCAAATTGATCCTTTAAGCCGACACAAGGTGATGGAAGACGTCGTTGTCCAAATCGCGACTGAAGGGACGAAGCATGATGCAATCCTTAATGGTTAATCTGACAGGTAAAAGAGTGCTCATCGTCGGCGGGGGTACAATTGCTGCACGTAAAGGAAAGACGTTAGCAAATGAAAAAGCAATCATTACGTTTATTGCTCCCCAATTTAATGAAGAGGTGTTCGATTTATCGGAACAATATGGGTTTGAGCTGATAACCAGGGCAGCTACGCCAAGAGACTTTGTGGATGCTTTTCTCGTTATTCTTGCCACAAATAGTCGTGAAGTAAATCAAGCTTTAGCCGAAACCTTATCCCCGAACCAACTCGTATGTGTTGTCGACAAGGGCGAAGAGGGGAATGTACAATTTCCTGCGACTGTACGTCGCGGTCATCTCCAATTAGCGATTTCTACTGGTGGAGCAAGTCCGAAGCTTACGCGAAAATTAAAGAAGGAGTTAGAAGCTCAATTTGATGATAGCTGGACAAGCTATCTGGAGTTTTTAGCGAAGTCGCGCGAGATTATTAAGAATCTACCACTCTCTAAGCAAGAAAAAAATGATAGACTTAGTTCACTTTTAGACGAAATATATCGAATTGATGAAGAGGCTCAAAAAAAGGCATTAAACTTGCTCGAGTCTCAAACATTTAACTAGCGGCAAACCTAAGTCCTGTAATATAATTATATTGTTAAAACAAGCTGGCAATGTGCCAAGGAATAGTTCAAATCGTCATTATAAGTAAAGTTAATCTCACTCGATTAGCTTTTTTTCATGAAAAAGGGGACATGTATGGCACAGCAAGTAGAGAATTTAGAAGAACTAAAGAGAAAACTGTATTTATTTGCAGTACCATTTCTCATCTTCGCGCTCATCATGAATAATTTGTTTGATGCCTCCGTTGGAGTTGGCTTCTATGTGGATTTCCTATTAATCCTCTATTTTTCAATCGGATGGATATTGATTTATAAGAGAATTTTATTCCGTTTTGTAGAATTATCTAATTTAGTTTTTGTGAGTATTCATCAGATTACTCAATTTCACCAAGGTGTTCATGAAAATTTAATTGCAAAAAATGAGTCAATTGGTGATTTCTCAATGTTTATGCCATTAATTGTTGTTTTTATGTACTTAAGCTTAGGTAGAAAAAAGGGCTTACTCCTCTCATTGATACTCTTTTTCATAACACTATGTTTAGGCATCCCTTATATTACAGAGATACAGACATATGCGATGGATTCCTTGGTCAAATACTATTTAGCGAATATAATCTATATTTTAGCATTCTATTATTTACAATTTGCACTGGGTACTTTTACAGAATTAAAATCAATTAAATCCAATGCTTATGTAGATCCTCTAACAGAAATTGCGAATCGTCGAAAGATGTATTTATATTTAGATAACCATTTAAAAACGAATGATGATCTATCGGTTATTCTGCTGGATATTGATAATTTCAAGTCGATCAATGATCACTATGGCCATGATGTTGGAGATGAAGTGCTACAAGAGTTTACAAAACTGATTAGTCAACATCTTTCAGAGAAAGATATGTTTGGAAGATGGGGTGGAGAAGAATTCATGGTCTTTTCACATACTTCTGGCTCAGATGCAATGAAGTTGGCAGAAGATCTCAGAAGAACTGTCGATTATTATAGTTTCACGAAAGTTGGCCATGTCACTGCCAGCTTCGGAGTCACTAGCTATAGAGCAGGAGACACGAAGGAAAGCTTGTTTAAACGAGCAGACGTCGCGTTATATCAATCTAAAACAAATGGAAAAAATCAAGTGAATCGAATAGATGCTAAAGAACTAGGGAGAGCCTAGTTCTTTTTTTTACGATTATCATTCAAACATTTATTTGAATATACTGTGTCTGATAGTTTATAATACAATCAAATCTTCATTTGAATGATGAAAGGAAGATCACAATGCGTTCAAAAGATACTTGTGATATCTATTGTTATGACGAACCTAAAGTCAAACGAATTCAGGGTGAAATGCAAAAAGAAAAATTATCAGAAGTGGCTCTGTTATTTAAAGCACTAGCAGATGAAAATCGGGCAAAAGTCACTTTTGCCTTGTGTCAGGATGACGAGCTTTGTGTCTGTGATGTTGCGAATATTATTGGTTCTAGTGTTGCAACCGCGTCACACCATCTTAGAACTCTTCATAAGCAAGGGATTGTAAAATATCGAAAAGAAGGCAAATTAGCCTTTTATTCCCTTGATGATGAGCATATTAAGCAAATCATGACAATCGCATTAGCTCACAAGAGAGAGGTGACTGGCAATGACTGAAGAAAAAGCTCTTGAAAATTCTACAACCTATCGCGTACAAGGACTTTCTTGAGCGAGCTGTGCTAAGACGTTCGAAGAGAATGTCAAACACCTGGATGGTGTTGTAGATGCGCAAGTTAATTTTGGAGCATCGAAAATTACAGTTTACGGAAGTACATCTATAGATGCACTCGAAAAAGCTGGAGCTTTCGAAAACTTAAAGCTTCGACATGAGAAAGAACAAAGAATAGAAGCTGAACCTTTTTGGAAACAAAAAGAGAACTACAAGGTCTATATATCCTTCTTTTTACTTGTCCTCAGTTGGATGATAGGGGAGGAACAAATTTTATCAACAATAGGGTATGCAGCCTCGATTATTATTGGTGGTTATACCTTATTTATGAAGGGCTTCAAAAACCTGAGCCGATTTAAGTTTGATATGAGCACCCTTATGACCATCGCGATTATTGGTGCTGCGATGATTGGAGAATGGGGGGAAGGAGCAACTGTTGTTATTCTTTTTGCGATTAGTGAAGCGCTAGAGCGTTTTTCTATGGACAAAGCGCGACAGTCGATTGAATCGTTGATGGACATAGCACCGAAAGAAGCTCTCATTCGTCGTAAAGGGCAAGAATTCATGATTAGTGTCGAGGATATTCAGATTGGTGATATCATGATTGTAAAGCCTGGACAAAAATTAGCGATGGACGGAATTGTCGTAAAAGGAACATCAACCATTAATCAAGCTGCCATAACAGGTGAGTCAGTACCAGTAACGAAATCAAAGAACGATGAAGTATTTGCCGGTACTTTAAATGAAGAAGGTTTGCTTGAGGTAAAAGTGAGTAAATTAGTCGAAGATACGACTCTATCGAAAATCATTCATTTAGTAGAAGAAGCGCAAGCTGAACGTGCACCTTCTCAGGCATTTGTAGATAAATTCGCAAAATACTATACACCCGTGATTGTCGCACTAGCTTTTCTAATTGCCGTGATTCCACCATTATTTGGTGGTGACTGGAGCGAATGGATTTATCAAGGCTTATCTGTTTTAGTCGTAGGTTGCCCTTGTGCGTTGGTCGTTTCAACACCTGTCTCTGTGGTTACAGCAATCGGAAACGCAGCGAAAAATGGAGTCCTTATTAAAGGCGGTATTCACTTAGAAGAAGCTGGCTCCATAAAAGCCATTGCTTTTGATAAAACTGGAACTCTAACGAAGGGTGTACCTGAGGTAACTAATATCATTACTTTTGATAAAACCGAAGATGAACTTTTAACAATTGCTGCAGCAATGGAAAAGGGGTCACAGCATCCATTAGCTACGGCCATCACGAAAATGGCAGATAGCAAGGGATTAGACTTCCATAAGGTAGCTGTTGAAGAATTTAAGTCAATCACTGGTAAAGGCATCAAAGGAAAAATTGCAAACGAAATGTATTACATGGGGAGTCCAAATCTATTTGAAGAGATATTCCAACATCGTATGCAGCACTCTATTTTAGAACAAATTAAACACCTACAGAGCGAAGGAAAAACAGTCATGATAATCGGGACTATGGATGTCATCCTAGGGTTAATTGCAGTGGCAGACCAAGTGCGAGCAGCATCGAGTGCAGTTATTCGGAAACTACATCAACTTGGAATTGAAACGATTATGTTGACTGGTGATAACAAAAGGACAGCAGAAACTATTGGGAAAGAAATCGGAGTCTCAGAGATTAAAGCTGACTTACTTCCAGAAGATAAATTACATTTCATTAAAGCACTTCGCGAAGAGTATAAGAGTGTAGCCATGGTCGGAGATGGCGTGAATGACGCTCCTGCATTAGCGGCCTCAACCGTTGGAGTGGCAATGGGTGGCGCTGGTACAGATACGGCTCTTGAAACAGCAGATATTGCTTTGATGTCAGATGACTTAAGAAAATTACCTTTTACGATTAAACTAAGTCGAAAAGCACTTTGGACAATCAAGCAAAATATCACCTTTTCATTAGCTGTAAAAGCACTAGCCTTACTCTTAGTGGTACCAGGATGGTTAACTCTCTGGATCGCTATCTTTGCTGATATGGGGGCAACGTTGATCGTGACTTTGAACAGTTTACGATTATTGAGAGTGAAAGAATAAGTTCAGATATAATATTCAAACGAGAACGCGAATCGTATATAATACGACTTGCGTTTTTTTATATTGACTTGAATACTAAGTCGAAAATTGAAGAAAAGATATTAGGCAAGTAGATTTACTTTAATCAGAATTTTCACTAAACTAAGATTATCCACCAAGGTGAAGGAGGTATTAATTTAAATACACAAATGAAAGCGGATACAAAAAATAAGGAGGATGGCAAATGAAAAACAGAATCGATCCTGAATTAAGAGAAACACTCGAATTATTTCCACCACTCGCTCTTGACGCTAATAACATGAGGACCATACGTAAAATGATGGAAGAATCTAATAGTTTGGTAGAAGTTCCTGTAGATGAAGCCGTAACAATTTCAAACCAAATCATTCCTGGTCCAGATGACAATCCATCGCTTCGTGTACGAATCTATCAACCAAAAGATAAAACAGGGACCCTCCCAGGTTTATTGTGGATTCATGGCGGAGGCTATGTACTAGGGACTGCTGATGATAACGATGTCTTATGTCAACGTTTTGTAACAGATGCCAATTGTGTCGTCGTTTCTGTTGATTATCGTTTAGCACCAGAACATCCTTACCCAGCACCCCTTGAAGACTGTTACACTGCACTTGCATGGTTCTCTAATACTGCTGAAGAATTAGGTGTTGATGCTACACGAATTGGGATCGCAGGGGCAAGTGCTGGAGGTGGTCTAACAGCAGCATTATCCTTGCTAGCAAGAGATCGAAAAGGACCTGAAATTTGTTTTCAAATGCCTTTATATCCAATGATTGATGACCGAAATAATACACACTCTAGTCTTGAAATTACAGGGAACTTGATCTGGAATCATGACTTAAATGAAAAAGGCTGGAGCATGTATTTGGATGGACAGAACGGAACAGATAATGTCTCTCCATATGCTGCACCTGCCCGTGCTACTGATTTGTCTGGATTACCTTTCACCTATACTTGTGTAGGACAACTTGACCCATTCCGCGATGAGACTATCGATTACGTCACTCGACTTGCACAATCGGGGGTTGATGTTGAATTCCATCTGTATCCAGGGGCACATCACGGTTTTGAACTTATTACAACAAATGCCTCTATCAGTCAACGTGCATTAGCGGAGTATGTAGGTGCGGTTAAACGTGGTCTAAATCAAGCTGTGTATGTACAAAAAGGATAATTAGATTAGTCTTTCGAGCTCAAACGATTGAGCTCTTTTTTATGCACAATTATTCTTTACATTTTGTTAATATCCACATTACAATCGACCTTTATAATTAACATCAAGTAAGGGATAAAGGAGAGGGACAATGCTAGTTAAATGGGTTGAGAGCCTTTATAAGTTTGAATGTCATTTATTTCGCACGTTAAATCGTCAATTTGAGCGAAAGTGCTTGAATGCGTTTTTTCGTCAAATCACACATTTAGGCGGAGCCTGGTTCACAATTGCTGTGACCCTGTTCATTATTGTCTTTGCCGAAATTCCTGTGAAAATGTGGGGAATTGAAAGTGCCGCAGCTCTCACATCGAGTCACATCTTAGTCTCTATTATTAAAAAACTTTATCCAAGAAACAGGCCATACCTTGCTTTACAGGATGCAAGAGTACCGGCCAATCCACTTTCGGATCATTCGTTCCCATCGGGGCATACGACAGCCATCTTCTCGATTATTACACCGTTTAGCATCCATATGCCGATTTTGGCTATCATTCTTTATCCAGTTGCCATCAGTGTAGGCATGTCTCGCGTATTCTTAGGTCTCCATTATCCATCCGATGTGCTAGCTGGTTCGATTGTTGGTACGATATTCGGGATGTTAATGGTTTCACTCATTTAAGAGGAGGGAGAAGCATGAAGATTGCCATCTTTACGGATACCTTCACTCCGCAAGTGAATGGAGTGGCTCGTACGTTTCAAAGATTTGTAGAATACTTGGATCAAAACGAAGTTCAATATCGACTATTTGTACCTGATACAAAAGATGAAGATCCTTTTTCTAAACAAATCTTTAGCTTTGCGAGCTTACCATTTTTCCTCTATCCAGAATGTCGTCTAGCCCTTCCTAATGTCTTTCATATCAAAAAAGAATTAGAGCAATTTCAACCAGATATTATCCATATTGCAACCCCATTTAATATGGGCTTAACCGGTCTTTACTATGGTAAAAAACTAAATATACCAATCGTCGGTTCTTATCATACACATTTTGACCAATATCTCCAATACTACGACCTACAATTTCTTTCAAAATGGCTATGGAAATACATGAATTGGTTTCATAGCTCCTTTCAAAAAACATTCGTCCCTTCCTATGAAACAAAAGTAGAACTCATTCGCCATGGATTTTCCAATCTTGAAATTTGGAGCAGAGGAGTCAATTGCCAAGTCTTTCATCCTAACTTTACATCTAGTCGTCTTCGAGAAAAATATCATATTACTGCACCTTATATATTGTCATTCGTTGGTCGTCTTGCACCGGAAAAAGATATAGATGTGTTGATGAAGATTTCGCAACAACTACCAGAAGAGATGAAAGACCAGGTTCATTGGATCATTGCTGGGGATGGACCACTTTATAATGAACTGCAAGAACATAGCAACAAAAATATGACTTTTACCGGCTATATCAAGGGTCAACAATTAGCAGAACTATATGCATCTAGTGATCTTTTTATTTTTCCATCGAGAACCGAAACCTTTGGGAATGTTGTGTTAGAAGCACTCGCTTGCGGAACACCAGCAATCGGAGCAAGAGCAGGTGGTGTTCAGGAAATTATTCGTAACGAACATACAGGTCTCTTATGTGAACCTGGAAATGTGGAAAAATTTATTTCTAGTATTGTTCAACTCTTAAAAAATCCTACGAAACGAAAACAAATGGGCTACGAAGGACGAAAATACGCCTTAAGCCGATCTTGGAATGCCATTTTTAATGATTTGTTAGCCCATTACGAAGAAGTCATTGAGGTAGATAAGGCGCAGGATATTGTTGCGAATATGTAGGAGGGGATGGCATGAGGAAAATTTCTCTAATCGGAACTGGATATGTTGGCCTCGTAACAGGTGCATGCTTAGCAGAAATCGGCCATCAAGTCCGATGTTTAGATATTGATGAACAAAAAATTTACAATTTAAGCAAAGGAACCATCCCCTTTTATGAGCCAGGGCTTGAGGATTTAGTAAAAGAGAATTTGGAAAATGAGCGTCTATTATTCACGACGAACCCATCTTTTGCATTCCATGAAGCTGATGTGATTTATATTGCTGTGGGCACACCTGCGAACGAAGATGGCTCATCAAATCTGGAATATATTTTTCAAGCCGCTAATAATATAGCTACATATGCAACTGGCAATGTAATTGTAGTTACAAAAAGCACCGTACCTGTAGGAACAAATGAAAGGATTAGAGAGATTATCACGATGAGTGGATTGAAGGCTGAAGTCGTATCAAACCCAGAGTTTCTAAGAGAAGGGCAAGCGATTAATGATACTTTTCGGGGTGACCGAATCGTCATCGGCTCAGATAACCAAAGGGCTGCAGCCATTGTGGAAGAAATCAATAAACCCTTTCATGTGAAAGTCATTCATACGGATCTAAGAAGTGCAGAAATGATTAAATATGCTTCCAACGCTTTTTTAGCGACAAAAATTAGCTTCATTAATGAAATTTCAACCATCTGTGAAAAATTGGGTGCCAATATAGAGGATGTAGCCTACGGAATGGGGCTGGACTCACGGATTGGCACTCAATTTCTAAAAGCAGGAATTGGTTATGGAGGCTCCTGCTTTCCAAAGGATACGAAATCATTAGTTCAGATCGCAGGGAATGTAAAACATAAATTCGATCTATTAGAAGCCGTAATTAACGTGAATAACAAGCAACAAGTAAAACTAGTCGAACAAGCTTTGGGACGCTTCGAAAATTTACAAGGTTTGAATGTCGCCTTACTCGGCCTTTCATTTAAACCAAACACGGATGATGTAAGGGAATCTGCATCCATTGTGCTGGCCAACAGGTTAATTGGAGAAGGAGCGAATGTAGCAGCGTATGACCCAGTAGCAATTGAAAAAGCAAAATCTGTTTTGCCAAGAGAAGTTCATTTTACTAAAGAGATCGCGGAAGTCCTGCACTTAGCTGATATGGCAATTATCGTCACCGACTGGGATGAGATTAAGAGACTTCCACTTTCGATCTATGAAAATATGATGAGGACTCCAGTCATTTATGATGGACGTAACTGCTATTCAATAGAAGCTGTGAAGCAGCATAGGATTGAGTATCATTCGATTGGACGTAGAACGGTGATGAATTTGCCAAAAAAAGCGATGGTACATTAAAAATAGAATCTTGAGAAATAGCAGACCAAATCGGTTTGCTATTTTTTATTTGGTTAATAATTGTAATTTTCTGTTAAAATATTCATTGAGGGAGGGGAAACGAATGGCAGAGATTCAGATGCTAGAGTTAAATTCAACAACAATTGAAGGTACGGGCAGTTTTTGTCTCAGAAGTAAGAAAAAATCGGATGGTTACATAAACAAAAACAAATGGCTTAATAACCGTTTTGAAGAAGGTTTGAAATATATTCAACTGTTCGAAGGCGAAAAACAACTAGGCTTTATTGAATACACGGACTCAGAGTTTTCTTCTCGAGTCGTTTATGCTGAGAATTATTTGGTCATTCATTGTCTGTGGGTGAGTGAAACCGGCAGGGGACACGGAACGAAACTGATTAACAAGTGCCTAGAGGATGCAAAAAATCAGGGTAAAGATGGCGTAGCAGTCGTAACGAATTCAGAAACGTCATGGACTCCTAGTAAAGATATCTTCTTAAAAAATCAGTTTGAGTTAGTTGATATAGGACCATATGATTTTGAATTACTTGCCTATCCATTGATGAAAAATAATCTACCAACTTTTCCTCGTAATTGGGAGGAAAGAATTGCTAGATTTCAGGATCTAACCATTCTACGTTCTTTTCAATGCCCCTATGTAGATATTGCAACAGAAAACGTTTTATCTGCAGCTAATACCTTAGGGCTTGATGTAAATATCATTGATTTTACAAATCGAGCAGAATTAATGGAATTATCACCAACTCCTTATGGAATATTTTCAGTTGTTTATAAGGGACAACTACTAACATTTCATCGATTAACGACACACTCAGTATTAAAAAGATTAAAAGAGATTATAGAATAAAACTAAATGGGGGAAATCAAAATGAAGATGCCAACACATATTGTGGCCGTTGGAGGAATTGTGGAAGATCATCAAGGGAATGTTCTTCTAGTTAAAACGAAAGATGGTGGATGGGTATTTCCTGGTGGACAAGTAGAAGTTGGAGAGAGTTTGACAGATGCTCTGATTAGAGAAATAAAAGAGGAGAGCGGGATTGATGTCAAGGTTGGACATTTAATTGGAATATATTCAAATACGGGTATCCATAAGTGGTATGACGGTGTAACCGATGTCCCAACGAAGGTAATGCTAGATTTTGTTTGTGAACCAATGGGTGGGGAGTTGGCAGTCTCTGATGAAACGACAGATAGTAGATGGATCCCAAAAGACGAAGTTTTGGAGTTCATTACAGCAGACGCTATCCAAACACGTTACAAAGCTTATTTAGAACATACTGGGGATATAAAGTATATGGATTATATAACCCATCCTACCTTTCAAATTAAACAGAATAGATCCATCTAAAAAAGCTTGGGATTCCCAAGCTTTTTCCGAGCGTTCTTCAATTATTCTCCGCCAATCTCCCCAACGGACCATTTTCATCAATAATGTCTTGCAAATCGTAAACCGAAATCGGAAACATCGGAAACCCGAATACATAAGGTGTGAGGTCATAGAGCTGAAAATAGATGACAAGAGATTTATCCGCAATATAAAAATCCTGGTCCGGTTTTATCGTCGAGAAAGGTTCTAACAAGGAAATTTGTCTTTGCTCGATTTGCTTCTGTATTAATACTGAAATCCTCGAAACATAATCACTTCCAGGTTTAAATAAATCCTTCAACTGAACAATCGTTCCTTTTTGCAGATCATATGTTAATGATTTAATGTACGTCATCCCGTGCGCAGCCATGTTGTGATAGGCGTAATTTGAAAAGGACAGGCTCAGTACATCACGCTGATTATTCTTAATCTCAAAAGTACCGAGCATTTCCACAATCGGAGTGGTTGGAGGTGTTCCAACCTGTAAATCAATAAGTTTCTGAGTTTGAGCCACAATTTGCTGATTCATAAATCTTTCTAACCTCGGATTTTTCAAAGATTGCACTTGTGGATAATAAACCTGAATATCCGGACCGTTCGCGATATGAAGGGTTCGAATATCGACAGGAGGCGAGAAGGGCATTTGTCTTCATCCTTTGTTTTTTGATTATTGTATTCGGAACTAATCAGATGGTTGAGAAATATCACAAATAATAAAATTCCCTTTACGAACATAAGAAATTTTTATTAAAGAATATAAATATTAAGTAATATACTTATCATGCTTTTAGATATATGATCGTAGAGGATTATAGGTGAATGTAGCAATGTCTAAAAAGGAAAAGGGAGAGATCTTATGATTCTCGGTTTGCATCACGCACAGATTACTATTCCAAAAGGTTCTGAAAATGAAGGAAGAAAATTTTACTGTGACATTCTTGGATTAGCAGAAAAGGAAAAACCTGAATCGTTAAAGGGACGCGGTGGATTTTGGTTGCAAGTAGGGGATAGAGAGGTTCATGTCGGTACAGAAGACGGTTTCGACCGTTTAGCGACTAAAGCTCATTTAGCTTATCAGGTAGAGGATATCACTTACTGGAGAAAAGTATTAGAACAAAATAGCATACAGATCATTGAGGCTGTTCCTATCCCCGGATTTGACCGTTTTGAGTTCAGGGATCCATTTGGTAACAGAGTAGAAATGATTCAATTTATAAAAACAGCGTAAAGAAAGAGCTAAGGAAATCCTTAGCTCTACTATTATGAAGCTTGCTGTCCGTCTACAACAGCCGCAACTGTTTTGCGTGAAGGAACAATATGAAAAATAATATTCAACACAATCGCTGTGACACTTCCAATAACAATTCCATTGCTTGTTAAAATGTGAATGCTTTCTGGCAAGTTCGCAAAAATAGAAGGTACTGTTGTGACACCAAGCCCCATTCCAACGGAACAAGCCATAATAAGTAAGTTTTCTTGGGAGCTGAAATCAATCTTGCTCAACATTTTAATCCCTGAAGCTATTACCATCCCGAACATCGCAATCATTGCACCACCAAGGACAGCAGTTGGAATCACCGTCGTAAAAGCACCGATTTTTGGAACTAAACCGATGAAAACAAGCATCCCACCAGCCGTATAAATCACACTGTTTTTCTTCACACCAGACATTTGAATCAGACCAACGTTTTGTGAAAAAGTCGTATATGGAAATGAATTAAATAAACCACCTAAAATAATTGCAAGACCTTCCGCACGATAGCCCCGAGCTAAATCATTTTCAGAGATTTCCCGTTTAGTAATATCCGAAAGAGCAAAGTAAACTCCCGAAGATTCGACTAAACTGATGATAGCCACAAGTGTCATCGTAATAATAGCTGTAATTTCAAAGGTTGGTGGTCCAAAATAGAATGGCTTCGGCATATGGAACCAAGATGCTTCTGTTACAGCCGTGAAATCAACCATGCCCATAAAAGCAGCCACAGCTGTACCTACTAATAAACCAATTAAAATAGCAATCGAACGAAGAAATCCTCTCGCAAAACGATATAAAACTAAAATAAAGAGCAACGTACCAAAAGCAAGAGCAATATTTGTTGGAGAAGCAAAGTCAGCGCTACCTTCACCACCAGCAGCATTATTCATTGCCACTGGAATCAGGGTAATCCCGATGATTGTTACCACAGAACCGGTCACAACAGGAGGGAAGTATTTAACAAGCTTCGCAAAGAACGAAGAGATTAATACAACAATGAGACCAGAGATTAAAATCGAACCATAAATTCCAGAAATACCATGTTCACCACCGATGGCAATCATCGGAGCAACAGCGGTAAATGTACAGCCAAGTACTACGGGTAAACCAATTCCAAAAAAGCGATTTTTCCAAACCTGTAGCAATGTCGCAATCCCGCACATTAAAATATCAATCGAAACGAGGTAGGTTAACTGTTCACCTGTTAATCCTAGTGCTCCGCCAACAATAATCGGAACGATGACAGCTCCCGCATACATTGCAAGCACATGCTGAATACCTAGAGAAGCAGTTTTAAAGAAATTCTTTTCCATTATCGTACAACCTCCATTTCTTCTACGAACGATACGCCACCAGCAAGAGAAGCGATTCTTGCAAGGGATTCGATCTTAAATCCTTTTTCTCGAAGCAAATCTCCACCTGGTTGGAATGATTTTTCAATTACGATTCCCATTCCAGAAACCTTTGCACCAGCTTCATTGACAATTTCCGCTAACGCAAGAGCAGCCTGACCATTTGCAAGAAAATCATCAATGATTAAGACATGATCGTTTTTCCCAATATATTTACGAGATACAGAGATTTGATTCGTTTCATTTTTCGTAAAAGAATGGACCTCAGCTGTTAATAAATCGTCAATGAGGGTAAGGGACTTTCTTTTTCGAGCGAACACAACTGGAACCTTCAATTCAAGAGCAGCCATAAGTCCTGGGGCAATCCCTGATGATTCAATCGTTAAAACCTTCGTAATTTGTTCAGCTTCAAATCGTTTCGCAAATTCTTTTCCGATTTCGACCATTAACACCGGGTCAATTTGATGGTTAAGAAATGAATCGACCTTCAGCACTTGGTCCGAAAGAACTTTCCCTTCTGATTGAATCTTTTCTTTTAATAGTTTCATATTTTTCCTCCTAGATGTAGTTGCGTACAAACAATAAAAAAACCTGAAAATCATTGCACTCCCCAATAAATGAGTGAGTCAATGACCTTCAGGTTATGCTAGAAGGAAATGGAATAAACACCCTTGGACGAAATCAATCTGATTCCGAAAAGGCGTATTCCCATTGCTCACTCATAGTCAGTGTATTTACGGTACACCGGTAGAAACTTGCGGGCCATATTCCCGCGATTATATGAGTGAATGCGATTATTCATATATACGAAAGTATTATAGGCGGTAAAAATGATTTTGTAAATGGGTTAAATGGAAGAACTAAAACTTGTGATGGTTTTAATATAGTGCTTATAATGAGGACTTGGAGGTGTCTTCCCTTGGAATTACGTCAATTAAAATATTTTCTTACAATAGCAAAATTAAAGAGCATAACGAAGGCAGCAGAAGCGCTACATATTTCTCAACCAGCCTTAAGCAAGATGATGAAAGGGCTAGAAGAGGAGCTCGGAATGACCTTGCTGATTCGTTCTAATAAAACAAATGAACTTACTGATGCTGGGAACATTGTCTCTGAATACGCCCAGAAAATTTTTTCAGAGCTTGAGAATATGACAACCACTCTCGATGATCTCACAAACTTAAAGAGGGGAGAGGTTCATATCGGATTGCCGCCGATTATCGGAAGTTTATTTTTCCCTAATATAATGGCAGATTTTCATAAATTGTATCCGAACATCAAAATCAATGTGACTGAATACGGTGCAGCGAAGGTTGTCAGGTCCGTAGAGGATGGAGAGCTTGATTTAGGCGTAGCCGTACTTCCGATTGATGGCACGATGTTTCATATTTACCCGATCGTCGAAGAGAAGATGAAACTATTGGTTCACCATGAACACCGACTAGCAAACGCGACAAAGGTGCATTTAAAAGAACTTAAGGACGAAGAACTGATCTTTTACCATGAAAGCTTTGCTTTACACGATATTATGTGGAAAAATTTCATCAAACTTGGTTTTGAACCGAAGATCCTCTTTAAGAGCTCCCAATGGGATTTAATGTCTGAGATGGTCGCTGCGAATCTTGGAATCACGATTCTTCCTGAATCCATCTGCAATCGAGTGACAAACGAACGGATTCGAATTATCGATTTAGTTCCTGTGACACCGTGGAATCTTGCCGTTATTACGAAAAAGGATAAATACTTGTCATACGCAGGAAGAACCTTTGTTGAATTTATCTCTGAACATTCTTTGTCTAAATTTCAATATAACCTAAAGTTATGAAAGCTATAATAAATATGTATTTTACGCATGCTCCTTCCCGATGTAAGATGTTCATATTGATTCAAAAAGGGAGGGAGCATGTTCATGAAGATTCTAATGATTGCCTTACAAATCCTATTCATCCATGTATTTTTATATTTAGGCGCTGGTGTCAAAGCATTGCTCGGGGTACCAATACCTGCTTCCATGATTGGACTGTTCCTTCTTTTTATCGCTCTCTGTTTAAAAATTGTCAAACTCGAATGGGTCGAAAAGGGGGCAGGCTGGTTAATCGCTGAGCTTCTTTTATTTTTCGTTCCATCAGCAGTCGGAATTATTAATTATGATGATATTTTTAGCTTACAAGGACTTGAAACGATTCTTCTAATCGGCGTAAGTACATTTATTGTAATGGGGACAACAGCCTTTGTTGCCGATAAAATTTTCAAAAGGAAAGATCGTGAGACAGCATGATATATGCAGCTATGATATTGATGACTTGTATACTTTACTTCGTAGCGAAAAAGTTATATAAAAAATACCCAATTTTCATTTTACATCCACTTTTACTATGTCCTATTTTAATCATTGCCGTGATTCTACCTTTTCATGTATCAGCCAATCAATATATGAGTGGGGTAGCGTTTCTAACGCATTTATTAGGACCAGCAACAGTAGCCTTTGCGATTCCTATCTACAAGCATTTGCCTGTCATTAAGAAAAACATGTCGATTATTTTGATTAGTGTTACGACTGGAACATTGGTTGCGATTATGAGTTCGTTCGCATTGTCGATGGCCTTTCAATTAAATTCGAATTTCTTAATCAGTGTATTGCCAAGGTCGATCACGACGCCAATTGCAATCGAGGTATCTAAAGACATCGGTGGTCTACCAACGTTAACAACTATTTTTGTGATCTTTACAGGAATTATCGGCGGAATCATCGGACCTCATGTAATTAAATTCTTGTCCATTAAATCGCCATTAGCGAAAGGACTTGCTTTAGGAATGAGTGCTCACGGTGTTGGAACGAACAAAGCAAGAGAGTATGGGGAGCAAGAAGCAACATTCTCGACTCTAGCAATGATTTTCGCAGCCTTTATCACAATGATATGGGCAAAGTCACTTATCCCAGCTCTTATTCATCTAACATCCATTTAAAAAGGAGTATTTGATCCACAGATCAAATACTCCTTTTACTTAATAGTCAGTAACGATAATATCCCGGTCTAAAAATTTCTCAATAACCTCACTAATTTGATAGGATATTTGTGGTGAATCATAATTCTCAAAAACAAATTCGCATTCATTTTTATAGTTCATAATTTCATCATAATGAGCCAAATGTCGTTGGATGACTTCTTCGCTATCCCCACGCTCGTTTTGTCGGCTAATCACTGTATCACGACTTGCATAGAGGAAGAAGCGCATGACTTTTTCACCGTACATATTCTTGAGCTTCTCCGTTCCTTGTGGGTTCAAAGTTAAATACACAAGATTGTGGGACGCAAAGGCATTTACGATATCTTCTTCGCGAATCCCGTAATGATTCCCATCGATTTCGATAGATTCTAGAAATTCCTGATTTTCTTCCATCTTTTTAAACGTCATGAGGTCGACAAAATGATAGTCTTCTCCATCTTTTTCATAATGGCGGGGGGCACGAGTGGTGTAAGAAATGACTGGTTCCATATCAAAAGCTGTGGCTACCATTTTGGCAACGGTTTTCCTACCAGAACCATCCGGTCCGGTATAAATAAATAGCTTTTCTTTTTCCTTGATCTGATACATGGATGTACCTCCTTCTTTGTAAAATAGGTTTACGAAAATAGGGAAAGGGAATAGGGAAGGGACGATTATACTTATTATATCAGAATTTTTGTAAAATTATAACATTTTGTTTATAAAAGTCGAAATCCCCAACGAACCTAAGTGAAAAACCATCAAAAAAAACATCCTATAAGAGGATGTCAGCTACAAGCTACCACAGCAATTCATATAATTGACTATTAACTAAATTCGTATCGATCGGGCAGACGGTTGAATCTCTTCCATATTGCCAACCCCAGACATTTCCTTTACAACGAGGCTTTGTTGGTCGAAAATTTGGTGCATTACGCGCTTTTGAGACACCAGGCTCAGGTTCAGCACTCCAAAGGATGACTTGATTAGCAACTTCCGAATTATTCGATACAGCTGCGCAGTAGGCATTACTAAAATCACCTACTACAGGGTCATGGTAAATGCCCGGCTTAAAACCGCTCGGAAATATCCCATCAACGAAGCCACGTATCCAGGCTTCATCTATGTCAAAATATTTTTCTATATTTGCAAACACAACCTTTCCACTTGGCACCCCAAGTCTTCTTGCTTGAAAAATCGTATTCTGTGCAATCACCGTACCTTCACGATATCCAATAGCCCGGTCAAAATTGCTGTAAATCGGAAGCACCTTCGTACCACTGTTATGAAGAAACTGCACTTCATCTTTCGTTAAAACATCTACCTTTCCTGGGATAGGAGCTAAATATCTTCCCCAATAATTCGGTTTTCCATAATTCTTCAAGACGCAATCATACACGTCCTTCGTTGCTTTTGTCGCAGAATCCACTCCCCAATAATAAGGCAATGTTCTTTCTCCTTTCTCATATCACCAAATCGCGTTCACTCTATATTTTATTAGCAGTGAAGGTTGTCATAGACTAAGAAAATTCAGGGGAATCACAGAATGAAAAAGACCCTGCGTGATTTGCAAGGTCTCATCCATTATTGATATGGAAACTGAGAGGAGTAATTACTAAATTGCTGGTACGCTTGATCGATTTTTTGTTGCTCGGCCGCCTCTAACTTGTACCATCCATTTTGGAACATGAGATTGAACAAATTTCTGGCACTATCATGCGTTTCTTCAAGCATTTGTAAAAGTTCCTTGTATAGCTGTTCATGACTAGCCTCACGTACTGCGATGTTAAGACTATCCGTTAAATATTTACAAGTCGCAAGTCCATCATTAATAAAATCTCGATCATTCATTTCGGGAGTTTTCACTTTTGGTAGTTGCCCAGTAGATGGATTCGCAATCTGATTATTCTGTTGCTGATTCTGCATAATATGTATCCCTCCAAGTTAATGTTGCTGTTGCTGTTGTGATTGATTTGGTTGCGGGACTGTGGACATTACCGAAGTATTGTTTACCTGAAGGTGAGATAACAATCTTTCATAATGGTTCTGATGCATTTGGCCAGCTTGATCAAGGGCTTGTTTTATGCCTTCATTCGTCACATGCTGAGCATAGAAATTGAATTTTTTAAAAGCAAGTAGCTCCCAAGACATCGCATCCTTTAAATACGTCAAATCCTTCGTAGTAACCGCTTGAGGCGGGCTAGACATTGGTGCTTGTTGTTGGTCCATAAAAATCGTCTCCTTTTTCATTATGTAATATGCAACTATTTATTTTCTACTTTTCCATCGTTCCCTTTATCAAGACCAGTGGCATTATTTATCACTTGAGATATAAGATTAGTCCCTTGATCCATCGCATTCATGGTATTTGCTTTCTGTCCCACAGTCGATTTATCTTCTTTTCTCAATCCTTATTCACCCCCACATTTTTAGAATGCCAATTTGAAATGGAAGTATGTATGAATGTGCCTCTTCGCGAATATATTACCGTGATCCACTGCAAAAATGAGGTGTTAAAATGGAGTTCACTCGAGAAAAAGCACAGTTTTTAGCAGAAAATGTAGCTTCCTTTGTCAAATTTGTAAATCGACAATATGAGGTAAATTCCGTTCTTTCTGATCCAAATATGTTATTTCGCTTAAAAAGTCTTGTTGAAGAATACCGTTTGCAATTATTAGCAAGTGAGCTTCTGAGAGTGAATCGTTTTGTTTGGGAAAAAAGAGATTCTGAGATTTTAATTGATCGGATAAAAAAGGGGATCACTAGTATCGATGAGTATGTGGAAAATAATCATGACGGTTTATTTATTTTCACAGCTAGACTTTACACATTAAAGTCAATTTGCCCATCCATTAATGAATAATTCTAGCTTCCTATTGGATTGTTTCTGTATAATAGATACGGTACAAAACGAGAAGGGGAGTTCAGACTTGAAAACAAAAAGAATTACTTTGATGATGCCGATCATGATTATAGTGGGGATCGCCGCTTTTTGGATGCTTGACACTGGATATTCAGAAATCAGTTCATCGATTCAGTTAATAATCACTCTTGGTGCTGTTGTATTATCAGGAATCATTTCCTATTTTTTATTCCCTGAAAATGAGAAAAAGTAACTGGATGAAACTTTTTGTTTTATCCTTTTTTGATTTTTGGAAAGGCTTTTTTGCAAATATTACTGCATTTGCGAAGTTGTCGATTCGAACATTTAGTTTTTTTCGAAAGTAAAGAAGAACCGCTTAGGAAAAATGTGATTCAAGTTTCCTATTAACCTTAAACGGATTGCTTATGTAACGATAGAACCCCCATTTACAAATATAATTTGTCCAGATATGTAGGAACCATCATCCGAAGCAAGCAACACATAGGCCGGAGCAAGTTCAAAAGGTTGAGCCGGTCTTCTTAGTGGCACCTCCGTACCAAAAGTGGTAACTTCTTCTGATGTGAATGCAGAAGGAATTAACGGGGTCCAAGTAGGGCCTGGCGCAACTGCGTTCACTCGAATACCTTGATCAGCAAGGGAGAGAGCTAAAGAGCGAGTAAAAGAAACGATCGCACCTTTGGAAGCTGTGTAATCTATCATAAAGCTCATCCCTGAAAAGGCAGTGTCTGAAGTTGTATTAATAATAGAGCTTCCTGGACGAAGATAGGGGAGTGCAGCTTTCGTCATATCAAAAAAAGAAATGATATTTGTTTGGAATGTGTTCATCAGTTGCACTTTTGTGATTTCCAGTATGCTATTTTGATGATACTGAACGCCATGATTATTGACGAGTACATCCAATCGACCAAAATTCCTCAATGCCGTATCCACAACATAATGACAGTTTTCCTCATATCTTAAGTCGACAGCTAATGTTACACATTGACGTCCTAGTTGATTAATGAAATGTTTCGTATCATTCGCATCCTGATGCTCGTTTAGATAGGGAATGACAAGATTTGCTCCTTCCTTCGCAAAAGCAATAGCTACAGCCCGCCCGATCCCACTATCACCACCTGTAACAATCGCTACTTTATTTTTCAATTTTCCGCTTCCTTTATAGGCTGGATTATGCGATAAAGGGGGAGGATTCATTACATATTCCAATCCTGGATGTCTGTTTTGATGCTGGGGTGGAAAGACAATTGGAACCATAGTGCATTGTTGTTGCCAACTTATATACGGATACATGAAATTTGCCATACTAGACTCCTTTCAAAATCATTCTCTTATTACAAGATCATATTCCTTTCCTTTTCGAAAATTCGTGGAGTATAAGAATCATTTAGTTCTAAAATAACTAGACCTTTTAAGTTTATTTTTGTACACTAATGACTGAAATGTTGAAATAGAGAGGATGATGTTATGTTCAACCTAGAAAAGATAGACTGGGAAGGTCTTTCCATAGATGCAGGATTGATCGCTCTAAAAATCGTCGGGGTCATCGTTGCGTTTATTTTAATAAGAAAAATTGGTTATAAAATTATCGACCGAACGTATGACAGAATCTTGAGTCGAAAAGAGATTACCGAAGGTAGAACATTAACCTTACATAAGCTGACGGAGAATATTTTCTCTTATGCTTTAATTTTCATTGTCGCTGCCACATTATTTAGCATTCTTGGAATTCCAGTAGCTAGTCTAATTGCCGGAGCAGGGATCGTCGGACTTGCAATTGGTTTTGGTGCACAAGGTCTTGTCAGTGATGTCGTTACAGGATTTTTCTTGTTACTCGAAAGACAAATTGATGTAAGCGATTATGTCACAATTGGCAATTTTGATGGTGTCGTCGAAGCAGTTGGATTAAGAACAACACAGTTACGTGGACTTGATGGTACGTTACACTATATTCCTAACCGTGAAATTCTAACTGTAAGTAACCATTCACGCGGAAATATGAGAGCCCTTGTCGATATCAGCGTCTCCTATAATGACGATTTAGACAAAGTCACCGATGTGATGAAAGAAGTATGCGATCGTATCGCATCTACAAATGATAAAATTGTTGAGGGGCCTAATGTTCTTGGTGTACAAGCCTTTGGAGCGTCCGATGTTGTGATCCGAGTCATTGCGAAGACCGTAAATGGCGAGCAATTTGAAGTCGAGCGTCAATTGCGTAAGGAGTTTAAAGAAGCATTTGAACAACATGGGATTGAAATACCGTTCCCACACCAAGTGTTTGTTCATAAAGACGGTGGGAGTAAAGAAAAATCATTAGGATAATAGAAGAGGGGATAGGCCACTAATGGCTTATCCCCCTAATTTTTACTAAGTCGGAAGCTTCCGATTCTTATTGGAACGATTTTTAACTTCATCCATTTTTTCATAAAACGTTTCTTCCAAATCAATTTCAAAGAAATTAGCGAACTTACAAATATAAGCTATACAATCAGCTAATTCCTTACCTACATCTTTTTTGATAAGCGATTTTGCTTCGGCAAATGCCGCATTTGGATCCATTCCATTTTCCGCTTCCTTGTACACCATATTAAATGCCTTTCTGAATTCCTCAGCAACCTCTGCGACCTCGGTTGTTAAAAGCATATAGTTATGTAAAAGGGATTCCTTCGTTTGCTGATAATTTTCGTCGTTTATATGCCAATTTAATTCTCTCTGATAGCTTTCAGTAAATTTCTGTAGTTCTCGCATGTTTTCACCTCTGAAAAATTAATGAATCTCATAAACGAGCCATTCCGATAGTTGACCGCCCATCTTATTATACAAGCCTTGAGCAACAACATTATCCTTAGCTGTTTCCCATGTCATTGAAGCAAAATCATTGGCACGAATATAGTCTACGTTTTTTTGAAAAAGAGCTTCTCCGATCTTTATACCTCTTGCACTCGGAGAGACGAACAGGTCGTTTAAGATAGCCGCTTTTTTCACCTTTAACGTGCTAAAAGTGAAATACAAAGTAGAAAAACCAAGCAGCTCACCATTCTCTTCTGCCACAAACTGTAATCCTGAAGAAGGATTGTTGATTAAATGGTGGATTAACCCAACTAACTCATCTTCATTTGGTTTCTGTTGATGATAAAAATCAACAATGTACGAAAGCATTAAGTCCTTTAATTGAGGAACGTCTGCTGTTGAAGCTTGTCTAATCATGAAACTAGTCAAATTCTATTTTCCTCTCTTTCTATAAGTAAAGGCATTTCTTAATATCTAGTATCACTTGCAAATGCATGCCCTCATGAAAAATCGTACGGATTAAAACTTGTTCAATCGTATGCATCCCCATTTCAGTAGGTGCCAGTTCCTCCTCTAACCGCTCCCCATAAGCTTCTCTAATATCTTCTGGTTGCTTCTGGAGTATTTGAATTAACTCTTCCAATGATGGAGTTTCCTCAGTAAAGTCAGCAGGGGAAGTGCCGTAACCAAACCAACTTTGAAATCCAGCAGGTACGCTTGCCTTTTCTTTGGTTACCGCTTGGATCCAGAGATACTGATCCAAATAGACATGCCCCAAATTCCAACGTATGTTGTTATTAAAGCCATTCGGAATACTTTCCGCTTCCTCAGCAGTAACCGATTGTGCAACACCGATTAACTCACTCCGGTAAGTTGCCAATTGGTTAAATAAAACTTCGTGCCTTTCATTCATCTTTGAACCTCCATGACATTTTTCATTTATCTTACAGGAAAAACTATCCATTTTCTAGAATATTTAATCAAAAGAGAATATTAAATTAATAGGAGGATGCAATGAAGGATATTAATGAGGTACTTGTCGATTACACCCAAGCATGGAATAACGGTTTTATAAGTAAGGACGGAGATATGATTCGAGAATTCATGTCCAAAAATTTTATCGGATACTGGTGTCACGGTAATTTAAATAAGCCCGACGAATATGATTACCATTATGATATTAATGGAGTTTTACAGCAATATGAGAATGCTGAGAAAAGCTTTGAACCATATTCCATTACAGAACGAAAAAATGGTGAGGAGTATTTAATTTTGGGTAGAGAGTTGAATCGAATAAACGGAGAGCCCTTTCCAGCACAATGTATGTTCATTTGGAGAAAAGAGCAAGAAAACTGGAAATTACTTAGAGAATATATTGAATTAGAAAGATGAAAGAATGGTTGAGGCCAAACTTGGTGATTCAGTTCATCAAGTTTTTTCATTTCAAACCATTTGACATCAATAGACGAATATGGTCCTAATATATTATAGGAAAACATTGGAGGGAAGAAAATGGCAGATTTAAGTACGTTGATGACATGGACTTTTTATGAAGAAACACAAGTACCTACTGATATCTATAACGTCTTAGTTGATGGAGAAAAACCAGAAGTAGCCTACAAGACAGTGCGCGATGTAGCTGTGGTTACAAATAAACGTATCATTATCGCGGACCGACAAGGAATTACAGGAAAGAAAGTCGAAGTCTATACCATTCCATTCAAATCCATCATCATGTATTCCTCTGAAAATGGAGGCATGCTTGACTTAAATGCAGAGCTCGAATTATGGACGAAAGCAGGAAAATTCAAACTGAATTTAAACAAAAAAGTGGATGTTCGAAAACTAGATCGAATTATCGGGACATATATTTTATAACAAGAACTTTAAAAAGGAGTACACTTATGCAAACATACAAATCTAGAGAAGAAGTACCAACAGCAGAAAAATGGAACCTCGATGATATTTATTCTGACATACATAAGTGGGAAGATGATCTAAAAACGATTGAGCAGCTCTCTAATGAACTTAAGAAATTCGATGGAGCTATTCAAACAGGGCAGGACTTGTTTCAGTTTTTGCAAAAGCAAGAGGAACTATCGTATACATTTAATCATGTCTTTGCATATGCAATGTTAAAAGTGGATGAGGATACGAGAAAAACAGAATCCCAATCGTTATTGGATCGAGCGCGAAGCCTCAGTGTGAAGGTAAGTGCAAACACTTCCTTTTTCATGCCATTTTTACTAAGTCTAGATGAAGCAACTTTAAAAGGATATATCACTGAGGAAAAAGGTCTCGAATACTTTGAAAAAGATTTATTCGAATCCTTCCGTTATAAAGAGCATGTTTTAACAAAAGAACAAGAGGAGATTCTCTCCCAGTTGGGCGAAGCACTCTCAGCACCTTCAACAACCTTTGGCATGATTAACAATGCTGATATTAAATTCGGTGAAGTTACGAATAAAAAGGGAGAATCGGTTGAACTGACAAGAGGGATGTATTCGAAGTTGATTGAAGATGAGGACCGTGAAAAACGAAAACAAGCGTACAAAGCTTACTATAAGCCTTATCTACAAATGAAAAACTCGATTGCTTCAACTCTATCAGCTGCTATTAAAAATAATGTCACCACATCAAAGATTCGTCACTATCCGTCCGCTCTTGAAAAATCGCTCTTTGGAGACATGGTTCCAAAAGAAGTATATGAAAATCTTATTAAAGCAACTAAGGAAAATATTGCACCTCTTCATCGATATACCGAGCTTCGTAAAGAAATACTCGAGCTTGATGAGTTAAGACAATATGATATGAGTGTTCCATTGGTGAGTGGAGTGAAGCAGGATATTTCTTTTGACGAAGCCTATGAAACAATGCTAAAAGCATTAGCGCCACTAGGTGAAGATTATGTCGAGACACTGAAACAATTTAAGAGTTCTCGTTATTTTGATGTAAGAGAAACACCAGGGAAACGTTCAGGTGCCTACAATTTAGGTGTTTACGGTGTTCATCCGTTCATTTTACTAAACCATCAGGATGATCTGGATAGCCTATTTACGCTTGTCCATGAATGCGGACATGGTGTTCACAGCAAACTGAGCTCTCAGTACCAGCCACAAATTTCAGCGCGCTATAGCATCTTTGTCGCAGAAGTCGCTTCAACAGTGAATGAAGTGTTATTAATTCATTACTTGCTCGAACAAGAAAAGGATGAAAAGCTCAAGCGATATTTATTAAATCACTTTATTGATAAATTTAGAGGAACATTCTTTACGCAGGTTATGTTTGCAGAATTTGAAATGCTTACACATGAAAAAGCCGAGCAGGGCCAACCATTGAATGTAGAGGTATTCAATCAAATTTACGAAACCTTATTCAAGGAATACAACGGAGATGCATTAGTATTTGATGAGGAAGTAAAGTATGGGTGGTCTAGAATTCCACATTTCTACCGACCATTTTATGTCTATAAATATGCAACAGGATTTGCTTCAGCCATTCATATTGCGACAAAACTGCTTGAAGGTGATCAAGAAACGCTAGAATCTTATCTTGAGTTTCTGAAAAGTGGAAGCTCGGATTATCCACTAGAATTATTGAAAAAAACAGGTGTCGATTTGACAAATCCTGAGCCGATCAAAAATACATTAACGAAGTTTACAGAACTAGTAGAAGAGTTTGCAGGACTCTAAAGACGAACCGAGCCAAAGTCAATGAACTTTGGCTCGGTTTATTTAATATTCAATCTTGGTCGAGTACCATTTAATACGACTTCAGCCATAAATGGGGAGTAAGTTTTGATTAACTTACTAGATTCATCTTGCAAAATACCACCCATATAGTGATATAGTCGTTCTTTAATATAAGGATTTGAATTGATAAACAGTTCCATTTTCATATATTTGTCTTCGACCGAAAAGACAACGTGGCGGATGTTTGCCATGACAATCGTTGTTAGACACATAATACATGGCTCAACAGTTGTATAGATGACGCATTCTCTAGCATGTTTATTTAAAAAGGCAGCACAGTTATGCATCGCGTTTGTTTCAGCATGAGCAATATTACTAGATTTTGTTTCAATTCGATTAGACCCTCTCGAAATGATCTTTCCATCGTAAACAATGACTGCTCCAATTGGTCGATCGCCACGTTGTCCTGCTTCATTCGCTTCCTTTAACGCTTCGCCCATATAGTACTGGTGATCAAGTTCATCAAATGCGAGCATCTTAATATCCCCCTCGAAATATATATGGGAATATTATCCTATAAAAACTACACTCGCTCAAGCACAATCGTTATTTATCTTTCTCTGAACCATCGTGTACCATATTCTTCACATCCTCTACCATTTCATCAAAGGTTTGATTGACCTTATCCATCAACTCTTGTTCATTATTTTCGTTATCTTTCTTCATTTAGATCACCTCCATCTTTATTTTTCCATCAGGAGGGTAAAATTATTTCTCAGTCATGTTATACTAACTTTCATGAAGCATGAGGAGAAATATTATGGATAGAAAAAATAAATTATATGAAGTCGATCTCTTTAAACCGGTACAAAAACATTTTAATAGTCTGGGGTACGAAGTCTATGGGGAAGTAAACGATTGTGATGTTGTTGCCGTAAAGGATGAGGAGCTCGTCATTATCGAATTGAAGCTGAATTTAAATGTGGATTTACTCATTCAAGCAGCCAACAGACAACGATTGACGGATCAAGTCTATATCGCCATTCCCAAACCGAAATATAAGCGAAATTCTAAGAAGTGGCATGATATGTGTCACCTCATTAAAAAACTTGAGCTTGGACTTATTATGGTCACCTTTTTAAAAACGAGTGCAAAGCTAGAAGTAATTTTTCCACCTGGTCCTTTTAACAGTAGATACAGTGTTCAAAGCTATAAACGAAAGCGGCAAAAGCTTCTTGAAGAAATTCAGGGCCGTAATCTCAATGATAACGTTGGCGGGAGTAATAAAACGAAGCTAATGACGGCGTACAAAGAAAGTTGTATACATATCGCCTATTGCTTACAGAAATATGGACCATTGGCTCCCAAAACTCTTAGACAAATGGGAACAGGGGAGAAGACCCTTTCCATACTTCATCAAAACTACTACGGCTGGTTTAAAAAAGTCGAGAGGGGAATTTATACTCTCAGTGAGCAAGGGAAGAGAGAGTTAAAAGAATTCCCACAGGCGATTGACTACTATGCTTCAAAAACAGATGAATTAGATACTAAAAATCCTTAGCGAATACTAAGGATTTTTTTAATACTTCCAACGATAATGTCCTGCGATGGGGGTTTTAAAGGAACTGAGTTTCACTTCTGCAGCAAATGGGGGATTATTATGTATGAAGTATGGAGTTCCATCTTTTGCTCGCTTATCCGATACAATTCCGACATGATGATAGCCATCCAGAAAGACAATAATATCTCCTGGCTGCCATTGTTGCAAATTTTCCACATCACCAGCTTTAAGCTCGGTTGTTAACGATTCTGCAAATCTTTCAAAATAAACGTATTGATTGGGCACTCTGCGAAAATCAATATTCGGATCAGGAATTCCATCCACTCGTGGATATAGCTCTAAATTGTTGGCAATGTCTTTGTCGATCAAATCCTTTAAGAGAATGTTTGCGCCCATTAAACCTCGCCAAATGACATCCGTACAGACACCTTCACCATCAGGAGGGTAACCACCATCATAATAATTGCTTTCATACTTGGTCCGTTCCTTTACTTCTTTGCGTGCTGCATAAACAATATCAAGAGGGTCTGGGATATCATTATGATTCCTGTCCACTTCGGCATAAAGAGCAGGTACCTGAATTTCTTTAACAAAAGGATTTTCTAGATGAATCCCGACATAATCAAGAATGATTCCTTTGCGAAACAATACGATTGTCGATATTAAAAGGATAAGAACAACTGTTATGATTTTGGATTTTATTGACAAAAGATCACCTCCAATAATAAGACGTACCAAGACATATAATAGTTTCGTGAAGAAAATCTATAATATTTTTATTATTTATAGTATAGTAATAATCTCGGTCTTTTTTCATATAAATATAGTAAAATTATGCAATTCTAAAAATATTCAATATATTTCAGAATAATATATTGTTTTTTCTGAAAAATAAATGTAAGATAACATTATTCAAAAATGTTTTAAAACTAAGGAGTTATTTTTATGAAAAACAAGCTATCATTCTCATCTTATTCTGTCATCGGAGTTATGCTATTTGCCTTATTCTTCGGCGCAGGAAACCTTATTTTCCCTGCTCAATTAGGGCAAAACGCAGGTTCAAATATTTGGCCAGCAGTGATTGGATTTTTGGTAACAGGAGTAGGGCTGCCACTATTTGGCCTTTTAGCCATCGGTTTTTCTGGAAGTTCCAATCTACAGGAGCTAGCAAGTCGAATTCATCCAAAATATGCTGTCTTTTTTACAGCGTTACTATATTTAACGATTGGACCGTTTTTTGCAACACCACGAACAGGGACTGTTGCTTACGATATCGGGATTGCACCGTTCATAAGCGATGACTTCACACAAATTGGATTATTAATTTTCACATTCGTATTCTTTGGCATCACACTTTGGTTATCTTTAAATCCAGCGAAGATTGTTGACCGTGTTGGGAAAATTCTATCGCCAGCGATTATCGTGCTTTTGTTTGTACTACTTGTGATGGTGCTAGTAAACCCAATGGGTTCGATTGAAGCACCGCAAGCTGCTTATTCGAGTGGAGCATTTGCAAAAGGATTTATTGAAGGTTATAACACAATGGATGCCTTAGCATCACTTGTATTTGGAATTATTGTCATTAATGCGATTCGGGGAATGGGCATCACATCAAAAAATGAAATTCTATCGGCAACGGTTAAAACAGGTATCATTGCAGTTTCTTTACTAGCTATTATATATGTAGGTGTTGCTTACTTAGGAGCAACAAGTGTAGGAAAAATTGGCTTATTTGAGACTGGAGGACCAGTTCTTAGCGAGGCATCGTCCTATTACTTCGGAACATTTGGTTCTATCATGTTGGCTGTTATTATTATCTTAGCTTGTCTTACAACGAGTATTGGTTTAATCACAGCTTGCGGCGAATATTTCCATACCCTTTTTCCAAAGGTAAGTTACAAAGCCTTTGTATGGTTCTTTTCTGTATTCTCATTTGTCATTGCGAATTTCGGATTAGCGAACATCATTACATTCTCAATTCCTGTATTGATGTTCTTATATCCATTGGCCGTAACATTAATGATTTTGGCATTTTTATCACCACTTTTTAATCACGCAAGAATCGTCTATGTAGCAGGTACGGCTGTCGCATTTATGATCAGTTTTGTAGATGGACTAAAGACTTTATGTGATTCTCTAGAGATTGCTTACTTCAGTTGGTTACAAGCAATCATTAATTTTTATGAGAAAGTACTACCGTTGTACAACCAAGGGCTTGGTTGGTTATTGCCAGTCTTAATTGCAGTTGTCATCTTCGGTGTCGTTCCTCGTATTCAAAATTTGAAACCAGTTGAAATCAATTAAATATATACAACAAAAATGACGTATAGCTTTATGCGTCATTTTTTGTTGTATTTAGATTGGCAACTCAAGAAATAGAGAATATAGTAAAATAAAAATAAATGGGAATAAAGGAAGCGAACAGATGGAAAATATCGTTCAAAAACTTAATGAAATCAAAAACAAGTTACATCGACCATTTCCATATCGTGATTGCGATCGTATACACGAAGATTTTCAAGCTGAGTTTTTAAAATTAGCCGAAGAGGAGAACTCTTTAAATGCTGACTTTAATACCTATTGTGCAAATATTGAAGGCACGTTAAGTTATGTTCTAAAAGGGAAAACAGCTGAAATTCCTGAAGGACAAATAGCTCTTTTAGAAATCTCATTCTTTGACTTCTTTCAACAGTACAGATTTTTCGAAACTCATATTATACGTTATACAGACTTCTTAGAACAATATAAGTACCACGAAGAGGCTAGAAAATTATTATTACAAGTAGTAAGAAGTTAAGGAGGCAAAATGGAGGAGCTATTCAATATACTTAAGAGCAAGAAAATGAGAATAACAGAAATCGATAGATGGGGGACATACTTAAGAAAACAATGGGAGAGTCATTTTGTTGGTCATTTAAGCAATAAGGAGAAAAACAAGATCTTTTTATACGATGATAGATGGGCCTGTGGATACCTTTGGCATGTTTTCAGTTATAAAAGAAGAGAATGCCTAGAAGGCGAAAGAGCCGAGCAAGCCTTTGACCTAGAACAAAAGGGAGCGTGCTACATTTTTTATCAGCATTCAGATTACGCTTTACTGATTGAGGATGCTAGACTTTTAAAAGCCTCCGATTTAGCCAATGAAGAAGATGTGTTCGTAGTTGATAAAGGTTTTAACTGGACATTTGTTAATACTCATGAAAGAGGTTGGCTCGGACCATATTTTAGCCGAAATAAATAGAACAGAAGAAAGCTTGCCAATCTAGCGGTAAGCTTTCTGCTCCATTAATCCATATGACTAACATGATTAGCCTCGGGCCATTTCTTCTTGATTAATTCATAATAGAGCGCGGTTGTTGTTTGAACAATTAGGAAAACAACGACTGAGTAGTAAATATGATAGCCACTTTGATAGTGAGTAACCCCCATAAAGGAAGAGACTTTTTCCATCACTAACCCGATACAAGTCCATCCAAGTATATAGAAAATAATCTTTACGTTCTTAATGCGAAGCACCTTGTAAAAATAAACAAAAAAGTAACTAAAGGTCGCAAATAGGAAGTAGGTTAATAAATCCGATAGCTCATATTTGTTTGAATCATTGACTTTGTAGTAATCAAACAATCCTCCCCCAAGGGTAAAATCAAAGATAGTTGATGTCGCAAAGCCCCATACTAAAAATAGGAGCATAAGGGGAGGTGAAAGTTTTTTCGGAAAAATATAAACGGCTAAATAAGCACCGAGCAACATCATAATAATGTAGATCTCATTTTTATCATACGATTCCCACAGCATCATATTCCTTCCACCACACCCTTCATCACTCGATGCATTATTTTGTAAGCCCCAATAGCACATACCATTAGTACAAAATAATAGATGAAATCAAAGCCATAATTCCAGTTCAAGTATTTAGTAATCTTCAAGCTTGTCGATATACTCGCTAACGCAACGAATAGGATAACCGCAGAAACAAGTAGCATCGCTTTTTGAATAAGCGTTGGAATCCTAGTGTATAGATTAACAAATATGAGCGTAAGAATCGGAATCCCTATGCTTCGATTTATTAAATAGGCGAGATATGGAGCTCGCTTTTCACTAAGGCTTATGACATTGAATTCATCTATCACTAGCCAGGAGTAGTTAATACTAATAATAAGAATGACGAGATACACAAATGTATTCTCAACGATATTTAATCGTTTATGGAGTACCGCAAATATAGAAATATATAGCCAGACGAGAAAGAAATAGACAACGAATTCCATTGATTCCTCCACCGCTTTTTATTCTTTAGTATGGCAATATGACAAAAAAGGAATGCATTAAAAATGTTAGTGTATTCCAAAGTCTGCAAACTTTTCTTTCTTGCTAACTTCATGTATGATAAAGACTGATTCATTTAGTTTAAAGGAGTTGTCATTATGGCGAAAAAAGGATACATACAAATGCAAAGTGGGGAAAAAATCGAATTTGAATTGTTCCCAAATGAAGCACCAGGAACTGTTGCAAACTTTGAAAAGCTAGCAAACGAAGGATTCTATAACGGTGTAACATTCCACCGTGTTATCCCAGGCTTTGTAAGCCAAGGGGGAGATCCTACAGGCACTGGAGCTGGCGGCCCAGGTTACACAATCAAATGTGAAACTGCTGGAAACCCACATACACATGGAGTAGGAGCTCTATCTATGGCTCACGCTGGTAAAGACACAGGCGGAAGCCAATTCTTTATCGTGCACGAGCCACAACCACATTTAAATGGCGTTCACACTGTTTTTGGTCAAGTTACTTCCGGAATGGAAACAGTACTTAACCATAAAGCAGGAGATGTTATGGAAAAGGTCGAAGTATTCGACGCTTAATAACATAAAAACGAGAGAGCTAATGAGCTCTCTCGTTTTTCGTTAACAATTAATACCTTGCTGTCTTCCTTGCCCATTCCGAAATATAATCCGAAATCCACACAAGAATTAAATAACACAATAACAGTAAAGTAATGTCCGTATAGTGGAAGAAGCTCATGCTCAGCTTAAATTGCTGACCAAGCCCACCAGCACCGACAAACCCAACAATAATCGTTGTTCTCATGATGACTTCCCAGCGGTATAAAATATATGTCAAAAACTGAGGCAAAACAGAAGGGAGGACACCGTATAAGAGAATCTGCGCCTTACTTGCCCCAGCTGAGGCCAAATGACGAATCGGACGAGCATCCAAATCTTCAACAACCTCTGCACAAAGTTTTCCGAGAATCCCGAAATTATGTAGTGCAAGTGCAAGTGCTCCTGGTAAAATCCCTGGTTTTAGAATGAAGATAATCGCCATCGCCCAAACAAGTTCAGGAATTGCACGACTGAAAATATAGCTTAAACGGATGATACCAAAAGAGATCCATTGATACCAACGACTTGTTAAAGTTAATTTTCCATTAGCCACATTACGTGCTGCAGGCAATACCGTTAAAAACATAACAATGGTAGCAAATCCAATTGCCATTACGCTCATACGTAACGTATCATACGTTAACGACAACGCAGTCTTCCAGCTTTCCCAATTGAAGAATGCCGGATTTTCTTCACCAACACCAAACATCCCCGAGAAAAACTTTTTCGCATAAGCCACATTCTTTTCTGAAAAAAGCTCCAAAAAGCTTGCTTTGTCCACCACATAAATATAGCTCCAAGCTCCAATTAACAAGACAAGCGTTAACAGAGAAGAGAAGGGAATAAACCAATGCTTCGTTGTATGATTCAATTTGCTTCGTAAATGACTACTCCACCAATCAATTAACACTACGACCGCAATCAAGAAAAAGATAAACGTCCACACTTCATGATAGTGCAAATCATTTAGTGACAATTGAATTTGATAACCAAGCCCACCAAGACCAACAAAACTCATAATCGCAGAGGAGCGAATTCCGCATTCAAATCGATACATCGTATAGCTAAGAATACCTGTTCGCACATTCGGAAAATAGCCATAAAAGAATAATTGCCACCTTGAAGCACCTGTTGATTTAAGAGCTTGAATCGGTTCTTCAGGTACATCAGCAAGCATATCGGCAAATATCCGACCTAGAATTCCACCAAAAGGTAGAGCGAGGGCAAAAACAGCCGCATAAGGAGACAGTCCAAAGGAGGCCACAAACAACCAAGCCCAAACTAACTCATGGATCGCTCGTAAAAATCCGAGTATCCCGCGAAAAATGGCCTTCAAAATGCGATTTTGAAAAAAGATGCCAGATGCCAGGATACCTAGAAAAAACGCGATAATAATTGCTAACATCATCCCAGCAACTGCATAAGAAACGGTAATCCACGTCGATTTTAACGCTAATAATAAAATTTCACTTGATAAATCAGGAGTAAACAACGCACCTAGCATTTGACCTAATGTGACGAAGCCACCAGAGTGGAGGAGGTCACCGTTCCAATTGACGGCAAACAAGCTCCAGACAAACACGCCCACTAACACTACGGTTAAAAAAGATTTCTTGTGTAGCTGAAAAATCGATTTTCCCATTACATATGCTCCTTCAACTGATATAAAGAAGCCAAATCTTCAGCTTGTATTTCATCAACAGGTAAATCAAAGAAAACCGCTCCATCACGCAAGGCAATTATTCTTGTGAAATATTTCTTTGCGTATTCAACAGAATGGAGGCTTGTGATTAATGTTTGATTTTCTTCCATAACAAGCTTCGTCAACATCGATAAAACATCTTCAGCTCGCGCCGGGTCAAGAGAGGCCACAGGTTCATCTGCGAGTATGATTTCAGGAGATTGCACGAGTAACCGAGCTAACGCCACGCGTTGCTGCTCACCACCTGATAGATTTGCTGTTTTTTCATAGAGCTTGTCCTTTAATCCGACACGTTCTAAAGCGCGAATGGCAATAGCTTTCTCTTGTGGAAAAATCAATGACCATAAGGATTTAAAAAATCCCCATTGTCCTAATTTACCTGCCAACACATTATGAACAACAGGAAGCTGATGAACTAAATCAAATTGCTGCCTAATCATCCCAATTTTTCTGGCAAGCTTTTTACGATCATTCAACTCACTAGAATCTACTTGATCTATCACAAGTTGGCCATCACTTGGCTTAATGAAAGTAGCAATGGTGTTTAAAAGGGTTGTTTTACCAGCACCACTAGGACCAATTAGGGCAACACGTTCTCCTTTTTTCACAGAAAAAGAAAGGGAAGATAAGGCTATCTTCCCCTCAAAGTTGATTGTGATATTTTGTACTTCAATAATCTTTTCAGATGCCATTGCATCCTCACCTCTATACTACTTTATAATCCCCAACTGCTTGGCCACTTTTTCAATAGCAGCATAGTTTTCGTTCTTTGTTTCAATAAATTTATCCGTTTCAAAAATATCGAGCATTTCCTGTTGCTCAGCACCCATAGAAAGGAGGGCTTCCTTTACTTTATCCTTCGTTCCATCACCGAATACATCATCAACTGTATTAATTGTCCAGTTATAATCGAAGTAAGAAGGAGTTGTGTAGAAAACATCAACCTTCTTTAAGTCAACTAGACCATCTTCAACAGCACCTTCCCAAACAGCCTCGTTCAATGCACCTGTTTGGAACGTACCAGCTTCTACAAGCTTATACGTTTTATCATGAGAACCCGAATAATTCGGTTCACCATCAAAATCCTTCTCAGGATCAATGCCATTTTCCATTAAATAATATCTAGGCATTAAATGTCCAGAAGTTGAGCTTTCACTACCAAATGTAAAGCTTAAACCTTTAATATCTTCAATCCCCTTTAGGTTAAGACCTTTTTGCGCGATAAAAACAGAATGGAACTCTTCATCACGAGGTCTTTGAGCGATAGCTTCAGAACCATCCACTAAACTCATTGCTTGTACACTTGTTAATCCACCAAACCACGCTAAATGAATTTCACCCCGTTCAAAAGCTGTTACTAGAGCAGCGTAATCGACAGAGGGAACATACTCAACCTCTAAATCCGTTTTTTCTGCTAAATATTCCGCAATTTGATCCATGCTTCTATTTAAATCCGCAGCGTTCTGATCAGGAATAGCACCAATTTTAAATACTTCTTTTGGTTTTGATTCTTCTGTTGCTTTCTCATCTTCTCCAGAACAAGCAACTAGCCCGAACATAACAAGAAGAATAAGACTCATAGATAATAATTTTTTCATATAATCCTCCACTAATGTATAAATTCATCCCCTTTGTCATTATAGAAGAATAGAGTTTAGGTGAATAGAATTTTTCTATCTTTACCCATAGGAATTATCGATAGGTTAAAAAGTTACGCACAGATTTTTTCGATACCGTCTAAATAAAGTAGGGAGGAATGACATAAATGCACCTTCATTCCTCCAAATTCATCCTTTGTCCAAGCAGTCTGAAAGAATCAACATAATCTGTTACAAAATTTTAAAAAGGCAGGTTATATTAAATGGGTCTTTTGCTCAGTCATATATGTACCAATCCTAATTGTAACAGTCTTCCATTAAAAGAAAGACCAGAATCCATACTTTGCTACTTCGATGCACATGAATATCATCCAGGCATCATCATCCCCGTCTCCGAAAATACGATTACAATGATGGAAGTAGAAATTATAACAACAACGAACGACCAACGAGTGAGAATCGATGGGTCTTTGAATTTGGATATCATTACGATATCAACGCTAACATCATTAGGAATGAATGTGACATTACAAAGGAATGAAGTAGAACTATCAAAGATATGCATCCTTGGAAACTTCGAAAAAACTATTTATCCTTTGTTCTATTATGAATGGAAACCACACTTCACTTTTATTGATAAACCTGGCACAACAGGAACTTATCGTTACCGAATACTAGTATCTACTCATGAACCAAGTTTCAATGTAACAGGGAGTATCGTTTGGAATCGACAACTAAAAGCCATGTTATATCCGCCTAAGCCAAATGAATAGTTCCCTACAAAAAAATCTGTCCAACACTAACTTTTGGACAGATTTTATCATGCGTGCAACTGTCCATTCCACTTTTCCTGAATCATGGATTAATTGCTTGGTGATAATATTCATTAGCGTGGATTTGGATTTACCGACACCATTCGTACCAACCAGTCACGTGATCTTCAACTAAATGACGAAATGATAATATCCAAATATTTAAGAAAACCTACATATTCCATACTAGATTCCGCTGGGGATGACTAAACTGTTCCACCAATTTACAAAAAAATACAATTAAAAACCGGTCAAATTTCTGTCCTTTTTAAGTGTACTTCTGAAAAATTTGTGATAAAGTATATTATCATAAACATAATCATATCAAGGGTTACAAGAATTAGGAGATGTCTACATAGCGTGGACAGTTGTCTATATATGAACAAATAGGAGGAGTTATGTATGTCTAGTAAAAGCTTAGATTCATTTTTACAACAAAACTTGGATGATTTAAAGGATAAGGGTCTTTATAATGTCATCGATCCTCTAGAAAGTCCAAATGGACCAATGATCACAATTGGCGGAAGAGAATTAATCAATCTGTCTTCAAATAACTACTTAGGACTTGCTACTGATCAACGCTTAAAGGATGTAGCAAACCAAGCAATTGAAAAGTACGGTGTAGGAGCAGGAGCTGTTCGTACAATCAATGGAACACTAGACCTACATGTTCAATTAGAAGAAAAACTAGCTGAATTTAAACATACAGAAGCGGCGATTGCTTATCAATCAGGCTTCAATTGTAATATGGCTGCTATTAGTGCGGTTATGGATAAAAATGACGCCATTTTATCTGACGAGTTAAATCATGCATCCATTATTGACGGATGCCGTTTGTCAAAAGCAAAGATCATTCGTGTTAATCATTCGGATATGGATGATTTACGTGCAAAAGCAAAAGAAGCGACTGAATCTGGCCTTTACAACAAAGTCATGGTTATTACGGACGGAGTATTCTCAATGGATGGGGACATTGCGAAGCTACCTGAAATTGTGGAAATAGCTGAGGAATTCGATCTAATTACTTATGTTGATGATGCTCACGGATCAGGTGTACTAGGTGAAGGTGCAGGAACGGTTAAGCACTTCGGTCTATCAGATAAAGTTGATTTCCAAATCGGAACATTATCAAAAGCCATTGGTGTTGTCGGTGGATATGTAGCAGGGAAGAAGGACTTAATCGACTGGTTAAAGGTTCGTAGCCGTCCATTCCTTTTCTCAACATCATTGACTCCAGCCGATGTAGCTGCAAGTAAGAAAGCCATCGAAATCCTGATGGAAAGCACTGAGCTTAATGAACGTTTATGGGAAAATGCTAATTACTTGAAAAAGGGCCTAGTTTCACTTGGCTTTGATATTGGTGCAAGTGAAACACCAATCACTCCTTGTATCATTGGAGATGAAGTAAAGACTCAAGAGTTCAGTAAACGATTGAATGAAGAGGGAGTATATGCGAAATCAATCGTATTCCCAACTGTACCAAGAGGAACTGGCCGCGTGCGTAATATGCCATCTGCTGCACATACGAAGGAAATGCTTGACAAAGCAATTGGCATCTATGAAAAAGTAGGAAAAGAATTAGGCATTATTTAATCTATTTTAATGAGGAAAGCAAGGTTTGGAGGACTAGCAAGATGAAACGAATTCTAATTACTGGGGCGCTCGGACAAATCGGTTCAGAGCTGACCGTTAAACTAAGAGACATTTATGGAACAGACAATGTTATTGCCACAGATATTCGACCTACTGAAGGGGAAGAGACAGGACCTTTCGAAAGACTTGATGTGTCAGATGACTATAAAATGTATGAAATCGCAAAGAAGTACGAAGTGGATACAATCATGCATATGGCTGCCCTTTTATCCGCAACGGCAGAAGCAAGACCAGTATTTGCTTGGAACTTAAACATGGGTGGACTGATGAATGCCTTGGAAACGGCTCGTGAGTTAAATTTACAATTTTTCACACCAAGCTCTATTGGCGCTTTCGGTCCAACAACGCCTAAGGATAATACGCCACAAGACACGATTCAACGACCAACAACGATGTATGGCGTTAATAAGGTTGCTGGAGAACTACTAGCAGATTACTATTATCATAAGTTTGGTGTCGACACGAGAGGTGTTCGATTCCCAGGATTAATCTCATATGTTACGCCTCCAGGCGGCGGAACTACAGATTATGCTGTTGAAATTTATTACGAAGCAATTAAAAACGGCAAATATACTTCTTATATCGACAAAGGCACATACATGGATATGATGTACATGCCAGATGCTTTGAACGCTATTGTAGATTTAATGGAAGCAGATCCAGCTAAGCTTAAACATCGCAATGCCTTTAACGTGACAGCGATGAGCTTTGAGCCTGAGCAAATTGCAGCTGAAATTAAAAAGCATATCCCATCATTCGATATGTCCTATAATGTTGATCCAATTCGCCAAGGAATTGCCAACAGCTGGCCAAATTCCATCGATGCAACATCTGCTCAAGAAGAATGGGGCTTTAAAGCAAAATACGACCTAAAAGATATGACAGTCGATATGCTCGAAAAATTAAAATTAAAACTAGTTTAATATAACTTGAAAACAAGTCTACCTCGTGTAGGCTTGTTTTTTTGCTTTTATGCTATGTTAAAGTTAGTTGCTGTTACGATAATCTGCTGAATAAGTTGGCAATGCATCTCTCGTCAGAGCATTTAACAAATGAGTTGCATTATAATCATTTTCTATAACAATCCCAAAGTTTTCATAAATTTCTCTATTTCCTCATTTGTTTCTTTAAAAGGCTTATTGTCAAATGTTCCATAATTAAAGAAACCATGTGACATTCCTTCATAAGTATGAAAAGTGCATTGGTTTCCATATTCAATCCATTTTTCATAAAATTCTTTATTACTTCCATATATAATGTCATCCGTCCCTATAAACAAGATTAAAGGTGGTAAGTCGCTTACAATATTATGTAAAGGTGACAAGTTTTCTGCTTTATCACTTAACTCTGGGAAAAGTCTATTCAATACCTCTACACCATCTACTCCTGGATTGAACATAACTAAGGCATCGGGGATATTATTCGTATAGTCTCCTTCCAACTCAAACACATCTTTGACTAACACAGAACAAAGCACTGTAAAACCACCAGACGAAGCTCCACAAATAATTATTTTGTTGGAATTAACCCCTAATTCTTGATGATGTTGCCGAACCCATTGTATGGAGGATTTTGCATCAGATATAGCATAAAGAGGAGAAAAGGCTTCAGTATCATTAGTTGTTCGATAATCTACACAAATTGCTACAATACCTTTTGAAGCATATAGTTCAGCATGATGTTCAAAAGCTAAAGGTGTTCGATCACTCTTAACATAGCTACCACCATGAAAAAATAGAATAGCCGTCCTATCTAAGAGTAAATTTTGAGGATTAAAGATATATAACTTTAAATCTCTATTTTCTACATTTTTATAAATCCTTTCTTCCACTGTAAATTCGAATGATTTCACTAAAAACATTCCTCCTCTTCTAAGCTAAATTTTTATAGAAAATATAGTAGACTTCTTTTCTAACCGATTTTAACATATTGTTCAAATTATCAAAATTAGAAAATTTTCTATATGGTCGAATACTGTTTTTTTTCAAAAAAGATAGATTTTTATAAAAAAAAGAAATATGATATAAACATAAGTTTAAAAATATAAACAAATGTTTGGTGGTGAGGTGAGAAAATGTCAGAACAATTATCAGAAAAAGAACAATTTTTGCTGAATGAAATTCGAAGGAATCCCTATATTACACAACAAGAGTTGGCTAATTCCTTAAATGTTTCACGACCGACCGTAGCCAATATGATTTCAGGATTGATCAAAAAAGGAAAAATTATTGGCCGAGCATACGTAATCGCTGAAAACGAACCGATTGTTTGTATTGGCGGGGCGAATATCGACCGAAAATCCTACTTAAATGAAATGGTTCGGATCGGGACTTCCAATCCGACAAAAACGACGCAAAGTGCTGGTGGTGTGGCAAGAAATATTGCCGAGAACCTCGGTCGATTAGGTATGGATGTTTCCTTAATCACTTGTAGCGGGGAAGATGCAGACTGGAATTATATCAAAGAAGTTTCGTCTCCTTATATGAACTTAGACCAAGTTACACAGATTACTGACGAATCTACGGGTTCCTATACTGCTGTGCTAGATTCCACCGGAGAAATGGTCATTGCATTAGCCGATATGGAAATCTATGAAGCTATTACTCCAGAACTATTATACAAGCAAGATGCCTTGCTAAGGCGGGCAAAATGCATTATCGCAGATTTGAATATTCCTAAAAGCACGCTGGAATACTTGTGCGATTTTGCAAAAAGGGAGGAAAAGCCACTTATCCTTATCCCAGTATCCTCACCGAAAATGAAAAGATTACCAAGTGATTTAAGCTGCGTGACATGGTTGATTGCCAATCGCGATGAAACTGAAGCCTATTTTAATAAAGATATTCGCGGTCATGAGTCTTGGAAACAAGCTGTAGAAAAGTGGTTATCTTTAGGCATCAAGAATGTCGTGATTACAAAAGGAAAAGAAGGGGCTATGATCGGAAATCAAAACGAAGTCATTCATATCCCAGCGATCGTATCAGAAAAAATTGTCGATGTAACAGGAGCGGGAGACGCGTTTAGCTCAGCGGCAATTTACGCATGGCTAGAAGGAAAAGACCTAAGGGAAATTGGGCAAACCGCAACGGTAAATGCTTCTAAAACATCTCAATCACCATATACGGTACGGCCAGAACTTTCAGCAATTCAATTACAACAAGATATGGAGGAAATGAAATAATGGAACAATATATCGTGTTATCAGAAGAGGTAAAAGCTGCCAAGGAGCAAGGAAAACCAATTGTCGCGTTGGAATCAACGATTATCTCTCATGGAATGCCTTATCCACAAAACGTGAAAACTGCTCGTGAGGTAGAACAAATCATTCGCGAGAAAGGAGCAGTTCCAGCAACCATCGCTTTAGTAAACGGGAAGATCAAAATTGGACTTTCTGATGAAGAGCTCGAAATGTTTGGAAAAAGTACAGATGTGGCCAAAGCATCTCGACGTGACTTACCATACTTACTCGCAACGAAGAAAATGGGGGCAACTACTGTAGCCGCAACAATGATTTGTGCTGATTTAGCAGATATTCGCATTTTCGTAACTGGTGGAATCGGTGGCGTTCATAGAGGAGCGGAGACTACAATGGACATTTCTGCTGACCTTGAAGAATTAGCAAACACAAATGTGGCAGTTATTTGTGCAGGTGCGAAATCCATTCTTGATTTAGGTCTAACAATGGAATACTTAGAAACTAAAGGCGTACCAGTAATCGGCTATCAAACTAATGTATTACCTGCGTTCTATACAAGAACGAGTGATTTTGCCGTCAATTTTCAAGCTGATACAGCGGAAGAAATTGCAGCAACCTTAAAGACAAAATGGGAGCTGAATTTGAAGGGGGGAGCGGTCATCGCCAACCCAATCCCAGAAGAGCATGCAATGGATGAAGAGGAGATTACCGAAGTAATTGAATCTGCCTTACAGGAAGCTGAGGCAAATCATATTTCAGGGAAAGATACTACGCCATTCTTACTTGCGAAAGTGAAGGAACTAACAGATGGTAAGAGCCTATTGTCGAATATAGAATTAGTGAAAAACAATGCTCGCTTAGGCGCAGAGATTGCTTTAAGCTTTTATACAAAATAATCTCTAGTTAAACAAATATTTATGTTCAATTTACAATAGCTAAATATTTTCATGTTACATTTAAAATGTAATCGGCATAATATTCTTTAGAGAATAGGATGTGTTGGATAAAATGGCTATTAAAGTGGGCATTAATTTTTTCCTTATCATGATGCATTTTTACTTACTTTAGATTCTAAATTATCAATAACGTCATGTTATAAGTCAGCAGTTAAACTGCTGGCTTTTTGTTTTGATATAATAAGAAAGAACCCTGCACGGTTTACAGAAGCAATCGAAAATTTTGATATAATATGTATAGATGGCGTTCAGACCGGCATCAAAAACATGTTAAAACTTTACTTTATATACGAAACGTAACTAAGATAGGTTTTACCTATAATCTATTTTTCCATATCCATTAAATTAGACATCTGAGGTTTTAAAATGAAGAAATACAAATTGAAAAAAGCTTTTAAAGGGAAGAGGAAGGGTACTCGCTTTTACCTTGTTGCCGAGTCAGAGTTTATCGGTGTAAAAGAGTTTGTCTTACGGACAAACGATTTAACTGAACGGATCAGTATCTCAGAAGCTGAGTTAAAAGAGTACTTTATCTTTCTAGGATATATTTAAATAAGCCGGTGACGAAGAATAAAAAGGACATTACATTTAACACGTAATGTCCTTTTGCTTCATTAACGATTCACATAGATTAACTTATCTTTTTTCTCCGTCACTTTTCCAATGATCGTAGCAATTTCAAGACCCGCTTCATGTAGAGCCGTTACATATTGAGAAGCTTCCTCCTCAGATAGTGCCACTAAAAGTCCACCAGAAGTAATCGAATCACATAAGATCAATTGTTCTTCTAGTGAGATACCCTCGTAATGAACATCATTTTCTAGCCATTTATGATTAGATTTTGAGCCACCAGGGACGACACCTTGCTTTGCTAGATCTAGTGTACCTTCTAAAATCGGAACAGCGGATAATGAAATTTCTAAAGTTACATTGCTTCCAGTTGCCATTTCACTCCCGTGACCTAAAAGGCCAAAGCCAGTTACATCTGTTACAGCATGTGGAGAGAATTGGTGTAAAGGTTCAGCAGCCAGCTTATTCAAGCTTGCCATCACATCTGTCACGATTTTCTCTTGTTCCACGGTAACAGCTTCACGCTTAATACCAGTTGTCATAATGCCGACACCAATTGGTTTCGTTAAAACAAGCAAGTCACCAGGCTTAGCGCCAACATTTTTCCAAATACGTTCAGGATGTACAATACCTGTCACGGAAAGTCCGAACTTCGGTTCCTGGTCATCGATAGAATGGCCACCGATTGTTACCGCTCCAGATTCGACAACTTTGTCACTTGCTCCACGTAAAATCTCAGAAAGAATATCTGGACCAAGTTTTTTCACAGGATAGCCAACAATATTCAGTACTGTTTTTGGTGTGCCACCCATCGCATAAACATCACTTAAAGCGTTCGCCGCAGCAATCTGTCCAAACATATATGGATCATCCACAATCGGAGTGAAGTAATCAAGGGTTTGTACAAGGGCAATGTCTTCAGTTAATTTATAAACCCCAGCATCGTCACTCGTTTCATGACCGACAAGTAGCTCAGGGGTAGGGTCGTGCTTTGGTAAAAGACGCAGAACCTGCGCCAGGTCCTCTGGACCAATTTTACAGCCTCAACCAGCTTTCGTTGAAAATGAAGTAAGACGAATTTTTTCTTCTTCTCGCATGTTGTCCACCTCCAATAATAAGTATAACGTTTGTGAAGGGGAAAATCACTTTTAAAGGATGCGATTAGTATTTCAATAACATCGCAACAAGCTGATAACCGCCACCAATGGTCCAGAAGAGAACCGTATCGCCACGTTTAATTCTACCTGTTTCAATCCCGTCATAAAAAGCCATTAATGGACTCGTTGTCCCCGTGTAACCATAGCGGTCACCTACATACATAATCTTATTTTCATCTAAACCATAGTGTTCTTGAATCGTTTTAATATTCGCGATCGAAAATTGAGAGAAGCAATAAGCATCTAAATCCCTCATCGTATAATTATTTCTTGATAAAATTGTTTCAAACATTTCGTAGGTAGGAGGCATTGCAATACTTCCATCAAACGGAATCCATTGCATCGATTGATCTTGTTTTTCCTTAATTGCACCTGATAACCCGTGACGAGGGAAGTTTGTATTCGTGCTCGTAACAGAATCAGTAAAGTAAATGGAATCCATAAAACCTTTACTTTCTTCTGTCTTTTCTAAAATAACAGCACACGCCGCGTCACCAAAGTTCGCATATGTAATTTCTTCTTCCGGATTGCTCATAAGTGTATTGTAATCAGAACCAACCACGAGCGCAGTTTGGACATGAGGGTTTGACATCATATATCGGGATGCATAATCGATTGCGACGAGCATTCCTGCACAGTTTGCATTCGTATCCAACACTTGTGTTTTATGACCCGCTTGGAGCTTGGCATGTAATTGAATAGCATTGGATGTTGCTAAGTATTCAGGTGTTTGCGAGGAGAACATGATGATATCTAATTCTTGACCTGATAGATTTGCTTTTTCTAAAACAAGTTTCGAAGCTTCATAAGCCATCGTGAGACTTGATTCATTGTTATCATTAATCACATAGCGATTTTCTCGCCCTAGAATATTTTGAATGAAATTCGTGGAATCACGACCTTTATTTTTGAAATGATCGATAAAAAAGTCATTATCGACAGCATGTTCCGGGTGATAAATAGCCATTTCTCTAATTTTTATATTTACCATTATGCATAACTCCTTTTCTATTGAAAAAAAACAAGACTGCTAGAGCCTTGTTTCCAATATTAATAATGTCTCATCTTTAGCGAACTGCTAATGAGAGCAAGCTTAAGTTTAGATTTCTTTTACTTCTGCGTTTGTGAAGCCAGTGTTCTTAAAGATTCTATTTAACTGCATTTTAAGAATTGGGTTTTTCTTAATTGAAACAACCAGTTTTTCAAACCCAGTTTGTTGATACATACGAATGGTATTTTCTAAAGCTGGTACCATTTCCTGAGTAAGAACATCCATGTCCGTTGAATCTGCATTCAAAGTAAATTCACTTGCATTAATACTTTTTGCTTTTGTAGTATAATCAGAAACAAATTCTTGAACTTGCTCAGGAGTAAATGTACCCACTATTACTAGATCAACTGTTTTTTCTGCGCGATTGACATTAATAGAGAAAGATCCTTCTTTAGCCATATTCCAAAACCCCTTTAATATGTATTTTTTAGAGAAAATTTCCTACTCCAATAATTGCTAATTATATAAAACGGAGGAGTCCATTGGAATAACGTTTTGACAGAATATTATCTCAGTAGAATAATTGATACATAAGTCGTAGTATAAAAGATGGATATTTATAATTCATTCGACCTATTTTTTGTTCAAAATCCAAAAATTTGTCACAAGTTGACCATTTATCATACAATAGCGGTAATCACATCTATGAACTTTTTGTGAATTTTTTACGGATTACGAGGAGGAGCATTACATGAATCGTTATGAGGTAACCGTTGAGTTTTGTATGCAGTGAAACTTTGCACCAAAAGCCGCGAGTCTCGCGGAAGAATTATTTACGCATTTCCGTTCTGAAATTAGCAACATGAACCTTATTCCTAGCTCTGGTGGGGCTTTTGAAGTAACGGTAAACGGTGAGAAAATCTATTCCAAGCTCGATATAGGATTATTTCCAAAGAGCGCCGATATAATTGCTAAAATGGAAGCTTAAATACGAAAGAACCTCGTCCGATGGATGGAGGTTCTTTTTATTTGGTATAATGGGGCTGGGGATAGCATTTGATGGAGGGTTCTGAATATGAAGCAATTAGTACGCTACTTACCGGCTGTTCATGAAATACAAAAAGATTATCGATTTCATGAACTAATTAAGGAATTTGAAATTACAGAACAGCATTTAACAAAACTAGTAAAAGAAACACTCGAACAATACCGCAACTTATTATTACAGGAAAAATGGACTAGTCCTGAGCCAGGAAATCAAGATTTCATCGAGTTCTTGTTTAAAGAACTCAATGAGAAGCTTACAAATCAATTCCAATACACATTAAAACAAGTCATCAATGGAACCGGCACGATTTTACATACAAACTTAGGTAGAGCACGAATGAGCGACAAGGCCATTGAGCATGTCGTTGAGACAGCAAAATCCTATTCAAACCTTGAATATAAGCTTGAAGAAGGAGAGAGGGGCTCTCGACATGCACATGCCGAAAAATTAATAAAGGAAATTACTGGTGCTGAGGCTGCAATGGTCGTGAATAATAACGCAGCTGCAGTTTATTTGATTTTACGAGAACTAGCACATAACAAAGAAGTCATTGTATCCCGTGGGGAGCTGGTCGAAATTGGTGGCTCATTCCGCATTTCTTCTATTATGGAGGAAAGCGGGGCTAACCTTGTAGAAGTTGGCACAACAAATAAAACACATCTACAGGATTACGAAAGAGCTATAAATGAAAACACAGCAATGCTGATGAAAGTACATACGAGTAATTTTAAGGTAATCGGTTTTACAAAATCAGTAGGTACAGAAGAGTTAGCCCAGCTTGGAGCTGCTCATGAAAATGTTTTATTTTATGAAGATTTAGGAAGCGGGGCTCTTTATAATTACCAGAAGCATGGCATCGGAGAGGAGCCTGTCGTTAGTGAAGTTCTAGCCAAAGGAGTCGATATCGTATCCTTTAGTGGTGATAAGCTTCTTGGTGGACCTCAAGCTGGCATCATCGCCGGAAAAAAAGAACTCATTGATCGTTTAAAAAAGAATCAGCTCGCTCGTGTACTTCGAGTAGACAAATTAACATTAGCTGCGCTAGAAGGAACGTTAATTGATTATCTAAAAGGGGAAGAGAGCATCAAAAACATCCCTGTTGTACGCGATCTGTTAACGAGTAAAGAAACGTTAAAAGAAAGAAGCGAGTCTTTTATCGAATCATTACGAGCCATAACGAATATATTTATTGCCCATAGCGAAGAAAGTGTTAGCCAAGTGGGAGGGGGCACAATGCCTGATGTGGAGCTCCCAACATACGTTGCTGTCCTAAGGCACCAGTCACTGTCTGCCGAACAGGTAGCACGAAAACTAAGAACTGAATTTACACCAGCAATCATAACGAGAATCCAAAAAGAAGAAGTCGTTATCGATTTAAGATGTATGACCAAAGAGGAAGAGCAGTTTGTTCTTCAAGCATTAAGCACATTATAAAAGGGAAGCTGTTGTATGTTGTAAACAACAGCTTCTTTTTCTTTACAAATCATGATGTTGATTATTTTTTGCTCGAGTATGGTTACGGTTTTTTACCTTCTTAGAACCGCTTAATGGTTCTGGTTGACCTGAATTATGTCCTTTTGGTGCGTTTTTACGCATATCTTTGCCATCGTTTTTGTTCATAAAAATAATCCCTCCTAATAATTAGAATGTAGTTGGAAAACTGTATTTATACCGAATATTTTCGTACAGAAATGCGCAATTTAACGACAAATATCTATAAAGGAGAATGACAACTATGCCATACAACAAGAATAAACAGCAAGCTTTTCAAGCGGCTCAACAAGGAGTAAATGAAGCAAAGGATTTATATCAAGAAATAGTACGAGATAGCGCCAGTTACGGACATCAATTGAAGCACCTGAAAAATGAAGTGAACGAAGCATATCAACAAATCGAAAATGCATTAGAAGTAGCCTCAGACACGCAGAAAGCTCAACTTGAGCAATTCCAACATGATTTGAGTTCCATCGTTAGTCAGGTTAACGAGACAGATTATTAAAAAAGGCTCTTTTCGCAGAAATTGTTTATTTTCTTTCGAAAAAAACTTGTTGCTTTTGAATCGTAGTTTGGCATACAAATCCCCTGTTTTACCTAAAAAAACATATGGGAGAAGCGAAAAGTGCCGTGCAAAAATAATGTGTGACTCTAAACCACCCAAGGGGTGGCAGCGCCCAGTAGGGAGTGTAAATGTCGGCCTTAGATTTTTTTCGTAGAAAAAAATTAGGACATTTACGAAAAAAACCACAATCATTGCGAAAACAGCGTTAAAAAAAGACTCATCATGAGTCTTTTTTTCTTACTGATTTTTCTTCCTCTTTTTATTATTTTGCTTTTGCGCTGCAGAAAGAGGCTCATTGGCAAACTCTTCATTATATCCAGCGCCTTTTCCTTGGGCGCTTGCTGCATTCATTCCCACTGTTACATGCTTCGATTTCCGTTTCGACAAATTCCATCACCTCCATCTATTACTGTATCCATCTACTACGAGCTCATTCTTGCTCGTTATCATTTTTCTGAAATAACTTTCACAACGAACAGAGGTCTCAAGCACAAAAATTTTCCCATGTAAAACCGAACGTTTTTACGATAGCAAATGTGAGAATTGTTAATTAAATAAGTAAAACTTATCAAAAACAATAACTTTCTTGTTATTTACTTATATTGTTGACTGTATTAATATAGGATTGTAAGAAAAGTGTGGATGGGAGCAATATTCAAACTTTTCAACCGGTATATGAGGTAAAGGGGGAAATTCATATGTCAAAAAATGAAGTTTTGTCAAAAACTGATGTTTTTAGCGCTCGTAAATCATTTGAGTTAAATGGCAAGCGCTACAACTACTACAATTTAGCCGCTCTTGAAGAAGCAGGTATTGGAAATGTTTCAAAACTACCTTATTCTATTAAAGTTTTACTAGAATCAGTGCTTCGCCAATATGATGGCCGTGTAATCACAAAAGAGCATGTTGAAAACTTAGCAAAATGGGGAACAGATGAAGTAAGAGACGTAGATGTGCCATTTAAGCCTTCTCGCGTAATTCTACAAGATTTTACAGGAGTACCTGCAGTTGTTGACCTTGCATCTCTACGTAAAGCAATGGCTGACATGGGTGGAGACCCAGATAAAATCAACCCAGAAAAACCAGTTGATTTAGTAATCGACCACTCTGTACAAGTTGATCAATATGGAAATGCAAATGCATTAAAAGCAAATATGGACCTTGAATTTGAACGTAATGCTGAGCGTTACCAGTTCTTAAGCTGGGCACAAAAAGCATTTGATAACTATCGTGCTGTTCCACCAGCAACAGGTATCGTTCACCAAGTTAACCTTGAATTCCTTGCAAATGTTGTCCATGCTGTTGCTGGCGAAAATGGCGAATTCGAAACATTCCCTGATTCACTAGTAGGTACTGACTCACATACAACCATGATCAATGGTATCGGTGTTCTTGGTTGGGGTGTTGGTGGTATTGAAGCAGAAGCAGGAATGCTTGGCCAGCCTTCATACTTCCCAGTACCTGAAGTTGTTGGTGTAAAGTTAACAGGTGAGCTACCAAACGGAGCTACTGCAACTGACCTTGCATTAAAAGTAACGCAAGTTCTACGTAAACATGGGGTAGTAAATAAATTCGTTGAATTCTTCGGTCCTGGAGTAGTTACACTTCCATTAGCAGACCGTGCAACAATTGCCAACATGGCTCCTGAATATGGAGCAACTTGTGGATTCTTCCCAGTTGATAATGAAGCTTTAGACTACATGCGCTTAACTGCACGTTCAGAAGAGCAAGTACAAATCGTTGAGACTTACTGTAAAGAAAACGGCTTATTCTTTGATCCATCTTTAGAGCCAGTTTATACAGATGTGATTGAAATCGACTTAGCTGATATCGAAGCAAACCTTTCTGGTCCAAAGCGTCCACAAGACTTAATTCCACTTTCTCAAATGAAGGAGGAGTTTAACAAAGCTTTGACTGCACCACAAGGTAACCAAGGTTTCGGTTTAGAGGCTTCTGAAATCGAAAAAGAAGCAGTTGTGAACTTCGCAAACGGCGAAACAACAACGATGAAAACTGGTGCCATTGCGATTGCGGCAATCACTAGCTGTACAAATACATCGAACCCTTACGTTTTAGTAGCAGCTGGATTAGTTGCGAAAAAAGCAGTAGAGCTTGGCATGGAAGTTCCTAAATTCGTTAAGACTTCTTTAGCTCCTGGTTCTAAGGTTGTTACAGGATACCTACGTGATTCTGGATTGCTTCCTTACCTTGAAAAAATTGGCTACAACTTAGTAGGTTACGGATGTACAACATGTATCGGAAACTCTGGTCCATTACTTCCAGAAATCGAAAAGTCTGTTGCTGAAAGCGACTTATTAGTAACATCTGTTCTTTCTGGGAACCGTAACTTTGAAGGACGTATTCATCCACTAGTAAAAGCAAACTACCTAGCATCACCACCATTAGTAGTTGCTTACTCACTAGCTGGAACAGTAGATATTGATCTTCAAAATGAAGCTATCGGAAAAGACAAGGATGGCAACGATGTATTCTTCAAGGATATTTGGCCATCTACAGCAGAAGTAAACGAAGTTGTTCAAAGAACCGTAACTCCTGAGCTATTTAAAGCTGAATATGAAAATGTATTTAGCGATAACGAGCGCTGGAACGAAATCAAGACGAGCAACGATGCATTGTACACATTTGATGAAACATCAACATATATTCAAAACCCACCATTCTTCGAAGGCTTAAAGCCAGATCCAGAAGAAGTGAAGCCTCTTGCTTCCTTACGGGTTGTTGGTAAGTTTGGTGACTCTGTAACAACTGACCATATTTCACCTGCTGGTTCTATCGGCAAGGACACACCTGCTGGTAAATACCTTCGTGAAAATGGAGTAGAAATTCGTGACTTTAACTCTTATGGTTCTCGTCGTGGTAACCATGAGGTTATGATGCGTGGTACTTTCGCAAATATTCGTATTCGTAACCAAATCGCACCTGGTACTGAGGGTGGCTACACAACTCATTGGCCAACAGGCGAAGTGACTTCTATCTATGATGCTTGCATGAAGTACAAAGAAGAAGGTACTGGCTTAGTGGTTCTTGCTGGTAAAGATTACGGAATGGGCTCTTCACGTGACTGGGCTGCAAAAGGTACAAACCTTCTTGGCATCAAAACAGTTATCGCTGAAAGCTTCGAGCGTATTCACCGTTCAAACCTTGCACTAATGGGTGTTTTACCACTTCAATTCAAGGAAGGCGAAAACGCTGATGTTCTTGGTTTAACTGGTAAGGAAACAATCGATGTTCAAATCGATGAAAACGTAAAACCACGTCAGCTTGTAAAAGTAACAGCAACTGACGAAAATGGCACGAAGAAAGAATTTGAAGTAGTCGTACGTTTCGATTCTGAAATCGAAATTGATTACTACCGTCATGGTGGAATTCTTCCAATGGTTCTACGTGAAAAACTAGCAAACTAATATTTATCCAAAAGACACTTGTAATCCATTACAGGTGTCTTTTTTTATCCATAAAGAATATTTTGTGAACATTCATGGGAAGTTGTTGTTATATTTATTATTACAATGTACAACTTAATAAGTACTAACTTATTAAAGGAGCACTTCTATGATTAAAAAAATCATTCCTTTTGTGTTTTTGTTCGGCTTATTAACCGTTGCTGTTGTAAATGCTATGACAAATGAAAAATCGGTTGATCCAAATCAAATTCCACCTGAAAAAATTCCCGGTCTAGCCATTGGAGAAAAAGCACCAGACTTTGAATTGCTCAATCTAGAGGGGAAACCTGTACGGCTATCAGAGTTCAAAGGCAAAAAAATCATGCTAAACTTTTGGGCAACATGGTGCCCACCATGTAAGGAAGAGATGCCAGCAATCCAAAAGTTTTATACTGAGAAAGGCAATTCTGTACAAATATTAGCGGTGAATCTTGATCCTGATAATAACGTGAAAGAATTTGCGGAGAAGCTTAAAGTTAACTTTCCCATCCTATTAGATAATGATGAGGAAGTTATGAGATCCTATAAAATCTTAACGATACCTACAACCTTCTTTATTGACGAAGAGGGCATTATCCAAAACAAATATTTAGGACCGTTGTCTGTAGAGCAAATGAAGAAATTTACAAACGAACTCTAACCTTAGCCAAAGCTGCTAAGGTTTTAATTTTGCCTTTTTCGGGCATGAATGAACTATAAATTTTCAAAAAGTTGTAATAATTAGAACAGTTACTGGAGATAATGACTGTTACTATAGTGGTAAGGATGGTGAGTGAGCATGAGAAAGCCAAGAAAACGTTCATTTTCAGAACTCGTTTTAGAAAACAAGCGTCAGCTTCTACAGGATCAAGAAGCTCTTGAAAAAATTGAAGAGCGCCTAGAGAAAAAACGCTTAGGTCAAGCAAGATAAAATTTTATATAAATTTGCCAGTCATGATTTTTTGAAAATGATCGATCCTAATAAGTAGGAGGGGATCATGATGAGCAAAAGTGTTTCGCACAGAAGAAATAGTAATCACTACACTCCGAACCACATCGGAACTCAAGGTAGAGGTTTTGGAGGTAATAAAGGCAAGAGCATGCAGGATACTTCCGGCAAACATGCCCAAGTGATTCAGACTAAAGGAGAATAACCTAAAGTGGGCTCGTCTTGATAGGCGAGCCCACTTTTTTTACATAATTTGATTATTGTAAACTAACGACTAAATTAGCTATTCTTTCCCTCATAATTTCTATAGATAGATGCAAACTATCTCTGTATCCATTCAACTAATATCGGAGGGAAGTAAGATGGCGAATAATCAACCAAAACCAGATGACCGAAGTGATAACGTCGAAAAGCTTCAAGAGATGGTTCACAATACAATTGAAAACATGGAAGAAGCAGAAGCAACTGCAGAGTTTTCCAACGAGAAGGACAGAGCCGATATTGAAGCGAAAAATGAAAGAAGACGTGAAAGCATTGCTGGCATGCGTGAAGAAATAAAAGATGAGTACAGTGCTCAACACGATGAATAAATAATGACAGATGGACCCGATTACATATTCGGGTCTATTTTTTTGCTCACTCGCCGAGTCACACATCTTTTTAACAGAAAAAGAAATATGATAAGATGGTATGTGAAATTAGGAGAGAAGTGATAAATATGAATCAACGGGAAGCCCAGCAAGAAAGTATTAAAAAGATGATTTTAGCATGGGAAAATGAAATTCAAGACAATGGTTACATAACAGATGAAAATAGATTGTTACAACAAATAAAAATTGAAACCGATAATGCGGTTCTTTCAACCCTTTTATCGATAGCTGCACTGTCTAGAACTAAAAAAGCAGGGACCGATGATTCGCTTTCAAGTGCCTGGATGGAGCGGGCCAGAAAGCTTAATCCAAACAATGCATATGCTAAAAGGTATTTAGCACAATTTCATTGGAAGACGAAGGAAGACGTTCTGAACACTCTTGCATTTCCAACAATCCGCGAAACAGACAATCGACAGCTGAAGAAGAAAACCGCTGAGACGATCATTGAATTATGTAATGTCTTTTTAGACGATTGTGAAAATCATATAGAGGACTTAGAAAAGTCTTTGAAAAATATAAAAGACCTAGAAGAAGATGCACTTACTGAAAAGTATAGGCTTTTGATTGGTATGTTAGAACAAGCAATAGAAGGAGTTGCTGGAGTCAAAACAGCTGCTGAAGAATTCGAGCAGTCCATTTCTGGCGCCTTTTATAACACAACCTATTTCTTCGATATGAAAGCCCATCTCGTTAATATAGACAGAATTAAGGGAGAATGGGCAGAAGTATTTCAAGAAGTGGATTCTGAAGCAAATGAAGAAAGCCCATTAAAAGAACTCGATGCGATGATAGGTCTAGCAACAGTAAAGCAGCGGGTAAATGCCCTATATCAATTTCTAAAATACCAAAAAACACGTAAGAATTTTGGCTTTCAAACGAAGGACGAAATGAGTCTTAACATGGTCTTCACGGGGAATCCTGGAACTGGAAAAACGACGCTAGTACGGTTACTCGCCAAAATTTATCATGAACTAGGTGTATTGCCACGTAAGGACGTTATCGAAACGGACCGCTCCCAGCTCGTCGGTGCATATGTGGGACAAACCGAAGAGAACGTTCGAAAAGTGGTAGAGAAAGCCGTAGGTGGCATTCTCTTTATTGACGAGGCCTACAGTCTGAAACGTGAAGGACAAACAGGCAGTGATTATGGACAAACAGCCATCGATACACTTGTCTCACTCATGACAGGAAAAGAATTTGGCGGAAAATTTGCTGTCGTTCTTGCAGGCTATCCGGATGAAATGAGACAGTTTTTAGATGCGAACCCTGGCCTACGTAGTCGATTTCCAAGATCCAATCTTATTCATTTAGAGGATTACACGGATGATGAACTCCTTTTAATTGCAGAGCAATTTGCTCATGACAATGATTATGTTTTAACAGAAGAAGCGAAAATTCAGCTACGAAAATGTCTTGAAAAAGAACGAGTCGATGATACTTTCGGTAACGCGAGAACCGTACGGAACTTAGTACTCGATGCAATTTTCAAAAAGGGGTCAAGGCTGCCAGGAAACGAAAACATCCTCGACTATAGTCTTCTTGAGAAGGATGATTTTGAAGTGGAGGATGATACGGCTGATGTAAGCTCTAGTGAAAGACTCGATGAATTGATCGGTTTAACTGAAGTGAAGGATGAAGTAAGAAGACTTATCTCATTTGTGAGAATGCAACAAATCAGAAGAGAAAATAACCTTCCTGTTCTTCCACTCCAGCTCCATTCTGTCTTTATGGGGAATCCAGGTACCGGAAAAACTACCGTGGCAAAAATCTATGCTGATGCGTTAAAAGAATGTGGAATCCTGAAAAGAGGACATTTAATTGTCACAAGCCGTGCTGATTTTGTAGCAGGCTATGTCGGACAAACGGCCATTAAGACTAAAAAAGTGATTAGAGAGGCGCTTGGCGGTGTCCTTTTTATCGATGAAGCATATTCTCTTCTTAGTCACACTTCTGGAGATTTCGGAAAAGAGGTCATTGATACTTTAGTGGATGAGATGACAAAGCATAATGAGAATCTTGTCATTATCCTCGCTGGATATCCGAATGAAATGGAACAACTCCTAGAAAGCAATCCGGGCTTGAAATCTCGCTTTAAAAAGTTCTTTCATTTCCATGATTATTCAATTACAGAGCTTATTAAGATTATGGAACATTATGGGGCTCATTTTCAGTACAAGTTATCGAAAAAGGCGAAAGCTTACTTAAAAGAAGAACTAGGCAAAATGAGTATCGGCGGAAACGGGAGATTTGCGACAAATTTAATGGATGAAGCGATACAGGCGCAAGCCATGCGATTACTTAAGGAGGACAATCTCAACGTCGCAATGGACAAGGTAACTGAAATTACCGAAAGCGATATAGAGAAATCACTAACTAAGATGAGAGAAGGGGATGCATAATGTTAGTATCAACGAAAGAAATCGATGTTCGCTATGCAGAAACCGATCAGATGGGTGTCGTCTATCATGCTAATTACTTGGTTTGGATGGAGGTTGGCCGTACAAACCTGATTAAAGACATGGGCTTTAATTATGCTGAAGTAGAAGAGGACGGAATTATTTCACCTGTTTTAGATGTCCAGGTATCCTATAAAAAACCGTTTCGTTACGGGGAAACTGCAACTGTTCAAACATGGATTGAAGTATACGATGGCATTAAAATCACTTATCGCTATCATATTTTAAACGCGGACGGAGATGTTTGTGTTACCGGTGAGTCTAAGCATGTTTGTGTGAAAAAAGATAGTTTTAGACCCATTTCCATTAAGAGAAAATATCCAGATTGGCATGAGGCATATGAAAAAGCCAAGAAACAGCCTATTGAAAGCTAATAGAAATAGAGAAGGGGTGCTGCCATGGCTTTTGGGATCAAACGCGAGGAAGTAAAGGCATGGAAGGATGCCATTGATCGTGGGGAGATCGCCTTTTTAACCCACTACTGGTTAGACGACCGCTTTCCAGGATGTAATACTGTTACAAAAGTAGGTTGTAAAGATTTGCAGCGATTGGCCAATTGGGGACGCCAGTACGGCTTGAAAAAAGAGTGGATTCACATCCGCAAAGACGGCTACTCCCATTTTGATTTAATCGGAGAGCACGAAAAAAGAATACTGAAAGAAGAAAATAAGAGATCCCATTTAGTTTTTAAATAGATCGCTATACGAGGTGGAACATGTTCAAAATAACAGAAAGTGTCTATAACTTCTTACGTTCCGTTTTAGAGCAGGAAAACGAAGCATTATATGTAAGAGTCACGATGGGGATTGGCTGAGGCGGTCCACAAATTAAGTTGTCTCTGGAAGAGCGACCATTAGAAAAAGATGAAGTCTATTCATTTGAGGATGTAAACATCTTAATTCACGAAAAAGATAAGGTGTATTTTGACCATACGAAGCTTGACTATGTGAAAGATCCATTAGGTAGAAACAAGCTTCAACTAATAAAGCTATAGGCTATGACAAAAGCGGATTCTCTTTGCGAGGATCCGCTTTTGTCTATCAATTAGAGAGGGCTGGTTTGTATGGCAAGTAAATAAAAAAGTCCGTACCAACACCAGGCTGACTTTTGATTTCAATTTCTCCACCAAGTTGATGAATGATGTCATTGCATACAGAGAGTCCTAGCCCTGTTCCTGTTGCTTTTGTCGTATAAAATGGCATAAAGATACGCTGGACGGTCTCATCACTCATGCCACAGCCATTATCCCCAATATGAAACAATACCATTTCATCTCGAACTTCTGTACTCAGTATAATTTCTCCACCTGTCGCAGGAACAGCCTCGAAAGCATTTTTTACAACGTTGACTAAGACCTGCTTTAATTGATGTTCTTCGAGAAAAAGAGAAGGATTCTCCGGCCCTAAATTTGTACAGATCGTAATATTCCGCAAGTGCGCTTCCCCTTCAAACAAAATCGTAATTTCTTTTACTAGACGATTCACATCTATATGTTTCGCTTCATTAACATGTGGTTTCGCTGCATTCAAAAATTCATATAATATCGTATTAGCACGTTCAATTTCCTCTAGAGCAATGGTCGCATACTCTTCTTTTTCAATTTCTACTAAATAGGGTTTCATCAATTGAATAAAGCCTTTAATCGTTGTTAATGGATTTCTAATTTCATGGGCAATGCCAGCAGCTAACTGACCGACATTTGCTAAATACGACGATTGCAGCGATATTTCGTCAAATTCCTTTTTCAGCTTTTCGAAACTTGCAAGCTCGATATCTGATTGTTTATATTCCATTTTTCATCCATCCTTATCACAAAATACATTTTGTATATATCTATGGCGAAAAACATCAAAATATGTATAAATATTTTCATATGTTCATTATACAGAACAAATCATTCTTTATCAATAAAGAACATGAAGTTCTTTTTATAGAACACCAATCAATTAAAAAGGCTCTTTTCGTAAACTTTGTTGCTTTTGGATCTAAATTGGTAAAGAAATTACCTATTTAACCTCAAAAAACAATATAGGAGTAGCGAAAAGTGCCGCGCAAAATTAATGTGTGCCACTGAACCTAGTTGGAGGCGTAAATGTCGGCTTCTGGACATTTACGAAAAAACCACAATCATTACGAAAACAGCAATTAAAAAAGACCGTCTTTTATGCGGTCTTCGATACGGCTATAGCCATTTTATTTTAGGTTCTGTTTTATTCTTAATACGAACAATATTTGCGCGATGACGATAAATGACAAAGCCTGCTAATAATGTAGCAACGATAATAAGTGGGATGTCTCCTCCGCCAAATACAATCGCATAAATGAATGCTGTTACTGCTGCAATAATAGAAGAGAACGACACATATTTTGTGATATATAAAGAAATCAAGAAGACCACAACGATGACAAGAAACATGAGTGGCACATAACCTAGTAATACTCCACCTGAAGTTGCAACTGCTTTTCCACCTTTAAAAGAAGCAAAAATCGGGAACATATGACCAACAACTGCCGCTAACCCTGCGACCAATGCATGAGTTTCATCCGTTTGATGTAAAAGGAAAGGAAGTAATGTTGCAAGAGTTCCTTTTAAAATATCTACCAGTGTCACAATTATTCCCGCTTTTACGCCCAATACGCGGAATGTATTTGTTGCTCCTAAATTTCCACTTCCATGCTGCCTTATATCAATCCCACGTGCTTTTCCAGCAATAAGGCCAGAAGGGATAGACCCCAATAAATAAGCTAAAATGATAATTCCAATACTGATCATAATCTTTCTCCTTCGCTAAAAAGCTGTTAGTCCATAAGAATAGCGAAAACGCATTTTTAAAATTAGGACCTACTATAACATTGTACTATTTTAACACGGAATTATGTGAGATCACCATCATATTTCGTGAACCATTCTATTTTTAACATAATGACAATTCTTTACACCATGAAACTTTTTGTCGATGAAAGTCGTTAAATAGGATAGGGATATAGAAGTTTTCCTTTTCAAGCGTAGGTGAATTCGTTAGGATGGAAGACAGGGAGGATTTGGAGAAATGGCTCGAATTGAATATCACAAAAAAACTGCAATACCTACTAGGTGGATCATTGGAGGACTATGTCTCTCAGTCATTTTGATTGTATCTAGTATTCTATTACTTTTATATCCATTTGCTACAAAAGAGAAGGTTGATTATTTTTCAGGGCAGAATCCGATTCTGTTTGAAGGAAAGCAGCAAGGAAATGCGATTATCGATGGGGACAGTGTATATGTACCCTTAACCTTTATGCAGGAGAATATTGATGAGAGCATTACGTTTGATGAAAAATCAAATTCAATCATTATTACAACTGCAGACAAAGTCGTACAAATGCCATCTGAATCATTAACTTATTACGTGAATGAAAAGCCTGTTCAACTGCATTTTTCACCGATAAAAGATGAAGAAGGTGAACTTTATCTTGCTCTAGAACCGGTGATTGACTTATATCCGATTCAGTATTCTGTCTTACCAGAAATCTCAAGTGTCTGGATTCAGAAAAATGGGGAAGAACTTGTTCATGGCACGATTACAGGTGAAGATGTACATAAAGAAAAATTACGTCTAAGAAATGATGCTACGCTCCGCTCTCCTTACACGGCTGAAACAAAAGGGAACGAAGAGATTTTTGTAGAAGGTGAGAAGGACGATTATTATTACGTTCGAAAGGTCGACGGTACAGCAGGTTATGTTCATAAGAAGCTCGTGAATAAAGGAAAAACAGAACAGATAACTGTCGTTCAGGAGCAAAAGGAAGCGACACTCCCGAAAATTGAAGGACCGATTCAACTAACATGGGAAGCTGTTTATACGAAAAACCCTAAAACCGATAGCATTCCGCAGATGCCCGGCGTGAACGTCGTATCGCCAACTTGGTTTGAGCTTGCTAACGAGGGTGGCGAAATCAAAAATCTTGGCTCCCTTGATTACGTCAATTGGGCGAAGAGTAAAGGCTATCAAGTGTGGGGACTGTTTTCCAATGCCTTTGATCCTGATTTAACATATAAGGCTTTCAAGGATTTTGAAACGCGGCAAAAAATGATTCGTGAGCTTTTACATTATAGCCAAATTTATCATTTAGATGGAATCAACTTAGACATTGAAAACGTCAATCCTGAACATGGTCCATTAGTGACACAATTTGTTCGAGAAGCAACTCCGTATTTTCACGAAGCGGGACTTATCGTTTCGATGGACATTACATTTATGGCGAGCGGAAATTGGTCTGCTTTCTATGAAAGAGAAAAATTAGCTACAATCGTCGATTACCTGGCTGTTATGGCCTACGACGAGCATTGGGGCTCTTCGCCAGTAGCAGGAAGCGTCGCGAGCCTACCATGGGTGGAAAATAATCTTCAGGACCTGTTAGAGCTCGTACCAAACGAAAAGCTTATTCTTGGTGTCCCACTCTATACCCGTTTATGGGCAGTTACGGATTCTGGTGACGTTTCTTCTACAGCATTAGCGATGGATGAGGTAAGAGAATGGTTGGATACGAATAAACTTACACCTACCTACGATGAAGCTAGTGGACAGAATTATGCAGAGCTATATGTCACAGAAGAGCAAACGACCTACAAAATTTGGCTTGAAGACGAATTATCTTTGAAGAAAAGAGCGGAATTAGCCATGAAATATGAATTAGCAGGTGTTGCAAGCTGGTCACGATATTTTGCTGATGAAACAGCCTGGCTTGCACTGAACATGGAAAAACAAGTAACACAAGAGACCAAATAAGACGTATTTCTAGAAATTTCTATATTAAAAACGTACAATTATTACAACACTATTTTTATGCTAAAACTTGAGAGGGGACCTATTAATGGCGATCGAAATTCCAAGTCGTGAAGAGCTAGGAAAAATTTTAAAAAGAGTAAAGCGTATTGCGGTTGTTGGCTTAAGTGGTAATCCTGATAAAACATCTTACATGGTTTCAAAAGCGATGCAGGATGCAGGCTATGAAATCATTCCCGTTAATCCGACAGTGGACGAAGTGCTAGGAGTAAAAGCGGTAAAAAGCTTAAAAGAAATTGAAGGACATATTGATGTTGTCAATGTCTTCCGTCGTCCAGAACACCTTATGGATGTGGCTCAAGAATTTGCTGATATCGATGCTGAAATTTTTTGGGCACAGCAAGGAATCGTCAACGAAGAGGCTTATCAATTTTTAATAGATAAAGGTTATACGGTCGTTATGGACCGTTGCATTAAAGTGGAACACGCTTTAACAAAATAGTACTTTCGAACGAACTGCCGAGTCATCTCGGCAGTTTTTATTTACAAATGAACATTGATGTATCATGGCTTTTGAATGCTATTTTTCAATTACCTATTTGCTAAATCATTATATTTATATAAAATAAGGCATAGACGTGTTTTATTGTAAGGGTTTAGCATTAGCCGAAATTAGGTAAAAACTAGTATATTTCTCCATCGGGCATGCTCACCCTCATAGATTTCAATAAATTTTTAAATCAAAAAACCTTTAAGTATGATAAGATGATCTTAAGGAACACTCGTTCTAACAGTGAAAATACCTAATACATAAAGGGTTTTCGAATCTTTTGCAGAATAAGAGAGTGGATTCGAAAAATATTATCCAAACAGACAGAAATAACGTAGGCTAGAAATGTATTGATCCTGGGAACGATTCATTCCCGTGGTTTGCAGTAGATGAAAGGGGTATATAAGTGGCAAGTAATCAACAAACCTTTGAATATAATGATGATGCCATACAAGTACTAGAGGGTCTCGAGGCTGTTCGTAAACGTCCCGGTATGTACATTGGTAGTACAGACTCACGTGGTCTTCATCATTTAGTATATGAAATAGTAGATAACTCCGTGGATGAGGCCTTGGCAGGGCATGGCGATCATATCATTGTCAAAATACATAAAGACAATTCGATCTCGGTTCAAGACAAAGGGCGCGGGATGCCAACAGGGATGCATAAGATTGGCAAGCCCACGCCTGAAGTTATCTTTACAGTCCTTCATGCCGGAGGAAAATTCGGCCAAGGCGGCTACAAAACAAGTGGAGGCTTGCACGGGGTTGGTGCATCCGTAGTTAACGCCCTTTCTGAATGGCTAGTCGTAAAAATTAAGCGAGATGGTTTCGTTTATGAACAACGCTTCGAAAACGGTGGAGTCCCAGTGACAACACTAGAGAAAGTCGGAAAAACGAATCAAACTGGTACAATCATTCATTTCAAACCAGACAGAACAATTTTCTCAACAACTACTTACAATTACGAAACATTATGTGAACGTTTAAGAGAATCTGCGTTTCTATTAAAAGGCATGAGAATTGAAATAATTGACGAGCGCAACGACTTCCGAGAAGAATTCCATTATGAAAATGGAATTGAAGCCTTCGTTCAATATTTAAACGAGGAAAAAGACGTTCTTCATCCTGTTATCAGCTTTGAAGGTTCTTCAAGTGCCATTGAAGTTGATTTCGCGTTCCAGTTTAACGATGGCTACTCTGAAAACGTCTTATCGTTCGTTAACAACGTCCGTACAAAAGACGGGGGAACGCACGAAGCTGGTGCGAAAACAGCGATGACTCGTGCGTTTAATGAATACGCTCGTAAGATTAACCTTTTAAAAGAAAAGGATAAGAACTTAGACGGTTCTGATATACGTGAAGGGTTTGCAGCCATTATTTCAGTACGTGTTCCTGAAGAATTACTTCAATTCGAAGGTCAAACAAAAGGAAAACTAGGAACGAGTGAAGCCCGTTCCGCTGTTGATTCGGTTGTTTCAGAACATTTATCATACTTTTTTGAAGAGAACCCGGATATCAGCTCTCTTTTAATCAAAAAGGCCATTAAAGCTTTCCAAGCTCGTGAAGCTGCACGTAAGGCTCGTGAAGAAGCACGTAGCGGAAAGAAGAGAAAGAAATCAGAAGCTGTCCTATCAGGAAAGCTTACGCCTGCCCAATCTCGTAATCCACAACGTAATGAACTATACCTCGTTGAGGGTGATTCAGCCGGTGGGTCAGCAAAGCAAGGACGTGACCGTAAGTTCCAGGCCGTACTTCCTTTACGTGGTAAGGTTATTAATACTGAAAAGGCAAAGCTAGAAGATATTTTCAAGAACGAAGAAATCAATACAATTATCTACACAATTGGAGCTGGCGTTGGTGCTGACTTCAATGTAGAGGATTGTAATTATGATAAAGTCGTCATCATGACCGATGCCGATACAGACGGTGCACATATTCAAGTATTACTTTTAACGTTCTTCTATCGCTATATGAAGCCGCTGATTGAAGCTGGTAAGGTGTATATTGCTCTTCCACCGCTTTATAAGGTGAGTAAGGGCGTAGGCAAAAAAGAAGTCATCGAATATGCTTGGAGCGATGATCAACTCCAAGGTGCGATTAACAAGATTGGAAAAGGCTATATCATTCAACGATACAAGGGATTAGGAGAAATGAACGCGGATCAGCTTTGGGATACTACGATGAATCCAGAAACGCGTACCTTAATTCGCGTCAGAATTGATGATGCAGCTAGAGCTGAGAGACGTGTCACAACGTTGATGGGCGATAAAGTTGAACCTCGTCGAAAATGGATTGAATCAAATGTCGCTTTCGGTCTTGAAGAAGATGGAAGTATTTTAGAAAATGAAAATATTATCGTTGAAGAGGAGGTTACTGAATCATGAGTTCAGTAGAAAACATCCGTGACCTCCCGTTAGAAGATGTAATTGGGGATCGATTTGGTCGTTACAGTAAATATATTATTCAGGATCGCGCTTTACCGGATGCTCGTGATGGGCTAAAACCGGTACAGCGCAGAATCCTGTATGCGATGCATGTAGAGGGCAATACCCATGAAAAAGGCTTCCGTAAGTCAGCGAAAACGGTTGGAAACGTAATTGGTAACTACCATCCACATGGAGACAGCTCTGTGTATGAAGCAATGGTAAGGATGAGTCAGGATTGGAAGGTCCGCAACGTGCTCGTTGAAATGCACGGGAATAACGGAAGTATCGACGGAGATCCGCCTGCAGCGATGCGTTATACTGAGGCGCGATTATCCGCGATTGCTTCAGAATTGCTAAGAGACATCGATAAAAGAACCGTTGATTTAGTTCCAAACTTTGATGATACAGCTAATGAACCAACTGTTTTACCAGCGATGTATCCGAACCTATTGGTAAATGGTTCAACAGGGATTTCTGCTGGATATGCAACAGATATTCCACCACATAATCTTGCTGAGATTATTGATGGGGTTATCATGCGTATGGACAATCCTTCTACAACTGTCGATGATCTTATGACCGTCATTAAAGGTCCTGACTTCCCAACTGGCGCGATTATCCAAGGTGTCGATGGAATTAAGAAGGCATATGAAACTGGTAAAGGTAAATTCATCATTCGTGGAAAAGCTGAAATTGAAAACACGCGTGGCGGTAAACAACAAATTGTTATTACTGAAATTCCATACGAAGTGAATAAAGCCAATCTCGTAAAGAGAATTGATGAGTTCCGCTTAGACCGCAAAGTCGAAGGAATTTCTGAGGTTCGTGATGAAACCGACCGTACTGGCCTTCGCGTTGTGATCGATTTGAAAAAAGAAGCCGATGCAAATGGCGTGCTAATGTACCTTTATAAAAATAGTGACCTTCAAGTGACTTACAGCTTCAATATGGTTGCAATTCATAATAGACGTCCAGAGCTAATGGGCTTAATTGGACTATTAGATGCTTATATCGAGCATCAAAAAGAAGTAGTTACGAGAAGAACACAATTCGACCTACAAAAAGCAAAGGACCGTCAGCATATTGTTGAAGGTCTTATGAAGGCACTTTCGATTTTAGATCAAGTTATTGCAACAATCCGTGCATCTAAGGATAAGCGTAATGCGAAGGATAATTTAATTGCTAAATTCCAATTTTCTGAGGCTCAGGCTGAAGCGATTGTTTCCTTACAGCTATATCGCTTAACGAATACGGATATTACCGCTCTGCAAGCAGAAGCTGAAGAGCTGGCGAAAAAGGTTGAAGAATATACTGCCATTTTAGCTAGTGAGAGCAAGCTTTTATCCGTCATTAAGAAAGAGCTGAAGGATGTTAAAAAACGTTTTGCTGATGCAAGACGTACGCAAATAGAAGCTGAAATTGAAGAAATCAAAATCAACTTAGAAGTATTAATCGCCAGTGAGGATGTTATCGTATCCGTTACGAAGGAAGGCTATGTAAAACGTACAAGTACTCGTTCCTATGCGGCTTCTAACGGACAGGATTTCGGGATGAAGGATTCAGACCGCTTGCTTGCTCAATTAGAGGTAAATACGACAGATGTTGTCTTGTTATTCACAAATAAAGGTAATTATTTATACTGCCCAGTTCATGAGCTTCCAGATATTCGTTGGAAAGACCTTGGCCAGCATATCGCGAATATCGTGCCAATCGATCGAGATGAGACGATTATCAAAGCACTTCCTGTAAAAGATTTTGAAAAGGAAGTATTCTTACTATTTGTCACAAAACAAGGCATGGTTAAGAAAACAGAATTAAAGCATTATAAGGCACAAAGATATTCGAAGCCGCTTGTAGGAATTAATTTAAAGGGCTCAGACGAAGTTATTGATGTCTATGAAACTGATGGAACGAAAGAGATCTTCTTAACGACCCATTTAGGTTATGGATTACGTTTCCTTGAAGAAGAGGTCAGCATTGTTGGTGCTCGTGCTGCTGGAGTTAAGGGAATGAACCTGAAGGATGGCGACTATATTACTAGTGGAAGCGTGATTCAGGATTCTAAAAATGAGAGCATCGTGATTGTGACTCAGCGTGGCTCCATCAAAAGAATGAAGCTATCTGAATTTGAGTTAACTGGACGAGCAAAACGTGGTGTCGTGATGCTAAGAGAGCTTAAATCGAATCCACATCGAGTTGCAGGTGCAACTCTTGCAAGGGATGAAGACGAAATCTTTATCCAGTCTGAAAAGGGACAAATCGAAAGCGTCAAAGCATCCGATTTAAGATTTAACGACCGCTATACAAATGGTTCTTTCTTAATGGATGAAACAGATAGTGGAAAAATCATTTCACTTTGGAAAATCGAATCAACCGTTAAGGAAAGTATGGAATAAATAAAGTTCCCTGCTACAAAAATAGCAGGGAACTTTTTATAAATTTTGATATTTAATTTAAAATATGGTTTTATATTCATAACAATTATTAGACAACCAGGAGGAACAGTTGTGGGACTACTTAATTTTTTAAATGACATCATGTGGAGCTACATATTAATAGTCGTCTTAGTCGGTGCTGGTCTATTTTTCAGTATCCGAACGAAATTTGTACAGGTTAAATATTTTGGCGAGATGTTTCGAATTCTCGGAGATAAAGCTCTATTATCCTCAGAAGGCAAGAGAGGACTCTCTTCCTTCCAAGCATTTTGTATTAGTGCCGCTTCGAGGGTAGGAACAGGAAATATTGCAGGGGTAGCGACAGCAATCGCTACTGGTGGTCCTGGGGCAGTCTTTTGGATGTGGTTAATTGCCTTTCTTGGTGCTGGCTCAAGCTTTGTTGAAAGTACTTTAGCGCAAATTTACAAGGTAAAGGATAAGGATGGTTTCAGAGGTGGTCCTGCTTACTATATGGAAAAAGGACTCAAGAGTCGCTGGATGGGGATCCTTTTCGCCGTAATCATTACATTTTGCTTTGGTCTTATTTTCAATACAGTTCAATCTAATACGATTTCGATCGCTTTCAACGAAGCTTTCGGATTTAGTCGTTTTAGTGTAGGGGTTGTTTTAGCCATTATTACTGCTGTGGTCATTTTTGGTGGGGTGAAAAGAATTGCCAATTTTTCTCAAATCATTGTTCCAATCATGGCTACGATTTACATCATTATCGCATTATATATTGTCTTAATCAATATTACTGAAGTTCCAGCATTATTCGCATTAATATTTAAAAATGCTTTTGGAATCGAACAGGTTGCTGGTGGAGGATTAGGAGCAGCGATTATGATGGGGATTAAACGTGGGTTGTTCTCCAATGAAGCAGGTATGGGAAGTGCACCAAACGCTGCTGCTACAGCAAGTGTGTCTCACCCCGTTAAACAAGGTTTAATTCAAACTCTTGGTGTATTCGTGGATACTATCATCATTTGCTCTGCAACAGCGTTTATGATTCTCTTATCAAACGATTATATGTCAGGAGCAACAGGGATCCAATTAACTCAATCTGCGTTAAGCTCTCACTTAGGCGAGTGGGCAAAGATTTTCGTTGCTGTTGCCATTTTCTTATTTGCTTTTACCTCTGTAATCGGGAACTACTACTACGGAGAAACGAATATCGAATTTATCAAGGAAAGCTCACCAATGATTTTCATCTACCGATTAGCCGTTATCGGAATGGTATTGTTTGGTGCAGTTGTTGACCTTGAACTTGTATGGGGCTTAGCCGATTTATTTATGGGTGTGATGGCGTTGATTAATATTTTAGCCATTCTTCTCCTAGGAAAAGTTGCTTACAAGGCTTTAAATGATTATCGTAGACAGAGAAAAGAGAAGAAAGACCCTGTCTTTTATGCTGATAGCATTCCTGAGCTCATTGACCTTGAAGGTTGGAGCAAAAAAGACAAAGAGATGGAATAAAACAAATCCTTATGAAAGCAGTGTGCGAGAGGCACACTGTTTTTTTTATTTTGTTCTGGATAGCTGTAGCCTGGGGGATTTTTTTGCATCTTTTACCAAAAACTGGACATAATATGCGTAATCGTGTAAAAGGGAGGCACTAACGCATGAAAAAAGAAATGTTTTTTCTCGTTTCAGCATTCTTTTTTATGTCCATGACAGCAATTACTGTAGTGTACGCTGTGGAGGAAGAAGCAAAGGAAAAATCAAAAGTTATTGCTGAGTCTGAAGTGGATATATCAGGGGATGGACTTGCTGAGAATATTGTAGTAAAAGGGACCCTTTTAGAAGAGAATGAATCACTTTATAAAAATATCACCATTCATATATCAGATCCTAATGGTCATAATCAGAAGATTGACCTAGAGGACGGATTTAAGCCTAAATTGACATTCAGGGACTTGAATCGGGATGGAGCACAAGACATTTTGGTGGCCGTGCCTACACATGGTAGTGGTGGAGTATCGAATTATTATTTATATACGGCTAAAGACTTTCAGGTAACTGATTTAACAGTACCAGACCCACTTGTGGTCCAGAGCCAATTTTTAAATGGATATAAGGCGAAGATTACAATTGAAAACAATCATAAAACGTATAAATTTAATTTGAAAAATCGAGCAGAGGATTATGAGAGTACAGGCCTCTATTTTCAAGGAAAAATGAATGAGCCAACAGAACTAATGATTCACGCATATAGTAAGCTAGAGCCTGTTAAAGTAAGAGGGAAGAAGGTAGGGTTAAAAGGGACGCAACAAATTAGTGGGGCTTATGACGCTGATGTCATTGGCAGAATCGAATCAACCTGGGTATTTCAAAACGGAAAATGGGAGCTACTCCGTACAAAGGTTTTCGAAACTTCTTACGAAAAAGGGAAAGAATAAATAGGCACATGTCACCTATTGCTAATTTTTAACATACTATAAGGTAGTTCAATACTTCATCATTTAGGGGGACACCTTCTATGAGCAAGTTCATTCCTTCTAACCTCAGTGTGAAATTCTTACCGCCTGCCACCCCTTATAAGCCTGTTGATGAAAGAAAATATACAATGACTACTGATGAGACAGGGGAATTATTTCTAACGATTGGCTATTGCTACGACGAGAGTGCCATTAATGCAAATTTTCGTAATGAGGTTCTAGCAGAATGGATACCACGTATGGGGCAGTATATTCTGAGTGGAAAAGTCTATGTATGCGGTGGGGAGTATGACGAGCAATACGCCAAAATCCGCTTTATGATCTTCCAAAAAGAGTTGAGTTTAGCCTTAACCTCAATCGTCTATGGAGATAGAGGGTTTTATCAGTATTATCCATGGTTGCTTGATTCACCAATATATATCCAGTTTGAGTCAAGCTATCTATTATATAATCAATTATTATATTATGGAACACCACGTCAGTACTTAACCACTGCCTTACAAGAATCTGTTTCTTAACACAGGAAAACCCTGTGTTTTTTGTTTGCATGTGAAGGGATAGGGTATGTATTGACCATAACATGATTATGTTAACTAAATGATTGATTATAAAAGGCAGAATGTATATCTGCCTTTTTAAGGTAGGGTTATTTCCTTTTTTGACTCTTTAATTTGTTCATTTCAAGTTCAGCAGCATATTCCTCTTGAGATTTCCCTTGTTTTTGGCTTTCTGATTGAATTTTTCTGAACTTATTATCGTTTAGATTAGGCATGATTACACCTCCTTATGAACACTGATATTTTGTACCAAGATTAGAGGATTATGCTATTCTAAACGATAAAAGCTAGGGATAGTTAACGTCCCTAGCTTTTTAGTATAGTATTAAAGCCCAATTAATTGGCGCACAGCATGAGCAAATCCATTTTCATCGTTACTTTTCGTAATGATATCCGCTTCTTTTTGAACTTCAGCTGGAGCATTGCTCATAGCAACAGAAGTCGTAGCTACCTTAAACTGTTCCACGTCATTTCCGCCATCTCCAAAGGCATAAATCTCATCGAACTTAGTATCCGTTAACTTCTGATAACGAAGAAGAGCAGTACCTTTATTTGCTTCTATAGAAGTAAATTCCACATTATTTGGATGGGAAGACGCCATAGATATTTCTAATTTGCCTTCAATTGCTTCTTTCACCTGTTGAATTTTTTCTAATTGGTCGTGGCGAGAGACAGCCATGACTTTATAAATTTTGAGATCTTCTTTTTCAAAAATTTGATCATAGTTATATCCAGCAAAAATTTGTTCAATTTCATCATCACTTTTACCACGTAATAATGGATTTCTACAAGGAAATCCACCTTGGTTTGTATAAACCATTACCCATAAACCAAGCTTTTGCAAAGTCGGAAATAACTCTTTATATAGAGATACCGGGATCGATGCTTCAAATAGAACATCTTTGTCCTGTGAATATAAAACAGTTCCATTTATCGTGATAATAGGCGTATTTAACTGCTTAATAGCATCAAATTGAAGGACGTCCTCAAGAGCTCTACCTGTATTAATGATGACACTGTGACCCTGTTCCTGCAATTCATGAAGTACTTTAAGGTTTTCCTCAGGGATTTCACTGTTTGAGTTTAAAAGTGTACCGTCTAAATCAATAGAGAAGCATTTCATTATGTTAATTCCTTTCTGTATTAGCTATGCTAACTATACCAAAGATAGAGAAAATGATAAACTATGCTCTTTTATAAAAAATAAATGGCTGATTCGCTAAGAATGTAACGAATCAGCCAGAAATTGAACACTATTTGATGCGTATTGATTTAGACGAATACGCTGTATTGTAGTTTGCGATAGAGGTAGCAGTCGTTAACTTATAATTTCCTTTTGTTGTGTACTTATTGGTCGCCATTTTGTAAGATGCTTGTCCTTTGGAATTCGTTTTTAATGTTACAACTTTCGCTTTCCCTTTAGGTGGGGTAATTGTTAATTTCACAGCGCTATTAGCAAGAGCTTTCCTCGTTCCTTTGTCTACAACTTTTACGGATACCACGACCGTTTTCCCAACTTTATAGCTGGAAGCAGTAGTAGAGAGCGTTGTGACCATATTTTTCTTTATTGGAGGCTTTACTTCTTGCTTTTTCGGAACTGTGTTTATTACTTGAGGCGTTGGTTGCTTAGCTGGCTGATGTGTATTATTAATTGGCGTTTTCACTTCGGTATTGACTGGAGTTTCTGTAGCTTTTTCTTGTTGTACAGAATTGACAATTACAGGAGCTTTTACAAGCCCATATCCGAAATAAGCATCCTTACCAGCAACACCTAAATCTTGTGTGGATCCAACCAGATTTTTACGCAATTGAATGTTAGTATAGGTCGGATACGCTTGTTTCATTAGCGCTAGTGTGCCAGCAACATATGGCGTAGCCATTGAAGTCCCAGACATACTTACATAACTGTTGTTCAAATAAGTGCTCAAAATTTTCACACCTGGAGCAGATACTTCAACCGAATTACCTGTAGCTGAAAAACTGCCACGTTGATTTAAGTAATCGGTAGCAGAAACTGCAATTACAGACTCATAACGCGCCGGGTATTCAACTGTATCTCCAGTTCCATCGCCGTTTCCATGATTACCAGCAGCTGCTACGACCAATATTCCTTGGTTATAGGCATTATCCACAGCCTGATGTAATGCTACAGAATCCGCAGTGGCAGTTAGGCTCAAGTTAATAATATCCATCTTATTGCTAATCGCCCAATCAATTCCCCTGATGATATCGGAAAGATAGCCAGAACCCGATTTATCTAAGACTTTTACTGCATAAACGTCTGCATCTGGCGCTACACCGACAGTACCGAAAGCATTTCTTTCAGCACCGATAATCCCAGCAACATGTGTTCCGTGACCGTTATCATCAGTATAGGATTTCGTATAAGAAGTAAAGGAAATCCCTCCAGAAACAATAAGGTCCTCATGTGGGGATATTCCCGTGTCTAATACAGCAATTTTCACACCTTTCCCCGTAAGCTGTGAATTCCAAGCAGCTGGAGCTTCGATTGTATTAATACCCCAATCAGGATTCTGTGCCGTAATCGAAACACGCTGGTCAATTTCGATAGCTAATACATCTTTATCACGTTCAAGAATTTCTATGGCCGCCTCTGGAATTTCTCCAGTTACGACTGGCAGGTTGTTAAATTCATCTTGAATCTCACCATTAACGTTTTCAATGGCTTTCTGGTCTATTTCATCTTTAAATACAATAATAACGTTTTCTTTATTTATATCAGCATGAACCGGTGGGCTCATAGAAATTAAGAGTGAAGTTAATATTAGAAAGAATAATAATTTCTTCATTTATCTGCCTCCCAGAAGAGAATTAACTAGATATATAGATAAATATAGAGAGTAAATGCAGAATTTAATAGAGGTATGTATTGGGAAAATAGAAGGGAGGAGACACGTTTAAATTGGTGTATATAATGTTTTTTTATTAGATCGATAGCCAGTATATTTGCTTTGAAGTTATTAATACTAAAGTAAACTGAAATTCTTTACTGAATAAAAACGAGCTTTAAGATTAAGCGCTGCACAGAAGTAATCAATTTAGAAAATGAAAATAAGTAAAACGAAAAAGGTTTATGTGAAAATTAGAATTCATTTTACTGAGGAAGAACCAAAAGAATTGTAAGTTATGAAGATTCGTTAGAAATCCTAGAATTTTTTCGTTTTGTCTCACTATCTTAAGTATACTTTGGTATTGAGACGTGGTTTATCTCTTTTTATTCAATTACTCATAATGTATATTATGTAAACTAGAAAAAATGAATTTTATAAGAGGAGCGAAATCTATCCCTCCCCTTTGTACAAAGACAAGAAAGTCTAAACAATTCGGACATAAAAGTCTAAACTCCTTCCTCTATATATTTTCGAGACAAAAAAGTCTAAACCAATGTTTTATTTTATTCTCCTTGACTAATAAAAGGATCAGAAAATAGTAGCTCTTCTGATCCTTTTAATGTTACTCATTAGGTACTAATTTATTTTCTATCAAGTGGCTTTCTTTTCTTGAGTATTATTCCCGAAGCCGTAAAAACTGTGCCTGTACTTGCCAAATAGTAACTATCTAAAACTTCAGGTAAGAATTTAAGGAAATTACCTATTGTAGATAAGAGTATGAGGAAAATACCTGATACAATCAAAATATTACCTAATTTATACATTTTACTGCTCCTTCCTTTATTTTTCAAATCTATTTCACCTTTATCACAGATCCCTCTATTAGTTTTAAAATTCTCTTTTCCTATAAAAATTAAGTGAAACAAAATACGAGCAAATAAGTATTAGAACCAGTGGAACCATTAAAATTATAAATATTTCAATATCTGATCTATTTTTCAAGAAAGTGATTAAATCTTGACTCAACATCAATTTATTGTTTTCACTTAAATAACTTACCAACCCGGTTCCTCCAAATACAAATACGAAGAAAATAATTAAGTTTGCCATTTTTGCCTTTAAAAAGCCATACTTAAAAATTAAAGGAAAAGAAATCGAACAAAATAAAGTGACAGCAATAATCGCACCAATTAGGCCAGTAAAATTAAAAGGAATATCAAGGCGAAGATTTAATAAGTTTATAATCAAATAAGCCAAATAAAATCCCAGAATTGCATAAGCGGCATAAAAATAGATAGATACGTATTTAGATAAAACAATGGTAGTTCTCTTAATCGGTAGGCTAATAAGAATGATATCACTATTATTCTTGTCTTCTAAAGCACTTGCTCCTAAAGCTAATTGATATGTTATAGCCAATACTCCAATCGTCAATCCAGCTGGACCAATATTTGAAAGTGTGAAAGTAAAAAAGATTATTAAAAGAATAGATAATTTTAAAGCTCTCTTTTGCATTAAAATATCCTTTTTAATGAGATGATACATGATGATCACTCCTTCTTGTATAAAACACCATTATATCTTCGAGTGTCGGTTTTTCAATCATTATGGAATCCCCAAATTGTTTAATTACTTCTTTTTTATTTTTACTTAATGCTTCGAAGCCAAAATCATTTTGTTTTAAGCCAATAAAGTTTCCTTGATCATTATTTAATTGTTTTTTACTCCCTTTTACGATACAGTGTTCTTCTAAAAGTTCATCCTTTGTTTTGCTCAATATAATTTCGCCATTATTAATTAAAGTAATAAAGTCGGCAATTTTGTCTAAGTCGGAAGTAATATGTGTCGAAAAGAAAATTGACTTGTTTTCATCTTGTAACAATGACTGTAAAACATCTAATAGTTCAGAACGTATAAGTGGATCTAATCCTGAAGTTGGTTCATCCATTATTAAAAGTTCAGCTTGATGTGAAAGAGCAATGGCTAAAGAGAACTTCATCTTCATCCCTTTTGACAAATGCTTAATTTCTTTATTTAAAGGGAGTTCAAAATCTTTAACGTATTTATTGAAAATTCTTTCATCCCATCTGCTATAAAATGGACTTATGACATCCTTCATTTCTTTTACAGTTAATTCCTCGTAAAAGTGATTTTCATCATAAACAAAGCCAATTCTCTCCTTAATCGCAATATTATTTTGTTCGTTGTCTAAACCAAAAATTTTTATGTTACCACTATTCTTTTTAATTAAGTTCATTATTAGTTTTATGGTGGTGCTTTTTCCAGAACCATTTGGACCGATGAAACCCATTATATAGCCTTTTTCAAGGGTAATATTGATACCTTTTAATGAAAAGTCTTTATAGCTTTTAGATAAATTGGAAACTTCTAATATCTTATTCATCTTTACCACCCCTCATAAATTATTTTGAGCATATCTTGCAACTCTTCTAAAGTTAAGCCCACCAGTTTTGCTGTATTGATTGCTTCAGTCATTTTTTCTTCAATTACTTTTACTTTGGTTTCACGGAACATTTCCTTGTTGATTGCTGCAACATATGAACCTTTTCCGGCAACAGTAACGATAAACCCTTCTTTTTCAAGCTCATCATAGGCTCTTTTGGTTGTAATAACACTAATTTTTAGCTCTTTGGCTAAATTCCTAATTGATGGGAGCGATTGTGATTCTACCAGTTCTCCCTGAACAATTTGTTCTTTCAATTGATCTACTATCTGTAAATAAATTGGTTCATCCGAAGTGTTTGAGATAATAATATTCACTACATAACATCCCTCTTTTGTTATATCTGTATATAATCAGTATACACACATATAACAGAGGTGTCAATCTCTTACAACGTTGTTCACCTTAGATGTAATAAAATGTTGATTTTTAGACAATCGAGTAGGAGGGGGTGACTAACCCCCGACCTCTCACACCACCGTACGTACCGTTCGGTATACGGCGGTTCGAAAGTTTATGAAATCACATTTGTTAAGAATTTCAAACCTTGCTCTTG
>NZ_SUND01000048.1 GCF_005280205.1 Bacillus yapensis | reverse complement strand
CAAAAATATGAGGTGGGGCTTTCCTTTATTGGCCGCCAGGTAGACGTTGTATATGATCCTTCGGATCTGGAGGAACTGACGGTTGAGTATGAGGGATACTCCCCGTGGAGAGCCCGAAAGCTTGTGATTGGTGAAAGAGCAGGAAGGCGTCCAGAACTTCCTTCACATCTTCAGAAACAAGAAGCCGATTCTTCTAGATTACTGAAAGCTGCGGAAAAGAAATATCAGGAGCGCCAGATGGAACAGAAACCAGCTGTTTCCTTCCGTACGGTTTGGAAGGAGGATGGAGAAAATGTTTGAAGGATTTTATGGGATGAAACATACCCCTTTTTCTCGGGATATTCCGGCTGATAAGCTTTATGATTCTTCTATGATGCAGGAAATCCTAGGCCGGCTTAAGTATACAGCCGATAAGCAATTGTTTGCGGTTTTAACCGGTGATTGTGGAACAGGGAAAACCACCACTATTCGAAAGTTTGTAAATCGGCTTGATAATGCCAAATTCCAAGTTCTATATTTATCTGATTCAAAATTGACACCAAGGCATTTTTATAAAGGGTTATTGGAACAATTAGGTTCAGAGGCAAAGTTTTATAGAGGTGACGCTAAACGGCAACTTCATCGGGAGATTGAGCTAATGAGAGGAATCCGGGGTGTTCAGCCTGTGTGTGTAGTGGACGAAGGGCATCTTTTGGACCGTGAGATGCTTGAGGAAGTGAGATTTCTACTGAATTTTAAGATGGACGCCCAAAGCCCAATGGCTCTCATTCTGGTGGGCCAAAGTGAATTATGGGATCGTTTACGTCTTCAATCATTTGCGGCAATACGGCAGAGAATAGATATTCAATTTAAACTGGGGTATTATGACCGTGCGCAGGTTGGGGAATATGTGGAAAGGCATCTTCAATATGCAGGGGTGGATCAACAGATATTTTCCGATGGAGCATTGGATGAGATTCACCATTTTTCCGGAGGAGCAGCCAGGCTAATAAACAAGGTTTGTACTCACAGTCTTCTGTATGGGGCGCAAAATGGGCGTCGAATAATCGATGACCATATGATTAAGCAAGTCATTCAGGGGGAACTGTTATGAAAAGCCGATGGAGAGAAATGAAATATAATGAAGAGCTTGATTGTTGGGTGGTTTTCTGGGGAGATAATGCGGGTTACAAGGTGCGTTGTGGAGATTGGTTCGAACTTCACCTTGGATATGGAAGAAAGCTTTCGTGTCGCATGGAACTTGGTATGGAGTGGTACGTTATCGTTGGTATGAATGAAGTAAGATTTAATTTAAAACCAAACGAAACCTATCAGGTTGATATTTAGTTTAAGGGGAGGCTTTAGCAGGTTACGGGCTTCCCCCTTGTTTTGGCCAATATTTCCGTCAGATTATTGACAATTAACTCCGTCAATTTCTTGCCATTAAAAGGCGTCAATAACA
>NZ_SUND01000047.1 GCF_005280205.1 Bacillus yapensis | reverse complement strand
TGAACTGTGCCCCAGTTTACGGACAGTTTAAAAAAGCACCTATGCGGCTAGTAAGTGACCCCGGTATTGTACCGGGGTCATTTTATTTAAGCCCCATTGATAACGGTGATGGTTATATTCCTCAATTACACGATCAACTTCATTCATAACTTCTCTTAAATTATCAAATGATTTATACTCTGCTAAATCCTTAAAATGACCAAAAAAACTTTCCATTGGTGCGTTATCCCAACAGTTTCCCTTGCGGGACATCGATTGAATTAGACCAAGCTTTTTTACTTTTCCTTGGAATACTGGATGAGTATAGTGGAACCCTTGGTCGGAATGCAATATAGCTTCTGGATGGAAATGATAGCCTACAGCTTGTTTTAGCTTTTTTAATGTCTTATAAACGATATCCATTTCTAAGGAAGTGGACAGGTGATAAGTGACAATTTCTCTTGTAGCTCCGTCCTTTACACAAGATAAATAAGCTTTTTGACCTTTTCCATAATAGAGATAAGTTATATCTGTAAGTAAGACTTTTCCTGGCTCCTCCTGATTGAAGTTCCGATTAAGAAGATTAGGACAAGTTAAATGTTCCTGGGTCGCTTTAGCCATCTTCCGATAAGGATTAGCTTTTCTTACTTTTGTTTCAAGATTATATTTTGCCATCAGACGCCTAATTTTCTTATGATTCATGATAACCGAATAATCATTCTCCATGATCATTTTAATTTGAAGGGCGCCTACTTTTTCTTTTTTGCTTATGAAGATTTCTCGTATTAACTCTACGTCCATTTCATCCTGCTCGTCACGTCGTGCTCGTATAGGTGCAGCCTTCAACCAATCATAGTAGCCACTTCGACTTACACCAGCCAATTTACACAGAAAGGAAACAATGTTCTTTAACTGATAGGTTCTAATGGTTTTCTCGATTAGCGTATAATTCTCAGCTGCCGTTAGAATCGTTTCTTCTTCAACGCCTGCCTTTCTAGCTCTTCTAGCTTTTTTAGGAAATCATTCTCTGCCTCAAGGAATTTGATCCTTGCCTCTGCTTTCCTAAGTTTTTCTTCAATAGAAAGAGGTTTTGAAGAAGGACGTCCTGTACTCCCTTTGCCTCGACGTTCCGTAAGGAAACCTTCCTCCCCAAACTTTTCAAAAGTATTCCTCCATCGTTTTAAACAACGCTTAGGCTGCTCCTTCCCGATCATCTCTATATCGAAACCATGATCAATAAAGATTTGTGATGGGGTTTTACCACTTTTGTACTCTGTTACCGCATTAATCTTAAATTCCGGACTGTAGGAGATTGACCGATCGGAAACACTTAAGATATTTGGGTTCTTCTCAAGTTCTTTGATTTGGAACTCATTATATATATTCTTACTCATAATAATCCTCCGCCCATATTCATTAAATCTATTGAAACACAAAAACCCCGGATAGGGGGCACTTTTTTATCAGTGTCCGATATCCGGGGTATAGTTCA
>NZ_SUND01000046.1 GCF_005280205.1 Bacillus yapensis | reverse complement strand
TCACCCGTCCGCCGCTAACATCGAGGAGCAAGCTCCTCTTTGTTCGCTCGACTTGCATGTATTAGGCACGCCGCCAGCGTTCGTCCTGAGCCAGGATCAAACTCTCCAATAAAGAGTAAGATTAGCTCTTAATTTAAAACAAAATAAAACTAACGTTGACGTATGATTTGTTTAGTTTTCAAAGTACAATAATGATTTTTTCCACCAGGAAAAATATCATTCCTTTATTTTCGCGTTAGCAAAAATATCTTATCGCTCAAAGGCGACTTTTACATACTAACAAACTTTCATTAGCATGTCAACACTTTTTTTTAAAAATGGTGGAGCCTAGCGGGATCGAACCGCTGACCTCCTGCGTGCAAGGCAGGCGCTCTCCCAGCTGAGCTAAGGCCCCATGTTTATATTAAGAAAATGGTCGGGAAGACAGGATTCGAACCTGCGACCCCTTGGTCCCAAACCAAGTGCTCTACCAAGCTGAGCTACTTCCCGATTTGATATCAGAGGCCCGACTTAAAAGAGATATTAGCTTTTCAATTCAAACATCTATCTTAATATCGTCATCCAATTTTATAGATGGCGCGCCCGAGAGGAGTCGAACCCCTAACCTTTTGATCCGTAGTCAAACGCTCTATCCAATTGAGCTACGGGCGCATATTGTGTAAAGTGTTTTCACTATCGCGAAAACAAGGAAAGCTTTTTTACCCCACTACATTCGGTAAAAAGCATTGGTGCCGAGGACCGGAATCGAACCGGTACGGTAGTCACCTACCGCAGGATTTTAAGTCCTGTGCGTCTGCCAGTTCCGCCACCCCGGCTAACTGTTGGAGCGGAAGACGGGATTCGAACCCGCGACCCCCACCTTGGCAAGGTGGTGTTCTACCACTGAACTACTTCCGCAACATGGCATAAATTACTTTATTAATTTAAAAAAACTTTGGTGCGGGTGAAGGGAGTCGAACCCCCACGCCTTGCGGCGCTAGATCCTAAGTCTAGTGCGTCTGCCAATTCCGCCACACCCGCATATAAAAGTTTTTGCTTTAAAAAAAATGGTGAGCCATGAAGGACTCGAACCTTCGACCCTCTGATTAAAAGTCAGATGCTCTACCGACTGAGCTAATGGCTCGTACAAGGATTTTTCGCTATCACGAAAAAAACTGGTGCCGGCCAGAGGACTTGAACCCCCAACCTACTGATTACAAGTCAGTTGCTCTACCAATTGAGCTAGGCCGGCAAATAATGAATGTTATTTTACTTTGCTACGCTTCGTAAAAAACATGAGTGGAGGATGACGGGATCGAACCGCCGACCCCCTGCTTGTAAGGCAGGTGCTCTCCCAGCTGAGCTAATCCTCCATATATATAAATTTATTTAATAGCCCGGCAACGTCCTACTCTCACAAGGGGACAGCCCCTAACTACCATCGGCGCTGAGAAGCTTAACTTCCGTGTTCGGTATGGGAACGGGTGTGACCTTCTCGCTATCGCCACCGGACTAT
>NZ_SUND01000045.1 GCF_005280205.1 Bacillus yapensis | reverse complement strand
AGCAGCAATTAATGTTCCATATTTTTCGTGGGTCAGGCAAACTCTTGTTCATCTAGACAGTAGGCTGATTGATTATTGATGCTTCTTTCTTAACAAAACACCTAAGTGATTCTCTGTGCATATACTGTATCATTACTACAGGATTATGATTAAATACAACTCAATCCATACATAAAATAATCAAGGAGAGGTTAATTTTGAAAATTCCAAAGACAGCCAAAGTTAGTATCCCCTTTCCATCCGTATGGGGGATTGATGCTTCTATTGCGGGGAGATCCATTATTAGGGGTATACTTACCATTGATTCCATTGTAGACAACAAAGTAGTAGGTACAGTTAATTTTCGTGGTATACCTATTCCGATTAATGGGTATTGGGACGAAAGCGCTAAACAAATAAGTTTCGATTCACCATATGCCTCCTTTTTTGGCAACTTGACAATATTTGATGAGACCGCTATAAGCATTCGGCATTTCATTTTAAGTGGACGGTTTATAATGAAACCTCCCTCTTTACTGGCTGGTGAATACGGAAATTGGATTGCTACAACCTTTACAACCCGTTTGGGACCTCCCGTATATACTAATGTTTTACCACCTGCTGGTGCCTTTTCAGTCTCAAGTATGCTCTTGGGACAGCAATTGTTTTAATTAGACCATGACTTTATAAAAACAACCTTCGTTTGTGATTGACTAAGGTTGTTTTTTATAAAGTGTTCTCGAAAAATACAGCCTTGCTTTAAATCTGAGTTTAGCGTATATCTCCGTTAAAATGTACTCGGAACCCTTTGATGATCGTGCCTAGTTAGATAAACAAATATTGATACTTCCTTATAGAAATAGCCTGCTTGGTTAGGTACGTTGTTTCACAATCCCCGGAAATTTTTAATATAAGTAATGAATGCTTATTTTTTTCCTTCCGATAGCTTTCTATATAAAGAAGCTCTAGATACATTTGTAATTTCACAAATTTGATTTACAGTCATATTTCCTTCTTTATATAGCTTTACTGCATAATTCATTCCTGCGTGATTTTTATGATATTTCTTTAACCGTCCTTTAAACTTCCCTTCTTTCTTTGCGAGCTCAATTCCTTCACGCTGACGCATACGAATAAGGTCTCGCTCTAATTGGTTAACACCAGCCATTACCGTAATTAAGAATTGGCTATATGGATTATCTTCTGATAAATCTAGCCATGTATCCTTAAGTGATTTTAAGCTTGCCTTTTTATTTCGTATTAAATCAATCAATTCAAATAAATCTTGCGTACTTCGAGTGATCCGAGTTAAATCTGTAACATAAATAATGTCACCTTCCTGTAAATCCTCTAACATTTTTTGAAGTTGTTCACGATCTTTTGTGGCTCCTGAAATTTTTTCTTCATAAATAATATCCATTCCAATTTCGTTCAATTGCCGAAATTGCCTTGAAGGATTTTGGCTAGTCGAACTGACGCGTACATAACCGATTTTCTGCAAAATTTCACCTCGTTTTTGAGACAAGTCTTATGAGACACTCTTAACTATGATTTTATCAGTCTACTATACTTGTATCAATAGAGTACACTCTATTGATA
>NZ_SUND01000044.1 GCF_005280205.1 Bacillus yapensis | reverse complement strand
TGTTTTTGATGGCCCCAAATATCCGAAAGTTGACGGTATTGCCTGTCCAGAATTAGATGGTTATAATGTCCATATAGACATATTTCTGAACATTTCGACATATGTAATTCTGGAGAAAGGAAAAGACGTCTCCCCTAATGTATATCTGCGCCAACAGAAATACGGGAGACGTCCCACAAAACAACTATATGATTATTGTAACAGATTATCATCTTGTTGAAAATACTGAGACTGGCGTTTTTAGTTAGAGGTGCGGGGGAGCTGCCTTCTCCTTGTTGTGGTAAAAGCATGAGTGTGATCGGAACTAGAGATAGAAAAGCCAAGAAAAGTTCAGGGGAATCATGCATTTATAATATTCGTCGTTTAGGGTGCGATAATTGCGATAAGATTCATCACGAACTACCTAATTTCTTGGTACCCTATAAAAGATACGAATCAGAGTGTATTGAAGCGGTTCTAACGAACCCTTCTAATCATGATATTCCTGCTGATGAGTCCACCTTATATAGGTGGTTTGCGTGGTTTAAAAGTTTAGTTGATTATTGGGTTAATTGTTTAATAGCCATCATGCTTCGTAATAAACAGGAGATCCCTTTGAATTTGGAGTCCGGAGATTCAAAGCCCGCACCTCTTTTTAGAATAGGACGTCTGGTGGGCGATGCCCCCGGATGGCTGGAAAGAATTGTCCGGCCCATTGTAAATATTAATTTGTGGTTACATACCCGTTCCGCATTCTTGTCCGAAAGAGGCTGATTTACACTCATGGTATTACATTGAAAGGAGTAATATCATGAGAGATCAAAAAAAGGCAGAAGAAATCGCAGTGCAGCGATTCCAGCTTATTTCACCCCTATTGGCAGAGGGACTAGATGCTGGAAAAGTGAAAGAATTGAAAGAGGAAATTTGTAAGACCAGCGGTCTTTCCGAAAGAACGATTAGACGTTATCTTTCACAGTTTCGTTCTGAAGGTTTTTTAGCTTTAAAGCCCAAGGGTACGTCCATAAGAACCAAAGCTGAAGCGATTCCTGTGCATTTACTAGAACAGGCTATTCTTCTCCGAAAAGAAGTACCGGGTAGAAGTGTCGCACAGATCATTCAAATCCTAGAGTGGGAGGGCTTAGCTGAACCGGGCCAGATTAAACGGTCCACCCTCCAGGAGAAATTAACCGATAAAGGGTATAGCACACGGCAAATGAAGTTATATTCTCAAACCGGAGTAGCTGCTAGACGTTTCCAAAAGCGTCATCGTAATCAGCTTTGGCAATCAGATATAAAATATGGCCCTTACCTGCCCATCGGCCCCAACGGTACTAATAAACAGGTTTATTTAGTTGCGATTATTGACGATGCGACCAGATTTATTTTACACGGTGCCTTTTATCCGACACTCGATTCACGAATTGTAGAGGATGCTCTTCGACAGGCAGTTCAAAAATTCGGTGTACCTGAAGCCGTTTATTTTGACAATGGGAAGCAATTCAGAACAAAGTGGATGGCTCGGACATGTTCAAAACTTGGAACGAGGCTAATTTTCGCAAGGCCTTATGCGGCCGAAAGTAAGGGTAAGGTAGAAAAATTCAATAGAACGGTAGATTCCTTCCTCGGAGAGGCTGTACTTGAAAAGCCGAAAACTCTAGACCGTTTAAATGAACTTTTTCAAGTATGGTTAACCGAATGTTATCAGAATAAGCCTCACTCTGCCCTAGGCGAGAAAATAAGTCCCGAATCGGCATTTCGTAGTGACAGAAAGGCCCTTCGTTTTATTAACCCAGATACTTTGGCCAATGCTTTCCTACATTGTGAAACAAGAAAGGTAGATAAGTCTGGCTGTATCAGCTTTATGGA
>NZ_SUND01000043.1 GCF_005280205.1 Bacillus yapensis | reverse complement strand
AATCGAGTAGGAGGGGGTGACTAACCCCCGACCTCTCACACCACCGTACGTACCGTTCGGTATACGGCGGTTCGAAAGTTTATGAAATCACATTTGTTAAGAATTTCAAACCTTGCTCTTGCCAATATTTATTGTCTAAGGCAAGATGTAATACAGGACTTTTGGATAATCGCCAATATCCTTTTCGGGTATTGGCATTTTTCCATGCTTCTTCCTCTGAGATTCCGAGTTTTATAAGGTTTCTGCCCTTCGCTTTGACCTTTTTCCATTCTTTCCACCTACAGGCCCTTAATCTTCGCCTATTATGACGGTCGATTTCACTGGCATATGTCTTTATGTCCGCTATCAAGAAATAGTTCCCCCAACCTTGAATGAGTTGGTTTATTTTTGTGATGCGGTATTCCATGCTTACTCCCCAATTTCGGTTAGTCAGTTTCTTTAGCTTCTCTTCAAGCCTTTTCTTTCTTTGTTTTGGCACGAATACTCTAATTTTACCTCTACTTTTGTAAAAACTTATACCTAAGAATATCCGTGCGTTCGGCTTTCCCACGGCGCTTTTCTCCTGATTTACTTTAAGCTTCAACTTTCTTTCTATAAACTGAGTGACTCCTTCTTTGACCCGTTCTCCTGCTTTTAAGCTTTTGACGAAGATATTACAGTCATCTGCGTATCTCACAAATTTATGACCGCGTTTTTCTAGTTCTTTATCCAATTCGTTAAGTACAATGTTACTTAGTATCGGACTTAATGGTCCACCTTGAGGTGTACCCTCTATATTCGGTTTGACTAGACCATCCTCCAAAACACCTGCTTGAAGATATCTTCTGATTAACTTCAATGTAGGTTTATCTGTTATTGTTTTAGCTATAAGTGACATGAGTTTGTCATGATTTACTCGGTCAAAGAATTTCTCTAAGTCTATATCTACAACGAAGTTGTATCCATCTTCGATGTATTGTCTCGCTTGTTCAATCGCTTGATGCGCGCTTCTGTTCGGTCTAAAGCCGAAGCTAAATGCGCTAAACTGTTTCTCAAAGATAGGTGTAAGCTTCTGTACGATGGCTTGTTGGATAACTCTATCCGTCACGGTTGGGATTCCAAGCTTTCTTTTCCCACCGTCCGGTTTAGGAATTTCCACCCTTCTTACTGGTTGTGGTTTGTACTTTCCTTCTTTAATAAGCTCGACAATCATTTGACCTTCTTCTCTCAAGTAAAGGCGAGTAGCTTCTATATCTTTCTCATCGACTCCTGCTGCTCCTTTGTTACTTTTAACCTTTTCGAAAGCTTTGGTCAGATTGTCGGGCTCTATAATTTTCTCGATTAAACTTAAATTTGATTCCATACTGTTCCCGTACTCTTGAGGTTGCATAAGGATAACTCCACGCTATATAAAAGTTCCCAGTTTTCCGAACCTTCCTCTCTTAAATAGCCGTTACGTTGGCTGTGTCTTCGTTTCCTTATCAATGGCTCTAGCACGGTTACTCCTTTCGTTCCGTCCTTCTCAAACCGTAGGTTTGATACTATGACTTCTGCTGACTTCTCTTGAATCAGCTAACCATCACTGGATAGGTTCCCAGAGGGGTTTCAAGAGATCTCCCGGGGTAAGTTCACTCGCTTTCTCCTCACATATCTGCCACATTTATTCTTATCCCATCCGTGGATATTTTGGACTTCGTTTTGTTATGCAAACTCGTCCTAGAATAAAAACCTCATATGTGATTTGTGTCCCTCAGACCGAGGATTTGCCTAGAGCTTCCTTCAGATTCCGCGTCACCACGGACACCCTTGCTTTCGGCTAATGGTTCGCATATCCCAACGCCCATAGCGGACTTGCACCGCCTAGCTAGTGAACATGCCCGGCACACATAAA
>NZ_SUND01000042.1 GCF_005280205.1 Bacillus yapensis | reverse complement strand
GGCACTTTTCGAACCTGCTACAGGCCTTGAAAATAAAGGCTTACAGAGGATTTAACCCCTGTTTTTTTGTCAGAGGATTTCGCATCTATACCAAGGGACCGAACTGGCGCGCTTCGCTTGCCCGCTGCACACGCTCGCCCGGCTGCCTCCGTCCTCGCGGTCGCCCGCTCCGGGCGTCGGCATCCGCGCAATCGCGCACAGCTCTACAGATGAGCTAGGCCGTTTCGGTAGCCTGGCTACCTGATCGATCCGCAATACGCTGCCGATGCTCAGACAACGCTTCGCCCAGGACAACGCCAAAAGAGTCCCATCCGCCCGCCTCATTCGCCCATGCCTCGATCGTTTTTCCGTACTGAGCAAGAAACGCAATTCGCGCCCGATCCTTATCCGATGGACGCCAGACCGTACCCACGGCCTGATGCTTAAGCTTTTCCCAGCCGAGCACCCCCAACAAATCACCGACCCACCCCGCGGTAAACACATCATCCGCCCCCCACTGGGAAACATCGAGCCGCGCCTCTTTTGTCGGCCTCAAACGCACTTCCATACGCACCCAATCAAGCGAGACACCAGCCATCACGCCGCCCTGCTCAAACCCTTTTTCATACAGGCAGATCTGTATGGCCGACTGAGTAGATCCCAAATACAACGTCCTACCCTCGCCCCGCGCCCAATCGCCCTGCTGATTGATCGAGATACGGCGCGCCTGAGCAAACTCGATCATGTGAGCGGCCAAGGAATCAAAAAGCCCCTCTTCATCCCAATCCACACAGGAATCGACCCTGCTGATCGCGGTCATTTTGCCGAAGCGCTTTAACGCAGCTGCCAAGGTCGGAGCCTCGACAGAACTGGACGTAACGTGAACCCCCGGATTACCACCCCACCAGACCCGGCAAAGGACGTTATCGCCACGCCGAACCTCAGCGCCGTATGTGTAACCGTGCATTGCCTTGGCTTGAGCAAAATCGCTCAATTCCCATGTGGCCGTGAGAAGGTCAGCGAGACCACTTTCGAACGGATCGGAAACGTAAATCGTGGCCTGATACCAGTCGAATTTTGCAGGTTGAACTACCGACATACCCTGTCACCCCTTCAAAGGCCCGGTTTAGAGCGGCTGGACGGCTTTTTTGGGAGTGCTTTTGAGTGGGGACCCCCCCTACCTGACCCCCGTGTTACAGGGACGGGGGTTGACCCCACATCAGAACCCACCGAAACCGCCTCTTTTTTGAACCCCGAAAGGAGCATATCGAGCTGCCCCGTAGACTGCCCCGCGACCGACACAAGATCCTGATGCACATCCTCAACCACACGGCGCAAACCATCCTTAATCTGCTGTGGAGCCTCCTTAGCGGCCTCCAGAAGCGCGACAGTGCGATTAAGCGCCGGAACTATAGAATCGAGCATGTCAGCGATCACAGCCCCCCTTGAGCGACCCTGAAGGGTTGCTAGACGATCTATCACCACATGAGTTTCAGGCTCTAACGTGACCTGGACGCGAGGCTTGATGGTTGGCATGACATTCTCCGGTGGACACTTTGGATTTTAGTGTGGCCCGAAGGTGGACACCTGTCAACGATATGGACACCGACAAGGAAGGTTGAACGCCGGGAAGCGGCATCGAGCAATGGCGAATGCAGGAAAACAGCAGGATAAGAGCGGGAAAACGACAGGACAGATGCACAAAAATGGCACTCAAGTCGCAACCATTCCCGGCGTAAAAAAAGGCATCAAATGGGCAGGATGTGTGAAGTAGGCCTACCGCCGCTACTTCCCCGCCTGCCTTATTCGCCTACGGCTCAACGGTGATTATTCGCGGCACTTTTCGAACCTGCTACAGGCCTTGAAAATAAAGGCTTACAGAGGATTTAACCCCTGTTTTTTTGTCAGAGGATTTCGCATCTATACCAAGGGAC
>NZ_SUND01000041.1 GCF_005280205.1 Bacillus yapensis | reverse complement strand
AATCATAGGTTAAGTTATGAAGGGCGCACGGTGGATGCCTTGGCACTAGGAGCCGATGAAGGACGGGACTAACACCGATATGCTTCGGGGAGCTGTAAGTAAGCTTTGATCCGGAGATTTCCGAATGGGGGAACCCATCATCCGTAATGGGATGATATCTTTACCTGAATACATAGGGTATTGAAGGCAGACCCGGGGAACTGAAACATCTAAGTACCCGGAGGAAGAGAAAGCAAACGCGATTCCCTGAGTAGCGGCGAGCGAAACGGGATTAGCCCAAACCAAGAGGCTTGCCTCTTGGGGTTGTAGGACACTCTATACGGAGTTACAAAGGAACGAGGTAAACGAACAAGTCTGGAAAGGCTGGTCAAAGAAGGTAACAACCCTGTAGTTGAAACCTTGTTCCCTCTTGAGTGTATCCTGAGTACGGCGGGACACGAGAAATCCCGTCGGAAGCAGGGAGGACCATCTCCCAAGGCTAAATACTCCCTAGTGACCGATAGTGAACCAGTACCGTGAGGGAAAGGTGAAAAGCACCCCGGAAGGGGAGTGAAAGAGATCCTGAAACCGTGTGCCTACAAGTAGTTAGAGCCCTTTAACGGGTGATAGCGTGCCTTTTGTAGAATGAACCGGCGAGTTACGATTGCATGCGAGGTTAAGTTGAAGAGACGGAGCCGTAGCGAAAGCGAGTCTGAATAGGGCGCATTAGTATGTAGTCGTAGACCCGAAACCAGGTGATCTACCCATGTCCAGGTTGAAGTTCAGGTAACACTGAATGGAGGACCGAACCCACGCACGTTGAAAAGTGCGGGGATGAGGTGTGGGTAGCGGAGAAATTCCAATCGAACTTGGAGATAGCTGGTTCTCTCCGAAATAGCTTTAGGGCTAGCCTCACGAATAACGAGTCTTGGAGGTAGAGCACTGTTTGGACTAGGGGCCCTCATCGGGTTACCGAATTCAGACAAACTCCGAATGCCAAGTACTTAAGCGTGGGAGTCAGACTGCGAGTGATAAGATCCGTAGTCAAAAGGGAAACAGCCCAGACCACCAGCTAAGGTCCCAAAGTATACGTTAAGTGGAAAAGGATGTGGGGTTGCTTAGACAACCAGGATGTTGGCTTAGAAGCAGCCACCATTTAAAGAGTGCGTAATAGCTCACTGGTCGAGTGACCCCGCGCCGAAAATGTACCGGGGCTAAACGTATCACCGAAGCTGTGGATGGATATCTACGATATCCGTGGTAGGAGAGCGTTCTAAGGGCGTTGAAGCTAGACCGGAAGGACTGGTGGAGCGCTTAGAAGTGAGAATGCCGGTATGAGTAGCGAAAGATGGGTGAGAATCCCATCCACCGTATGCCTAAGGTTTCCTGAGGAAGGCTCGTCCGCTCAGGGTTAGTCGGGACCTAAGCCGAGGCCGAAAGGCGTAGGCGATGGACAACAGGTTGATATTCCTGTACCACCTCGTTTTTGTTTGAGCGATGGGGGGACGCAGGAGGATAGGGTAAGCGCACTGCTGGATATGTGCGTCTAAGCAGTTAGGCTGGTAAGCAGGAAAATCCGCTTACCGTGAAGGCTGAGCTGTGATAGCGAGGGAAATATAGTACCGAAGTTCCTGATTCCACACTGCCAAGAAAAGCCTCTAGTGAGAAAACAGGTGCCCGTACCGCAAACCGACACAGGTAGGCGAGGAGAGAATCCTAAGGTGTGCGAGAGAACTCTCGTTAAGGAACTCGGCAAAATGACCCCGTAACTTCGGGAGAAGGGGTGCTTTTTAGGGTGAATAGCCTTGAAAAGCCGCAGTGAATAGGCCCAGGCGACTGTTTAGCAAAAACACAGGTCTCTGCGAAGCCGCAAGGCGAAGTATAGGGGCTGACGCCTGCCCGGTGCTGGAAGGTTAAGAGGAGGGGTTAGCGCAAGCGAAGCTCTGAATTGAAGCCCCAGTAAACGGCGGCCGTAACTATAACGGTCCTAAGGTAGCGAAATTCCTTGTCGGGTAAGTTCCGACCCGCACGAAAGGCGTAACGATCTGGGCACTGTCTCAACGAGAGACTCGGTGAAATTATAGTACCTGTGAAGATGCAGGTTACCCGCGACAGGACGGAAAGACCCCGTGGAGCTTTACTGTAGCCTGATATTGAATTTTGGTACAGCTTGTACAGGATAGGTAGGAGCCTGAGAAGCCGGAGCGCTAGCTTCGGTGGAGGCGTCGGTGGGATACTACTCTGGCTGTATTGAAATTCTAACCCGCACCTCT
>NZ_SUND01000040.1 GCF_005280205.1 Bacillus yapensis | reverse complement strand
GTGCGCCCATAAGGGCATTTAGGAAATCTGCTTTAGCAAAGCAGTAGGGAGATATCACAATCTTTACCCTATCATCAGCCAACTTATCCGTAAGGGAAACCGAGCGGGGAGTGTAGCATGTTGGCAAAGCCATAAGTTGTCTAGTTACCAAGGCACGACTGAATGGCGAGATGAAATTCATAGATAAGGATGAAAGCTGAATTGCTTGAATGATAGCTCAAGGAGGACTACGGGGACCTTCAGCGGGAGGTAGCGACTTACGCTGTGCGAAGTATGCATGTTTCTTAAAAACTTCGAGAAATATGAAGTGATACTACTTCATCCATCTTCTATATAGAAGAAACGAGTGAAAATCACATCCGAAACTATGAAATGCTATGTTTCTAAATGTCTAAATGGGGATTGCCTAAGTCAGAACGCTGTTAATACAGCTATGCATAATGCCTAATAAGGTGACAAATTTCAAGCTGAAAGGCAAGAAAGATGATGCTGAATATCTGATAAGGCAACGGAGCTCTCGTAGTAGTCTGAGATAGGGAAAGCCTATTACATGGCGAAGGAGAGCAGTTTATCTAGTTTAATACCAAATTGGGAAGGAGCGTGAGGCTCTATGAGAAATCCAAAAGTAGTATTAAGCAGTCTAACTTCCAAAGCACAAGATGGAACGTATGTATTTGAAAGATTATATCGGAATTTGTATAATACCGAGTTTTATTTAGAAGCCTATGCCAAACTCTACCCGAATAAAGGTAGTAATACAAAGGGTATTGATAAAGACACAATCGATGGAATGAGCTTAGAAAGAATCGAGCGTCTAATTGAAAAGCTAAAAGAGCAGTCATATCAGCCTAAACCATCACGAAGAATATATATCCCAAAGAAAAATGGTAAATCACGACCATTGGGAATTCCAACTTTTGAGGATAAGTTAGTGCAAGAAGTTGTTCGGCGAATTTTAGAGAGCATCTATGAACCACAATTCTCAAATCATTCACACGGTTTCAGACCAAATCGTAGCTGTCACACAGCTTTAAAAGAAATTCGCAATACTTTTACAGGTACGAGATGGTTTATCGAAGGTGATATAAAAGGCTTCTTTGATAATATTGACCATCACATATTAATTGAACTTTTACGAAAACGCATTAGGGATGAGAAATTAATTAATTTAATTTGGAAATTCCTTAGAGCAGGCTATGTAGAAGAGTGGGTTTTTCATAAAACCTATAGCGGAACTCCTCAAGGTGGTATCATTAGTCCGTTATTATCGAATATTTATCTGCATGAATTAGATAAATATATAGAAAAGTTTGCATTGGACTATAACAGAGGTGAAAAACGAACACATAACATTGTCTACCTCAACCTAGCATCAAAGATTAACTATCGTAAAAGTAAAAATAAACGTGATTGGGAACGACTTACCAAAGAGGAAAAAGCTGTAAGGCTTTTCGAATTAAAAGCTTTGTATAAGGAATTACAAAGTCATGACAGCAAAGACCTTTTTGACCCAAACTATCGTCGAATGAAATATGTAAGATATGCAGATGATTTTATCATCGGTGTGATTGGTAGTAAAAAAGAAGCCGAAGAAATCAAGAAAGATTTAACAGACTACCTTGCAGATAAACTCAAATTAGAATTGAGTGCTGAAAAGACGTTGATCACTCATAGTGAGAAAAACGCTAGATTCCTAGGGTATGATATACGAGTAGCGAGGGATTGGCATAGAATGAAGATGCCAAATGGTACGAAAAAACGAAAGTTCAACTACCAAACAAAGCTATTCGTACCACACGAGAAATATATCAAAAAACTCATCGATTTAGGTGCCCTAAAAATTGGCAATACTAATGGTTGGAAACCTGTTCATCGTCCGTACTTGGTACATCTGGATGATTTAGAAATCCTTCGAACATACAATGCAGAAATTGAAGGATTATATAACTACTACCGTTTGGCAAGCAATGCACATGTCCTTCAATCTTTCCGCCAAACAATGAAATACAGCATGATTAAAACGTATGCCAGTAAATATAAAAGCACCGTTAGTAAAATCATTAGAAAATTTTCGATAAACGGGAAATTTGGTATACGTTATAAAACGAAGGATGGTCCAAGAATTGCCTATTTTACGGAACAACGAATGGAAAAAAACTTGGAAATCAATAAACAATCTGTGGATATAATTGAAAATACAATCATTTATGGTGGTAGAACAAGTCTCATTGAACGCCTTTTGGCAGAAAAATGCGAATGGTGTGGAGTGGAGAACACGCCATTAGAAATGCACCATGTAAATAAACTCAAAAACCTAGAAGGTAAAAAGCGATGGGAACAGTTCATGCTTGCAAGAAAACGTAAAACAATTGCAATGTGTGTAAAATGCCACCACGATTTGCATAATGGGAAGTTAGATTGATAAATGGAAAGCCGTATACTCTGAGAGGAGTACGTACGGTTTGGGGGGGAGTTCTTGGAAACCTACTTAGGAAACTAAGCAAGGCACTGGGTTCTTACCCTAC
>NZ_SUND01000003.1 GCF_005280205.1 Bacillus yapensis | reverse complement strand
AATGGGAAGTTAGATTGATAAATGGAAAGCCGTATACTCTGAGAGGAGTACGTACGGTTTGGGGGGGAGTTCTTGGAAACCTACTTAGGAAACTAAGCAAGGCACTGGGTTCTTACCCTACTTCAAGGAAGCACTTCGGCGCTCTGCAGCATCCGTTATTTGCCTGCATAATCATCCCTCTGGAGACCCCCAACCGAGTAGAGAAGATATTGAAGTTACTAAGCGTCTTGTGGAATCAGGGAAAATCATCGGCATTGAGGTCTTAGACCACTTAATCATTGGGGAAAATAAATTCGTTAGCTTAAAGGAAAAAGGATACTTGTGAGCCATTATGAAATTGATTCAACATTTATGCTCTAATGGCACTATGATTTTAAGTATGGTTGATCTATAATAATGGTTGTGATTTTAGAGCTTGATTACTTATTAATTTAAATTAAGACATGCTATAACAAACGAGGCATGGATGAACTTTTAAATCAAGGCATTTTAAGATTGCTTTACGATTCGTTTCAGAAAGGGAGATACAACTATGTTTGGAATTGGAACAAAAGACCTTGGAATAGATTTAGGGACAGCGAATACACTCGTGTATGTTAAAGGACGCGGTGTAGTCGTTCGTGAACCATCTGTTGTCGCGTTACAAACTGATACAAAGCAAATTGTTGCTGTCGGAAATGACGCAAAAAACATGATCGGACGTACTCCTGGAAATGTTGTTGCACTTCGCCCAATGAAGGATGGAGTAATTGCTGATTATGAAACAACAGCAACGATGATGAAATATTATATTCGCCAAGCGACGAAATCAAAGGGCGTATTTAATGGTAAGCCTTATATTATGGTTTGTGTCCCTTCAGGTATCACAGCGGTAGAAGAACGTGCTGTCATTGATGCAACACGTCAGGCGGGCGCAAAAGATGCCTATACAATTGAAGAGCCATTTGCAGCGGCTATTGGAGCAAATCTTCCTGTATGGGAACCAACAGGCAGTATGGTTGTCGATATCGGTGGAGGAACTACTGAGGTAGCAATCATTTCCCTTGGAGGAATTGTAACTAGCCAGTCAGTTCGAGTAGCTGGTGATGAAATGGACGAGGCGATTGTGAACTACATAAGAAAGACGTACAATCTCATGATCGGTGACAGAACCTCTGAAATGATTAAGCTAGAAGTTGGAAGCGCAGGAGATCCAGAGGGAATCGAAAACATGGAAATCCGTGGTCGTGACCTATTAACTGGTCTTCCTAAAACAATCGAAATTACAGCTGAAGAAATTTCAAGAGCTTTACGCGATACAGTTTATGCAATTGTGGATGCTGTAAAAGTAACGCTAGAAAAGACACCACCTGAACTTGCGGCAGATATTATGGATCGCGGTATTGTTCTTACTGGTGGCGGTGCGCTTCTTCGTAATCTTGATAAAGTAATTAGTGAAGAAACAAATATGCCAGTTTTAATTGCTGAAAATCCACTTGATTGTGTAGCAATTGGAACAGGTAAAGCACTAGACAATATCAATTTATTTAAAAACCGAGCGAAAGAATCTCGTTAAGAAAATAAGAGGCGGCATCTAATGCCTCCTCCCTATTTTTACTTTGAAAAAAGTTTGCAAGTTGCTAGAAAAACGTGACTCTCTTTCTATGGTAAGCCTCTGAAACTTAGGTTACTATTTATCTTAGGAATAGGACTGTCTAGTTTGTACAGTGACCTCCTTACTTCTTTGAGAGCGTATCTATTAATATGGTGAAAAATGAGGTGTAACAGGTGCCACAATTCTTTCTGAATAAACGCCTGATTCTTTTGCTTGTCAGCATTATTATTCTCGTGGCATTAATTGGCTTTTCTTTAAGAGAACGAGAAGAATTAACCGTGCCTGAGCAATTTTTGAAGGATGCAACTGGGTGGATACAAAATGTCTTTTCGAAGCCCCAAAGCTATGTAAAAGGTGTCTTTGAAAATATTAAGGATCTGCAAAATACATATTCTGAAAATAAAGAGCTGAAGTCCCGTTTAGATGGATTGGCGAAGCTTGAATCAGATGTTCAGCAACTTAAAAAAGAAAACGATGAGCTACGTGAAATATTGGATAAAAAGGATTCTTTAAGTGCCTATTCTCCAATTCAAGCAACGGTAATTGGGCGAAATCCAGACCGTTGGCATGAGCTCTTAATCATTAATAAAGGAAAAGTAAACGGCATTGAGCAGAACATGGCTGTTGTCTCTTCTAATGGTTTTATCATCGGAAAAGTGAAAAGTACGCAACAATTTACTTCGACAATCCAGCTTTTAACCGCGATGGATCCAACAAATCGTATCTCAGCGGAAATTCAAGGAACCGATTCCTATTTTGGTACCATTGAAGGCTATGATGTTGAGCGTGAATTATTGGAACTAAAACGTATTCCGTATGATGCTAAAATCCAAAAGGAGCAAACCGTGGTTACATCTGGATTAGGTGGAATCTTCCCAAAAGGATTGCCGATTGGAAAAGTGGTTGATACGGAACCTGATGAATTTGGTCTGAATCAGACTGCTTATGTGAAACCTGGAGCAAACTTTTATGATATTCAAAATGTAATGGTTGTGAAGAGAGACATGATGCAACCAAACTTAAGTGATATGGTGGATGACGAGGAGGAGGAACTTTGAGAAAATATCTTCTTCCTCTTTTGTTCATTCTCTTTTTTATCCTAGAGAGTTTATTTGTTCAAACACTTCCAGCAGAAGTTTTTAATAGTGAACGAATTCTCGCTCCACGATTCTTAATGATTGTGATTTTGTTTATGACACTGTATGGCCATCGCGATCAAGGCTTGATTTATGGCTTAGTATTCGGACTTCTATTTGATGTTGTCTATACGGAAATCATCGGGATTTATTTGTTTATGTTCCCGTTAATTGCCTATATAGCTTCTAAATTAATGAGAATTCTACAATCGAATATTGTCGTTGTGTCTGTCATTTCTATTTTAAGTATTGTTTTACTTGAGCTAGGTGTGTATGAAATGAATTATTTAATCAATGTGACAAATATGGATTTTTCGTTATTTTTAAATCAGAGATTATTTCCAACGATTGTCTTAAATGTGGCGTTTATCATTATATTTGCCTATCCTTTAAAGCGAATTTTCGAGAAATATGCAGCTTCTCTACGAGAGGACTAATGGAAAAAGGTTGTTTATTACCATAAGGAACAAATTAGAGAAATGAACTTTCAAACAAAGTTCGCGAAAAGATTCTAGGAAAAAGGACTTTTTGCTATCTTTGTCGAATTGAATAGTGGTATATGTTTCGTAGATGAAATAGAAAAAATTAAATCGATTTCAAAAATAAATCACTGAAAAAAGTGAATTCGCTTTTCCATGAGGTGAACATCTTGATATGAAGAAAACACAAAATGTCCTGATTAAAGGGACAAAAGACGGTTTGACATTGCATTTAGATGATCAATGTTCCTATGAAAAATTAAAAAAGGAACTGAATGAGAAACTGACAGAAAATCAAAGGGTGAATGAAGAACATCCTCTTATTACTGTAAGTGTTAAGATCGGCAATAGGTTCTTAACGGATGCGCAACAGGAAGAAATCAAAACCATTATCCGTCAAAAGAAGAACCTTGTTGTTGGCTCAATTGATTCAAATGTAATGGCTAAATCAGATGCAGAGCAAATGATGCGAGAAAATGAGATTGTTTCAGTAGCAAGAATTATCCGCTCGGGACAAGTCCTTGAGGTTCCTGGCGATTTATTGCTAATTGGCGATGTGAATCCAGGTGGCAAGGTTGTTGCAGGTGGAAATGTTTTTATAATGGGAGCATTAAGAGGAATTGCTCATGCAGGTGCGAATGGAAATTCGAATGCGGTCATCTCAGCTTCCCTTATGATGCCAACACAATTAAGGATTAACGATGCAATAAGCAGATCTCCTGATTTTACAGGAGATGAGGAGAAACGAGAAATGGAATGTGCCTATATTGATCATACTGACCAAATTATTATTGATAGATTACAAGCTTTGATGCATCTAAGACCAAATTTAACGAGATTGGAAGGGGGATTCTAAAGTGGGAGAAGCAATCGTTATAACATCTGGTAAAGGTGGCGTTGGAAAGACGACCACATCTGCTAATATTGGTACGGCTTTGGCCCTTCAAGGTAAAAAAGTTTGTTTAGTAGATACTGATATTGGTTTAAGAAATTTGGATGTCGTTATGGGTCTTGAGAATCGTATTATTTACGACTTAGTGGATGTCGTTGAAGGCCGTTGCAAGATCCATCAAGCTCTTGTTAAGGACAAGCGTTTTGACGATCTGCTTTATTTGTTGCCAGCTGCTCAAACAAGCGATAAGTCTGCAGTGAACCCAGAGCAAATGAAGGTTCTAATGGATTCTCTTAAACAGGAGTACGATTATATTATTATCGATTGCCCAGCAGGAATAGAGCAAGGCTATAAAAATGCCGTTGCAGGTGCTGATCGGGCGATTGTTGTCACAACTCCTGAAGTTTCGGCTGTACGAGATGCTGATAGAATTATTGGCCTTCTTGAGAAAGAGGAAAATGTTGCTCCACCGAAATTAGTCATTAATCGTATTCGTAGTCACATGATGAAAAGCGGAGATATGCTTGATGTTGATGAGATTACGACACATCTATCGATTGAGTTAATTGGAATTGTGGCTGATGATGATGAAGTGATTAGAGCATCGAATCATGGTGAACCGATTGCTTTAAATCCAAACAGTCGTGCATCTATAGCTTATCGTAATATTGCTCGAAGAATTCTAGGGGAATCCGTTCCTCTTCAACCGCTTGAAGAAGTGGATAAAGGTGTCTTTTCCAAACTCAAAAAGTTTTTCGGAGTTAAATAATTATATAATTTATATGAAACGAGCTGTCCGAAAAGGTGTTTATATTAACCCTTTTGTAGGGCAGCTTTTTGATTTATTTTTCTGCTGAAAACGCATGGATTACCATGTTGAATAGGTTTCAGTGCGATTTAGTAAATGAAATATGGTTTGATTGACAACTATCGTCTCTTTCTATGAGATTTAGTCAATGAAATATAATTTGATTGACAATTATTAACTCCTTCCATGTGATTCTGTCACTGAAGCATAATTGCCAAGCCAGTACCAACTTCTTATAACTAACAATCTCCACTGGTTTCATCTTTTAACTCACTCCATTGTTAGCCCCTCTGCCTAGTATTCTTTTCACTCATCAATCTTGTCATATCTCAGGTGGACAACTCATAGACTTGTACAAAAAGGTTAAAGGGAATGGTGGGTACATGTCTAGAGCGGATGATGTCAGAAGAAGATTGGCAAAGCGGAGGCGTGAAAGAGAGAGAATTTCTCGAAATAATGATGCGAACCGCTATTTAGTGGTTGATGATGAAGAGAAATATGGATTTGATAAATTTTCATCTTATGAAAGTGGGCCAGGAGAAGGAGGTCACCCTTTATTCAATAAGGAGATGTTTATTTTTAAAATATTGGGTTCTGCCTGCTTAGTGCTTGTCGTTGCCATTCTTTTTCGGAACGGTGAGGGAAAGTTAGAGCCGATAAAGAATTTTGTTACACAATCGATGGAACAAGATTTTCAATTTACGGCAGTTTCTGATTGGTATGAAGAGCAGTTTGGGAAACCATTAGCACTTCTTCCAAGTGAGAAAAACGAAGATGCAAATGAAGCAGAGGTCACGCAGGAATATGCCCTTGAGGCTGCTCGGATTTTGGAAGACTTTGAAGAAAATGGGCAAAAGGTTTCGATTGAGACAGAAAAAGGTGCAGCCGTTAATGCGATGAGTGAAGGAAGGGTTCGCTATGTTGGCAATGAGGATGGCTTTGGAAAAACAGTGATCATCCAGCATGCGGATAAAAGTGAAACTTGGTATGGAAACTTGCAATCGATAGATGTGAGTCTGTATGAATCTATTAAAAAGGGGACAAGTGTCGGGCTGGCATCTGATACTGCTGACGGTACAAAGGGGATGTTTTACTTTGCTATTAAAAAAGGGGATGATTTTATCGACCCGATACAGGTGATACAATTTGACTAATTTCCTTTCCATGTTAAATAAGATCTATATCCATCCATTACTATGGGTTGTTGTAGCAATAGCGGTTGTGACTGCACATTTTATAGAACTCTCCCTCCTCCTTTTGATTATTTTCATTCATGAAATGGGGCATGCGGTCGCAGCTTCTTTTTTTTCATGGAGAGTAAAAAGGATATCCTTTCTTCCCTTTGGTGGTGTGGCGGAAATCGATGAACACGGAAATCGTCCTTTAAAGGAAGAAGCGATTGTTACCTTGGCTGGACCGATTCAGCATCTTTGGTTACTGGCAGTCGCATTTTTCCTTTATGAATTTAATCTAATCTCCGATTTTATTTATACAAATTTTGTCCAATTCAATTTAATGATCCTTATCTTTAATTTACTCCCCATTTGGCCCTTGGATGGAGGAAAGTTTGTATTTTTGTGGCTCTCTTTAAAGGAATCTTTTCCAAAAGCGTTCAGACAAACTCTACATATCTCCATATTTGCATTATCTATCTTTGTTCTGATGATTCTTTTAGTTGAACCAGTTAATTTGAATGTGTGGATTATTGTGGCCTTTATTATTTTTACTTTGCGTTATGAATGGAAGCAAAGCCGCTACGTGTTTATTCGTTTTTTAATGGAAAGATACTATGGGAAAACGAGTGAGTTTCGAAAACTTAAGCCGATTGTTGTCGAGGAAGATGACCTCGTGATCGATGTCTTGGAACAGTTTCAAAGGGGTTATAAGCATCCGATTGTCATTGAGAAGGATGGGAAAGAAACGGGACTTCTTGATGAAAATGAGCTGCTCCATGCCTATTTTGCTGAAAAAAAATTAACAGCAAAGGTTGGCGAGTTATTATATCCATATTAAGATTTGAGAAATCCATCCTCTTATCGGATAATGAAGGAATGAAGCTGATAAGGGGTATTTGGAGTGGAACAATTAATTGTAAATAGTTTGGGAAGAGAAAAACGATATGCAAGATTAAATAATGATGTACTCGAGAAGTTGGTCATTGAACAGCCAGCGATGCAATCAATGGTTGGTAACATATATTTTGGAACGGTTGAAAAAGTACTTCCTGGGATGAATGCCGCTTTTATTGATATTGGTCAAGAGAAAAGTGGGTATCTCCATCGGGATAAGCTCTCTTCTTTTCTAGTGACGAAAGAGGATAAAAGTATTTCTTCTTATCTTCATCAAGGTGAGAAATTACTTGTTCAGGTGGAAAAAGACCCGACAGGAAATAAGGGGCCAAGGCTTACGGGAATCATTGAATTGAACGGAGAATTCCTTGTTTATATGCCAAAAGGTAGGCAAGTGGCAGTTTCGAAAAAAATAGAGAGCTCAGAAGTTCGAGAGCGGTGGCGCCAATTTGGAAATCAAGTAAAGAGCGAGGACGAGGGTTTTCTGTTTCGAACGAATTCTGTTGAACGTACTGAAGATGAGGCTTTGATAGATCTTCAGCGCTTACGAGAAAAATACGATCAATTACTCACTGTCACAAAAGGGATGAAAAAGCCGGGGCTTCTTTATGAGAAAAATTCCTTTTTGGCAGAAGTGACAGAAATCATGAAACAAATGAAGGCTGGAGTAGTGGTTGTCGATCAGCTTGATTGGAAGAAAGAGCTCGCTCTTTTGAATCAGAATCCAGATATTGAAGTAGTCTATCATCAGGCAAAAGAAAATATTTTTTCCACTTATCGAGTAGAGCATGAAATTGAAAAAGCATTAAACTCGGTTGTTCCTTTAGAGAATGGCGCCTATTTGGTTTTCGATGAAGCTGAAGCGTTAACGATTATTGATGTGAATACTGGGAAGTTTTCAGGAAAAAATCAATTGAAGGATACGGTTCTAAAAACGAATGAGTTGGCTGCAGAAGAAATTGCTCGGCAAATTCGAATTCGTGATTTAGCGGGAATTATCCTTATAGATTTTATTGACATGGTCGATTTAAAAGCGCGAGAGCAAGTGAAACGAAAATTGGAAAATGTTCTAAGGAAGGATGAGCGGAGAACGAGAATGGTTGGATTTACTCCACTCGGCATTTTACAGTTAACAAGAATGAAGACAAGAGTATCTATTTCAGAAAGCTTGATGACTTCGTGTAACACTTGTGAGGGCCTCGGAAAGGTGTTAAGCCCTGATTCGGTTGCCTATCAAATGGAGCGCGAATTGCTGGAGCAAAGAGGGAAAGACGAAGAAGCTATTTTAATTGAAACAACGGACGAAGTAAGAAATATTTTTTCTGGTGAAAGCAGTATTCATCAGAAAACGATGGAAGAAATCATTGGGATGAAAATCTTTTTTACCATCCAAGAAGCACCTAAACCTTACTATTTGATTAGACAGCTAGGTATAATAAAGGATTTAGAGCAGAAGACGAATTAGGAGTGCTCTGGAATTATTATTGACACTTATAGTCGGTCTATGATAATATTTTCATGTTATGTTTGTAGCGCACCCGTGCTACAACCGCACAGACCAGGTCTTAAAGCTTTTCTTTTTGAAAACACCTGAAATGGCGAGTCTGAGTCTAAGAGGAGGTGCAGTTCATGTACGCAATTATCGAAACTGGTGGTAAGCAAATCAAAGTAGAAGAAGGTCAAGCTATCTACATTGAAAAGCTAAACGCTGAAGCAGGCGAAACAGTTACATTTGATAAGGTTTTATTCGTTGGTGGCGAAAACGTTAAAGTTGGTAGCCCTGTTGTAGAAGGAGCTTCTGTAACAGCTAAAGTTGAAAAGCAAGGTCGCGCTAAGAAGATCATTGTTTTCAAATACAAAGCGAAGAAAAACTATCACAAGAAGCAAGGTCATCGTCAGCCATACACTAAAGTTGTTATTGAAAAAATCAACGCGTAAGGCGGTTTAAGATGATTCAAACAACGATTTATCGTACTGAATCTGGACGAGTACAATCGTTTACTATTAGTGGTCATGCCCTCTTTGCCAACAATGGCAATGACATTGTTTGTGCAGGAGCTTCTGCCATTTCCTTTGGAGCGATTAATTCCATTATCGCACTAACTGGAGTGGAGCCAGAAATCGAGCAAGGAGAATCAGGCTTTCTCCGCTGCGTCATTCCGGATAATCTCCCAGAAGACGTACAAGAGAAGGTACAGCTATTGCTTGAAGGGATGATCGTGTCTTTACAGACGATTGAAAGAGATTATGGGAAATATATAAAAATAACCTTCAAAAAGTAGGAGGTGGAATAGTAATGTTAAGATTAGATCTTCAGTTTTTCGCTTCTAAAAAGGGAGTAGGTTCTACAAAGAACGGTCGTGACTCAATCTCTAAGCGCCTTGGTGCTAAGCGTGCAGATGGTCAGTTCGTAACTGGTGGTTCTATCCTTTATCGTCAACGTGGAACAAAGATTTATCCAGGTGTGAACGTAGGTAAAGGAGGAGACGATACTCTATTCGCGAAAGTGGATGGTGTCGTTAAATTCGAACGCCTAGGACGTGACCGTAAGCAAGTGAGCGTCTACCCAGTAGCTCAAGAAGCTTAAGTCTTTAAAAACTCTAACCGCTTTGGTTAGAGTTTTTTTAGCTTTTATGGACGTGAAGAGGCGTTAGACTGCCTAGACCGATAAATTTGGTGTTTAGACCGATAAATTCGATTTTAGACCGATATATCTGTTTTAAGACCGAAATACCCCCATTTTTGCAGTTACGAGTCAGGGCGAAAAATTTATTTTTGACGGATATCATAAAAACGAATCTGAAAACTAGCCTATATACTGATTTTTTTTGATATACTAGCAAGAAGAAGGCAGTTATACTTAGGAGTGCTTTGTATGAAAAAAGATTGGGACACTGTTGAGCTATTGCGACATACTCGACATGATTGGCTAAATAAAATTCAATTGATAAAAGGGAATCTTTCTTTAAACAAAATCGACCGCGTCAAAGAGATTATTAATGAAATCGTGGATGAGACTAGGCAAGAAACGAAGCTATCCAACCTTAACATTCCTCAGTTTGCAGCATTGCTTCTTACATATAATTGGGAAAGTCATTCCATTCACCTTGAATTTGAAATTATAGAAGACCTACATGGTTCAACAAGTAGTCATATTAATGATGAGCTACTTGCTAATTGGACAATTGCATTTCTGGAAGAATTAGATAATTGCATTAAAGCTTTTCACGAAAATCATTTGTCTGTGACGATTGAAAGACAACCATCTGGCATCGGTTTCTTTTTTGATTTTAGAGGAATAATAACAGACAAAGAGCAAGTTAAACAGTTTTTACAACAGCAATCATCCATAGGAAATAAAGTGCATGAGCTTTCAGAACAAGAGCTATCACTTGAAGTATTTTTACCATATCAATGAGTAATGGTGGATTCTCGTCATGTGATGATTCATGAATTAATTAGCTACTGCCGACGGGAGGAACAAAAATGTTTGTAGATCAGGTTAAAATATATATTAAAGGCGGAGATGGCGGCAATGGAATGGTCGCGTTTCGTCGTGAAAAATATGTACCAAAAGGTGGCCCAGCTGGTGGTGACGGCGGAAAGGGTGCAGACGTTGTTTTTGAAGTAGAAGAAGGTCTTAGAACATTAATGGATTTTCGCTACAAACGTCATTTTAAAGCGCCTCGTGGTGAGCACGGCATGTCGAAAAATCAGCATGGTCGAAACGCGAAGGACATGATTGTCAAAGTACCACCAGGTACAGTTGTGACCGATGCAAAAACGAAGGAAGTTATTGCTGATTTAACGGAACATGGTCAAAGAGCAATCATTGCTAAAGGTGGACGTGGTGGACGAGGTAATTCAAGATTTGCGACGCCTGCTAACCCAGCTCCTGAACTTTCTGAACATGGAGAGCCTGGAATTGAAAAAGAAGTAGTATTAGAATTGAAGCTTCTTGCTGATGTCGGCCTTGTAGGATTTCCAAGTGTAGGAAAATCAACTTTATTATCCGTTGTTTCCTCTGCGAAACCGAAAATTGCAGATTACCATTTTACAACGATTGCTCCAAACTTAGGAATGGTTGAAACCGAAGATGGTCGCAGCTTCGTTATGGCCGATTTACCAGGCTTAATTGAAGGTGCCCACTCTGGAGTAGGGTTAGGTCACCAATTCCTACGACATATTGAAAGAACAAGGGTTATCGTTCATGTTATCGATATGGCTGCGATAGAGCAAAGAGATCCATATGAGGATTATGTTGCCATCAATAACGAACTAAAAGAGTATAACTTAAGGCTGACAGAAAGACCGCAAATTATTGTTGCGAATAAAATGGACATGCCAGAAGCAGAAGAAAATCTTGAGAAATTTAAATCACAGCTGAAAGAGGACTATCCAATTTTTCCAATATCTGCCGTGACGAGAAAAGGTTTACGAGATCTTTTATTTGCGATTGCTGATAAAATTGAAGAAACACCTGAATTCCCACTTGTTCATGAGGAAGAAACAGAGGTTAATCGAGTTCTTTATAAGCATGAAGCAGATCAAAAGGAATTTGTCATTACGAGAGAGCCAGACGGCAGCTTTGTTGTCTCGGGTGATGCAGTTGAACGTCTATTCAAGATGACAGACTTCTCAAGAGATGAGTCAGTCCGCCGTTTTGCAAGACAGCTTCGAGGAATGGGTATAGATGATGCCCTTAGAGAACGTGGTATCAAGAATGGCGATATCGTTAAATTGTTAGATTACGAATTTGAATTCCTTGATTAATTGCGGTTTTGTACTGGAGTGGGGAAAATGAGTAAAGATAAATTAGATAAAAAATTCTACTTGGTTCGTGAGGATGTATTGCCTGAGGCGATGAAAAAGACACTTGAGGCAAAGGAAATGATCGAGCGAAAGAAAGTAGAATCCGTGTGGGATGCAGTCCAGCAGGTAGATTTAAGTCGCAGTGCTTTTTATAAGTACCGCGACACGGTTTTCCCTTTTCACACAATTGTAAAGGAAAAGTTAATCACATTATTTTTTCATTTGGAGGATCGTTCAGGTACTCTCTCTCAGCTATTAGGGGTTGTGGCTTCAGCTGGATGTAATGTGTTAACCATCCATCAAACCATTCCCTTGCAAGGAAGAGCTCAAGTAACGCTTTCCTTGAATATTACAGGGATGGCGATTGAAATTAATGAGCTTTTATCGAACTTAAGAAAGCTTGAATTTGTTGAAAATGTAGAAGTATTAGGTTCAGGAGCATAAAAGAGTAAAGGCGTCCTGTATAAATAGAAAAGGATGAGCTTCAGGGGAGGAAAGGCATAATGAAAATAGCTTTTTTAGGTCCGAATGCAACGTTTACAGATATTGCAGTACGTGAACTTTTTCCGAATGATGAAGGTATTCCCTATATTACGATTCCAGATTGCCTGGATGCTGTTATAAAAGACGAAGTAGATGCTTGTGTGGTACCGTTAGAAAATGCACTTGAAGGTTCGGTCAATATTACACTGGATTACTTAATTCATGAAATGAAGCTTCCTATTTTAGCGGAAGTAACAGCTCCGATTCGACAGCATTTAATGGTTCATCCTAATCATCAGGACGATTGGCGAGAGATTGAGGTTATTTACAGTCATTCTCATGCCATTGCTCAGTGTCATAAATTTCTTCACAATCAATGTAAGGGTATGAAAAGAATTAGTGTTACTTCTACAGCAGCGGCAGCAAAATATGTTCTGGAGCATCCAGAAATAAAGGCTGCTGCCATTGCTAATGAGCTAGCCGCACAGGAATATGGATTAACGATTGCGAAGGCGGATATTCATGATTTTGATTTCAATCATACACGATTTATTGTTTTAGCCAAGCAACCACTTGAAATGGTGGACCAAAAGTTACAGGTTGCAGGTAACAAAACGACTTTGATGATTACCTTATCAGAGGACGACCGATCTGGAGCTCTTCACCAAGTTTTATCAGCATTTGCTTGGAGAAAGCTGAATTTATCTAAAATTGAATCCCGTCCAACTAAAACGGGATTAGGCAATTATTTCTTCATTATAGATATAGAAATGAGCATGGATGATGTCCTAATTCCGGGTGCAATTGCAGAGTTAGAAGCGCTAGGCTGTACAGTTGAAGTGTTAGGTAGCTATCCTTATTACCATCTTAATAAAAACTAAGAGAAGCTGTCCCGTTGGGATGGCTTCTCTTAGTTTTTATGACTTGCTCATTCGTCTATTCAATCAAAAATCCATTTTCTCTAAGGGCTTCTACAGCCTTGTCCAATGTTTCTTCAGAAGGAGCTGAAATCGTATGAAGATGAATACCTTCCGTTAATTCTGATAGATAGGACGCTTTTGTAGTTTTGATTTTTTCTACAAAATGTTCGACTTCCTGTGGAGTAGAGACCATGATCGAAGCAGTTAGGTCTCCGTAAACAGAATGTTCAATTTTAACATCTACTACTGTTACACCATGATTCACTAACAGGAGTAATTCCTCTTCTGCTTTTTCCGGTGGATGGGAAGAGGCAATGATCCGTTCGAATTTCTTAAAGTTAGAAGGTTGGCTCATATAAATATACCCTTGACTCGTTGCAATGATTGGTTCATTTTTCGCCTTTAAGAGAGTGATATCTCCAACAATGACTTGTCTGCTGACATTGGTTCTAGTGGCTAATTCACTCCCAGTAAGAGGCTCTCTACTTGTTTTAAGTAAATTTAAGATGAACTCTCTTCTTTCTTCACCTAGAATTTTTTTTCCCTTCAACGTAACTCACCCTTTTTTATCCTTATATTTAAAGTTTAACGTAGATCATTAGACAGGTCGACCAATTCGAATGGAATTCTGATTTTTTTCGACTCATTTAGAAAAAGTTCCCATATGTAATATCATAATTTTTCTCGGCAAAGCATAAGTTTTTTTGAAGATTATTAGCAATTTACCTACATCATCATACAATATATGGACATTTGCATAGGAGGGAAGACAGCGTGAAGATCCATATCGTACAGAAAGGGGATACTCTTTGGAAAATCGCCAAGAAATATGGCGTGAATTTTGAAGAGCTGAAAAAAATGAATTCCCAGCTCAGTAATCCTGATATGATTATGCCCGGTATGAAAATAAAAGTTCCGACTGCAAGTGGAAGCGTAACAAAAGAGGCTACCATTAGCGGCAAAGAAACAAAAATTAATATGGGCGTAAAGAAAGAACAGCAGCTACCATTCGTGAAAGAACAGCAAAAGGAAGCACCTATCCAAGAGCAAGCACCTGCGCCGGTTCAAAAAGCACCGAATGTAGAAGCGCCAAAAGTAGAGGTTGCTAAAAAACCGTTTGTACCAAAAATGCCAAAGCCGATTCTTCCAGAAATCGATATTAATAATTATTTTACGATGAATATGGCTAATATTAACGCAGCACCAAAGCCAGCGCCGAAAGCAACAAATATTATGCCAGAAATAAAGCCATACGAACCAAAACAAAAGGCTGCGATGGAAGAAGAACAGCCAATCAAGGGAGGTACCCAACACCCGATGTATCCAAATAAACCATTTTATCCTGTTTCCCCAGCAATGCAAGGTGCAGGAGTCCCTAATCAACCGTTTCCGCAGGTACAAGGAGCCTTTGACCAACCTAATTATCCGAATATGCCTGGAGTAGAAAGTGATTATGAAGAATCTTCACCATTTATGCCGAATCAACCGTTAGGGGTCATGGGTGCACATGAAGGTCCGAATATGCCAAATATGCCAGCAATGCCACAAGTATCACCAATGATGCAAGCACCTTACCCATATCCACCTTACCCAGCTCACTTATTCCCGGTGTCGCCAGTAATGCCAGGTCCAGGGCAATTACCGGCTTTTCACCACCATCATCCATTTCCACAACCAATGTACCCAATGCCAGGAGTAGCTGGAGCGTATGAAGGACCAAATATGCCAATGATGCCAGAAGTAGCTGGAGCGTATGAAGGACCAAATATGCCAATGATGCCAGGGGTAATGGGAGCACACGAAGGACCGAATATGCCAAACATGCCGGGAGTAATGGGAGCACATGAAGGCCCGAATATGCCAAATATGCCGGGAGTAATGGGAGCATACGAAGGTCCGAATATGCCAAATATGCCGGGAGTAATGGGAGCATACGAAGGCCCAAATATGCCGATGATGCCAGGGGTAATGGGAGCATACGAAGGCCCAAATATGCCGATGATGCCAGGGGTAATGGGAGCACACGAAGGCCCGAACATGCCAAATATGCCAGGAGTAATGGGAGCGTATGAAGGTCCAAACATGCCAAATATGCCAGGAGTAATGGGAGCGTATGAAGGTCCAAACATGCCAAATATGCCGGGAGTAATGGGAGCATACGAAGGCCCGAATATGCCGAATATGCCAGGGGTAATGGGAGCATATGAAGGTCCAAACATGCCAAATATGCCAGGAGTAATGGGAGCGTATGAAGGTCCAAACATGCCAAATATGCCAGGAGTAATGGGAGCATACCATGGTCCAAACATGCCGAATATGCCAGGAGTAATGGGAGCATACGAAGGACCAAATATGCCAATGATGCCAGGAGTAATGGGAGCTCACCAAGGTCCAAATATGCCAAATATGCCAGGGGTAATGGGAGCTCACCAAGGTCCAAACATGCCAAATATGCCAGGAGTAATGGGAGCGTACGAGGGTCCAAATATGCCACAAATGCCAAATGTCGCAGGAGCCTACCAAGGACCAAACATGCCGATGATGCCAGGAGTAGCAGGTGCATTCCAAGGTCCTATGGATGACTGTGGATGTGGAGGCCCAAGATTATTAGGTACGTATGGCCCTAGTAATTATGGATGGAGTGGAGCTCCAGTCTATCCACAACCATTCGTCGGCAATCCATATATGAATCCATATAGTCCGACAGGAAATCTTCCTCAAAGTGAAGATTTTGATGATTAATCATACCGGAGACGATTTTTTATTGAATCGTCTCTTCTCTTATTTAGATAATCAGTTGCCATGGGAAATCGAGTACATAAAACCATTCGGAAGAAAAATTTATTTAGTTGAAAGTTCGCTTGGACCATTTATATTAAAAAGCTTTCGGTCTTTTGATCAACTAATCAAACAGCAATTATTATTAGCGGATTTAAAGAAAGCGGGTTTTCATCACACATATTCTTTTCTTTTTGAAGAACGTGAACCATTATTTTTTGAAAAAGTATATTATGGATGCTTGGAGTATATTCCTCCATCAATGAATCCTTTCAACTTCAATAATCCAAAAGATAGGCAGGACGGTTTAACTCTTTTATCAAAATTTCATCAATCAACTGAAAGAATGGTCACGCATACTACTCTTGAAAAATTCCCTCTTGTCCATAAATGGAGAAGCCGTGTTACCGAATTTATAAACAATCTCTCTGTCATCAAATTATTCGTAAAAGAAGAGATGCTCCACGAATTGCTTGCGTGGTCAGCTTGGGCTCTGGAAGGTGTAGAAAGAGAGTGGGCTTCTATCAATGCTGAATCGGTAGTGGTATTGCATGGGGATCTTGCCCACCATAACTTTATTCGGTCTAAGACAGGAGAGTTATATTTAATCGATTTTGATTTGATATCAATCGGAAATCGACGGATCGATTATCTCCAATACGCGAATCGAATTCTGCCTTCTATCGATTGGTCAATCCAAGAACTTACTCATTTTGAAAAAATGAAGCCATTCCTGAACGAGAAGTTTTTTCTGTATGGCTTAGCTTTTCCGACGGATATCTTGCGCGAGTGGAATCGTTTGATTCGAGATAAGCAATATGATAAACCAGAATTCGTGCGACAATTGCTTGATTTCACAGTTAGTCAATTTAGTGCAAGGCGACAATTTTTTTATCAAATCCAAAGAATGGTCGTAACTGACAGAATGAAAAATGAATAACCCTCACACTCTAATAGAGAGCATTGGTTATGCTCTTATCTCGTGTAAGGGGGGTCATTTTCAATGCAAAAAAAGATAATTGTTCCGGCCACAGTTCTTATTGCGCTAGGGCTTGCAGCATGTGGAAATAATGATGAAGCTACTAATGGGGATAACAATTCACCACTCCCAATGGGTTATTATTCAAATGAACATCATGAGGAAAGTGGAGGAAACACAGATTGGATCAATGAAGATAACGACGGTCCTGCAACAGAATTAATGGACCATACCTTAGGAGGAGAAGGTGAAGAAAGCACCTTAAGAGGTGTCAATAATGAGTCAGCACCCGACGGTAAGTATAGGGATACTTTGTTTAGTCGCAGTGATCGAAATTATCATGGCCATTTAAATAATCTAAATGGTGGGGCAAGAAGTGCATATTATACAAACTATAATGGAGATTTGGCCAAAAAGATCGGTGCAACTGCAGCTTCCGTTGTGAATGTGGGAGATGCGAGAGCACTTATCCATGGTGATCAAGTACTTGTTGCAGCCGTGCTCGAGGATCAAGGCCGTGTTAATGAAACAAAGGCTTCTATCGAGGATGCGGTAAGTCCTCATTTAAAGGGGAAATCTCTTACTATTGCTACGGATGACAGTACGTATAGCCGAATTCGCACGCTAGATAATGATCTACGTGAAGGTGGCCCAAAAGATATGGTTAATGAGGAAATTGATAATATCTTTAAGTCCATCAACAATAATCGCTAGAAAGAAGAAGTCAGCCGTAAAAAGAGCTGGCTTCTTTCTTTTACAAAATCATTCTCGTAAAAAGGATATTTTTTGTAAAAATGGTCACAATAGTATTGGAGTTTTTAAAATGAATTTGGCCAAAACAGGCGCTAAACGAGGTGACCAATGTGCTAAACAAAAGGTCTATTATTTCTATAATTTTTGCTATTCTATTCATTGGATTTGAATATAGTGTGCCAGTTCACGGGCAAATGAATGATGTAAAAGAAACGATGCAGTTTGACCCTATCGAAGTACAGGTTGTCTTAGAAAGAATGTACTTAGATGGAGAATATAGCCAAGAAATAGTCAGTGAAACGATTTGGTCGATGGAAGATTTTTGGGCTAAATATGAGGACTGGGAGTTAATTGACATGACGGAGAACAAAGTGGTTTTTCGTGAATATGTCGATGATATCTCTCCCCTGTTAAAAACGAATGGCTATTTTGGCATATCTAGTGATGGTACCTTAACAATTTTTAATGGCAGGCCACAAACATCGAAAATCATCCATACTTTTTTTCAATTAGATATGGGAAAGCTTGAAAGCAAAAAGCAAGAGGAATTGAAAAAAGGAATACGGATAAAAAATAAGGATCGTTATGTTGAAGTGCTAGAAACATTTAAACATTATACTTTAGATAAACAGGCAAATTAGGGACCGAGTAAATCGGTTCTTTTTATTTTGTGCACACGCTCCTATGAACACTTTAGTTTCTTTATGCCAAACCGAATGTATGGTACAATGGGGTACAGCAAAATAGAGGGGCGAATGCAGTGTTTGAGTTTATCGAAGGTAAGGTTGATTTTGTAGGACCTGAATATATAGTACTAGCAACGAACGGGATTGGGTTTCAAATTATGACGCCAAATCCGTTTATTTATTCAAAGGATCAAGGCCAAGAAGCAAAGGTATATACATATCATTATGTCCGTGAAGATGTCATGGCGTTATATGGCTTTCAATCTCGACAAGAAAAAACACTTTTTACAAAATTACTAAATGTTTCTGGAATTGGACCAAAAGGTGCTTTAGCTATTCTAGCATCAGGCGAACCAGAGCAGGTAGTTGACGCGATTGAAAATGAAGACGAGGCTTTCCTAGTGAAGTTCCCTGGTGTTGGGAAGAAAACTGCTAGACAAATGATTCTGGATCTAAAAGGGAAGCTTCAAAATGTCGTACCTGATTTCTTCCCAGATTTATTTGCGCCAGAAAGAGGCGAAAGAACGGTTCAAGCTACGAATCAAGAGCTGGAAGAAGCAATGTTGGCTCTGAAGGCATTAGGATATTCTGAAAAAGAACTCAAGAAGATTGAACCAGCTCTACAAAAGGAATCTTTATCGACCGATCAATACATAAAATTGGGATTACAAAAATTATTACGCTGATCGATAAGAAGAGCGTAAATCTGAACTAAAATGGAAACCTACGAAAGGGGTGACGAGAATGGATGAACGGATTGTTTCAGGTGAGGCAGATATGCAGGAACTCTCCCTTGAACAAAGCTTACGTCCTCAAACCCTTAGACAATATATTGGGCAAGATAAAGTAAAAGAAAATCTCGAAGTGTTTATTCAAGCTGCGAAGCTACGAAAAGAAACATTGGATCATGTTTTACTATATGGCCCGCCAGGACTTGGGAAAACGACGTTAGCTACGATTATTGCGAATGAGATGGGTGTTCATATTCGAACGACTGCTGGTCCAGCGATTGAACGACCAGGCGATTTGGCTGCGATTTTAACTGCATTAGAGCCAGGCGATGTCCTATTCATTGACGAGATTCATCGACTACCACGTTCGATTGAGGAAGTTCTTTATCCAGCAATGGAGGATTTTTGTCTAGATATCGTAATTGGTACGGGTCCTAGTGCGAGATCCGTTCGTTTGGATCTTCCTCCTTTCACACTTGTCGGAGCGACCACAAGAGCGGGAGCCTTATCTGCCCCTCTCCGTGACCGATTTGGTGTATTAAGTAGATTAGAGTATTATCGTGAAGAACAATTAAGGGAGATTGTCATTCGGACGGCTGAGGTTTATGAAGTGGAAATTGAACCTCAAGCGGCAGTGGAAATTGCGAGACGATCAAGGGGAACCCCAAGGATCGCGAATCGTCTATTAAGAAGAGTCCGTGATTTTGCCCAGGTTCGTGGCAATGGGGCGATTGACCATCAATTGGCACAGGAGGCGTTGGAGCTTCTTCAGGTCGACCGTTTAGGCTTAGACCATATTGACCATAAATTATTAAGAGGGATCATTGAGAAATTTCGTGGTGGTCCAGTAGGTTTAGAAACGATTGCTGCCACAATTGGAGAAGAATCGACAACCATTGAGGATGTATATGAGCCATATTTATTACAAATTGGTTTTCTGCAACGAACGCCTCGAGGGCGCATGGTAACAGACCTCGTCTATCAACATTTCCAAATGGAATTACCGACGCAATAAAAAATATTTAGCAGCTATTTACTAGAAACAGGGTGACATCATTGAAGGTAGATTTATTTGATTTTCATTTGCCAGAAGAATTGATTGCGCAAACTCCGCTGCAAGATCGTACAAGCAGCAGATTAATGGTTTTAAACAAAGAAACTGGTCAAATTGAACATGAGATTTTTAAAAATGTAAAAAACTATTTGCGTGCGGGAGACTGTATTGTTCTAAACGATACGAGAGTTTTACCTGCAAGGCTATTCGGCGAGAAAGAAGACACAGGTGCAAAAATTGAAGTGCTTCTTTTAAAGCAGGTCGAAGGAGATACGTGGGAAACTCTTGTGAAACCAGCGAAGCGGATTAAGGAAGGTTCCGTTATTACATTCGGTAATGGTCTTCTTTCCGCTATTTGTGTTGGGGAAAAGGAACATGGTGGCCGTCTCCTTAAGTTTCGTTATGAGGGAATCTTTTACGAAGTGCTAGAAGCTTTAGGTGAGATGCCTCTCCCACCTTATATAAAGGAACAGCTTGAGGATAAAGACCGCTATCAAACCGTTTATGCAAAGGAGCGGGGGTCAGCAGCTGCACCAACTGCAGGACTACATTTTACAGAAGCTCTTTTAGAAGAGTTGAAGGAAATGGGCGTACATATTGCTTTTATTACGTTGCATGTAGGGCTTGGTACATTCCGTCCTGTAAGTGTGGATGATATTGATGAGCATGAAATGCATGCTGAATTCTATCAAGTATCAGAAGAGACAGCGAGCTTGCTTAATGAGATACGTGCAAATGGGGGAAGAATAGTTACTGTAGGAACAACCTCCACGCGAACATTAGAAACGATTGCGAGTGCACATGATGGGAAATTTGTTGCGGCCAGTGGATGGACAAGTATTTTTATTTATCCAGGCTATGAATTTAAAGCGATTGATGGGATGATTACGAATTTTCATTTGCCAAAATCAACACTCATTATGTTAGTGAGTGCTTTAGCAGGACGAGAACATGTGTTAAACGCCTATAATACAGCGGTCGAGGAAAAGTATCGTTTCTTCAGTTTTGGCGATGCGATGTTAATTATTTAGGTTATTTCGTATAAAAAGCTATTATTTAAGAGCTTCTAAAAGAAGCCAGGAGGTACGGAAGATTGACAGCAATACGTTATGAATTAATTAAAACATGTAAACAAACAGGTGCTAGACTTGGACGCGTACATACGCCACATGGTTCTTTTGAAACACCTGTATTTATGCCAGTAGGGACACTTGCGACAGTTAAAACGATGTCCCCTGAAGAATTAGTACAAATGGGTGCAGGAATTATCTTAAGCAACACGTATCATTTATGGTTACGCCCTGGACATGAAATTGTCAAAGAAGCGGGCGGACTTCATAAATTTATGAATTGGGATCGCGCCATTTTAACAGATTCAGGTGGATTCCAAGTCTTTAGTTTAAGTGAGTTCCGCAAAATTGAAGAGGAAGGCGTTCACTTCCGAAATCATCTTAACGGAGATAAGCTCTTTTTATCTCCTGAAAAAGCGATGGAAATCCAAAATGCCCTTGGCTCTGATATTATGATGGCATTTGACGAATGTCCTCCTTTCCCTGCAACATTTGATTATATGAAGAAGTCAGTAGAAAGAACGTCTAGATGGGCTGAGAGATGCTTAAATGCTCATCAGCGTCCAAATGACCAAGGTCTCTTCGGAATTGTTCAAGGAGGAGAATATGAGGAACTTAGAAAGCAAAGTGCGAAAGACCTTGTTTCTCTTGATTTCCCAGGCTATGCAGTTGGTGGTTTGTCTGTTGGTGAGCCAAAGGATGTCATGAACCGTGTGCTTGAATTTACAACACCGTTGCTTCCGAACAATAAGCCAAGATATTTAATGGGAGTGGGTTCTCCTGATTCATTGATTGATGGAGCGATTCGTGGAATTGATATGTTTGATTGCGTATTACCATCAAGAATTGCCCGCAATGGTACATTGATGACAAGTGAAGGTCGTCTTGTTGTTAAAAATGCTAAATTTGCGAGAGATTTTGGACCAATTGATCCGAATTGTGATTGCTATACATGTAAAAATTATAGCCGAGCTTACATTCGTCACTTAATTCGTTGTGATGAAACGTTCGGAATTCGACTTACGACTTATCATAACCTATATTTTCTGTTAAAATTAATGGAGCAAGTCCGCGAAGCGATTCGTGAGGATCGATTAGGGGACTTCCGAGAAGAATTTTTTGAAAGATATGGCTTCAATAAGCCCGACGCAAAAAACTTCTAAATAAGTTATGAGAATAGTTTTGAAGGGAGGTTAAATATATGGGAGGCACTTTAGGAACAATAGCACCACTTATTTTAATGTTTGCGATTTTCTACTTTTTATTAATTCGCCCACAACAAAAGCGTCAAAAAGCAGTTCAACAAATGCAAACGAACTTAAAAAAAGGTGACAAGATTGTCACGATTGGCGGATTACATGGTATCGTCGATGCAGTGGATGAAGGTAAGATTGTCATCAAATGTGGAGATGGAAGCCGTCTTACATACGACCGTGCAGCTGTACGTGACGTAGTTGAGTCTGCACCAGAAACAAGTGATATGTTAGCAAAGAGCTAATAATAGCAGAAAGCGCCCTATTCAATCTAGGGCGCTTTTGTCTTATGCACTCCGAGTTTTCGGAGTAGTCATATTCACTCCAAGAATACCACCCATCATAGCCGTCAGAATATAGCAGACATGATAAATGATTTGTTCGACGGAAAATAAGCTGTCATACCCCAAATATTGAAATAAGAAAATGATTAGGGTATACAGTATTCCTGTTAATGAACCGATAAGCCAACCTTTTTGCTTACCTCTACCTCCTGAGACAAATCCTCCAACAAATAGAGTAATAAAGGTAATGGCAGTTGTCACAATACCAAGTGAAGATTCCTGTGTAGACGTAAATCTTAAAATGAGTGAAAAAATAAAGCTACTAATAATCAGCAGTAAAAATATCGCAATTACGCCGAATAAAACAGCACTTCCAAAGCTTCTTGACTCCTCTATTTTGACCCTCTCCCCTCAACTAAATGTAGCAATGTTTTCTTTATAGAGCTATTCCACATTCTTAGTACATGCTTATTCAAACTGGACGAAAAATAGAATCTTTTTTGTTCGCAATTTCGTTGTCTGAAGAGAAGAAATTAGATCATATTGAAATATATTTGTCGTAAAAGACCATAATAAGACGGTACAGGCATTTTGAATAGGAAAAAGGGGATCGAGGATGCATGAGATTTTCACCATATTAATCAGGACGGTCTTTTTATACGCACTTATTATCGTGATTTTTCGTGCGATGGGTAAACGAGAGATTGGCGAATTAAGTATTTTAGACTTAGTTGTGTACATTATGATTGCGGAAATGGCTGTTATTGCGATAGAAAAACCCCGTGACGAGCTATATCATAGCGTTATACCAATGATTCTTTTAATGACGATCCAAATTATTTTTGCCCTTATCTCGCTCAAAAGTAAAAGGTTTCGGGATGTAGTTGAAGGAAAACCAATTTTGATCATTAATCATGGAAAAATTGATGAAGAACAGATGAGAAAGCAAAGATACAATTTTGACGATCTCTTGCTACAGCTTAGAGAGAAAAATATTCGTAACATTGCCGATGTGGAATTTGCGATTTTAGAAACCTCTGGAAAGCTAACCGTTTTTAAAAAGGAAGAGAAAGTGGGAGGGATTACGATTCCTCTTATTGTTGATGGAGAGATACAAGAAAAAAATCTAGAACGAATTGAAAAAAATCAGTTATGGCTGAGACAAGAACTTCGAAAAAAGGGCTATAAGGAGATCAAGAACATCTCCTTTTGTAGTTTTCAGGACGGGGAGTTCTTTATTGATGTAAAAGGACCAATATGAAAGGAGACGGGTACAATCACCTGTCTCCTTTCCTCTATTCGCTATCTAAACGCAAATCTGGAGAGAGCTTGACCAATTATTGGGATACGCTCAAGGTCGTTTTTGCGAATTAATCCGAATGCAAGAAGAAGAGAACAATATGCGAAACTAATGACGATTGTTGCCATCACAAGTTTCATCACGGGAGACATTTCCCCTAATAGGTTCTGGTAGGTGAGTGCTCCGGCCCAGCCAGACAATCCCATTACAATAAACGCTAACAAATATTCACGGATATAAAAGGTAAAGGAAATTTTTTTCATGACTGTGGCAAAGTGAAGAAAGGTCACCAAAACGATTCCAACAATGATTCCCAGTGCAACCCCATTAATGCCGAAGCTCGGCTGACTCGCTAGTGCGAATATAACAGCCAGTTTTACAACAGAGCCTACTAAACTGTTGATCATAGCAGCTCTTGCAAGATCTAATGCCTGTAGTGTGGCCTGAAGTGGACCTTGATAATAATAGAGTAGGTAAAATGGAGCCATTATTTTAATAAAAAAGAAGCCTGATGCAGAGCCATACATCGCTTCCATGAGCGGCTCTGCCAATACATACATAATGACAATAGCTAGTCCACCCGTCAAAAAGACAAAGCGAAGGGCCTGTTGCAAACGGTATTCAATTAATCCTTTATCTTGCTTCGAATGGGCTTCGCTTATAGCTGGTACAAGCGATGTGGATAAGGAATACGTAATAAAAGAGGGTAATGCCAAAAGTGGCATGGCAAATCCCGTAAGTGAGCCGTATTGTTTTGTAGCAAGTGCTGTTCCAATCCCTGCTATTGCTAGACTCAGAGAAACAACAATTGGTTCGAAAAACCAAGAGAGATTACCAATTAATCTGCTCCCTAGTGTCGGAATGCTTACCCCCATTAACTCTCGAAAAGTTGATTTTCCTGCTTTTATTTGTGAAAAAAACTTTTTTCTTACACGGAACTTCTTTTTCATCTTAAAGGCTGTGAACAAGTAGATCATGGATAGTAGCTCACCGATAACAGCTGCCAGCATGGCACCAGCTGCAGCATACTCAATTCCATAAGGTAAGAACATTTTGGTGAATACAGCAATTAATGCAATCCGTACGATCTGCTCAATTACTTGCGAATATGCAGCAGGCTTCATGTTTTGTCGACCTTGGAAGTACCCACGAATGACCGCCGAAACAGCGACAATTGGAATGATTGGTGTAATCGCAAGTAACGGCCATTTTGTACGATCATCTGTAAATAGAATGTCAGATAAGTATGGTGCACTGAAAAATAAGGCTGGTGTAAAAATAAGCGATAAGGAAACCGTAGTCGCTAGCGAAACGACGAGGATTTTCTTAATCTTCTTAAAATCCCCTTTGGCCTCTGCTTCCGCAACACTTCTTGAAATCGCTACCGGTAGACCAAGCTGGGTTATGGCAATGACAAGCATAAGAGTAGGGAATACCATCATGTACAATCCTACTCCCTCTTCCCCAATAAGTCGGGCTAGGACAATACGATTAATAAATCCGAGAATTCTTGTAACCAACCCTGCAACTAGTAAAATAATCGTACCTTTCAAAAACTTAGACATTCTACTCCCGCCTTCTTCTCTATGTAAATCAAGCAAATTATGAATCTAAAAAAGGTTTTAACGAAATTTAGGTATATTTTGCTACTTTTTTACCGAAGTTTCTTTATGAAAGTCGTTTGATCATATACAATTATTTATATGCACCTTAGTGGACAAAGCATGACAAGTGCAAATAATTTAGTTTTATACTAGGGGGAGTCTGGATGGCCGTTCATGCGTATGAACGATTTCGCAATGAAGTTAAACCAGCATTAAAAAGTAAAGTAGAAGAATTGAGTCTTCTTGGATATGGGACGATTCAAGAGCAGCAATTGTGGGATTTCCTCATAAATAAAAAATGGAAGCGTGTGAAGGAAGACATCAAATTGTTCGAGATAGTAGAAGAGGTCATGTCTTTGAAGGCTGGAGAATTTATGAATTACGCTTCAGTTGAGGCCCTAAAGCTGTCAGAGTTTTCCTTTGATAATGAGGAGGATCTTAAAGAACTTTTGAAATAAAACTACCTGAATGAAAATTGACACTTGTTTGAAACTGTTTCATAATTACAATATTGACTTTTGCTAATTTGGTAGTAAAACCGAGAGTTTCTAACTGACGTTTTTTGCTTAACCGTAAGGAGGATATCTACATAATGGTAAAACGTAGTAGAATCGTTGCTTTTTTTCTATTTTTGCTAATCGCTATTGGAATATTTGGAGCAACGACGAAAAATATTGTTGGCAATATAAAGCTTGGACTTGATCTGCAGGGTGGTTTCGAGGTTCTATATCAAGTTACCCCAGAAAAGGGCCAAAAAATTAATGAAAAAATATTAGCAAGCACTGCTGACGCGTTAGATCGACGAGTTAACGAATTAGGGGTTAGTGAGCCTAATATTCAAATTGAAGGCGACGACCGAATCAGGGTTCAGCTTGCCGGTGTGACTGATCAAAATGAAGCTAGAGAAATGCTTTCCACAGAAGCAAATCTATCTTTCCGTGATGCGAATGATAATCTTCTCATGGACGGAGCAGATTTGAAGGAAAACGGGGCAAAACAAACTTTTGATGAAAATGGAAAACCTAGTATTTCCATAGATTTAAAGAGCGCAGATAAATTCAAAGAAGTTACAGAAAAAGTTTTAAATATGGGTGCGCCTAATAACGTTTTAGTTATTTGGTTAGACTTTGAGGAAGGCAAGGATTCTTATAAGGAAGAGATCTTAAAAGAGAATCCTAAGTTCTTGTCTGCACCTACTGTAAATCAAATATTTAACCAAGATTCCGTTTCAATTGTTGGTAATTTCACATTAGAAGAAGCTACCAATCTTTCCTCACTATTAAACGCGGGTGCGCTACCTGTTAAGCTTGACGAAACATACTCTATGTCCGTAGGAGCTAAATTCGGAGAGCAAGCGATGGAAAAGACCGTTATTGCTGGGGTTATCGGGGTAATTGCCATTTTCTTATTCATGATGTTCTATTATCGTTTCCCAGGAATTATTGCAACCATCACGCTTACCGTATATTGCTACATCACGCTACTTATTTTTGATTGGATGAACGTTGTATTAACTCTACCTGGTATTGCCGCGTTAATTCTCGGGGTCGGTATGGCGGTTGATGCGAATATCATCACGTATGAAAGAATTCGAGAAGAGTTAAGGGTAGGAAAGTCTGTTAAAGCAGCTTTCAAAGCAGGGAATGAAAGTTCCTTGTCAACTGTTACAGATGCAAACTTAACAACTCTTTTAGCAGGTGTTGTACTGTTCTTCTTTGGTCAAAGCTCAGTTAAAGGATTTGCGACAAGCTTAATCATCAGTATTCTTGTAAGTTTTATCACCAATGTTTACTTATCAAGATGGCTTTTAGGTTTGTGGGTCAACAGCAATGCCCTTGCAAACAAACCAAGCTGGTTTGGGGTTAAACCGAGTCAAATACATGATATTGCTGAAGGCGTCGATACACTAGACTTAACAACAAAATTTGATCGATTCGATTTTGTGAAGAGTCGTAAAAGATTTTTCCGAATCTCGATTATATTATTTGTTGTAGGTGTTATTGCACTTGGAGTCCTTCGCTTAAATCTAGCGATTGATTTTTCAAAAGGAACGCGCGTTGAAATTCTTTCAGATTCGCCACTGACAACAGAAACTGTGGCAAGTGCGTTTGAAAAAATGGGATATGAAACAGACGATATTGTCATTTCAGGCGAAGACAAAGAGATCGGTGTAGCTCGATTCACAGATGTCCTATCGAAAAATGAAATTGCTGAATTAAAAGAGTCATTTAAAGATACGTTTGGTTCAGAACCGAACGTAAGTAGTGTTACTCCAACTGTAGGAAAAGAAATAGCGAAAAACGCTATATATGCAATGATTATTGCAACAATCGGACTAATTATTTTTGTTACGTTCCGATTCGAGTTTCATATGGGAGTTGCTGCAATTATTGCTTTATTGTATGCGACATTCTTCATTTTCCCTGTGTTCAGCATTAGTCGTATGGAAGTTGATCTAAACTTTATTGCGGCAGTACTAACGATTATCGGTTATGCCATCAATGATACGATCGTAACCTTTGACCGTATGCGTGAAAATATGCAAAAGAGAAGAAAAATCAAGTCTTTTGAGGATATCTCAGATATCGCGAACAAGAGTCTTCGACAAACCCTTGGTCGTTCCGTTAATACGGTATTGATGGTCACTTTAACCGTTATTGCACTCATGATTTTCGGAAGTGAGTCAATTCGACCATTCTCAATTGCTTTGTTAGTTGGATTACTAGTGGGTACTTACTCATCTATCTTTATTGCTGCTCAGTTATGGGTAGAATTTAAGAAAAGAGAACTAAAGAAAAAAGGTGTCATTATTACGTATAAAGAAAAACGTAAGAAGACGGATGAACCACAAGTCTAACCGCAGGATTTCCTGCGGTTTTCTTTTCTTTGTTTTGACTTTCTTTTTGGGGTACACTATTTGGGTATGATTTAAAAAGGAGAGAGTAATTCGGTGCAAAAGGATGAACGCTTTAAAAAAGCGGAGTTTGTGGCAATCATTGGGATTGTGGGAAATCTTATTTTAGCGTTAATGAAGTGGGGCATTGGATTATATGCAAACAGTCGGGCATTAATGGCAGATGCAGTAAATTCAGCTTCTGATGTTGCTGGCTCCCTAGCTGTTTTAATCGGTTTAAAGGCAGCAAAACAGCCTCCCGATGAAGATCACCCCTATGGACATGGGAAAGCAGAGTCAATTGCGGCGATTATTGTTGCCGTATTACTCGTGTTAGTTGGTTTCCAAATTGGAGAGTCATCGTTTCGCTCTTTCTTTGCCCCGATTGAGGCACCAAAAACAGTTGCGATATACGCTGTCATTCTTTCGATAGTAGTAAAAGAAGCGATGTTTCGCTATACATATGACCAGGCGAAAAAATTAAATAGTGATGCCTTAATTGTCACGGCCTATGACCACCGTTCAGATGTTTATTCCTCATTTGCTGCATTAATCGGAATTGGCGCTGCGATTGTCGGAGGGTACTTTCACATCGAATGGTTGGAATATGCTGATCCAGTTGCGGGAATCGTTGTTTCGATCATGATTTTAAAAATGGCATGGACATTAGGCAAGGAAGCCATTCACAATACGATGGACCACGTTCTACACGATGAAGATACACTGGAATTAAGAAAACTAGTTGAGACTGTTCCAGAGGTCAAGAAAATAGATGCGCTACACGCAAGAGAGCATGGACCCTATGTCATTATTGATTTGAAAATCTCAGTCGATCCTCATATGACAGTAGAAGAAGGTCATTTAGTTGGCAAGGATGTTAAGAAGAAACTGATGGAAAAAGCAAATGTAGAGGATGTTTTTGTCCATATAAATCCGTATAACCCAGAGGATTAAATAGAAAAAAGTTCAGACTTAAAAGTTACGAAAAATTCGTAGCCTTTTTTCTGGAAAGGAATCTTTCTTGAACAGCCATTCACCCTCTAGTATAATAGAACAGTTGAGAGGTGGACGTATGTTAAAACCGAAAACAAGATGGATTTGCGAACCGGTTGACGTGGAGAAAAAAGAAAAGCTTGCAGAGGAATTGAGCATTACACCTCTTGTTGCGTCATTGCTGGTCAAGCGTGGAATAGATTCGCCCGAGGACGCGAGATCCTTTCTTTTTGAAAGAGAGCTTGAATTTCATGATCCATTCATCTTATTAGGCATGGATATTGCGGTGTCTCGCATAAAAGAGGCAATTACAAATAATGAACCGATCTTAATTTTTGGTGATTATGATGCAGACGGAGTTACGAGTACCTCTGTTATGATGATTGCCCTACGCGAATTAGGCGCCAATGTTCAATATTATATTCCGAATCGCTTTACAGAAGGTTATGGACCTAATGAAAACGCGTTTAGATATGCAGCGGAAAATGGTGTTCGATTAATCATTACGGTTGATACCGGAATTGCAGCTGTACATGAAGCACAGGTAGCGAAGGAACTTGGCCTAGACTTAATCATTACAGACCACCATGAGCCAGGACCTGAACTTCCTGAAGCCATTGCTATTATTCATCCAAAGCTTGAAGATAGTACTTATCCATTTCGAGAATTGGCTGGGGTAGGTGTGGCTTTCAAACTTGCACATGCCTTGCTTGGAAAAGTACCTGAGCATTTATTAGAATTTGCAGCAATTGGTACGATTGCCGACTTAGTTCCACTCAAGGATGAAAATCGATTAATTGCCAAGCGGGGAATTCGTGCTTTACAGAAGTCGGAAAACCATGGATTAAAAGCATTATTGAAGTTGGCAGGAACTGATTTATCGACAGTTAATGAAGAAACAATTGGTTTCGCACTTGGTCCAAGAATCAATGCGGCCGGAAGACTTGATAGTGCTGATATCGCGGTTGAGCTCCTCCTTACAGAAGATGCAAATGAAGCAGAAGCAATTGCTGAGGAAATAGATGCTCTCAATAAAGAAAGACAAGCTATTGTAACGGAAATGGCTGAAGAAGCGATAAAAGAAGTAGAAGAGAATTTTCCGATCGAAGAAAACCCTGTTATTGTTGTTGGTAAGGCTGGTTGGAATGCCGGTGTTATCGGGATTGTCGCTTCAAAATTAGTTGATCGATTTTATCGACCAGCCATTGTCTTAAGCTATGATGAAGAAAAGGGCTTGGCAAAAGGTTCAGCAAGAAGTATCGCAGGATTTGATTTGTTCCAAAACCTATCTACTTGTCGAGAGATTTTACCACATTTTGGTGGACACCCGATGGCGGCTGGTATGACTTTGAAAATAGAGGATGTTCCTCTTCTTCGTAGTCGTTTAAATCAGCTAGCAACTGAACAGTTAACTGAGGATGATTTTATTCCGGTAACAAAGCTTGATAGTGAGGTTGATTTGCGAGACGTAAATTTAGCTGCTATTGAGGAAATGCAAATGCTTGCTCCGTTTGGCATGCACAATCCAAAACCGAGAGTTTTAATCAAAGAGGCGAACATCGCTCAGATTAAGAAAATTGGTGCGGACCAAAATCACTTGAAGCTCATGTTAGAGGTGCAAGGAAATACACTAGATGGTGTTGGTTTCGGTCTTGGTGCGCTAGTTGACGAAGTATCATCTCATTCTAAGCTAGCGGCCATTGGAGAGTTAGCCATCAACGAATGGAATAATATTCGAAAGCCACAAATCTTTCTTCAAGATTTGGCGGTTCAAGAATGGCAACTGTTTGATTATCGTGGTTTAAAGCGAGTGGAAAAGTTGGCAGGACTTGTTTCGAATGGGAAATGGATTCTCTTTAATGAAAAACATGCCCATAAAGTAGCTAAAGATGAAATCGCAGATACTATCTTCATCAATTCCATTGAAGAAGCAAAAGCATTAGAGATTTCGGACCAAAATATCGTGCTTGTGGATTTACCACCTTCTAAGGAAATTTTGCTTGCGTTAATAGAAGGGAAAACACCAGCTAGAATATACGCCCATTTTCATAGTGAGGAAAGTGACTATTTCTCTACGATGCCAACGCGGGAGCATTTCAAATGGTACTATGCGTTTTTAACAAAAAAAGCACCATTTGACTTGAAGAAATATGGTGATGACCTTGCAAAGCATCGCGGGTGGACAAGGGCAACGATTGACTTTATGTCCGAAGTATTTTTAGAATTAGATTTTATCAATCAAAATAATGGATTTATTACCTTAAATCAGGTTAAAAATAAAAAAGATTTATCAGAATCGATCACATACCAACAAAAGCAAGCACATTATGCTCTTGAAGGAGAGTTGTTATATTCATCGGTTGAACAGTTAAAGGAAAAGTTTGACCAAATGATGCACGGGTCGGTTAACAATGAGGAGGCAGTTGAAAAATGGATTTAAAGCAACATGTTGCAATTGTAGATGGATGGCCAAAGCCAGGAATTAAATTTAAGGATATCACTCCATTGATGAACGATGGAGAAGCGTATCGTTATGCTACAGATAAAATTGTTGAGTATGCTCGTGAGAGAGAAATTGATATAATTGTTGGACCTGAAGCTCGTGGATTTATCATTGGCTGCCCGGTTGCTTATTCTTTAGGAGTAGGTTTTGCTCCTGTTCGTAAGGAAGGTAAGCTACCAAGAGAAACGGTTAAAGTGGAATACGGCCTAGAGTATGGGACGGATGTTCTAACTATTCATAAGGATGCAATTAAGCCAGGTCAGCGTGTTCTAATTACAGATGACCTTCTTGCAACAGGCGGTACGATTGAAGCTACAATCAAGCTAGTGGAAGAACTAGGTGGAGTCGTTGCTGGAATCGCCTTCTTAATCGAATTAACATATTTAGATGGAAAAACAAAGCTAGATGGGTATGACGTTTTAACATTAATGCAATTTTAATAGGTAGGAAAGCTGTCCCGATAGGTTGCTCTAGTATCCATTTGTGGACAGCTTTCTCTATTTCTTTTTAGAGGACAAACAGTTGGAATCAGAGGTAATTCTGTCCAATAAACTACCTTTATAGGACAAACTCTACTAGATTCCTAGTTAAACTGGGTGTATAAATCGCCAGCATTCCAAGATACATGACAAAATGGGCAGATTTCGACATATTTTTTATTTTTCTCGAAAAAGAGTGCTCGATCTCTTTACAGATTGGCTTTTTTTTTCGATAATAGTAACAATTATAATATTTTTATGAAGCAATCTTCAGTTCTAATTTTTCACATATAGGCACTTTCTCTCGGTATAGAGATAAAGTCTTTAATAATATGCTCTGGAAGTAACAATTTGTGAGAAATAAGTTTTCACAAGCGAATAACAAATACCTCTATAGATAAGGTGATTACATGGCCAATGAACAAGTTTTGACAGCCGAACAGGTCATCGATAGAACAAGGGAATATTTAAATGATGAACATGTCAAGACTGTTCAAAAAGCATATGAATTTGCAAGACATGCTCATCGTGACCAATATAGAAAATCGGGAGAACCGTATATTATCCATCCAATTCAGGTTGCTGGAATCTTAGCCGATCTGCAAATGGACCATGATACGGTTGCAGCTGGTTTTCTTCACGATGTTGTAGAAGATACAGATGTTACGTTCGATGATATCCGTGAAGCTTTTAATGACGAAGTCGCAATGCTCGTCGATGGTGTGACAAAGCTCGGTAAAATTAAATATAAATCCCATGAAGAACAACAAGCTGAGAATCATCGTAAAATGTTTGTGGCGATGGCACAGGACATTCGTGTCATTTTGATTAAGCTAGCTGACCGTCTTCATAATATGCGTACATTGAAGCACCTGACTGCTGAAAAGCAGAGACGTATTGCTAATGAAACATTAGAAATTTTTGCACCATTGGCACATCGTCTTGGAATTTCGAAGATTAAGTGGGAGCTTGAGGATACGGCATTACGCTATCTAAATCCACAACAATATTACCGCATAGTTAACTTAATGAAGAAGAAGCGTGCTGAACGAGAGCAATATCTAGAAGATGTTATTAAGGAAATGCGGACTGGTTTAGATGAAGTCGCAATTAAGGCAGATATTTCTGGAAGACCAAAGCATATCTATAGCATTTATCGTAAAATGGCTCTTCAAAATAAGCAGTTCAATGAAATCTATGATTTGCTTGCTGTTCGAATTGTTGTTAACAGCATTAAGGATTGTTACGCGGTACTAGGAATCATCCACACTTGCTGGAAGCCGATGCCTGGTCGATTTAAAGACTATATCGCGATGCCGAAGCCAAATATGTATCAGTCCCTTCATACTACGGTCATTGGTCCTAAGGGCGACCCATTAGAAGTTCAAATTCGTACTTCTGAGATGCATCGTATCGCTGAATTCGGGATTGCTGCCCATTGGGCTTATAAAGAAGGAAAAGCAGCGAATGAAGGCTCATCTTTAGAGGATAAGCTATCCTGGTTTAGAGAGATTTTAGAATTCCAGGATGATGCAACGAATGCAGAAGAATTCATGGAATCTCTTAAAATTGATCTATTCTCCGACATGGTCTTTATTTTTACACCGAAGGGCGATGTTATAGAGTTACCAGCGGGCTCTGTTCCAATTGATTTTGCTTATCGAGTTCATTCCGAAATCGGAAACAAGACAATCGGGGCAAAAGTGAACGGGAAAATGGTCACCCTTGATTATGAATTAAAAACAGGGGACATTGTCGAAATTCTTACATCGAAGCATTCTTATGGTCCAAGTCAGGATTGGGTCAAAATTGCGCAAACGTCCCAGGCTAAAAATAAAATTCGCCAATTTTTCAAGAAACAGCGGAAAGAAGAGAATGTTGAAAAGGGCCGCGAGCTTGTTGAAAAAGAAATTAAAAATATGGAGTTTGACTTAAAAGAAATTTTAACTCCTGATAATATCAAGCGTGTTGCTGAAAAATTCAACTTCTTCAGTGAAGACGATATGTATGCAGCAGTTGGTTATAACGGGATTACAGCTCTTCAAGTTGCGAACCGCTTAACGGAAAAATGGCGTAAGCAAAGAGATTTGGAGCAGATTACAACGATTGCCAACGCGGTTAGTGAGTTAAAATCCTTCCCGACGAAAAAGAAACGGGAATCCGGTGTTCGCGTAACAGGAATAGATAATCTCTTAATCCGACTTTCAAGATGCTGTAGTCCGGTTCCTGGTGATGATATCGTTGGATTTATTACAAAGGGTCGCGGGGTTTCTGTACACCGTGCTGATTGTACAAATATCGATACGGCTGATGCCAAGGCGCGTCTCATTCCGGTTGAATGGGAGACATCCCTAAACGATCGGAAGGAATACAATGTCGATATTGAAATATCAGGGTATGATCGCAGAGGATTGCTAAACGAAGTATTGCAGGCGGTTAGTGAAACAAAAACGAATATTTCTGCAGTTACAGGTAAATCCGATCGAAACAAAATGGCAACCATCAGCATGACAATTATGATCGTTAATGTTGCTCATCTACAAAAGGTTGTCGAGCGCATCAAACAAATTCCAGATATATATTCTGTAAGAAGAATAATGAATTGATCTTTCGCCATGGAAGATCTTTCTTTTTTTAGGAGGGTTGTTCATGAGAATTGTTGTTCAACGAAGTAAGGAAGCACAGGTAACGGTCGATGGGGAAGTTGTTGGGAAAATCGATAAAGGGCTAGTTTTACTAGTTGGAGTCACACACGAGGATAAAGAAGAAGACGCCGTTTTCCTGGCTGATAAGGTGGCGAATCTTCGAATCTTTGAGGATGAGGCTGACAAAATGAACTTTTCTCTCTTAGATGTTGGAGGAGAGATTCTGTCCGTTTCTCAATTTACACTGTATGGTGATTGTCGAAAAGGAAGAAGACCTAATTTTATGGATGCAGCGAGACCTGAACACGCTGAGCAAATCTATGAGGGATTTAATCACATTTTAAGAGAAAAAGGAATCAAGGTTGAAACGGGTAAGTTTGGCGCGATGATGGACGTGCAACTAACGAACGATGGCCCTGTGACGCTAATCTTAGAGAGTAAGTAAAAACGAGAGCTTGAGGGCTCTCGTTTTTTACTTACTCTTTGTTCATAAAGACAACTATATTGAAAGATCCATCGATAGTGTCCGCATGAACGAGTCATGAAGACAACTTTTTTCAAATACCAAACAATAGTGTCCGCATGAAGCCGTCATATACAAAGCCCTCCTAAAAAGGTAATGAGACCACTTTAGGAGGGCTTCGATATTACTAATTAAAATAATTATTCAATCCTTGCACAATACCATTTGTAACTTGATCTTGGTATTGGCTGGTCTTTACGAGCATCTCTTCTGTCGGGTTACTTAAGTAACCAAGCTCTAGCAAAATCGCATCCTGTCTATTCTCGCGAATGACATGGTAATTTCCTTGGCGAACGCCACGGTCTTTCATTTTTGTCTGTGCGATGGTTGCTTTATGTACCGTTTGTGCTAAATCCTTTTGATAGGAATGATAGTAATAGCTTGTCATCCCCCTTACAGTACGGTCATTAATGCTGTCAAAATGAATACTGATAAAAGCATCGGCATTTTGATAATGAGCCATACTCACCCTTGTAGCGAGCGAAACATATTGGTCATTGCTTCTTGTTAGTAATACATTTGCCCCTCTTGCTTTGAGCTTATTGTATAAAAGCTGACCAGTTTTTAGCGTGAGTTGCTTTTCAAGAGAGCCTTGTGCTCCTATTGTCCCACTATCTCTTCCACCGTGACCAGGATCAATCAGGATTTTTTTATTCTTTAAATCAGAGCTACTATTATTCTTTTCAACCTGAGGAACGCCGCTGCTTACTGAAACAATCCAGCCAGCGACAAAGCCACTTTTTCCGTTTGCTAGTTTTATTTCGTACCAATCATTGTGAATCTTAACAATGGAAAACGTCTGACCTGCATCTGCTCTAGCAATTACACTAGCATTTAAACTAGCGCTGGATCGAATATTGGTGCCATTGTTGTCAATGGTTAAAGTACTATTTTTTACTGAATCACTACTAGAAGAAGTCGAGGTTGATTTTTCGATATACCAGCTCGCAACCCAGCCTGTTTTTCCTGTCTTATACTCGATTTTAACCCAGTTATTTGCTTCCTCTAATATTTTGAAGGATTGACCTTTTGACACATTCCCGACTACTTGTCCACTTAGATCACCCTTACTCCTAACATTGAGCGAGGTTGCAGTTACCTTACCGCTCACACCAGTTGTATTAGTGGTTGGCGTAGAGGGAGTTGTACTCGTAGTTGTAGATTGACTTGAAACAAATTCACTGCTTACCCAAGCTCGTTGTCCATTAAAAGTAATCTCGACCCAACCAGTTTTTTCAGAATGAATGGTGACGGTTGTCCCTTTTGCTAGTTTTCCGAGCACCTTGCCATTTAGAGCAGGGGTCGAACGAACGTTTAAGTTGCTGGCAGTCACCTTTCCTGATTTAGTTGCTGCCGTTTGGGCTTTATTCGTTTGAACATAGTCTTTTGAAATCCAGCCCTTACCAATCCGCGCATTTATTTTCAGCCAATTGCCGTTTTGCTCAAGGACTTCGACCGTATCGCCTTTGTTTAATGAGCCGACGACTTGATAGCTTGTCCCAGCTCCGGTTCGAACTCTAACATTATTACCTGTTATCGTGCCATTTTGGCTTGTAGCTTTCGACGTTGTTGCTGTCTCTTTTTTCGAAACGAGCCAATTCGCGACCCAGCCATTTTTTCCTGAACTTAATTTGATCTGGTACCAGTCACCTTGTTCTTTAACTAAGGTGAATTGCTTATTCTTCTGTACCTTCTCAATAACCTTGTAGCTCAGGCCTGGGCCTTCACGTACATTCAAATCCTCTACAGAAATCGTAATCGTGCCTGCGGCGCTTGTCTGCTTCGCTGGGGTTATTACGCTGATAAATAGTATTAGACAAAGTAATAGGTATAATTGTTTGTTTTTTAACATTCGTGCCTCCCTTTGTTGCCTCAAAAATTCCATTTACATTTTCCATTCTAGTAAATCGATTCCATTATATAAGGAAACAACTCCTATTGGAAGGGATAATTTTCCTGATATTGAGCCTTTTTACTCTTTTTCTCAGTGGTTATGAAAATTTTTTGCCCCATTCGGGAAAGAATAATAGTAACAAACATAAAAGGGTGGTAGTGATGAGATTTAGTGATAAAGGCCTGTCGACTCAACAAGGAGAAAATCAATTATTTGGAGTAGACTTTCATGATTTTACACAAAAAGAACAGAGTTTAAACATGGTCGAATTGGCTTCGGAATTTGGATTAACCTTACGAGATGTTCGAAAGCTGAAGAAACATTTAGAACGTTCATGAATGCACTTGACAATTGAGTCTTTGGTCCGTAATATTATATAAATAAAGTAAGAGAACATCATAACCGTTGATGGAGCAAAGTAGTTAAGAAACATATGACTAGAGAGGAAATGTCGTAGGCTGAAAGCATTTCTACATAATGACTTAATGAACGAACACTCCGTAGGCTTCACTCTGAAAGAGAGATTTTCTTTAGTAGGAGAGGAACGTGAACAGGCGTTAACTGTAAAAGTGGAGGAGCGTATATTTTATTACGCCTTCAATTAGGGTGGCACCACGGGAATTCAAACTCTCGTCCCTTGTATATTCGTATACAAGAGACGGGAGTTTTTTGTATTATAATCGGAAAAATTGCAAGGAGGATTTTCATGTCTATTAGTATTCCAAGGGGAACGCAGGATATTTTACCTGGGGAAGTAGAAAAATGGCAGCTCATCGAAAAAAATGCACGTGAGCTATGTGAGAAATTTCAATACAAGGAAATTCGTACTCCTATTTTTGAACAAACAGAGCTTTTCACAAGAAGTGTAGGAGACACAACTGATATCGTCCAGAAAGAAATGTATACCTTTGAGGACAGAGGTGGAAGAAGTCTTACTCTACGTCCTGAAGGAACAGCTGGAGTTGTACGCTCCTTTGTTGAGCAAAAGATGTTCGGCTATGCGAACCAGCCGATCAAACTCTACTATATGGGACAAATGTTTCGTTATGAGAGACCACAAGCTGGCCGTTTCCGCCAATTCGTACAGTTTGGGGTAGAGGCATTAGGAAGTGCTGATCCAGCGATTGATGCGGAAGTTATTTCATTAGCATTCAGCCTCTATCAAAAAATGGGTCTGAAAAAGCTGAAGCTCGTCATCAATAGCTTAGGTGATAAAGAAAGTAGAACAGCGCACCGTGAAGCGCTTATTAATCATTTTAAACCTAGCATCGGTGAATTCTGTGGCGATTGTCAAAATCGTTTGGAGAAAAATCCATTAAGAATTCTTGATTGTAAAAAAGACAGAGATCACGAATTGATGAAGTCTGCTCCTTCCATTCTAGAATTCTTAAATGATGATTCTCGCGCTTATTTTGAAAAGGTTCAAAGCTACTTAACGGCATTAGAAATTCCGTTTGAAGTGGATTCGAACCTTGTACGCGGACTAGATTATTATAATCACACTGCTTTTGAAATTATGAGTGATGCAGAAGGCTTTGGAGCGATTACAACCCTATGTGGAGGAGGACGCTATAACGGCTTAGTAGAAGAAGTTGGTGGACCTGAAACTCCAGGGATTGGATTTGGTCTAAGTATTGAACGCTTTATCGCAGCACTTGCAGCTGAGAATATTGAACTTCCTCTTAACGAAGGAATCGATGTATATCTCGTTGGTTTAGGAGAAGCGGCACAGGATTATACTGTTGGGTTACTACACAAGCTTAGAAAAGCAGGTTTCTCAGCAGAACGTGATTATTTGGATCGAAAAATTAAAGCTCAGTTTAAAGCAGCTGACCGTCTAAATGCCAAATATGTGGCCATTCTTGGGGAAGACGAGTTAAAAGCAAACAAAATCAACGTTAAATCGTTAGCATCAGGCGAGCAAGTTGAATACAGCCTTGATGAGTTCATTGATAAATTTAAGTCTTCATTTGAATAAGGGAGGTTTTTTCGTGTACGGGAGAACATTTTTTTGCGGAGAGGTACCAGAGCAAGCAATTGGTGAACAAGTAACGTTAAAAGGTTGGGTGCAAAAGCGTCGTGATTTAGGGGGACTTATTTTTATCGACCTACGTGACCGCACGGGGATTGTCCAGGTTGTATTTAATCCAGAAGAATCACCAGAAGCACTAGCAGTTGCTGAAAAAATTAGAAATGAATATGTCCTTGATATTAAAGGAACGGTTGTCGCTCGTGAAGGTGGGACAATCAATGAAAACTTAAAGACTGGTAAAATCGAGGTAAAAGCGAAGGAAGTTACGATTATTAATGAAGCGAAGACACCTCCTTTTACAATTACTGATAAAACAGATGCGTCTGAGGATGTTCGTCTAAAGTATCGTTATCTTGATTTAAGACGTCCAGTGATGTTTGAAACGTTTAAAATGCGCCACCAAGTAACGAAAGTTGTTCGTGACTTTTTAGATGGTGAAGGTTTCTTAGATATTGAGACACCAATGTTAACGAAGAGTACGCCTGAAGGAGCACGTGATTATCTCGTTCCTAGCCGTGTTCATCCTGGTGAATTCTATGCCTTGCCACAATCACCACAGATTTTCAAACAGCTTCTCATGGTTGGTGGAATTGAGCGTTATTATCAAATTGCTCGCTGTTTCCGTGATGAAGATTTACGTGCTGACCGTCAGCCTGAATTTACACAAATCGATATCGAAACAAGCTTCTTGAGTCAAGATGACATCATCGCGATGATGGAACAAATGATGCAGAAGATGATGAAGGAAGTAAAAGGAATAGAAGTTGCCATTCCTTTTGCCCGTATGCCATATGATGAAGCGATGGGACGTTTCGGCTCAGACAAGCCAGATACTCGCTTTGGTCTAGAACTTGTTGATCTATCAGAGATTGTGAAGGATTCAAGCTTTAAGGTATTTGCGGGTGCCGTTTCTTCAGGTGGTCAAGTGAAGGCGATTAATGTGAAAGGCGCTGCAGCGAACTACTCTCGTAAAGACATTGATGCTTTAACAGAATTTGTTGCTGTTTATGGTGCGAAAGGTCTTGCTTGGTTAAAAGCTGAAGAGGATGGCTTAAAAGGTCCAATTTCTAAATTTATCACTGAAGATGAAGCAGCTGGAATCAACTCTGCTTTAGAAGTAGAAGCAGGAGACTTATTACTATTTGTAGCAGATAAAAGAAGCGTTGTTGCTGATGCGCTTGGAGCCCTTCGTTTGAAGCTTGGAAAAGAGCTTGGTCTAATTGATCAAAGCAAGTTTAACTTCCTTTGGGTTACTGACTGGCCATTATTAGAGTACGATGAAGAAGCGGGTCGTTATTTTGCTGCTCACCATCCATTTACTATGCCAGTTCGTGAAGACTTACCATTGTTAGATACAAATCCAGGAGAAGTACGTGCCCAAGCATACGACTTAGTATTAAACGGCTATGAGCTTGGTGGAGGTTCCCTACGTATTTTTGAAAAGGACGTTCAAGAGAAAATGTTCGAAGTTCTTGGCTTTACACAAGAGGAAGCAAGAGAGCAATTTGGCTTCTTACTTGAGGCGTTTGAATACGGAACACCCCCACACGGTGGAATTGCATTAGGATTGGATCGTCTTGTGATGCTTCTTGCAGGCAGTACGAACCTTCGTGATACGATTGCCTTCCCGAAAACAGCAAGCGCAAGCTGCTTGTTAACAGAAGCACCTGGAGAAGTGAGCGAAGCACAGCTAACTGACCTTCATTTAGCTTTGAAATTGAAATAATCAATAGCATTAGGTTAGGCTGTTTGAAAACGAAAGGTTTTTAACAGTAGAACTGGAAATATCTTCAAGGCTTGTTTCCTTGAACGGAGCGCCTCAATATGCTAAGATAATACCAATAAGAAAGAGTCCTGATGTGTTTGTGGTAGACCCTATGTTTTGACCTAACATACTACCTTCGGGAGTTCGCGTTTTCGAGTGAAGTAAATGCCTAGTACCTTGTACATAGGACTTACAAAAGCTTGGAACAGAACACCCACCTGCTGAGTGCGGGTTCAAAACGAAGGAAAAAAATGCGACGGCACAATTGGGACTCTTTCATTTTTAAACCCGTTCATGCAGCTATGCATGAATTTTTTTTTGCGCAAATAAAACAAATACATAAAAAGTATGGTATATTCTTAACGGGTAAAAATAGAAGCATGCTTTAATTATATTGAATGTTGGAGTGGTTATTACATGTTGCATCAATTTTCACGAAATGAGCTAGCCATTGGAACAGAAGGGCTAGATATCATGAAAAATAGTACAGTTGCTGTACTTGGAATCGGTGGAGTAGGCTCATTTGCAGCTGAAGCACTAGCTCGTTCTGGAGTAGGAAGATTAATTCTTATCGATAAAGATGATGTAGATATTACGAATGTGAATAGACAAATTATTGCTTTATTATCAACAGTTGGAAGGCCAAAGGCTGACTTGATGAAAGAGCGCATTAAAGATATCAATCCAGAATGTGAAGTCATTGCGTTAAAAATGTTTTATACAGAAGAAACGTATGAACAGATTTTTGAATATGGCTTGGATTTTGTCGTGGATGCATCAGATACGATTGTCTATAAAATTCACTTGATGAAAGAATGCTTAAAGCGAAATATCCCGATTATTTCGAGTATGGGAGCAGCGAACAAAATGGACCCGACTCGTTTCCAAATTGCTGATATTTCAAAAACTCATACGGATCCAATTGCTAAAGTGATTCGTACAAAGTTAAGAAAAGAGGGCATTCGAAAAGGGATTCCAGTTGTCTTTTCTGATGAGAGCCCAGTTGTCATCCGTGAAGATGTACGCAAGGTTGTTGGGAAGGAAGATGCGCCAATTCGTAAGGCGAAAATGCCTCCAGCATCGAACGCTTTTGTTCCATCAGTGGCCGGATTGGTTATGGCAAGTTATGTGGTAAGGGAATTACTAAAAGATATCAAAATCACTCGTGTTAGTGACGAGAAGTAAGTAAAAATTAAGGATAATAATTAGCACCCTCAATGCATTTTGACAATTGATATTGTCGTAGTGTGTTTAGGGTGCTTTTTTGATTTGTCTTTTTGATAAGAATCAGCGATCATTTCTTGTTATGGTAAAATATAGTTAAAAATTCCAAATCTTATAAATCTTAGCTAACATCAGCAGGCTCATGTAATAAACAAAAATATAATTATCTATAAGGAGAGGTTCTGTATCCTATTGTGCTAAATAAGCAGTTTACTTGAAGAAGGAGAATCTTTTTGTACGTGGAATTTTGTAGAATCAAGATTTTGGTAAAAGGATGGTTTTATGGATAAAGTATTTTCTCGTGTCCTAATAAAAGATGAGGACCATAATATTTTAGTAGTACAAGATAGGGCAAACCTTTGGAATTTCCCAGGGGGCAAACAGGAATTAGGAGAAACACCTTTAGAGTGTGCAAAACGGGAAATAAAAGAGGAAATCGGGCTAAACGTTCATAAACTTACAGAAGTTTTCCAAGGAGAGTTTTATTTCGGAAATACTGGATGGAAGGGTTATTTCTACTTTGCAGATTCTGTTAGAGGAGTACCCTCTATGAATGAAGTGGATAAAATAAAGGGAATTGTTTGTAAATAGTGATGATAAAGTTAATTTTCCAATTGAGTTATCGGAAGTAATCGAAAAAGTATTCAACAGTGATCTTGTCTACAACAAAACCACTATATGGGTTTAAGGTGTGTACCATGAATATATGTACTTAAGCTTATGGGTAGCATATATTCAAGAAGGAATTATTAGAATAAGTAACATTTTAGAATAGATTGGAGTTTTTTTATGCAAAAAGTAGTTTTAGCAGGGGGAACAGGCTTCATCGGTGAATATTTTCATAAAAAATTTAAGGAATTAGGGTATGAGGTATATATCATATCAAGGCAAAAGCAACATATCTCTTGGGAAGATCAGGCAGGGATTTTAGAGGCATTAGAGGATAGTGAAATTCTTATTAATCTTGCTGGTAAAACTGTGAATTGTAGGTACAATGAAGCAAATAAGCATGAAATTATGAATTCAAGGATTTGGACCACTACACTCCTTGGAGAGTCTATACAGTTATGTAATAATCCACCTAAAGTTTGGATGAATTCCAGTACGGCAACTATATATCGACACGCAGAAGATCGTCCAATGACAGAGGAGAATGGAGAAATCGGTTCTGGATTCTCCGTTAATGTTGCAACAAATTGGGAGAAAACCTTCTTTTCCTTTGACTTGCCAAAAACTAGACAAATTGCATTACGTATAGCTATTGTTTTAGGAAAGAACGGCGGAGTAATTATACCTTATCGAAATTTAATGAAATTTGGACTTGGAGGTATTCAGGGAACGGGAAACCAAATGTTTAGTTGGGTGCATGTCGAGGATTTGTTTCAGATCGTTCTATTTTTGAAAGATAAAGAAGGTTTAAGTGGTGTATTTAATTGCTCTTCACCACAACCTGTTAGTAATCGTAAATTGATGAAAGAGTTAAGAAAAACGATGAATGTTCCATTTGGTATACCATCACCCAAATGGATGTTGGAAATTGGCTCACTGCTAGTTAAAACTGAAACAGAATTAGTATTAAAAAGTCGGTGGGTTCTTCCAGAACGGTTAGAAAGTGAAGGTTACACGTTTACCTTTGAAACTCTTGAAAAGACCTTGCAAGACATTTTGTAAATTGAGTTGTTCTACAAATTAGATTGTGAAGGGATCAAATTAAACTTAAGGGCAGCAATAAGGATTTATTATAAATGGAGAATCGTATGGTGAAGATCTTAGAAATCCTTTAGATTAGTAACAGGTTTTTTATAGGTAACTTTTAAACAGCTGGTTGGAAAGCTGAATTTCAAACTTATAATCTTTTTAAGCAAAAGAGGAGTTTAGTTGAAAACAGGATTATTTTATGGGTGAACCCTAAAAGAACGGTGTCTTATAGAATTTAAGGGAGGTATAGAGGCATGTATCCAGGATGGTTATCATTGGAAAATCATTTGTTATGGGGAGCAATGTTATTGATTTGTCATTTAATAATAACCTTCTTAGCTTTGGCTATATTTTCTTCAATATTTCGTAAAAATAGGAACAATGGATATATTTTTCTTGGTATATTAATATGTTTAAGGATAATGAATATATATAATGTATTTATTTATTCATTAATTGTGGGCCCTATTTTGTGTTTGATGTATCTTATTTTAGGCTGCATTACATATTTATCTTTGAAAAACAAACTAGCTGAGAAAAGTTCAATTTAAGACGTTTAACTAACGGGGGCGATAATCTAAGAAGGATTATCGTCTATTTTATTGAAGTTAAAGTACTAATTGACAGGTTTGTTGAAGAAAGGTAATTTCTATTATTACGCTCAAACTAAACTCACTCGAAAAAAATATTGAAAATAAAATTCGACATAAGGAGGTATGAGATATGAAGATCAATAGAATAGATCATGTGAGTATAAACGTAAATGATCTTTCAAAGGCTAAGGCATTTTTTCTTGAGTTAGGACTTGAAGTGCAAGCGGAATGGGAATTGGATGGAGAACAGTTGGACAGAATCGTTGGGCTTAAGGATGTTAAAACGGCATGTGTAGGATTGGGAATGCCAGATGGTAAGGTGTGGATAGAGCTAGTCAATTTTTATACTCCGACAGATGAAACAGATATTCAGCAACCTTTTGCAAATACGCTGGGTATCCGTCATATTTGCTTTGCTGTTGAAGATATCGAAGCTATTGTTGCAAATTTGAGAAAGAAGGGCACTGAAATCTTTAGTGAGATACAACAATATGAAGATAGTTATAAGTTATGCTACGTTCGTGGTCCGGAGGGAATTATTTTAGAGCTGGCGGAGAAAATCAGCTAAATATTGAATGGGACTTTAAAGATTTCTTCTTGAACAAAAAGGAGTTAATGCTGTTCTGTTGCTTATGAAAAATTCAGTCAAATGATATTTGGCCCATTGTGTTGACAGGTTCGATAGTCCATTAAGGATTAATTCAATTATTGTTAAGTAATTATGCTAACAAGGCAGGATTGTTTAGGAGTGAAACCTAGATTTCTCTAATTCGTACATAAGTTACGGAAATCATATAACGGGGCTATAACGGAAAAATGTATGTTAGAAATTACAAAAGTATAAATTAAGGGAGGTTGGAAGAAATAAATATTAAATTCGAAACGCTGCTCTATGTCTTAAGCAGACAATTCAAAAGGAATATCATCTCGGCTGACTACCAAACCATGCAGTTACAGGGTGGAACTGTGGGGAGTGTATATCTGATAACGGGGATCGCCGAAACCACTGATGGCGAAAAATTGCCGTTTCGTATCGTGCTGAAAATCCAGAAGAAATGGGAACGTTACGGCGATCCGGGTTCATGGCGCAGGGAATACGATCTCTATACGTCAGACTTTGGAGCGACGTTCTCGGATGCCTTCCGCTGGCCGGCATGTTATTATGCCGAAATCAATGCCGAAGAAAATGAAATTCAGCTATGGCTAGAATATATCGATGGCGTAACCGGTTTAGACTTGACCAGTGACATGTATGAACAGGCTGCTCTGGAGTTAGGTCGCTATCAAGGCAAGTTGTATGTGAATCAGCCCGCTGTTCTTCAGAGCCTGTCTAACCTAAGTCATGCGGATCTCATGAAGAATACGTATCTGCATTACCGGTCATGGCCGGTCGTCTACGATTATGTACGCTCGGAGGACTGCGAATTCCCTGAGCAAGTGAGGCAAATGCTCATCGATATCGATGAGAACGCAGACGAGGTACTTGACCGTATCGAAAAATTGCCCCTTGTACTATGCCACCGGGACTTCTGGGTGGCCAACTTGATCTATGCAGATGGGAAAATCGCTCTCATCGACTGGGATACATCTGGATGGGGCTACTTGGGTGAGGATCTTGCAAGCCTGATTGCGGATGAATCGGATATCGATCACATGGTCGAATACTACCGACGATGTGTCCCTGCCTATTATACAGGCTTTTCGGAGTATACAGATGTATCCCCTTTCGCCGATCATTGCGTCTACGAGATGATCCTTCTCGTATTCGGTTATAGACTTGTGGAGGGGTATCTCCATACAGAGGACGATGACGAGAAGACGAAGCTTGTCAACACATTTCAAAAAATCTATGAAATGAAGCCCAGTACTGCACATGGTTGACTCTAAAAAAGAACACCGAAATCCCTTGAATGTAGTCGGTATTGGAAGTTTCTTTCATACTCTCATTCGTTTGTCGCCAGCTGCTTGCTTGTTGTGTCGTCGAATACTTAGGGCATTCCCCGACCACAGTTTTAATAAGACCATATAGAAAAAGATCCACCAGAAATATTTGTCTAACCTTATATTACGAACCGGTGCGATAATCTAAGAAGGATAAACTCAATTATTGTTATAGCGATTATACTCACGATGCAGTGAAACCTAAATTTTTCTAATTCGTACATAAGGTACAGAAATTATATGACCAGTGCTCAAACGTAATAATGTTATGTTAGATTTTACATAAAATATACATTAAGGAGGAATGAAAATGTCTACGAGTGTTACTGCCATATTAGCTATATTTTCTATAGTTATGTGGATTGCGGTGTCACGAGAAGCTGTAAAACCTACCCAAAAAATAAACTGGAGAAAAATGATAACATTACTATCTGCAGGGTCCCTATCAACATTAGCTCTAACCATTGTGCTTTTTCAAAACCTCCAATTTTAATAGGGAGGTTTTTTAAGTACTAGCGAGGGTTTAGATATTGAACCGAAATTTGAAGGAATTGAAGAGATAATGGAGGGCATTAATCCAAAGAAGGATTAATGCTTATTGTTGTTGAAGTTATTTTACTAACCGCTAGGATAATTGAAAAAGCAGGAGAAATCAGAGTTTAAAGGAGATATGGTTATTATGACCGTTACTATTAAACCAACAAAAGAAGAAGTTAGTGATTGGATAGAAAATTTTGTGCCCAAAATAGACCTCTTTTTCGTAGAAGAAAACACTTTAGCAATGTTTGAAGAGTATTTAAGTGAGGTCTTAGTTGTTCCAAGAAAGGAATTTTTCGAGCATTCGACCTACAACCAAATTCAACTTGTAAATAGCTATATGTATTGGAACATTTCGGACAAGGTTAAGTATGTTATTGTGGCACAACCCGATTGGATATCAAAAATCCCTGAACAAAGAAAGAGAGAGATACTATTTAATCAGTATAAAGTGGGAAGGGGATTAGTTTTCCCTTTGTCACTATTTCCTTTTTCAAGATCACTTCCCGAAGTTTATATTTTCGAGGAGAAAGGGGATAAGCTCTTAATCATTCAGAATAAAATGTGGAATGAGCTGCCTTTTCAAGTAAAAGAGAGTGCAATTCAAGAATATGCTCAGCTTTGGGATAATTGGATCTGTTGTGAAGTTCCTGAACAGACACCTATACATATAAAGAAATATGCCAACAAATTCTCGACAGTATCAGGTAGTAATTGCTTATCTGCTACTTTATTTGCAATTACAGGACAAGATTGGATTCTCGATGAATGGGTTCACCCTGATACATTTTTAAACGGGTTAGAACGAGCAAGTTTTTCCCTAATAAACGATAAAATACAAAGAGGAGATGTAATTACTTGGGTAAATAATGATGGCATTATTCAACACGCTGCTTACCATATAGATAATAATTACTTTTTTAATAAAAATGGGCAAACAATTTTCAATCCGTGGAAGATCATACATTGGGATCAGTTAAATGAGGAATGGGGCCACTACAAGACGAAGGTTTATCGTAAAAGGTTGTAAAGAGATAAGAAATTGAAGACTAATCATTAAGAGAAGTTTCCTTTATTTCAAACGGAGCAGGATAGTGAAAGAAGGACTTAGAATATTGTTATGAAGCAAAGCAATGGGGGAAGTCGTATGTTTATAGTTAGAACAGTTATTTTATGGATTATTATCTCAACTATCATTAATGCCTATTTAATGACATTACCCATGCTTGTTTTACGAAAAAGAGATTATCCAGCTAACTATCTTATTCAACATAACAATCGAATAGATTTTCAACAAAATACTGAATGTGCAGCATTTTCAACAGCGTATCTGTTGCGTCATTTTGGGATGGAGGATGAGGGTGAAGCTTTATATACGCGTTTCCCTAGTAAAACGAAGGCGGGTAATGTATATCCAAAGGGAATCCGTACGGTGTTAAGAAAAAAGGGATTTAAAACAAACTATTATAAAGGAAATATAAATACATTAAAGTATGAGGTTAGTAAAGGAACTCCCGTAATTGTTTTTATTAAAGTACAGAAGGATCGTAATAATTTGCATTTTGTCCCTGTTGTAGGCTATGACAAGGAGTATATTTATCTTTCAGAATCATTAAGGCGTCTGGTGAATTGTGATGATGAACACAAAGGCTATAATCGAAAAGTTCCGATTAATGAGTTTAAAAAACTATGGAATATAAAGAGAATTCATATGCTTTTTTATAGCAATACTTACATAGCTGTAGACACTACACAGAGCTAATATTCATGACGAAGAAATTATCTGTATAAACGGAGAGAAAATACCAAAAATTGATGGAATATTATTATTTTTCAATTAAAGTAAAGGATGCTGTTTAGTGAAGAAATAAAAATTTCTTTTGCAAACGGTCGCGATATTCCAAAAAGGATTATGAAGTTATTAATATAGCGGAACAGAGGAATCAAGAATAAAATGAGTGAAGTATGGGAGGAAAGATGAAAAAAAGATTAAGGAAGAAACAAGGTACTAAATACAATCTAAGCAAATATGTTAGAAGACAAATGAATAATCGAAAGGGTGCAATGAAATACATTGATTATAAGGTTATTCCTATTGGAGAAAATGATAAATTAGATTTTATTAAAGATGGATACGCTTTTGATTTTCCATATACCACACATTGGTTCATTGAATTTTTTCAGCAAAAACCTTGGGGATATTATGTTATTCAAATATATCCTAGTACAAGTAAAGGTAGAATAAGACAAAGAAATTTTTATATTCGAATTTTATCTGCAAAAAAAGAAAGACGTGATGATATTTTCCTAGTGTACGAAAAAATAGTAAATGATATGATGAATGACAAATATATGAAAAAACACTTTACATGTGATTATGATGATTTGTTATGATTCATAGTTTTATTGATTCACTAAAGGGTAGCGATAATCTATGAAGGGATTGCGCTCTTTTTTATGGAATTATTAAACTAACGAGGCAGTTTAATTAAAGAAGTTTACCCCTCTCTTCTTAGGCAACAAAGGGAAGTTTGTAATAGTAGGTAGTAAAAAATGAAGGGAATGAGGAGTAAGTGAGTGTACTTTTTCGTGTAGAATTATATGTCAAAGATATAGAAGCATCGATTAGATTCTATCAGAACATTATTGGATTAGAACTATATGGTAGAAATGAACGTTCTGCACGTTTTAATTATGATTGTTTTTCTCTTCTGATTACGTCAGATACCGTCTTAGATGACAATCACTTTTTTAAGGACAAAGCCAAAAGCGTTGTTAAAGGAAATGGATTTGAGTTCATTATTGTTGTAGATGAATTAGAAAAGGTTTATGAAAGATGTCTTACATATAATTATCCGATTGAAGTAGATTTGGAAAAATACCATTGGGACATGAGAGGATTTAAGATTGCAGACCCAGATGGGTATTTTATTAGAGTAACTTCTAAATGAAATTTTGCACTTAAAAATAATGGTACATTAACTAAAGAAGGATTAATGCTTTTTTTTGTGGAAGTTATTGAACAAAGTAAGTGATTAGTCCGCACTGGATTTAGTTTTTAACATAAATATTAGGGGGGAAAGGAAATGTGGGAAGTTCTCTTAACGAAACTTACAGCACTTATAGCGTTAGGTATTGGGGGCTTGTTAATCGTACTGTTCCCTTTAATAGATAAAGAAAATAAGCATATATCTTGGATTTGTTTACTTATTGGGGGATTCATAATCGTAATGCTTATATATTGGATTTTAGGTGACGTGTTTTTTAGAAGTCAATTTTTTGGACTGTGAGCTGGAACTGTGATTTAGCATAAAGAGGTAACATTAGATAAAAAAGGCTTACTCTGTTAAGCCTTTTTTACCCGATATAAATCCCTCTTTACATAAAGGTTTTTTAATAGAATATTTTCTTTCTAATGATTAATTCTGACACAAGTAGATTAAAAGACCAACTTAACCAAACTGCTATTGTGTAGGAATTTCCATAAGAAAAATTCAGTAAGTTATGTGAAATGGCTACAATTACATAAATGGTAATATTTGCAAAGGAGAGGAAGAAACTTCGAGTGATCCATTGACTATGTAACATAACATTTTGTCTTTTGATATACAAAAATCCGAGAATTGTGGTTATAAGCCATAATGTATTTAAAATAAGAAACCCGATTATGCTTGGGAGTCCTCCAGTAGCAAAGAAAGAGACATAGACCCCAGGTATGAAATTCAAAATAATGGCAAGTACATATAATCTACCATTCCAACGGTGAAAGTTTCTTGATTTATCGCGAATTGCTTTTATAACTCCTAAAGGTCCAGTAATAAGAGAAATAATAGCAAGTAAGATATGAATACGAATCATGGATATCCATAAGTTGTGATCAGTTAGCGTTAGATCCTTTCTAGAAATAAATTTCTCGAATTGAGGATCTACCATAAAATTCTTTGAAAAAGTATGAAGCACCCACATCACTGAAATAATGAAAATTATTATACCCGCTTTTTGTTTCATTTGAATGAAATCCTCCAATAATACTTAGGAAAATAAACTACGATTGGTCATAAGAAAGACAGCAATTAATATAGAAAAGAAGATAAGCCAACCATACCATGTTAACTTCAACTTATTTTCTAATAATGTCTTCTTAGAATCCTCTGCAAAAATAATCTGTTTTATATTCTTATGCACCATTCCTATTAGGCCACCGATAAGGATTAGAGTCAGGATTGATCCTATTGCCCAGAAAAGGGAAGAGTACAATGCATACCCAATGACCATCCAACCTCCAGAAACCATAACAAGAACCAATGCATAATGTCCTGCTTGTGTGAAGGCTAAAACTGTTTTTAGGCTAGTTATTAATTCATTACTTGTTCGAGAAATGAATGTATGAATTATTAAAGGGAATGCAAGAAAACAACCTAAAAACATAGCACTAACTACATGAACAAATAAAATAAATGAATACATTCATAACACTCCATTTTACAAAATTCGATGTCCAACTAACTTTGAAGCTGGAAGCATACCGGCTTTTGCTTCACCGATCATATTGTCTCCATCTACAGAAACGATAAAATTTAACTTAAGGCTCATGGGTTTAGAAACTTTCATGGACCACTTTAATTGATTCCCTTCTACTATTAGATTGTTTAAAGTGACAAGATCTTTTCCTTGCTTTGCAGTCCCTATTATCTGTCCATCTATTTTATTAAAATCTAATAAAACGGGGAGTTTTCCTATAGGAGTGGAAATAGTAGTATCCCATTTTCCTTGATAGTCAAAATTCATATTAGGTTTGATTAAGGCATTAGCACTTGTCGGTTCAATTATCTTTTCTTGTTGGCTTTCTCTTGGTACATGCCCTTCTGCTCTCCACACTGTCCCCCTGCGTTCATACTCAAACAGTTGCTCTACTGCGTGTGCTATACGAGGACCCAATTCTCGCTCAACTAGATAAAGGGCAACATCGAGCCCCGAAGTAACGCCACCACCAGTAACAATATTCCCATCATCTACAATTCGGGCATTAACTGGAATAGCGTTAGTAGCACTCAAAAGCCCCATTCCCATTTGGTGGGTAACAGCATGCCGATTTTCTAGCAATCCACTCATTGCTAAAATGAGAGAACCACCACAAACTGTGGAAAGTAATATATCTGGTTTCTTAATGGCCTCTTTGAGTAAATCACTCAAGTTTGTTTCTGTTGCTTGTTGTAATTTCATCGGTATTGATTCAGAGCCATTATCATGAACAGAACCGGATGCACCCGGAACAAGAATAATTCCTTTACGGGTTAAGTCAAGTTTACTACTTGCTTGGATTTGTAAACGGTTAACTCCGCTTGTCACCATTCTTTCACCTTCGGCAGAAACGAGTTCAACAGTGATATTTTCATTTGAGTACATACCGGCGGCAGTAAACACTTCATAAGGTGCGATAGCGTCTAATAGATCAAATCCATCAAATAACACAATTTGAATATGCATATATATTCCCTCCATTTAGAATGATGTGAAGTCTTATTTTGTAAGAAGATTTTCCAGGTTTTACTTATTCCACCTCGCTCAGTCCCCCGTTGGTTACTAGGTCTTTAAGAAGGTCCATTTGCCTAGTTTGCATATATCGAGAGCGTATTGCGAATATGCGGACCGCTACAATACAGAATAATGTACGGCAAAACAAAGCGCCAAATGGAGAGAATATGAAAGTTTGAACTTCAATACCCCCATTTGTAAGTCCTCCTTTAAAGTAGTAAAAGTGTGTAGTAAAACATGATCGTTTCACATTAAAAGAGTAATCTTTGAATATCTCAAAAGAGGGTATAAAACAATCACAAAATAATCACAATTCGTCATAAAACTAATTTTTCATTAGAAAAATGATAAACTGAATTTTATATGTTGTTAGGTTGGTATTAGGGTTGTGTCATCTGAGGAAAGGTGGAATTTTCGTGAACGAAGGACAGACGATTCTAGTTGTTGATGATGATAAAAGTATTGTAGAACTATTGAGAGATTTCTTAGAAAATGAAGGTTTTTATGTGGAAACTGCTTATGACACTGCTCAGGCACTTGTCATCTTGAAACAATGTACAATAGAGTGCATTATTTTGGATATAATGATGCCGGGACAAAACGGATTTGAATTATGTAGGCAGATTCGTATGGAAAGCAATATCCCTGTCCTTTTTTTGAGTGCGCTGAGTGATGATGTAGATAAGATTCGCGGACTAGCACTTGGAGGAGATGATTATATAGTCAAAACCGCTTCGCCGGGTGAGATTGTTGCAAGAGTGAAAGCTGTATTAAGGCGTTCAAGTTCTAAACAAAAACCAAGGAAGGTCTTGGACTATGGGCGTATGTCGTTGAATTTGTCTACGAGAGAAGTATTTATAAAAGGGAAGCCCATCTCACTGACACCGAAAGAGTATGATTTGCTGCAATTGTTTGCCGAACATCCTAAATACGTTTTTACATATGAACAATTACTAGAAAAGTTTTGGGAAGGAATTGGTGATAAACATACTATTCGAGTCCATCTAAGCCGGCTTCGCGAGAAAATTGAGGCGGATCCGAATAATCCACAATTTATAGTGAACGTATGGGGGATAGGCTATCGTTTTAAAGGAGAAGAAAATGAAAACCATTCGCATTCGTAAATTCACCATTCTTAGTTTATTTGTCATCCTTATTTTCCCTTGGATATTTTACGTAGGTGGGCATTTTTTTGAAACAAAGTCATTTAATCTCGGAATCCCGACCAATTCAAAAATGACTCAAATAGTTGCGGGAATTACAGGTCTATTTATGGCCTTTTTGATAGTGGCTTATGCAATGCGAAGATATATACTCATTCCGCTAGAGAAAATGAGCCTGTGTGCCCGGCAGATTGCAGAAGGAGATTTGGATATCCAAATACCATCTTCAAAGATTTCAGAAATTGCTGAAGTCCATGATGGATTTATTCTTATGGTTGATAGTCTAAAGAAATCCTTTCAGAAACAGGTTGAATTGGAAGATGAACGGAGGTTTGTGATTGCTGCTGTTGCGCATGATATACGCACACCGTTATTTGCCTTACGGGGTTATTTAGAAGGATTAGAGCAAGGTATTGCTGATTCACCTGAAAAGAGAGCAAAGTATTTGGCAGTTTGTAAGGAGAAGTCAGCGCAGTTGGACCGACTTGTAGAGGAGCTTTTCACGTTTGCGAAGACAGAGTATCAAGAAATGATACTAAGTGAAAATATAATTGACCTGAGCCATGTTCTCAAGAACTCGATTGAAAGCCTAAGCCATCAAGCTGAGAAAAAGGATATCACTATCATTGCAGATAACTTGACAAGTGATTGCAACATCAATGGTGATTCAGACTTATTAGAAAGAGCCATGAATAACTTAATAGATAATGCGGTCAGACATACACCTACGAGTGGTAAAATTTTCATTGATTGCTATAGAGATGAAACCAGTGTGATCTTTACGATACAAGACACTGGGGAGGGATTCTTTGCTGAGGAGCTTCAAAGAGTATTTGAACCACTTTATCGAGGGGAAGCATCGAGAAATCGCTCAACTGGAGGAGCCGGATTAGGGTTAACGATATCACAACGAATTATTAGACAACATGGTGGAGAATTAGTAGTAGGGAATCACCCAGAGGGTGGTGCATTTTTAAAAGGTTGGATACCAATATAATTAAAAATCTAAGGGAAATGTATTCACTAGATATCTTTAAGAATACCTCCAAACAACAATCTATTCTGTTGTGTGCTTTAACAAACTATTTATGGCGAACTGTATCACTGAGTAAGTGAGGTTACTACATACAAAACATCTAGAACTATATAGTTTTAGGTGTTTTTTGTTGTTTTTAGAGGAATTCCGTTCTCGATTTAAGAATTTAATAATAAAAGTTAATTGAGGAGCAATAGGAAATACAGTCTATGTATGTGCGATTAATTAATAGTAATAATTAAGGTATGTTAACAGCATAAATCAGTTGTACAGAATAATAAAGCTGTTTAATTTGAAATTATTTTACGGTAAAGAAACTAAATATCAAAAATAAAGGAAATATTTTCTTGACAGTCGAATATTAGCCTAGAACCATAATTGACTATTCCGATGAGGAGGATTCTTGTGCGTCCACGACCATTATTTATTGAAAATCCAGAGAATGCTAGGTTTGTTAGTCTTGTGCCAGATGGAGATATTGAAGAAATTCTTAGTAAGCAACGAACTAAGACCATTACCCTCTTAAGCAGCGTATCAGAGGATTTAGCAAGGAAGGCTTACGCACCAGGTAAATGGACTTTAAAAGAAGTGATTGGGCATTTGACCGACTCGGAACGAGTGATGTCGTATCGAATGCTTGCCATTGCACGAAATGAAAGTGCACCACTCCCAGCAATGGAACAGGATCAATACGTTTCTGCGGCAAACTTCAACAAATTATCATGGGAGCAGTTACTAGCTGGTTTTGACACGGTACGCTCCAATACGTTAAGCCTTATTTCAACCATTGATGATGTAGCGTGGGTTCGTAATGGAACTGTAATGAACAGCCCAGTTTCGGTGGGTACCATTGCATATGGCATTGCCGGGCATGAGTTACACCATATGAAAGTGATTAATGATAAATATTTATAAGTCTTTTTCTATTAGTGAATAAACCTAATTTCTTCATTTTATGCTGAAAAATTAGGTTTTTTAATATTGAAACTTCATAAACGTTGTAAAACTGCTTTTCCTGACGCTACCCCTTATAGCGAATTTACTCTACTTTCAATCAGAACAAAGGAGATAATTTATGTTGGATTAAGCAAAACATATGGCAAAAGACGGATCAGGTTTGTGAAATAAGAGTTCAAGGTGGAGATGTACTTGAAAGATACAAATTTGACATTAATTAAGGAACTTCCAGAAGTTGAGTATGGTCAAAAAATTGTTATTGGAATTGACGGATTGAGTCGGTCCGGTAAAACGACATTTGTAAGAAAAATTGAGCAATATTTCCAAGAAAAAACTTCCGTTTGTATTTTTCATATAGAAGATTACATTGTAGAGAGAAAAAAGCGTTACAATACTAATTATGAAGAGTGGTATGAGTATTACAATTTGCAGTGGGATGTAGGATGGTTGAAAAAAAATTTCTTTGCAGAACTAAAGAAATCCAAGGAACTACATTTACCAACTTATCAATACATTTCGGATACACAAGAAACAAAATTAGTCAAAATACCTGATACCTGCCTAATTATAATTGAAGGAGTGTTTCTACAAAGGAAAGAATGGAGAAGTTATTTCGATTTTATGATTTTTCTGGATTGTCCAAGGGAAGAAAGATTTAAACGTGAAAGTGTTGAAACACAGATTAACATTGATAAGTTTGAAAAGAGGTACTGGAAGGCAGAAGATTTTTACATGGAAACCGTTTTACCAAAGAAACAAGCCGATTTAGTTATTTTGAATTAATTAATATTAAAGTTTGTAAAACTAAGGGTAGCATTAATCCAAGAAGGATTAATGCTTTTATTTGTTGAAGTTATTGTACTAACAGGAGGTTAGTTGAAGAATAATTCGTAATTTGTGGAAACTTTAGATGTGTAATTGATGAAATTTTATGGGGGTAAAAAAAATGAAGGTTTCCCTTTGGTTCTATTTGGGTGCTTTGATTGTTTATTTTTTAAGTTTTATTTCTGGCTTTTCAATTGGATTATATGTGTTATTCGGAGCAATTTTACTTTTATTATTTGGGTTGGCAATATCTTTTAAATTACTTAGGAAAGAAATGAATATTTCAATTTTGATAGGTATCTCTATTATTATCTGTGTTGCTTCATATATCGTTTGGTTTCTCTTAGTTCATAATTTAGATGACTATTATATCTTCTATCCTTTTACATTTTTCGTATAATACATTCTTATTACATTAACGGAGCAGCATAGTGAAAGAAGGTTCTATAAATTTTTTATGCACTAATAGGATAATTTTCTTTTATGTAGAAATAATTAACAGGTAGAAAAATTAAGGAGGACGATATGAGTAAATTTAGTTTGTTTAACAAATTTTTGGTACAAGATGGTAAACGGGGTACAATGGTAGAAATTTTATTGGAAGCAGCTGAATCAATGAAAATTCTAGATGAATGCGAAATATATCTCGTAAATATTTCTGAAGATGAACCAAATTCTGTTTATGTTTATGAGGTGTGGAGTAATGAAAATGCTCATAAAGAATCTCTAACTCTTGAAGCTGCACAAGCATTAATAAGCAAGGCAAAACAAATCATTACTGGAGTGGAGAAAATTAACACCCTACAAGTAATGGGTGGGAAGGGTATTAAATAGAATTCCTATTAATTTAAAGGGTAGCTTAAGTGAAATAAAAAGACTGTCTTTTTGACGGTCCTTTTTTGGTGAAATTAACACAAATACATTTTTGCAAAGTGTCTGCTACTTATTTATAGAGTTATAATGCTCTAATCATCATTTTTAGAAGCTGTTTTGTCATCGACTTCAGCCCCCTCTACAATCTGGTCACCAATAGCACCACCTGAAACACCGCCTATTACAGTACCAATTAGTCCAAATTGAGCGCCTATCATAGCACCCGCAACGGCTCCATTAAAAGTGCCTGCTATTGCTGCTTCACCAAAATCACTCGAACCTTGATTAGCATTACTAATAGCTTGATTGTTGCCACTTTCTTCTACATTTCCACCAAATTTATTGCGTTCGTTACTCTGATTCATCTATTCACTTCCTTGTTTAATAATGGGGAATATGATAATGATGAAAGCACACCATCCTAAACATATACTACCCAGCTGAAGTAGTTTTACTCACTATATGTTGGTTCAAGATATGGTTGTCTTATCGGCAGCCATTTTTTCTTGTTTAACTAACGGGGTGCGATAATTCAAGAAGGATTACCGCTTATTTTGTTGAAGTTATTAAGCTAACGGGGCAGGTTAATTCAGTAATTATATTTAATATAAAGGCTCTGTTAAAGTTTAATGTTGATACTATAAAAAACGTAACTCCCGATATATGGAAGTTACGTTCTTAAAATATTGACTTGTTCAACTAAAACTACCCGTTAGTTTAAGTGAATTACTTCATAATTTTTAATTAAATTCCTCTTGAGTCAGGTCTGAATTCACTCCTATGGCAGCTCTACTCCCCTGAGCCGCCGCAATAATTACCTGTGAAGGAGCGATTACGGATGTATCACCTGCCGCATAAATACCTTCAATATTCGTCCTGCCTAACTCATCTGTAATGAATCCACCGAGTTGGTTTACTTCACAACCTAAAGATTTTCCAAAAGATGAAGCCTGAATCCATTCGGGTGTCACAAATCCGCCAGATATCTTTTCTATTTGATCATCCTCAAAAATCACAGCTTCCAAAAGCCCATTTTCACCAACAAGTGTTTTAATTTTTTGTTCAAATATTTTTATTCCTTTTCTTTGAAGCACTTCTTTTTGCTCTAGAGTTAAAACCTTTTGTCCATTAGTACAAACAATTAAGTTTTTGCTCCAATTATAAACAATTTTAACCATATGAAATACAGCTGGGTGCTCAGATAACACAATAAGCGGACGGTCTTTCAACTCCCATCCATCACAATAAGGACAACTAAAAAGGCTTTTTCCGTAATAATCCATAAGTTTTTCCACAGAAGGATGGATTTCCTTTAAACCCGTTGCTAAAATAACTTTCTTTGCTTGAATACATTCCCCTTCATCCGTAACTAGATCAAATATCATTCCCCTTTTTTTAATGTCAGAAATTTTTTCATTTCTAATCATTACAGAAGGATATTTTCCTATGTCATAGTGAGCAATTTTTCTAAATTCGCTTGGTTTAATTCCATCTCTGGTTATAAAGCCATGCGACTCGTTGGTAACAGCATTTCTCGGAGAATTATTATCGAATAATACCACTTTCCTTCTTGCCCTGCCTAATACAAGTGCAGCGTTTAAACCAGCTGGACCTCCTCCAACAATCACGCAATCTAACATTTTATACACTCCTTTAATTAAATTTTTTATTATCTAGATTAATTACCAAACTTCTCAATTGCTTACATTAAAGACCTTTTATATCTATAATAAGAGAGTGAAAAAAGACATCATTTTTATTTAGATGTCTGGACTAAACCAGCTAGGGTTTGTCTTCTTAATTCTTCTTCCATTTTTTCTTCTGATTCCAACATTACTTTTTGAATCTGACAATGCGGTCCATGGTCTAATCCGCATTCAAACAATGACGACTTTCCTTCAATTGCAAAAATAATATCTAGGAAAGAAATGGATTCCCAACCTTTTGTCAATGAATATCCACCATTTGCTCCAGATACAGAAGACACCATTCCTTCCTTTACAAGCTTAGTTAGGATTTTAGATAAGTAAGTTGGTGAAACATTTTGCTGTTCTGCTAGTGTCTGAACACCAATAGGTTTGGATGAGTTTGACATAGCTAAATTTAACATTGTATGAAGAGCATAATTAGTAGCTTTTGAATACTTCAATGTTATCGACCTCCTTCTTAATCAAAGACTATAAGACTCTATAATGTCCATTATAATTATATACTTATAATTGTCAAGTTACATCCTTTATTCAACTAACCTGCCCCGTTGAATAAGAAATAATGTTTATATCGTAAATTTAGATAACCTTAATGTATCATATATTTCCATAATTTGTATTAAATTTCCTTTAATCATCAAGTCATTTATAGTAACAGTATTCCTTTGATGTTGAATGGATTCTAACACTTGAAACCAAGCTAGATAATTGTTCAGATATTTAGTTGCAACTCCATTAAAACGTTGTATCCATCCTTTAAGCCTACGGTGAGAATTGTTAACGTTCTGGATATGATATAGTCCCTTTGTACGAACCTGACCATCAGACTTGAATTGATAAATATCTATCCCTTTTTCAGCTGCATATGTTTTAAAGGCACGCCATGAATCGGTACATAAAACATTTTCCTTTGAAAGTTTATGTCCGATAGCTTTGTCTAACTGCTCTTTTGTGAATTGAACCATTCCTAATGTCTGCGAAAAAGTCATCTTTTCACGGTCTCTTGCGACTAAAACACATACTTGTTCGTTGCTTATTCCTCGTTTCTTAGCGGAACCACCACGTTTGCGAGGTTTTCTGTCTTTAATCTTTCTTTGTCCTTTTTCGGAATATAGGAAATAGGTCTCGCCCATTTTGACGATACCTTCAAAATTAGATATTTCCACTTGTTTTAACGATGATAAGAGTTTGTGCCTCCAGTAAAACAATGTAACGTGAGTAATATTACCAACTAATTCAGCAAATTTACGAAGAGAATATCCTTCTATCATACATTCAATGAATTTAATCCATTGATTTAGATGGCGTGTTCGATATAGAGCTGTATTTGTTAGGTCAGTAAATGTCTTCTTACACGCTTTCCATCGATAACGTTGCTTTTCTACTTCATCTCCATCAACAATTGTTGAGTATGTTCCATACCGAACGATATGTTCTGATTCACAATCAGGGCAATGATAACCGCTCTTATTTTTGCGTTCAGATATTTCTTGTAAAACAGTTCCTGTCGAGGAAGATGCAGTAAGAGCATCAATTAAATACCCAAAGGAACAAAAACAAGTAAATGTTAATTCTGGACAAAAAGCGGAATTACAATTTGAGCATGAAGATTTTGACGTTGGAAAGTTAAGTGTTTCGGTATGGAAGGAAGATGGAAAGATTAAATTGGAACTAAGTGATGACCGTTCTTTCAATTTTCCTGAAGAAAAAGGGGAATATGTGATTGACGTAGAATTGCGTACAAATAGAGGTTCTGCTCAATATGTAGGAAATGTTGTTATTAAGCGGTAGAAAACTTTTTTCTTTGAGTTTATTAAACAAACGGGTGCGATAATCGAAGAAGGATTAACGCTTTTTCTGTTGAAATTATTGTACTAACGAAGCAGGTTAGCTTAATAAGGATTTTTTAAAAGAATCAACAATTTATGAATATCCGTTCTAATACGACGGTTTTTTATTATGAAAAATATTAAAAAATTGAAGCTAAATGTGAGGTTCATTTATCTAATAGATGTAAGCCATATAAAGAGGAGGAACCGCCATTATCCGTTTAATTAAAAGGGCTCAAAAGGGCGATGACCAAGCGTTTCTTAAGCTTTTTCAACAATACCAGAATGATATATACCGAATGGCTTTCACTTATGTGAAAAATCAAAATGATGCATTGGATGTAGTTCAGGAGACGGCATACCGTTCGTTTAAAAAAATTGATACATTGAAAAATCCAGAATTTTTCAAGACTTGGTTAATCAAAATTGCCATCAACTGTGCAATTGAACTTGTTCGGAAAAATAAAAAAGTGATTGAGTTAAAACCGCAATATGAAGAATTTATGGGTTTTGAGGATGAGGATATTTCCCTTTCAGTTACCCTGCAAGATTTACTTGATAAGTTAAATGATGATGAAAAGAGTATTATCATTTTAAGGTTCTACCAGGAGTATTCATTGAAAGAAATTGCAGACTTATTAAATATGCCTTTAGGGACGACAAAGTCAGTTTTATACCGTGCTTTAAGTAAACTCCGAAAAAAGCTTAAGGAGGTTCAAAATTGTGAATAACATAAAACAGGCATTGGAAAAGGTTGAAATCCCAAAGGAATTAAACAGCAGAGTTGCTTTAGGGGTAAAGCAAGCAAAAATGGAAAAACGGAAGAGACAGAACCCTAAGTTGATGCTTGCTTCAGTTGTGGCCGTAATAATTATTGGTACAGCTTTAAGTTTTGGTGGTTCTCATCTTGCAGATGCGGCAGAATCAATCATCAGCCAGCTATTTGGTTCAAAGGAAAATTTAATGAAAACGTATCCTGATGACGAGCCTGAAAAATTTGATTTGATAGATCAATCCTTAGTGGTAGCTCAAGAAACTTTAACTGAAGAAGAATTTAACGAATATACAAGACTGATGAAGGAATTGGTAGCGTTAAAAAGCAAGCTTCAAGAAGAAAATAGGGAGCCAAGTGGAAAAGAAGCTAGAAGATCAAACCAGATTGGGGAACTAATGAGGCCTTACGAAAACAAATTTATGCCAATATTTTCTCAACAATTGGCAAGTTTTAAATTCACCAAAAAACCGACATATTTACCTGAAGGATATGAATTGGTTTTTGAAAGCTACGGTATTGCTAATAAAGGTGAGGAACCAGTTGTTTCATTTGATTATGAAAAAGGGGAGTCTTGGTTTAACACACAACAACTGAAAATAAATCAATTAACGGATATAGAAAAGTCAGAGGCCGGTTTATTTGAAAAAACCGAATCTTATACCTTAAATGGATTTCAATTTGATTATGTTTCCCAAGAACAATCGAAGTGGCTTGGTGGCTTGAGGATAACAGTACCAGAAAAGGGATATAAAATCGTATTGATTACAACAGATAAGTTGTCAAAAGAAGAAATGGAGAAAGTATTGTTGTCTATGATTGAAAAGTAAATGCCCTTTTCAATATGGGAATGATTCCTAAATACTATTACCCTAATATAAATTGATTAAAGCGATTAAGCATTCGCTGTTTCTTTATACAAAGTTATGGGAATTATGTGAGCAAATGTACTTAAACGGGGGTTATTCTTCAAGAAGGAGAATAGCCCTTTCTTATAGAAGTAAAGAAGCAGTTTAATAAGAATTATTTGAAGCATTGCTCCAAGAAGGATTAATGCTCTAATTATTGAATATTTTTAGTTAACATATGCTACTGTTTTATTTAATACTAGAGTAGAAGAAAAAATTGGTGATATAAACTACTTTGAAAGGAAACGAAGATTAATTGGATAGTATAATTTTTGATTTAGATGGAACGATCTGGGATTCAATAGACACAGTTCTAAGTGCTTGGAACAGTGTAATAAGAAAAAATAATCAAATAAAAGGTGAATTAACTAGGAAAGATTTTGAAGGTACAATGGGTTTACAGATGAATGAAATAAGTAGGAAACTCTTTCCTACCTTGAGTTATAAGGAACAACAACAATTAGTAAAGAATTGTGCTGAATTAGAAAATTGTTTTATTGAAAAACATGGCGGTGTTCTATATCCGAATGTAGAAAATGTCCTTAGTGAACTTTCTAAAAAATATAAACTATATATTGTCAGCAACTGCCAAGATGGATACATAGAAGCTTTTTATAAGTATCATAAGCTTGAAAAGTATTTTTTAGATTTTGAAAACCCTGGTAGAACGTCCCTATCAAAAGGGGAAAATATTAACTTAATTATTGATAGAAATAACCTATCAAATCCAGTTTATATAGGAGATACAGAAGGTGATTTAGAAGCAGCTAGATTTGCTAAAATTCCTTTCATTTATGCTAAATATGGATTTGGGCAAGTAAATCATTATGATAGAGCAATTGAAAGTTTTGAAGATCTTTTAAGTATTTTCTAGTGGAGCATTAACTCATGCAGGAGAAATATGACTATATTTAAAGGAACACCAAAAATAGAAACAAATATTAATTGGAGAAATTGATTTATATGATTTTGACAGTTCGACTGGAAATTGTGAGGTACGTTATTCTATTGGCTGAATTTCTAATGGAAAAGTTATATCTTGAAAAAAGAGGGTTTATATGGAGATAGATACGATAAATATCCAAGAACTAAAGAAGGCTTTGTTTGAATCCTGGTCTTTGGAGTCAAGTTCAAAATGGAGTAAGGATAACCTGGCTAAGGGACAATGTGGTGTAACCGCATTAGTAGTAAATGATTTATTAGGTGGTGAAATAAGAAAAACCGAACTCACTGATGGGTGGCATTTTTATAATATTATTGATAATAAACGATACGATTTTACAGCATCTCAATTTAAAGTGGGAATTAAATATAAGGATTTTCCTTCCGATAGAGTGGAAGCACTTGCCGATACTAATGAAAAACAGTATAACTACTTAAAACAAAATACAATAAATCTTTTATTCAAGTAGAAGGTGCTAGTATTCAATAAGAGCAGTTGTCTTTTTAAACCAGAAGTATAGAGCTTTCTTATTAAGCTAAAGGAACAGTATAGTAAAGAAGGATTAGAATTTTGAATATCGAATATATAAACTATGCTAATGGCCCTACTTTAAAAGTAAGGCTATTTTTGTAGAATAAAATCACGAAAGGTTATGGATTAATTGGAAAATAACAGGGTTTATATAATTTCAGGACCAGCAGGAGTTGGAAAATCAACTACTTCAAAAGAACTTGTGAAAAGTCTAAATAGAAGTGCTTATATATCAGGTGATTACGTAAGTCATATGCACATTAATGGGAGAAAAAAGCCTTGGGAAAGCGAAGATGAACGTAGTTTATTATGGAATAATATCCTGAGTCTAACTACTAACTTTATTAACTATGATAATGATGTTGTCATTGATTATGTTACATTTCCGGAAGAGGCAAAATGGATAAATGAAAAATTGAAACATTTTAATGTAGAAGTTAAATATGTTGTTTTACTGGCTGATAAAGACACGTTAGTAAAGAGAGATTCCAAAAGAAACCAAGAAGATAGAATGGGAGAACGATCTCTGGTTTTACTGAAAGAGTTTATTGAATCTGAAGTAGCTCAAAACCACATAATTGATACAACTGTACGTACTGTAATGGATCTCCACCACATAATAAACGACATAATACATAATCCGAGATTTATATTAGATTGATTTATTATTATTGTTAATAACCGCAAAGCTTATTGTGCTAACGAAGCATTTAGTTTAACAAGGGATTATTTATTGTTTGTAAAACTTATTATTTAATTTTTTTCTGAAAGGAGTATGTAGATGAGACAAATAATTGCTCTTGGTGGTGGTGGGTTTTCAATGGAACCTGATAATTCATTGTTGGATTTGTATATATTAAAACAAGCAAAGAAAACTAAGCCGCAAATTTGCTTTATCCCTACTGCAAGTGGAGATTCTGATAATTATATATCAAGGTATTATAACTTTTTTAATCAACAGGATTGTAAACCATCTCATTTATCTTTATTTGAACCTCCAACAAGGGATCTTGAGAGCTTTATTTTAGAGAAAGACATTGTATACGTTGGTGGAGGAAATACTAAAAACCTTTTAGCTTTGTGGAGAGAATGGGGTTTAGATGGTATTTTAAGAAAAGCGTGGAATCAAGGCATTATTTTAGCTGGGTTAAGTGCAGGTTCTATTTGTTGGTTTGAAGAAGGTGTTACTGATTCGTATGGGGATGGAATTGAACCAATAAAATGTTTTGGTTTTTTAAAGGGGAGCAATTGTCCGCATTACGATGGTGAAATACAAAGGAGACCTACATATCACAAACTTATTGGTTCAAATAAAATACAATCTGGGATTGCAACAGATGATGGGGTTGCTATTCATTATAAGGAACAAGGAATTAGTAAAATAGTTAGTTCAAGGCCAAACGCTAAAGCGTATAGTGTTTTCTTCGAAAATAATGTTATAGAGACAGAACTTCATACAGAATTTTTAGGTTCCTATTGAAATAAAAGGTGCGATAGTCCAAGAAGGATTATCGCTTATTATTGTTGAAATTATTGAACGGAGCAGGTTAGTGAAGAGTAACGATTAACTGTGTTAGCATTCACAGTAAATCAAGTTTGAAAAAGGGAGGAAATAAATTGAGCTACAAAATTATAACGTTACCAACCTATCGGGCAGTAGGATTGAAATGGGAGGGAACTTTCTCTGAAATTGTACCAAATTTAAAAAACGTAATTCAACAAGTTAAAGACCGTGCTGATGAATTAGAGAATAAGGTGAATCCCGATGTTCAATTGGGTTTATCATATCATGTAATTGAGAATGGTTTCGCACATTACGCGGTATATGAAGTGAGTGAGGAGCAGGAAATACCTGAAGGAATGATTGAAATAAGGGTTCCAGAATGGACTTATGTGATGACGACACATAATAAAGGAGAAGATATACAAAAGACCTATACGGATTTACATCAATGGTTATTTGACAGCGATTATACCGCATTTAGAGAAGCTGGTGTAGATTACTATGATCCTTATATGCCGATTAAACACGAATATTATCCAACTAATCAAGATCCGCTTGATCCGCATTTTGATATTTATATACCGATTGTAAAAAAATAATGTTATACAAATTGGTGCAATTCTCAAGGGCGGATGTTTTAACCTGGCTACTATCAATCTATAAATTGAAAAAATAGTCAACCAGATTTTTTGCCTGAACTTATAATACGAACGAGGGCGTTTCTGGAACAAAGCAGGAACGCTTTTTTTACTAATAACGGAGCGGGTTAGTTAAAATGGTATTTCATTTAAAGAAAAGTGAGGTTATGAACAAAAATATGAAATATTTAATAGGTTTGTACGCTGTTATGGCAGTAATGGTATTTGTTAATTTGATAAGTGAATATATTTTTAAAGGTGAGTATTCAGCTATCGCAAGCTCGGTTATAGTCCTTTTATTTCTCTTCGGTACTATATTCTTTGTTAATGCGAGGCACTATCTATCCAAGAAATAATTTGCTTGGTATTCAAGTTAAAATATAGCCAAGTTCTTCAACTAACGGTGCAGGATAGTTAAACAAGGAAAGTTAAAGGAAGTAAATGTTTTTTATATTAGAGATGGTTGCTCTTCTAGTATAGGTGGAGAAAGCTTTAATACGATATAGGCTACAATATAAAAATGGTAATATTTAGATATATGCGGCTGCGATAAAACTTATAACAAAATTAAGTTCTTGATATATCCCGTCAAGGAAAATTATGAAACAGTCCTTTAATAAAGGAGTTGTATAAAATGGATGAAATTAAACGCTCTACAAAAGCAGAAAACATTCTACCTCAGATCAATAGTAAAACTAAGCTAGGAGACTTACGAAAAATAGCGAAGGACATTAAAAGAGATCACGAACTAGCTATGGAACTTTGGTCAACCGAAGAGTTTTTGCCCAGACTATTAGCAATCTTAATTATGGACAAAAAACTTCTTTCACAAGATGTGCTAAATAAGCTTGATAAGGATATGCAGACTCACACTTTTGATGAGCGAAATAACTTAATGGATTGGTTAATGGCTAATCAGCTTACCAAAGACAAGAAGCTAATTGCATTGATGGAGTCATGGGAAAATAGTCCTTCTACTCTTCAAAGGCGAGCTTTTTGGTATTATCAAGCGCGATTGAGATGGACTGGACAAACACCTCCTGATAACACCGGATACTTGCTATCTGCATTAGAAGCTAATATTACGCAGGAAGAACCGGAAGTTCAATGGGCTATGAATTTCACCGCAGGCTGGATAGGCGTCTATGATGAAAAGAATCGTGCACGTTGTATTAAACTTGGTGAGAAAACGGGTCTTTACAAAGATGAAATAGTAGCAAAAGGATGTACTCCCAGCTATTTGCCGGAGTTTATTACGATTGAAGTTAACAAACGACATAATAATTAGTTACCTCTGAAAAATTTATTAGGGTCTAATCTAGAAATAAAGGAATTCAAAGCCTCAATATGAAAACTGTAATAGGATTGGTCCGAAAAATAAAGAAAACACCGCTTTATGGCAGCTAGTTAGTGAAATATGAAAGGAAGATGTAAAGGATTAACCCACTATCTCTTTTTGATCTTTAGGGCGCTTATCTTTAAGAAGAACAACTTTCCAGTTGCACAGTACAATAAAAATGCTCAAAGAATTTAAATGCGGAAAAATTCTAAGTTGTTCTTGAGCTAACAGGAGGCTACTCTTCAAAATGGAGAATGGCTTTTCTTTTTGAAGTAAGGGGGAGAATACATGAAGAATAGGTAGAGAAAAGAGCAGATAAAAAAGCATTCTGGTGGAATGCTTTTAACAGTTAGCTTAACTTTGGTACCATGGGAATGTGTGCCTCACTAGACACCCATTTTTCTGCGGGTATTGCTAGGTTTTTTCGATTGCTGGCTTTTCAATTTTTTAGTTGAAAGGTCGGCATTCATTTTTCCTTTACCAGTAGAGGTCTGATTCTTTTTGTTTTCAAGCTGTTGCTTCATTGCCTCTTGCAGGCTGATTTTCTTTTTTGGAGCTTCTTGTGATTGATTATTCTCAGTCATAGGAAATTCCTCCTTTTTGAATATGATAGTTAGTTCAGTATAATCGATTTTAGCTTATTTGTGAAATAACAATGAAAGTAATATGGGTAGAAGCGATAAATAATTTAAATCATTGTCCTGATGCTTTGTAGGTAATATCATTAAATTCCTTAATAAGTCGATCAGAAGCTATTTCCTTATTTGATTAACGAAGCAGTTGAAGAAGGATTATGTTATCAAATACAGAATTATTATTCTTATCGCTATTATTGAAAGGTGTTTATAATGAAATTATTAATCATTCAACCAAAATTAGAAAAAAATATTAAACAACTTGAAGATGAACTAAAGAATAATCCTACTGTTGACATAGTTATATTTCCAGAAGGTTATTTGAATGAAAATGTAGAACAAGCCTGTAATTTAGCAAAAGATTATAATACAGTTTTTATTGGTGGACACAGAAGATTAAAAGAGAAGCCGAAGGATAGAACTATAATAATTAATCGTATGGGTGATGTTATTCAAGATAGGGTAAAGTATAGCCCAACATCTTTTGTGGTAGTAGAGGGTTTGAAAATAGGTCACATTCTTTGCGACGAGATAATAATCCAAGGTATAAAGAGTGATGAATCTGATGATATTGATTTAATTGTTCATCCAATTAGTGTAGGTATGTTTAGTACAGAACAGTTTGATGAATGGATTGCTGAAGCAAAAAAGGTTGCCATTACATACACACTATGATTATTGGTACCAGTCATGCTGACGGTTCATTTGGAAATACAGGTGTTTCGATACCAATTGCTTATTGTATTGATAGGGATGGATCAGTTTTATTCATTTCAAAGAATGATGTACGAACAAGAATTCTAAATTTAGAAACCAAAGAAGTTTTAGTTCCCAATGGATTAAACAAGATCAATAGTCCTTGTTGAACTAACTGCCATTTGGTTCAATAAGCTAATAGGGACAAACATAATAATGGGATTTGCTCTTCAGCAATCAGTCGCTATTCCTAACTAATGTTAAAGGTTCAATTTCTTAATTTTAATGTTAAGAAATTGGGCTTTTTATATTTGTGCAATATAACTTCTATGTAGTTCATAGCAGTAACTCTGTTGCTAGTCATGTATATAGATTCCTTTCTTTTAGTTAAATCCAATATATGGAATAAATACTCTTGATATATATGTCACATCGTGATATAGTCATATTGAGACATATCTATTTGTGACATATTAATTTGCTATTTTTATTATAAAAAAATACAAAGGTAAATCGAATGAGGTGGTCATATTGGACTTTGATAAAGTTATAAAAAAGTACTTACCAATGACAGAAACAGCATTTTATATTCTTATATCTTTAACAATACCGCGGCATGGATACGGAATTGTCAAACATGTAGAGGAGATTTCAGGATCACGAATTCGATTGGGTTCTGGTACAGTTTACGGCACACTAACCAAAATGCAAAAAGATGGGATAATCACTGTATTCGCTGATGAAGAAAGAAAAACAGTTTATGAGGTTACTGAGATTGGAAAAAATTTAATAGCTGCTGAGATAGAGAGACTGAAAGAATTGCACCAGAATGCCATAAAATACGAGGAGGATTTTTTATGATTAAAGTAGTTAAACCATTTTGGAGCTACGACATTAAAAAAACTGAACTATGGCTTTCTGAGATGGCGAAAAAAGGTTATTTATTAGTGGGATTGAATCAATGGACGCGTTGCTTTTTCTTTCAGCAAGGCAAGTCGAATTCAGTAACATACCGAATAGGATACGATCAACCGCATGGTTTTTCATTGTCTAGGACTTTAGTAGATGAAGGTTGGACAGAGGTTATAAAATGTGGAAAATGGTACATAATCTCAAATGAAGAACCTATTGAACAAATAAAAACCTTTTCTGTACGCGATGGCATAATCAAACGGAATAGGACAATTATGTACATTTTCAGTGGTATCTTAATTTATTTATCGGGTATTGCTATATTTAATCTTAGTCTGCTGATCTCTTCTTTGTTTCAAGATGTACCTGTTGAAGTTGTCCCTAGTCCAATGTGGATTTTAACATACTCTTTATTGGTCTTTGCAATAGCAATATTTGTTTTATCAATCTATTCAGTTGTCATTATTAAGAAAACCAACAAATATTTGACTAGCGAAAAAACCAGCAAACTTCAAAGTGGTAAGCATACTGAAGGAAGACTAAGTAAGGAAAAAGAAAAGCAATTGAAACTTTCAGGTAAAATGGTAGTTAAAAGAAAGCCAGGGTGGATGTATTCTCCAGATAGACTTGAAGAATGGCTCGAAAACATGGAGAGATATGGATATAATCTTTACCGAGTCAGTAGAACAGGAACAGCTTTCTACTTTATCATGGGTACTCCTCGTAATGTAAGTTATTGTGCTGATTATCAAAATATATCTAATGAAAGCTATTTCGACATGCATAGAGAAGCAGGCTGGAAGAGTGTTTTTATTTCTTACTCCTCTTTACAAAAGTGGACGATATGGAGCCGTGAATTTTCACAAGAAGAGGAACGCCCTAAAATCTATAGTGATAAATTACATCACTTAAAACATGCAAGAAAAGTAGCATTCGCATATACAATTTTGTTTCTTCCTCTGGTTAGCATGTATATTTTATACCTAGTGATATTTATTGCTGGGATGCTTAATAATGGTACATCGGGATTGAGTTTACTAAATACGATTATGTATTTATTTTGTATTATTATTTTTGGTTCATTCACAGTCAGAACATGGCTGTATTACATGCGACTTAGGAATCGTTATGACTTTCAATTGTAATTAACTATAAATATTAAAAAGCAAGATGAAGTAATTTAAGCTTCGGTTCAATAAAAGGACATACCATATTTGTCAGATAAAATATGGTATGTCCTTTAATTTTGGCTTTGAGAAAGTGAGCCTGACCAATTTTTTAATGCACGCTCCGCTCACCAATAAGCTCTTGTGATTCATTTAGTACTTTTGCAAACGTTTCGTATTGTTGAAGGAGTTTTTGATAGTTTTCTTTCTTCTCTAGATAGATTTTTTCAAGCGAAGTTTTCTTTTCTAATAAGTGGCTCCGTTCTTTAAGAAGTGCCTCTTTCTCATTCGTGTCTTCATCAGTTGACCTATTTTCCTTTAATTGTTGTAAAAAAAGAATAACCTTGTCTAAATCGAGCTCTGGAGTAGAGGTTTGTACGTATTCCTTAGGAGGTGGAAGCTGTAGCTGTGTTGAGGCGGTGGAAGGCACTTCTGTTTCATTTAAGACATGATTCCAACGGTAACCACAAGCAGCAGAAGTCCTACCTAGTACACTGGCTGCTCTTTTAAAGGCTGCTGTTTTTGTCGCACCCATTTGAATATGCTCTAAAACGATACTTCTGAGCATTTGATTTTCTTCTTCGGTCCACTTATCCTTTCTACTTTTCACATCATCACTCCTTACAAAAAGTCTTTTTATTTAGCGTCACCGAAGGTCGAGAATTCTATGTGAATGGAATTTATTACAAATAATGTTTGTGTTTTGAAAAATATTAGTGTACTATTTAACTAGAACACTAAAACACTAACACGAGGGTGGAGGTTAAAAAATGACAGCTTTTAAGGGCCTGTACATAAAAGACTTAAAATTATCTTTCAATGGATTTATTATTGGTTTATTTTTGATCTTTTTTGCGATGATTGCTTCATTTGCGCTAAAAGAATACTTTGCTGAACCTAGCATACCAGCGATAGTCTCGTTCATCATCATCGTATTGCATGTCTTTTATTTACCGGCAAATCTCTTTACTTCCTTACAAGTTGAAGCTCAAAGTCAATTATGGCTACATAATCCAAATCGTGGCTGGAAGCTATTTTTAGCAAAAATTGCGGCAGGTATAACTTATTTTGTCGCTTCTTTACTAGTATCCATTATTCTTGTAAAGGTTTTTATTGTTAGAACGGAATACTTAGGAGAATTTATCGGCTTATCAGAAATGCTCAGTGACCATCTATATATTATGGCTGGAGGGATGTTCCTATCATCCATCTATTTTACGGTATGGTTGCTTTTTTACTGGACGCTCTACCATGCTTTAAAAAGAATACCTATTCTAAATCAAATACGTTGGTTTGTTTTATTGATTGTCTGGTTAAGTGTCACAATTCTTGGGAATTTGATTAGCAAGATCCCGGCCGTTCAGGATTTTAAAGAAATGGGAACAATTAATTTCCATGATTTTACTAAAGAATTAGGAGAAAACACGATATTCCCTGAAACAGCTGAACTTCACTTAACAAGTATCATCATCTCTATTCTGATTACAGTCGGCGTTTTCTTAACATCGGTTTGGATTCTAGAGCGGAAAGTTGAGGTGTGATAAATATGGAGGAATTCCAGGCATCTAAACCGATATATTGGCAAATTGTTGATAGAATTTGTCATCAAATTGTTAGAGGGGAAATACAACCGGGGGAGAAACTTCCATCTGTTCGAGAAATGGCCATACAAACAGGGGTAAATCCTAATACGGTTCAAAGAACTTATAGCGAATTGGAGAGGATGGCAATCGTGGAAACAAAGCGTGGGCAGGGCACATTTGTCACTGAAGCGAAAGACATCATTAGTGAGCTGAAATCAAGATTACAGAAAGAAATCATTGAAGTTTTTGTAAAGAACATGAAAGAGCTCGGTTATACGAAAGAGGAGATGATTAGTGGATTGAAAAACTTCGAGGAGAAGGAGGACAGAGGATGATTTCATTTGAGCATGTCACAAAAAAGTATGGTCGTGAAACAGCATTGAACGATGTATCTTTCACACTCGAGAAAGGGAAAATTTACGGATTTTTGGGACCAAACGGCAGTGGGAAATCTACTTCCTTAAAAATGATGGCTGGTCTTGTATTCCCATCTAGTGGAACAGTATCTGTTAATGGAAAAAAAGTAGATCGCAAAATAGCTGCTGATATTGCCTATCTTTCAGAATTAGATTTCTATTATTCTGCTTTTACTGTGCAAGACATGATCAATTTTTCAGCAAGTCAAGTTTCAGACTTTGATTGGAAAAAAGCAGAAGAGTTAGTGGCATTTATGCAACTAGAGCCAAATAAAAAATTAAAGCAACTTTCAAAAGGAAATCGAGCTAGATTGAAACTAGTTGTTACTTTAGCACGTAATACACCTATTCTACTATTAGATGAACCATTCTCCGGATTGGATCCAATGGTAAGGGAATCGATTGTCAAAGGGCTCTTATCCTATATCGATTTTGCGAATCAAACCGTTGTCATTGCAACCCACGAAATTGATGAAATCGAAATGCTATTAGATGAGGTTATTGCCATTCAGAATGGAGCTATTCGGGCGATCGAAAATGTAGAAGAGTTGAGAGAAACAAAGGGACTATCTGTGATTGAGTGGATGAAACAAATATTTTGAAGAGGAGTAGTGCGATGAGTGCAGTAGTAGAAATTCAAAATGTGACAAAAAAAATCAAAGGGAAAACGATTATTGATCAAATTAGTTTTGACGTACATCGGGGAGAAGTATTTGGTTTTCTTGGCCCAAACGGAGCCGGAAAAACAACAACGATTCGAATGATAGTAGGGCTCATGGGAATTACGGACGGTGATATCAAAATAGCTGGAAACAGCATTAAAACTGATTTTGAAAAGGCAGTAAAGCATATTGGCGCAATCGTAGAGAATCCAGAAATGTATAAATTCTTGAGTGGTTACGATAACCTTGTTCATTTTGCTAGAATGTCTTCCGGTGTTGATAAGAAGAAAATTGCCGAAGTTGTAGAACTAGTCGGTTTGACCGATCGAATCAAGGATAAGGTAAAAACATATTCACTTGGGATGAGACAGCGTCTTGGACTGGCACAATGTCTTCTTCACGACCCTGATATTTTGATATTAGATGAACCAACAAATGGTTTAGACCCTGCCGGTATTCGTGAAATTAGGGATCATATTCGTATGTTAGCAAGAGAACGAAATATGGCTGTCATTGTCTCGAGTCACCTTTTAGCTGAAATGGAAATGATGTGTGATCGGATCGGAATTATTCAACAAGGGAAGCTAGTAGATGTTCAGCTTGTACATGATTTTGTCAATGGCGTAGAGAAGGTTTTTGAATTTGAAATTAGTTCAGGAGAGAAAGCAATCGAAATTCTAAAACCTACATATCCACATATCAGCTTCGAATTGACATCTTCTGGCTTAGCAGCGACTATCCAGAAGGAAGACGTCCCACTTGTGGTAAAAAGTCTTGTTAACGAAGATATTCTAATCTATGGAATCCACGAGATTACGAAATCGCTAGAAGATCGATTCTTAGAGGTCACTACGGAAAAAGAAGGTGTTTTACATGTTTAAGTTAATTCAAAATGAACTTTTAAAGATATTTAAGCGACCTGGAACCTTTGTCATGATTGGCTTACTCATTTTGATAACAACGGTAGCAGGTGCTTTTATCAAATTTCAATCAAGTGGGGGCACAGTCCCAGATAATACTGAGTGGAAGCAAGGGCTACAGATGGAAAATGCGGACCTCAAGAAACAGATGGACGAATTGGAAGGGCAAGTTCCTGCTGCAGAATTAACCTATTATAAAGAACAAATCGCTGTTAATGAATACCGTATTGAGCACAATCTCTCTCCAAATGTAGACTATTCTGTTTGGGAGTTTGTAACAGATCTGCTTCCTATTATTGAATTTGCTGGTATGTTTACGATCATTATTGCTGCTGGAATTGTTGCGAGTGAGTTTAATTGGGGAACGATTAAGCTTCTATTAATTAGACCAATTAATAGAGGGAAAATTCTAGTTAGCAAATATGCAACTATACTAATATTTGCTCTGATTCTATTAGCTGTAACCTTTGCTTATTCGTCTCTATTAGGCTTAGCCCTATTCGGAGCGCCAGATACATCGAATCCATATTTGAATTATCATCAAGGAACGGTAAAAGAGCAAAGTATGTTTGTCCATCTTGTTATCACTTATGGTTTGCAATCGATTAGCATGATCATGCTAGCGACAATGGCTTTCATGATATCGGCTGTTTTCCGCAACAGTTCCCTTGCCATTGGAATATCTCTATTCTTGATGTTTACTGGCTCACAAATTACAATGCTTGTTGCAATGAAATTTGATTGGGCTAAATATATTCTGTTTGCTAATACTGACCTAACTCAGTATTTTGAAGGGCAACCTCTTGTAGAAGGAATGACATTGACGTTTTCCATTATCATGCTCGTCGTCTATTTTGCAATCTTCCAGTTCTTAGCACATTTTGTGTTCAAGAAAAGGGATGTGGCGGCTTAATAAAACAAGAAAAACCGCATCCGTGCGGTTTTTCTTGTTTATTTTTTTGAAAGCTTCTCATACACACTAGCCAAAGCTTGCTCAAACTTTCCAGTTGTCTTTGGTGCGTAATATTTTTTATTTTTAATCCGGTCAGGAAGGTATTGTTGCTGCACCCAACCATTTTCATAGTCATGTGGATATAAATAATCTATGCCTCTTCCTAGCTCGCTCGCGCCTTTATAATGGGCATCCTTTAAATGATCTGGTACCTCGCCGCTTATTCCTTTACGAATGTCAGAGATTGCCTGATCAATCGCCATAATGGCAGAGTTCGATTTCGGTGACAAGCATAGTTCGATGACGGCATTTGCTAGAGGTATTCTAGCCTCAGGGAACCCAACTCGTTCGGCGGTTTCTATTGCAGCTAAGGTTCTTGCCCCGGCTTGTGGACTTGCTAGACCGATATCCTCATAGGCGATTACGAGCATTCTTCTACTAATACTCTGTAAATCTCCTGCTTCAATTAATCGACCTAAATAATGGAGGGCAGCATTGACATCGCTACCTCTAATCGATTTTTGAAAGGCTGAGAGAACATCGTAGTGTCCGTCTCCATCTTTGTCATGGGTAAAGCTTTTCTTTTGCATACATTCCTCAGCTGTTGCGAGGTCGATACAAGTAATTCCATCTTCATCTTTTTCAGTCGAAACAACAGCGAGTTCTAACGCATTAAGAGCGCTTCTCACGTCACCGTTCGAGGAAGTTGCAAGATGACTTAAAGCGTCCTCTGAGATCTCAATCTTGTAATCACCTAATCCTCTTTCTTCATCTTCGATTGCTCGCTTCAATGCTTGGACAATTTCTTCTATCTCCAATGGTTTGAGTTCAAAAATTTGACAGCGACTACGAATGGCTGGATTAATCGCATGATATGGGTTGCTCGTCGTTGCTCCTATTAAAACGATTGAGCCATTTTCTAAGTGTGGGAGAAGGAAATCCTGTTTTCCTTTATCGAGGCGATGGACCTCATCAAGGAGTAGGATGACTTTGCCTGACATCTTAGCTTCTGCGGCGACAATTTCCATGTCTTTTTTATTGTTAGTTACGGCATTCAGCATTCTAAAAGCAAACTTTGTACTGCCTGCGATGGCACTAGCGATGGAGGTTTTCCCAATTCCAGGTGGTCCGTACAATATCATCGAGGACAGTTGCTTTGCTTTTACCATTCGATGAATGATTTTACCTTCACCGACAAGATGCTGCTGCCCAATTATTTCATCGATTGTTCGTGGTCTCATTCGAAAGGCAAGAGGTTTCATACTCATCTTGATCTCTCCATTTTTCACATTAGTTTTCTTTTACCATAACATGAGACGACTAAATTTGCATTTGAAACAAAATGAAGACAGACTTCTACATTAACTTACACCTTCATGTTATGCTATAATGGCAAAAGCCTATCAAATTAATCAGGATTTTGATAATATTTATATCGATAGAGGGATTTCATTTTTATAAGTATAAGAAATGAGCCCTAGGTAAAAGAATGGGGATATCACCAATGAGTATTCGAAAAAAAGGTCAAGTGGGGCCAAGGTTTGTCATTTATCTTTTAGGATTGTTGGTCATGGCACTAGGCTTAGTTTTGTTAATTCAAGCTGATTTAGGGGCAACACCATGGGATGTCTTCCATGTTGGACTGTTTTATCAGTTTGGACTCACAATTGGTAGTTGGTCGATCATTGTAGGAGTTGGGATTTTAACTGTGGCATCCCTTATCTCGAGAGAGTTTCCGCAAATCGGCGCATTTCTCAATATGATTTTAGTTGGTATCTTCATTGATATGTATTTACTTATTCCGTTTCTTGAAACTCCTGAAGGATTAATAGGAAGAGTCACTATGTTTGTCGCAGGAATTCTTCTTAATGCTTATGGAATGGGACTTTACATATCGGCTCAATTTGGAGCGGGCCCAAGGGACAGCTTAATGATTGCCTTAACAGCAAAAACAGGCTGGAAGGTTCGAAATGTAAGAGCTGTTATGGAGGTTCTTGTCTTATTTGTCGGATGGCAGCTAGGAGGACCGGTTTTCTGGGGAACGATATTTATTTGTTTAATGATTGGCCCGCTGGCGGGAATTTGTTTACCACAATGTCAACGATTCACTGATCGTTGGTTGAATAGATTAAAAACTAAACAGATCATATATGATCAATCACAAAATGATTCTAAACGAGGTGCGAGTTTATGAAAATTTCTACGAAGGGCCGTTACGGTCTAACGATCATGATTGAACTAGCGAAAAAGCATGGAGAAGGACCTGTCTCTTTAAAAGCAATTGCACAGGCAAATGATCTTTCTGAGCATTATTTAGAGCAGCTTATTGCCCCATTAAGAAATGCGGGACTTGTAAAAAGTATACGTGGTGCGTACGGAGGCTATGTATTGGCTAATGAACCTGCACAAATTACTTCAGGAGATATCATTCGCGTTCTGGAAGGACCGATAACTCCAGTTGAAGGAATTGAAGACGAAGAACCAGCCAAAAGAGAGCTGTGGATTCGAATTCGTGATGCAGTAAAGGATGTTTTAGAGAATACAACTCTTGAGGATTTAGCAAATCATACGGACCGTGGCGAGTCTGATGCATATATGTTTTACATCTAATCCAGGCTGTTGACAAACGCTCGCTTTCTTCGTCGCTTCGCCTTGTCCGGTGCTCATTACCTACTATGGTAACTCCGCTCCTCCCAAGGCTTTGCTCCTCGAAAGACAAACGTTTTCAATCAACCTGGAGTGTTGATTTATATAATTGTTTTATCTCTATGGCTCTCTATTTAAAGAGGCCTTATTTTTTGTAACCGATAAGTAAGTTCGTTAAAATCATTGGAAATAGTAAGTTTAAATGGAAAGTTAGTAGGTGGAAGATTTGGAACGGATATATGTAGATCATGCGGCGACAGCCCCTATGCATCCAAAGGTAATTGAGACAATGACGAAGGTAATGACCGAGCAATTTGGGAATCCTTCGAGCATCCACGCTTTTGGTCGGGAAGCTAGGCATTTAGTCGATGAGGCAAGAGCACAGTTGGCAAAGAGTATTGGTGCTTTTCCTAACGAAATTATTATTACAAGCGGGGGAACAGAGGCGGATAATTATGCTCTAACGGGCGTGGCAGAAGCCAATAAACAGAGCGGAAAGCATATCATTACGACTGTCATTGAGCATCATGCTGTCCTTCATACATGCCAGCAGCTTGAAAAAAGAGGCTTTGAGGTTACGTATTTACCAGTCGATGAACAGGGCCTTGTGTCTGTTTCAGATGTAAAAAAGGCTTTGCGTGACGATACAATTTTAGTATCAATCATGTACGGAAATAATGAAGTAGGAAGCTTGCAGCCGATCCGAGAAATTGGGGAGTTGTTAAAAGAGCATAAAGCTATATTCCATACTGATGCTGTACAAGCATATGGATTAATGAGCATCGATGTGAAAGAGTTGAATGTTGACCTGTTAAGTGTCTCTGCTCATAAGATCAATGGACCAAAGGGAATCGGTTTTTTATATGTGAAAAAAGATGTTAAGCTAGCTCCGCTTTTATTCGGTGGGGAGCAAGAACGAAAACGTCGTGCTGGTACGGAAAGTGTTGTTTCGATTGCTGGGTTTCAGGAAGCAGTTAAGATTGCTCAAGTAGAGAGAGAAGACAAGGTTAAACTTTATCGAGAATTCAAGGAAATTCTTGTGAATGAGTTGAAGAAATCACAAATTGATTTTTCCATAAACGGATCACTTGAAAATTCACTCCCACATGTTTTAAACTTAAGCTTTCCTGGTACTGATGTTGAAGCAATGCTGGTAAATTTAGATTTGGCAGGTATTGCCGCATCAAGTGGTTCTGCATGTACTGCGGGAAGCATTGATCCATCACATGTATTAGTGGCGATGTTCGGTGAAAAATCCGAGAAATTGCGTAATTCTATCCGTTTTAGCTTCGGATTGTATAATACAGTCGAGCAAGTTCACAAGGTTGCAGAGACAGTAGCAACAATTGTGAAGCGACTAACAAATAGATAAGATGAGAAATAATAGGTAAGTAAGTGGGGTGAAGGAAATTGAAAAAGGATCCAAAAGATACACGCGTTGTTGTCGGAATGTCTGGTGGTGTGGATTCATCCGTAGCGGCATTACTATTAAAGCAACAAGGCTATGATGTTATCGGGATTTTCATGAAAAACTGGGATGATACAGATGAATTTGGTGTATGTACAGCAACCGAAGACTACGAAGATGTGATTCGTGTATGTAACCAAATCGGCATTCCTTATTATGCTGTGAATTTTGAAAAACAATATTGGGATAAAGTATTTACTTATTTCCTTGAAGAATATAAAGCTGGACGCACTCCGAATCCAGATGTTATGTGTAATAAAGAAATTAAATTTAAAGCATTCCTTGAGCATGCGATGAATTTAGGAGCAGATTATTTAGCAACGGGACACTACGCGAGAGTAGCGGAAAGTGATGGCGAAGTAAAAATGCTTCGAGGGATTGATGAAAATAAAGACCAAACGTATTTCTTAAATCAATTATCGCAGGAGCAGCTTGAAAAAGTTATGTTCCCGATTGGTGATATTGAGAAATCTAAGGTTAGAGAACTCGCAAAAGAAGCGGGCTTAGCCACTGCTACGAAAAAAGATAGTACAGGAATTTGCTTTATTGGTGAACGCAATTTCAAAGAGTTTTTAGGTAATTACTTACCTGCACAGCCAGGAAATATGGAAACTCTTGAAGGGGAAGTTGTCGGTAGTCACGACGGTCTCATGTACTATACAATTGGTCAACGTCATGGATTAGGAATTGGCGGACAAGGTGAGCCGTGGTTTGTTATCGGAAAAGATTTGAACCGAAATGTTCTTTTTGTAGGACAAAGCTTCCATAATGACAAGCTTTATTCCGATTCCATTATCGCGACAGATATCGGCTGGGTATCCAATAAAGCTAAGCCTCAGGTGTTCGAGTGTACGGCTAAATTCAGATATCGCCAACCGGATAACAAAGTGACCGTCCATCTTCTAGAGGATGGGAAGGCGAAGGTCGTGTTCCACGAACCAATTCGTGCCGTTACTCCAGGTCAAGCAGTTGTCTTTTACGATGGCGATGAGTGCCTTGGTGGTGGTACCATTGATGAAATTTTCAAAGATGGAGAACGCCTTACTTATGTAGGGTAAAAATAAACATAAGCCTCGATTCAATCATATGAGTCGAGGTTTTTATATGAAATTTTTGTGTTATACTTTTTACAATGGAGCGTGAAAACATGGACAAAAATCAACAAGGTATTCAATATATGCAAGAAGGAAAATGGGAAGAAGCAGCGAAGATTTTCATGGAAGCGATTGAAGAAAATCCAACGGATGCGGTTTCCTATATTAATTTTGGGAATGTTCTTGCTGCGGTAGGTGAAAACGAAAAAGCTCTAGACTTTTTTGAAAAAGCGATGGGGCTTGATGAAAATGCCGCTGCTGCATACTATAGCGCAGGAAATCTTTATTTTGAAAATGACAAATTAGAAGCAGCAAAAGATATGTTTGAAATGGCGATGCAAAAGGGCTTAAATTCAAGCGATAACTATTTTATGCTTGGATTAACTTTGGCTCAGCTTGAGCAGCCAAAATTAGCGTTGCCATACTTACAGCGCAGTGTCGAACTCAATGAAGAAGATGCAGAAGCTCGTTTTCAATATGGTCTATGCTTAGCTGGCTTAGAGCTTATTGATGAAGCAATTGTTCAATTCAATGAATGTGTAAAAATTGACGAAAATCATGCAGACGCATACTACAATCTAGGCGTCGCTTATGGATATAAAGAGGATGGAGAAACGGCTCTAGCGATGTTTGAAAAGGCGTTAGAGGTACAACCAGATCATATGCTTGCAGGCTATGGTAAAAAGCTAATGGAAAAAGGTTCACTCGAATAGGTGAAATGTAATTTAGAGCTAGAAAGGGGGAGAAGACTTTGGCAGAGCAGGAAAAGCTCGATTTATTTAATGAGGAGAGCAAGTACATAAAGGGTCGACACCTTGTAACGATTTTTCATAATGAGCAAAATCTGTATACGGTACTACGAATACGCGTAGATGACACGAATGAAAATTATGAAGATAAAGAAGCGGTCATTACTGGATATTTCCCAAGGGTTCATGACGAAGAAACGTATATCTTTTACGGGCAAATGAAGGATCATCCGAAGTTTGGGCTACAGTTTCAAGCTGAGCACTTTCGTAAGGAGCTTCCACAGACAAAACAAGGTGTCATTGCTTATTTATCTGGGGAATTATTCAAAGGTATCGGAAAAAAAACAGCCGAAAATATCGTCGATACGTTAGGGGAAAACGCGATTTCCAAAATTTTGACTCAACCTTCGTTATTAGATAGTGTGCCAAAGCTCCCTTCTGAAAAAGCCAAGGAATTATATGATACGTTAATGGAGAACCAGGGTCTAGAGCAAGCAATGATTGCCCTTAATCAATATGGCTTTGGTCCGCAAATTTCCATGAAAATTTATCAGGCCTACAAGGAGCTAACACTTGATGTCATTCAGTCGAATCCTTATCAGCTTGTTGAAGATGTTGAGGGTATCGGCTTCAGTCGAGCAGATGAATTAGGATTTCAGATTGGGATTTCTGGAAACCACCCTGACCGTATTAAGGCAGGCTGTTTGTACGTCTTAGAAAATGAATGTCAGCAAGCAGGTCATGTGTATATCCCGGCGGAAGAACTACTGGTTAGCGTAAAAGCCCTGCTCGAAGATAACAAGCGTGATGAAATTGAGTTTACCGATATTTCGAATGAACTTGTGAAGCTTGCAGAAGACAAGAAAATCATTATTGAAGAAAAAAGAATTTATTTGCCATCCTATTATTATTCAGAAAAAGGTTTAGTTAGGAATATAAAACGTGTTCTTCAACAAAAGGAATACGAGGATCAATTTCCTGAGTCGGAATTTCTGTTAGCCCTTGGTGAACTGGAAGAAAGATTAAAGGTGCAGTACGCTCCTTCCCAAAAGGAAGCGATTCAGACTGCATTAATGTCTCCAATGCTTATTTTGACAGGTGGTCCAGGAACCGGGAAAACTACGGTTATAAAAGGGATTGTTGAATTATATTCAGAACTTCATGGTTGTTCATTAGATCCGAAGGATTATAAAAATGAAGAGCCATTCCCATTTCTGTTAGCGGCACCAACAGGTCGGGCTGCCAAGCGAATGACCGAATCAACAGGGCTACCAGCTGTAACGATTCATCGTTTGCTCGGATGGAATGGAGTAGAAGGTTTTAGTCGTAATGAAGACGATCCACTAGAAGGAAAAATCTTGATTGTCGATGAAACATCGATGCTCGATATTTGGTTAGCACATCAATTATTTAAGGCGGTGCCAGAGCATATTCAGGTGATTCTTGTGGGAGATGAAGACCAGCTTCCTTCCGTAGGTCCTGGCCAAGTGTTAAAGGATCTTCTTGAGTCAGAACGAATTCCAACGGTAAGGTTAACGGATATTTATCGGCAGGAGGAAGGCTCATCGATTATTGATCTTGCCCATAGTATTAAAAAAGGGCAACTACCTGACGATATTTTGAAGCCTCAACGAGATCGCTCCTTTATTCGGTGTGGACCAGCGCAAATCGGAGAAGTTGTTCAGAAGGTAGCTGAAAATGCAAAGAAAAAGGGCTATACATCAAAGGATATTCAAGTGCTTGCGCCGATGTACAAAGGTCCCGCTGGAATTGATAAGCTCAATGAAATTGTGCAACAAATCTTTAATGCAAATGATGATGGCTCTCGTAAAGAGCTTAAGTTTGGGGAAGTGAAGTATCGGATCGGGGATAAAGTGCTTCAGCTTGTCAATCAACCAGAGAATCATATATTCAATGGCGATATTGGGGAGATTGTTTCGATCTTCTATGCAAAAGAAAATACTGAGAAAGAGGACATGGTCATTGTCTCTTTTGACGGAATTGAAGCGACCTATACACGTGGGGATTTAACTCAAATTACACATGCTTTTTGTACCTCTGTTCATAAATCCCAGGGAAGTGAATTCCCGATTGTTATCCTTCCGGTGGTTAAGAGCTATTACCGAATGCTTCGCCGGAACTTGATTTACACGGCGATTACAAGAAGTAAACAGTCCCTTATTTTATGTGGGGAAGAAGAAGCACTACGTATGGCTGTTGCCAGAGCTGACGAGCAAAGTCGACTCACGACTTTACAGGATAAGCTGAGGGAAGCGATTGAAAAAACGGGTGAGCAGAAATCTGGACCTGCAGAGGAAACATCGGACGAAGCTCCGCTTTTATATGAAGACACCATTATGGATATTGACCCGCTAATTGGAATGGAAAACGTAACTCCTTATGATTTTATGGAGAGTGAATAGCAAATAATTTGAATGCCACTTTTGGCATTCTTTTTTTCGTATGGGGACATAGAAAAAATCAAACCTTATAAACAGAGGTGATTCAAATGAATAAAGTAAACCAACAAGCAGCGCCAAATTTAAACTTAAATAAAAAGAATCATGCATTTTCCGAGGAGCTAGCAGATGGAGGAGAAAGAAACGAAATAATAGCCAAGCAAAGAAAGAAGAAGTAACTTGGTAAACCTTACACCTAATGTTTTACCCTTGCCAGTAAAGAATAATAATGTTCGAAAAAGGTGGGGAGGTCTTTGCGGACATTATCATTATTAAAAGGATTGCCTGTATTCGTCACTAGCACTGGAGAAAAATTAGGTACTGTTTTTGACCTATGCTTAGCGGAACACGGTAGAGTAGAAGGATTAATCTTACGAAAGGGCGCGCTCATCAAAAAATCATATCTAATCCCATTTGAAGAGGTATCCTCTTTTGGAGCAGATGGAGTTATGATCGAAGAAACAACGATTTTACAACCGTTAAAGGAGACCTACCAGCTCTTTGAAGGGAAGGAACGTTTAGTTGGAAAACCGTTAGTATCAAGTACTGGGGAAAGCTTAGGTATCCTTGCTGATGTATATTTTCAGGAGGAGCTGGGAACAATTGTAGGGTATGAATGTTCCGATGGCTTCTTTGCTGATATTACAGAAGGAAAACGGGTTGTCAAAACAGATGAACCACCTATGATTGGGAAAGATGCCATCATCGTCAATATTCAACCATGAAAAAATTGTCGTAAGGGGTCTTTTCCAATGTTTAATTGTCCTAACTGTAATAGCAAAGATATCGGTAAGATCGGGATTAATCAATATTACTGCTGGAATTGTTTTATTGAGCTTTCTGTTTCTCATGGAATGATTAACACTCACCAAGTGGAAGAGGATGGCTCTTTAAGTTCTTTAGATGATTTGTTTGATGAAGATGAGCGTCGCTACATTCTGTAGAAAAAAGGTGATTTTGTGAATAAGGCGATAGTCTCGACAATAGCATTTGGAGCAGGAATGGTGGCGTATAGATATGCGCAAAAAAATGACCTATTGTCTCGCCAGGGTATGAAAAAAATCCAAAGAAAAGCAAAAGCGATATTTTAACTAGTTCCCCTTCTGAAGGGGAGCTTTTTGTATTAAAAAAGCATATTTTTTCCCAATTCCTCCCACACTATGTTGGAAGGAGGTAGGAACATTGGATATTCGCTTAAAATGGTTTTATCGACTTGGGTTTCTCCTTCTGCTTTTTTTTGTAATCTATATCTTTTTAAAACTTAAACCTATCTGGCTACCTATTGCACATAATATCGTTCTTATTCTCTCTCCTTTTCTTATTTCAGCATTTATTACCTATCTATTGCATCCGATAGTCGAAAAGCTCCATGAAAGCTTTTTGCCGAGATGGTTAGCCATTTCAATTATTTACTTTTTGTTCTTTGGTGGGCTTGGCTTTGCCATATACAAAGGAATACCTGCCTTTATTATTCAGTTAAGGGATTTAACTGAGAATGCTCCTATTTTGGCCAATCAATATCGCAACTGGATTAGATTAATTCAACAGCAAAGTTCTGAATGGCCAGAAGGCGTCCAAGATATGATTGATCAGGGAATCCTTGCCGCAGAAACGACACTTGACCGTTTATTGTCAAAAGCTTTAGCTATACTACTTTCAATTGTCAACTCGATTTTAATTATTGCCCTTATTCCGTTCATTACGTTTTATATGCTGAAGGATATCAATCTTATTAAAAAATCAGCTTGGTATTTAACCCCTAGAAAATGGCGGAAAAGCGGGATCCGATTTTTACACGACGTAGATGAATCGTTAGGTGGCTATATAAGAGGGCAAATTCTTGTTGGTGTGACACTTGGATCGATAGCTGCTCTATTATTTTGGATTGTAAAAATGAAGTATCCACTGCTCCTCGGTTCGATCGTGGGAATTACAAATATTATTCCTTATTTTGGAGCGATCATTGCCTTAGTACCAATCATTATCATAGCCGCTACGATGTCAGTTAAAATGGTCATCACCTCGTCGATTATTGTTCTAATTTTACAATTTACAGAGGGGAATATTCTTTCTCCGCTTATTGTTGGAAAAAGCCTACATATGCATCCATTAATGATTATGTTGGCCCTTTTAGCAGGTGGAGAGCTTGGAGGAGTAGTCGGGCTTATCGTTGCTGTGCCCATTCTTGCTATCATAAAAGTCAGCCTTGTTCATGCAAGAGACCATTTTATCCAGGCAAAAATAAAGACAGAAGACTAATTTGTGCTTACAAGATTGACAAATCCTTTTTTGTATCGCTATAATTGCGTCTATAAGGAAAATGTAATAGGTAAACATGTTGAAGGAACGAGTATGTTGCAGACCGTCTGAAGAGAGGAATTTCCGAGGCTGAAAGAAATTCTAGATGAAGGGTAACAGAAAGCTATTCCAGAATGCAGGTAAAAGCCTGCCGTAACTCCCAGCGTTAATGGGATTTGAGAGATGAATGAGGCTTTTCATTCGTAATCAGGGTGGTACCGCGAGCATAGTTCTCGTCCCTGTTATGGATGAGGGCTTTTTTATTTGCAAAAAATTACAATTAGGAGGAAAAATGATGAAGAACTTGACTGGCGCTGAAATTCGTCGTATGTATCTAGATTTCTTTAAGGAAAAAGGACATTCTGTTGAACCAAGTGCACCACTTGTACCACATGATGATCCATCTTTGCTTTGGATTAACTCTGGTGTAGCAACTCTGAAAAAATATTTTGATGGACGTGTGATTCCTGACAATCCTCGTATTACGAATGCGCAGAAATCCATTCGTACAAACGATATTGAGAACGTTGGAAAAACAGCTCGACACCATACATTTTTCGAGATGCTAGGAAACTTTTCAATCGGTGATTATTTTAAAGAAGAAGCGATTGAATGGGCGTGGGAATTCTTAACTTCTGAAAAATGGATTGGCTTTGACCCAGAGCGTTTATCTGTAACGATCCATCCAGAGGATGAAGAAGCATTTGAATATTGGAGCAAGAAAATCGGTGTTCCTGAAGAACGTATTATTCGTTTAGAAGGAAACTTCTGGGATATTGGGGAAGGTCCAAGTGGACCAAACACAGAAATTTTCTATGACCGTGGTGAAAAATATGGAAATGACTTGTCAGATCCGGAACTATATCCTGGTGGAGAAAATGACCGATACTTAGAGGTTTGGAACCTTGTGTTCTCTGAATTCAACCATAATCCAGATGGAACATATACGCCGCTACCAAAGAAAAACATTGATACTGGAATGGGTCTTGAGCGTATGGCCTCTGTAGTTCAAGACGTACCAACAAACTTTGATACGGATTTGTTTATGCCGATTATTCGTGCAACGGAAGAAATCTCAGGCGTTCAATATGGAGAAGGCAAAGAAAGCGATGTAGCATTCAAAGTTATTGCTGACCATATTCGTACGGTTGCTTTTGCTGTTGGAGATGGTGCGCTACCATCAAATGAAGGTCGTGGCTATGTTCTTCGTCGCCTTCTTCGTCGTGCTGTACGTTATGCTAAACAAATTAATATTAATCGTCCGTTCATGTTTGAACTAGTGCCAGTCGTTGGTGAGATTATGGCTGACTACTATCCTGAAGTGAAAAACAAAACAGACTTCATTCAAAAAGTCATGAAGAACGAAGAAGAGCGTTTCCATGAAACACTTCATGAAGGCTTGAACATTCTAGCTGCTATCATGAAAAAAGAGAAGGAAGCTGGCAGTGACACAATTCAAGGAAAAGATGTCTTCCGTCTATACGATACGTATGGATTCCCTGTAGAGTTAACGGAAGAGTATGCTGAAGAAGAAGGCCTAAAGATTGATCACGACGGCTTCGAAGCAGAAATGGAAGCACAAAGAGAACGTGCAAGAGCTGCTCGTCAGGATGTCGATTCTATGCAGGTTCAAGGTGGCGTTTTAGGAGAAATTAAAGTCGAAAGTAAGTTTGTTGGTTACGACCAGCTTCAAACAAATTCGACTGTTGTAGCTATTGTGAAGGATGGACAGCTCATTAACTCAGCTTCAGCTGGAGAAGAAGTGCAAATTATTCTTGATGAGACTCCTTTTTACGCAGAAAGTGGCGGACAAATTGCCGACGAAGGTACGCTAACAGCTGCTGGGTTGAAGGTTTCTATTAAAGACGTGCAAAAAGCTCCAAATGGACAAAATCTCCATAGAGCCATCGTGGAAGAAGGCACATTGGCAGAAAATGCTCAGGTGGTGGCAACGGTCGATGAGCAAAACCGTAGTAAGGTTATTAAAAACCATACGGCAACTCACCTTTTACATCAAGCATTAAAGGATGTATTAGGAAACCATGTTAATCAGGCAGGTTCATTAGTTCAGTCTGATCGACTTCGTTTTGACTTCTCTCATTTTGGGCAAGTTAAGGCGGATGAGCTCGAACAAATCGAAGCGATTGTGAACGAAAAAATCTGGCGTGGCTTAGCAGTTAATATTGAGTACAAAGGAATTGAAGAGGCTAAGGCAATGGGAGCTATGGCACTCTTCGGTGAAAAGTATGGAGATATTGTTCGCGTAGTTCAAGTTGGTGACTATAGCTTAGAGTTATGTGGTGGCTGTCACGTCCCGAACTCTTCAGTGATTGGTTTATTCAAAATTGTATCTGAGAGTGGAATTGGAGCTGGAACTCGCCGTATTGAAGCGGTAACTGGTGAAGGTGCTTATCAGCAAATGATTGAACAAATCAATGTTTTAAAATCGGCTGGTGAGAAGCTGAAAACAAATCCTAAGGAAGTTGCGAATAGAGTTGATATCCTTCTTGGAGAAATCAAGCAATTACAAAGAGAAAATGAATCTCTTGCTGCAAAATTGGGTAACATTGAAGCTGGAAGCCTTGTTGATAAGGCGAAAGAAATCAATGGAGTAACTGTTCTCTCAGCAAAAATTCAAGGTGTTGATATGAACAATCTACGTAATATGGCAGATGACTTAAAGCAAAAGCTTGGTTCTGCTGTACTTGTGCTTGGAAGTGTTCATGAGGACAAAGTGAATATTATTGCTGCTGTAACAAAGGATTTAAACGACAGAGGCTATCATGCTGGAAAGCTAATTAAAGAAGTAGCAACACGCTGCGGTGGTGGCGGTGGTGGCCGTCCAGATATGGCCCAAGCAGGCGGGAAGGATCCTAATAAATTGGATGACGCTCTTGCTTTTGTTGAGGAATATGTTAAATCCTTTTGATATTAGGACAAAGTAGTGTAAAATGTAGGTAACATCAAGAAGGCTCTTTTCTCACAAGCCTTTAAATATTAATTCGCGTTGAATTTAAAAGCGAGGTGCAAATTATGAGCTCATTTGATAAGACAATGAGATTTAGCTTTCCGGAAGAGCCGTTTGAACATGACGTCAAGGAAGTTCTTTTAGAAGTATATGAGGCTCTTCAAGAAAAAGGCTATAACCCGATAAATCAAATTGTTGGTTACCTACTTTCTGGTGATCCTGCCTATATACCGCGTCATCGTGATGCGAGAAATATTATTCGCAAACTTGAGCGAGACGAAATCATCGAGGAATTGGTGAAGTCATATTTAAAACAACAGCGAGAGGGATCATAAGAATATGCGAACCATGGGACTAGACGTCGGCTCGAAAACAGTTGGCGTTGCTCTTAGCGATGAATTAGGGTGGACAGCCCAGGGCTTAGAAACAATTCGCATAAATGAAGAAAGAAATGTGTTTGGTTTTGAGCAAATTGGTAAAATTATTAAAGAGTATGAGGTAAGCAAAATCGTTGTTGGCTTGCCAAAAAATATGAATGGCACGATCGGACCAAGAGGAGAGGCAAGCTACTTTTTCGGGAATGAATTGGAGAAGCTGTTTGGCCTACCGATTGTTTATTGGGACGAACGTTTAACGACGATGGCTGCCGAGAGAGTCCTTCTTGAGGCAGATGTGAGTCGTAAAAAAAGGAAGAAAGTAATCGATAAAATGGCAGCAGTCATGATTTTACAAGGTTACTTAGATAGTCAAAAATGATGAGGTGACAAAATGAACCACGGTGATAACCATATTACAGTAGTTGATGAAGACGGAAACGAACAGCTTTGTGAAATTCTCTTTACTTTCGATTCAGAGGAATTCGGAAAGTCTTATGTACTTTACTATCCAATCGGAGAAGACGATTCAGATGATGAAGAAACTGAAATCCATGCATCTGCTTTCACTCCTTCTGAAGATAACAACGACGGAGACCTTCAACCAATTGAAACAGAGGAAGAATGGGATCTAATCGAGGAAATGCTAAACACATTCCTAGATGAACAAGAAGACGAATAGGTAAGACAAAAGGTATCGAGAATTTGCTCTCGGTACCTTTTTTGTTGTGTATTAAAAGGTTGATTTCCGCTCCAATTAGCTCCAGTCATTTCTTCGTCGCTCTCAAAATTGTAAAATCTACTTCTTTTAGCTAATACTACACCTATTATCCTGAAAGGTCTTCTCGATAAAAAAGCAAAATTGATTTATAAAAAATGTGCTAGCCATTATATAGTTGATTGGAGCGGAAGGCGTCGACTCCTGCGGGAAAAGCGTGGCAAGGTGAGACCCCGCAAGAGCAAAGCGATGAGGAGGCTCACTGCCCGCCCGCGGAAAGCGACGTCTGGAGCGCAAATCAACAAGCTCCTGGCCATTTTCTTATCGAACTTTTTGATTTTTTGGCTAGTAACTGCGAAATTTAAGGAAATATAGTATAATGATGCGAGATGAGCAAAAAAAGTAGAAAAACATCCACGTTTGTTTATTGGGGGGAACTTGATGGCATCGGAGGAAACAAAAACTAAAAAGGATTATATGCGTGAAAAAATGATAGAACAACAACAAGAAGCCAAAGTAGTACGAAAAATAGTATTAATCATATCCATCGTTTTATTTCTAGTTGTGGCAGGCACACTTACAGGCGGTTACTTTTATATAAAAGGCGCCCTTCAGCCAGTCGACCCATCTAGCAAAAAAGAAAAAACAGTCGAAATCCCAATAGGTTCATCCGTTACGGGAATTTCCCAAATACTAGAAGAGAATGGCATCATCAAAGATGCTAAAGTCTTCAAATATTATGTGAAATTTAAGAATGAATCAGGTTTTATGGCAGGAGAATATGCCTTGACGCCTGCGATGACCTTCCCGGAAATTATCGAAAGTCTAAAAACCGGTAAGCTCATGGAAGAAGTCGTCTTCAAAATTACGTTACCTGAAGGAAAACAACTAAAAGAGATTGCTACGATTATTGCTGAAAAAGCCAATCTTAATAGCGAAGAAGTTCTCCAACAACTAAACGATAAGGCGTTTATTGAAAAAATGATGCAAAAGTATCCGAATTTATTAACGGAAGAAATCTTAGCGGAAAATATTAAGCATCCACTTGAAGGCTATCTTTTCCCAGCTACTTATCCGTACTATAAAGAGGATCCTACTTTAGAAGAAATTGTTTCAGTCATGCTCGACAAAACAGAAGAAGTGATTGAAGAATACTCAGGTGCTATGGTGGAAAAAGAATATACGCCACATAAGCTACTCACGATGGCTTCATTAATTGAAGAGGAAGCGACGGAGAAGATAGAGCGCGATCAAATTGCGAGCGTCTTTTATAATCGAATAGATGTAGGAATGCCTCTCCAAACCGATCCGACGGTCTTATATGCAAAAGGCGAGCATAAAGAAAGAGTGTTGTATGAGGATTTAGAAATTGATGATCCTTATAACACCTATATCAACACAGGCTTGACGCCAGGACCGATTGCCAACGCTGGTGTGTCATCGATTGAAGCAGCTTTAAACCCGGCAGATACAGATTATTTATACTTCTTAGCAGCTCCATCTGGTGAAGTTTACTTCTCCAAGACTTTAGAAGAACATAATCAATTAAAAGCTGAGCATATTAATTAATAAATTAATTCATTAATAATTGATCATTTTGAGGAGTGTCTTTTAGGCACTCCTCTTTTCAATTTTAGTCTGCTTTGAATCATTGTGAATTTATTTGCTTTATGCTAAAATAGTAAAAGTGTTTTATACATCAGTCGATAGCGTGTACCACATGTTTGCTCGATTCGTTTGTCTTACGTCTATGAATCTTGCGGTGTGAACGCTATTTTTTCATGTCTATAGATAATTAATGTTAAAAGTGCTTATGCTCAAAAAGACCTGAGGTGGGGCAGTAAATGAACGGTGAAATACAACAATATATTGAACAGCTAATTCCAAAGAGGTCTGAACTTTTCTCACGTATTGAAAGCTATGCTGTAGAAAATAATGTTCCTATCATGGAGTCGGTGGGAATCGAAGCATTACTGCAGATTTTACGGATACAGCAGCCGAAAAAGATTCTAGAGGTTGGAACAGCAATTGGCTATTCTGCCTTGAGAATGGCAGATGCTTTACCTCATACAACGGTTGTGACCATTGAGAGAGATGAAGAACGTTATACAAAGGCTGAAGAAAATTTTCAATTAGCTAATAAAACGGATAGCATTCATTTAATCAAAGGTGATGCACTTGAAGTCGAGGAGCACGTAAAACAATTGGCCCCTTATGATGCAATTTTTATCGATGCTGCAAAAGGGCAATACAAACGTTTTTTTGAAATGTATTCGAACTATCTCTCAGATGATGGGATAATAATCACAGATAATGTGTTATTTAAAGGACTCGTCTGCGAATCAAACATTGAAAATAAACGGATACGCAGTCTAGTTAAGAAAATAAACGAATTTAATGAATGGCTTATGAGTCATCCAGACTACCATACAGTTATCTTACCGGTGGGAGATGGAGTCGCGATTAGTAAGAAGAGGTGATTAGATTGAAAAAACCTGAATTATTGGTAACGCCCAAATCAGTTGAAGATATTCTTCCTTTATGTGAAGCAGGTGCCGATGCATTCGTTATCGGAGAAGAACGTTATGGATTAAGACTTGCGGGCGAATTTTCACGAGAAGATGTAGCAAAAGCGATCGAACTTGCCCATTCAAAAGGGAAAAAAGTTTATGTGGCTGTCAATGCAATTTTTCATAATGAAAAAATTGAAGAGCTTTATGATTACTTGAAATTTGTCGATGAGGCAAATGCTGATGCAGTTATTTTCGGTGATCCAGCCGTGTTGATGGTGGCAAAGGAAGTTGCACCAGAATTAAAGCTGCACTGGGGTACAGAAACAACGGGAACGAACTGGTACCATTGTAATTATTGGGGACGAAAAGGGGCTAAACGCGCGATCCTAGCCCGTGAGATTAGCATGGATGCAGTCATTGAAATGAAAGAGCATGCTGAGGTCGAAATTGAAATTCAAGTACACGGAATGACAGCGATGTTCCAATCAAAGCGTTCTCTATTAGGGAATTATTTCGAGTATCAAGGAAAAGCGCTTGAAATCGAAAATCGTAAAGAAAACAGCAACATGTTTTTACATGATAAAGAACGTGAAAACAAATACCCTATTTTCGAGGATGCTAATGGAACTCATATTATGAGTCCAAATGATATTTGCATGATCGATGAACTACAAGAGTTTATCGAAGCGGGAATCGATTCTTTTAAAATTGACGGAGTTCTAAAGAGTTCCGAATACATTGAGACTGTGACTAAGCTTTACCGCAAAGCAATTGATCTTTGTGTTGAAGATCCGGACCAATACGAAGACGAAAAAGATGAATTTTTAGCCGAAATCGAAAAAATTCAACCACCAAATCGTCGACTAGACACAGGCTTCTTCTTTAAAGAAACTGTCTATTAATCGAAAAGTGTAGTCGGCTTGATTAGACCCGACAAGCGCTGGAAGGACAGGGGATGAAGTCTGTACTTTGACTTCAACCACTGGCCTGAAGCGACTCGAGGGTCTAGCCGACGGAACTGGACAAAGAAAAGTGTAGTCGGCTTTAATAGAACCGACATGCGCTTAAGAATCATATAAATAAGGAGGTTCACTCATGGCAACAACGATGCAAGATCGAATTTCCAAAATCGTTGATGGCAAACGTGTCATTGTGAAAAAACCAGAGTTACTTGCGCCAGCGGGTAACCTTGAAAAATTAAAAATAGCTGTTCACTATGGTGCAGATGCTGTTTTTATTGGTGGACAAGAGTATGGATTACGTTCAAACGCTGGTAACTTTACATTTGAAGAAATGAAAGAAGGCGTAGAGTTTGCGAAAAAATATGGGGCAAAAATCTATGTAACAACGAATATTTTTGCTCATAATGAAAATATCGATGGACTAGAAGACTATATTTTAGGATTAAAAGAAGCTGGAATTGCGGGAATTATCGTCGGTGATCCTCTTATTATTGAAACATGCCGCAGATTAGCACCGGAAATTGAAGTGCATTTAAGTACACAGCAATCTCTTTCTAACTGGAAAGCTGTTCAATTTTGGAAAGAAGAAGGACTAGAGCGTGTCGTTCTTGCACGTGAAACAAGTGCTGAAGAAATTGAATTGATGAAGGAAAAAGTCGATATTGAGATTGAAACATTCATCCATGGAGCAATGTGTATCGCTTATTCTGGTCGTTGTACTTTAAGTAACCACATGACTGCTCGTGACTCGAACCGTGGTGGATGCTGTCAATCATGTCGCTGGGACTATGACCTCTATGATTTACAAGGTGAAAAAGAAGTTTCTTTATTCTCTGAAGAAGATGCTCCTTTTGCCATGAGTCCAAAGGACTTAAAATTAATTGAATCCATTCCACGCATGATTGAAATCGGAATCGACAGTTTGAAAATTGAAGGAAGAATGAAGTCTATCCACTATATCGCTACGGTTGTTAGTGTGTATCGCAAAGTAATTGATGCTTACTGTGCTGACCCAGATAACTTTAAGATTAAGCGTGAATGGCTTGAAGAGCTTGATAAATGTGCAAATCGTGAGACCGCTTCTGCATTTTTTGAAGGTGTTCCAGGGTATAATGAGCAAATGTTTGGAAACCATAGCAAAAAGACGAATTTTGACTTTGTGGGGTTAGTATTGGATTATGATCCAAATACGCAATTGGTCACATTACAACAACGTAATCACTTCAAAGTAGGTCAAGAGGTTGAATTCTTTGGACCTGAAATTGAAAACTTTACGCAAGTAATTGAGAAAATTTGGGACGAAAAGGGTAATGAGCTAGATGTAGCGCGTCACCCACTCCAAATTGTGAAGTTTAAAGTGAACCAACCGGTTTACCCTAACAACATGATGCGAAAGGAGCTCTAAGAACGATGCGCAAACCTGTTGTCATTGGCGTAACCGGGGGATCCGGTTCAGGTAAAACAAGTGTAACGAGAGCAATTTACAACAAATTTAAGGGACATTCTATTTTAATGATTGAGCAGGATTCCTATTACAAGGATCAGGCCCATCTGCCATTTGAAGAACGTCTAAAGACCAATTATGATCATCCATTAGCGTTTGATAACGAATTATTGTATGAACATATTAAAATGCTGCAAAACAACCAGTCGATTGAAAAACCAGTTTACGATTATGCTTTGCACACAAGATCTGAAGAAGTCATTCAAGTGGAACCAAGGGATGTTATCATTCTAGAAGGAATTCTTGTACTTGAAGATGAACGTCTTCGTGAACTTATGGACATTAAGCTATATGTAGATACAGATGCCGATATTCGGATCATTCGCAGACTTTCACGAGACATCAAGGAACGTGGACGTACTTTGGATTCAGTCATTGATCAATATGTGAATGTTGTGCGTCCAATGCACAATCAATTTATTGAACCAACGAAGCGATATGCTGATATTATCATCCCTGAGGGTGGTCATAATCATGTGGCAATCGATTTAATGGTCACAAAGATTCAAACAATTCTTGAACAAAAATCATTTTTATGACACAATAAGCATTAAATAATATGGAGTGAAATCCCTATCATTTGGATAGCTCCTGGTTTAAAAAAGGTCTATTTGGACACTCTATATTGCGCGCCCTATAAAAGGGGCGCGCTCCTGTGCATTTGTGAAAAGTATAAATGCCCAGCTACATAAAGCGTTTTATAATTCAGCGAAAGCGGTTTTTTAAAATGCGAATCGAATTTAGCTCTGCTAAATTAAGAAGATAAAAATATAAGCACACAATCTAATTTGGGGGTTGTGAAACTAGAAGGAGTGAAGGATTTGGCTACAGAGAAAGTATTCCCGATGACTTTAGCGGGGAAAGAAAAATTAGAACAAGAACTTGACCATTTAAAATCAGTAAAGAGAAAAGAAGTTGTTGAAAGAATTAAAATAGCTCGTAGCTTTGGTGACTTATCAGAGAACTCTGAGTATGATTCCGCAAAGGAAGAACAAGCATTTGTTGAAGGTCGTATCACTACGATTGAAAATATGATTCGTAATGCAAAAATTATCGAAGAGGACGAACTAAGCGGCGATGCAGTTACTCTTGGCCGTTCTGTTACATTCTTAGAGCTACCTGATGGTGAAGAAGAGACTTACACAATCGTTGGTAGTGCGGAAGCGGATCCGTTTGAAGGGAAAATTTCAAATGATTCTCCAATTGCGAAAAGCCTTCTTGGCCGAAAAGTGGGAGAGGAAGTTACTGTACAAACGCCAGGTGGAGAAATGAACGTACGCATCACTAAAATTAAATAAAATGTTTGAAACGTGAACACCTCGTCAACACTTTTGACGAGGTGTTTTTTATGTGGAGGAAAAGAGCGGTTGTTTTATTATCAATATGTTTATGTTTGATTGCGCTTTTGATTGGCAGACTCGTCCAGATCCAATTGATTGCTTCAAGTGACTTTTCTAAACATCATGTCAATCTTCTTGAGGCTAGTGTAAAACAGCGTTCACAGGAAATGATTATTGATAATGGACGAGGAGGTTTTCTTGACCGAAATGGCGAATCTTTGATCCATCAAAGGATACCTGTTCTAATTCTTTTTCCCTTTTTAAAAAATATGGATTGGGATGCGGAGAGAGTGGCACAAATCATTGATGTCCCTACCTCAACTCTTCTTCGTAAAATTGAGCAAGCAAAAGAACCTTTTGCGTTTGGAAACCCAAAAATTATGTCATTAACAAACTCGCAAATGGAACAAATAAATAAATTAGAAATTCCGGGTGTGTTTGCGGTGGAAAAGAAATATGCGTTAACGGAATATCCGGCAGAACAACTGATTGGGATCACAGGTCAAAATCAAACCGTTCTGGAAAAGAGATATCCGGATAAAGAACTACCGACAGATTCGTTAGTTGGCTTAACTGGCTTAGAGAAAAGTTTTGATGAGTTCTTACTTCCTGATGGGAAGTCGAAGCTAGTTTACCATGTTGATGGAATAGGAGGGCCATTATTTGGGATTAATGTGAAGTACGTTGAGCCCGCCAATCCATTTTATCCAGTCAATGTAAAAACAACCTTAGATAAGGAAATCCAGTTGATGGCAGAGTCGCTCGTCGACCAACATAAGATTGAGAATGGAGGGCTTGTCCTTCTTGATCTTGAAACAAACTCAATTCTAGCTTCCGTTTCACGTCCATATATAAATAAGGATGCCCCATATTCGGAAGCGGGGATTAATAATATGATGTTAAAGCAACAAATTCCTGGATCGGTTTTCAAAACGATTATCGCTGCAGCAGCAATTGAATATGATCTAGATGATCCTACTAGAAAATTTGACTGTGATAAGACGATTACAGGTGCTCCGGACCAGAAGTATCAACATGGGATGCTGTCCTTTACTGAAAGCTTTGCTCAGAGTTGTAACAATACATTCGGAACTTTGGCGAAGGAATTAAAGGAGATCGATGAGAATATTATTGAAGATTATGCGAAAAGACTTTCCGTTGTAGGACAAGTGGGGTGGGAAGGCGATATTTACCACTTTGAAAACTTCCGACAAATGGAGGAGGACAATGGAAGGATTTTTTTAGATGAATCAGCTAAAAAGGATAACAATTTTGTGACTATGACTGGTATTGGCCAGCATGAAGTTAGATTAACTCCCCTGGCCATTGCAAATATGATGGCAACAATTGCAAGGGGAGGGAAAAGTGAAATGGTAAGGGCAGCTACGGAAATTGACTATAAGGATGGAACTTCCTTATTGCCATTTGAGAATAAGCCTTTAGGGGATGAATCGATTTCCCCGTATACAGCGATGAAGCTACAAAAGCTACTTCGTGAAGTTGTTGTAAGTGAGAAGGGGACAGGAAGAGGATTACAGGGGCTTCCTTATGAGGTCGCTGGTAAGTCAGGTACTGCAGAAACTGGGAGATTTGAAGGTGAGCAGCAGCTTTTGAACAAATGGTTTGCTGGCTACTTTCCTTTTGACAATCCAAAGTATGCTCTTGTTACAGTTAATTTAGGTGTGTACGATGCGGAGGGGTCGGTTACTCCACTATTTGCAGATTTGGTAAAAGGACTCTATGAATTGGATCATAAAGGAAATATGGGGGAAGTTCCTACTAGTTAGGAACTTCTTTAGTTTTAATGACTAGGTGATATATCCCTTCAAGTTTTGAGCAAGACGTGATAGAATTGTGACATCCTTATGGGTGTTTTTCACAAGGGTCTTTTCTGTTTACAGTTTGTAAACAGTATAAAATAGATTAAGTCTTTAATTTTTTTGCACTAAAAGGAATATAGATTGAGAAAAGAGCCTAATTAAAGATTAATGTTTTTAGGGGAGGACATGCAATGCGAATTGATAATTACGGATCACGCTACCATAGACGTACAAAAAAGAAAAAAACAAATATAGTTTTAAATGGATTAATCGGTTTTGTTTTACTTCTCATCATTGTTGTTTCCATTAACATCTTTTTTGGAGGAAACGATGACGAACGAGCAGAACAAAATGTCGAAGAAACAAAAGGTGAGACAAGTAATGCTCCGGAAGCAACCGAAGATGAATCTTCTCAAGTAAGTGAGGATGAAGCTTCTGAGGAAGAAACGGAGACAGAACAAAGCTCAACTGACGTGTCAGGTGAAAATGAAGAAGAGGCTTCTGAAGAAGAAGCTGACGAAGAAGAAATGGATGAAAATGAAGTTGAGGAAGAAGAATCTGGAGAAGCGGTTGTATCCGAGGGTGGAAGTTCACCAAATGTGGTGAAGACCATTGTTAATCCTGCATGGAAACCGGTTGGCACCGTTCAAACGGGTGAGCATCATAACACCTATGACGGTGTGGACTGGGAGGAAATGGTTGACGCGATTTCCTATGCAACAGGAATATCTGAGGATCAGATGACGATTCATTTCTTAGGAAACAATGGCCCTAATAAGTCTGTTGGTACAGTCTATACAAAAGGTAAGACAGAAATTTACCGTGTTTATATTGAATGGGTGGATGGCCAAGGCTGGAAACCTACACAGGTTGAACAATTATCTGCAATCGAATAAAAATAGGTGAAAAAGGATGGCGAGTAAGCCATTCTTTTTTTTGTGAAAAACCTTACTATTCTGAAAGTTAGTTATCTCATTGCTAGGGATGCTTCGTTATGGTACATTAAGAACATTAATTCATACTATACTTATAGGAATTGTTTATATTACATCTAAGATACGGAGAGTGTGAATATGGGAAAGGAATTTATCGAGTTATTTGAAGACTGGGCAGACTCTTATGATGAGAGTGTCACTGGCCACGATCTTGAATATAAAGCAGTATTCGAACATTATGATTTAATTTTATCGATAGTCGCGAATCGATCTTTTGGTCATGTAATCGAGTTTGGACCTGGTACAGGAAACCTTACAGAGAAGCTTTTAAGCAAAGGGTTACAGGTAACCGCCTTTGAACCTTCACCATCTATGCGTAAAAAAGCCATTGAAAAATTAGGCGATCGCGCTGAGATCAAAGAAGGGGATTTTCAAAGCTTTCACACAGAAAAGGATGTTCAAACGATTGTCAGTACCTATGCGTTTCACCACTTAACAGACGAGGAAAAAGCAGAAGCTATTGCCGCTTATGGAAAGTTACTCCAACCTGGTGGTAAAATAGTTTTTGCGGATACGATGTACGAATCAGTTGAAGCATATAAACAAGCTATTGAAAAAGCTAAAGAGCAAAACTTTTATAATCTGGCAGAGGATCTTGAGAGGGAGTACTATACGACCATTCCTGTTTTGAAAAAAATGATGGAAGACAACCATTTTTCTGTTCACTTTGAACGGGTGAATGATTTTGTCTGGATTATGGAAGGAATCAAAAGTTAAGAAAGAGGTAGGAAGATGACAATCGCAATCATTGGAGCAATGGAAGAAGAAGTAACTTTACTAAGAGAGAAAATAGAGAATAAGAAGGTTGAGACGATCGCAGGCTGTGAGTTTACTTTAGGAAATATGGATGGAGCAGACGTTATTTTACTTCGTTCAGGAATCGGCAAAGTAAACGCGGCTATGTCAACGTCGATTCTTTTAGAAAAATATAAACCTGACTTTGTAGTGAATACAGGCTCAGCTGGTGGATTTCATCCTGACTTAAATGTGGGAGATGTGGTCATTTCCTCAGAGGTCCGACATCATGATGTGGACGTTACTGCTTTTGGCTACGAATATGGTCAAGTGCCACAGCTACCGCCTGCATTTATTGCTAATGAGGAGCTCGTGCAAATTGCTGAGGAAGCAGCAAGTGAAATCGATAGTATTCAGGTTGTAAAAGGATTGATTGCAACGGGTGATTCTTTTATGAATGATCCGAAGCGTGTTGAAGCAATTCAAGATAAATTTATCGACCTCCAAGCGGTAGAAATGGAAGCAGCAGCAATCGCGCAAGTGTCCCATCAATTTGGCACTCCTTTTGTCATCATTCGTTCTTTATCAGATATTGCTGGAAAAGAATCAAATGTCTCTTTTGAGCAATTTTTAGATAAAGCAGCTTTACATTCAGCGACACTTGTAATGAAGATTGTGGCAGCAATCAACAAGAAGAACATCTAGGTTCATTTTAAAGGGTGAGAAATTTTGAAGGTATACAAAAATGTCCATGAACTGATTGGTCAAACACCGATGCTTGAGATTACACAGTTTTCCTTACCAGAAGGAGTTCGTCTTTTTGCCAAGCTCGAATTCCTCAATCCGGGAGGTAGTGTGAAAGACCGATTAGGCTTGGAGCTTCTTCATGAGGCTATTGCAACTGGGAAAATAAAAGAAGGTAGCACGATCATTGAGCCAACGGCAGGAAATACTGGTATCGGTTTGGCGCTTGCTGCAATCAATTCTGGAATTAAGGTCATCGTTTGTGTTCCGGAAAAATTCAGTGTGGAAAAACAAGAGTTAATGAAGGCTTTAGGAGCAGAAATTGTGCATACACCTACGGAAAAAGGAATGAAGGGAGCAATCGAAAAGGCTAATGAATTGCTTCAGGAAATTCCTAATTCTTATAGTCCGCAGCAGTTTGGAAACCCTGCAAATCCGAATACTTATTATAAGACACTTGGCCCGGAAATTTGGGATCAATTAGACGGACAAATTGACGTTTTTGTCGCGGGTGCTGGTACGGGTGGAACCTTTATGGGAACCGCGCGCTATTTAAAGGAACAAAAAGCAGGTATCAAAACAGTGATTGTTGAGCCTGAAGGATCGATATTAAATGGGGGAGAGCCTGGTCCTCATAAAACAGAAGGAATCGGAATGGAATTTCTTCCAGGTTATATGGATCCGAACTATTTTAATGCGATTCACTCCGTTTCAGATCAAAATGCTTTTGAGCTCGTAAAGGAACTAGCTAAAAAGGAAGGGCTCCTAGTAGGAAGTTCATCCGGAGCTGCTTTTCATGCAGCATTAGAAGAAGCAAAGATCGCTCCGCAAGGTACAAATATCGTCGTGATTTTTCCTGATGGAAGTGAAAGATACTTAAGCAAGAAAATCTATGAAGGAGGGATCTAGGATGAAACGTAAAACAAGATTAATTCATGGTGGCATTTCAGGTGATCCTGCAACAGGTGCAGTGTCAGTGCCGATTTATCAAGTTAGCACCTATAAGCAAGAGGGAGTAGGGGGACATAAGGGTTTTGAATACTCTCGTACAGGAAACCCAACTCGTCATGCGCTTGAAGAACTGATTAAGGATATCGAAGGCGGGCATGCTGGTTTTGCATTCGGTTCAGGGATGGCAGCCATCACAGCTGTGATCATGCTCTTAAATAGTGGAGACCATGTCGTTTTAACAGATGATGTATACGGTGGAACTTACCGTGTCATGAATAAAGTGTTAAATCGTTTTGGCATTGAATCTACATTCGTCGATACAAGCAATCTTGAAGAAATTGAAAAAGCCATCAAGGAAAACACAAAGGCAATTTACATTGAAACACCAACAAATCCGTTATTGAAGATTACTGATATTCGTGAGGCTGCAAATATTGCGAAAAAACATGATTTGCTAACAATTGTTGATAATACTTTTTCCACTCCTTATTGGCAAAATCCAATCGAGCTTGGGGCAGATATTGTCCTACATAGCGCAACTAAGTATATTGGTGGACATTCAGATGTTGTTGCAGGCCTAGTTGTAGTGAATAATGAGAAGCTTGCGCAGGATCTTCATTTCGTTCAAAACTCAACTGGAGGCGTTTTAGGACCACAGGATTCATGGTTATTGATGCGAGGGATTAAAACACTTGGAGTAAGAATGGAAGAGACTGAAGCGAATACACGAGAAATCGTTGCCTTTCTAGAGAAACATTCTCGTGTGAAAAAGGTTTATTATCCTGGACTTGAGTCGCACCCGAATCATGAAATCGCAAAGAAACAAGCGACTGGTTTTGGTGGAATGATCTCGTTTGATATAGGAAGTGAAGCAGCAGCTGACGAACTGCTTAGAAAAGTAAAATACTTTACACTTGCAGAAAGCTTAGGTGCTGTGGAGAGTCTTATTTCTGTTCCAGCACGTATGACTCATGCGTCGATTCCGCAAGAGCGTCGTGCTGAGCTTGGAATCACAGATGGTTTAGTACGTATTTCCGTAGGGTTAGAGGATGTTGAAGACCTAATTGAGGACTTAAAGCAGGGATTAGAAAGCTAGAATTGTATGTTTTTTGTATATTTTTCTGAAAAATAGGTAAAAAAAGGTTTACAACTACTAGGATAGTGGATATAATTACCACTGTAAGCGAAAAATTCTAAAAAGGAGGTCGATGAAAATGATGATGAATATGGGAATTTCAAAGATGTCTTCAACAATTTTATATGGATTATTTTCACAATCGACCTGCATGGTTCTTCATGAATCTTAAGGAATGGATCGCGTAATTTAACTTACTATATGCATCCAAACCGCAGGGAGTATTGTGCCCTGCGGTTTTTTATGCACTTTTTTAGGCCGTAGAGATTGTTCTTTACGGCCTTTTTGTGCCCAAAAAAGGATGCTTGAATTACGGAGAAGGCGCTAGGCGCTTTTCTGATAAGGAGGTGGGAGTTATGACCCTAAATATTTTGTTTTTTACAGTGACCATTAGACAACGTAAAGTGTCTATGGATGATGCTTTGCGTAATGAAATGGCGAGAGAAGCTTATGAAAATATGAAAAATCGTGCACTAACCGTACATCGCTTATTTTAATGTTCGTTAAAAAAATTTATGAAAGGCGGGAATAACAATGATGTTTTTAATGCAAAGAAGAAATGCTGTTTTGTGGGTGGAGAAGGATACCGACTAACAGAGCTCTCTAAGATGAGGAGTGATGCACATGTATCTTAATATCTTATTGTTGACACTTGTTTTTCGTAAAAAGAAAGATCGAAAGCTTTAACAGAATGTTCACATTCCTGGAAGGTTGACACCGTATTTATGTGGTAAATTCAAATTAACAATAGGTTAACTTGAATACTGTTGATGGGGTGTGAGAGTTATGTTATCAATCGTGATGGGGTTTGTCATTTGTGGAACAATCGGCTGTATTATTGCCGCAGAAGTAAGCGTTGAAGACTAAATGAAAGAAGCATTGGTCGCTTTAGATGACCAATGCTTCTTCTTTTTAATTATTCGCATCATTTTTTCGTTTTTCTTTTTCGGCTCGATAAAATTCATGAAACATCTTCATTAAGGCTCTTTTTTCAATTCTAGATACATAGCTTCTAGATATACCAAGCTCCTTGGCTATTTCGCGTTGAGTTTTTTCTTTCTTTAAATCTAAACCGAACCTACCAACGATGACCTCTCTTTCTCTCCCATCCAGTACATCGATATATTCTTTGACCTTTTCAAGCTCCATGTTTAACTGGATCGTGTCAATGACATCCTCTGAATCGGATTTTAGTACATCAATTAGTGAAATTTCATTTCCTTCCTTGTCCTGTCCGATTGGATCGTGTAGTGAAACATCCTTTTTTGTCTTTTTGAGAGCTCTTAAATGCATAAGGATTTCATTTTCAATACAGCGAGCGGCGTAGGTAGCAAGCTTTGTTCCTTTTCCTTCGGAGTAACTTTCAATCGCTTTTATTAAGCCGATTGTTCCGATTGAAATGAGGTCCTCTGAATCCTCACCGGTATTTTCGAATTTTTTCACTATATGGGCAACGAGTCGGAGATTGTGCTCGATTAGCATGTTACGGGCATGACTGTCCCCTTCAGTCATTAATCTTAAATATTTCTTTTCATCTTCAGGTGACAATGGTTGAGGAAAGGCGTTGTTCTTTACATAAGAGACTAGAAAAATAATCTCTTTGACTAAAACTCCAAGCGCAGTCAGAATTCCAGACATGTAGACACCCCCGCTATTATGACTTTCGCCTATAACTAATAATTATGAAGAGAGAGGATTGTATTTGTCTGTCCCATAAAGAATTATTTTTGTTTGGGGATTATTACCTTCTGTTTGCTTGGAAAAATGTCCTACAAATATCGTAGAAATCGACATTTGCCTATACAGATGGCAGGCTCTAGCATAGTTTATTACTAGCATAGTTTAAAGGAGGTATAGGAAATGCCTTATGGTTACCCTGGTCCTTATGCATATCCATCCCCTTACCCGTACTATGGTGGCGGAAGTGGTGCTTGGGTAGCATTATGGATTGTATTATTTATTATTTTATTGATTTTCGGAGCATGGTGGTTTTACGGCGGTTACTTTAAATAATACAAAGGAAAGCAGTAGGGGAAAACTTACTGCTTTTTTATTTAGACTAGCGAAATATACTGTGATATAATTAATGAAATTTCAGAAAAATGTAACTATACATATTAAGAGGAGGAAATTTGATGACGACAACTACATATTCAGAGGTATGGGATTTAGATGTATTTTTTAACGGTGGGAGTGCTTCACCAGAATTTACAGCACATTTGGAAGAAACGAAAACGATTGTTGAAAATTTTAAGGAAAAAGTTTCAAACTGGGTACCAACGAATACAAAAGAAGACGGCGATCAGCTTTTATCCATTGTTCATGCATTTGAACAAGTGACCAAAAAGGTTCGCCAGGCAGGAGCTTTTGTAAGTTGTTTACAAGCTCAAAATACAGAGGATAGACTCGTAGAGGGCTTGCGTGGAAACGTAACTGCACTTAGTGCTGAATTTCAAATTGGATTGACCGATCTGGATCAAAAACTTACCTCCATTAACGATGATGTATGGAGCAGTATTTTGGAGCAAGAAGGATTGAAGGAGCTTTCCTTTGTATTATCTGAACGAAGACAAGAGGCGAATGAAAAGCTTTCAAAGGATGAAGAAACGCTAATCAATGCTCTTAGTGTCGATGGCTACCATGGCTGGGGGCAATTATACGATGTCATCGTTGGAACCACGAAAGTAGAAATCAATGAAAATGGTACACCGAAGGCCTTATCAGTTGGACAAGCAGCAAATAAATTTTCTCATCCTGATCGCAACGTGCGAAAAGAGGTCTTTGAAGGATGGGAAAAAGCATGGGGTGATAAATCTGCTTATCTCTCAAAAACACTTAATCATTTAGCTGGCTTTCGCTTGAAAGTGTACAAACAAAGAGGTTGGGAAGAAGTACTGAAGGAGCCACTAGCTATCAACCGAATGAAAAAAGAAACGTTAGACACGATGTGGAAGGTCATTTCGGATAACAAAGCTCCGCTTGTGAAATTTTTAGAAAGAAAAGCTGAACTTCTAGGGCTTGAAAAATTGAGCTGGTATGACTTAGATGCTCCACTTGGACAAGCAGAGACAAAAATTTCTTACCAAGAAGGAGCAGAGTTTATTCTCGAGCATTTCGCAAAATTTGGTGATGAAATGACCGGCTTTGCGAAAAAAGCTTTCGAAGACAAATGGATCGAAGCAGAAGATCGTCCTGGGAAAAAACCAGGTGGATTCCACACATATTTCCCTGAAGACAGTCAATCGAGAATTTTCATGACGTATTCTGGTACTCCTTCTAATGTGTCTACATTGGCCCATGAATTGGGTCATGGTTTCCATACGTATGCAATGAGAGACTTGCATACATTAAATCGTAACTATGCGATGAATGTGGCTGAAACGGCTTCTACATTTGCGGAAATGATTGTAGCGGATGCTTCAGTGAAAAACGCTACTACAGAAGAGGAAAAGCTTGCTCTTTTAGAAGATAAGGTGCAACGCTCAGTAGCCTTACTCATGAATATCCATGCTCGATTCTTATTTGAAACGAGATTCTACGAAGAAAGAAAAGAAGGAATTGTTAATACAGAGCGCTTAAATCAATTAATGGAAGATGCGCAAAAAGAAGCTTATGGGGATGCACTAGAAGAGTATCATCCACTATTCTGGGCGTCTAAGCTTCATTTCTTTATCACTGGGGTACCATTCTACAACTTCCCATACACGTTTGGGTATCTTTTTTCACTAGGTATCTACGCGCAAGCGATAGAAGAAGGTAAAGGATATGAGGAAAAATACATTAGCTTACTTAAGGATACAGCTTCAATGACGGTTGAAGAATTAGCACTCAAGCACTTAAATGTAGACCTAACGCAGCCTGATTTCTGGGAAAAGGGTGTACAGCTATGTATTGACGATGTGGAAGAGTTTTTACAATTGACGAATAAATAATGGCAATGGCAGCATCCAATCGGGTGCTGTTTTTGTGTTTTTTTGATATTCAATAGTGCATAAGTAAGTGCAAATGATATAATAGCACTCATGGAATCAAAATGTTTCGCCTATGGAGGTATGTAAATTGATTCAAATGCTCTATCGCACGCTCATTGAACTAACAAACGGAAAATGGTCATCCGTACTGTTAAGCAGATTTGCTCAATCGAAAGCAAGTCGGTTTTTAATTCCGTCTTTTGCAAAAGTATATAAGATTAATTTGAATGAAATGGCCCATTCGATTCATGAGTTTTCGACCCTCCATGACTTTTTCATTCGGAAATTACATATAGATGCAAGAGAAATTGACAAGGCTGAAAACGCTGTTGTCAGTCCGGTTGATGCGGTGCTTGAGGATATGGGTGGGATTACTTCAGAGTTATCGCTAAATGTGAAAGGGAAGCAATATTCCTTGTTGGATATGTTGGGCAGCGAGGAAAAGGCTCAGCAATATGAAAAAGGAACTTATCTTCTTCTTTATCTCAGTCCGAGTCATTATCACCGGATACATAGCCCTCTTTCAGGAAAAATCGTTGGGACATGGACATTGGGAGAAAAATCCTATCCTGTCAATCGTTACGGTCTCAAATATGGAAGAGATACACTATCGAAAAATTTTCGAAAGATCACGGAAGTCCAGCATGAAAATGGTGTAGCTGCTATCGTCAAGGTGGGGGCTATGTTTGTCAATTCGATCGAAACGATCCATAATGGAGAGCAGATTGAAAAGGGAGAAGAAATGGCGTATTTCACATTTGGGTCTACGGTTATTCTCCTCTTTACAAAAGATTCTTTTAAGCCATTAAAGTTTGAAACTCCAAAGGAAATGAAGGTAGGGGAACGTTTAGGTTACACTACAATGACTCTTTTTTAAGGGCAAAAAAAAAGCCCTATAGGGCATATAAAATTAAGAGGAAACTTTTATTTTGTGAGCCAATGAACGTCGGTGAATTTCTGTTTCGATTAGACGGATAAAATCTTTGCTTAAATTTAATTCTTGAGCTTTGAAATAGGATTCTACTAATAGATCATCTGACAATTTCCTCATGTCAGAATTCACCTCCTCGTTATAAAAGGTTCTACTAAGTAAAAAAATACATATAATGTAAGTTGGTCTTTGGTGTATTCTTACTCTAACAAAAATAATGCAGTAGAACAACCGTTCCTTTTATCCACAGTAACCAGTGGATAAGTTGTGAGTAATATGTTTATAAATAAAATAGAACTCTATAAATCAATGTGTATTTTGTGAATAAAGTTATCCACAAGTGTTGAAAAGTCGGTGTCCTTGTCGAAAACTTTTTATGTAAATACTGTGATTTTATGTATTTCGACATATTTAGAGCATGTTTTTATGGTTGTTTGTAGAAGTGTGTTGAACATAGCTAAAGGGTAGTGGAGATAATCTCAATTCTTTGTCCGCTTGCCTATTCCAACACTCAACAGTTAAAATTGGTATGATGTTCTCGGTTTAGGCAAAAATTTAAAACCGACGGATGTGTCATGACGAAATAGAGGTGTCTTATATTGTTAAATAACTTTTTACCAAATCAGCATGTGAAAAATATTTTTCAAATAACCCCTGAGAGTTTGAAAGAAAAAGGGATCAAGGGGATTATTACTGATTTAGATAATACGTTAGTAGAATGGGATCGTCCTAACGCTACACCGAAGCTTCAGGAATGGTTTGAGGCGATGCAAAAAGAAAATATTAAAATTACGATCGTTTCGAATAATAATCGTGAAAGAGTTCAGTCTTTCTCTGACCCATTGAACATTCCGTTTATTTTCCAAGCTAGAAAGCCTTTAGGAAAAGCATTTCGCAAGGCGATCAATGATATGGGCTTAATGAAAGAAGAAACGGTTGTCATCGGTGATCAGCTTTTAACCGATGTACTCGGAGGGAACCGCGGAGGTTTTCATACGATCTTGGTAGTTCCTGTTGCTTCAACAGATGGCTTTTTTACCAAATTCAATCGTTTGGTTGAAAGAAGAATACTCAACTGGTTTAGAAAAAAAGGTATGTTAGTTTGGGAGGATTAATCTTTGAGTGAACAATATATTTGCATAGGCTGCGGTGTGAAAATTCAAACGGAGCATAAGGATGAATTGGGCTATGCGCCGAAGTCGTCCCTTGAAAAAGAAGATATTATTTGTCAGCGATGCTTTCGATTGAAGCATTACAATGAAGTTCAGGATGTCAGTTTAACAGATGATGACTTCTTAAAGATTTTAAATGGGCTTGGAGAACGTGATGCTTTAATCGTTAAAATTGTTGATATTTTTGACTTTAACGGAAGCTGGTTACCTGGATTGCATCGATTTGTCGGGAAAAATCCGATTTTATTAATTGGAAATAAAGTGGACTTGCTCCCTCATTCGGTTAAGCCAAACAAGCTGATCAATTGGATGAAGCAGGAAGCTAAAGAGCTTGGCTTGAAGCCGATTGATGTGCTATTAGTAAGTGCTGATAAGGGACACTTTATTAAAGAAGCGACAGAAGCGATTGAGAAATACCGTGAAGGAAAAGACGTTTATGTAGTCGGATGTACGAATGTAGGGAAATCCACCTTCATTAACCGAATTTTAAAAGAGGTAACAGGTGAAGGAGATGTGATCACAACTTCCCATTTCCCTGGTACTACGCTTGATATCATTGAAATTCCTCTTGCAGATGGAAAGTCTTTAGTTGATACCCCGGGGATTATTAATCATCATCAGATGGCCCATTATATTGATAAAAGGGATTTAAAGGTCATCACACCGAAAAAAGAAATTAAACCAAAAATTTATCAATTAAATGAAGCTCAAACGTTGTTTTTCGGAGGCTTGGCTCGCTTTGATTACATTTCGGGCGGTCGACGTTCATTTGTTTGTCATTTTTCCAATAATATCGAAATTCATCGCACAAAATTGGAAAAGGCGACTGATCTTTATGAAAGACATGTCGGGGAGATGTTAACACCACCTCGTAAGGAGCAATTAGAAACTTTTCCACCTTTAGTAAAGCATGAATTTACGATAAAAGAAGGCAAAACAGATATTGTTTTCTCAGGACTCGGTTGGATAACTGTAACTGAACCTGGTGCAAAGGTAGCTGTCTACGTACCAAAAGGCGTTCATGCAATGCTGAGAAAATCGCTTATATAAAAAGAAACAGCGAAAGGGATGGGGAGGAGAATGAAAAGTTTATATGCGGTAATTGGAAAGCCGATTGCCCACTCAATGTCGCCAGTCATGCATAATGATTTATTTCAGCATTATGAATTGGATGCTCACTACCATGCTTTTGCAATTGAGCCTGATGATCTTGCTGATGCCGTAAAAGGCTTTAGAGCGATTGGGATTTCAGGATTTAATGTGACGGTTCCTCATAAGGTAGCCATTATGCCGCTACTAGATGAAATCGATCCTCTCGCCCGTTCAATCGGTGCTGTTAATACCGTCGTCAATGAAAATGGACGCTTGATCGGATATAATACGGACGGGAGCGGTTTTGTTCTTGGACTCAAAAATAAATTTGACGATCTTGAATCAAAAAAAGTGTTAATTATTGGCGCTGGTGGTGCTGCAAGAGCGATTTATTTTACAATGGCTCACGTTGGGGTAAAGCATTTAGACATTACGAACCGAACCATTACGAAAGCTGAGAATTTAGCTAATGATTGTCCTTATAGCGTCAATACGTCAATACTACAATTGGAAGAGGCGGAAAACCGTTTAGGAGCTTATGATATTATCATTCAGACGACTTCGATCGGAATGGCTCCACAAACTGAATGCGAACCGCTCTCTTTACATAATTTAAGTAAAAATGCTTTTGTTAGTGACATTATCTATAACCCATTGGAAACGAGACTTTTAAAGATGGCTAGAGAAAAAGCGGCCAACACACAAAATGGGATAGAAATGTTCGTCAATCAAGGAGCTCTGGCCTTTGAAAAATGGACAGGGATTATGCCTGATACAAGTCGAATGACAACAAAAGTGTTAACACAGCTGGGAGGCACAAAATGTTAACAGGAAAACAAAAAAGATTTCTTCGTTCAAAAGCTCATCATCTTAACCCAATTTTTCAAGTGGGTAAAGGCGGAGTAAATGAAAATATGGTTAGACAGATTAATGAAGCATTAGAAGTACGTGAATTAATTAAAGTCAGCATTTTACAGAACTGTGATGAGGATAAAGATTCAGTTGCAGAGCAACTTGTAGAGGGCTGTGATGCAGAGCTTGTCCAAATTATCGGGCATACGATCGTTCTTTACAAAGAGTCTAGAGAAAATAAAGAAATCGTTTTACCATAAGCTCTTTTCGCAAATATTGTTGCTATTGCTTTTGGAGGTGAATGAATGCGGAAGATTGGAATTTTAGGAGGAACGTTTGATCCTCCACACCATGGACATCTTCTAATTGCGAATGAAGCCTTACATGGCTTAAGCTTGGATGAGATCTGGTTTCTTCCAAATCAAGAACCTCCTCATAAAAAGAAGTCTGGCCTGATGACAAATGAGGATCGACTAAATATGTTAGAGTTAGTAACCAAGGATGTTCCATATTTTAGAGTGGAAACAATTGAATTGGAACGCTCAGGACCTTCTTACACATATGATACGATCAAGCAATTAAAAGAAATGCATGCAGATGTGCAATTTTATTTTATTATTGGTGCGGATATGATTGAGTACCTGCCAAAATGGTACAAGATTGATGAGCTAATGGACATGATTTCGTTTATTGGCGTTAATCGACCTACTTTTGAGGAGAAAACAAGTTACCCGATAATCCATTTAGACATTCCGGAGTTTTCCGTCTCTTCCAGTTTGATTAGACAGAGGATGTTGGAAGGGAAAACGATACGTTATCTACTCCCGGATTCGATTATCGAGTATTTGAAGGAGAAAAATTTATATGGAGCGTAAAGAGGGACTTGAAATTGTCAAAGCTCAATTAACAGAGCATAGATATGTCCATACGGTTGGCGTAATGGAAACAGCGATTCAGCTAGCGAAGCAATATGGAGCAGATGAAAAAAAGGCTGAGCTTGCTGCCATTTTTCATGATTATGCAAAGTTTCGTCCGAAAGAGGAAATGAAACAAATTATTGTCGAGGAAAAAATGCCGCCTGAGTTGCTAGAGTATAATAGTGAGCTGTGGCATGCCCCAGTAGGTGCATTTTTAGTTGAAAAAGAAGTTGGCATTACAGATGCAGAGGTTTTGGATGCGATTAAATTTCATACCTCTGGCAGACCTGGAATGACATTGCTAGAGAAAGTAATCTATTTAGCGGATTACATTGAACCAGGCAGACATTTTCCAGGGGTTGAAGAGGTACGAGAGCTCGCAAAAGAGGATTTAGACACGGCACTAATCAAGTCGGTTCAGAACACGATCCTGTTTTTGATGAAGAAAAATCAAGCAGTCTTTCCCGATACGTTCCATACATATAATGACCTAATTACAAACAGGAGGATTGATTAAATGATAGATAACCAATTACTGAAGACAGCTGTTAAAGCAGCGGATGATAAGCGTGCGGAAGATATTGTAGCATTGAACATGAAAGGAATTTCTTTAATCGCAGATTACTTTGTGATTTGTCATGGAAATTCCGACAAGCAGGTTCAAGCTATTGCCCGAGAAATTAAAGATAAGGCTGAAGAGAACGGGTATGATGTACGCCGTATGGAAGGCTTTGACGAGGCAAGATGGATTCTTGTTGACCTTGGTGACGTCGTTGCCCACATTTTCCACCGTGATGAGCGTAGCTATTATAATCTTGAACGTCTATGGGGCGATGCTCCGGTTGAACATATACAGAGTGAGTTATCATGAGTTATGAAAGGTTTGCCTATTTGTATGATGAACTGATGAAGGATGTTCCCTATGAAAAATGGGTGGAACTCATTCAAGAACAAAGTGAAAAGCATCATATAGCTGGGAAGAAGCTTTTAGATTTAGCCTGTGGAACGGGAGAGTTATCCGTTCGGTTGGCCAATAAAGGCTATGAAGTTACTGGTGTTGATTTATCAGATGATATGCTCACAGTCGCACAAAATAAAGCATCTGATGCGTCTGTAACTATTCAGTTTCTCCAGCAGAACATGGCAGAACTTGAGTTAATTGATACCTTTGATATGATCGGGATTTTTTGTGATTCCCTCAACTATTTGCAGACAGAAGAAGAAGTCAAACAAACATTTGAGCGGGTTAAGCAATATTTAAATCGCGATGGTTTATTTATTTTTGATGTTCATTCTCTCTATAAAATGAATGAGATTTTTATTGATCAAACGTATACATACGATGATGAGGGAATTTGCTATATTTGGAATTGTTTTGAGGGCGAATTTCCAGATAGTGTGGACCATGAGCTCACCTTCTTCGTCGAAGATGAATCTGGTAAATATGATCGATTTGATGAGAATCATACACAGAGAACCTTCTCAGTGGAGACGTATCAACAATGGCTTGCAGAAGCTGGCTTTCAAATTTTGGAGATGTTCGGTGATTTTGATGAAGCATTGCATCCGCAATCTGAACGGATATTTTTTGTTTGTAAGCATATTTAGAAAAAATTTAGCCATCCCGACCTGTTCCGGAATGGCTAAATTTTTTTGTTTTTTAAGGAGGATTTTACCGGAAAACAAAGAATTAGTTAAGAGTAAACTGCTTTTTTGTTTCTTTTATATCCTCAGCGAATTTTGAATGAGTAGCTTGAAAAACATGTTCAAAAACATCCCCAATTTCTTCTTCGAGAACCTTTATCCCTTCACCAGTAATTCCACCTTTAACACATACCTTTTCCTGCAAAGTTGGCAACGTATAAAATTCTTTTCTTAATAACTCACCTAATCCAATTAACATTTCACTCGCTAATTTTGTCGCCGTTTCTTCATCAATACTTGTCTCCGAAACTGCTGCATCAATAAATCTCCTCGTCAAATAACTAAAAAACGCAGGTCCACAACTAACAATATCAGATGCCACTCTCGTAATGTTTTCTTCGATTTGTAATGGAGTTGAAAAAGATTGTACTAAGCTTAGTAAAGATTCCTTCCAATGTGGTGTGCATTTTTCCCCAAAGCTAAGAAGAGATACTCCCGCTAATGCTCTATTTGTAATACTTGGAATGACCCTAGCGCTCGAACACGGTACAACCGATTCAAGTTGCTCAATACTAATTGGACTTGTTATGGAAACCACACAGTGTTCATTTGTTAAAAAAGGTGTGATGTGTTGAATGCAATCAAACATATCAATCGGTTTAACACAAATAAAAAGCAACTCAGCTTGTTTTGCTACCTCTTCGGCCTTGTTGCATACAACGATATTAGGAAAAGCCTGACGTATATCAAGTGCTTTTGATATCGTTCGATTTGTAATGTATAACGAAGAAGGGGATACGGCTTTTCCATCTAGGAGTGCCTCGATCAGAATTCTCCCCATGTTACCTGTACCAATGAACCCAATTTTCATTGTTACTACCCTCCTTCTCTTTCAGAGCGAGCCCTCTCATAAAACGATATGAAATTTCCTGATAATTTATGTCAATGGAAAGGAAAGATGTAGATGTTAGAATGGGTAAAAAATCATAAGCAATTCGTCGTTATTGCTGCTTTGATGTTCATATTGCTCAGTTATTATTTAGTTTCATCAGTCTTAAAGCCATTAGAAGATGAGGAGAACGGCAATTGGGAGCCATCTTCAACCGAACCAGAATCAACTGTGGAGGAAGAGGGAAAGCAAGTAGAGGAAATAGAGGAGCAAGAAATCCTTGTGGATGTGAAGGGTGCTGTTCAGAATCCAGGTGTGTATAAGGCGACGACAGGAGATAGAGTGATAGATGTGATTGAAAGAGCAGGTGGAATTACAGAAGCAGCTAATGGAGAAGTGGTAAATTTGGCGATGCGGGTAACCGATGAAATGGTGATTTACGTACCTTTGATTGGTGAAGAAACGGAAAGTGTGGCAGGTGTGGTTTCTCCAGGAGGTGGTGAGAGTGACAAAATAAATATCAATAAAGCCACTGCGACAGAGCTAGAAACGCTCTCTGGAATTGGACCTGCAAAGTCAGCCGCCATTATTGAATATCGAGAAACAAATGGTCCTTTTCAAACAATTGAAGACATTATGTCCATCAGTGGTTTTGGTGAAAAGACATTTGAAAAGCTAAAAGAAAGTATATCAGTAAAGTGAAATCGCAAAATTTCAAATTGACGTACCTTCTCTCTTCCCTTTAAACTTAAGACAAGTCTTGGTAAAAGTCACTAAACAGAATTAATGGGGGGAATATACAATGGCGCGAAAAAGTTGGGATGAATATTTTTTAGATATAGCAGAACAAGTTGCTTCTCGTTCGACATGTAATAGATTGCATGTAGGTTCTGTAATCGTGAACAACAAACATATTGTATCGACAGGTTACAATGGTTCTATTCATGGACATCCTCACTGTGAAGATGAAGGCTGTTTATTAGATGAAAACGGTCGTTGTATTCGTTGCTGCCATTCGGAATTAAATGCGGTATTACATGCAGAGCGTGATTTATTAAAGGGAGCTACTGCGTACGTAACCCATGAACCATGTGAAAACTGTTCAAAAACATTAGCGCAAGCAGGTATATCGAGAGTTGTTTTCAGAGATTCGTATCCAAATAAGTGGAATAAGTATTTCTTGAAGAATATTGAAGTCGTTCACTTACCAAAAATGAACGCAAGTGTAGAGTAGAAATGATCTTAAGAATATCGGCAGAGGCTGTTGCGGAAATTCCATCCCAACAGCCTCTCTATTTAGGAAGGGGGCTTAATGCTTGAAAGGAAATTGGATCTTTATCTGTCTCTCAGCTTTATTAGGTGCCTTATTTGCCTTAGATGGACATTGGATTTTTTTCGGTCTAGCCATACTGCTTTTTCTTTTTCTCATACAATTAAGAAAATTTTCCGCCTCGATGATGATAGTTACTGTTTTTATCTTCATTTTATTTTTAGGAAGAGCGGAGATTGGTGATCGACTCGCTCAAACCCTTTTCACCGGAGAAGAGAAGGCTTTTTCCATCCTATTTGAAGAACCACCAAAAATAGATGGAAATTATTTTACTACCTATGGAAAAGATGAAGACACCAAAGAGACACTTGTACTCCAACACAGACTATCTACAATCGAGGAGAAGGAAGCTTTCGAACAAATATCGGTTGGGACCGTTTGTAAGGTTAAAGGAACATTAGAGCCGCCCGAACCCTCGAGAAATCCCAATGCGTTTGATTACAAGGAGTATCTTCGGCATGAACAAATATCCTGGATTTTAGATGTAGAAAATATCGACCTTAACAAATGTGAAGAAAAAAGAAATGTCCTCACCTTTCTTCAAAAAATCAGGCAAAATGGCATCCAATATATCTACGCTCACTTCCCTCAAAATACTGCTCCATTTGCTTCAGCCCTCATTTTTGGTGATCGAAATCTCATTGAACCCGATCTAATGACCGCCTATCAAAGACTCGGAATCGTTCATTTAATCGCTCTTTCAGGCTTAAATGTAGCCATGCTCATTGGCATTCTCTTTTATACAGGGTTGAGATTGCATGTTACAAGGGAGAAAATGGTCTATGTTCTAATGGCATTTGTACCAATCTATATCATTTTGACAGGTGGTGCTCCATCGGTCATTCGTGCTTGTCTGATGATGCTATTTGCTTTAGTGCTAACTAAATTTTCTCGAAAAAAATTAATGCCTGTAGATATACTAAGCATCGTCTTTGTTGGATATGTATTCATCGATCCGCATATTGTTTATAATGTAGGTTTTCAACTCTCCTTTGTTGTCACATATGCCCTCATTTTGTCTGCCTCGATGCTTGAAAAATACACGCTAAAGCCAGTAGCCTTTCTGATTGCTACCTCTATTATTTCACAAATTGCCTCAATGCCGATTCTTCTCTATCATTTCTTTGAATTTTCCCTTGTCTCGTTTATCGTAAACCTTGTTTATGTTCCTTTGTTTTCTGTCGTGATTACTCCCGTTTTGATGATTATGTACTTCCTCCATCTTTTAATAGGAGATATGCTTAATCCTCTTCTCCATTTTTTTGATTTCAATCTACGATTAGTTCATCAGCTAACGCTATTTTTATCGAAGTTTCCCTTTAACACTCTTGTCCTTGGGCGCCCTTCTAATCTTTTGCTTGTCCTATACTGTGTTGGAATCCCCTATTTCTTTTTCCGCTGGGAGAGGGCGCGAACAATTAAACAAACTGTCCTAGCTTTCATCATCCCTATTAGCTTACTTGCAATCCAACTGCTAACGATAAAACTTGATGTAACTGGAGAAGTGACCATTATTGATGTTGGACAAGGAGATAGTATTCTAATTCAGCTCCCAATGAATAAGGGAACCTATTTAATTGATACGGGAGGAACGCTCGAATTTCCGACTGAGGAATGGATGGAGCGAGCTGATCCTTTTGAAGTCGGCAAAGATGTTGTCGTGCCGTATTTAAAGAGCAAAGGAATTACGAAGCTGGATAAGCTTATTCTTACGCATGGAGATATGGATCATGTTGGCGGGGCAAAGGCTGTTTTACAAACCCTAAAGGTCAGAGAAGTGGTCCTGCCAAAAGTGGAAGTATCGTCTGAACTTGAAACCGAGATAATGGATCTTTGTGATGAAAAAAAGATTCCGGTTCACTTCGGAATGAAAGGAGATGCTTGGACAGACGCAGGCTACCGTTTTGAGGTTCTTTCACCTAGTAATATGACTCATTTAGGGAAAAACGATCAATCGATTGTCATATATGCAGATTTCGGAGGATTAAGATGGTTATTTACCGGTGATTTGGAAGAAGAAGGTGAAAGGAAACTACTTGCCAGCTACCCGAATTTAAAAGTGGATGTTTTAAAAGTAGGACATCATGGAAGTAAGACATCAACCACGGAAAGCTTATTGGAACAGCTAGAACCGAAAATAGCCTTAATTTCGGCTGGAGAGAACAATCGTTTTGGACATCCACATGGGGACGTTTTAACAAGATTAGAGGAACGAAGCATTCGCATCTATCGGACAGACGAGAACGGGGCAATTACTTTTCAATTTAGAGGAGAAAAGGGAACCTTTTTCTCTCAATTTCATATGATAAAACGAAACACTAACTAGGCGAAAAATAAAAGAGACTACACTTTGGTGTAGTCTCCGTTAAAAAATATGTAGGTAAATCTTAAGCTCCGATTTGTTTAACAACTGTTGCGATAATGAATAAAATAGCAAAGAAACCAAAAGAGGCGATAAATCCTACTCCTGCATCTAATGCGTCATTTCGTTTGCTTTGGACTTCTTTTTCAAATGGATTCACACTAATCCCTCCCATTTCCATTATAGTAGATGGATTTCATAAAGCAATGGATTTAAATTAACTTTTTTAAATAAGATGTTTACGCTTTTCTTAGTATAATTGAGTTTTCCTTTACTGACAAGAGTTGTCACAAATAGTTTGCAAATCCGAGGTAACAATAATTCATACAAAGGGTGTACCGCTAGTAGATAAGTATCCTAGGCCTTGTTTGCTAGCGTTTACTATAAATCGGGAATTGGTTCTTCGAGGTGCCAGTTCCCTTTTAATTTCTAAAAATTAGCCTTTACATAATGTAATCCCCTTGTCAAAAGTCCTTTCCTTCTATACGATTGTAATATGGATTTTACATGATCGGAGCGAAGGAAATTGGTTTTAGATTTATGGAAACAAATTAAGAAAAAGCAGTTTTCTCCCATATATTTATTATATGGAACAGAATCGTTTCTTATCAATGAAACAAAGCATTTATTAACGAAATATGCATTAAACGAGGAAGAGGCTGAATTTAATCTGTCTGTTTATGACTTAGAGGAAACTCCGATCGAAGTAGCGATTGAGGATGCTGAAACTTTCCCTTTTATGGGTGAAAAAAGGCTCGTATTCCTGAACAATCCTTTCTTTTTAACGGCTGAGAAATCAAAATCTAAAGTTGAACATAACATAAAACGGCTTGAGGCTTACTTGGAGGAACCGGCTCCTTACACCATTGTTGTTTTTGCAGGGAACTATGAAAAACTCGATGAGCGGAAGAAAATTACGAAGGAATTAAAAAGAAAAGGAATTGTCGGAGAAGCGAAAAAGCTGAACGAAAACGAGTTAAGGTCCTGGATTAAGGAAAGAGCTGGGCTCAACAATGTTGAAATTGAAGAGGATGCTATTCAGCAAATCCTCACACTTGCTGGGACACATCTCTCCATGTTAACAACAGAAGTTGATAAACTAGCCCTTTACGCCACAGAGGGCCAAAAAATCACTGCTGCAATGGTCGATAAGCTCGTATCTAGATCCTTAGAGCAAAATATTTTTGATTTAGTCGATAAGATTATCCATAAAAAAATTGAAGAGGCCTTTAGAATTTACTATGACTTATTAAAGCAGAACGAAGAGCCTATAAAAATTATGTCGATTCTATCGGGGCAGTTCCGTTTGATTTATCAGGTAAAAGAATTAGCGAGAAGAGGCTATGGGCAACAACAAATCGCTGGTCTTATCAAGGTTCATCCTTTCCGTGTAAAACTTGCTGCTGGACAAGCACAACTTTTTAAAGACGAAGAACTAACGGAAATCATGAAAATGTTAGCCGACGCCGACTACCAATCCAAAACCGGCGGCATGAACAAAGAACTCCTAATGGAAATGTTCCTCTTCCGACTACAGGGAAGAAGAGCGTAAAAAGGAACCTAGCTGGTTCCTTTTTTTATTTAAAACGGTGGATTTCCACTCTTTGAAATATAGACATTCTCTTTCCATCCTCTACATGCGTAGCCAATGATTCTCTTTATAAGAATCAAAAAGCATTAGATATGCAAAAAACTCAGGTGTTTCTTGATTAACATGAGATGTGTCGATTCCACGTTCGATAAGCATATCAACTTTTAGTTTTTCGCAATTGGAGGTTATTGCATTTAACTGGGATTCAATAATGACAAGTATTCTTTCATTACCAGATGAAATCCTCATATGATTGTAGTAATGATCACTTTTTTCATTTCTTACTACACCATACGAAATGAAATTTAAGTTATCCAAGTTAGATTTTATAGGGTTGTTTTTGTGTGCATTAATATAGTTAGGAATTGTCATTTTTAAGAAAATAGCTTCGGATTCTGATAATTCTGTTTCGGCAATATCTAATTTTTTTTGAAATGCGGAGATAACGTCATTAACTGATTGTAACGGTCGAATTTCATGGGAATATTGCTGCTTCAAATATGCCTTGTACTCATCATGATCCACGTAATCACCTCAATAAGAAAGTGAGATATCCTCAAGAGAGCATCTCCATGGTAGTACTCTAGCGTATAAACACTTAAGCTTTAACTATACAAAAAGTAACTCTTGATAGGAGTAGAGACCCTGCTCTGAGTGAATTTAGATATATTTAAAAGAGTTAGTATAAGTAATCAAAAATTTTCTGATAACCAAAAGGTAACAAAGAAGCGACTATTATACCTATTACCATTGAAAACGTCGAAAAAACAATGAATCTCCGAAGTGATATTTCATTCCTCTTATAAGCGATAATGAAAGCCTTCATCAATGAAAAAATAGTAATAAATATAATGATGGCTGAAAAAAGACTTGTTAATAATACTTCCATTACTTCACTCCTTTAATGAAAATGAATTAACTAAATTTTACCATCCAACTGATATAGATAAAATAAAATTTATTATTTTTTGATGTGAAAAATAATTGATGAGAAGATAATACGCTGGACAGATTTATAGTAATTGGAAAAGTGATTGTGCAGAGGCGGTATATATAATTTAGATATGTTTGTAAGAAGAAGTGTGCACTACATAGAATAACTTAAACCAGTTGATTGGAGCGGAGGGTGGCGACTCCAGTGGGAAAAGCGGCTCGACCCCGCCCCACGGAAAGCGTCCACCCGGAGTGGAAATCGACGGTCTATTTTCAATATGACAATGAAAGGGAACCTCACGAGGTTCCCTTTTTTATACAAAATAAAAAGGCTATCTATAAAAGATAGCCTGACACAATTACGCGTTTAAAGAGTTTAACTTCTTAGCTAAACGAGATTGTTTACGAGCAGCCGCATTTTTGTGGATTAAACCTTTTGCAGCAGCCTTATCTAATTTACTAGCAGCTTCTACAAAACTTGCCTTTGCAGCAGCTTCGTCGTTATTTACAACTGCAGCTTCTACTTTTTTAACAGCAGTACGCATTGCAGATTTAACTGTAGAGTTATGAGCGCTACGCTCTTCACTTGTCTTAGCACGCTTGATAGCAGATTTAATATTTGCCATTCCATTCACCTCCCACAAAGCAATCGAGATTATATAAAACTCGACATTCACGTTCAAATACATAATTTGCAGAACAAGAAATATTTTATCAAACGGTTCTTGGTTTTGCAATACTATCTATTTATTTTAAGTCAAACTCAATTGAATAACAAATGAATTTTTTATAATTTCAGCGGCAATGCTAGAGAATAGTTAACTTTTATGTGGAAATAATAGAATATTTTTCAAAATAAAACAGGTGAGGCGATCTTTAGATGGAGAATTCAATCGATTTAAGCAAGTTTTCTGTCCGTACGGATTTAGCAGTAGAGGCGAGAGAAATGGTCATTGCAGAGCGTGAACAAAGTGCTCTTTATGGGGAAAAGGATATCTCACAAATTGAAGGTGTGATTATTAAGGAGAAAGAAGAAAACGACATCAAAGTCTCCTTAGTAGAAATTACAAAACAAGGAGCAGTAGCACTCGGAAAAAAGGAAGGAAAATATCTGACACTTGAAGTGATCGGGATTCGTCAACAGGATACAGAGCTACAACAAAAGGTAGAAGAAGTCTTCGCGAATGAATTTTCCCATTTCATTAAGCAACTAGGGATTGGAGAAAATGCTTCATGCTTAGTAGTTGGATTAGGAAATTGGAATGTCACCCCTGATGCTTTAGGCCCTCAAGTATGTGAAAATCTTTTAATCACAAGACATCTCTATGAATTACAGCCTGAAAGTGTAGAGGAAGGTTATCGTCCTGTAAGTGCGATTGCCCCAGGGGTTATGGGACTTACTGGGATTGAAACGAGTGATATCATCCGAGGCGTAGTGGAAAAAACAAAACCGGATTTCGTCATTGCGATCGACGCACTTGCAGCAAGATCGATTGAAAGAGTCAATTCGACTATTCAAATTTCCGATACAGGGATCCATCCGGGATCTGGAGTCGGGAATAAAAGGAAAGAATTAAGTAAAGAGACATTAGGGATCCCGGTAGTTGCCATCGGAATTCCCACCGTGGTGGACGCTGTGTCAATTACGAGCGATACGATCGATTATATTCTGAAGCATTTCGGCAAGGAACTTAAGGAAGGCAACCGACCATCCCGTGCACTGGCTCCTGCTGGGATGACTTTTGGAAAAAGAAAAAAGCTGACGGAAGAGGATTTACCAGAAGAGCATCACCGTAAAACCTTCTTAGGAATGATCGGAACGTTAGAAGAAGAGGAAAAAAGAAAATTAATCTCTGAGGTCCTTTCTCCTCTTGGACATAATCTGATGGTAACCCCAAAGGAAGTTGATGTCTTTATCGAAGACATGGCAAATTTGGTTGCAAATGGATTAAATTCTGCATTGCACAAGTCAGTCAATCAAGACAATGCAGGATATTATACAAGATAGTAATGTAAAAATAATAGACGTTTGTTCTATCTTCTCTAGTAAAGTCATATGAATTAGTAGACTTACTTTGAGAGGTGGAACAATGAAATATAATAGAAACTCATCTTTTGTCGTAACGGTTCAAGGGACAAGCCTACTCAATTTTTTCATGGTAGTAGCATTGGTACTGTTGCTTATGTTTTCCGTAAGTGGATTGATCACGTCGTTAAACCCGGAATATCGTTTGAAGTCATCCTCTATTAATACAGCTACTTCAAATATTAATGGAGAAATCCTTTTTCAACTTTTTGGAACGGAGAATCACGCATTACTACAAGCACTACCTGAAAAAGGCTCTGATGTAAAGTTGTCTAGCTTAATGTTCAAGCTATCTACGAATGTTAGTCTAGATGATCCGCGGAGTTTGCTTGGAAGAGAGTTGCCTGGATTTTCATTGTTTGATGGGCGAATCGTTGTTGCTGGGCAAGGAACGAATTATACGAACTTACCGATTGAATCTTCTCCTCCACCAGAAGTATTAAAAGAGGAGAATGAAGCAGACTTGCAAAATACGGAAGGGCTTGATGAGAATAACTCGGACAACACGACAAATCCGTCCCAGACAACGGGAGACAAAAAGATGGTTTATATTTATTTTTCCCATACACGAGAGTCCTTTCTCCCATATTTAAAAGGAGTGACGGATCCTAACAGTGCACAGCATTCAAAAATTAACGTAACGAAAATTGGTGACCACTTGCTTGGGCAACTCGAAAGTAAGGGCATTGGAACAGTCGTAGATAAAACAGATATTATGACAAATCTAAACGAAAAAGGATTAACATATGGAAGATCTTATGATGAATCAAGAAATGTGGTCGAAGCGGCCATTACCAATAATAAAGATTTAACTTATTTAATTGATATTCATCGAGATTCTAAACGAAAAGAACATACGACGATAGATATCAATGGGCAAGCATATGCGAAACTAGCTTTTGTCATTGGCGCTGAAAATCCAAATTATGAAAAAAACCTTCAATTGGCTACAAAGATTCATGAAAAATTAGAGGCGGCCTATCCAGGCTTAAGCCGTGGCGTTATTGAGAAAAAAGGGGCAAGCACCAATGGTAAGTTTAACCAGGACTTGTCAGGGAATGCGATGTTAATTGAGTTTGGTGGTGTGGATAACACTTTTGAGGAATTGAATCGCTCAGCCGATGCATTTGCTAATGTATTTAGTGAAATATTCTGGGATGCAGAAAGTGTCGATCAGCCAACAAGTGAACCAGCAGATGAACAGTAATTTTAAGGTGGGTAATCGGTAAAGGACGATTGCCCGCTTTTAAAAGAAATACGCAGTTAGTCAAAGAGGTGCTCAAAATGAAAAGGTTTTTTCTAAAATTTATCTTTGTCGCCGCCTTAATGTTCGTGTCGGTTTTATTCGGGATGCAGCAAGCAAATCAAGGTATTCATCGGATGAAGGGCTTTGAGGATGCTGATTTTAAAAGTGCGCTAAATGTGAACCAAAACGAGGGTGGGCAAATGGAGGTCTCTGTTCTCGGCAATGATATTAATAGTCACAATCTCGCAGAAAAGAAGGAAAAGCTTGAGGAAATGAAGGCCTATAATTTCTTTTCTTCTATCGGAAAAACGTTAGCCGATGGTATTTCGGCTATTACGAGAAAGTCGATAGAGTTGATCACTGATATAATAGAAGGCTAAATACGGTGCTCCATCCAATGTTTTTTCCGTTGAATCTTGCAGAGTCGACTGATATAATCAAAAATAGTGTACATAGAGATTATATTTGGTGAAGCTAACTCTTGTGCGAGTATAGTAGGAGTGAACGATATGAACAGAGAAGAACGGCTTAATAGACAGTCAAAGATTCGAAATTTTTCCATCATCGCTCATATCGACCATGGAAAGTCGACTTTAGCTGATAGAATTTTAGAAAAAACAAATGCCTTAACATCCCGTGAAATGAAGGACCAGCTCCTTGATTCAATGGATCTTGAAAGAGAACGTGGAATTACAATTAAACTGAACTCAGTTCAATTAAAATACAAAGCAAAAGACGGAGAAATCTATACATTGCATTTAATAGATACTCCTGGACACGTCGATTTTACGTATGAGGTGTCTCGTAGCTTAGCGGCGTGTGAGGGTGCAATTTTAGTTGTAGATGCAGCGCAAGGGATTGAGGCTCAGACATTGGCCAATGTTTATTTGGCATTAGACAATGATCTGGAAATTGTCCCAGTAATCAATAAAATTGATTTACCTAGTGCAGACCCTGAACGCGTTCGAAATGAGATTGAAGAGGTTATTGGGTTAGATGCATCTGAAGCTGTATTAGCGAGTGCAAAAGCAGGAATTGGAATTGAAGACATTCTTGAACAAATCGTCGAAAAAGTCCCTGCTCCAACTGGAGACCCAGAAGCTCCATTGAAAGCACTTATTTTCGATTCCTTGTATGATGCCTACCGTGGGGTAGTAGCTTATATTCGTGTCGTTGAAGGTACGGTTAAAATAGGCGACAAGATTAAAATGATGGCAACTGGAAAAGAATTCGAAGTTACAGAAGTAGGGGTTTTCAATCCGAAACCAGTTCTTGCAGAAGAACTTTCTGTCGGAGATGTAGGATTCTTAACAGCTGCGATTAAAAATGTTGGCGATACTCGTGTGGGTGATACGATTACCAATGCGAAAAATGGTGCAACTGAAGCACTTCCAGGCTATCGTCGTTTGAACCCAATGGTATATTGTGGTTTATATCCGATTGATAGTGCGAAATTCAATGACTTAAGAGAAGCACTTGAAAAACTAGAGTTGAACGATTCAGCTCTTCAATTCGAGCCTGAAACTTCCCAAGCATTAGGATTCGGTTTCCGCTGTGGATTCCTTGGACTTCTTCATATGGAAATTATTCAAGAGAGAATTGAAAGAGAGTTCAAGATTGACTTAATTACAACTGCTCCAAGTGTTATCTATGAAGTAGTTCTAACAGACGGTTCACAGATTAAGATTGACAACCCATCCGATATGCCTGATCCGCAAAAAATTGATCGCATTGAAGAACCTTATGTAAAAGCGACAATGATGGCTCCGAATGATTATGTAGGTGCGATTATGGAAATTTGTCAGGAAAAGCGTGGAACCTTCATTGACATGCAATACTTAGATGAAACTCGTGTAAGTATTGTTTATGAAATCCCACTTTCTGAAATCGTTTATGATTTCTTCGACCAGTTGAAATCTAGCACAAAAGGCTATGCTTCATTTGATTATGAGCTGATTGGTTATAAAGAATCAAAGCTTGTAAAAATGGACATTCTTTTAAATGCTGAACAAGTCGATGCGTTAAGCTTTATTGTTCATAAGGACTTTGCTTATGATCGCGGAAAAATCATTGTTGAGAAATTAAAGGAATTAATTCCTAGACAGCAATTCGAAGTGCCAATCCAAGCAGCTATTGGACAAAAAATTGTCGCTCGTTCAACAATTAAGGCGATGCGTAAGAACGTATTGGCTAAATGTTATGGGGGAGACATTTCCCGTAAGAGAAAGCTATTGGAGAAGCAAAAAGAAGGTAAAAAGCGCATGAAGCAAGTAGGTTCCGTTGAGGTACCACAAGAAGCGTTTATGGCTGTCCTAAAAATGGACGATAGTAATTCGAAAAAATAACATGATGAGGGGTTAGGCTGGCTTGTCCGCAAGCACGCTAACCTCTTTTTCATATTTTAATCAAGGTAGTGATCTAAATGATAAAAGCGGCCTATATACACATCCCTTTTTGTGAGCATATTTGCCATTATTGTGATTTTAATAAAGTTTTTTTACAGGGACAGCCTGTTGATGAATACTTGAATTCATTAAAAAAAGAAACAGAACTTACGCTAGAAACAGCGCCGACGACTCATTTAGACTCGATCTTTGTCGGAGGTGGAACACCAACGGCTCTTAATGAGAAGCAATTACAATTCTTGTGTGAAACCATTAATGACCTTCTTCCGTATAATCAACAAACGGAATTTACCTTTGAGGCTAATCCAGGAGATTTGTCGAAGGAGAAGTTTCAAATCCTTCACGATGCAGGGGTCAATCGATTGAGCTTTGGTGTGCAGACCTTTAATGATGAATTACTGAAGCGTATTGGTCGGACACATCGTGCAGCAGATGTCTTTAAATCAATAGAACTAGCTAAAACGGCGGGATTTGAAAATATCTCAGTTGATTTAATTTATAGCTTACCGGGGCAAACTTTAGATGATTTCCGTGAAACATTGGAAACTTCTTTTTCGCTAGATATCAATCATTATTCTGGCTATTCCTTAATTATCGAGCCTAAAACCGTTTTCTATAATTTGATGAGAAAAGGTCGTCTTCCTTTACCTGGGGAAGATACAGAAGCAGCGATGTACGAAGTGCTAATGGAAGAAATGGCGAAGCATGGCTTTGCCCAATACGAAATCAGTAATTTTGCTCTGCCTGGGTTTGAGAGTAAGCATAACTTAACGTATTGGAATAATGATGAATATTATGGATTTGGCGCAGGTGCGCACGGGTATGTCAGTGGGAAAAGACGCTCAAACTTTGGTCCGTTAAAAAAATATATGGAACCTCTTCAGCAAATGAATCTGCCAATTCTTGAAGAAACTGTACCGACTGCAGCAGAACAAATGGAGGAGGAAATGTTTCTTGGATTAAGAAAAAATAAAGGTGTTTCGATCCAAAGGTTTATCGATAGATATGGAAAGAATCCTCTCGAATTATTTAAAAAGGAAATGAAAGAACTAACAGAAAAGGGCCTAATTGATGTACAAAACAATCAGATCATGTTAACGAAAAAAGGGCGCTTTTTAGGAAATGAAGTATTTCAGTCCTTCTTAGGTGTAGTTGAGGATGAAGCTGATAATAAAGTCTAATTATAGAGCGTAAATGATTGACATTATCCCCCTTCTTTTGATAATTTAATATTAGATTTAGCACTCGTTATAAAAGAGTGCTAACAGAGGTGATATAAAGTGTTATCAGATCGTCAATTGTTAATTTTCCAGGTGATTGTTGATGATTTCATTCGGTCTGCTCAACCGGTCGGTTCGAGAAGCTTGTCAAAAAAAGAAGAAATTCAATTTAGTTCAGCTACGATTCGTAATGAAATGGCGGATTTAGAGGAGATTGGGTTTCTTGAAAAAACACACACCTCATCGGGGAGAATTCCGTCCGAAAAAGGGTACAGATTTTACGTTGATCACTTGCTTTCTCCACAACAGCTCGATGCAAAAGATGTCGACTCCGTTCGTTCGATTTTTGCGGAAAGAATTTTTGAAATGGAAAAGCTTGTGCAAAAATCAGCAAAAATCTTATCAGAGCTGACAAACTACACATCAATTGTTCTTGGTCCAGCAGTACGTGAAAATAGATTAAAAAGAATTCAAATTGTACCCTTAAATAATGAAGCAGCTATTGCAATTATCGTTACAGATACAGGGTATGTGGAAAATAAGATGTTTCATCTGCCACCAGGTATTGATACTGGCGATATCGAAAAGTTCGTCAATATTCTGAATGAACGGTTAACAGGTGTTCCTCTAGAAGAGTTAAATAGTAAAATCTATAAAGAGGTAGCCCTTGTCTTAAGCCAGCATATCCGTAGCTACGATGCGATGCTTTCTTCTATTGCTGACTCGTTAAAGCTTCCTGTAAACGAAAGATTGTTTTTCGGCGGGAAGACAAATATGTTAAGTCAGCCTGAATTTCATGATATCGTGAAGGTGAAGAATCTCTTAACAATGATTGAGCATGAAGAGGACATGTACGATATTATTCGACAGAACCCTTCAGGAATCAATGTGAAAATTGGCAAAGAGAATGGCGTTTCTGCGATGGAGGATTGTAGCCTAATCACGGCTACGTATTCGATAGCTTCGGAACAACTAGGAACCATCGCCATCTTAGGACCAACACGAATGGAGTATTCTAGGGTGATAAGCCTATTGAAGTTTTTGAGCACCGATTTAAGTACAGCCTTAACAAAGCTGTATCAAAGTAAGTAGCGAAGGAAATATTGATTAAGGGTGGAATTTTATATAATTCCATCTCTTTTCCTTGCACATACAACTTGTTTTTTACTTTAAGGGAGGTGAATACGTTGGCTGAAGAAAAAAATACACTGAATGAAGAAGCTGTGGCTACCAACGATACTGAACAAGAGGAAACAATCGAAGAAGTTTTTGGCGAAGCGGAAGTTGTTGTCGAGACTTCAGCTACTGAGGAATTAGAAAAGAAGATTGCTTCTTTAGAAGCCGAGCTTGAAGAAAAGGAAAATCGTTACCTTCGATTACAAGCTGATTTTGAAAATTCCCGCCGTCGAGCTAGATTAGATTACGAAGCGGCGCAAAAATATAGAGCACAAAGCTTAATTTCTGATCTACTGCCTGTATTAGATAACTTTGAACGGGCATTGAATGTAGAAACAGATAATGAACAAACGAAATCATTGCTTCAAGGAATGGAAATGATTCATCGAACTCTTTTAGACGCCTTGAAAAAAGAAGGCGTTGAACCAATTGAGTCTCAAGGGAAAGAATTCGACCCGAACTTCCATCAAGCTGTTATGCAGGTTGAAGAAGAGGGATTTGACTCAAATATTGTTGTTGAGGAATTCCAAAAGGGTTATCTGTTAAAGGATCGCGTCATTCGTCCGGCAATGGTAAAAGTAAATCAATAAGGCAATTGATGTCTTAAAATGAACCATTAAAGATATTAGTGATTACATATTATTTTGGGAGGTAGTAACATGAGCAAAATTATCGGTATTGACTTAGGAACAACAAACTCTTGTGTAGCTGTCCTTGAAGGCGGAGAGCCAAAGGTTATTCCTAATCCAGAGGGAAATCGTACAACACCATCTGTTGTTGCATTTAAAAATGGGGAAAGACAAGTAGGGGAAGTTGCAAAGCGTCAAGCAATTACAAATCCGAATACAATTCTTTCTATCAAACGTCATATGGGTACTTCTCATAAAGAGACAATTGAAGGTAAGGATTATACACCACAAGAAATTTCAGCGATTATTTTACAACACTTAAAATCCTACGCTGAAGATTATCTTGGTGAGCCTGTAACAAAGGCTGTTATCACTGTTCCAGCATATTTTAACGATGCTGAGCGTCAAGCAACTAAGGATGCTGGTAAAATTGCTGGTCTTGAAGTAGAGCGTATCATTAACGAGCCTACTGCAGCAGCTCTTGCTTATGGTTTAGACAAGATGGAAGAAGACCAAACAATCCTTGTTTATGACTTAGGTGGCGGTACATTCGACGTATCGATCTTAGAATTAGGTGACGGGGTATTTGAAGTAAAATCTACTGCTGGGGACAACCGTTTAGGTGGAGATGACTTCGACCAAGTTATCATTGATTATTTAGTAGAGCAATTTAAGAAGGATAATGGAATCGATCTTTCTAAAGATAAAATGGCAATGCAACGTCTTAAAGATGCTGCTGAAAAAGCGAAGAAGGATTTATCAGGTGTAACAACTACACAAATTTCTTTACCTTTCATCACTGCTGGAGCTGAAGGACCACTTCACTTAGAAGTAAGTCTTTCTCGCGCTAAATTTGATGAGCTTTCTTCAAGTCTTGTTGAAAGAACAATGGGACCTGTTCGCCAAGCGTTACAAGATGCAGGTTTATCATCTTCTGAACTTGATAAAGTTATCTTAGTTGGTGGTTCAACTCGTATTCCAGCTGTACAAGAAGCAATCAAAAAAGCAACTGGTAAAGAGCCTCATAGAGGGGTTAACCCAGACGAAGTAGTTGCAATGGGTGCAGCAGTTCAAGGTGGAGTTATCACTGGAGACGTTAAGGATGTTGTTTTACTAGACGTAACGCCACTTTCACTTGGTATTGAAACAATGGGTGGAGTATTCACAAAGTTAATCGACCGTAATACAACAATCCCAACATCTAAGTCCCAAGTATTCTCTACAGCGGCTGATAGCCAAACAGCAGTAGATATTCACGTATTACAAGGTGAGCGTCCAATGGCTGCAGATAACAAGACACTTGGTCGTTTCCAATTAACAGATATTCCACCAGCACCACGTGGAATTCCACAAATCGAAGTATCTTTCGATATTGATAAAAACGGTATCGTAAATGTTCGTGCGAAAGATCTTGGAACAAATAAAGAACAAACAATCACAATCAAATCTTCTACGGGTCTATCCGATGAAGAAATCGATAAAATGATCAAAGAAGCAGAGGCAAATGCTGACGCGGACCAAAAGCGTAAAGAAGAAGTTGAATTACGTAACGAAGCAGATCAGCTTGTATTCCAAGTTGATAAGACTTTGAAGGATTTAGAAGGCAAGGTTGACGCAGATGAAGTAGCTAAAGCTAATGAAGCGAAGGATGCTCTTAAAGCGGCAATTGAGAAAAATGACCTTGACGAAATTCGTACAAAGAAAGATGCTCTACAAGAAATCGTACAAAATCTTTCTGTTAAGCTTTACGAAGAAGCTGCTAAACAAGCTCAAGGCGCACAAGGTGCTGAAGGTAGCGCAAACGCAGGAAACGACGACAATGTTGTAGATGCTGAATTCGAAGAGATTAAAGACGATAAATAAAATGCAGTGAATTAGCTGTTGTGAAAGCTGAGTTAATGTTGATTGGAGAGGAAGGCATGAGACTCCTGCGGGAAGAGTAAGTCTCGTAAGACCCCACAGGCGCGATCGCGCCGAGGAGGCTTACGGACTTCCCCGCGGAAAGCGAGTGCCTGGAACGGAAATCAACAACTCACTTTAGAAATATAGAAAAGTCAAAGTCACCATCTTTATGGCTTTGGCTTTTTCTATGTAGTCCTTCTTTTAAAGATTGTCACGATTAGCACATACTTTATTTGCACATATCTTTAATTGAGTGTTAAAATAACCTTTACGTGAAAGTTTCGGGGGAGTTGGTAGGATGAGTAAAAGAGATTATTATGAAGTCTTAGGAGTGAGCAAAAGTGCTTCTAAAGATGAAATAAAAAAAGCATATCGTAAGCTATCAAAACAGTACCATCCAGATATAAATAAAGAACCAGATGCTGATGAAAAATTTAAAGAAGTAAAGGAAGCATACGAGATCTTAAGCGATGATTCAAAGCGTTCCCACTACGATCAATTTGGACATACAGATCCAAATCAAGGCTTTGGTGGTGGAGGCTTCGGAGGCGGCGGTTTCGGTGGCTTCGAAGATATTTTTGAAACGTTCTTTGGCGGCGGTGGTACAAGACGTCGTGATCCAAATGCACCAAGACAAGGAGCGGATCTTCAATATACAATGACACTTTCCTTTGAGGATGCGGTATTTGGAAAAGAGACTGAGATCGAAATTCCTCGTGAGGAAACTTGTGATACATGTAACGGAAGTGGTGCAAAGCCAGGAACAAAACCGGTAACATGTAAGCATTGTAGCGGAACTGGTCAATTAAACGTTGAACAAAATACACCATTTGGTCGAATTGTTAATAGAAGAACATGTAACTACTGTAATGGAACTGGTAAGGAAATTAAACATAAATGTTCAACTTGTGGCGGTGCAGGTAAAGTTAAGAAACGTCGCAAAATCAATGTGAAAATTCCTGCGGGTATCGATGATGGCCAACAATTAAGAGTATCTGGACAAGGCGAGCCAGGAGTTAATGGTGGTCCATTTGGAGATCTATATGTAGTCTTCCGTGTTCGCGAACATGAATTTTTTGAGCGTCATGATGATGATATTTATTGTGAAATGCCGATCACATTTGTCCAGGCTGCATTAGGGGATGAAATTGAAGTTCCAACAATGCATGGGAAGGTAAAACTGAAGGTTCCAGCTGGTACTCAATCAGGAACAAAATTCCGGTTAAAAGGAAAAGGTGTTCCAAATGTTAGAGGTTATGGTGTTGGAGATCAACATGTTATCATGCGCATTGTTACCCCAACAAAGCTAACAGAGAAGCAAAAACAGTTACTTCAAGAATTTGCTGAAGTGAGTGGCAAAGTACCACAAGGGGAACAAGAAGAAGGCTTTTTTTCAAAAGTGAAAAGAGCATTTAAGGGTGACTAACTAATTTTTGTACAATTTTTTACAAATAGTAAAGATATAGTAAAGAGAAAAGGTCAGATAGAAACGGAGTTGGTAGAAATGAAATGGTCAGAAATCGCCATTCATACAACAAATGAGGCGGTAGAACCGATCTCAAATATATTACATGAAGCTGGAGCTTCGGGAGTTGTCATTGAGGATCCTTTCGAGCTTGAAAAGGAGAGGGAAGACCGTTTCGGAGAAATCTACCAACTTAATCCTGATGATTATCCGGAAGAAGGAGTCATTGTGAAAGCCTATCTACCTGTCAATAGCTTTCTCGGCGAAACAGTTGAGGAAATCAAAGAAGCAATCAATGGTTTGATTTTATATAACATCGACATTGGTAGAAATACCGTAACAATTAGTGAAGTGAATGAGGAAGAGTGGGCAACAGCATGGAAGAAATACTATCATCCTGTTAAGATCTCGGAAAAATTCACGATTGTTCCTACATGGGAAGATTACACCCCAGTTCATAGTGATGAGCTGATTATTGAGCTGGATCCAGGGATGGCCTTTGGGACTGGAACTCATCCAACTACCGTTATGTGTATTCAAGCGCTTGAAAGAACAGTGAAGCGTGGAGATCGTGTTATCGATGTTGGAACAGGCTCTGGTGTACTTAGTATTGCTGCTGCACAGCTTGGTGCTTCTAAAATTGATGCCTTAGATTTAGATGAGGTAGCTGTCAATTCAGCCCGCATCAATATTAAATTAAATAAGGTACATGATCGAGTAACCGTTTCACAAAATAATCTACTCGATGGAATCAATGAAAAGGTCGATGTTGTCGTTGCAAATATTTTAGCAGAAGTGATCCTACGTTTTACCGATGATGCGGCACGAATTGTGAAACCAGGTGGGCATTTTATAACAGCTGGTATTATTCTTCAAAAAAAGCAAGAAGTTAAAGATGCTATTCTTGCAGCTGGCTTTGAGATTATTGAAACGATTCAGATGGAAGATTGGGTCGCCTTCATTGCGAGAAAAAATGAGGTGTAACGATGCAACGCTATTTTGTAAATGATCTAAGGGATGATACCTTCTATATTTCGCAGGATGACCGGCACCATATCGTCACTGTTATGCGTTTAAAAATAGGTGATCAGATTATTTGTGTGAATAACGGGAGAAGCGCGATTTGTGCAATAGAAGAAATTACCGATGACCAGGTTGTTGCAGAAGTTGTAAAATGGGAAGAAGAATCTGTTGAACTGCCTGTACATGTGGCAATTGCGAGCGGACTGCCAAAAGGGGATAAGCTTGAATGGATTATTCAAAAAGGGACAGAACTGGGTGCATCTACGTTTATCCCTTTTACTGCATCTCGCTCCGTTGTGAAATGGGACGAAAAAAAGGCGGCAAAAAAAGTTGAGCGGTGGAATAAGATTGCGAAAGAAGCGGCTGAACAATCACATCGCCAGATTTCTCCGGAGGTTCAGAGTCCTGTAAGCTTGAAGCAATTTATTGCTCTTGCAAAGGACTATGACTACAAACTGATTGCATTTGAAGAGGATGCAAAGCAGGGAGAGATAGCAGTTCTTCATTCAATATTGAAGGATATTGAAAAAGGACAATCTCTTCTGTTTGTTTTTGGTCCAGAGGGTGGGCTAACAAATGAAGAGGTATCAATTTTAAAAGAAAATGGGTTCCAATCTTGCGGCCTTGGTCCAAGAATATTAAGGGCAGAAACAGCGCCATTATATGCACTTTCAGCTGTTTCCTATCAAACTGAATTAATGAGGTGAATTTAAATGGCATCAGTTGCTTTTCATACACTAGGCTGTAAGGTAAATCATTATGAGACAGAAGCCATTTGGCAATTGTTTAAAGAGCAAGGCTATGATCGAACAGAATTCGAATCAACAGCAGATGTATATGTGATCAATACTTGTACGGTAACGAATACTGGAGATAAAAAGAGTCGTCAGGTTATTCGCCGCGCGATTCGTAAAAATCCAGATGCGGTGATTTGTGTAACGGGTTGTTATGCGCAAACGTCTCCTGCTGAAATCATGGCGATTCCGGGTGTTGACATTGTTGTCGGTACACAGGACCGTGTGAAAATGCTTGAGTATATTGAGCAGTATAAAGAAGAGCGCCAACCAATCAATGCGGTAGGCAATATCATGAAAAATCGGGTGTACGAGGAATTAGATGTTCCGGCTTTTACTGATAGAACTCGTGCATCTCTTAAAATCCAAGAGGGCTGCAATAACTTCTGTACGTTTTGTATCATCCCTTGGGCTCGCGGTTTAATGAGATCAAGAGATCCACAAGAGGTTATTCATCAAGCACAACAATTAGTAGATGCTGGTTATCAGGAGATTGTTTTAACTGGTATTCATACTGGCGGATACGGGGAAGACATGAAGGATTACAACTTGGCTAGTCTTTTAAGAGACTTAGAAGCTCAAGTTAAGGGCTTGAAGCGACTACGTATTTCTTCCATTGAAGCAAGTCAAATTACAGATGAAGTGATTGAAGTAATTGATCAATCAAATGTTATCGTAAGACATTTGCATATTCCAATTCAATCAGGCTCCAATACAGTGCTAAAAAGAATGCGTCGTAAATACACGATGGAATTCTTTGCTGAAAGATTAGAGCGATTAAAAGAAGTACTACCTGGCTTAGCGGTTACATCTGATGTTATCGTTGGATTCCCAGGAGAAACAGAAGAAGAATTTATGGAGACTTATAATTTTATTAAAGAACATAAATTCTCTGAGCTTCACGTATTCCCATATTCTAAACGTACTGGTACTCCAGCAGCTAGAATGGATGATCAAGTTGATGAGGACGTTAAAAATGAGCGCGTTCATCGCTTAATTGCACTTTCTGACCAGCTAGCGAAAGAATATGCTTCTCAATTTGAGAATGAAGTTCTTGAAGTCATCCCTGAAGAGAAGTTCAAGGATGACCCTGAGAGTGACTTATATGAAGGATATACCGACAACTATCTAAAGGTTGTGTTCCCAGCAACTGAAGATATGGTTGGAAAAATTGTGAAGGTTAAGGTTACGAAGGCTGGCTACCCATATAACGAAGGACAATTTGTTCGCGTTGTTGAGAACAGTGAAGTACTTAACGAAGCAATCTAAGAATAGAAGGGACTGCATTTTAAGTTTTTGCAGTTCCTTTTTATTTGTCATTATGAGGTTATTTTTTGTAAAACAACAAAAAATAACCTCGAAAATGAGCGCATTCAATGTTATGATGAAGAGGTACGTACAACTAATATTATTGGCAAAGAAATAAGACTTTGCATGGAATGAAAGGGGCTTATTTAATGGCTACAAATATTGCAAAATATATTGACCATACACTTTTAAAAGCAGATGCAAAAAAAGAGCAAATTGAAACACTTTGTCAGGAAGCAAAGGAATTTAACTTCGCATCCGTATGTGTAAATCCTACTTGGGTGGGACTAGCTAGTGAAATGTTAAATGGGACAGGTGTAGATGTTTGTACAGTTATCGGGTTCCCATTAGGTGCCAACACTCCTGAAACAAAAGCTTTTGAAACAAAGAATGCAATTGAAAATGGTGCAACTGAAGTTGATATGGTAATCAACATTGGAGCATTAAAGAGTGGAAACATTGAATTAGTGGAGAAGGATATTCGTGCAGTTGTTGAAGCAGCAAAAGGAAAAGCTTTAACAAAGGTTATTATCGAAACTTCATTATTAACTGACGAAGAAAAGGTTACTGCATGTGAGCTATCTGTAAAAGCTGGTGCAGACTTTGTAAAAACTTCAACTGGTTTCTCAACTGGAGGAGCAACTGTAGAAGATATTCGCTTAATGCGTAAAGTGGTTGGACCTGAAATCGGTGTTAAAGCATCAGGTGGAGTAAGAAACGCTGAAGATGCAAATAACATGATCGAAGCTGGAGCAACTCGCATCGGAGCAAGCTCAGGAATTGCGATTGTAAAAGGGTTAACATCTGATTCAAGTTACTAAGACAAACAAGTGCTAGAAAGAAATGTATTTCGACATTTAAGACCGTAGCAAACTCGAAAATTTTTCGACTTTGCTATGGTCTTTTCTATTAGAATATGGACGTTAAAAAACTCTGGTGATTTTGAGTTCTTGACCAAATTAAATACTGTAATGACGACACTCCCGTTGTTAAAAACTAATTCTTGAAAGCTGTCTGTTCTCAATAGAAATTACCTATGATAAACTAAGATAATTGAAAATTTCCATATTGTAACAAATGGTTATATTACGAAGAATTAAGAAAGAAGGGTTCAGGAGGTGTCGGGGTGTATGAATATTGAGAGAGATAGATATTTTTTGGAATTAGCACTTGAAGAAGCAGAAAAGGCATTGAATGAGAATACATATCCCATCGGAGCAGTTATAGTGGATGAAAACTATAATTTAGTTGCCAAGGGTCGTAACAAAGTATATACCAAACAAGATGCAACGGCTCACGCTGAAATTGATGCAATACGAAATGCTGGTAAATCCATATTAAGTGCAAAAGTTAACCGTGAAAAATTTACGATTTATACCTCATTAGAACCCTGTCCGATGTGTACTGGTGGTATATTATTTGCAAATATAAAAAAAGTGGTCTGGTTACTTAATGATGATATGGGCTTTGGAGGTTATAGAAAAATACAAGGTACAAAGATATTTGATAAAAGATTCTGTGAGGTCGAAGTAATTGAAGAACCATTTGATGATTTGAAAGAAAAGCAAATGGTATTGATGAAACAATGGTCGTCTAATCCTAATAACGTTATAAACTTACGAAAAGCGGTTATTCAAGATTAAGGCTTAAATAGAAAACAATACTAATCTTTAGTGGGGTAGATCTAAAAGGGTATACGCGGACATCTTTCATAGGATTCTTGAAATAGTTGTCTTTATGAACGCTTCATGTGGACAGCTTTCTCGTACTTCTTGAAATAGTTGTCTTCATGAATGCTCCATGCAGAGATTGTTCTTACGATCTTCCTAATTAGAGTCTTCATGCTACCAAAATAAATGCTTTTTCGAAAATCACAGTTCTTCATTGGCCTCATCTGCAGAACAGGTGAGACTTACTGGCGCTAGCGCCATCCAGCTCACCGCCTGCCCACCGGAAAGCAAGTGCCTGGAGCGGAAATCAACGTATCTTATCTGTATTTCCATGCTGAAAATATGTTGACATTCTTAGTGTACTTGTTTTTTTCCATGCATCTTCACAATAAAATCTCCAAATTTATATGCAAAAGGTAAAACTAATACCGAGGAAATACAATTGAAAAGAACACTTATATGGGCAAGCTGTACTTCTGGTTTATCGGCTAGAAATTCAGCTAGATTAGATAGCGTTTCAATGAACGGAAAAAACACTACAACCCCCAACAAGTTCAGCCAGATATGTGCATATGCGCAAAGCTTCGACTCTTCTCCACTCCCAATACTTGCAATGTAACCAGTCACACATGTGCCGATATTGGCCCCAAGCATGATGGCGATTCCGGTAGCAATATGAAAGACGTCCGAACTCAAAAATCCCATGACAATACCTGTTGTTGCCGTACTTGACTGGATAATGGCCGTGAGAATTATACCAGCAATGACACTTAACAAGGAACTTTCGTTCAATTGATAAATCGATTCTTTCATAAAGGAAAGCTCAGAGAGAGGAAGGGCTAGAAATTCGAACCCTTGCATTCCTGTAAAAATACAAGAAAGTCCAAGAAAAATGATTCCAATACTGCGAATCCTAGGATTACGAATTAGCGACAATAGAGCTCCGATTATTGCCATTGGGACAATTAAGGAACCAATATTAAAGGTAATGAATTCTGTTGTAAATGTCGTTCCGATATTTGTACCTAAAATAATTCCGATGGACCCTCGAAAAGTCATCATTCTTGCTGAAATTAACCCAATGGTAATGACCATGACTGCTGAACTGCTTTGAAGAATTCCCGTTACAACTGTTCCAACGAGCAGTCCTTTAATGGGCGTATCGGTTAATTTTACTAACCAGTACTTTAAGCTCTCAGCAGAGGCATTGAACAAACCTGTTCTCAAAAAAGTCATTCCCACGATAAATAACAAAATAAAAAGTACGAAAAATAATAAATAGAGCATGTCCTCCACCCTTTCCATAAACTTTATGGCTCAGAAGAGTGCGGCATGCACATTATTTAACAATTTTTATCTGAAAAAGTTATCGCCTGATAAGTAGGATGGCAATGGGGCGAGAATACTGTTGACCTTGCTCCTTCATTATATTATAATTGCAAAGTACATGGTTTCATGTGGTGTAAGTGTGTTGTGTTCGGAGGGAGGGAAAGAGAATGTCTAAAACTGTTGTTCGTAAAAACGAATCACTTGAAGATGCTCTTCGTCGTTTTAAACGTACTGTATCTAAATCAGGTACTATACAAGAAGCTAGAAAGCGTGAATTCTACGAAAAACCTAGTGTAAAACGTAAGAAAAAGTCTGAAGCTGCAAGAAAACGTAAGTGGTAAAGAGAGGGTGTAAGTAATGAGTCTTCTCGAGCGTTTGAATCAGGATATGAAGCAGGCGATGAAAAACAAAGAAAAAGACAAACTCTCCGTCATTCGGATGGTTAAAGCTTCACTTCAAAATGAAGCCTTAAAGCTCGGTCAAGAGTTATCCGAGGATGAGGAGCTAACAGTCCTTTCTCGTGAAGTAAAGCAACGCAAGGATTCCCTCCATGAATTTGAAAAAGCAGGCCGCGAGGACCTAGTTGAAAAAATTCGTACTGAATTGCAGTATGTGGAAGAATATATGCCCCAACAGTTAACTGAAGAAGAAGTTTCTAAAATTGTCCAAGAGTCAATTGCAGAAGTTGGAGCTTCATCAAAAGCTGAAATGGGGAAAGTGATGGCTGCTATAATGCCGAAAGTAAAAGGCAAAGCAGATGGATCGCTCGTTAATAAACTTGTACAACAACACCTTTCATAATTGTATTAAAGACCATAGGATTCGTCCTATGGTCTTTTTACATTTAAGGCTCTTTTCGCAAAGATGTTGCTTCTAGATAATTGTGATTAAATAACAAGCGATACTGCCTTTTAAAAACAATAAAATGCTGCGAAAAGTGCCGTGCAAAAATCATTTGTAGTACCAAACCTCCTATGAGGTGTAAATGTCGGCTTTAGATTTTTTTCGAAGAAAAAAATTAAGACATTTACGAAAAAAACAACAATCAATAGGGAAACAGCGTACATTAATGTAAATAAAATGAAACCTTTTTCATACTTGTTCGTAATATTATTGTCGATACGTTTTTGAAAGGAGGGAAGTTCGTGGGAAACCAGTTGACAATTAGACGATTGGTCATAACCCTTTCTTTTTTAGCGGCATTAGTCGTTATGCTTCTCCCAGCTCATGGTAAAGCTAATAATGATGTTGTTTATGTCGTTCCGCTGAAAGAAAATGTTGAAAAAGGATTACATGCTTTTTTAACAAGGGCTGTTGAAACTGCCGAAGAAGCGAATGCAAGAGCAATTATTTTTGAAATTAATACTCCTGGTGGTGTCGTTGATGCAGCCGGTGAAATTGGGAAGTTATTAACTTCTACCTCGCTAAAAACGGTTTCCTATATCAACAACAAAGCGTTGTCAGCAGGTGCCTATATTGCTTTAAATACGGATGAAATTTATATGGTACCAGGCTCAAGTATTGGAGCAGCTGGCATTATTGATCAAGAAGGAAATGCAGCTGATGAAAAGGCGCAGTCCTATTGGTTAAGTGCGATGAAGGGTGCTGCTGAGCAAAGTGGACGGGATCCGATTTATGCTTTGGCAATGGCTGATCCAGAGGTCGATCTCCCTGAATACGGAGCTCCAAAAGGCAAATTTCTTACCTTAACGTCGAATCAAGCTGCGGAGGTTGGCTATTCAAATGGTACTGTTACCAATTTGAACGATGTTTTAGAACAGATTGGCTACCCAAATGCAGAACTTCGTTCGGTTGAAGAAAGCTTTGCGGAAAAGCTTGCTCGTTTTATTACTCATCCCGTGGTCGTGCCTATTTTGCTCACTATCGGTAGCCTTGGTCTTGTCGTTGAGTTATACTCACCAGGCTTTGGAATCCCAGGATTTATGGGCTTATCTTCGTTACTGCTTTTCTTCTACGGACATCTAGTAGCCGGACTCGCAGGCATGGAAACGATAATTTTGTTTGTCCTTGGAGTCGGATTAATTATTTTAGAATTTTTCCTTCCAGGTGGGATTGCAGGAATAATTGGATTCATTTCCATTTTAGCAAGCTTGTTCTTAGCGACTGATAATATCATTCATATGGGAATCTCTTTGCTTATTGCAATAGGTATTTCAATTTTGGCATCTATCCTAATGGTAAAGGTGTTTGGTAAAAAGATGAGTCTATTTAAAAAGATTATTTTAACCGATTCCACGAATACAGAAAGTGGCTATGTTTCAAATAAAAACAGAACAGAGTTACTTGGATTAGAAGGTATTACAATGACGGCGCTTCGTCCAGCTGGAACAGTTTTGGTTAAAGATGAACGGATTGATGTCGTAAGTGAAGGTTCTTTCATTTTAAAGGACAAAAAAGTAAAAATTGTTAAAGTGGAAGGCGCAAGAATTGTTGTTAGAGAAGTACCAGATCAAAAGGAGGAATAAATCATGAATATTACAGCTCCATTTGCCCTATTAATAGTTGCTATTGTTTTAGCAATTATTCTTATCGGTGTCTTATTAACGTTTGTCCCTGTGATGCTGTGGATTTCAGCATTAGCTGCAGGAGTCAGAGTTAGTATTTTTACATTAATTGGAATGAGACTTCGTCGTGTTATTCCAAATCGTGTTATCAATCCATTAATTAAGGCCCATAAAGCAGGAATTAATGTGACGACGAATCAGCTAGAGAGCCATTACCTAGCAGGAGGAAATGTTGACCGTGTTGTAAATGCGTTAATTGCGGCTCAAAGAGCAAATATCGAGCTTACTTTCGAACGTTGCGCAGCAATTGATTTAGCTGGACGTGATGTATTAGAAGCGGTTCAAATGAGTGTTAATCCGAAAGTTATCGAAACACCGTTTATTGCCGGTGTGGCAATGGATGGGATTGAGGTAAAGGCAAAAGCAAGAATTACAGTGCGAGCAAATATCGAACGACTTGTCGGTGGTGCAGGGGAAGAAACGATTATCGCTCGTGTAGGTGAAGGGATCGTTTCTACGATCGGTTCTTCGGAAAACCATAAAAAAGTGTTAGAGAATCCGGATTTGATTTCGCAAACTGTATTATCAAAAGGATTAGATTCAGGTACTGCCTTTGAAATCTTATCGATTGATATTGCCGACGTTGATATCGGTAAAAACATTGGTGCGATTCTTCAAACGGATCAGGCTGAAGCGGATAAGAAAATCGCTCAGGCAAAAGCAGAAGAGCGTCGTGCGATGGCGGTTGCACAAGAACAAGAAATGAAGGCAAAAGTTGAGGAAATGAGAGCGAAGGTAGTGGAAGCAGAAGCGACTGTACCTCTTGCTATGGCTGATGCGCTTAAATCAGGAAATATGGGTGTCATGGATTATATGAATATCCGCAATATTGAAGCTGATACAGAAATGAGAGATTCTATCGGCAAAATTTCTGGAGACAAAAAAGATAAGAAGCAGGATTAAGCTCTCCAAAATAGAAGGGAGGTAATCTCTCTTGCAATTTTTATTAGACAATCCTTTAATTATTGTGATTCTTGTAGGGATCATCTCGTCCATTTTTAAGAAGGGGAAAAACGAGACAAAGCCTACGAAGAAAAAGTCGAAGAATTTTTGGGAAACGGTACAACTGCCTAACTTTGATTCTATTCCTGAAGTTAAACCTTTGCAAAAAGCGGAGGTTTATCATGAAGAGCCTGTCCAACCAGTTAGGTCTATTCAGGATGATTATCTAGAAGCTCAAAGGAAAGCTGATTCACTTAAGCGTGATGCAGAAGAGCTAGAGCGAAAAATTAGGTCGAACGAGGTAAAACGTAGTATTGACGCCCCGACCCTTCAAGAAAAAAGTGATTTTCAGGTAGATTCAAACAAGCTTGCGGATGCGGTTATTTGGTCTGAAATACTTGGACCTCCAAGAGCGCGAAAGCCCCACCGTTCGATGCATAGGTAGGGGAATTAAAAAGAAGTGCTAGAACCTTCTTTTATCTCATATTATGAGATGAAAGGGGGTTCTTTTTTTATGGCAAAAAAGTGGGGACATCAGGTTAAGAACTGGATGACGAAGCATATGGAGCTTCCACAAGATGTCATGATGGACCTTCCCCGTATTACAATGATTGGACAAATTCACATATACATTGAGAACCACCGAGGATTACTTGCTTTTTCTGATAAGGAAGTCAGGCTTCTTTTAAAACAAGGGCAACTATTAGTAAAAGGAAAAGCCTTTGTTATCAAAACAATCCTCCCTGAAGAAATCATGCTCGAAGGAAAGATTGATCAAGTGATTTATGTGAATGATTGAGACCAAACACAAATTATATTTCATGTTGATTGGAGTGGGAAGTGTAAGTCTCGTAAGACTAAATTAAAAGCTTACGGGACTGACCTGCTTAAGAGCTAGTGCGAAATCAACATTCAAGTTTATATAAGTGTAGATGTTTAGGAGGGTAGTGATGAGAAACCAATGGATTTATTATTATACAGGAGTCGTCACAGCGAAAGCATCAGGTCAAGGTTTGGAAAGATTTATTAATAATTTGACAAGAAGTGGAATTAAAATTTGGGATTTGAAAAAGCACGGGGAAGAAACATTAACCTTTAAAATATCTTTAGCAGAAATAAAAAGATTGCGGCCAATTGTTCGAAAATCAGGCTGTAAAGTGGAATTTTTACGAAGGACAGGCTTTCCGTTTATACTCAAAAGGATACTGAAGAATAGCGGTTTCTTCGTCGGAGCTCTCATTTTTGCAGCGGTTATTTTTGTACTGTCCAACATGGTTTGGGGCATTGAAATAAACGGAGCGGACCCAGAAACGGAACATAAGATTAGAAAAGAACTTGATAAAATTGGTGTTCAAACCGGGAAACTACAATTTTTTTTAGCGGACCCGGAAGGAATTCAACGAGCCATTACAGACAATTTAGAGGAAATCACATGGGTTGGAGTGGAATTACAAGGGACAACCTATCATCTTCAGGTTGTTGAAAAAACGATTCCAGAACAACCTGAGAAGCTTGGTCCGCAAAATTTAATTGCCACCAAGAAAGCAGTCATTGTTGATATGTTTGTTGAGGAAGGTCAGCCTGTCGTTGACATAAATGACTATGTAAAACCAGGGCAATTACTTGTCTCCGGAAGTATTGGAAAAGAAGGGAAAACGAAGTCTGTTTCTGCTAAAGGAGAAGTTTTTGGGGAAACATGGTACAAGTCTGAAGTATCGATTTCATTAAAAACAAACTTTAAAGTCTTTACTGGAAATGAAAAGAGAAAGCATTATCTTAAATTGGGCTCATTTTCACTGCCTATTTGGGGCTTTGGAAAGACTGAGTTTAAAACGTACGAAACGGAAAAAGAGGAAAAAACTTTTCGCTTTCTTAAATGGGAATTACCTATCTCTTATATTGAAGAAACGCATAGAGAGAGTGAAAAGGTTATGAGAACGTATTCTGAGAATGAAGCGATAGAGGTTGCGAAAGAAATGGCACGACAAGATATAAAAAATGATATTCCGGAAGATGCTACTATTAAAGGGGAAAAAGTTTTGCGCCAAACAACCCAGAATGGTAAAGTATATTTATTAATACATTTCCAAGTCATCGAGAATATTGCAAAATCATACCCAATCATTCAAGGAGTGTCGGAATGACAGAAGAATTGACGACGATTAAAATGCAATTAGAAAATCCAAATGAAGCAATATCCTTATTAGGGAATGCTGATGCCAATCTTAAAATCATTGAAGATGAATTAAAGGTTTCTGTCGTTACAAGAGGGGAAACGATTTACCTTTCCGGTAACGAAGAAGACGTTGAATTGGTCAGTAGAATCATTGAAAAACTCCTATATGTTATTCGAAAAGGAATTAATATTTCAGGTCGAGACGTGATGTATGCTGTTCAAATGGCAAGAAAAGGAACGCTCGACTATTTTAAGGATATGTATGAGGAAGAAATAACAAAGAATGCAAAAGGCCAGTCGATTCGTGTAAAAACCCTAGGCCAACGACAATATATCCAAGCAATGAAAAAGAATGACTTGGTATTTGGAATTGGACCTGCTGGGACTGGAAAAACGTATTTGGCTGTTGTAATGGCTATCACAGCTCTGAAAAATGGACAGGTGAAGCGAATTATTCTAACTCGCCCTGCCGTTGAAGCTGGGGAAAGCCTAGGATTTTTACCAGGAGATTTAAAGGAAAAGGTTGATCCGTATTTAAGACCTCTTTATGATGCGCTCCATGATATATTAGGAGTTGAGCATACTGGCAGGCTAATCGATAGAGGAACGATTGAAATTGCACCTCTTGCTTATATGCGCGGTCGTACGCTTGATGATGCTTATGTTATCTTGGATGAGGCTCAAAACACAACAAAAGCACAAATGAAAATGTTCCTGACTCGTCTGGGGTTTGGCTCAAAGATGATTATTACAGGAGATAAAACGCAGATTGATCTTCCAAAAGGGGTACAGTCTGGTTTAATAGAAGCAGAGAAGAGACTTCAAGGGGTTAATGACATTGGTGTCATTTATTTAGAGCAAAGTGACGTTGTGCGTCATCCGCTAGTCGCCAAAATTATTCAAGCCTACGAAACTGAATCAAATGAAAATTAAGCCGTTTGGACGCACCAAACGGCTTTTTTGTACATATTCTGTCTATAATGGAGATGTGACGGTAATTATTTAATTACAGATTCCTTTTTTTAGGTGAAAGTTACTTGGAAAACTGTTATCATTTTCATAAGTCATTATAGATTCTGTATATTATAAATAGCATGTGCCCATTTATGGAGAAAAATATCGCATTAAGGCTTATCTGGCTCACAATTGCCAAGATAGGAGGAAATGAAATGGAAAAGCTTCAGCGACAATTAGCCAAAATTCGTAACCTATTAGACGTCACTTTTTTCAGAGTGCTGTTATTTTTGATCATAGGTTTTATTCTTTATGTGGCCATGTTTAGCAATGTGAAACCTGAAAAGCTTAATTTAAATCTTTTTTCAGTTGCTACAGAAGCGATTCGCTCCCCTGTAACAGTTTCTGATCAAGAGAGTACGGAAAAGAAGAGAGAAGCTGCGGAATCACAGGTAAAAGATGTTTATGTTCTAAAAAAAGAAATTAATGAAAATCGGGTTGATCTCGTTACCTCTATTTTTGATTCAGCTGCTGAAGTCGTTAAAGAGGCAGAAGCAGAAGTTATTTCCGAAGATTCTGGGGTTGAAAATGAGGACGCCCCTGTTATTGAACCTCCTACAGTCGAAGAAAAAGTAACAATGCTCAAAGAGAGACTAACTGAGGATGTAGCAAAGGATGTTTCAGATACGACGTTTACTTCACTTGTCTCATCTTCTGCATCACAGCTTTCCATTGCCAAGGATTTAACTGTTACGGCCATTAATAATGTGATGAGCAATCGTATCCCGGCTGATGAAGTAGAAAACGGTAAGAAGCGTGTGGAAGAGGAATTAAAGTTCACAAACCTTGAAAACGGTTTAAGAAATGCTGTCATCGAGCTAGGTCGATATGCGATCATGCAAAATGAGTTCTTTGATGTAAATGCTACTCAAGAGCTTAGACAGCAAGCAAGAGAAGGAGTCGAGCCTGCTAAAATTTTGCAGGGGCAAATTATTGTTGAAGAGAATCAATTGATCAATCCCGAGATATACCGTCAATTGGAGCTTGTAGGATTGCTGGATAGTGAAAATTCTCTTTTACCTTTTCTTGGCCTTTTCTTAGTAATTGGTTTGATGATACTTGCAGTATATTATTATTTTAATGATTTAAATGTGAGAAGAGAAACGAAGCAAAATTATTTGCTCCTTTTCAGTATTATTTTTATATTATCAATAGGGATCCTCAAAGGGATTAGCTATATCAATATTGGCTATTCAGAAATTGGCTATGTATACCCAGTCGCAATGGGAGCTATGCTTTTAAAAATCATGATTGACGAACGCATTGCTTTCATTTGGACAGTGATTGTAGCGCTTTGCGCAAGCATCATTTTTAACGAAGGGATCACCAGTTCTTTAAACATGAATGTTGGTATTTACATATTGTGCAGTGGAATTGCGGGGATTCTGTTCTTAAATAAAAAGAATCAGCGGAGTAAAATACTGCAGGCTGGGCTGTTTATCTCCTTAATTAACTTAGTTGTTATATTTGCGTTAGGTTTTATGCAAAATGCACATTATAATGCCCTAGATTACACATTTTATATTTCAGCAGCTCTTATCTCAGGAATTATCTCTGCTGTATTAACGATCGGCTTCTTACCATTTTTTGAAGCTGGATTTGGAATTTTATCAACGATGAGGCTAATTGAATTGTCGAATCCAAATCATCCATTGTTAAGAAAAATATTAACCGAAGCATCAGGGACGTACCATCATAGTGTCATGGTCGCAAACCTTTCTGAATCAGCGTGTGAAGCGATTGGAGCCAATGGGTTACTTGCGAGAGTAGGCTGTTATTATCATGATATTGGGAAAACAAACCGTCCGCAGTTTTTTATCGAGAATCAAATGAATATTGAGAATCCTCATGACCGCCTGCCGCCGCAAACGAGTAAGAATATTATTATTGCTCACGCAACAGATGGGGCAGAGATTTTACGTAAGCATAAAATGCCGAAGGAAATTGTGGATATTGCTGAACAACATCACGGTACCACATTATTAAAATTCTTTTATCATAAGGCGAAGGAAAGCGGGTTAGATGTTGAAGAAAAGGATTACCGTTATCCAGGTCCTAAGGCGCAAACGAAGGAAACGGCAATCATAGGGATTGCTGACAGTGTTGAAGCAGCTGTCCGGTCGATGACCAGCCCAACGCCAGAGCAAATTGAAGGATTGGTTCGTAACATTATTGCTGACAGGCTTCAGGATGGGCAATTGAACGAATGTGATTTGACTCTGAAGGAATTGGAAATTGTCGCAAATACATTTTGTGAAACATTAAAGGGAATTTTTCATTCTCGAATCGAATATCCAGAAATGACAAAGCAGAAGGTGAAACAAGCATGAGTTTAAGTATTGATTTTTTAGATGAAACAAATGAATTATCAGAGGAAATGCTCAGTACATTGGAGGAATTACTTAATTTTGCAGCTCGTAAAGAGGAAGTCGAAGCAGGTAGTGAGCTATCTGTAACCTTTGTGAGTAACGACAGAATCCAAGAAATAAACCGTGAGTACCGCGACAAAGATTATGCAACTGACGTAATTTCTTTCGCCCTAGAGGAAATGGGTGAAGGGGAAATCGAAGTAAGCGGTGGGGATATGCCAAGAGTACTTGGCGATATCATTATCTCGATTAAAAAAGCTGAGGAACAGGCTGCGGAGTATGGACATAGCTTTGAACGTGAAATGGGATTTTTAGCGGTCCATGGGCTTCTTCATTTATTAGGTTATGACCATGAAAATGAGGAAGATGAAAAAATTATGTTCGGTCGGCAAAAGGATATTTTAGATGAATACGGATTACAACGATAAAAATAGGTTTAAGTCCAGAAACGTCATTCGTTCATTTCAAAATGCTATACAGGGGATTACCCATACACTCATAAAAGAACGAAATATGCGCATTCACGTGAGTGTTTCGGTGATTGTATTGATTGCTAGTTTTGTCTTGAAATTATCCACAATTGAATGGCTCTTTATCCTATTTGCCATTGGTGGCGTGATTGCATTAGAGCTTGTGAATACAGCAATTGAAAGAATTGTTGACCTTGTTACAAAGGATTATCATCCTTTGGCAAAACAAGCAAAGGATATTGCAGCAGGAGCCACATTTGTCTATGCGATTCTATCGGTGATTGTCGGAATCATTATATTCCTGCCGAAAATTATATAACCAACCTAGAACTGTCTTTTTGGCAGTTCTTTTTGCGTTTGATTCAACCATTGCTGATAAAAGAACTCCGTAAAAGTTTGTATCTGCTTATAGAAAGGGTTAAAATAACATAACCATATGTTTTGAATTATGGATAAGTTTTTAGAAAATTCTAATTCTTTTATTACATTTTTGCAACAAATAATGAAAATGAAGTGAAAATGCGGTAAAATATAGGAACAGTAGTCTTTTGAAACGAAAGGAAGTATTTTTGTGAAGCTTGAGGATTTAATTGCAGAATCAAAAGTTGCAAGAGAAAAAGCATACGTACCATATTCCAAATTTAAAGTTGGTGCAGCCCTTCTAACGTCAGACGGAAAAGTATACCATGGCTGTAATATAGAGAATGCGGCATATAGCATGACGAATTGTGCTGAAAGAACTGCGCTATTTAAGGCAATTTCGGAAGGGGATAAGAACTTTACGACCCTAGCAGTGGTTGCAGATACGGACAGACCAGTACCTCCATGTGGAGCATGTCGTCAGGTCATTACCGAATTGTGCCCAAAAGACATGAAAATTGTTTTAACGAACCTAAAAGGGGATATTAAAGAACTAACATTAGAAGAATTATTGCCAGGGGCATTTTCACCGGAGGACTTACATGAATAACAAAAAACAACAAGAACACAAATCAGGCTTTATCTCTATTATCGGACGCCCTAACGTTGGGAAATCAACCTTTTTGAACCGAGTTATTGGACAAAAAATTGCGATTATGAGTGATAAGCCACAAACAACTCGTAATAAGGTGCAAGGAGTCTTAACAACAGACGACTCACAATTGATTTTTATCGACACTCCTGGAATTCATAAGCCTAAGCATAAGCTTGGTGACTTTATGATGAAGGTTGCCCAAAACACTTTAAAAGAAGTAGATATTGTCCTATTTATGGTGAACGCAGAGGAAGGATACGGTCGTGGTGAGGAATTCATCATCGAGAAATTCAGCAACGTAAAAACACCGATTTTCCTTGTGATTAATAAAATTGATCAAATTCATCCAGACGATCTATTTAAAATTATTGAATCGTATAAAGAGAAGTATCAATTCGCAGAAATCCTTCCGATTTCAGCGCTAGAAGGAAACAATGTAGAAACGCTTCTTGAGCAAGTTAAAAAATACTTACCTGAAGGTCCACAATATTATCCAGCTGACCAGGTCACGGATCATCCAGAACACTTTATTGTATCTGAGTTAATTCGAGAAAAGGCTCTCCATTTAACAAGAGAGGAAATTCCTCATTCACTTGCAGTTGTTATTGATCGAATGATAAAGATGGACGATAAGGATGTCATCCATGTTATGGCTACTGTCATCGTCGAAAGAGATTCACAAAAAGGGATTATTATCGGTAAGCAAGGAAGTATGCTGAAAGAAATCGGAAAAAGAGCGCGAATCGATATTGAAAATCTTTTAGGCTCGAAAGTATTTTTAGAACTTTGGGTTAAGGTGCAAAAGGATTGGCGTAATAAAATGACACAGTTACGCGATTTTGGATTCCGAGAAGATGAGTATTAATCGGATCTATTGTCCTTTTCTATGGTATTAAGCAAGCTCTAGGATTATGCATGTTTTTGTAATTCGAAATGTATGTGTAAAAAGTGATTAACAAAATTTACGTCACATGAAATTATTATGGCAGGGCTAAGATATAGTTAAGGATTTGGGATAGTAATTGCTAGTCGAAAAATTGAAAGGTGGGGTTTTTGATGTTAGATTTTACCTGGAAAGTATTTTCGGAGACAGGTAATATTGACACGTATCTTCTCTACAAGGAATTGGAGAAAGAGAATCAAGAAATACCCGAAAATCAGACGCACGAGCTAGCAGAGAAGTTTCCATACCTCTAGTGTTTGTCCTGTAATAGGATGGTGTTGACCGATGCTTCAAAAATGTGAAGGCATCGTCATTCGTACAAGTCACTATGGTGAAGCAAATAAGGTTGTTACTTTATATACCCGAGAATGGGGAAAGGTTGGTGTGATGGCAGGCGGGGCTAAGAAGCCGAATAGTCGCCTGGCGGCTGTCACCCAACCTTTTACATATGGTTATTTTTTAGTTAAAAAGGGTTCCGGATTAGGAAACCTCCAGCAAGGTGATATTATTTCATCTATGAGAAGCATTAAAGAAGACATCTTTCTCACAGCCTTTGCAAGCTATATCATTGATTTGACGGATAAATGTACTGATGAGAGAAAGCCCAATCCTTTTTTGTTCGAACTCCTTTATCAAACGTTAAATTATATGAACGAAGGCTATGATCCAGAAATTTTGTCCAATATATATGAGATGAAGATGTTGAACTCCCTTGGTTTATATCCTGTACTGAATCAGTGCTCTGTTTGTGGAAATACGGAGGGGGAGTTCTCTTTTTCTATTCGGGAAGGTGGCTTTATTTGTCATCGTTGTCTTGATAAGGATCCTTACCACTTTAAAATTTCACAAGCAACGGTAAAGCTGCTTCGGCTATTTTATTATTTGGATATCTCAAGATTAGGCAATATTTCCGTTAAAGATGAAACAAAAAAAGAGTTAAAAACGATTATTTCTGCTTATTATGATGAGTATTCTGGTTTGAATTTAAAAACGAAGAAATTTCTGAAACAAATGGAAAATTTAAAAGGTTTAGGTCAAGATTGACAATGAGATTATTTTTAGATATGATAATTTTTAATTAAAACGCAAAGATGGAAAAGAGTACTTAACATCCCTCTATGAAAGCGATCCTAGGATAGTGTGAGCTAGGAGATAGAGCGTTAAGGAAGGCGTTCCGGAGCGTTGAGTGCCTTTTGGCTTTTAAAGTGGCTGCATGTTTGTGCAGCAAATAGGGTGGAACCGCGGGTAAACTCTCGTCCCTATGCTACTACAGCATATGGGAGCGGGAGTTTTTTTTGTTTCTATATGCTAGAAAATCAAAAGGAAGGGAAGTTAAAAAAATGAACATTCAAAACATGATTTTAACATTGCAGAAGCATTGGTCTGAACAAGGCTGTATTCTTATGCAAGCTTACGATGTTGAAAAAGGAGCAGGGACAATGAGTCCCTATACATTCCTGCGAGCGATTGGTCCGGAACCTTGGAATGTGGCCTATGTAGAGCCGTCTCGTCGTCCAGCAGACGGTCGCTATGGGGAGAACCCAAACCGTCTTTATCAGCACCATCAGTTCCAGGTTATTATGAAACCTTCACCAGATAACATCCAGGAGCTATACTTAGACTCTTTACGAGCATTAGGAATTAACCCTTTGGAGCATGATATTCGTTTTGTTGAGGACAACTGGGAGAATCCATCTCTTGGCTGTGCTGGTTTAGGCTGGGAAGTATGGTTAGACGGGATGGAAATTACACAGTTCACGTACTTCCAACAGGTTGGTGGTTTAGAGTGTAAGCCTGTCTCTGTTGAAATCACTTACGGTATTGAACGATTAGCTTCATACATTCAAGATAAAGAGAATGTATTTGACTTAGAATGGACTAAAGGATTCACAGTTCGAGATATTTTCATGCAGCCAGAATATGAGCATTCAAAATATACGTTTGAAACTTCAGATACAGAGATGCTGTTCAATCTATTTAATACGTATGAAAAAGAAGCTCACCGCCAAATGGATGAGGGTCTTGTACACCCTGCCTACGATTATGTGCTGAAATGTTCTCATACCTTTAATTTGTTAGATGCAAAGGGAGCTATTTCAGTTACAGAACGTACGGGATATATTGGACGTTGCCGTAATTTAGCGAGAAAAATTGCGAAGACATTTTATGAAGAGCGGGAAAAACTTGGTTTCCCTATTTTAAAGGCAAAGGAGGAGAATCGTCATGAGTAAGGATTTACTAATTGAAATTGGTTTAGAAGAAATGCCAGCGAGATTTGTGACGAGCTCGATTGAGCAATTGACAGATAAACTAAAAAATTGGTTTGCTGAAAAGCAAATTGAAATTGGTGACGTCAAATCTTACTCCACTCCTCGTCGCCTAGCAGTTCTAATCAATGACGTCTCAGAAGCTCAAGAGGATATTCAAGAGGAAGCAAAGGGACCTGCTAAGAAGATTGCTTTAGATGAAAATGGCAATTGGTCAAAAGCTGCAATTGGATTTACTCGAGGACAAGGAATGAGTGTCGATGACATTTATTTTAAAGAGATAAATGGTGTGGAATACGCTCATGTAGAGAAATTCACTAAAGGTCAAGAAACAAAGTCACTTTTACCTGAACTGAAGCAAATTATTACAGGGTTAACCTTCCCGAAAAATATGCGTTGGGCGAATGAGGAAATCAAATACATTAGACCGATTAAATGGCTAGTGGCTATGTTCGGAACTGAAGTGATCCCGTTTGAGATTACAGATGTAGCAACAGGTACATGGACGAGAGGTCACCGTTTCTTAGGGGATAAGGTTGAAATTTCTTCTCCAGAAGAATATGTAGTGTCACTGCTCGGTCAATACGTTATTGTTAATAGTCAAGAACGAAAAGATGCGATTGTTTCTCAATTGAAAAAAATTGAGGAAGAAAATGATTGGATCATCCCGATTGATGAAGAGTTATTAGAGGAAGTTAATAACCTAGTAGAATATCCGACAGCTCTTTTTGGCCGATTTGAAGAAGAGTTTCTTGAATTACCAGAGGAAGTGCTCATTACATCAATGAAGGAGCACCAACGTTACTTCCCAGTAAAATCGAAGGACGGAAAGCTACTTCCATTTTTCGTAACCGTTCGAAATGGGGATCATCAGCATTTAGAAACGGTCGCTAGAGGAAATGAGAAAGTACTAAGAGCGAGACTTGCAGATGCGGCCTTCTTCTATAAAGAAGATCAAAAAATGGAAATCGCGAAGGCTCTTGAGAAATTCAAGACGATTGTTTATCACGAAGAAATTGGAACCCTTGCTGAAAAGGTGGAAAGAGTAAAAGCTTTAACAAATAAGTTAACGGCTGAGCTGAATTTCACTGAAGCAGACCAAAAAGTTGCAGCTAGAGCAGCGGAAATCAGCAAGTTCGACCTTGTCACGAATATGGTTTATGAGTTCCCTGAGCTACAAGGATTTATGGGTGAAAAATATGCCATCCAAAAAGGTGAAGATGTACTAGTTGCAAAAGCGATTAACGAGCATTATATGCCAAGAAATGCAGAGGATTCTCCAGCAGAAACGAATGCTGGTGCGGCCCTTGCGATTGTGGAGAAATTGGACACAATCGCATCAACGATTGCTATCGGTGTCATTCCAAGTGGTTCACAAGACCCTTACGCACTACGTAGACAGGCAACAGGGATTGTACAGACTCTCATTCATAAAAATTGGGATATTGAATTAGAAAAACTTATAAGCTTAAGCATCGAAATGATTGAAGCGGCTAATTTTGCAAAGCTTAGCCGTGAAGAGCTTGAAAAAGAGCTATTAAGCTTCTTTAAGCTCAGAATCAAGCATTTACTTCAAGAACGTGGCGTTCGTTATGACTTAATTGACGCATTGTTAGCTGGAAAAATTGGCGTGATCGCATCGTTAGTTCGTAAAGCAGAAATCCTGAATGTGAAAAAGGATGAAGAAGGCTTTAAGGAAAGTATGGAAGCATTAAGCAGGGTCATCAATATTTCTAGTAAAGCAAATGCTCCAGGAGCAGTTGCGCCGGAAGTTTTTGAAAATGATTATGAGCGAAATCTTTATAATCAGCTTCTAGAAGTAGAAAAAACGTTAGAGGGCAATGTATCTGAACAAGAAACTTATGAACTACTTGTTTCTCTAAAGGGTAGAATTAATGACTATTTTGACCACACGATGGTTATGGTAGATGATGAAAAGCTAAAGAATAATCGTTTAAACCTGATGGTTAAGCTTGCGCAAATCATCAAGAACTTTGCAAATGTAACAGAAATCATCGTAAAATAAGAGTTTCAAAAAAGGGGCCGGTTCATAAAGAACTTGGCTCCTTCTAACTTTAAAATAGAAATATTTTGAAAAGTGTTGCGTAATCATCAACAAATATTCTTTTCATTTCCATTATGTAGTATATAATAATGAATATAAAGTATAACATTATTCGTGTTTGAACTAGCATGTTAGGTGGTGAGTACAATAGAACTGAATAAACGACAAGAGCAAATCCTTGAGATTGTGAAGGAGAACGGTCCAATCACAGGAGAACAAATTGCTGAAAGATTAAATTTGACACGTGCTACATTACGTCCTGATTTAGCTATTTTAACGATGTCCGGATTCTTAGATGCAAGACCAAGAGTCGGCTATTTTTATACAGGTAAATCAAGTGTGCAGCTCCTTACAGAAAACCTGAAAAAGCTTTATGTAAAGGATTATCAGTCTATTCCAGTAGTAATAAGTGAAAATGTTTCCGTCTATGATGCAATTGTAACTATGTTTCTAGAGGATGTGGGGACACTATTTGTAGTGGATCAACAAAATCTATTAGTTGGTGTACTGTCAAGAAAAGACCTTCTCCGAGCAAGCATTGGAAAGCAGGAATTAACAACACTTCCAGTAAATATAATTATGACACGGATGCCTAACATCACGATGTGTGTAAAAGAAGATTTACTAATTGATGTAGCTCAGAAACTTATAGATAAGCAAATTGATGCATTACCAGTCGTAAAAGAAACTGATAAAGGCTATGAAGTAATCGGACGTGTAACAAAGACTAATTTAACAAAAGCGATGGTTGCTTTGGCTAGTAATGAATAGGAATTGTGACATCACATAATAAATAGACCGGTTTAAAAATGTGACAGAGGGGATGATTTTTAGAAATGGGAAGTATGCCGATCATCTATGTTGTATCTGACTCTGTTGGGGAAACAGCAGAACTTGTAACGAAAGCTGCTGTGAGCCAATTTAATGGTAGTAATGCAACGATAAAACGATTTCCATATGTGGAAGACCTAGAGGATATTGATGAAGTGATTTCCCTTGTTAAAATGGACAAGGGTATGATTGCCTATACATTGGTAAAACCAGAAATTCGTGAATATATGAAGCAAGCAAGTGTAAAAGAAGGAATCTATGCTTGTGACATTATTGGGCCCCTAATCGATGATATCCAACAGGCAAGTGGATTGAAACCATTGTTTGAACCAGGGTTAGTACGTAAGCTTGATGAAGATTATTTTAAAAAGGTCGAAGCAATAGAATTTGCGGTTAAATACGATGATGGGAGAGATCCAAGAGGGATTCTAAAGGCTGATATTGTTTTGGTTGGAGTTTCTCGAACGTCTAAGACCCCTCTTTCTCAATATTTAGCGCACAAACGACTAAAGGTAGCAAACGTTCCTCTCGTACCTGAAGTTGACCCTCCTGAAGAGCTATTCCAAACCTCACCGGAAAAGTGCTTCGGACTTAAGATCAGTTCGGAAAAACTTAATAGTATTAGACGAGAGCGTCTACTATCTCTTGGCTTAAACGATCAAGCAAGCTATGCGAATGTGTCGCGCATCAAGGAAGAGCTGGAGTATTTCGAAAAGATTGTTACTAGAATCGGTTGCCAAACAATTGATGTGACGAACAAAGCAGTAGAAGAAACAGCCAACATCATTCTAAACCAGTATTATAAAAGTAAAATAACTAAATGATTGATGGAGAAACTAGTACGGAAATATGGCTAGTTTCTTTTTTTTGTGAATTTAGATTTCTGATTTGGTACTTTCTGCATAAAGATATTTTTAGGTGAAACTTTAAGAACTATGTCTTTGTGACCAAATCATGAGGACGTCAAGAGAGAAAGAACAACCCGTAAAAAAGCTCATATAATAGCCAAAATCAACAAAACTTTATTTTTTTCTAAATTAGAGAGAAAAAATAATGGAAAACTGCAATTGTTTATACTATAATAAAAAATTGTGATAAAAATGTTTATAATAGGTTTAGACTGACTACTGAACGAATAAACTAATTATGGATAGAAGTCAAGACTAGAGCCGAAAGAAAATTCGACAAATAGTGATTCCGAAAGTTATTCCTTTTTTAAGCAGGAATATATGGAGTGATGTAGAATTTATAGTACAATAGAGAAACTGAAGGTAATTGTGGACGCAGATTCATGTCCTGTAAAAGAGGAGATTGTCGAAATTTCTAGAGGGTTCGGTGTAAGTCTTATCTTTGTTGCTTCCTATAATCATGTGCGTAATGATTCATTAGGTGGCTCGTGGCATTATGTGGATTCAGATAAAGAGGCTGCAGACTTGTTTATTATGAATCATGCCAATGCCGGAGATATTGCCGTTACCCAAGATATCGGTTTAGCCTCAACTCTTCTTTCAAAAAAGGTAACTGTTCTAGATCCACGGGGAAATCTTTATGAAGAAAAGGACATTGAGTCCGCATTACATATGAGATATTTATCAGCAAAAGCTCGAAGGAGCGGAAAATATGGAAAAGGCCCAAAACCTTTTACCCGTGAAGATCGAATCCGATTTGAGAAAAATTTTATAAAAATATTGTCGAAAATTAAAGGTGATTTTTAATTTTTGCCGAATATCTGATAAATGAGTCCAGGTTTCCTGAGAACTACCTTTTTGAAAATATGACTGAAATATGGAGTTGTTCTCAATGCATGCGCGAATTGCTGAAGAAAAAATAAATGAAATTCGCCAAGCAGTTGATATAGTCGATTTAGTAAGCGACTATGTGCAACTAAAAAAACAAGGGCGTAACTATTTTGGATTATGTCCATTTCATGGCGAAAATTCGCCGTCGTTCTCCGTTTCCCCTGACAAACAAATTTTTCATTGTTTTGGTTGTGGAGCTGGAGGAAATGTTTTTTCGTTTTTAATGGATCTCGAAAGCCTCTCCTTTCAGGAAGCTGCAGTAAAGCTAGCAGAAAAGGCGAATATTGAACTTGAAATATCTCCTTCATCGGTTTCGAAAGAATCTTCTGTACCCCCTGAAATTAGACAAATGATGGAAGCTCATGAGTTAATACGTAAATTCTACCATCATTTACTTGTAAACACAAAAGATGGTCAGCACGCGTTAGAGTACCTATTGGGAAGAGGATTCACACTAGAATCGATTGAGAAATTTCAAATTGGATATGCCTTAAATTCATGGGACTTTGTTTATAAATTTTTGACAAAGCGGAATTTCGAACCTGAAATCTTGGAAAAATCGGGACTCATTATAAAGCGGGAAAGAGATGGAACTTATTTTGATCGATTTAGAGATCGAATAATGTTTCCAATATTTGACCAAAAGGGAAATACGATTGCTTTTTCTGGGAGATCACTCGGGGCAGATGAGCCCAAATATTTAAATAGTCCCGAAACGGCAATCTTTAATAAAAGTAAAATTTTATATAATTTTCATTTAGCTAGACCAAGTATTCGAAAGCTGCAACAAGTTATACTTTTTGAAGGTTTTGCAGATTGTATTGCTGCTGACCGTGCAGGAGTAGAGAATGGTGTTGCCACGATGGGAACCTCTTTAACTGCTGAACATGTCTCTTTAATTCGCAGGAATACAGATGCAGTTACCATTTGTTATGACTCAGACAATGCTGGAATCGAGGCTGCCTATCGCGCGTCTAGCCTCTTAATAGAAGCTGGTGCGCAAGTAAGAGTAGCGATGATGCCAGATGGATTAGACCCTGATGATTATATTAAGAAATACGGGGAAGCTAAGTTTACAAAAGAAATCATTGGTTCAAGCATGACATTGATGTCATTCAAACTTCTTTACTTTAGAAGAGGAAAAGATCTTCAAAACGAAGGAGATCGGCTCCAATATATCGAAAAAGTATTAAAGGAAATTAGTCAGCTCGATAAAGCAGTTGAAAGAGATCATTATTTAAGGCAAATTGCGAATGAATTCTCACTTTCATTGGAAGCCTTACAGGAAGAGCAGAAGCAGATATATTTTTCAAATAAGAAAAATAGCCGAGGGCAAGCCATAAGTGAACAGAAAAAATTGGTTATTGCTCCAAGGCAGCCAGAGCTACCTAAGAAAGCTTTCCACAATGCTGAGAGAAGATTAATTTACCACATGATGAGAGATCCAAATATTGCTCACAAAGTGCAAGATATGCTAGCAGGTCATTCCTTTAATATTGATGAACACCAGGCGATTATTACCTATTTATATGGATATTTTGAAGATGGAATGGAGCCCAATCCAAGTCACTTTATGAATTATTTGACAGATGATAAGCTCAAGCGAATCATTGCCAACATTGAGATGATGTCCATAAATGAAGAAATAGGCGACCAGGAATTATCCGATTATATTAATCAGGTGTTGAAACATCAAAAAATGTTAAAAATAAAGGAAAAAGAAAAAGAGCAACAAGAAGCCGAGCGACATGGTGATTTTGCCAGTGCTGCGAGGATTGCGATGGAAATTATTCAGCTTCGTAAAACTTTATGATGCGGGATTTAGTTTTAATAAATTGGTTTTGTGATTTTTAGAAGGAGGGGTACATATGGCTGAAAAGTCGGCCCGTTCAAAAGAGGTTGATTCAGATTTGACCCTAGAACAAGCAAAAGAACAGATAACGGAATTAGGAAAAAAGACAGGCGTGTTAGCCTATGATCATATTGCTGAAAAGCTATCTAGTTTCGAGTTAGATTCCGATCAAATGGACGAATTTTATGCAATTTTGGAAGAACAAGGTGTAGAGCTAGTTGATGAGAACGATGAAAGTGATCCAAACGTACAAGAACTGTCTAAAGGAGAAGAGGAATTTGATTTAAATGACCTCAGTGTCCCTCCTGGTGTTAAGATTAATGACCCTGTTCGTATGTATCTAAAAGAAATTGGTCGTGTTGACTTGCTTTCTGCTGAAGAAGAAATTCGCTTAGCCGAAAGAATTGAACAAGGCGATGAAGAAGCCAAGAGACGTTTGGCGGAAGCAAACCTTCGTTTAGTAGTAAGTATCGCTAAAAGATACGTGGGTAGAGGAATGCTGTTCCTTGATTTGATCCAAGAAGGTAATATGGGATTAATCAAAGCAGTTGAAAAGTTCGATTACCGTAAAGGATTCAAATTCAGTACCTACGCTACTTGGTGGATTCGTCAGGCGATTACGCGTGCGATTGCCGACCAAGCAAGAACTATTCGTATTCCAGTTCATATGGTTGAAACCATTAATAAGTTAATTCGTGTTCAGCGTCAGCTTCTTCAAGATTTAGGACGTGAACCATCTCCAGAGGAAATTGCAGAAGATATGGATTTAACTCCTGACAAGGTTCGAGAAATTTTAAAAATTGCTCAAGAGCCAGTTTCCCTTGAAACTCCAATTGGTGAAGAGGATGATTCACACTTAGGAGATTTCATTGAAGACCAAGATGCAACTTCACCTGCTGAGCATGCAGCTTACGAATTATTGAAGGAGCAGTTAGAAGACGTTCTTGATACCTTAACGGACCGAGAAGAAAATGTTCTACGTCTTCGTTTCGGACTTGATGATGGACGCACAAGAACACTTGAAGAGGTCGGTAAGGTCTTCGGTGTAACGCGCGAACGTATTCGACAAATCGAAGCAAAAGCCCTTCGCAAACTAAGACATCCAAGCAGAAGCAAGCGTCTAAAGGACTTTTTAGAATAGAGTCTAAAAAAATATATTGCCAGAAAATAGTTTACTTCATACAATTGAGGTAAACTATTTTTTGTTTTTGTTATAAAAAGGATGCGACGGTATGGATGAAAATCGTAAAAAAGTTATAGTTACTGAAATTCTATATTGGAAGCAGAATAAAATGCTTCCAGAACAATACTGTGATTACTTATTAGCCTTGTACACAGAGGGGAATCAACCCGTGGAACAAGGAAAATCAAAGACGAAGCTAGCTAAATACAATATGATGCCTTTGTTATTAATTCCAGTATTTGTTTTTTTATTATATTTTACAGAATTATCTTTCGATTTGCAAATGGGTCTTTCTAGTATTATATTGCTAAGTGGAGTCGCCTTTACTGTTTATTTTTTCAAAAAAGGGATGGCATTTCAAATTTCATTAGTCATAACTGCACTTTTACTTTTACTCTTTAGTGTTGAGTTGATTGTTCATTTTTTTCCTGAAGGAGTCTTTATTTTATACATTGTCCTTTTAGGAAACTGCTTGTTATGGTTGTTAGCAGGAAAAAAGTTCAAGCTCATGTATTTTCATTTATCCGGATATGTGGGAATGGCGTTGATTGTCATTTCAATGTTTCTTTAATAATATTAAGAAAATTCAATAAACACCCTTATAATCATATTGTAAGCGAATTCATTCATAGGTCAAGAATAATTTTTAAAACTTTGTATTTTCCTCAGTTACTTTCATCAGGTTTTGTAACTTTATTAAAATAAATATGTGAGGATAAAATATGGACAACAAACGAAAACTAGGTTGAAATTGTCGCGAAGTTTTTGACTTTTTTATGAACTTAGTGTGACAAACTTTACTTTAGGTCTTTTCCTTCTTTTGTTTTTCGAGTAAAATAAAGGTTGTTTGTATATAAAATATTTATTTGACTGATTGTTCTTACATAAGGGAGGTTATTGCAATGAATCGTAATCCAATTATTCCGTTCGTTTTAATTATGGTACTAGGAATTGCTGTTATGTTCTTAATGTCATTTAAAGGTCTTGGCGATATGAAAGAAATCGCTGAAGAGAATGAAAATGGCGGAGAAAAAACAGAAGAGGTTGCAAATGCAACACCTGAAGAATTGTTCCAACAAAAAGGCTGTGTAGGCTGCCATGGTGGAGACTATAAGGGTGTTACAGGTCCATCATTAATCGGAGTTGGCGACAAACATAGTCAAGAAGAGCTTGTAGACATTCTTACAAATGGTACTGATGGCGGTATGCCTGGTGGATTAGTTGCTGGTAAAGAGGCAGAAATGGCTGAATGGCTCGCAACACTAAAATAAGTTCGAAATAAGTAACAGAAGTCCTTTGCATATGTAAAGGACTTTTTTTATACTTATTAAATGGAGTCATCCATAGAATTAGTAAAGTGGTGAAGGAATGAATATAGATAAATTATCGCATCGATTGCAGGCAGTAGCGGAGTACATACCAGAAGGAAGCCGAATGGCTGATATTGGCTCAGACCATGCATACTTGCCTTGTCATGTTGTAAAAAAAGGGCTTGTACCTTTTGCAATTGCGGGTGAAGTTGTAGAAGGTCCTTTTCAATCAGCGAAAAAGCAAGTGGAGTCAGAAGATTTAACGGATAAAATAGAAGTGAGAAAAGGAGATGGTCTTGCAGTCATCTCTCCAGGAGAAGTAGATTGCATTACAATCGCTGGCATGGGTGGAGCTTTGATTGCAAGTATTCTCGAACAAGGATTGGACAAACTTGAAGGTGTTTCAAGGTTAATTCTGCAGCCGAATATAAGCGCTCAATCAATCAGAGTTTGGCTAATGGATCATGAGTGGAAGTTAGTAGAGGAAGAAATTTTAGAAGAGGACGGAAAAATCTACGAAATCCTTGTAGCTGAAAAAGGGGAACCACTTCAGTCCTATAATCAGGAAAAACTACAGTCGGAATTATTGATGGGTCCATTCTTATCGATTAAAAGAACGGAACCTTTTGTGAAGAAATGGAAAGGTGAAATGAACAATTGGATGAGAATATTGAGTAAGCTTGAGCAAGCTGCTGATACTGAAGAAAATCGTCAAAAGAAAGAAGAATTACATAATAAGCTTCGCATGATAGAGGAGGTTCTTGGATAAGGATGAAGAAAGCGAATGGATATGAAGTCATTCAATTATTTGAGCAATTCTCACCGAAGGCTTATGCCATGGAAGGCGATAAGGTCGGACTTCAAATTGGCCGATTAAATAAACCGGTCGAAAAAGTACTCATTGCATTAGATGTTCTTGAGGAAGTGGTTGATGAGGCGATTGCAGAAAACGTACAGCTGATCATTGCCCATCATCCAATCATCTATCGTCCATTACAAAAGATAGCCACGGAACAAACAGCTGGGAGAATTATTGAAAAATTGATCAAGCATGATATTGCCGTGTATGCAGCCCATACGAATTTAGACGTGGCAAAAGGCGGAGTCAATGATTTATTAGCAGAAGCATTAGGACTTACGAATACAGAGGTACTTGTGCCAACCTATGAATTAAAATTAAAGAAACTAGTTGTTTTTGTGCCCGAAGAAAATGCTAAGGCAGTAAAAGAGGCGTTAGGGAGAGCTGGTGCAGGTGCCATCGGTAATTATAGTCATTGTGCATTCACGGCGAGTGGGGTAGGTCAATTCCTTCCTGGTGAACAGACAAACCCTCATATTGGCACACAAGGAAAGCTTGAAGAAGTGAATGAAGTCAGAATTGAAACGATTTTTCCTGAGAACATTGAAAAAAGAGTCCTTTCTGCCATGCTGAAAGCTCATCCATATGAAGAAGTTGCGTATGATATTTACCCATTAGATAATCAAGGAGAAACGCTAGGGCTTGGTCGAGTGGGGTATATCGACGAAATGACATTAGGACAATTTGCAGAGCGTGTTAAGGAAGCTCTTGATGTCAAAGGTGTTCGTGTTGTTGGAGATTTACAGACCCCTGTAAAAAAGGTGGCTGTATTAGGTGGAGATGGCAATAAATATTATCGCTCAGCTAAATTCAAGGGAGCGGATGTATATGTAACGGGTGATTTATATTACCATGTTGCCCATGATGCACAAATGGAAGGGGTAAACATTATTGACCCTGGTCATAATGTTGAGAAAGTCATGAAAGATGGAGTGGCGAAAATTTTAGCTAAAATGACCCAAGACAAAGGACTAGACGTAACATTTGTGGCTTCTAAACTTAATACAGACCCGTTTCAATTTGTGTAAGCATAAAAAGAGGACGCAAAATTTGCGCCCTCTTATTTTAATTTACAGTTTTCACTTTAGGTAAAATTTTGTTTAAAGGAACCTTCTTTTCGGTTCTCCAAGTTGATTCATCATTTGGATCAAACTGCTCAATAAATGCAATAACTTCTTTTGTAATCGGTGTTGGAGTAGAAGCTCCAGACGTTACAGCGACATTTTTTGCATCCTTAATCCACTCAATGTTAAGCTCGCTCAAATCGCCAATGCGATAAGCCTTTGTCCCAGCAATTTCTTCTGACACCTGTGCCAAACGATTCGAGTTATTACTCTTTGGATCACCCACGACAATCGTTACGTCCGCTTCTCCAGCCTTTTGGGCTACAGCTTCCTGACGAACCTGAGTCGCATTACAAATTTCATTATGAAACTCTGCATGAGGATATTTTTCTAACAATAATTCAACGATATGTTTAACATCCCATTGACTCATCGTCGTTTGGTTCGTCACAATAATTTTGTCAAAATCAAGATTAAGGTTTTTGACATCCTCTTCTGATTCAACAAGGTGAACGATATCAGGAGCAACACCTACTGCTCCTTCAGGCTCAGGATGCCCCTTTTTACCGATATAAATGACTTGATAACCTTCTTCCTTCTTATCACGTATGAGGTCGTGGGTTCTTGTTACATCTGGACAGGTAGCATCTAGTGTTACAAGTCCTTTCTTTTGCGCTAATTCTCGTACTTCAGGTGAAATACCATGAGCCGTAAAAATAACCGTTCCTGTATCCACTTTTTCAAGGATTTCAAGGCGGTTACTACCATCTAAAGTGATAATGCCTTCTTCCTCAAAAGCATCCGTAACGTGTTTATTATGAACAATCATACCAAGGATATAAATAGGTCTTGGTAATGTTTTATCTAAAGCAGCATTTCTTGCAATCACCATGGCGTCGACAACACCGTAGCAATAGCCACGTGGAGAAATTTTGATTACTTCCATTTAAAATCCAACCTCCTATAAAAAGCAAAACACTCAATCTATGAAACCATTATATCGGACTTCTAGGAAAACCTCAATTTGAGGAAGTTGGAAATTAAAAGGCTCTTTTCACAAAGATTGAAGCTTTTATATAAAAATTGACTAAAATACATAGCCAGATTTCCTTAAATGGGTAGCGAAAAGTGCCGTGAAAAAATAATATGTAGCACTAAACCATATAGGGGGTGTAAATGTCGGGTTCTGGACATTTACGAAAAAACAATGATCGATAGAAAACAGCGAAGAAAAAGAATGCTTTCAAAACAGCATTCTTTCTACACATATAATTTTGGCATCGACTGACCTTTATTAGAGCGTTCTTGTTCAACAGGCTCAAGACTTTCTTCTTTGTTTTCTCGAGTTCTGGCAGGCTTGCGTTTTGCGGTACTTTTTGTTTCTTTAGTGGCTTCTTCAGTGGTAGAATTTTCTTCTGAATCAGATGGTAAATCTTTAAATCCTTTATAAAGTTTCCATAAGGAAGGGAGATTTCGCACAATTGGCCCATATTGTTGAACCATTGGTCCAACTTGTTGAGCAGTGTTTAGCACTTTTTGCGTATTTGTTAGAAAACCGTTCAGGGCACTAGGATCTGTTAATGTTTTTAAAAGCCCTCCACCACCACTAGCACGTCCCGCAGCTGAAGCTGCTCCAAAGGAAAATGGATTTGCTCCTCCTCCTTGCCTTCCTCCTCTACCTAATATCTTAGCGAGTAATCCACCGCCGCCTCTTGACGGACCAGGTGCTCGCATCCCGCCTCCCATTCGATTCATCTGAGGGAAACTACCTCTGGGCATTCTCGGTGGCATCATACGTGGTGGAAGAGGTCCTCTCATTCTTGGTTGCAAGCTAAGCCCTCCTTTCAATCTTTCAAGTTTCCGTTATGCGCATTTTCTATGGATGATCGCGTATATTCACAGCATCAACGCGCAGTTCGTTATTGGAAGTTCATCTCTCTTATTAACCTATGCATAAAATTGGGAATGGTTTAAGACTTTTGCGGATGTTAGTCTGATTTTCGATGAGACAGTTTTTTCTACTAAAAACTAAGAATACCTACGAATTTGAAAAAAGATGCCAAGCAAATTGGCGCAATAGGGAAAACTTTATTATAATGGAATGATGACAATACCTAAGGGTAGGATTTATTAAAAGGAGCAGGAAAATGACAGAATCAAAATTTAAGATATATGAGTTTAAACCGTTTATAATAGAGGCGTTGAACAAAATTGGTTTTTATGAACCAACGGAAATTCAACAAAAACTTATCCCTGTAGCTTTAAAAGGGGAAAGTGCCATTGGACAATCGCAAACAGGAACGGGTAAAACGCATTCTTACATATTGCCGATTATCGAAAAAATAGACCCAGCTAAAAAAGAGGTACAAGCTGTTATCACAGCTCCGACTAGAGAGTTAGCCAATCAAATTTACCAAGAGATTTTGAAGGTTACAGAACATGCAACGGAAAATGAAATCACAACTCGATTGTTTATCGGTGGTACAGACAAGCAAAGAGCAATCGAAAAGCTAAAGACACAACCACATATTGTTGTAGGTACGCCAGGAAGAATTAATGACCTAACAAAGGATCAAGCCTTATTTGTTCATAAGGCAAATACAATTGTGGTGGACGAAGCAGATTTAATGCTTGATATGGGCTTCATTGAAGACGTGGATCAAATTGCTTCAAAAATGCCTCAAAAGCTACAAATCCTTGTGTTTTCAGCAACAATTCCAGAAAAGCTCAAGCCATTTTTGAAAAAATATTTAGAAAATCCGAAGTTTATTCAAATCGAACCGAAGCAATTAACCGCTGCAAAAATTGATCATTATCTTATTCCTTCAAGACATCGCGATAAAAAGGAAATGGTCTATGAAGTATTATCTGCAGTAAATCCTTATTTGGCTATTGTGTTTACAAACACGAAAAAGATGGCTGATGTAGTGGCGGACTCCTTAACTCAGAAAGGACTAAAGGTTGGTAGAATCCATGGAAACTTAAGTCCGAGAGAACGTAAAAAAATGATGAAGCAAATTTGGGATTTAGAATACCAATATATCGTTGCGACAGATTTAGCTGCTCGAGGCATTGATATTGAAGGTGTCAGCCATGTTATTAACTATGAGCTTCCAAGTGATTTAGACTTTTATGTGCACCGTGTAGGGCGTACAGCTCGTGCAGGAAAAGCGGGACTTGCCCTCACGATCTACACCCAGTCTGATGAGGATGCTTTGAACCGATTAGAAAACCTTGGCATTGAATTCAAGAATGTGGACATCAAGCAAGGGGAGATTGTGGAAATCGGTGACCGCAATAAGCGGAAAAAACGTGTAAGACAGCAGAACGAAGTCGATGCAATGGCAAAATCGTTTGTGAAGAAGCCGTCAAAGGTTAAGCCTGGTTACAAGAAAAAGATGCAATGGGAAATGGACAAAATAAAGAAGCGACAAAATCGTATAAAGCGTAAAAAGTAAAGCAAAGGGAGAGGATTGTATGTTGAAAATTGGATCACATGTTTCCATGAGTGGAAAGGAAATGCTGCTAGGGGCAAGTCAAGAAGCAGTATCATACGGAGCCAATACATTCATGATTTACACTGGTGCGCCGCAAAATACTCGAAGAAAAAAAATCGAGGAATTAAATATTGAAGCGGGCCTTTTGCATATGAAGGAACACGGTATTGATGAAATTGTTGTACATGCTCCGTACATCATTAATATTGGGAATACGACAAATCCAGATACGTTTGATTTAGGGGTTCGTTTTCTTAGGACTGAAATTGACAGAACAGAGGCACTTGGTGCAAAGCAAATCGTACTTCATCCTGGCGCTCATGTAGGTGCTGGAGCAGAAGCGGGGATTAAGAAAATCATCGAGGGCTTAAACGAGGTTTTAACTGGCCAAGAAACATTGCAAATTGCGTTAGAGACGATGGCAGGTAAGGGCTCAGAATGTGGAAGAAGTTTTGAAGAAATCGCGATGATTATTGATGGAGTTACGCACAACGATCGACTTTCTATATGCTTTGATACTTGTCATACACATGATGCAGGCTACAATCTGGTTGAAGATTTTGATGGCGTGCTCAATGAGTTTGATAAGATTGTGGGCATTGACCGCATCAAGGTACTTCATATTAATGATAGTAAAAATGAGCGTGGTGCTAGCAAAGACCGTCATGAAAATATTGGATTTGGTCATATCGGCTTTGAGGCTCTCAACTATATTGTGCACCATCCACAATTAGAGTCCGTTCCGAAAATATTAGAAACACCGTTTGTAGGAGAAGATAAGAATAATAAGAAGGCTCCGTACAAGCATGAAATTGCAATGCTTCGTAGTAAAGAATTTAATGAAAACTTATTGGCTAATATTTTGGCTGAATAGAAAGTAAGAGCTGACGAGAGCTGCCATTTTGGTAGCTCTCGTCAGCTTTTCATCATTTCACTAATCCAAGTAGTAGACGATTTACTTGCTGCGCTGTGTCAGAACCAGCAACTTTAGCAATTTCTTTGATAACTTTGTTTCGCTCTGCCTCATCAAACACATTGACATTTTTTCCTCTTAAGTAAGAAGCGATTGTTTCAGCTTGGTCTTTCGTAATAGATATTTGAAACTGGTTTCCATATTTTATTAAGTCTCTTCCAGTGATCGTATTCACTTTATGATTGATGATGCTTTGAAAGATATTCAATCGTCCCACACCCCTTCTTTTTTAATGTATGAGACATAGCTTCTAATCGTGACGTGCAATAAGCTTTACTTTGAGGTATACTTCCTGTATACTACTAAATCGTAATGATTCTAATTTAAAAAACTAGGTGATAGCATGAATTCAGGTCAACCTATTATTGAAATAAAGCAATTATCTTATCGGTATGAAAAAGAAAATGTCCTAGAAAATATCGACATGACAGTCCCTCAAGGTTCTTTCTTAGCCGTTGTAGGACCGAATGGTTCAGGGAAATCAACTCTTTTGAAGCTCGTTCTTGGCCTCTTAAAAATTCAAGAAGGGGAAATCAAGATTTTCGGAGAAGATATCCATCGATTTAAGAATTGGCATGAAATCGGCTTTGTTTCACAAAAAGCAAATTCCTTTAATTCCGGTTTTCCAGCAACTGTCTATGAAGTAGTCGGGAGCGGCTTAACAAAAAAAATTGGTTTATTTAAGTTTATGAACCAAAATGATCATCGTAAAATTAAAGCGGCGATCGACTCGGTCGGTTTAACGAAATACATGAATCAGAATATTGGGGAGCTATCTGGTGGACAACAGCAACGTGTCTTTATTGCGAGAGCGTTAGTGAGTGAACCCAAGCTGTTAATATTAGATGAGCCAACTGTAGGGGTAGATGCGCAAAATGTGCAGTCCTTTTATGAAATGCTGGAGAACTTAAATAAAGTTCGAGGTATTACTTTATTACTCGTTACTCACGATGTTGGTACGATTTCTGACAAGGTGACGGACGTAGCATGCTTAAATAAGCATATGCATTTTCATGGGAAATCGGAAGAATTTGAAAAGCTACAGCTTAACGAGATGTCGCAGTTTTATGGACATGATGTTCATTTGCTTTCACATGAGCATGAGCATCATCATGAAGGAGCAAGAAAATGATTCAAGATATTTTACAATATGAATTTCTCCAAAATGCTTTTTTGGCCGGGATTATTATCGGGATTATCGCGCCGTTATTAGGTGTTTTTATCGTTGTAAGAAGGCTGTCATTAATTGCCGATGCTTTAAGCCATGTGACATTGGCTGGGATTGCTGCAAGCTTACTTCTTGAAAAAAAATTCCTCATCTTTAGTGGACTGAATCCTTTATATATGGGAATGGTCTTTTCAGTTGGAGGTTCTTTATTTATTGAAAAACTAAGAAGTGTGTATAAACATTATCAAGAACTAGCCATCCCCATTATTTTATCGGGAGGAATTGGCCTTGGAGCGATTTTTATTTCGCTTGCCGATGGCTTTAATACCGATTTATTTGGCTATTTGTTTGGTAGTGTGAGCGCCGTCAGCAGAGCTGATTTATACACGATTCTCTTCATCAGTGTTTTCGTGATTGCTGCTATTATTGTATTGTACAAGGAATTATTTTTATTATCATTCGATGAAGAGCATGCAAAAGCGTCGGGAATTGCCGTTAAGAGCATTCATTTCGTCTTTATCATTATGGTTGCTTTAGTCATTGCTTCATCTATGCGAATTGTCGGCATTCTTTTAGTATCGTCATTAATGACTTTGCCAGTTGCCGCGAGCATTCGGATTGCGAAGGGTTTTAAGCAGACGATTTTTTATTCCCTTGTATTCGGAGAGACATCTGTGATCGGAGGATTAGTCCTTTCCTATTATCTCGATTTAGCTCCTGGTGGCACAATTGTCATGATTTCTGTGTTAATATTAGTTATAACAATATTGATAAAGAAGATAAATTCGGCAAGACCTGTAAAAATGGGGTGAGCGTATGAATGTAAATGAGGCTCTTCAATTATTGAAAGAAAAAGGTTATAAACATACGGGAAAAAGGGAAGAAATGCTTGAATTGTTCTCTAATAGCGAGAAATATCTAACCGCCAAGGATGTTCTCGACGAAATGAAGGACGATTATCCAGGTTTAAGCTTTGATACAATTTACCGTAATTTATCCGTATTTGTGGATTTAGGAATATTTGAAATGACTGAGTTATCAGGGGAGAAGCATTTTCGATTTGCCTGTTCCCATAAAGAACACCATCATCACTTTATTTGTTTAGACTGTGGGAAGACAAAGGAAATCGATACTTGCCCGATGCAAAGCTTAAGAGAAAATTTAAATGGCTTCGATATTTCTGGTCATAAATTCGAAATTTATGGGCGCTGCCCTGAATGTAATGCGTAGAGACAATCTTCTCTACGCATTTTCTTTTAGCCAAGTATCAACCCATGCTTTTGCTTCAGACCAGTTATTAACCCTAATTACACCTTCTGGGACCGGCTCCTGATTATAAGGTGTATTAAAAAGGATGACAGGAATTTTACACTGTTCACAAATGGCAACAGCATTATCGTGTTTATCTTCGAAAAATATATCTACCTCATATTGTTTCGCAGCATTTATTTTGTCATGTGATCCAATTAATTCAATGTGATGGAAGGGCAAATCTTGTTTGACAAACCATTCCTTTGTTAATTCTAAAAGGTGTTTACTTCTTGCGCTAATAAAGAATAAATCGTGAGCACTTTCCCATTCGCGTAGAACGGCGCGGACTTCTTTTGTTAGAGGGGATGCTTCGTAAATTCTTGCTTCATTATCTAACCACCATTTCGCAAAATCTGATTTAGAAATGTCTACATGAACAGATAAATCATATTCCTTAATATCAGAATAGCTTAATGATAATCCGAAATCTTGATTCATATAGGGAACAATCGTATCGGGGCTAGTAACAGTTCCATCGATGTCGATACCAAATTTTTTTCTCATAATAAACTCCTTTAATTTCTTGCTTCTCTATTTTAACCGATCTTACTTCTGAAAAGAATGACAGACATTTACACTTTTAAAATTGATGTGAACGATAAACAATAATAATGCTCCAAAGAAAGCGAGGGATTTCAAATATGGCAGATCAATACGGAAAAGCCCCTTATGCAAATTTAAGAAAAGACAATGGGGTTGAAGAGAACGATTCACCTAGAACTGCGGATTATTTAGAGGAAACCTCAGCTGAAATGGCTGCACCAGTTACATTTGGACGAGAGTTCGATAACGACAGAGACTATGATACGGATAGAGACACTCGTACAGGAGGAACAGGAATGGGCTTTGCTGCCATTATCCTTTCCATCTTGTCTTTATTCGTAGCACCAATATTGTTTGGGGCAGCTGGGATTATTCTTGGCTTTGTAGCACGAAGAAGAGGCGCACAAAGTCTCGGTAGTTGGGCAATCGGAATTGGAGTAGTATCGATTATTCTTGGGATCTTCATTCTCCCGTTTTTCTAAGCTATTTAAGAGTGGAGCACTTGAATAGCAAAAAAGGCTTGGCGATTATTCGCCAAGCCTTTCCCTTATTTGTTTAGTGCTGCTTCCTTTTCTTCCGCTTCTTTTTTTGCGAAATATTCTGCAGCAATTTGGTCGATTTCTTTCTTTAATTCCTCAACCATCGTTTCCTCAGGAACTTTACGAACGATTTTTCCTTTACGGAATAATAAACCTTCGCCACGTGCTCCAGCGATTCCGATATCAGCTTCTCTTGCTTCACCAGGACCGTTTACAGCACAACCGAGCACGGCTACTTTAATTGGTGCCTTAATGGTTGAAATATATTCTTCTACCTCATTGGCAATGCTAATAAGGTCGATTTCAATACGGCCACAAGTTGGACATGAAATAAGCGTTGCGGCATTGGATGAAAGTCCGAATGATTTAAGAAGTTCTCTTGCTACCTTTACTTCCTCTACAGGATCCGCACTTAATGAAATACGTAAAGTGTTTCCGATTCCTTTGCTTAAAATAGCTCCGAGTCCGGCAGCACTTTTAACTGTACCAGCGAATAATGTTCCTGACTCTGTAATTCCAAGGTGTAATGGATAGTCAAAAGCCTTTGCGGCCTTTTCATATGCTTCAATCGCTAGGTTAACATCTGAAGCCTTCATGGACACGATGATATCGTGAAAATCTAGGTCTTCAAGAATTTTAATATGGTGTAAGGCACTCTCAACCATTCCGTCTGCAGTTGGGTAACCATATTTTTCAATAATTCTTTTTTCAAGTGAACCTGCATTAACCCCGATTCGAATCGGAATCCCTTTGGCTTTAGCAGCCTTTACAACCGCTTCAACCTTCTCTCTTTTTCCGATATTACCTGGATTGATACGGATTTTGTCAGCTCCGCCTTCAATTGCTTTAAGGGCGAGCTTATAGTCAAAATGAATATCAACCACAAGAGGAATATTGATTTGCTTCTTAATGTCTGCAATCGCATCTGCTGCTCTTTCGTCTGGACAAGCTACACGGACGATTTGACAGCCTGCTTCCTCTAAACGTTTGATTTGAGCAACTGTTGCTTCCACATCATGTGTTTTTGTCGTTGTCATACTTTGAATTGCTAGTTCATTATTTCCCCCGATAGTTAGATTTCCAACTTTAACGGGGCGGGTTTTTGTACGATGTATAATTTCACTCAAGAGTGATTCGCTCCTTTTTAAAAAGAAATAAGCGTTATGAAAGTAATGATTCGCACAAGTCGAGAACGTGTCTCTAACTTGAGCATCGTAAAACTACTTCAATATTATAACGCTAATATACATTAATTGTATCAGTGAAGGAATCAACTTGACAAGAAACTTACTGGTTGAATTGGATTATTCATGTAAATTGGCATAGTTTGGGAATTTATAAGTCTTTCCAATTTGGATCTTTTCAACTGATATTCCTTTGTTAAGACTGCTGAAATCATTAATGACTTCTTGGATAGAAACGGGAATTGCCGAGTCTAGCTGCGATTCAATAATAGAAAGCACCGTATCGCCACTTACAACCTCTTTTTCAAAATAATCCATTTCGACGGTTACATTTTCTTGCTCTGTATTCTCCACTTGTGCAGCAGTAGTAGTTTCAATTGTAATCGGTAGAGTACCTTTGCTTAGATCATAATAAATAATAAACAAGATTAGGGCAATGATTACTAGTCCGAATAATCGCTTCATGGATACTACTCCTTAATTGGGATTTTTCCATTCATATGCTTGTCTAATTTAAAATAGAACATTGTTGTGAAAAAAATGTATATTTCTGATTATAATTAATATAATTTGTAACACAATTGTAATAAAACTCCCTTTTGTAAATGTATTGTAAATTTAATCAACATTTCATTTACATTGAAGCTTTTGTTCATCATAATGAGAGAGGTTTTGACAAACTAATTTACTAAAGGAATTAGGAGTTGGAAGACTTTGGAGATAAATGTGCAGCAAATGATTTTTGAGTTTTTAGGTGGACTAGGGATCTTTTTATTCGGGATTAAGTATATGGGAGATGGTCTCCAAAGATCAGCTGGAGATAAACTCCGCGATATCCTAGATCGCTTTACTTCCAATCCTTTTATGGGCGTATTGGCCGGGATTCTTGTTACAGGGTTAATTCAAAGTAGCTCTGGGACAACTGTTATTGTTGTTGGGTTGGTGAGTGCTGGTTTTATGACATTGCGTCAAGCGATCGGTGTTATTATGGGGGCAAACATCGGTACGACTGTAACAGCTTTTATTATCGGTATAGATGTTGGCGAATATGCTTTGCCAATTATGGCTTTAGGCTCTATTCTACTGTTTTTCTTTAAGAGTAAGAAAATCCATAGCATTGGACAAATTGTCTTTGGATTCGGGGCATTATTCTTTGGATTAGAATTAATGAGTAGTGGGATGAAACCGCTAAGAAGCTTAGAGGCTTTTCATGAGCTTACAGTGAGTATGAGTGATAACCCAATTTTAGGTGTTGTGATTGGAACGTTATTTACAGTTATTGTCCAAAGTTCAAGTGCGACAATCGGTATTTTACAAGGATTATTTTCAGAAGGGTTATTAGATATTAATGCAGCCCTACCTGTTTTATTTGGAGACAATATCGGAACGACGATTACAGCCGTATTAGCTTCAATCGGTGCTTCGATAGCTGCTAGAAGAGCGGCGGCAACTCATGTATTATTCAATTTAATTGGTACAACCATTTTTATGATATTATTAAAACCATTTACAATGTTCATTACGTATTTACAAGATGTTTTAAATTTAAATCCGGAAATGGTCATTGCGGTTGCGCATGGTACATTTAATGCAACAAATACGATTATTCAATTTCCGTTTATTGCCTTATTGGCGGTCTTGGTAACAAAGCTTATTCCTGGAGAGGATTCTGTTTTAGAATATAAGGCAAAGCATTTGGACCCTAATTTTATCGAACAGTCACCTTCTATTGCGCTTGGACAAGCCAAGGAAGAGGTTTTAAGAATGGGCCAGTTTGCTATCTTGGGATTAACAGAATCAAACCAATATTTGCGAACAAAGGTGCAAAAGCATGCTGATACAGCTGTACAGCTAGAAGAGGCAATTAATAATCTCGATAGAAAAATTACGGATTATTTAGTTGAACTAGCTTCAAGCTCTTTATCTGAACATGAATCGGAAGAACATTCTGTTTTAGTAGATACAATTAGAGATATTGAGAGAATCGGCGATCATTTCGAAAATATTTTGGAACTAGTAGAGTATCAGTTAGCAAACAAGGTGAAAATTACGGGCTCAGCAATGGTAGAGCTTGAAGAAATGTTTGAACTAACGATTACAACTGTTAAAGAAGCGATTAATGCTCTTGATCATAACGAAAAAGACCTGGCTAGGGATGTTATAAAGAAAGAAGAACTTATTGATAAAATGGAGCGTAAATTGCGCAAGCAACATATTCTTCGCTTAAGTGCTGGCGAGTGTAGTGCTCAAGCTGGAATAGTATATGTAGATATTATTAGTAACCTCGAAAGAATCGGTGATCACGCTGTGAATATTGCTGAAGCTGTTCTAGGTGAAAGACATTAATGATGATTTGAGAAGCTGTCCCAAAAAGCGTTTGGGGGAGCTTCTCATTTTTTTCAGTAACGGCATAAGGACACAGTTTCTGGACTCATGAGATAATAGCAACTCAAAATAAATTTCTTGCTTACCTATAATATTGGTTTTTTCTAAGGGAGTATGATTACATAGTTAGTAAGCATAACTAAAGAAAAGGAGGTCGTTTTATGGATATCGTTTATTGGGTCATTATTATAGCGCTTTTTGTTATTTCGTTCGTTGGATTAATTTATCCCATCGTCCCGAGTGTCTTGTTTTTGCTTGGAGGGTTCTTACTATATGGTGTTTTCTTCAGCTTCGAACCATTTAATTGGATTTTCTGGCTTGTACAGGGGCTGCTAGTTGTATTGTTATTTGGAGCAGATTTCGTCACGAATATGATCGGTGTGAAGAAATATGGAGGCACGAAAGCGGGAGTGTGGGGAAGTACAATTGGTCTTTTAGTTGGCCCATTTGTCATTCCGTTTTTAGGAATTATCATTGGCCCTTTTTTAGGCGCAATTTTAGCAGAGTTAATTGTCAATAAGAAAGATTTTAAGAGTGCGGTATCGATCGGTTTTGGTTCAGTGATTGGATTTATTAGCAGTGTAATTACAAAAGGGATTATTCAAGCATTACAGATCATTTATTTTTTTATTGTTATTTAATGAGCTATCAAATTAGAAAAAGCTGTTCGTAAAAGGACCATGACAACCTTTTTGAAACAGCTTCTTTTTATCATTTGTTTAGTTAATCCCACATATTTCATAAGGGCAGTTTTGACAATCAACGGTGTCTTTTAAATAGCTTATATTCTTGACGACCAACCGTTGTTGGTTGTAAGCAATAACATCCTTTTCTCGAAGTTCTTTTAACATACGTTGGATGACTTCACGTGTTCCGTAAGTGAAATTCGCGAGCTCTTGGTGGGTTAAAGGAAGATCAATTAATATTCCTTCATCAGTCATAATTCCATAACTATTGCATAAACGTATTATGATGGAATAAAGTCCACCTTTTTTTCCGTTCATCATTAAATCCTGGCATTTCATTTGAGCCTTTAAATATCGCGTACTTAGCCAAGCAGATAAAGTATTTTGAGTTACTGGATCCTTTTGCACAAAACGTTCAAAATCAGTCCGTTTGATCATCAGCATTTCACAATCTGAAAGAGTTTTTGCATAAAAGTGGTATTTAGGTTGTTGTTTATAGAGTTGATATTCAATCAATAGCTCTTCTCCAGAAAGGATTTTAAGAATGAATTCCTTTCCTTTTACATGAACACGACCGAGAGAGACACTTCCACGCAATAAGATGAAGACGTAATCGACCGAATCGCCTTCGTTAAAAAGTATTGTTCCAGCTTTATATTTTTGAATTGTTTCCTTATCAACAAACTCTTGTATGAGTAAACTGTACAAAGATAGAGATAGCTCATTCATCAATACCACTCCTAATGAAATGCGAATTTTTAAAACTAGATTGTGATATTCTTCACTTACTTAAAATATCGCAACTATTGGGTCGACTGTCAATATCAGCTGACCCTTAAAAACCTCTATTGATACGGTGTTTATCGCCTTAATCGTTGCTATATATGGGTTGGTAGATTCATGACAAATTATCGAACTTTGTGCTGAAATTAAAAAGGAGATTGGCCATGAATGTGGAATACTTAATAAGTGGAATGGTTATTATAGTTATGGTTACGAAAAGACAAATTATTTGAAACAATAATCCAGTTTTGGTAATCTTAACTTAATCACATTAGAAAAATTTTTAACTCATAATGAGTCTAAGAATGCTTCTAAAAAATTTGAGGATACATAGGGAGGAAATGAATCATGGCTTTCGAATTACCACAATTACCGTACGCTTATGACGCATTAGAACCACATATCGACAAAGAAACAATGAATATTCACCACACTAAACATCACAACACTTATGTAACAAATTTAAATGCTGCATTAGAAGGAAACGCAGAACTTCTTTCTAAATCAGTTGAAGAAGTTGTTGCTAATTTAGATGCAGTCCCAGAAGCTGCACGTACTGCTGTACGTAACAATGGTGGCGGACATGCTAACCACTCACTATTCTGGACAATCCTTTCTCCAAATGGTGGCGGAGCTCCTACTGGAGAATTAGCTGATGCAATTAACAGCAAATTTGGAAGCTTAGATAACTTCAAAGCTGAATTCACAAAAGCTGCTACAACACGCTTTGGTTCTGGTTGGGCTTGGCTAGTTGTAAACAATGGTGAATTAGAAGTAACAAGCACTCCAAATCAAGACTCTCCATTAATGGAAGGCAAGACTCCTGTTCTTGGACTTGATGTATGGGAGCATGCTTACTACTTAAATTATCAAAACCGTCGCCCAGACTACATCGGTGCTTTCTGGAATGTGGTAAATTGGGATGAAGTTGCTAAGCTTTACAGCGCAGCAAAATAAGCTGACTTTTTAAAGCAAAGGGATTTTTACCCTTTGCTTTTTTATTGGCTTTTTTCAAAAATTTCGATGTTAAAAACAATCAACATATTTAAAAGTGAATAACGAACTTGTTTTTGTTAGAAACTACCCCTAGATATAAAGGGGAGTTTTTTTATGCGTAAAATGCTTGGTGATGTAGAATTAACTAAAGATTTGACTTTGTTACTGATCATTGGTGGTTTGTATTCGTTAAGTGTGGCGTTATCAAATACATTCGTAAATATATATTTATGGAAGCAATCAGGTGAGTTTTCAGATTTGGGAATGTATAATTTAGCTGTCGTCATTATGCAGCCGATTACCTTTATTCTTGCAGGTAGGTGGGCTAAAAAAATTGACAGGGTGATTGTGTTTAGAATCGGTGTCATTTTTTTAGCTCTCTTTTATTTGACGGTCTTGTTAATTGGAACGAGTGCTTCGAAGTTTTTACTTCTTCTAGGTGGATTATTGGGAATCGGTTATGGATTCTACTGGCTTGCTTATAATGTGTTAACTTTCGAAATCACTGAGCCAGAATCAAGAGATTTTTTTAACGGTTTTTTAGGAATTTTGTCTTCAATTGGTGGTATGATTGGCCCAATTGCGGCTGGATTTATTATTTCAAAAATGGATAAAATGGTAGGGTATTCGATCGTATTTGGCATTTCACTGGGACTGTTTTCACTAGCGGTATTCCTGAGCTTTTTTATTAAAAGAAGGCCAGCGAAGGGGAAATATTATTTCGTCCGTATCCTTAAAGAACGAAAAGAAAATCGAAATTGGAGTCTGATCACGAATGCCAATTTTTTTCAAGGCTTTCGTGAAGGAACTTTTGCCTTCATCATTTCTGTGTTTGTCTTTATATCGACAGGCAGTGAGCTTTCTTTGGGCACCTTTGGGCTGATTAATTCGGGAATATCCTTTATTGCCTACTATTTGGTTTCAAAATTGATCAAAAAAGACATGCGAAAGAAAGCAATTTTAATTGGAGGAATCCTTCTATATTTATCTATTTTCGTCATTGTCTTTGAACCATCCTATATAAAGTTACTTATTTACGCAGGAGTAATCGCCGTTGCCTATCCATTATTACTAGTTCCATACATGTCTATGACCTATGACGTCATCGGGAGTGGCTGGAAAGCTGCTGAAATGAGAATTGAGTATATTGTTGTAAGAGAAATTTATTTAAACGCGGGAAGAGCCGTCTCCATTGTGTTATTCCTCATTGGTATAGCTTTTTTTAACCCAGAGAAAATTACCCCTATCATTTTACTAATTCTCGGCGCTGGACATACGTTGATTTACTTCTTTGTCCGAAAAATAGAGTTCTCCCAATGAATGGAAAGGTTTTTTGCCTTTCCTTTTCTTTTGGAAAAATCTTTTTGTTGTGTCACAATAGAAATTTAGGGACGTTTCCTTTAAAATAGTATTATTGTAAGAAAGCATCTGGGAAGTGGGTATAAACATTGGTTAATAAGAGTGAAAAAAAGAAAAAGAGAATAATACCTGTTCGTTTAAATTTATTATTTTTTATTGTGTTTTTTCTTTTTTCTGTTTTAATCCTCCGTCTTGGGGTTGTACAAATTGTGTACGGAGATGATTATAAGCGAGAAATTGAAAGAACGGAGGATATCACGGTAAATAATCCTGTTCCAAGAGGGAAAATGTATGACCGTAATGGAAAGGTTATTGTTGATAATACACCGAAAAATGCGATTACATATACCAATTTTGGTGCTAGTCAGGATGAAATGCTGGATGTTGCGAAAAAATTAGCGAAACTAATTGAGTTGAAGCCAGATAAAGTTCAAGAACGGGACAAGAAGGACTATTGGATTCTTTTAAACCCTGAACGTGCCACTAAGAAGGTATCGGAAAAAGAGAAAGAAAAGCTAAAAGAAGAATTAGAAGCTAAAGAATATGATAAAAAGATTTATAACCTGCAGTTAGAACGTATTACTGAAGAGGAATTAAGTGAACTAACAGCAGACGATTTAGAAATTCTAGCTATTTATCGCGCTTTTAATAGCGGCTATGCTTTAACCCCGCAAATTGTGAAAAATGAAGATGTTACGCAAAAAGAATTCGCGCTCGTTAGTGAAAATCTTCAATATCTTCCTGGGGTTGATACAACAACCGATTGGGAGAGATCCTATGCCTTTGGCAGTACATTGAAGACTGTTCTTGGAAAAGTAACAGATTCGGATGAAGGGATTCCGAAAGAACAACTCGATTACTTTATGGCACGTGGCTATAACCGCAATGACCGAGTTGGAAAAAGTTATATCGAGAAGCAATACGAAGAGGTTCTTCATGGACAAAAAGCAAAAGTGAAGAATGTTACTGACAAGTCAGGAAAAGTAGTTGAAACAGAAGTTATCTCTGAAGGTGAAAGAGGAAAAGACCTCGTTCTAACTATTGATATGGATCTACAGCTTGAGGTTGAAAAAGTTGTTGAAGAAGAATTAAGAAATGCAAAGTCATCTGGTAGAACAAGTTTATTGGATCGAGCATTTGTTGTCATGATGGACCCGAATTCGGGGGATGTCTTAACAATGGCTGGTAAACAGTTAGTGAAAGATAGTGAAACTGGAAAAACCGAAATGCAGGATTTTGCACTTGGAAACATTTCAACCTCTTATAACGTTGGATCAACGGTAAAAGGTGCAACTATTTTAACTGGTTATCAAACGGGTGTAATCAAGCCTGGAACTGTGTTTTACGACGAACCGTTACACATTGCGGGATCCAAGGAAATAAGTTCTTGGAAAAATTTTGGAAATACAAGCGATATCCGCGCTCTTCGAGTTTCCTCGAACGTTTATATGTTTAAAACGGCTATTGCTATCGGGGAAGGAAATTATCGACCTAATAAAGCCTTACCAATTAACAAAAAGGCTTTCGATACAATTCGGCAATCTTTTGCTCAATTTGGTTTGGGTTCCTCTACGGGTATTGACCTGCCAAATGAGTCAACTGGATACGTAGGACCAGAAAAAACGCCAGCCCAATTGCTCTTCTTATCAATTGGTCAGTATGATACGTATACCCCAATGCAATTGGCTCAGTATGTTTCGACTATTGCTAACGGTGGATATCGTATTCAGCCACGTATGGTAAAGGAAATCCATGCTCCATTGGAAGAAACGAATGAATTAGGACCTGTAATCAAAGAAATTCAGCCGAAAGTATTAAACCGTATTAATCTTGAAGATGGTTGGATGGAAAATATTCATGAAGGCTTCCGTCAAGTAGTAGCGAATCCAGAAGGAACCGCATATAGTAAATTCTTGGGGGCTGATTACGCAGCTGCCGGTAAATCAGGAACAGCCCAAGGATTTTACGATGGACCTTTACGAAAGAATTTCAAGAATCCAGTAGAAGTAATGAATTTAAGCTTTATTGGCTATGCACCACATGATAATCCAGAAGTTGCTATTGCAGTTGTTGTACCATGGGCCTATGAAGGACATAGTGGACACTCAGCCAACTATAATATAGCTAGAAGAGCTCTTGATGCATATTTTGATTTGAAAAAGACAAGAGAAGAAAGCAAATTAGCGAGTCCTTCAACTACGGATAATGGTGCAGCTGAAGGAGCAGAAACAGAACAACAAGAACAACAAGAAGAGCAAACAGAAGAATAGAGCAAATCATAAAGTCGTCTTTCGATTATCGAGGGACGGCTTTTTTCTATTCTATTGGCTGAATTCAGCAAGGACTAAGGCTCATTTCCCATATTCGACGAATTTTATTCCTATTCGATGCAAATTTACTAAACCTTTACAATTCATTAAAACGCTGTTTACAGAGAAGTTTTAATATTAAGCATGTAGGACAAAACAACCACTCTTAGGGGGAAAAAGAAAAATGAAAAGTCTTAAGAAACTAGGTTTATTTTTTATCCTAGCAGCTCTAATGGTATTTGCTGCTGCTTGTGGTAGCAATTCTGAAGAGCCAGAAGAAACAACAGATGGTGGAAATGGAAGCACTGAAGAAACAGCAGAATTAGAAGGCAGTGTTGTTATTGATGGATCAGGTACTGTATATCCATTCATGGCGAAAATGGCTGAAAACTATATGACAAACGCTCAAGAAAATGTTTCTGTTGAGGTTGGTCGTGCTGGTACTTCTGCAGGATTTAAGAAATTCTTAGTTGAAGAAGGCGGAACAGATTTCAATGACGCTTCTCGTGCAATTAAAGATGAAGAAAAAGCTTCTGCTGACGAATTAGGGATCGAAGTACAAGAGTTAAAAGTTGCTTTAGATGGTTTAACATTTGTTATTAACCCAGAAAACGACTGGGCTAAAGAATTAACTGCAGAAGAAGTTAAGAATATCTTCTTAGATAGTAAAGGTCTTAAAAATTGGTCTGATGTACGTCCTGAGTTTCCAAATGAGCCCATTACAAAATTAGGACCAAATGAAAACCATGGAACATATGAATTCTTCTGGGAAAACATTCTTGAAGAGCAAGATTTAGATGCTGATATTAATCTTCAACAAGAGTATTCAATCTTAGTTGACTTAGTATCAAAGGATAAAAATGCTATCGCGTTCTTTGGATATGGATACTATGACAGCAACAAAGATAAGCTTGCAGCTGTAAGTGTTGACTTCGGAAATGGTGCAGTTGCTCCAAGCTTAGATACAATTGGTGAAAGCGAAGAGTTTGGTTATAGCCCATTCACACGCCCGGTATTTACTTATCTTAATGTAAATATGGCGAAGGAAAAACCACAAGTATTAGATTACGCTAAGTACACAATTGAAAATGCTCAAGACGTAGCGGCTGAAACTGGGTTTGCTCCTTTAACTGATGATGAAATTCAAGCTTCACTAGATGCATTAGAAGCATTGAAATAATCAAATTGGAAGATGAGAAGGGATAAAACCCTTTTCGTCTTCTTACACATTTATAAATGAAGGCTCTTTTCTCAAAAATTATTGCTGAGAAAAGAGCCATGTATGCTTTGGTGATAACGTAAGAATTTTGCAATAAATCGCTTCAAGTATGAAAAAACTTCTTCTCATAATAAAAGGGTCAGTTTCTGGAAGGAGAAAATGATTTTGGATAAATCAAAAAGTAAAGATAGAGACAAAAACGTAAGTATTAGAAAAATGATTGAAGAGAACAAACAATCTGTTTCTTTTACCAATATTGTGGAATTACTTATCCCAAAAATCTTATTGGTTATTGCTGTTATCTCAATTCTGACGACAGCTGGCATTTTAATAACATTACTTGCTGAGACAATAGAGTTTTTTAAAGTTGTACCGTTTATTGACTTTTTCACTGGAACGATTCTTAAGCCATTAGGAGATAATGCTCAGTTTGGTGTGCTACCACTTCTTATGGGAACATTAATGTCTTCGGTCATTGCGATGATTGTGGCAATTCCAATTGGCCTAATGACTGCGATTTATTTGAGTGAATATGCGTCGGAGAAGGTTAGAAGAGTAGTCAAGCCGATATTAGAAATACTTGCAGGTATTCCGACAATTGTATATGGATTTTTTGCTTTAACGTTCGTTACTCCGATTTTAAGAGCGATTATTCCAGGCTTAGACCCAACAAATATCCTTAGTCCTGGAATTGTCATGGGAATCATGATCATTCCAATGGTTGCGTCATTATCGGAAGACGCTCTTAGTGCTGTACCGAATGCGATGAGAGAAGGAGCATTGGGACTTGGAGCGACAAAATTAGAAGTGACTTGGAAGGTAGTCGTACCTGCAGCTATTTCTGGTATCGTTGCTTCCTTTGTGCTAGGAATTTCACGTGCTATTGGTGAAACAATGATTGTTACGATTGCAAGTGGAAGCTCGAAGAACTTTAGTTTTGATCTTACCCAATCGATGCAAACAATGACCGCGTATATAGTAGAAGTAACTGGTGGAGATGCTCCTGCTGGATCGACTTTATATTATAGTCTTTATGCTGTGGCAATGACATTGTTTGTCTTTACACTCATTATGAATTTAATCGCCCAGTATATTTCTCGTAAATTTAGGGAGGAGTACTAATTATGAAATACATTGATGCGGAACAAGTACAGAAAAAATTAGGCTCCCGTTTAGTCCTAAATAACTTAGCAAAAAGACTATTTTTTCTTGCGACATTAGTTGGATTAGTAGTTCTCGTTATACTCTTTTATCGCGTTGTTACAGATAGTATAGGGTGGATTGATTTCGATTTCCTTACGAGTAAATTGTCAACAGATGCAGAGAGAGCAGGAATTATGGGAGCCATTTCGGGTACTTTTTGGTTAATGCTCGTTGTTGCCCCAATAACTTTTATATTAGGTGTAGGAACTGCCATCTATTTAGAAGAATATGCGAAGAAGGGACGTTTCCAAGCGTTCATACAAATCAATATTTCCAATCTTGCTGGGGTACCTTCTATTGTTTTTGGTCTTCTTGGATTGACAGTCTTCGTCAGAGGTTTAGGCATGGGTGCTGTCGTGTTGGCGGGTGGATTGACGATGGCACTCCTTGTATTACCTGTCGTTGTTGTAAGTGCACAAGAGGCAATTCGTGCAGTGCCACAATTCTTGAGAGATGCTTCCTATGGGATGGGAGCAACCAAATGGCAAACGATTAAAAATGTTGTTTTGCCTGCTGCTTTACCAGGTATTCTAACTGGGGTCATTTTAGCACTTTCCCGTGCGATTGGAGAGACTGCACCATTAGTAGTGTTGGGAATACCAGCTTTATTGCTTCCTTTACCAGATGGAATCTTCGATAAATTTACGGTTATGCCACTACAAATTTATTACTGGACAATCGACGCGGCACTAGTTGCTGAATACGCAAACCTTGCAGCAGCAACAATTGTTGTACTTTTAGTTCTATTATTCTTGATGAATTCAGTTGCAATCATTATTCGAAATAAGTTTCAAAAGAGATATTAATGGAGGAATGAACAAATGACTGTGATTACACCAAATAAAAATAATTTCGTAAGTGATGTTTCGGGAACTTCATCAGTTCATAATCAAGCAGATAAAAGTACAGTTTTTCAAACGAAGGACCTAAATCTTTGGTATGGGGAAGACCAAGCATTAAAAAGCATCAATCTCGAAATATATGAAAATGAAGTTACGGCGATTATCGGACCATCCGGCTGTGGTAAGTCTACTTTTATTAAAACATTAAATCGAATGGTTGAACTCATTCCTGTTGTGAAGGTTTCAGGAGATATTTTATATCGTGAAAAAAATATATTAGAGAAATCTTACAAGGTTGAAAACTTAAGAACTCATGTAGGAATGGTATTCCAAAAGCCGAATCCATTTCCGAAATCAATTTACGATAATATTGCCTATGGACCAAGAATTCATGGCATACGTAATAAAAAAATCTTAGATGAAATCGTAGAAAAGAGCTTACGTGGAGCAGCTATCTGGGATGAGGTAAAGGATAGACTTCATGAAAATGCCTATGGTCTTTCAGGTGGACAGCAGCAAAGAATTTGTCTTGCCCGCTGTCTTGCGATTGAGCCGGATGTCATTTTAATGGATGAACCAACATCTGCACTTGATCCAATCTCAACATTGAAAATTGAAGAGCTTGTCCAAGAACTTAAAAAGGATTACAGTATTATTATCGTAACCCATAATATGCAACAGGCTGCGCGTATTTCTGATAAAACAGCCTTTTTCTTAAACGGGGAAGTAGTTGAGTTCGACAATACGAATAAAATTTTCTCAAATCCTTCGGATAAGCGTACAGAGGATTATATTACAGGTCGTTTCGGATAAATCTAATTTGAATGGGAGATGTAACCATTGGTGGTACGTGAAAAATTTCAGCTAGACTTAAATGATTTACAATCCAAGCTGCTTGAGCTTGGCCGTTTAGCAGATGTTGCACTAGGAAAATCCATAGTGGCGTTAGAAACGAAAAATATTGAGTTAGCGTTGGAAATTATGGATGGTGACACAGCAGTTGATGTCTTATATGAGGAAATTAACGATTTTGCGATCCTTCTCATTGCCAAGCAAGCACCTGTAGCGATTGATTTACGAAGAATTATTGTTGCTATTAAAATTGCCACTGATATTGAACGTATCGCTGATTTTGCCGTAAACGTTTCGAAGTCAACCATTAGAATTGGGAAAGAAGAGCATGTAAAGCCAATTGTTCATGTGAAGGAAATGTATCAAATTACGTCTGAGATGCTCCAAGAGTCATTACGTGCGTTCAGCGAGGAAGATGTCGTTATTGCGAAAAATGTAGCGGCAATGGACGATAAAGTAGATGATTTATACGGGGAAACGATTCGTGAACTATTAGAAATCAACAGAAATCAACCAGATAGAACGGATCAAATCGTTCAACTATCTTTTGTTGCTCGTTACTTAGAAAGAGCGGCTGACCATGTGACGAATATTGCCGAGAGCATCTTCTACCTTGTCAAAGGAAAACATTATGATTTAAATGACTAATAAAGGCTGTTTTCATAAGGCCAAAATGAAAAGAGGAAGTCTAAACGGACTTCCTCTACTTAATTAGCTTTTTGTTATTATTTTGGCGATTGCTTCATAGTCCATGGAACTATTTAGCTCAAACGTGCCAACCTGAACTTTGGTATGATAGCCATTGTCGATAAGGAATTGCTCGAATTTTTCTTCATTATCTATGACATTGGCTTCTTTTAATTTAGTTGAAATCTCCCCGGTACTCATCCCACTCTTAATTTCAAGAACATAATAAATGGTTTTTGCTTCTTCTTTCTCCGGAGCCTTTGTTTCTACTTTTTGTTCTTCGATTTTTTCAGGAACTTCCTTCGTTTGAGCAGCTGAAAGCTTATTGTAATCATCTTTTGAAATCACAACAAAGCCTTCATCTGTAAGTACTTTTTTTGCATTCTTTACGCTCATGTCAGCTTCCTTGCCAAAGCCACTAATAAAGAGCAATAGTGCAGCAAAAAGAATCCCCATCGAAAATGCTCGTACGCTTCTTTTATTCATAGCGCTCACCTGAAGAAAACTCATTTATGATTGCTTGCACGTCATCTGATGATAAAGAAGATTGTTTGGCAATCTGGTCGATCGTTAGACCCTGCTTGGCTAAGGACCATACTTGATTTTTTAAAATCGCATGAATTTCCTTTTTATTTGAAGGGCTAAATACAGTTGGTGATTTAAACTCACTATCATCAATCAATAGCTCTTCTTCTAAAATCTTAATTTTTCTCTTCAATTGGTACATGTCTTGAATTTGCTGCATCGAAAATTGATCGAGTTCATTTTTTAATTCTTTGTATGGATCCTTTAGAAAAAAGGATAGGATTAATAGTAAAATGGCTAATACAATTAAGCCTGGCATCACATAGTCCATGTTTTTTCACCTCTGATTTTTTGCGAACGTTGTCGATATCTGTTAGTATCTTACGAAGAATATTTTATCATAAAACGACTTTTGACAAAGAAATTTATAAAAACGAGAACATTTGTGTCAGATGTTGCGCAATCGTTTAAAAACCTACTAGCATTTCCACTAAAAAGATGATATTATAGAAAAGTCGTATGTGAAATAACAGTTAGATAGTAGTTTGGAGGGAAATTCATGCGTGTAAACATTACTTTAGCTTGCACAGAATGTGGAGAGCGTAACTATATTTCAAAGAAAAACAAACGCAACAATCCAGATCGTCTTGAGCTAAAAAAATATTGCCCAAGAGACAAAAAGAGTACTACACATCGCGAAACAAAGTAAACAGTGGGAATTTATTTCCTACTGTTTTTTTTATAAAAAAATTTGGTTTTACTTAAAAATGGAGGCATCCATATGAAAGAGAAAAAGCAGATACGTAAACAGATACAGCAGCAATTAGTCGATCTATCCAAACCGGATTACGAGCATTTTTCTTATCAGATTGCTCAGCGATTATTCGCTGAATCTTTTTGGAAAGTGTCTAATACAATAAGTATCACAATATCAAGGATGCCTGAGGTCGATACATATCAAATCATTAGAAGGGCATGGGAAGAGAAAAAAACGGTTGTGGTACCGAAATGTTATCCATCTAATAGGACGATGAAATTCAGAGTCTTAAAAGCTTTTAACGAGCTAGAAAGTGTCTTTTACGGGCTGTATGAGCCAAAAGAAGATGTGACCGATGAAGTTGATAAAAAACATATTGATTTAATGATAGTACCGGGGCTTGCTTTTACTAAGAGTGGGGAGAGGCTTGGATTTGGTGGTGGATACTATGACCGTTACTTGGAAGGGTATGATGGGAAAAAAATCTCCCTTGCCTTTCAACAACAAGTCGTTTCATCACTTCCGGTAGAAAGTCATGATATACCGCTCCAAAAAATTATCACCGAGGAGGAGACCATCGAAATAAATGGATAATTACATATATCTTCTCATTATCGTGATCACAGTAGTCTTAGGCTATTCCTTTCGGTTTTTGACGATATCAGGAAGTATTGCTGCTGCATTGGTTGGAATACTAACGATGTTGGGTCTACATATCCAAGGATTATTTTTACTTGGCGTTTTTTTTGTTACATCAAGCTTCTGGTCGAAGTATAAAAGAATGCAAAAGAATAAAGTAGAAGAAAGGCATGCCAAGGGTTCTCAAAGAGATTGGCAACAAGTAATCGCCAATGGAGGGGGAGCGGCAGTCGCAAGTTTACTTTACTACTTTTCCCCAGAACCAGTGTGGATCTACCTGTTCTCCATTTTTATTGCGAGTTCTAACTCTGATACGTGGGCATCTGAAATTGGCACACTTAGCAAGAAAGCACCCATTAGCATTCGTACTCTTTCAATTGCTGAAAATGGTACATCGGGTGCTATGAGTATTCTAGGAACGTTCGCAGGAGTATCTGGTGCGTTATTAATTGCACTCTTATCCTTTATCCTTTTTGATTTCAGCTACGATTTGGCAATTTTAATTTTTATTTTCGGGTTTCTAGGGAATATCATCGATACGATGTTGGGTGCTTTTTTTCAAGCCTCTTACCAATGTACACAATGTCATACGGAAACAGAAAAAACCGTACACTGTGGTCATAAAACAAAAAAGACTAGAGGTTTCTCGTTCTTAAATAATGATCTCGTAAACTTCTTATCCAGCCTTATAGCAGCACTTGTTGGATTTGTTGTTTATACTTATTTGTAATTCGAAGGAGGAGATTCGATGAGTGATCGTGTCAATCGGGTGGTATTAGTGGGGACTGGTGCTGTCGGTTCAAGCTATGCTTTTGCGTTATTAAATCAAGGAGTAACCGAAGAGCTAGTCCTAGTGGATTTAAATAAAGAAAAATCTGAAGGGGATGCAATGGATTTAAATCATGGTATTACATTTGCTCCTTCACCAACAAAAATATGGTTCGGTGATTATTCAGATTGCAAGGATGCTGATTTGGTTGTTATTTGTGCAGGGGCTAATCAGAAACCAGGGGAAACGAGACTAGATCTTGTAGAGAAAAACACTCGGATTTTCAAAGGAATTGTCGATGAGATTGTCGCAAGCGGGTTTGAGGGGATATTTCTTGTAGCCACCAACCCAGTTGATATTTTAACTTATGCTGTATGGAAGTTTTCAGGCTTTCCGAAAGAACGTGTTATCGGTTCAGGGACTATTTTAGATACAGCTCGATTTAGATTCTTACTTGGTGAATATTTTGATATTGATACGCGCAATGTCCATGCTTATATTATTGGTGAGCATGGGGATACAGAGCTTCCTGTATGGAGTCGTGCAGATGTAGCGGGGATAACTGTCTCTGAATGGCTCGAACAAAATGACCAATATAAGCAAGAAGACTTAGACCAATTGTTTTTAAATGTCCGTGATGCAGCATATCAAATCATCGAACGAAAAGGTGCAACCTATTATGGAATCGCGATGGGGTTAGTAAGACTTACGAAGGCAATTCTACAAAATGAGAACGCTGTTTTAACGGTTTCTGCTTACTTAAATGGAGAATATGGCCATGAAGACGTCTTTATTGGTGTACCTGCTGTCGTTAATCGAAAAGGAATACGAGAAGTAGTTGAGTTGAAGCTTGATGAAGATGAAAAAGCGAAGTTCAATCACTCGGTGAATGTATTAAAGAGTACAATGGAGCCTGTGTTGAAGAAAGATTAAACGGTTGTCATTTTTTTCGGATAAAAAATGGAAATCATCTCAAACTATGGTTATATAGGAGGGATGAAAAATGAGTCGTTTACTTTCGATTATTCTTCTTGCGTTAGGAGGCTATTGGATTCTTCAAAATCGCTTTCGAGTTTTAAATGCTATTTTAGGAATGCGATTCCTACGGAGATTCTTTGTTTCTTCTTTTTTGAGCCTTCCATTCGTGCAAAATAAGTTGATGAAGGCTGTTTTCTCAGGCGGACCGAGGAGTCAAAGTCATTATTAATAATCTTCATAGTAATTTTTAAATAAGCCAACATCAAAAGGTCGATCATGTGATCTTTTGATGTTGGTTTTTGTTTTATGAAGATAGATGAAGTCGTTTGTCCGGTGGATTGAATCATGTCCTTATGACCGCTTCAAGGACGTCCCACGGAATGTGGTTGCCTGGAAACAGCTTATTCTATAAAAAGTGTTGATTTTAATAAGCTAACTTTTTTCTAATCGAATAAAGTTGTATATAATCATAGAGACAAGTTTTATTTGGAGAAATGAAAGTAGGGGAAATGTTGAATACTGAGGACTATGTTTTTTGGAAGTTAGCTAACTTTTTCATTTCCGAACTGGATTATCGATATATTACGTTATCGCAAGATCAGAAGGAATTATGGCTAGAAAAACGGGAAAACAAAGATGCGCAAGTCATACGGTTGCTTAATCATAATATTGATTGGAGCAATTGGTTACAAAAGGATATTGAAAGAACAGTTTTAAACGGAGAGAATATTCGCAAGCAAATGACACGTGGTGAACTAAATCTTCTCAACATCTACGTTACTTCAAATCCACCAGTAGATGATTATGAGTTTCGAATTAATAAGCCGTTTGTTGAGCCAACTCGTAAAAAAACGATTGTTACTTCCATGCTCATTGAGCGGGCTCAGACTCATGAAAAAATTGAGCATTTAGCTAAATTTTTTGGTGCTAATATTAATTTTCGAGACTATGGAGAAGTTCAGGAAGAAGTCATTGAGAGCCTAAAAAGCGATACATTAGCATTGGCGGTTAATAAGGTCAAAAAAGAAAGAGCGTTATTTGATCAAGGTAAACCTTTTTTTACATACATTTTTATAGCTATACAAGTAGTAATGTTTCTCCTGCTAGAACTATTCGGGGGAAGTACAACAACAAACACGCTTATCCAATTTGGAGCGAAGGTTAATCCGCTTATACTTGAAGGTGAGTGGTGGCGGTTTTTGACGCCGATCTTTTTGCATATTGGATTCCTCCATTTAGTGATGAATACGATTGGACTGTATTATATCGGGACTACCGTTGAAAGAATTTTTGGCAGACTAAGGTTTCTTTTCATTTATTTGATCGCAGGCTTCGGAGGTTCTGTTGCTAGCTTTATCTTTAGTCCTAATTTATCGGCTGGAGCGAGTGGTGCAATATTTGGATGTTTTGGAGCGCTTCTTTATTTCGGATTAATATATCCAAAACTATTTCTTCGAACAATGGGATTAAATCTTTTTATGGTGTTAGCGATCAATCTCGCTTTTGGATTTACCGTTTCTAATGTCGACAATGCCGGACATATTGGCGGGTTGATTGGTGGATTTTTAGCTGCAGGAATAGTCCATTTTCCAAAAAAGAAAAAATTACTTATGCAGAGTGGGGCTTTAATCGTAACTTTACTTCTATCAATCGGATTATTACAATATGGCTTTACCCATCCGACAAAAGTGATCGGTGAAGTAGGTGTATGGGAAACGGCTCAAGGGTATATTGAAGGTGAGGAATATGAAAAGGCATATGATTTATTAGCTGAGTTCACCCAAGAGGAAGAGGCATCAGAAGAGATTTATTTTCTTTTATCCTATACTGAAATCAAATTAAACCATTTGGATGAAGCGGAAAAAACATTATTGAAGGTTCTTGAATTAGATCCAAAATTCCATGAGGCTCATTATAATTTGGCCCTTGTTTATCTGGAACTACAGGATTACGAAAATGCCAAGCTCCATGCTGAAAAGGCAGTGGAAATTGAGCCAACTAATAAAAATTATGTTGATTTGCTAAACCAATTTTAATGAGTAGAGATGGTTTTGTCTAATTAAGACGAGCCATCTCTTTTTCGATCGGTAAGTATTATTTTTTTGGCGAATGTCTAAGATGATGAGGAATCTAGGAAATATCATTTGAGGTGGACTATGGAGGAAAAAATAAAAAAGCCTGTACACGAACACATAGAAGAAAACGTAGATTACTTGAAGGAAGCATTAGGGGTAGGAAAAAGCTTTGACGTGCTTCAATTAGATGTAGAATATGCGGAAAGAAAAATGGCTTTTTACTTTATTGATGGCTTTGTGAAGGACGACATTATGCATTTGTTAATGAAATTCCTTGCCAAATTGAAGCCAGAAGAATTAGAGCCTGACGTACTTCATAGGCTTTTGAAAACAGATATTCCTTACGTGGAAGTTGAGACGGTGGATGATTTGGAAAAAGTCGCTGACATGGTGCTAGCTGGTCCAACGGCCTTAGTAGTCGATGGAATCGATAAGGTCATCATGATTGATGCCCGTACTTATCCAGCTAGAGGACCCGAAGAACCGGATACGGAGCGAGTTGTCCGTGGTTCAAGGGATGGATTTGTTGAAACACTTGTTTTTAATACAGCATTGACGAGACGACGAATAAGAGACCGCACACTACGAATGGAATATATGCAAGTGGGGAGACGGTCGAAAACAGACATTGTCATTAGTTATATTGAAGATATTGCTGAACCAAAAATGGTAGAGGAAATAAAAGACGCCATCTCAGCCATTGATACGGATGGCGTACCAATGGCTGAAAAAACGATCGAGGAATATATATCTGGACGTCATTGGAACCCATTTCCTGTTGTGCGATACACGGAGCGGCCCGATACAGCTGCTAGTCACCTTTATGAGGGACATGTCTGCATTCTAGTTGACGGCTCACCAAGTGCGATTATTACTCCCGTCACGTATTGGCATCACATGCAACATGCGGAGGAGTATCGGAACAAACCTGTTATTGGTTCCTATTTACGTTTTGTTCGTTTCGTGGCTGTTTGGGCATCGATTTTTCTATTGCCTTTATGGTATTTATTTGTGATGGACCCAAGCTTACTACCAGATAATATGTCATTTTTAGGTCCCAATGAGGACGGAAGAATTCCCTTATTGCTCCAATTTCTATTCGTAGAAATCGGCATAGATATGCTGAGGATGGCTGCTATTCATACCCCTTCCGCCTTAGCAACCGCACTGGGATTAATCGCTGCTCTTATGATTGGCCAAGTAGCGGTGGAAGTGGGGTTATTGACGAACGAGGTTATTTTGTACTTGTCGATTGCTGCCCTTGGTACATTTGCAACGCCTAGCTATGAAATGAGTCTAGCCAATCGACTTGTGCGAATAGTTTTACTCCTTTTAACAGCGGCTTTTCACGAATATGGACTCGTCATTGGGATAACCTTAATTATTATTTTGCTTGTCCGAATGCAGTCTTTTGGAGTGCCTTATCTGTGGCCGTTTATTCCGTTTAATTTTCGAGCAATGGTTGATGTATTATTTCGTGCCCCGATTCCTCTGAAAAGTCGAAGACCGAGATTTTTACATCCGAAGGACCCAGATCGCTAGAGTTTTCTAGTGAATTTTGTTGAGTACCTCAGAATTTTGAATTATACTTGAGTCGATGAAGGAATAATTTAAACATAATGAGGTCTTGTATGAAAAGCATATATGATATACAACAATTTCTTAAAAGTTTTGGAACGATTATTTATATTGGAGATCGAGTTGCAACGCTCGAGCTAATGGAAGAAGAATTAAAAGATTTATACAAGGCTCAGCTTATCGAAACTAAAGAATTTCAGACAGCAATTCTGATATTAAGACATGAAATTCAAATGTTGAAGGATAAGAAAGAGAAGAGCTGACTGTACATTTGAATCAAGCTCTATAATTAATTAAAAGCGCTTACTTAGGAAGCCAGTATGAAGTAGATAAATCTAAAAATTGTAAATAGATAGAGGAGAATCACTATGACAGAGAAATGGGTAGTAGGAGTAGATCTTGGGGGAACAACAACGAAAATCGCTTTTTTAAATACAACTGGAGACATACTACACAAATGGGAAATCCCAACTGATAATCGTGAAGATGGAAAATATATTACGATTAATATTGGAGAAGCGATTGAGCAAAAATTACAAGAGCTTGGTCAATCGAAAGCGAATCTTCTAGGGATCGGAATGGGAGCACCAGGCCCAGTGGATTATACCAATGGAATTATTTACAACGTTGTAAATTTAGCATGGGAAGATAACTATCCTTTAAAGGCAAAGCTAGAACAGGTCACTTCATTGCCGGTATATATTGATAATGATGCGAATTGTGCCGCTCTTGGGGAAATGTGGAGAGGTGCAGGAGCAGGAGCAAAGGATCTAGTTTGTGTAACTCTCGGTACAGGCGTTGGTGGTGGAGTTATTGCCAATGGAAAAATTGTTCAAGGAATCAGTGGTGCAGCGGGAGAAATTGGTCATATTACTGTGATTCCTGAAGGTGGTGCCCCTTGTAACTGTGGAAAAACAGGTTGCCTGGAAACAGTCGCTTCAGCTACTGGCATTGTACGACTCGCTACGCAGAAGTTAAACGGTGAACCTGAATACCAAGGAAAGTTAATGGAAGTCTTCAAGAATAAAGGAAAAGTAGAGGCAAAAGACGTCTTTGATTGTGCCCGTGAAGGGGATTCACTTAGCTTGGCTGTTATTGATGAAGTAGCATTTCACTTAGGGCTGGTTCTTGCTAATCTAGGTAATTCATTAAATCCTGAAAAAATTGTTTTAGGTGGAGGCGTTTCAAAAGCAGGAGCAATTCTTTTAGACAAGGTTCAAGCCAATTTCGACAGATTTGCTTTTTCACGTGTAAAAGATTCAACGAAAATATCGATTGCTATACTAGGAAATGATGCAGGTGTCATCGGCGCTGCATGTCTAGTTATGAATGAAAATTAATTCGATGATTAAATAAATGCAAATCCCACAGTTTTGTGAATAACACTTAAGTGTTATTCGTTGCTGTGGGATTTTTTATGGTTCCAAAGTGTTGATTTTGAAAATCAACTGCAAAATTGGACAAACTTGAAACCTTTTCTTCCTTCGATCGTCTTATACTTGTGTGGAAAATAATTTACATTACAAAATTTTGCAAAAAATCGGTTTGATCTTTTGTAAAAAAAGTATTAAGATAATCCTTGATTCTTTTAGATATACTAAAAAATGTAAAAAATATAGGGCGTGTCCAAGCAACAAGGGGGGAAATAGATGCGTAAATATGTACCTTCAACCATGTCATTCACAGCAGTGGCCATAGTACTTCTTTGGCTTAAAACGTATATTGTCTATAAAACTAGTTTTGAAATAAATATTGAAAATTGGAAGCAAGAATTGATTCTATTTATTAATCCTTTAAGCTTTCTGATGTTTGTATTAGGGATTAGCCTTCTTTTAAAAGAAAAAAACCGAAAGCGCTATGTTGTAATAACGAGTTTCATCATTTCAGTTGTTCTATTTGCGAACGTCGTGTTTTATCGCTTTTTTAATGACTTTTTAACAGTGCCTGTCCTACTTCAAACAAGTAATATGTCTGACTTAGGTAGCAGTGCATGTGAATTGATGCACCTGAAGGATTTGGTTTATTTTCTTGATTTCTTTCTGTTGCTAGTCATTTTAAAATTCAAACCGACATTTGTGGCCATGCCCAATTATGGAAAGGTTGGAAAAAGAATTTATTTTCTTGTAGCCGTTGGAGTTACCTTTTTGAATCTTGGGTTGGCAGAGACAGAGAGACCGCAATTATTAACTCGTACATTTGATAGAGAAATGCTTGTAAAGAATATTGGTACATACAGTTATCACATCTATGATATATTCCTTCAATCCAAATCCTCAGCTCAGAGGGCTTTAGCGGATGGAAGCGAACTAGTCGATATTGGCAACTATATTCGGGCGAATTATAAAGAACCGAATGAAGAGATGTTTGGTGCAGCTAAAGGGAAAAATATTATTTTAGTTTCCATGGAGTCGACGCAAAACTTTGTCATTAATAATACGGTCAATGGGGAAGAGATTACCCCTTTTTTGAACGAATTTATAAAGGAAAGCTATTATTTTGATAACTTCTATCATCAAACCGGGCAAGGGAAGACTTCGGATTCAGAATTTTTGGTAGATAACTCGTTATATCCTCTAGGGAGAGGAGCAGTATTTTTTACACATTCGCGCAATGAGTTTAGGGCGACCCCTAAAATTCTGAGCGATAATGGATATTATACAGCCTCTCTTCATGCCAATAATAAGAGCTTTTGGAATCGTGATATTATGTATGAATCTCTTGGTTACGAGCGTTTTTATGAGCTTGGTGATTATGAAGTTACTGAAGAAAACTCGGTAGGATGGGGTCTGAAGGATGCTGAATTCTTTCAGCAGTCAATACAGCATTTAAAAGAAATGCCGAGCCCCTATTACGCAAAGTTTATTACTTTAACCAATCATTTTCCGTTTGATTTAAATGAGGAAGATAAGCTGATTGAACCGTACACATCAAATTCCAATACACTAAATGATTATTTTCCAACAGTAAGGTATCAAGATGAGGCTTTAAAGCAATTCATTCAAAGTCTTAAAGATGAAGGATTATATGAGAACTCAGTAATTATTTTATATGGTGACCATTATGGGATTTCGGAAAACCATAATAAAGCGATGGGGGAATACTTGGGAGAAGAGGTTACTCCATTTGTCAGCACGCAACTTCAACGGGTCCCTTTAATTATTCATATTCCAGGGCACAAAGGAAAGACGATTTCCACTGTTTCAGGTCAAATCGATTTGAAACCAACCATCCTTCATTTGCTTGGTGTCGATACAAAAAGAGATATCAATTTTGGAACTGATTTATTTACTAAAGATAAGCTTGAATTTACTGTGTTAAGAGATGGAAGTTTTATCACGAAGGATTATATTTATACACGTGATACTTGTTATGATAAGCGAACAGGGGAGGTCACGGACGGCAGTGGCTGTGAGCCATATTTCGAAAAAGCCAAATTTGAACTGGAATACTCGGACAAGATTGTATATGGTGATTTGCTCCGTTTCTACGAAAATATGAGAAATGGAGAAGCGATAACGAATTTAGATTTGAAGGATTAGATGAAAATACCTGCTTATATGGCAGGTTTTTTGTTGTTTACTTTATGGTCATTTTTTTGATGCTTTCTCATAGTATGTATCGTATTAGGCTTCTACCTAGTTTTCGATATCTATCTTACGCAAGGATGGATATATGGAAGTAAGGAGGCAAAGAGAATGGAAGTACGAGTCCGATCGGGAGATACCCTGTGGTACTATAGTCAATTATTTCAGATTCCATTTAATCTACTCATTGATTCAAACCCTAATCTCAACCCAAATCAGTTAATAATTGGGCGGACAGTTCATATTCCGGGTTTCACAACGCAAACATACACCGTAAAAGGTGGAGATACATTTTGGCGGCTTGCAACAAGACGAAATTTAACAGTAGATGCCCTATTACTCTTAAATCAAAATCAAAATCCGACACAATTGGTCATTGGTCAATCGGTTATTTTGCCACAAAGAGTGATTACGCCTGTTCTGGATAGGCAAATCGAGTACGATTTTTCCACCTTAAGCCGAGATTTGAATGCATTAATGGAGGTATATCCCTTTATACGAATTGAAACGATCGGTCAAAGTGTCTTAGGAAAGCCGATTCAAGAAATACGGATAGGAAAAGGAGAAAAGAAGGTCCATCTCAATGCTTCCTTTCACGCAAATGAATGGATTACTTCAGCTATCTTAATGGCATGTCTAAATACCTTCTTGTTATCATTAACAAATGGAAACTCCATTCGTGGATTCTCACCTCTACCCTTATACGAGACAGCGGAGCTCTCCATTGTTCCAATGGTAAATCCAGATGGTGTCGATCTAGTACTAAATGGCCCGCCTTCAGAGATGCGAGAAGAGCTTGTTGGAATCAATCGAGGAAGTACAGATTTTACAGGCTGGAAAGCTAATATCAGGGGTGTTGATTTGAACAATCAGTTTCCGGCTAAATGGGAGATTGAAAAGGAAAGAAAAGAGGAAAAGGCTCCGGCACCTCGTGACTATCCTGGTGAAACTCCATTATCTGAACCCGAGACCATCGCTATGGCTAATTTAGCACGTGTACGACAGTTTGATAGGCTCCTTGCGATTCACACCCAAGGAGAGGAATTCTATTGGGGATATGAAGGGATGGAGCCAAGTGAATCGATCCTTCTTGCGCAGGAATTTGAACGTGTGAGTGGTTATCAGTCTGTACGCTATATTGATAGCTATGCCGGCTATAAAGACTGGTTTATCCAAGAGTTTCGCAAACCAGGATTTACGATAGAGCTTGGATTAGGGATCAATCCTTTGCCACTTTCCCAATTCGATGAAATCTATGATGAATTTTTCGGGATATTCTTGGCATCAATATATATGTAAATTTGAGAAAGCCGTTATTGCGGCTTTTTTTGATGAAATATAGGTCTCTTGGTTCATTTATTTCCGAGGGAATCTTGTTAATATACATCTAAAGTTACAAAAAAGACATTTTTGAAATATTTTTGAAACATTTATGTAAAATTGTCGTATTATTAGTATAGATGCTTTATGGACGGAGGTGGATGAGTGAGAGGAATGCAAAAAAATGTATTACCGGCAGAGATGACAATATTTCTGTTTTTAGGTATTTTTACCCTATTATTGATATTGGAAGGATGTCAAAGAGACGATGAAAATGAAAAAGATGAAACAAAAACTTCCGACTCGTCCCCTAAACAAGAGACCAGTGTAGAGGAGAAAGAAGAAGTAATATCAACAGACAGAATTGCCCCTATACAAGTGAAAGATGGTGTATTTCAAACCATTAGTGGTTGGGCAGACAATGAGCACGTTTTATACATATTAGAGGGTAGTTCTGGGGCAAATGTGTATTCTCATAGTATTAAAAATGGATCAGATAATCTACTCTTTGAAAGTGAATCTCCGATTGTGTCCGTTATGATAAGTCCATCAAAAGAATACTTCATCGTCCATTCAGCTCCTTCTACGAATGAAGCTTTACTAACTGTTCTTACATTAAATGGAGAACCCGTAATGGAAAAAAGCATTCCTTCTTCAGAACTAAGTATCGAATGGAATCCGTTTGACGACTCATCTATCCTCATTACATCCTTTACAGAGGATTGGGATTTTACCGTTTGGGAAATGGATTTGATGCAATCATCCATGACCGAAGTGGCTATGCCTCAGCCTTTTGGATATTGGCTATCAAAAGAGAAGCTCCTGTATTTGGACTGGAATATCGAGGAGCCTTCACTGTATGCAGATGCCAAGAAATTTGATTTGGAAACAGGCGCCAGTAATGATTATTTAGCCGAAATTTTTCAAGTTGATTCGTTTGGGGATGTTTCTGTGGCTGTCGGAGCAGATGAGCTAGATGAGAAAAAAGCTCGCTACACTTTTTATCAAGATACAAATGAGATTTTTTCATTTGAAACTCCCCATCTCTCGAGATATTCGGATTGGCTAGTTCCTTATTACGACTATAATGAAAAAACGAATACCTTTTTGACGTATCAGCCTTTGTATTCGACAGAGGCAGATGTTTACCAGGAAGGCTTTCAATTAGTTTCTTATCAATTGGATAGCGGAGAGAATGAGGTTCTGTTTGATGGAATGGAGAACACGCCAATAAGCTGCTCTCCAGATGGACAAAAATGTTTGAGCGGATATTATTTGGAAAAGTTGATTGATATTGAATCGAAAAAAATAATAACTCTGGTAAATGAAAAAAAGGACTGAGCGTTTCAGTCCTTTTTAACATGATTTTTTTAGTGTAAAGCAGGGTATCCGCTGTTAATTACAGTCATAACAGTAAACCATCCAAAAACAAGAAATGAACCTCCGCCAAACAGTATGCCAAGAACATTTTTGTTTTTTAATGCTGAAAATGTACCGTATCCTGCGAATAAGGTTACTAAAGCAAAAATGATTACTAATCCCATTTTATAGCCCCCTTTATGTCATAATCATCGGTTAACTTCGCATTCAGGCATTACACCCGTATGTATGATTGATCAATAATGATTGCATTCGTTACTATTTTAAAGCTTTTCTGAATGTTTGTCGAGGTTTAAAAATGACACTTCTATGTCATTGTGCTTCAAGAGATATTAGAATTGTGAAAATGCATACATTTTGTGTAATATAGAATTAGTATTTCTTTTTCAGGAGGTGGGCATTCATGAATTGGGAACAAATCCCTTTAGGCCCTTTACAAACGAATTGTTACATAGTTGCAGATTATAAGAAAAATTGCTTAATCTTTGATCCAGGCGAAGAGGGTAAAAAATTGATAAACCGTCTTGAGCAAAGAAAGCTTAAGCCGCAGGCCATCCTTTTAACTCATGCCCATTTTGATCATATTGGCGCAGTAGATGATATTCGAGATAAATATAACATCCCTGTTTATATTCATACGAATGAAAAGAATTGGTTGATGGATCCTTCTCTTAATGGTTCTCAATTTTTTATGATGGGACAAATTAAAGCGAAGCAGGCGGATCAATTGATTACTTCTGAGGGTGAAATGACAGTAGGAGATTTTACGTTCGAAGTATTTGAAACTCCTGGGCATTCACCTGGTAGTGTCTCCTTCTATTTTAAAAATGATGGATTTGTCGTAGCGGGTGACGCATTATTTCAAGGAAGTATCGGTAGAACGGATCTACCTGGCGGAAATCATGAGGTTTTGATCAGCAGCATTCATAAAAAATTGTTAGTCCTACCAGAGGAAACGATTGTGCTATCTGGTCATGGAGAGACAACAACAATTGAAAATGAGATGGATTCGAATCCGTTTTTGAATGGATTTTAAAGGAACAAATAGAAAAGCCCTTCTCAAAAGAGAAGGGCTTTTCTGGGGGATGTTCTATTCATTCAATGGGAGGGGATAAGTTTTAGCTACTACTTTTAGGATAGTACAAAGTTTCCACTATGTCAATAGTGGAAAATAGAAAAGGAGAACTTATGAAAGCATATTTAAAGGAGAAAATCCTGTCTCAGCCTAGTAAAATGATTACGTACGCGACTTTTATTAGCGACGCTCTGTACCATCCAAAATGGGGCTATTATATAAAACAAGGGGAAAAAGTAGGAAGACGCGGAGATTTTATTACGACAAGTAATATATCCGATATTTATGGAAGAATCATGGCCAAGTGGTTTTTGAAGTTGATGAAGGAATATGACTTGCCAGCAAAGATTTGTGAAATTGGAGCAGGAAATGGTCGTTTTGCTGCAGCCTTCCTTGATGAATGGTCAAAAAACACGAGCGAGCTATTGCAATATTTTATCGTCGAGGAAAGTCCATATCATCGAGAGTTGCAAAAAGAAATACTTCCAATCGGCGAGCAAATCTTTCAGGTTGAGAATCTTGAAGAGTTGAAACCTTTCACAGGCCTAGTCTTTTCTAATGAGTTGTTTGATGCACTTCCTGTTCATGTCGTAGAAAAGAAGAATGGAACAATGATGGAGGTCATGGTATCTGTTGAAAACGATCAGTTTGTAGAGAAATATGTATTGTTGGAAAATAACGATATTGAACAGTTTTTGAGAGAAAGTAATTTAACACTGGCCGAAAATCAGCGAATTGAAATCCCATTAGCGATGGAAGAGCTAGTTCAGCGAATTTCGCAAATGCTAGAACGAGGATTAGTGATATCCGTAGATTATGGATATACGGATGAAGAATGGATGGAGCCTATTCATCGAGACGGAAGCTTAAGAGGTTATTACAAGCACGAACAGGTACATAATGTTTTGCAGGAGCCTGGTGAGATGGATATTACCAGCCATATTCATTTTGATGGATTGATTCGTTCAGGAGAAAAAGAAGGCTTATGCTTTGTTAGTAAGCAACGGCAAGATGAGTTTTTCCTATCGATTGGGCTATTACAGGAATTAGAAGACCATTATGACCCGAATCCTTTTTCAGAAGTGAGTCGCAGAAATCGTGCGATTAGAAGTCTTATTCTTCCTTCAGGCATGAGCTCGCTGTTCCATGTGTGCATTCAGAAAAAGGGTATATAAAAAAGCGATGGAGTTCCATCGCTTTTTTATATTAAGTATAGATGAGTTCTGACGTGCTTATTAATGTCCCACTCCTGGAGTCATGAGGAATGTTGTATAGTATGTAAATCCTATGAAGAAGACAGTTAAATATGCTCCAAAAACATAAATATACATACGTTCAGTTAGCTTTAAGTAGCTAAGCAATACAAAAAATCCTGTTTGACCAAAGAAAACTAGAGACATCGTGTACATATCGCCTAGGTAGAACATCACGGCGAAGATACCAGTCCAGAAGCCCATTACTCTGTACATACGATCCATATGTTTTCCCTCCTTTTTCCTGCGAGTCCATCACTTTCATATTATAAAGTAAACGGCAACAAAAAGTAAATAATAGTTTGAATTTCTACTTTGCAACTAATGCGTGATAAGAACAAGAACTGCATCCATCAAGCATATTTTCTTTTTCGATTAATTCCACTTTATCAAATAATGATTCAAACATTCCTTTTAAAAATTCATAATGTGTCGTACATACCGTTTCTGTATGCTCATGAGCCAACTCTTTGAATGGACAATTAAAAATTTGAAAATAAATCTTTGAATAGTCGTCGTTTGCTTCAAATTCAGGATAAAAGCCTGCCATTGTCGCAGCATTTTTTAGAATAGTTAACTTCTGTTCAAAAGATAGGTCCTCTTGGCTTTGATTTCTGGATATGTCTTGATTGATTAATTCAGCCCCGAATTTTTTACCAGTCGTAAATAAAGCTTGCTTGCCTTCGTCACCTAAAGAGATAAATGTCTCAATGGCAATTTTGGAGAGCAATTGATAATCTCTGAATGGAAAGTTTAATTGGATTACATCATCGGAAAGTCGATAAAGTCTACTTGGTCTTCCACCTTTACCTGTTTTCTTCGTTTCAGAAATAAGCATATTGACATCTTCTAGCTTTGTTAGGTGTAATCTCGCTACGTTTGGATGGATCTCAAAGTGATCAGCAATCTCTTGAACGGTTACGTCTTGATGTCTTTTGGTAATGTACTGATAAATATAGTAACGGGTTGGATCAGATAGTACGTTCGTGATTTTTAGTGTCTTCTCCATATTATTCACCTCAGGGCCGCATAATTTTATTCCATTATAATACAGGGGATAGAGGTTAACACTGTAATCACTATAAGTTTAGAAAATGTTCACATTTAAATGGCGAATTATTGAACATCCTTAGGTTTTGAAGGTATTCGCAGGTTATGATAGGAAAAATGTGGGCAATTTTCGAACATTATGTGTCTAAGAAGGAAAAGGAGGAAATCTGTCGAAATAAATCAGTTAGAGATAAGAAAAGGTGGTGTTATTATTTTTGAAATCAATTGAAGCGATAGCCGACCGCATTGTGAAAGATGCTATTCGAAATAATGCCTCAGACATCCACATTGTTCCTCGCAAAAAAGATACTCTCATCCAATTTAGAATGGGGAACAGACTGGTCCCTAGATTCCATTTTCCGAAAGAAGATTGCGACAGATTAATTTCTCATTTCAAATTTACTGCATCCATGGATATCGGAGAAAAAAGACGTCCTCAAAGCGGAGCCTTTTCCATTCAATATAAAGGCTTTGACGTTGGACTTCGTTTATCTACTTTGCCGGCAAACCAAAAAGAAAGCCTCGTCATCCGTATCCTCCCTCAGCAAGAGCAAATTCCTTTTTATAAAATCTCCCTTTTCCCTGAGATTACGACAAAATTATTAGCGCTCCTTAATCATGCCCACGGATTAGTGATCCTTACAGGTCCAACTGGATCTGGGAAATCCACGACTTTATATTCCTTACTAAACGAAGTTTCCCATATTTTTGACCGAAATGTCATTACCCTTGAAGATCCAATTGAGAAGGAGCAAGAATCCATTTTGCAGGTACAGGTAAATGAAAAAGCAGGGGTGACATATGCCACAGGCTTAAAAGCAATTTTACGGCATGACCCAGACATTATTATGGTCGGCGAAATACGCGATAGCGAAACGGCAAAGATAGCTGTGCGTGCTTCTTTAACAGGGCATCTCGTTTTAAGCACCATGCATACTCGGGACGCAAAGGGAGCGATTTACCGCTTATTGGAGTTTGGAGTCAATAAATTAGAAGTGGAACAAACGCTTGTGGCGGTTGCTGCGCAAAGATTAGTGGAATTAGAATGTCCTTTTTGCGAAGGCATCTGCCCACCTTATTGCTTTACCAATCATCGCTTAAAAAGAGCTAGTGTATTTGAGTTATTAACGGGCAGAGCATTAACAAGTGTTATGCATAATGAAGAGGCATATCCGTATAAGACGTTAAAGGATGTTATCAAGAAAGGCATCGCATTAGGCTACATTAAGGAATCCGAATATGAGCGATGGGTTTATGAAGATGAAAAGACGTAAATGGTCGTTAAAGGAGCAAGCTGATTTTCTTAAGAAAACGGGTGAGCTATTAGCAAGAGGTTATCCCCTTGCTGACGCAATTCAATCGTTATCCTATCAAATGAAAAAAGCACATCAAGAGGAAGTTACTCAATTTTTGAGTGATTTAAAGGAAGGTCACCCATTACACAAAATTTTATTGGATTTGCGGTTTCATAAAACATTGGTCGGCTTTGTGTACTTTGCTGAACAGCATGGCTCTTTATCAGACGCTTTTCGTGATGGTAGTGCGATGATGCTACGAAGAAATTCCGATACGGAAAAATTGAAAAAACTCCTCGTTTATCCTGTTGTTTTGATCTTCATGACGTTTTTCTTGTTTTTGTTTGTGGAAAAAATTCTCCTGCCTCAATATACATCCCTGTTTCAATCGATGAATTTGAAACCTAATCTATTTATGAAGGTAGTTTATTTTACAGGAGATATTTTTCCTCTCATTGTGTGTGTCACTTTACTTACTCTATTTCTATCCCTCAATTATTACTTCTTTAAGTTTAAAAAGTTTTCTCCTATTAAACAGAAGACGCTTCTATCCTCGACTCCGTTCTTAGGTTCGTTCTATCGCCTTTTTACAACCCATTATTTTTCCATTCAACTTAGCTATTTATTAGGCGGGGGCTTGTCGATTTTAGAGTCTCTGAAGTTATTTGAGGAACATGATAAGCATTCATTTGATCGCCAGTTAGGGAAAGAAATGCAGGAGCAGCTTTCAACTGGTAATTCATTCGAAGATATTTTAAAGCGGTATAAGTTTTTTGAAGAGGAATTATCCTTTATCGTCAAGCATGGGCAAGAAAACGGCAAGCTTGAACAGGAGCTTCTCTTCTATAGTAAGTACTGCATGTCCACACTCGAGCTAAAGACCGATAAATGCTTTAAAATTATCCAACCCATATTGTATTCCTTTATTGGAATCATCATCGTATCGATGTATTTAGCGATATTGCTACCAATGTTTCAATTATTAGATGGATTTTAGAAAGGGGCTATTAAAGTGAAAAATAAAAGAAGTACGACACTATTGCAATGGCTGAAACAAAATAAAGAATCTGGATTCACCCTAATCGAAATGCTGATTGTCCTTCTCGTTATTTCTGTGCTGCTTATTATTACGATACCGAATGTGACGAAGAACAACTCGACGATAAACACCAAAGGGTGTGAGGCTTTCGTTCGAATGGTAGAGGCGCAGGTACAGGCATTTGAAATGGATCAAAATAGGCTGCCATCGAATATTGATGAGCTTAAAGAGGAGAAGTATTTAACGCAAACCTCTTGTCCAAATGGAGAAAAGGTCACGATTGGAGCAGATGGAAGTGTTATTCCGCCGGCTGAAGAAACCGCTGTTGCACAATAATAATCACGGTTTTACCCTCCTTGAATCCTTGTTTGTCTTAAGTATTTTCCTCCTGATCATGTCTCTTTCAGTCCTCTTGTTACGACCTCACAATCAACAGCTCGAAGAACAGCTCTTTTTTTCTCAATTGAAGTCGGATCTCTTGTATGCCCAGCAATATGTACTAACGAATCAGAAGTATGTAAATGTCAATTTTATTAGTTCCGATCATTATTACTATGTTTCAAAGCAAAATGGGGAGACATTGCTGAGAAGAGAGTACTCTAACAAGATTACCGTTTCAGAAGGTTCACAAAAGCTACACTTCCGCTTTCATTCCAATGGAAGCATTAGCAGTATTGGCTCGATTTTTATTTATATTGGGGAAGAAAAATTTCAAATGACCTTTCAATTAGGAAGGGGAAGGTTTTATGTTAAGGAATTGTAGAGGTTTTTTCTTGGTAGAACTTCTTCTTTCATTATCCATTTGGATGGTTATGACGGTTAGTCTTCTTCCTCTCTATATACATGTCAGTAAGCAGTCACTAGATATTCAGCAGGAGGTACAGGCAACACATATAGTTTACGAAGTTCTTCAAAGTTATGTAATAGAGGGTGCAGCTGAAGACAAATCAATAACAAGAGAGAAATTTGTATTTGCAGTTACTTGGGAGAAAGAAAGTGATGGGGAGCCAAAAAGGGTGTGTGTGAATTATGAAGATGCCTTTCAACGAGCGCAAGAAAAGTGCGAAAGGGTTAAATGACCATGGTTTTACCATGCTTGAAATGTTGTTTGCTTTCTCAATTTTTTGTGTTATTTCGACGTTTTTGCCAATCATATTTCAAATTATCTTTAATTCTCATTCCGTTGAGTCGAGGATACAGAATATGGAGTGGGAGCTTTTTGTGAATCTATTGAAAAAAGAAGTTCAGGCGGGTGAGAGTGTTGAGGTTGTGAATGGTCAGTTGAGAATAATAAATGGGGAGGACGTGAGCACCTATCAAAAGTATCAAAACATACTTCGTAAACAAGTAAATGGAACAGGCCATGAGGTTGTTTTACAGAATGTACAATCTGTGTCTTTTGCTAGAAATGCTCAATCGGTCACGATTGTAGTGGAGACGAGCTTTAATCAGATAAAAGAGGCTACTATTTTTTCCTTCATTACAAAGGGGGAATGAGTATGAATGAAAAAGGTTTTATGTTTCCAGTTACCCTCTGTATTTTGCTTCTGTTTACGATCTTTCTATCTGTCCAATTTAATCAATACGTTATCGAGAAAAGATCTCTTATTGAAATTGAGAACTTTGAAAGAAATCAATATTACTTTTTGCAATCCTTGCAGCAAGTAGAAAAACAATTGCAGGAAGGTAGTTCTGAAACATCGGGAAGCTTTACTTATGAAAAAGGTTTGGTGACTTATAGTATCACTTCTGGGGGAGCTAATCTTCTGCAAATTACCCTACGGTCTAAGTTTGATACTACTGAAGAGGCAATGGGGATTGGTTATTATAATAGAGATTTGAAAAAACTAACGAAGTGGTTGGAGAAGAACTAGGATTAGAAAGTACGTATCAGGATATACTGCATACTGAAAGAGACCATTATCAGAAGGCAGGTATATCTAATGAAAACGAATGACTATGTTAAGTATTTAACACAGACTGTTGTGAAATATATCGATCAGCCAAAGGATGTTCGTGTGAAAATGAAGCAGGAACGAAAAGAGGAAAAGGCGAGCTTTTTGTTTCGTTGGTTTGGAATACTTCCATATATTTTTATGGGAACTCTAAAAAGGAAAGGTAAGTAGAGGGCAATAGACTTACCTTTCAAACAGCTTTTTCAGTTAAATAAAAAAGTCCGCCATTGACAATTGTTATCTTTACTTTGGGTTCGTATTGCTCTTGGAGGGCTTTTTTTTCGTTCTCGTAACTTTCTCCTTTTTCCTCTGCTTCCTCGTAAAAATGCTCTAGCAATTGAAGGTCTTTTTGCCAACGCTCCCTAGCTTCCATTGCCCAATTGTGGTCCTCAACCTCGATTTCATTCCGCAGCAGATTTTCGATCCTCATTACGCCACTCTTAGGCATGATGAGGGGAGACAAGGTAAATGAATAATCAGGTATTTTGGGTGTGAGCTGAAGTTCAAGGAGCCTTTCGTGAAAGTTTTCAACGACCTGGCCATTGATCAGCTGCAGACCGATTGATTTAAAAACATCACGTTTACGGTCACATTGATAGGAGATTTTTAAGTTCATTCCGAGCCAAGGTCTTAAGGAAACTTGTTGTCCGTAACTAAGCGATTGTTTTTCATATAAGCGAATGTAACCAGCCAAATTTTTGGTCGATTCAAAGATTTGGTGAAGGCGTGGTGAACCGAAATGAATGACCTCTCCTTTTATTTCTTCAGGAGCGGCATTTTGATCGGTGATAAAAGTTAATTTCATTGGATTAGGAATGCCACCGGTTTTCTCTAAATAATGCCAGTAAAAAGGTCTATTCATTAATTCTTTATCGAGCTCAATCGTCAGCTGTACGGTCATATAGCCCTTTTCGTTTTCAACAATCTCACATCCGTTTGCTTGAAAGTAGTTTTCAAGAAATTGATGAATTTCCTGCTGCTGCACTAGATTCACTCTCCTTAATTTCTTCAGCTAGTTGGATCATGGAGTTTAAGTTGTCCATTTTAATTCTCATTTCACCTTCAGAAGTGGAATGTCCGAATATATCGACTAGATAGTCTTCGAAATTACCAAACTCAAGCTTTGTGAGAATATCGTCTAGGTCGCCAATGACTTTTTCAAACAAGGCGATTTTTTCATGAAGAAGCTTGAGTACATGCTCTTCCACTGTATCCTTAGTGGCGAAGTTATAAATGTGAACGTCTTGCTCTTGTCCAAGTCGGTGGACTCGACCAATCCTTTGTTCGAGACGCATTGGATTCCAAGGTAAATCAAAATTGATAATATGGTGGCAAAATTGAAGATTAATTCCTTCCCCGCCTGCTTCAGTCGCAATTAACACTTGGGCATGCTTTTGGAAAAGCTCTCTCATCCAATCCTTCTTTCCACGTTTGAACCCACCACGAAAAGGAACAGACGTTATCCCATTCTGTTTTAAAAACCACTGTAGGTATAGCTGTGTTGCTCTGTATTCGGTAAAAATAATCACTTTATCATCTATTTTTTTAATCAATTCGAGCGCTTTTTCTGCTTTAGAATTCATTTGGACAGCTTGAACTTTTTCAATGAGACTTTCGATTTGTGCCTGGAAATAAGGGCTGGGATCTTCCTTCTTATTCAGCATGTTCTTTAATGTAACGAATACAGCTTCACGACTACTACAAGCTTCGCGCTGGAGGGTCATGACAGAAAATGCGCTTGTCGCCATCCAATTGTCTTCGCTACGTAACTCAGAGACCGCATCATACAGAGCTTTCTCTCCAGCTGAAAATTGAATCGGGATGGTTTCAACATGCCGCTCCGTCCACTCGATGCCCGTATCAGCACGACGGTTTCTGATCATAACTTTATTAACGAGCTCTTTTAAATGCTGGTCGTCATTTAAGGAACGAGAATCCCTCTTGTATTTTTCGTAAAAGACCGTTTCATTGCCTAGGTGGCCAGGCTTTAAGAGAGAAACAAGATTAAAGATTTCACTAATCCGATTTTGAATGGGTGTGGCTGTTAACAATAAACAAAACTTCTTTTTTAAGCTTTGGACAAATTCATAGTTTTTTGTTTTATTATTTTTGAGTTTATGTGCTTCATCAATAATGATGAGATCATAATCCAGTCCAAAAATAATATCCCGATGAGGATTACGCTTAGCCGTGTCAATAGATGACACGACCACATCGCATTGCTCCCACACATAGCTCTTTTTTTGGGCGACAGCAGGAATATAAAACTTGCTTGTAAGTTCACTCGCCCATTGGGAAACAAGGGAAGCGGGTACAAGAATTAGCACCTTCTTAACCAAACCACGAATCATATATTCTTTCAGAATGAGTCCAGCTTCGATTGTTTTTCCAAGTCCAACCTCATCTGCTAAAATTGCTTTCCCATTCATATTTTCTATTACTTGCTTAGCCACTTCGATTTGATGAGGAAGCGGTGTTAAGTTCGGTAAATGCTTGGGAGCTTGTAATCCCTCAAAGTCTTCAATGACAGTATGCTTTTCGACCTCGATGGCAAGCTTATAAAGATCCCAATTTCCCCAAGGTCCATCATCCTCAATTTTTTGAAAGAATCCATCTAGCCATGAGGAATCAAACTCGATGTCTACCGCCATAAAAACAGCTCCTTTTTGTGAAAAATAAGCGACCACATCCAAATGCTCTATAAAAATGTATTGCCCTGATAATATGTAAATGGTAGGATGTATTTGAAAGTTAAAAATTTTATAATATAACATGTAAAGACGAATGAAATGATTAGTGTGTTTTAAAAACAATCGTTATAGTACGAATGAAATGAAACTTAATGTTAAATTTTATTCGTATTTTAAGCAAGGGGTTTGACAAATATATTTACTGTATAGGTTAGTATGACCAATTTGGTAAATTTTATGAATCGCGGATGAGAACAAGGGGAGAGACTACATTTTGTAGCGCCGAAGGAGCAAGCAAGAAATTGTGAATCTCTCAGGCAAAAGTACACTTGTTTGACGCAGCTCTGGAGAGTGCTTCTTTATGGAAGCCACCAAAGGGGAAAGCCTAAGTTATGGAGGTGAGCAGTTGTAAGAACTGCGAGTCGAATTTAGCTAGGTAAACTTTCAGGTGCCAGGACAGAGACCTTCCTTTTTTTGAAAAGGGGGTACTCTGTCCTTTTTGTTTTTCTAAGAAATGAAAATCTTCGCTATTTAGCGGATTAGATATTCAAATAATCTGGAGGAAGGGGAACATGAAATGTCGCAATTAAAGCGCACGCCACTATTTGATATTTACAAAAATTATGGGGGAAAAACCATTGACTTTGGTGGCTGGGACCTCCCAGTTCAGTTTTCAAGTATTAAGGAGGAGCATGAGGCAGTTCGTACAAAAGCAGGTCTATTTGATGTTTCTCATATGGGAGAAATTGAAGTAAAAGGACCTAACAGCCTTCCCTATCTTCAGAAAATGATGACAAATGATATCTCTAAAGTAAGTACAGGTGGCGCTCAATATACAGCCATGTGTTACGAAAATGGAGGAACAGTAGAGGATTTACTCGTCTACAAACGTGCTGATGAAGACTACCTTTTAGTCGTCAATGCAGCAAATATTGAAAAAGATTATGCATGGCTTGAAAAGCACCTTGAAGATGGTGTAACCATTCATAATATTTCTGGAAATGTAGCTCAGCTTGCTTTACAAGGTCCTCTTGCAGAAGCGGTTTTACAAAAGTTAACAGCCACTGAGCTTGATAAAATTGGATCTTTTAAGTTTCAAAAGGACATAGAAGTTGCTGGTAAAAATTCACTTGTTTCGAGAACTGGATATACAGGTGAAGATGGTTTTGAAATTTACTGTGCTAGTGAAGATGCCGTTCATATTTGGAACAGTATTTTAGAGACAGGAAAAGAAGAAGGTGTTCTTCCTTGTGGATTAGGCGCTCGTGACACCTTGCGCTTTGAAGCAACTCTAGCCTTATATGGACAAGAACTATCTCCGGAGATTTCTCCTTTAGAAGCGGGCATTGGTTTTGCTGTTAAGCTGAATAAAGAGGCAAATTTCATCGGGAAAGAAGCATTAGTCAAGCAAAAAGAGAATGGTGTTCCACGAAAATTAGTAGGTATTGAAATGATTGAACGCGGAATTCCACGTCATGGTTATGCTGTTTACAGCGGTGACGAGCAAATTGGTGAAGTAACCACTGGTACACTGTCACCTACTTTAAAGACTAATATCGGTCTTGCGTTACTCGATCAAGCCTATAGCACATTGGAAACTGAAGTAGAAGTAGAGATTCGAGGTAAGAAAGTAAAAGCGAAAATAATTCCTACCCCATTTTATAAAAGAGCGAAGTAAGAGAGGAGAATCAACAATGAAACATCGATACTTACCGATGACAGAAGCAGACCAAAAAGCGATGTTAGATACGATTGGCGTATCTACTGTACAAGAGCTATTCAACGATATTCCAGAAAGTGTTCAATTTAAAGGTGAATACAAGATTAAAGCAGCAAAATCGGAAACAGCTTTATTGAAGGAATTAACACGTTTAGCTGGTAAAAATGCTGATTTGAGAGCAAATACTTCATTCCTTGGGGCTGGAGTTTATGACCACTATATGCCTGTAATTGTTGATCATGTTCTATCTCGTTCAGAATTTTATACAGCTTATACGCCTTATCAGCCAGAAATTTCACAAGGGGAGCTTCAGGCGATTTTTGAATTTCAAACGATGATCTGTGAGCTAACTGGTATGGATGTAGCAAACTCTTCCATGTATGATGGCGGTACTGCTCTTGCTGAAGCTGCAATGCTAAGTACTGGTCAAACGAAGAAGAAGAGAGTGTTGATTTCAAGTGCAGTTCATCCGGAATCAAAGGAAGTAGTGAAAACATATGCGAAGGGTCAATACATTGAAGTTGTAGAAATCCCTCAGCAAGATGGCGTAACAGACTTGGCTGCTCTTCAAAATATGATGGATGATTCAATTGCAGCAGTAATTGTTCAATATCCAAACTTTTTTGGAAGAGTGGAACCGTTAAAAGAATTAGAGGAAATCATTCATAGTCAAAAAGCGATGTTCGTTGTATCAAGCAATCCACTTTCCCTTGGAGCTTTAACACCTCCAGGAAAATTCGGAGCGGATATTGTTGTCGGTGACGCACAACCATTTGGGATTCCAACAGCGTTCGGTGGTCCACACTGTGGTTATTTTGCAGTAACAGAGAAATTAATGCGTAAGGTTCCAGGTCGTTTAGTTGGGCAAACAACAGATGACCAAGGCAGAAGAGGATTTGTTCTTACCCTTCAAGCGCGTGAACAGCATATTCGTCGAGATAAAGCGACTTCTAACATTTGTTCTAACCAGGCTTTGAATGCATTAGCTGCTTCCGTAGCAATGACAGCCCTTGGTAAAAAGGGTGTCAAAGAGATGGCTTTGCAAAATATTCAAAGAGCTCACTATTCGAAAAAAGTGCTTAAGGAAAAAGGTTTAGAGCTTGTATTTGAAGGACCATCTTTCAACGAGTTTGTCATTAAATTAGCAAAGCCTGTAAAGGAAGTTAACCAAGCTCTTTTACAAAAAGGAATTATTGGCGGGTATGATTTAGGTCGAGATTATCCAGAGCTTTCTCATCATATGTTGGTTGCCGTAACAGAATTAAGAACCAAAGAAGAAATTGACACATTTGCACAAGAATTGGGGGATTATCATGCATAAAGAAGATCAAGCGCTGATTTTTGAACTAAGCACACCTGGCAGAATCGGCTATAGCCTCCCTGAAATGGATATTCCAGAAGTAGACGTGAAAGAGCTGTTTCCTGAAGGCTATTTACGAGAAGAAGAGGCTGAATTACCGGAAGTAGCAGAGCTCGATATTATGCGTCACTATACAGCCCTTTCAAAACGTAATCATGGGGTTGATTCTGGGTTTTATCCATTAGGTTCTTGCACAATGAAATACAATCCGAAGATTAATGAGAATGTTGCTCGTTTTAATGGGTTTGCTCATATTCACCCATTGCAGGATGAAAGCTCAGTACAGGGTGCGTTAGAGTTGATGTACGATCTGCAGGAGCATTTAATTGAAATTACAGGTATGGATGAAGTGACATTGCAGCCAGCAGCAGGAGCTCACGGAGAATGGACGGGTTTGATGATGATCCGTGCTTACCATGAAGCAAACGGGGATGCAAAGAGAACGAAGGTTATCGTTCCTGACTCTGCTCATGGAACAAACCCTGCTTCTGCAACAGTTGCAGGCTTTGAAACCATCACGGTAAAATCTAACGAGCAAGGTCTTGTAGATTTAGAGGATTTAAGAAATGTTGTAGGTGAGGATACTGCGGCATTAATGCTCACCAATCCGAACACACTTGGATTATTTGAAGAAAATATTTTAGAAATGGCAGAAATTGTCCATAGTGCGGGCGGAAAGCTGTATTATGACGGAGCAAATTTAAATGCCGTTCTTTCAAAAGCAAGACCTGGAGATATGGGCTTTGACGTTGTGCATTTAAATCTTCATAAGACCTTTACAGGCCCCCACGGTGGCGGTGGACCAGGTTCAGGTCCAGTCGGTGTGAAGGCAGATTTAATTCCATTTTTACCAAAACCAATTGTGACGAAAAAAGGCGAAGAGTACGTACTTGATTATGACCGTCCACAATCAATTGGTCGTGTGAAGCCTTATTATGGAAACTTCGGTATCAATGTCCGCGCTTATACGTATATTCGCACAATGGGTCCAGATGGATTAAAAGCCGTGACGGAAAATGCAGTACTGAATGCGAACTATATGATGAGAAGATTAGCGGAGTATTTTGATCTTCCATTTGATAAGCATTGTAAGCATGAATTTGTGTTAAGTGGAAAGCGTCAAAAGAAGCTTGGAGTTAGAACACTTGATATTGCAAAACGTCTATTAGACTTTGGTTATCATCCACCAACTATCTACTTCCCATTAAATGTGGAAGAGTGTATTATGATTGAGCCAACTGAAACAGAATCTAAGGAAACACTCGATGCGTTTATCGATGCGATGATTCAAATTGCGAAGGAAGCAGAAGAGAATCCGGAAATCGTTCAAGAGGCACCACACACAACTGTTGTTGGTCGACTTGATGAAACAACAGCGGCCAGAAAGCCAATTTTGCGATATAAGAAGAATTAATAATTTGAAGGATAGATGAACAGGACTTCTCCTGAAGCATCTATCCTTTTTATATTTTTGATTAGCTTTCAAATCAAAGGATTGGCTCCTGAAATTCAATGTCCTTTATCTTCACATACTTCATATATACAAGATAATTGACACCACTTTTTTTACTATTCTTTTGAGGTATACGCATGAACTCTGCAAAACCCAGTTTTTCATAAAGCTTGATAGCATTTGTGTTAGTATCTGCTACCTCTAAAACATATTCGTCATATGAAGTTGATTCTATTATCGATTTTAGCAGTTCAGTTGCCACTCCCATTCCCCTATAATTTACCGACGTTGCAACAAACTCTATAGCACTCATATTTTCAGAGATTTGAAAAGGATATTGTTTATTTTCAAATTCATTTTTAAGAATCATATAAGCAATACTTCCTGTGAATAAACCAAGATGCCTTCTAAATTCACTATATTTCAATCTTACTGAAGGTATATTGTTAGTGGTGCAGGCTGCAAGAGCAGCTATACTGTCGTCAACTACAACTATATAAAAGACGTCCCTATTAAAAATATGGGCAAATGTCTTGTAGAGTTTAGCTTTATCCTTTGAAAAATATTTCAGCCACTGATAAAAGCCGTCGACAAAAATTGTGCTCATCCCATTTCTTATATTTCTTTCTGCTTCATAAGCACGAATAATATTCATTTGTAATCCCCCTATTCTTTTAGTTATTTCAAGGCTTACTCTCGATACAATTACAAAACTTATGTAAGTGCCTCGTATTTATGCATAAAAAAAGTACACCACTTCAATAAAAGTGATGTACGAACAATTTTTATTTCTTTGATTTAATTTTTCCTGACCATTTCTTGAATCCGCCGTTTAGCTGCGATAGGTCTTTGTAGCCCTTACGATATAAGCTCTGAGCAGCTCGTCCACTGCGTAAACCATTTTGACAATATAGATAAACAGGCTTATCTGGACGAATTTCTTTCATTCTGATTTTAAATTGGGAAAGAGGAATGTTTCTTGCTCCCAAAATATGTCCTGCATCGAATTCATTCGGCTCGCGAACATCGATTAATTGAGCCTTTCGATATCCAGCACGGAATTCTTCTTCAGTTAATGTCTTAACGATTTTTCTTTGATATAGCCACATGATTAGGCTGTATAAAAGAAAGGCAACTACTACTATTAGTAAAATATAAAGTGAATTCATGTCCGTTTCTCCTTCCAAAAAGCTTACGCCACATAATATTATATAGGGATTTCCGCATGTTAGTAAAGGATAATCAAAAAGTTCTAGATTTTCTTTTTTATGTATCTAGTATCTGTTCAAACATATCAGTTGAGTTATTATGATCTTATAACTTCAAATGCTTTAGTTGTTGTATAAATAGATAGAGGCATTAGAACAATCAACGTGATGAAAATGACTATGATATCTGTGATGACGGTAATTGGTATAAACGTGGTATAGATAAATTTAAGAATTTGAAAATATATGACGAAAAATATTATCGCCATGAAATAAAATATGACTCTTTTCATCATGATTCTTCCCTCCGAAAAGAAAGCTTCTTCAAAAACACTATATATTGATTATAGTTCAAATCAACTATAAGGAATAGTTGATTTGGAAAAACCTCTTTCTTTAATTTTAGAGCGGCATTTGTTATGCTATTATTCAGTGTCCGGCTAATGGCATGAATTTTATGGACAAAAGAGGGTTACATATGGAGAAGGAAATTTGGGGTTTTATTGATTCGGGAGACCAGTCTCCGTCATTCAATATGGCTTTGGATGAAGCCTTGCTTGATTGGCATAGTGCTGGGAAAATTCCACCGGTTATTCGTTTTTATGGTTGGAATCCAGCGACATTATCGATCGGTTATTTTCAAAAAGTCGAAAAAGAAATAAATATGGAAGCCGTTAAGGAGCATGGACTTGGATTTGTTCGCCGTCCAACTGGCGGAAGAGGTGTTCTTCATGATCAGGAGCTTACCTATAGTGTCATTGTTTCTGAAGAGCATCCTGAAATGCCTAAAACGGTGACGGAAGCCTACCGTGTTATTTCGGAAGGAATCTTGAAGGGGTTTCATCAGTTAGGTTTAGAGGCTTACTTTGCAGTTCCGAAAACAGCGGAGGAAAGAGAGTCGTTAAAGAATCCTCGTTCTGCTGTCTGCTTTGATGCTCCAAGCTGGTATGAACTAGTTGTTGAGGGAAGAAAAGTGGCAGGAAGTGCGCAAACTCGACAAAAGGGAGTTATTCTTCAACATGGTTCGATTTTACTTGATCTAGATGAAGATAAGTTATTTAGTTTATTTAACTACTCAAATGATAGAGTCAAAGAAAGAATGAAGAAAGCTTTTAAAAGTAAAGCTGTAGCCATGAATGATATAAGTCCTAGAAAAATTTCTTTAGACGAAGCAAAAGTTGCCTTTAAAAAAGGATTTGAGGATGGACTCAATATTGAATTAAAACCATTTGAGTTGTCAGAAGAACAAATGGAATATGTTCTTCAATTAGCGAAAGATAGATATGAAAGCGATGAGTGGAACTACAAAAGATAAACGATGAGGGTCGTTTCAAGGTCAGAGATTTTGAAACGACATTGTCGTTTTTTTCTTTTTTGAGCTAGATAAGAGGATATGAATATCGATATGGAACTTTCGTACCATGACTATTAAAGTGCAAGTAGCGAAATTTGCTAAAATTTATCATTTTTTGCTGAAAACTCGTCACAATCTCCATTTTTCTCCGTTTTATAGTTTTTTTTACGTTTGACAAAATTTTATTTTTTTGCTCGCGACACAATATGTAGTATGTGTGAAAATATTTAAGATACTATATATTGATTTCGTGGAGTCAAAGTGATACATTAAGAGTAATTTATTGGACAGCTAGATTTGAGCATATGTTTTCTATTATTTTTTCAATAGATTTAAAGAAGTACATTTAAAGGAGTTGTGTGTATGTCTGTTGCGTTAGGACAAAAATTGAATATTGATGTGGAGCGCTTGAACAAGGATATCCGTTTGTTTCCTCAAGTTCATCCAATCACCCCAGATATGAAAATCACTCACAAGGGTGTTTCACGGTTGGTTATGTTGGACCGATACACGTTTAAGGACACTGAGAAACTTACTCTAACTAATGGTGATTTTGTTGTTCTTACCATTAAAGAAGATCCGAAGTTCCCTGCTAGAGGGCTAGGACAAATTCTCCAAATTGATTGGGAAGAGAAAAGAGCTCAAGTTCTTGTTGATGAAGAATTTCGCGGAGTATTGGACGATCCTGAAGAGTCGAGCACAGGAGTTATTAATCGTTCATTAGATGTTATTGAAAAGCCACTTGAATTGTTTTATGAGCAAATTGCGAAACGCAACGCAACAGGCCTAGCGTCAGTTGAAACAACTGAGGAAAAAAGACAAGAATGGTTTGAAAAATTCTATCATGAGCTCGTAAGTATGAATTTTGTACCAGCGGGAAGGGTTCTGTATGGAGCTGGTGCTGATACAGATGTTACCTATTTTAACTGTTATGTAATGCCTTTCGTTCAAGACTCTCGTGAAGGAATTTCTGAGCACCGCAAGCAGGTCATGGAAATCATGAGTCGCGGTGGCGGGGTTGGAACAAACGGTTCGACATTAAGACCACGTAATGCCCTTGCAAGAGGGGTAAACGGAAAATCATCTGGTTCAGTTTCATGGTTAGATGATATTGCGAAGCTTACACATTTGGTTGAGCAAGGTGGGAGTAGACGCGGTGCACAGATGATCATGCTGGCTGATTGGCATCCAGACATCATTGAGTTTATTATTTCTAAAATGCAAAATCCAAAAATTCTTCGTTTCTTAATTGAAACAACAAATGATGAAACGATTAAAAGATATGCAAAAGATAAATTGAAATTTACTCCACTTACAGAGCAAGAAAAAGCAATGTATCAAGGAATCTTGAATTACCGAAGCATTCCTGGACAAGGTGGATTCAGCGAAGGCATTATGGCTGAAGCAGAAGAAAAACTTACAACTGGTGGAAATTACTCAGTTCATAATTCAGAGTTCTTAACAGGTGCAAATATTTCTGTATGCTTAACTAAAGAATTTATGGAAGCTGTTGAGAATGATGCAGAATATGAACTTCGTTTCCCAGATGTTGAAGGATATAATCCTCAAGAAATGAAGACTTATAACGAAGAATGGCATAATGTTGGAGACGTTCGCGAATGGGAAAAGATGGGCAACAAAGTTCGTGTTTATCGTAAAATTAAAGCGAAGGAACTTTGGAATCTAATCAATATTTGCGCAACATACTCAGCAGAGCCAGGTATCTTCTTTATCGACAATGCCAACGACATGACAAATGCAAAAGCATACGGTCAAAAGGTTGTAGCAACAAATCCATGTGGTAGAGTAGCTTAGTTTGCCTCATGTAAAAAACTGCGGAATGAAGCGGGAACCCTGAGATGGGAATCCGAACCGAAGGCCGATTGTAAAAGATTGGCCAGGGGCAACGCATAGCGAGTGAACCTGTGAAGACAGAATATAATCTCGCCACGAGGCCGCAGCACTTTTGTAAAAAAGTGAAAAGATATGCTGAACTACCTCTTCGTTCCAAAGGAGTGAAGACGTGCTCTGAAAGCATGCTGAAATCAAAGGGTAGAACTAAAGGATAAAAAGCCTTTAGGATAACAAAATGGAACAGCCTCTCGCACCATTCTCAGTTTGTAACCTTGCAGCGGTTAACCTAGCTGAAATGGCAGATAAAGAAAACAAAACAGTGAACTTTGAAAAATTAAAACAAACAGTAGAAGTTGGAGTACGTATGCAAGATAACGTTATTAATGCAACTCCATACTTCCTTGAAGAGAATAAAAAGCAAGCACTAGGTGAGCGTCGTGTTGGTCTAGGTGTTATGGGATTACACGATTTACTCATCTATTGTGAAACAGAGTACGGTTCTGAAAAAGGAAATGAATTAGTCGATAAGGTGTTTGAGACGATTGCAACAACTTCTTACCGAACTTCTGTTGAATTAGCGAAAGAAAAGGGAAGTTTCCCATTCTTAGTTGGTGAGACTGAAGAAGGCACAAATCGTCTACGTAAGGCATTCACTGAAACAGGCTTTATGAAAAAAATGCCTGAGGACATTCGTGAATCGATTTTAGAACACGGTATTCGTAACTCGCACTTACTAACTGTTGCTCCGACGGGTAAACAAGTTGCCCCCTACATTTGTAAAAATGTAGCGTAAACTTAGCTGTATGCGGGGAACTCTGGCGTATCTTTTGCTACCTAGCTTTGCCAGCTAACAAAAGGTAAAAATGCAAAAGTGTTGGTTTTTAAATAACCTACCAGACAATCCGCAGGGAAGTCGTGGCTGACCCCTCAACGACTACATGCTGAGCAACCACTAAATAAGTAACTCGTGGTTGATGATATAGTCTGACCCATATGGCGACATATGGAGTGGGTACTGATAATCCCACCCTCTATTCAATAATAGAGAGTAACAAATGTGAGCACCGGAACAATGGTTGGGGTATCAACTGGACTTGAGCCTTACTTCTCCTTCTCTTACTTCAGAAGTGGACGTTTAGGGAAGTTTATCGAAGTAAAAGCTGATATCGTGCAAGAATACTTAGAACAGCATCCAGAAGCAGACGAAAACAACCTTCCTAATTGGTTTGTCACTGCGATGGAGCTTGCTCCTGAGGCACATGCTGATGTTCAATGTGTAATCCAACGTTGGATTGACAGCTCAATCAGTAAAACGGTTAATGCGCCGAAAGGGTACAGTGTTGAGCAAGTAGAAAAAGTATACGAGAGATTATACCGTGGTGGTGCAAAAGGCGGTACAGTCTACGTAGACGGTTCTCGTGATGCACAAGTATTAACCTTAACAGCAGATGAAAATAGCTTTGAGGAAACTCCACAAAAATCAGAGGCACCAAAGCAGCATGTTGTACTCGTAGACACGATTAGTGAAATACGTTCAACAAATGTGACATTTGGCTCTGAAGTAGGAAATACTTGCCCTGTTTGTCGCAAAGGAAAAGTAGAAGAACTCGGCGGTTGTAATACATGTACAAACTGTAACACGCAATTAAAATGCGGTTTATAAAAAAGAAACTTAGAAATTAATATAACAAAAAACCACAAAGAATATTATGTACTCTTTGTGGTTTTTACTTTATTATGCGTTCGCATCGTATTATGAAACAACCTCAAATTTCAAGGTGTTTCGATTTACTACGATATATTCACCTGTTGATTTATTCATTACTTGAGACACTGCCTTGGTATGTGTTATCTCAAACCAATCATTCTGTATATCTACCAATAATTTTACTTCAACATCATCTTCCCCATATTTTAAACCACTATAATATAATTTCGTCATCGTCGTCATTCCTTTTTTGCTGATTAATACACTTCAACTCTTCCTTAATAATTAATCATTTATCATCTATATGCTATTACATCTCTTTATTGTATTTGAAACGATAATAAGTGCTGTATACAACGATAAACAGATAGGCAAAAACCAATAGTAATAGCACGATTAAATCTATACCCATCAAGGAAAATCCTAAAATTAAGGCTCCAAACACAAAAAACATCATGTCATATGCTTTCGCCTTTGCCAGATTAGCGATTGCCAAATTGCGCTCATCCTTTTTGTCAATCTCTAGCTGTTTTGCTGCGGCAGGATCTTTCTTCATAGCCTGTCGCACGATTATTTCTCCTATACCGTGGCCGAAAATAACACAGCCAAGCCCAAAAGAAATATAAGGCAACACTCGCAGCATACCTTGTGGATCTTCCATTGTTTTGATGAAATATACACCACTAACTAGTAGTCCTACGCCAATAACGGTAAGAAAATATAACGAAGTTGTTTTTTTCATACATTGTTCTCCTCCTCATAAATAAAGATTTCTTCTATACTCATACCGAAAAAACGAGCAATCTTGAACGCTAAAAGGATCGATGGGTTATAACGCCCGTTTTCTAGCGAACCGATTGTTTGTCTTGACACTTCAAGAGCCTTTGCTAATTCTTCTTGCTTAATTCCGCGCTTCTTACGGATTTCTTCTAAACGGTTGTTCATGCGTTCGTCCTCCTTATGGAAAGTGAACTTTCCATAAGAGGAGCATATCATGCAATATCAACAATGTAAAGTGTACTTTCCATTTGGGTGAAGCTTTTTAATTCCAAGGGATGATACTTAGAAAATCTATCGAGATTGAACTAATCTTAATCCCAAAAAATAGTGATATCCTTGAATAAAAAATCGAAATAATAGACAATAAAATACAAGTTCTAAATTATACGATGTTAATCAAGATTCTGCTGCTAACTTATCTCTAGCAAAAATTTTGCAGCTTAGAGTTTTAATGACCAAATACCCAAATGCAACTTGATGTAGGAGTGTAATAGATGAAAAATATATCGATTTTAATTGCAGATGATGAGGAGGAGATTGCTGAACTGGTTGCAATTCATCTAGAAAAAGAAGGTTACAATGTCCTTAAAGTACATAACGGGGAAGATGCCCTGCAAGTGATCCAGACTCGATCTATTGATTTACTCATTTTGGATATTATGATGCCGAAAATGGATGGATATGAAGTGACCCGTCAGATTCGTGAACATCATAATATGCCGATCATTTTTTTGAGTGCGAAAACTTCTGATTTCGATAAGGTACATGGCCTAGTGATTGGAGCAGATGATTATATAACGAAACCATTTACCCCCATTGAATTAGTCGCACGTGTGAATGCTCAATTACGGCGATTTATGAAGTTTAATCAACCCAAAGTAGATGATAATATAGCAAACTTAGAATTCGGTGAAATCGTGATTTCTCCTGATCAACGTACAGTTTCCATTCATGGTGAAACAGTGGAGCTAACGCCGAAAGAGTTTGATATTTTGTATTTACTAGCCAGTCATCCAAAGAAAGTTTATAGTGTAGAAAATATTTTTCAAAAAGTGTGGGGTGATGCATATTTCGAAGGTGGGAATACGGTCATGGTGCATATTCGAACCCTAAGGAAAAAACTGGGGGAAGATAAGAGAAAAAACAAGTTAATCAAAACGGTTTGGGGAGTGGGGTATACATTCAATGGCTAAATTTATAAGCAGTTTCCGCTCCAAATTAATCGGATTATTTGGTTTAAGTATGCTTTTGGCTGGTATTGTAACTTACTTACTCTTTAAAGGCCTACAGCTTTATTATCATACGAGAGTTCTTCATGGTGAACCGTTGGCCCAACTTCGTCAATTCATAGAAAGTATTGGAGACTTTAACTTCTTTTTTATCCTATTTATCTCAATTGCTTTCTTGTTTTTCTATTTACTGACTAAGCCCTATTCTACCTATTTCAATGAAATATCAAACGGAATTCATTATCTCGCGGGTGGTAACTTCAAACATCGGGTTGATATTCAATCAAATGATGAATTTGGAGTTATTGCACAAGCAATAAATTTAGCAAGTGAAAAATTAGAAGAAGCCATACAAAGAGGAGATTTTTCCGAAAACAGTAAAGAACAGTTAGTCGTCAATTTGGCTCATGATTTGCGTACTCCTCTCACTTCTGTTTTAGGTTATTTAGATTTAATCCTCAAGGATGAGAAGTTGACGAAAGAACAGGTCAGACATTTCTTAACGATTGCTTTTACGAAATCTCAGCGATTAGAACGACTGATTGATGAATTATTCGAAATAACGCGAATGAACTATGGCATGTTGCCAGTAGAGAAAAAGCAAATTGATTTATCTGATCTTCTGAATCAATTAAAGGAAGAATTATATCCTATTTTCGAAAAAAATCACTTGAAAGCCCGAATGAATATTCCTCCTCATTTACCTATATTGGGTGACGGAGAGTTGTTAGCTCGTGTATTTGAAAACCTTTTAACTAATGCGAATCGTTATGGATATGATGGTCAGTTTGTAGATATTAACGGGTCTGTAGATGCGGGAGAAGTGGTAGTGCAGATTGTTAATTATGGAGATAGTATTCCTCCAGAGGAACTTCCATACCTTTTTGATATGTTTTATACCGGTGACAAAGCGCGAACTCATCGAGAAGATAGCACAGGTCTTGGTTTATTCATTGCCAAGAATATTGTGGAGCAACATAATGGAACGATTACGGCTGAAAGTAGTTTGATACGTACTGTTTTTGAAGTTCGTTTACCGCAGGAAAGTGCTACAAGTGACCAAAATTAAAAATTTCATAAAGGATTTAAGAAAAATTTAAACTTTACCCTACTCTTTTTTTAAAAAGTTTTTCCTATTCTAGTATCTATCAGAATAAGGAGGAGCTTGAAATGAAGAAGTGGGGATTTTTATTGTTCTTAGTTTTGTGTCTGAGTTTTGTATTTGTGGGTAAAGAATCGTCTAATCAAGATAAAGTAGAGGTTCAAAAAAATGAAAAAAATAACAATGTTCAAATAGAGAAAAGTGGAATCTCCGAAGGTTTCAGAACGATTGAGATTACAAAAGAACAAATCTATCAAGGGGAGTTACTATTGGTTAATAATGAATATCCGGTTCACCAAAATAGCATAAAATCAGATATTGTCAATTTATTTACGCATCATGAATTGACACAGGGGTACGTGGTGCTGGATAGCGAAATAGAATTGTCAGAGGATGTTGCGCATAAATTTTCCGAGATGATAGCTGCTGCCGGAAAAGAAGGGGTGAACCATTTTGCGATTAATAGTGGATTTCGAGACTTTGATGAGCAAAGTGTCCTTTACCAGGAAATGGGGTCTGACTATGCCTTGCCTGCAGGTTATAGTGAACACAATTTGGGTCTATCACTTGATGTGGGATCAACTCAAATGAAAATGGAGGCAGCACCTGAAGGAAAGTGGCTCGAAAATAACGCTTGGAAATACGGCTTTATTTTACGGTATCCAAAGGATAAAACTGAAGTTACTGGTATTCAATATGAACCTTGGCATATCCGTTATGTTGGTTTGCCTCACAGCATGATTATGAAGGAAAAGAATTTTGCTTTAGAAGAATATTTGGATTTCCTAAAAGAACAAAAGTCCATAACAACTACTATAAACGGTGAAAAATATGAAATCTCTTATTACCCTGTATCCAAAGATATAACCATTCAGGTACCTTCCAATCTTCGTTACGAGATTTCAGGTGACAATATGGATGGTGTAATTGTGACAGTGTTTCCCGAATCAGCAGATACTAACTTCAAGGAGGGAAGGAATAGGGAATGAAATTAATGAAAAGATTTATTGTACTAGGACTATTTATCTTTTATATGTACGGAATTGTTAGAATCATACTATTTAAGTTCCGCTGGAGAGATATGGACTTTCTCATGCATCAACTTCAGAGGAATTTTGAAAACCCTGATATTCTCATAGACCATTTACAAAGAGGAAATTTTATCCCGTTTAAAACAATATTTATTTATACTGAGAATCTATCGGGGTGGCATGTTCTAAGTAATTTGGTGGGGAATATCGTAGCTTTCATCCCATTTGGAATTTTTCTTGTGTTATTGTCTAAAAAGAGAGGCATTTCATTCAAAGGTGCATTAGCTCTAACCTTGAGTTTAAGTTTATGCTTGGAAAGCTTACAGGTTGTCTTTACTATCGGAAGTTTCGATGTCGATGATCTAATACTAAACACCGCTGGGGGACTGCTTGGCTATTGTGCGATCCAGTTTTATGACAAGGTTTATAGGCTAAAAGAAGCTCAGAAGTTATTCCAGAATTGAGCACTTTGTTGAAGATATCAGCAAGAAAGTGATCAATCTTTTCTATAAAGCTACAAATATATTTTTATTTTGTGTTTTTTGCTTGTCCCCCGTACTATTTGGACGCATTGCCGATTAAAAATGTAACAATGGCAATTTGTAATTTACTCCAGCGCCTGGCCATTACAAACAAAACCACATCTAGGGAGTGGCGACGATGTACATCGACGGTGTGTTCTCTGGCGGAGGGATAAAAGGATTTGCTCTTGTAGGTGCTTACCAGGCGATCGAGGACAGGGGAATACGGTTTAAGCGAGTAGCCGGGACGAGTGCGGGTTCGATTGTAGCCGCCTTGATTGCAGTAAACTATTCGAGTCGAGAAATCTACACTCTTATTGATGAATTAACCCTTGAAGATTTACTTGATCAACGAAAAACAATTCTCCCTATATCTGTCACGAAATGGTTACTCCTCTACTGGCGCATGGGTCTTTATAAAGGACATAAATTAGAAGAGTGGGTTGCTTCGAAATTAGCAATGCGTGGGATTCAAACCTTTGGAGACTTACCTCCGCAAACTTTAAGAGTAATTGCTTCAGACTTAACGAATGGTCGTTTAGTTGTTCTTCCAGATGACCTTCCGAACTATGGGATCGATCCGAGTAAATTTCCCATATCAAAAGCGATAAGAATGAGCTGTAGTCTTCCTTATTTTTTTGAACCTGTCAAAATAAAAAACGAAAGAACCTCGAGTGTGATTGTAGATGGAGGGGTATTAAGCAATTTTCCAATGTGGTTATTTGATAAGGAGAATGTCAAAAAAGTTCGTCCAGTACTGGGTATAAAGCTCAGTTCACAAGCAAATGAACATCATAAAAAACAAATCAATAATGCCATCAATCTATTTGAAGCGATTTTTGACACCATGAAAGATGCCCATGACTCACGCTACATCTCTCGTAAGCATGAAAAGAATATTATCTTCATTCCAGTTGAGGGAGTGTTAACAACAGATTTCCAACTATCGGCTGACGAGAAGCAGGAATTATTTGATTTGGGATATGCTAGAGCAAAAAAGTTTTTAGAAAAATGGACCTATTAAAAGGTTGCTTTCATAAACATTAAAAAACGAGCCCTTCTTTAAAAAGAGGCCCGTTTTTTCTTTTTCCCTTTTTTTCCTTCAATCACGGTTAGGTGAGCAGCGGATTTTGCTTTATTTTTTCCTTTTTTCAGTGTGCTGACGTTTCCGTTCATTGGTTTAACAGAGGGCTTTCGGATATCCTTTTGTTGAAATCGTTTCTTTGATTTTTTTGCTGCCTTTCTAAAAGCACTCTGCTCATGCTTTTGAGGGTTACCTCCGTTAAAGCGACGAACCAAAAAGAAAATAGCGAATCCGATGACTAGGAAAACGAGGACACTTTGAAAAAAGGCAGTCGGATTGGATATGAAGCGACTTGCAACACCGATTATCGCTAGTATGATCATCCCAATAACAAAATAAAAAGATGTTCGATTTTTCAAGAAAGCCACCTCCCTATAAGCATGATAAGCAATATTTCTTATTTTTAAACTAACGAACTATGGGAATGTTATTATCATTTTATGCATTTTTATATACATTGACGCACTATTTACATAATTTATAAACCGTTCAAAAAGCTACTTTGTTAATTTTATTCTACTAGAAAGTCGAGAAAACCTCCATAATGTAGTAATTATTTTTTACATCAAAAGTATTCGTACAGAAATGAAAAGGAATCATATTGCTAGGACATAATACTAGTGGAGGTGTCTTAAAATGGCAGAAAAAGCTAAATTAGAACAAAATCAGAAAGAGAAACCACTTTCGTTTATGGCAATGGTCATATTGACAGGATTAATTGGTGGGATTTTTTGGAGTGCACTCGGGTACTTGGCTTATTTATTTAATTTTACAGACATTCATCCCAATGTCATATTAGAACCTTGGGCTCTTGGGGCTTGGAAAAAACAATGGCTCGGAACAGTGATTTCGATTATTTTGATGGGGGTACTTTCTATTGGAGTGGCGTTAGTGTACTATGCAGTATTGAAAAAAATGAAAAGCATTTTCATTGGGATAGGGTTTGGAATTGGGATATTTCTTCTAGTCTTTTTAATTCTTAATCCAATTTTTCCAGGGATAAAGCCATTTCTAGATTTAAGTTTGAATACGATCATTACCTCGGTTTGCTTGTATGCATTATATGGTGCCTTTATTGGCTATTCGATTTCATATGAGTACCAAGAGCAGGAATATCGTGAAAATCAAGAAGTTAGAGAAAAAGAAGTATCGTCGTAACGGAGGAAAAAATAGTCCATGTAAAAAACAGTATGGTAAAATATTCGTAGGTTGCTTTTTTCTCACTATTCTTAATAAAGGTAAATCTAGCTTGTGAGATTAGTGAATATGTAGAAGGGGAGAGGAATTTATGGATAAATTACAAAAAGTAAGAGAAAGCTTGGGCAAGTTAGGAATCGATGGATTACTTATTACAAGCAGTTATAACCGTCGTTATATCTCCAATTTTACGGGATCAAGCGGTGTGGTATTAGTTGGATTAGATGGAGCGAAGTTCATTACTGATTTTCGTTATGTTGAACAAGCTTCAAAGCAATGTGTGGGCTTTGATATTGTCAAACATACTGGGACGATTCCAGAAGAAGTCGCAGAACAAGTCAAAGCGATGGGAATCAAGAAGTTAGGCTTTGAACAGGATCATGTTACATTCTCAAGCTTCAAATCATATGAAGACGCTGTCCAGGCAGAGTTAGTACCGGTTTCTGGGCTAGTTGAAAAAATTCGCTTGATTAAGACCGATGCAGAGATTAAGATATTAAAGGAAGCAGCAGATATTGCTGATGCTGCATATAAGCATATTTTAGATTTCATTCGACCTGGAATTTCTGAACTTGATGTTTCGAATGAATTAGAGTTCTTTATGAGAAAAGCTGGCGCTACGTCTTCTTCCTTTGATATTATCGTTGCCTCAGGTCAACGTTCTGCTCTCCCTCATGGTGTGGCATCTGATAAAATCATTGAAAAAGGTGATTTCATCACATTAGATTATGGCGCTTACTATAATGGTTATGTTTCTGATATTACACGGACACTGGCAGTCGGTGAGCCAGATCCAAAATTGAAAGAAATTTATCAAATCGTCTATGAAGCTCAATTACGTGGTGTTAATGGAATCAAACCAGGTATGAGTGGAAAAGAAGCGGATGCGTTAACAAGAGACTATATTTCTGAAAAGGGCTATGGAGAATATTTTGGTCATTCTACGGGACATGGAATTGGCTTAGAAGTTCATGAAGGTCCAGCATTGTCCTTCAGATCTGAGCTTAAATTGGAGCCAGGAATGGTCGTAACTGTAGAACCAGGAATATACATACCAGGACTTGGCGGCGTTCGTATTGAAGATGATACTGTAATAACAAAGGATGGGAATGAGACGCTAACTCATTCTACAAAAGAACTCATTATCTTATAATTTAGTTTCGTAGGAGGATTTTACGCATGATTTCTGTTAACGATTTCCGTACAGGATTAACAATTGAAGTAGACGGAGGGCTTTGGCGTGTAATGGATTTCCAACATGTTAAGCCAGGAAAAGGAGCTGCGTTTGTACGCTCTAAGCTTCGTAACCTTCGTACAGGTGCTGTACAAGAAAAAACTTTCCGTGCTGGTGAAAAAGTTGCGAAAGCACAAATTGATAACCGCAGAATGCAGTATCTATATGCAAATGGTGATCAACACGTATTCATGGACAACGAGTCTTATGACCAAATCGAATTACCAGCAACTGCAATTGAGTATGAATTAAAATACTTAAGAGAAAATATGGAAGTTCAAATCATGATGTTCCAAGGTGAAACACTTGGTATTGAACTACCAAACACAGTTGAACTAGAAGTAACTGAAACTGAACCAGGAATCAAAGGTGATACAGCTTCAGGTGGTACAAAGCCTGCTACACTTGAAACTGGTTTAATCGTTCAAGTTCCATTCTTCGTAAACCAAGGTGATCGTCTAATCATCAACACAGCTGAAGGTTCATACGTATCACGTGCATAATATAAAAGGCTCTTTTCGCAAAGATTTTTGCTCCTAGAAATAAATTGGTTATATGGATAGCAATTTTTCTTCTTAAAAACATTCAAAGTCAGCGAAAAGTGCCGTGCGAAAATAATATGAAGCACTAAACCACGTAAGAGGTGTAAATGTCGGCTTTTGGACATTTACGAAAAAAATAATCAATACCAAGACAGCGTAAAAAAATCCCAAATGGAGTGATTTCCATTTGGGATTTTTTTATTCCTACTCAACCTCTCTACCGGTTGCACCAACTGAGATATCTGTATCATTCTTATTGTTATATTCAGGATCAGATGTCCTCTCCGTCCGATTATCTCTAGCCCCACCTAAATATTGTTGTTTTAAGTCCCTTTGTTCCTTCAAAAATTTATCTTGATTAGGATTAACCACGATTCCACCAACTCCTTTCCTCTCTAGTGTTCGCAAGATTTAAATCCTTATGTATTCGTTCAAACCAATATAAAAAGCAACAGCCCTAAGACTGTTGCTTGAAAAATTCATGTTAGATAAAGCCGTTGCTGCCGTCGAATTAATATGGAGTTTCAAAACCTGTTCCACCAGGTGGGCATCCGCAATCAGGTTTTCAGGCGTCCTTGCACATAGTGAAGGCATGCTGTCTTTCCTCATCATATAGGATTCCCTATTACTCACTATAGGTTGAAACTACATATCCAAACGAACAACCCAGCCTCTGTACTAGTATTTTATAATGTCAGGACTGTCTCTTCAAGAGGGAATAAATGGAATTCTCTACCCGGCCATTGTTGAAAAAACAGCTGTTACGACTGCTTCTATATCCTCTTTTCCAGGTTGAATTTCAGTCGAAGCACTCAAGACCATTTGCGTCTTTTGCAAAGGAATGGGTGTTTCAAGGAATCTTCTTTCTTCTACCACTGACTTTGGTGTCGGTATTAATGTTAGGTTAAATGCATTTGCGATGGTTTTTGCTTTTTGAAGGGCATCCTCAACAGCCATTGTCAAAGCTCTTTGGTAAAGATTTGAAGAGTTTAAGATTTGAAAAGAAATATTGGATACACGATTCGCCCCATGTTCAACGGCCGTATCTACAACAAGCCCAACTTTATCTATATCTAAGACTGTAACTTGGAGCATATGGTCTACACGATATCCTCTAAAGACTTGCTTTCCATCAACAAAATCATACATTGGAAAGATCGTAAAGTTATCCGTTTGAATATTTTCAGCGAGGATCCCAATATCTATTAAAGCATGGGTGATATCGGAAATTTTTTGTGCGTTCTCTGCTTGGGCCGTCCTTAATTCTGTGTTTTCTGTTTCAACCCCAATAAGTACTTGTGCCGTATCTGGCTGGATTGATATCCTACCTTCCCCCGTAACCTTTATTTCACTTTTTCGATGTGTCGTATCAGGAGGCTTTCGATAAATCGGCTGATAATAATACAAATTTCTCCCTCCAGTTTGAAACATTTATTACATTCTATTCAGCCAAGTTTTTTCGACGACAGGAGAAAATAACTTTCCTTTATATTTTTCGACGACAGGAGAAAATAACTTTCCTTTATTTTTTCGACGACAGGAGAAAATAACTTTCCTTTACTTTTCGACGACAGGAAAAAATAACTCTCCTTAACTCCATAAGCAACAAAGTTTGAGAAAAGAGCCATTAATAAAAACGGTGATTCTTTTGAACATAGTCATAATGTGTCCAAGCAGGCATACATTTTTAATAGGTTGTTCTCACAATTGATAGAGATTAATCCAGGAGGCGTACAAAGTGGAGCAAGTAATGAAGATGTTGCCAAACAGAGTGGTAGAACAATTGGAACAGCTCCCTCCTCTACTATTGAATGAAGTAGAAGAAATTAGAATCCGTATTCATAGACCGATTGAAGTGGCCGTGAAAGGTACTCCTCGGTTTTTGCCGTATATCGTGAAGGAAGACGATGCGATTCACTTATTGAATAAAATCAGCCACTTCTCGATTTACACGCTGGAGGAGGAATTAAGAAGAGGGTATGTCACGATTTCCGGGGGACATCGAATTGGACTTGCAGGAAAAGTGATCCTTGAACAAGGTGCAGTTAAAGCGATTAGGGATGTTTCTTCCTTTAATATCCGAATTGCCAGGGAAAAGATCGGGATAGCAGAAAAGCTTACTCCCTATATATATGAAAATGGTTGGCTACATACGATGATCATTGGCCCACCGCAAACAGGGAAAACAACACTTTTACGAGATTTTGCTCGAATCATTTCAGGTGGAAATCCAAGCTTCTTACCTGAGAAGGTTGGAATCGTCGATGAACGTTCTGAAATCGCGGGAAGTGTTCATGGGATTCCACAGCTTACCTTTGGCCCCCGAGTTGATGTATTAGATGCATGTCCGAAAGCGGAAGGAATGATGATGATGATTCGTTCTATGAGTCCGGATGTCCTTGTGATCGACGAAATTGGTAGGAAAGAAGATTGTGATGCGATTATGGAAGCGATTCATGCTGGGATTAAGTTATTTATGACGACCCATGGAAATTCACTTGAAGAGATAAGCAAACGTCCGATTTTAAAACCGTTAATTGAGATGGGAATCTTTCAAAGATATATTGGGTTGAGTCGACTTGAAGGACCAGGGACCATTACATCAATTAAGGATGGAAATGGTTCTGATATTGTTGAAAAAGTGAGTGTGACTTAAATGATAAAGATTATCGGGGCGATACTGATTATTCTTGCCACAACATGGACGGGCTTTGAAGCTGCTAAGCATTTTAACGAGAGGCCAAGACAGTTACGTCTGCTAAAATCCGCTCTTCAGTCTTTAGAGGCAGAGATTATGTACGGACATACTCCTTTGCATGAAGCATCAAGAAGATTAGCTGCCCAAATGTCAAAGCCATTATCTATATTTTTTGAATCATTTGCCAAAAAACTGACACATTCTGAAACAACTGTTAAGGATGCGTGGGAGGAAAGCTTGACTGAGGTTTGGAAGCAAACGGCTTTTAAGCAAGGAGAGTTTGAAATTATGAAGCAATTTGGAGAAACCCTTGGGAGACATGACCGAGTGTCCCAGCAAAAGCAAATTCAATTAACGTTAACCCATCTAGAACGTGAAGAAGCAGATGCATTTGACAGGCAAGCAAAATACGAAAAGCTAGTGAAAAGCTTAGGGTTTTTATCAGGACTATTGGTTGTCATTTTATTGATGTAATCCTTAGTCCAACTTTAAGCATAGTGCAGTGTACTTAACTGGGACCTTATTTGTACTTAGGGAGGAAAAGACATGGGTTTAGAAGTAGATATTATCTTTAAAATTGCTGGAGTAGGGATTGTCGTAGCGTTCTTGCACACAATACTTGACCAAGTTGGAAAAAAGGAATATGCCCAGTGGGTTACACTGTTTGGATTTATTTATATCTTGTTTATGGTCGCATCGATTGTTGATGAATTATTCCAAAAAATTAAATCCGTGTTTCTTTTCCAAGGGTAAGGGAGGGCTCAGAGATTGAAATCATCCAAATTGTAGGAGTAGCTCTTATCTCTACATTCTTAGCATTAATTGTAAAAGAACAGAAGCCCAATTTTGCATTTTTACTTATTGTTTTTGTCGGATGCTCGATCTTCTTATTTTTAATTGATCAAATCTACGCGATTATTCATATGCTTGAGGTGATAGCGGTCAATGCCAAGGTGAATATCATATATGTGGAAACGATTTTGAAAATTATTGGCATTGCCTACATTGCTGAATTTGCAGCTCAAATTACAAAGGATGCTGGACAAGGTGCGATTGCTTCGAAGATTGAATTGGCAGGAAAAGTTTTAATACTAGCGATGGCGATTCCGATTTTATCTGTGCTTATTGAAACGATCATTCAACTAATACCAAACTAATTTCTAACTAATCTCCCTAAATGAAGGTGAAAAAAATGAAGCAATGGATTCAGTTCATCTCCACGATCATATTCGCCATAATTTTGTTATTTAGTGCAAGTGGACAAGCCTCTGCCGAGGAGTCTGACAGCAACGTACTCGATCCACAGGCACTTGTCGATCAACAAATAGAAGCCCTTAATTTTGACGAATTAATTGGGTTTTGGGAAGAGATTAAGGATGAATATGGAGGATTTTTGCCTGAAAGCCAGAAGGGAAGCCTTTACGATTTTATCAAAGGGGAAAAAGAGTTTTCCTTAAAGGAGTGGTCTTCGGGACTACTAAAATATCTCTTCCATGAATTTCTTGTAAATGGAAAATTACTTGGAACATTAATCATGCTTACAATCTTCTCGATGTTCCTGCAATTGCTGCAGAACTCCTTTGAAAATACAACTGTTAGCAAAGTCGCTTATTCGATTGTCTTCATGGTACTCATCATCATTGCGCTGAACAGCTTTCATGTCGCGATTGAATATACAACTCAGGCGATTCACTCGATGACATCATTCATAATCGCCCTTATTCCACTTCTACTTGCATTAATCGCAAGCTCGGGAGGAATCATCTCAGCTGCATTTTTCCATCCAGTGATCCTATTTCTTATGAATATTAGTGGGACCTTTATTCAATTTGTAGTACTTCCATTTCTCTTTTTGTCTGTTTTATTGAATATCGTAAGTACATTAACAGACCATTACAAAGTAACCCAATTAGCGAATCTTCTACGAAATTGGAGCATTGGTTTGCTAGGACTCTTCTTAACTGTATTTCTTGGGGTTATTTCCGTGCAAGGAGCATCTGCGGCGGTCACGGATGGAGTTACAATTCGAACGGCAAAATTTATTACAGGAAATTTTATCCCAGTCATTGGGAGGATGTTCACTGACGCAACAGATACGGTAATCAGTGCTTCCGTTTTGTTAAAAAATACAGTTGGAATTGCAGGGGTAGTAATTCTTCTGCTCATTGTGGCTTTTCCAGCAATCAAAATTTTGATGATTTCCTTCATCTATAAATTTGCCGCAGCGATCTTGCAACCTCTTGGTGGAGGCCCTGTTATAAAATGCTTAGATATTATTAGTACAGGCGTTATTTATGTCTTTGCAGCTTTGGGAATCGTTTCTTTGATGTTCTTTTTAAGCTTAACGGTCATTATTGCTGCCGGCAATTTAACGATGATGGTTCGATAAAGGGGGGAGGACCAATGGATTTTATTACCGAGTGGATCACGAATATTATTCTCTTTGTTCTTATTGCCACGGTTATTGATCTTCTCCTCCCGAATACAAGCATGCAGAAATATACAAAAATGGTGGCAGGTTTATTATTGATTGTGATTATTTTATCACCAATATTGAAGCTCTTTTCTGAGGATTTTGAAACAGCAATTGCTTCCATTCCATCGATGAATACCAATATTGATGAAAAAAATATGGAAAATTTAATAGATTTGCAGAAAAAAGAAATACAAGCCTCCACTGATGCATATATTTTAGAAGAAACGGCTGTCCAACTAAAAGCGGGCGTAGAGGAGGAGTTGATGGAGCAGTACGGATTAGAGATTTCAAACATTGAACTTTTAGTAGATGAAAATGGTCAGCGTGATTTTCCAGGGAACCTGCAAACAGTCATCGTTCACCTTAAGGAACCAGATGGTGAGCCTCAAGCGGTTGAAGTAGTAAAACAAGTAGAGATCAATACACAAGAACCTCTTCCATCCAATGAAGATACGCAGGACAGCAATAGGATTGCATCTCTTCTTTCGGAAAAATGGGATGTTGAAAAAGAAGATATACAAGTCGTAGTAGAAGGGGGGAACAGTTAAGCGATGGAGCAAGAGAAGGGGCCGTTATCATGGCTAAAAAAGCTGTTCTCAAAAGAGGGAAAATCAGAGAAAAAGTATCAATATTTGATCGTTGTCCTATTGTTTGGAGCTGCAATCATGGTAGTCAGTAATACGCTATTTAGTGGAGACAATAATCAATCAAGCATTCCTGTTGTAGGAAGTTCAGAAGAGGCTACTGAGGAAGTAGAAACTTTGGGCCAAACAAAAGCAGCTGGAAACGACATGATCGCGGATTATGAACAGCAGTATGAAACCCAATTGAAAGAAGCATTAGAAGGAATTACTGGAGTTAGTGATGTGATGGTCGCCGTCAATGTAGATGCAACTGAGAAGAAGGTTTTGGAGAAAAATACGGTTACCCGTTCTCAAACAACTGGTGAAAAGGATCGAGAAGGTGGCGAGAGAACGGTTGAGGACCAATCACAGGATAGTCAAATCGTGATTATCCGAAATGGAGAAAAAGAGGTTCCGATTGTACTAGAAACGAAGAAACCTGAAATTAGAGGTGTTCTCGTAGTGGCAAAAGGAGCAGACAATATACAAGTAAAGAAATGGATCATTGAATCGGTTACCAAGTTGCTTGATGTCCCAGTCCATCGTGTTTCCGTTATGCCAAAGAAATGATTTAGATTTTATCAATAAATAGTAGTCAATTAAGAAGGGGGATTCCATAAATGTTACTTAAAAAGCAAACTGTTTGGTTATTAACAATGTTAAGTTTAGTAGTGGTACTATCAGTCTATTACATGACATCGCCTGATCAGCAAAAAAATGAACTAGCAACAACGGAAGAGCAAAAACAAGCCACTGATAGTGGACAAGAAGAAGTGACCACTGAGACAGAAGGAGAAATTGTATCAAGCGTAGCAAGTGACGAGGTATTTGAAGGCCTACGCTTAAAGCTAGATGAAGAAAGAAGCAAGATGAAAGAGGAATTAAGAGATATCATGGCTTCAACAGACCTCCCAGCAGATCAGCGTAGCGAAGCATATGATCAAATTGAAGAATTAGACCAAGTTGCTCAAAAAGAAGCGGTATTAGAAACATTGATTGTGGCCATGGGATATGATGATGCACTTGTTCGTGCTGATGGAGAAAAGGTGCGAATCACTGTCAAATCAAATGAGCCGTCTGCATCAGCTGCAAATGACATCATTCAAGTGGTCAAGGATGAATTAGGACAAATGCAAGCTGTAGCAGTTGAATTTCAACCGGATAAATAAGAAAAGCGGAAACGCTGGAGCTAAACAATTTTCAAAGTCGAGAGTTAATTTGAAAAGAAAACACGGGAAAGCATCTGCTTTCCCGTTACTTTTGTATGTTCATTAAATTTTCGATAGATTGATGTGCTTCAGTAGCTGACTGGAGGAGTACTTCATGCTGTGAGGTTTGTAAGCCGACGGTCGATGATAGTTCTTGCAAGACAGCACTAGCCTGCTCAATAATAGAACTGAAATCATTGACTGACTGTTCGATGGATCTTGATGAATGAAGGATATTCTTTGTTAATGTTTCATATTTTGATATGTCATCTTTTAGTTGTTGGAAAGTCAATTGGACTTTCGAGAAGGCATCTTGTGAATCAACAGCTAGTCGCAAATTATCGGTAATTTTCTTTCCGGTAATGGAAACTGTATCCATTGTTCCATATGTTCTACTGATCACATTTGCGAGATTATCTGAAATTTGCGATGCCGTTTTTCTTGTGACATCTGCTAGCTTTCTAACTTCTTCTGCTACCACTGCAAAACCTTTCCCAGAATCTCCAGCTCGAGCTGCTTCAATAGATGCATTTAGGGCGAGGAGATTTGTTTGTTCGGCAATTTCTTGAATCACTTTTGTAAAGGAAGAAGTTTCTTTTACTAGATTAGAAAGGGATGTCATTTGTAGATTCATTTTTTCCATATCTGTGAATGATACGGAAAGTTCTTCCTTTAGTTTGGTAATTAGAAGTTCACCGTTATTCGTAACTTTTTCTGCTGCAATTGCGTCTTGATGAAGCTTGTTCACAAGACTATCGGTGTCTCGAATCAGCTGATTGGAGTTTTCTAATGCCTTCGTAATTCCAACAATGGAATCAGATTGTGTTTGAATTCCGGCTGCGATTTCTCCAATAGAGTCGTTCATCTCTTGAGAAGCCTCATAGTTTTCATGACTTTTATTTCTGACAAAGTGGATGAGGTCAGAAAGACTTACCGTATTCTCTTTAACAGTCATTCTAATTTTGCGGTCGTTTAACAATAATTCTTCCGTTTGTTGTTGAGCAGCAACAATATTCTCGGATAGTTTCTTGGATATGGACAACTGAAAGCCTAGTAAAATAGATACTAATAAATAGAGTAAATAAACGGTTGCATAATTCTTTGCTTCTAGTGGTAAAGTACTATTGTTTTGCCAAATAAACATCGTATTTGCGATAAAGCCGAAAATTGAGCCTGTCCACAAAACCTTTTTATCCATATAAATGGCTGCCGTTGCAAGAATGAAATACAGTAGGACAAATGCGGCGGGTGAAACGCTATTTGCCATAATGACATACATGACGATGGTGACTAGAACAACAGCAAGATATGGGATAAACGAAATAAGTTTTCGGGTGTAATGAAGAAAGGCAATAAGGGCAACGCCTAAGCCACCGCCAATAATAATTGATAGGATAAGAGCCAAATCTTTTTTCATCACAATATCAACAACTGTTGCAAGGATTACACATACGAATGTTGCTTTTACTACTAAGGAATTCTTTCTAGTCATATCCTCCTGTTTTATCTCTGCAATCGTTTTCAAAAATATACCTCCTTTTTACCTATCGTTATTTTTTCGCTATCATATCGTTAAAATCCTTTTAAAATTCTGAAAATAAAATTTGGTATAATGAAATCAAGTGCCTGAAATGAACTTTTCGTTTCGTATTATCTATTTGCGTAGATATGGATAAAATTCTAGTAGAACGATTTTTTGTCAGGCACATTTCTCGAACCTTATTACTTTAAAAACTAATGCTAAGATAAGTTATTTTCTCAATGAGTCGAAAAAGACACCGATGGAGAAAAGAACTTTCCCACATGGTAGTAAGCATTAATATTTTTGCATTAATTTTTATGGACAGCAGAAATAGAACCAAAAAAAATGTCCCTGAATATCCTTGTGTTTAAAGCTGATTATCCCAATAAAGGTATGTACAAAAAATCAATTAGGATTGAACTTTCATAAGGTCTTATCGTATAGTATTAGTATCTAGTGCTAAATTTCCGTAAAATAAGGAGTGTCATACATGTTAAAAGTACAAGAAATTCGTGAATTAATTAAACTTGTTGATCAATCAAATCTAGATGAGTTTGTGTATGAAGTTGATGATTGTAAAATTAAAATGAAGAAAAATCAGGCAGGAGTAGTTACCGTTGCTAGTCAACCGGCAGTTGCACCAGTTGTTGTTGAAGCCCCTCAGCCTCAATCAGCACCAGTTGCTGTTCAACAAGAAGCACCGAAGGCGGAAGCAGCACCTGCACCTGTTGCAAATGAAAATTTACATCAAGTTACATCTCCAATGGTTGGAACTTTTTATGCGTCGCCATCACCAGATCAAGATGTTTATGTAAAAGTAGGCGATAAAGTTTCGAATGATTCCATTGTTTGTATTGTAGAAGCAATGAAATTATTTAACGAAATCGAAGCTGAAGTAAGTGGAGAAATTGTGGAAATCCTTGTTAAGGACGGCCAATTAGTTGAATACGGTCAGCCATTATTTTTAGTAAAGCTTCAATAAGGAGATGCCGAGAATGATTAAAAAATTGCTTATTGCCAACAGAGGAGAAATCGCTGTTCGGATTATTCGTGCTTGCCGCGATTTAGGAATTGAATCAGTAGCTGTTTACTCAGAAGCTGATAAAGAAGCATTACATGTTCAACTTGCAGATGAGGCTTATTGTATTGGGCCAACTTCTTCAAAGGACAGTTATTTAAACTTTACAAATATCATTAGCGTAGCAAAGCTAACAGGTTGTGATGCGATTCACCCTGGCTATGGCTTTTTAGCTGAAAATGCAGACTTCGCAGATCTTTGCCGCGAATGTAATATTATCTTCGTTGGACCGTCTCCAGAAGCGATTACGAAGATGGGAACAAAAGACATTGCCCGTGAAACAATGAAAGAAGCGGGTGTACCAATTGTTCCAGGTTCTCAAGGAATTATTAAGGACGAGCCTGAAGCGATTGAACTGGCAAATCAAATTGGATATCCTGTCATCATTAAAGCTACAGCTGGTGGCGGTGGTAAAGGGATCCGCGTTGCTAAAAATGAAACTGAGTTGCTAAAAGGGATTAACATTACTCAGCAGGAAGCCTTAACCGCTTTCGGGAACCCTGGCGTATACATTGAAAAATTCATTGAAGATTTCCGTCATGTTGAAATTCAAGTATTAGCAGATGGTTTTGGAAATGTTGTTCATTTGGGTGAGCGTGATTGCTCGATCCAAAGAAGATTACAAAAGCTTCTGGAAGAAACGCCATCACCTGCTTTAGATAGCGAAATTCGTGAAGAAATGGGCTCAGCAGCTGTAAAAGCAGCAAAAGCAGTTGATTATACGGGTGCTGGTACGATAGAATTTATATATGATTACCGTAATCGCAAATTTTACTTCATGGAAATGAATACTCGAATTCAGGTTGAGCACCCCGTAACCGAAATGGTAACAGGAGTCGATTTAATTAAGGAACAAATTAAAGTGGCTTCTGGAGAGGCGCTACCTTTCAGTCAAGAAGAAGTACAGTTTAATGGTTGGGCAATTGAGTGTCGTATCAATGCTGAAAACCCAGAGAAGAATTTTATGCCTTCTCCTGGTAAAATAAATATGTATCTTCCACCAGGTGGTTTAGGAGTTCGAGTTGATTCAGCTGCCTACCCTGGGTACTCGATTCCTCCTTACTATGATTCTATGATTGCAAAAGTAATCACATATGGAAGCACAAGGGAAGAAGCGATTTCGAGAATGAAAAGAGCCCTAAGTGAATTTGTAGTGGAAGGAATCCATACAACGATTCCATTCCATTTGAAATTACTTTCCCATGAAAAATTCGTGGACGGTGATTTTAACACGAAGTTTTTAGAAATGTATGAGGTAATGAAAACTGATTGAATCAGGGGGTAAATAGATATGAGTGAAAATAACATTCTAGAAATGAGTCAAGGAACGGCTGGACTTGGAAAAGTTGAAATTGCTCCTGAGGTTATTGAAGTTATTGCAGGTATTGCTGCAACAGAGGTTGAAGGCGTATCACAAATGCGTGGCAACTTTGCAACGGGTGTAGTTGAAAGATTAGGGAAGAAGAATCATGGAAAAGGCGTAAAGGTAGAGTTAACGGAAGAAGGTATTAAAGTTGACGTCTATTGTTTTATGAAATTCGGTGTTTCGATTCCAACTATCGCTAATAAAGTACAGGATAACATTCGTCAAGCCTTACTCAATATGACTGCGCTAGAAGTTGAAGAAGTGAACGTTCATATTGTCGGAATTCAGTTTGAAAATCAAAAACAAGAAGTAGTTGAAACTGAACAAGAAATGTAAGATGCAAAAGCCAAAGACAGTAAGATGTCTTTGGTTTTTCTCTTTTTTGAGGCAAAATTTTAATTGAAGGATGTCAACATTGTGTCTAAAAGGAGTATTACGGAACAAAAAAATAGGAAATAGTGAGACTATAAGCTCACAATTCCTTTAACATTGTCTTTTTGTTATGCTATTATTTTTAATGACTTGTAGAAAAGTGGCGAATGGGCTGACTCATTCTTTTATAAGAAGGGTATTAGACGTTCAAGCCACCCGAGCTAGACAATTCAAAAGTACAAAGAAGATTATAACAATCCTAAAAGGAGCATTTAATAGATGATGAAAAGAAGAACAGCTAGAGAAAAGGCCTTACAGGCATTATTCCAAATTGACGTGAGTGAAGTAGACCCTAAGGATGCGATTGAGCACGTTCTAGAAGGTGCACCTAACGATCAATATTTATACAAATTGGTTCTTGGTGTAGTTGAAAATTTAGCAGCAATCGACGAAATAATCCAAGCGAATCTTGAAAATTGGACAATCGATCGCTTAGCAACCGTTGATCGAAATCTACTTCGTATTTCGGCGTATGAGCTTCTTTACTGCAAAGAAGAAGTACCGACGAAAGTAGCGATTGATGAAGCGATTGAGATTGCGAAAATATATGGTGACGACAAATCCAGTCGATTCGTGAATGGAATCCTTTCAAAAGTAAGCGAAGTGAACGGATAAGAAAAGCCTCTAAAGAGCCTTTAAAGTTGTACGAAAGAATTTGTAACGATTTAAAGGCTTATAGCATTTTTCGTGAAATTTTTTTTAAAACCAGAAAAAATTTTGCTGACTCTCTCTGCTTAGTTATACGAAAAGAGCCTTTACTAAAGGAGTTTTTTATATGAAGGAGCAACGTTATCTCACGGTTACGGCCCTAACAAAATATATAAAAAGAAAATTTGATGCCGACCCGCACCTTCAAGATGTACTTGTTAAGGGAGAAATATCAAATTTCAAACAGCATTCCAGCGGTCATATGTATTTCACCTTAAAGGATGAAAAGGCAAGAATCTTAGCTGTTATGTTCTCAGGTAGTGCTCGCTCGATGAAATTTAACCCTGAAAATGGGATGAAGGTTCTCATTACGGGAAGTATTACGCTTTATGAACAAAGTGGCCAGTATCAGATTTATGTCAAAAGTATGCAGCCAGATGGAATCGGGGATTTATATTTAGCCTATGAACAGTTGAAGGAAAAGCTAGAAAAAGAAGGACTTTTCTCTGCTGCTCATAAACAAATATTACCCAAATATCCAAAAACGGTTGGGGTTATTACCTCTCCGACTGGTGCTGCCGTCCGCGATATTATTACAACGATTAAGAGAAGATACCCTATTGCCCATATTCTTATCCTTCCTGCCCTTGTTCAGGGAGACAATGCGAAAAATTCGATTGTAAAAGCAATTGAGAAAGCAAACGAAATGGCCGAAATAGATACTTTGATTGTTGGCCGTGGTGGAGGATCAATTGAGGAGCTTTGGGCATTCAATGAGGAAATGGTCGCTCGAGCGATATACGCTTCAAAAATCCCGATTATATCTGCTGTTGGACACGAAACAGACTTTACGATTGCTGATTTTGTTGCGGATATGAGAGCTCCGACGCCGACAGGGGCTGCGGAAATGGCAGTTCCTCATATTGAAGAGCTCATGGAAAGAGTACTGACAAGGCAAACAAGATTACTTAGAGTCATGAAAGAACGAATTCAATTTGACAGACAACGTCTAAATCGGATTGAGAAATCCTATGCCTTTAAATATCCTCGTAGAGTGTATGAGCAAAAAATGGAGCAAGTTGATAAAACGACTGAGCGGCTCATTCGTGGAGCAGAAAAAGTCTTTTTAGGTAAAAAGGAAACCTTTACAAACTTACATAGACGAATTGAAAGAAACAGTCCAAATGAATTGTTAAAACAAGCACTTTTGCAGCATGAAAGACTAGCAAAACAAATGAACCGAGCAATGACAGGGATTTTTTCAGAAAAACAAAAGGATTTTCGTCAAATGATTGTCACTCTTGAGGCACTAAGCCCATTAAAGATCATGGATCGTGGCTATAGTCTGGTTTATGACGAGGAAGACAAGCTTGTTAAAAGTGTGAAGCAAATATCTACAGATGATCCGATTAAGGTTCGTATGTCGGACGGTTCGCTGCTTTGTAAAGTAGTGGATGTTCAAGGGGAGGAGAAAAAGTGATGGCAGATAAAGTATCTTTTGAAGAGGCGATGAAAAAACTTGAAGATATCGTGGAACGACTAGAAGAAGGAGATGTCCCTCTTGAGGAAGCGATCTCCATTTATCGTCAAGGAATGGAGCTTTCTAAGCTATGTCACGATAAGCTAAAAGACGTTGAAGAGCAGCTAACCCAGATTTTAACGGAAGATGGAAAGAAAGAAGACTTTTCCATTCAAGAGGAGGAATAAAGTGGAACGTTCTCTCTTGAATTCCTTTTCTCATAAATATAAGGAATTACTGGAACAGCAACTAAGGACAAGCGTTACTGAGATGAACGCGCCTTCGATTATTAAAGAAGCAATGCTCTATTCCCTTGAAGCAGGTGGAAAAAGAATTCGACCGCTCCTACTATTTGCAACTGTAAATGCGTTTGGAGAACAAGCGGAAAAGGGACTTATGACGGCAGCAGCTGTAGAAATGATTCATACATATTCTTTAATTCACGATGACTTGCCAAGCATGGATAATGACGATCTCAGAAGGGGCAGACCAACTAATCATAAGGTGTTTGGTGATGCCTTTGCGATCTTAGCAGGTGATGCCCTCTTAACATATGGATTTCAATTAATTACGGATTCAAAGAATGTAGATGCGGAAACGAAAATCCGTTTAATCCGTGAACTAGCGATCGCTGCAGGGGCTGAAGGTATGGTTGGTGGCCAGGTTGCAGATATGAATGGGGAAAATAAAGTTCTTACTTTAGAGGAACTCGAATACATTCATAATCATAAAACAGGGAAGCTTTTAGCCTTTTGTGCTGTTGCTGGAGCGATTTTATCAGGGGCAAGTGATGATATTATTGAGAAATTTAGAGCGTTTGCACTCCATCTGGGACTAGCTTTTCAAATTCGTGATGATATTCTCGATTTAGAGGGGCAAGAGGAAAAGCTTGGGAAGCCAGTTGGAAGTGATGAGCATAATCATAAGAGCACTTATCCGGCTTTGTTGACAATGGATGGGGCAAAACATACATTAGAAAAAGAGATTGAGGCTGCTAAATCGTTGTTAAAAGCGACAAGTGTTAATACGCAGTTATTAGAGGAATTAACCGATCTTGTCGCAACGCGGGACCACTGATACTAGGATTAATTGAGTAAAGACTATATATATGTTATAATACAGATTGATTTTCGTTACATAAATGATTCCATATAAGAACAAAATCAACTCTGACGTGGTGTCAGTTCGGCCGTTATCACATTAGTGTTAGCGGTTCTTTTTTCAGGGATGTTTTCTCAAGCTTTGTTGCATATGGAGTACGAATAAAACATTTTTTAAATTTCTGATGACTAAAATCGATGTGACAAGAATAAGTTTTTCTAAAAGTTGAACCGAATAAGAAATGAAAGCGAGTGATCCATTATGGATCTATTATCAATAAAAGACCCAGCCTTTTTAAAGAAAATGTCCAATGAAGAATTGGAAGTGCTCAGTCAAGACATCCGCAAATTTTTGATCGAAAAGCTTTCCGAAACGGGTGGACATATTGGTCCTAATTTAGGTGTGGTTGAATTAACGATTGCTCTTCATAAATGCTTTGACAGTCCTAAGGATAAAATCTTATGGGACGTTGGGCATCAATCATATGTTCATAAGATTCTTACTGGAAGAGCTAATCAATTTGATACTTTGAGACAATATAAAGGTCTTTGTGGTTTTCCGAAAATGATTGAAAGCGAGCATGATGTTTGGGAAACAGGACATAGCTCTACATCGCTATCTGCTGCAATGGGAATGGCGATTGCGCGCGATTTGAAAAAGGAAAAATCCTTTGTCGTTCCTGTCATCGGGGATGGAGCATTAACAGGTGGAATGGCTCTTGAGGCGCTAAATCATATTGGTCACGAAAAGAAAAATATGATTGTTGTTTTAAATGACAATGAAATGTCGATTGCGCCAAATGTCGGTGCTCTTCATAATGTATTAGGTCGTTTAAGAACAGCAGGGAAGTATCAATGGGCAAAGGATGAATTAGAGCTTCTCCTCAAGAAAATTCCAGCTGTTGGTGGAAAAATTGCTTCTACTGCGGAAAGAATTAAGGATAGCTTAAAATATTTGCTTGTTTCTGGCGTCTTCTTTGAAGAGTTAGGATTTACGTACTTAGGTCCAATTGATGGCCACGACTATGAAGCGTTATTTGAAAATCTTGCCTATGCAAAGAAAACAGAAGGTCCTGTTTTGCTTCATGTTATTACGAAAAAAGGGAAAGGCTATGAGCCAGCTGAAAATGATAAGGTTGGTACATGGCATGGAACAGGTGCTTATAAAATTGAAACAGGTGACTTTATCAAGCCTGTTGATGCACCACCGGCATGGAGTAAATTAGTTAGTGAAACGGTACGAAGAATTGCTCGCGAGGATGAGCGCGTTGTCGCGATTACTCCTGCTATGCCTGTTGGTTCGAAGCTTGAAGGTTTTGCGAGTGAGTTCCCAGATCGAATGTATGACGTAGGAATTGCTGAACAGCATGCAGCTACAGTTGCGGCAGGGTTGGCAACACAGAAGATGAAGCCGTTTTTAGCCATATATTCCACTTTCCTTCAACGTGCATATGATCAAGTGGTCCATGATATTTGTCGTCAAAATTTAAATGTTTTCTTCGGTATTGACCGAGCAGGCCTCGTTGGTGCCGATGGCGAGACTCATCAAGGTGTATTCGATATTGCCTTTTTAAGACATATCCCGAATCTTGTACTGATGATGCCGAAGGATGAAAATGAAGGGCAGCACATGGTCAATACAGCGATAAAATATGATGACGGTCCGATTGCGATGAGATTTCCGCGCGGTAATGGTCTCGGCGTTCCGATGGATAAAGAGCTTAAAGAGATTCCAATTGGGACTTGGGAAGTTCTTAAGGAAGGAACTGACGGCGTTATTTTAACGTTTGGAACGACGATTCCGATGGCATTAAAGGCTACGGAAATTCTTGAAAAACAAGGCATTTCAATCAAAGTGGTGAATGCTCGTTTCATTAAGCCACTGGATGAAAAAATGCTTCTTGAGCTTTTTGAACTGAACATCCCAATCCTCACACTCGAAGAAGCTGTTCTCCAGGGAGGATTCGGTAGTTCTGTATTAGAATTCGCTGCGGATCAAGGTTACCACCATCTTCAAATTGATCGTATGGGAATCCCGGATAAATTTATCGAGCACGGCAGTGTTAATGAATTGTTAGAGGAAATCGGTTTAACAACAGAGGATGTCGTGAAAAAGCTACAATCTCTAGCTAGAAAAAAACAAAAAAGGGCTTAAGCGATGAAAACAAAAAAGGAACGGATCGATGTTTTGCTAGTTGAAAGAGGCTTAGCTGAAACTCGTGAAAAAGCAAAGAGAGCCGTTATGGCTGGTCTTGTATATTGTAATGAAGAACGTGTAGACAAGCCAGGAGAGAAGATTAGCGTTGATAGTCCTCTTGTGATAAAGGGCAATGTCCTCCCCTATGTGAGTAGGGGTGGATTAAAGCTTGAAAAGGCCTTAAAGGTTTTTGATGTTGAAGTAAAAGATAAAGTGTTAATTGATATCGGGGCTTCTACAGGCGGGTTTACCGACTGTGCTCTCCAAAATGGAGCAAAAATGTCATATGCCCTTGATGTAGGTTACAATCAGTTAGCATGGAAACTAAGACAGGATGAGCGGGTTGTGGTAATGGAAAGAACGAATTTTCGTTATGTCACACCTGCTGATTTAGTTGGTGAGATGCCTAATTTTGCATCGATTGATGTTTCCTTTATTTCACTCAAGTTGATTTTACCAGTGTTAAAAACATTGCTCGTAACAGGTAGTGATATTGTTGCACTAGTAAAGCCTCAGTTTGAGGCAGGTAGAGAACAGGTTGGAAAAAAGGGGATTGTAAGAGACCCGAAGGTGCATGAGGCTGTCGTAGATAAAATGATCGACTTTGCCATAAACGAAGGCTATGATGTGAAGAATTTATCATTCTCTCCGATTACCGGTGGAGATGGCAATATCGAATTTCTTCTACATCTTCGGTGGAATGGCGCAAAGGAAAAAGGAGAATTGGAATTACCAACGCCTCCTTCTCAAATAGTGTCAGATGCCCATCAACAACTTAAGAGTAAACAAAATGAAGAATAGCAATAAGTCCAATCATCTCGATTGGACTTTTTTGCTCTTATTTTTGGATAAGCGCAACTTTCATTTGTATTTCGTTTTCTACACCTCTATAATAGAATGTATGTTCGTCTGTGTGTCATGAACTATTCAAATTATATTTGTTTCTAAACATTTTTATGCAAATATAGAGGATTTTGTCAGGATTTGCCGAATAAATATACGAAAAAGTATACATTTTTACGAAATTCCGCTAACATATTAGGGAATACATAACAGCAAAGAGTAGAATTGTATAATTCTTGAGGTGATGGTATGAATAAAGGTCAAAGACATATTAAAATACGAGAAATTATTACGAATAATGATATTGAAACCCAGGATGATCTCGTTGATCAACTAAAAAGTGCTGGATTCAATGTAACACAGGCAACCGTTTCAAGAGATATTAAGGAGCTTCACTTAGTCAAAGTACCTCTCATGGATGGACGCTACAAATATAGCCTCCCAGCTGACCAACGTTTTAACCCATTACAAAAGCTTAAAAGAAATTTAATGGATGCATTCGTCAGAATTGACCATGCAGGTCACTTGTTAGTCATGAAGACTTTGCCTGGGAATGCTATGGCCATCGGTGCTCTCATTGATAATCTTGATTGGGAAGAAATTCTTGGGACAATCTGTGGTGATGATACGATTTTGATTATTTGTAAATCAGAAGCCGAGACAGAAGGAATTCAGGCTCGTTTTCTTGAAATGTTATAAATCTCGAGGTGACATTCATGCTTAGTGAATTATCCATCAAAAATTTTGCGATTATCGAAGAACTCTCCATTTCCTTTGAAAAAGGTTTGACCGTACTTTCAGGGGAAACGGGTGCTGGAAAATCGATTATCATTGATGCGATTCATTTAATAGTTGGTGGAAGAGGCTCGTCGGAATTTGTCCGCCATGGGGAAGATAAAACAGAGATCGAAGGGCTTTTTCAAATCGATAGTGACGGACATCCTTTATTTTCAAAGGCTGAGGAATTCGGCATCGATGTAGAAGAAGGGATGATTGTTTTACGACGAGAGATCTCCAAAAGTGGAAAAAGCGTATGTAGGATCAATGGGAAGCTTGTGACCATTTCTACTCTTAGAGAAATTGGCAGCACACTAGTGGATATTCATGGACAACATGAGCATCAAGAATTGATGGATGAAACAAAGCATCTTTCATTGCTTGACCAATTTGGAGGGGAAGAGATTGAGGGTGCTTCACAGGAATACATAAGCATTTATCAATCCTATGTAGAAACATTAAAAAGACTAAAAGACTTAAGTGAAAATGAACAACAAATGGCACACCGTGTCGATTTGCTTTCTTTTCAATTAGATGAAATTCAAAAAGCTGATCTAAAATTAAATGAAGATGAAGAGCTCATCGAAGAAAAAAGACGACTGAGCAACTATGAAAAACTTCATGAAGCCATTAATTTGAGTTACTCTGCCCTTCAGGGGGATAACAAAGGGCTTGATTGGCTAGGTCTTGCTATGAGCCATCTAGAGGATGCAGCTTCCATAGATACAGAATATAAGGAAACGGCTGAGACAGTATCAAATAGCTTTTACCAGCTTGAAGATGTCATGAGAAGCTTACGTAATGAGCTTGACTCCCTTGAGTTTGATCCAGAACGTCTAAGCAATATTGAAGAACGTTTGAATGAAATTAATCAATTAAAACGTAAATATGGAAAGACCATTGAGGAAATTTTGGAATATGGGGCTAAGATTGAAGAAGAATTAGAAACCTTACAAAATAAAGAAACCCATATTGAAAAACTACAGAAAGAACTTTCGATCATTAAGAAAGATCTCGCTGTTGAGGCCCGTGAATTAAGCAATATCAGACAGAAATATGCCGGAGAATTAACGGCTCTTATTCATAAAGAGCTTAAAGAGCTATATATGGAAAAGACCGTGTTTGAAGTTCGATTCAGAAGTGATTATGAAAACTTCACTCCTGCTGGTTCTGACAAAGTTGAATTTTATTTATCCACGAATCCAGGAGAACCATTAAAGCAGCTTTCAAAAACGGCTTCTGGAGGAGAGCTTTCAAGAATCATGCTTGCATTAAAAAGTATTTTCTCCAAGCATCAAGGTGTTACATCGATTATTTTTGATGAAGTTGATACTGGTGTAAGTGGAAGAGTTGCACAAGCAATAGCTGAAAAAATTTATCATGTCTCTGTTGATTCACAAGTTCTTTGTATTTCCCATTTGCCGCAAGTTGCCGCAATGGCTGATTCCCATCTTTATATTGCAAAAAATATCTTGGATGGAAGAACAAGAACATCTGTGAAGAAATTGGAAGAAAATGAAAAAATCAGTGAAATTGGGCGAATGATTTCTGGTGTTGAAATTACGGATTTAACAAAAGAACATGCCAAGGAACTGCTCCAATTAGCGAAAGAAATTAAAATAATTTGAAAAGCTATCCAGACTGGGTAGCTTTTTTATATGTGTTCTGGTTATAAATGAGTCTGAAGCAGGCAAAATTAATGATGTAGCCATTAAAGAGTGAGTGTGTGGACTAGAAGCGAGGAGAGTGAAGATGTTGAGTTTTGAACTTCTTAGAAAAATAATTGGTGGAATTCTCCTTGTTTCAATCGTTGCAATTGGATTTTCCAAACCAGTTCAACAATATATTCAATTACCGAAAGAAATTACCCTATTTGAAGGACAAGAGTTTTCTTTTCAAAAATCACAGCCGGTTTCGGCAGAGGTAAAAGACGACAATCTTAGTGTGTCAGTTGATGATGCGGACAATACCGTTTCCTTAAATGCGAAAAAGTACGGGAAAAATGAAATGCTTTTAGAGTTAGCTGGGTTTCCGATTAAAAAGGTTGATGTGAATGTTTTAAAGGATTTTAAAGTAATCCCAGGCGGTCAATCAATTGGTGTAAAGCTTAACACAGTAGGGGTGCTTGTGGTCGGGCACCATCAAGTAAATACACAAGAAGGAAAGCAGTCTCCTGGTGAAGCGGCAGGAATCAAAGTTGGAGACATTATTACGAAGATAAACGGAAAGCAGATTGAGAAAATGTCAGATGTAGCTCCATTTGTTCAAGAAGCAGGAGAATCTGGCGAACCACTTAAGCTTGAAATTAGCCGTGAGAGTGGTAAAATGTCAACAGAGTTAAAACCTCAGAAAGAAAAAGGGGAAGAAAAATATAAGCTCGGTCTCTATATTCGAGATTCAGCTGCGGGAATTGGGACGATGACGTTTTATCATCCTCAATCAAAACGCTATGGGGCTTTAGGTCATGTCATTTCGGACATGGACACGAAAAAGCCAATTGTTGTAGAAGATGGACAAATTGTTCGCTCTACTGTAACGTCTATTGAAAAAGGAAGCAATGGGGATCCCGGCGAGAAACTGGCTAGGTTCTCTTCAGATAAAGAAGTAATTGGTGACATCACAAGGAACAGCCCTTTTGGGATTTTCGGTACACTTAATCGGGAAATTGAAAATGGAGTTATGGATAAAGCTTTACCAATTGCTTTATCTCATCAAGTAAAAGAAGGTCCTGCTCAAATACTGACAGTAGTTGATAATGACGAAGTAAAGCTCTTCGATATAGAAATTGTCAGTACGATTCCACAAAAGTTTCCAGCAACTAAAGGAATGGTCATTAAGGTAACGGACAAAGAACTACTAGAGAAAACAGGAGGGATTGTTCAAGGGATGTCGGGTAGCCCGATCATTCAAGATGGAAAGGTTGTTGGAGCGGTCACTCACGTGTTTGTTAATGATCCGACATCAGGATACGGTGTCCACATTGAATGGATGTTAAACGAAGCAGGAATTGATATTTATGAAAAAGAAGAACAAAAAGCGAGTTAACTAAAAGCTGAGAAGATTAGGCGGAAACTTTTCCGCCTTTTTCTTCCGTTAAAAATAAAGATTTTTCGACAAAATGATGTGAAGAAAAAAATCAACTGACGAAACAAGTCGAAAATACAAGAAAACGGGAGAAAATTAAAGATTTTAATCAATTTCGTAGAAAAAATTAAAAAATGAAGAGGATTTTTATTGGCTTTGTCGAATTGAATAATTAGAATAGAAATATAGACATTTCAATAAGAGACGAGAAACTCAAAAGGTCGAGGAGGAAACTGTACGTGAAGAAAATAAAAGTTTGTATCGTGGATGACAATCGAGAACTAGTGGGTCTGTTAGAGGATTATGTATCTTCGCAGGAAGATATGGAAGTTGTGGGTGTTGCTCACAATGGTCAGGAATGCCTCGAAGTTTTGGCTGAAACTGACCCTGATGTTCTTGTTTTAGATATTATCATGCCGCATTTAGATGGATTAGCTGTATTAGAACGAGTACGTGAATTGAAAAAGAATTCTCTTCCTAGTGTAATTATGCTTACAGCATTCGGACAAGAGGATGTAACGAAGAAAGCTGTGGAACTAGGCGCTTCTTATTTTATTTTGAAGCCATTTGATCTAGAGCACTTGGGAAATCATATCCGCCAAGTTAGTGGCAGACCAAGCCCTGTTATGAGAAAACCAATGTTATCTGCATCTAGAATGGTTGTAGAAGAAAAACCAAAGAATCTTGATGCAAGCATTACTAGCATTATTCATGAAATTGGTGTTCCTGCGCATATTAAAGGTTATTTATATTTAAGAGAAGCGATTTCCATGGTTTATAACGATATTGAATTATTGGGTTCCATTACAAAAGTGTTATATCCAGATATTGCGAAAAAGTACAATACAACAGCGAGCCGTGTTGAGCGCGCCATCCGTCATGCAATTGAAGTAGCTTGGAGTCGCGGTAATATTGATTCAATTTCGTCCTTATTTGGCTACACAGTATCCATGTCTAAGGCAAAACCAACAAACTCAGAGTTTATCGCAATGGTGGCAGATAAATTACGCTTGGAGCATAAAGCTTCTTGAAAAGAATAGTCATACAAGTGAAAGGCGCCGAAATGGCGTCTTTTATTTTGTTGAGTTATTTAAAAATCCTAAGGATTACTTAGATTTTTGGTTCTAAAGAAATAGGCTTGTGAAAAGAGAACTATTTTTTCATACAATTTCTACAATTAATGATTTATACTGATGTTAGAACTTTTATTTTTGAAAGGTACTTTCAAATGGAAAAATTTAAAAATGAATATATCTTGATCGAAGAAGAACATCATACTATTTATGTAACCGTTTTTAAGAGAGGCTTTTTACTAAGGCATTTTCTTGAAATCATTCGTGATATTCCAACGATTAAGATTACGCAAGACAAAAACCTTCAAGAAGCGCTCGTTTTAGCATCAAATGTCAGAGTGGAAATTGGTGAAAACTTACCTCTTATTTGTTTATCCGTTTCAGAAGATAAAATGGAAGCGTCCATCGTATTGAATTGTACGCAGGCGGATTTGGACGCTAGAAGAGAATTTTATATCGGGGAAATCCTGAAAACGATACATGATAATAAAGTAACTGAAGGGATTCTAGTTGATAGGTTACAAGACGGACTTCGTCCTCAGCAGGAAATACTTATCGCTCGCGGAGTTCAACCAATTGATGGGAAAGACGCCCAGATTCGTTATTTCTCTCTTTCTGAACGGAAACCTACGATTCGTCAGGATGGTACAGCGGATTATTATGATATGAACTTTATCGATGAAGTGAAAAAAGGGGATTGGCTCGGCGAAAAAATCCCAGCCACGAATGGGACATCAGGCCGAACCATAACTGGTGAAATGGTTGTCCCTATAAAGGGACGAGATCTCAAACTCCTGTATGACCGAAAGTCCGTTGTCGAAGAGGAAGAAGACGGCAGTAAGATGGTTCTAAGAGCCATAATTGATGGGGTCGTTTCATTTGAGCAAGGAAAAATTTCCGTTGGTGATCATCTGAGAATCGATGGAGATGTAGGGATTGAAACTGGGAATATCATTTTCGATGGAAGTGTAACCATTCGTGGGATTGTCCAACCGGGATTTTCAGTCGCAGCTACTAAAGATATCTCGATTCTTGGTGAGATGGGACTTAGTGGGATCAAATCGATTACATCGCAAAATGGTGATATTTTTATTAAAGGTGGCATTTTTGGACAGGGTACATCGAAAGTCAAGGCTGGTCGAAATATATTCCTCAAGCATGCCAATGACAGTCATCTTATTGCGAAAGAGGATATACATATTGGCTATTACGCGATTGGGAGCTCTTTAAATGCACGCCATATTCTTACTGAAGAAAGACACGGGAAAATAATTGGTGGGAAGCTTGAAGCGAAGGGGAAGGTTGTAGCTGCTATTATTGGAAATAGTATGGAAAGAAAAACATTTATACATATTGAAGGATTCAACCGTTCCGTTTTAACAGAACAGCTGGAAGAAATGCTCCAAGAGTACAAAAAGGAATTAACTGCTTTCGAAACATTAAAAAAACGAATCGATGCCTTTGAAAATTCTTCGAGAAGAAAAGAAGAAGACAGTCAGCTACAAGTAATGCAGGAAGAATTCGATCAAAGATTGTCGAGTCTTTCGAAGCTAGATGACAAATGTAAATACGTCGCTAATCTCCTCGAAATAAAAGGGGAAGGAGAGGTTACCATTAAAAAGGTTGCCTATCCTGGAACATTTTTGGAAATCAAAAACGCAGGTAAAAGAATTGCTACCTCCGTCATGGGTACTTTTTATGTGACAGGGAGTATACTGCAGTACGAATAAAAAAGTTCGGGCGATGCTCTGAGACTTGAAGGAGGTAATTTGCTTGACACTCATTTTTGCTCACCGCGGATATTCTGCTAAATATCCAGAAAACACGATGAGGGCTTTTAGGGAAGCAGAGAAGGCTGGTGCTGATGGGATTGAACTAGATGTCCAGTTTTCGAAGGATGGCGAAATTGTTGTTATTCATGATGACAAAGTAGATCGGACTACAAATGGAACTGGGTTTGTAAAGGATTATACGTTTGACGAATTACGTAAACTTGATGCCGGTTACAAGCATAAGACTTTATTAAAAAAAGAGCCAATTCCATCGATAAAGGAAGTTCTTGAGTGGCTCAAAACAAACCAGCTTCAATGCAATATTGAAATTAAAAGTAGTCTGGAATCGTATATGAAAATTGAGGCACCTCTAATTGGGCTTATCCGAGAATATGGGCTGTCAGAAAGAATCATTATCTCGTCTTTTAATCATTATAGTATTGTATACTGCCATAGAATCGCTCCAGAAATCGAGATAGCGCCACTTTATGCTGAAGGACTATTTATGCCGTGGATCTATTCTGAGTCGATTAAGGCAAAGGGGATGCATCCGAATCACAAGGTTGCACCGAATGAGATTATTAAAGCGGCAGAAGAATATGGCATTCAAGTACGACCATACACTGTTAACAAAGAAAAAGATATGCGGAGATTGTTTGAAATTGGCTGCTCTGCATTTATTACAGACGACCCAGTAAAAGCGCTAAAAATTCGCAAACAATATTAAAAAAATGCTTGGTGAAATCATTCTCACCAAGCATTTATGCTTTAAATCGGCCTTGTACTTTGTTTTTCTTTCGATCACGATGTAAGATGAATCCTCCGATGAAGGCTAATCCTGCCACAAAAAGAAGCAATCCTACGAGAAATTGGAGCCATAGAAAAGAAGCTGTGAAAGGACCATTCGTAATTCCGAATACCATGTCCCTCATTAATTTCACTCCGTAAGCTGCAAATGCTCCAGGTATGACTAATATTAATAACGCGAAAATTCGTATCATAAAAATCCTCTTTCCTTATTCTTCCCCTATATTATAGCATGCCTTTTCCTACATAAATAGGCGAAAACTTTCCAAAGAAAAATTGTCAAAGTGAAAATTAAACACTACAATAAGAATGTATGCAAAAATATTCAAGGTAGAGTGAATCATCGACCATGAAAAATTTTTCTTACTAAATAGATTCTGCAATGTACATAAAATTTTTTAGCACTTCCCATATGAAACTGATTAAACTAAAGGCGGGAGAAGCATCATGCAAACGGTGATGATAGTTGGCGCAGGGACCGGTGGTCTGGCCATTCTTAAAATTTTAAAAGAAACGGCCGTCTTAGATGTTAAAGTTGTCATCGATGTAGATGAAAATGCTCCGGGGATGCTATTTGCGAAAGAACAGGGTATCTCAACAGACGCAGATTGGACAGCCTACCTAAATGATCCGGTTGATATCATTATTGAGGTAACCGGGAAAGATGATGTTTTTAAAGCGATTCTTGAGAAAAGGAATCGAAATACAGTTTTAATTCCTGGAAGTGTAGCTTACCTTATTGCAAAATTAATTGAGGAAAAGGAAGAGCTCATTAAAAGACTGGAAAATGAAACCTATAAGCACGATTTGATTTTTAATGCAACGGATGACGGCATGTTGGTTGTTGATAAGGATGCTCGGATCATTTTGATAAACAAAAGTGCAGCCAGGATGATTGGGATAAAGAGGAGAGACATCATCGGTAAAAATGTTTTAGATGTCATCCCGACAAGTCGTTTGCCAATGATAATACGAACGGGCCGTCCAGAGTCGAACCAGGAGCAAGTCCTCGCAAATGGATTGAAAATTATTACAACCCGTATTCCTATGATTGATGAAAACCATCAGTTAATCGGTGCCTTTGCCGTGTTTAAGGATATCACCGAGGTTGTTAATCTCGCGGAAGAATTAACGAACCAAAAAGAAATCCAAACAATGCTTGAGGCTGTAATCCAGTCAAGTGAGGAAGCCATTTCTGTAGTTGATGAGTATGGAAAAGGGATTATTATCAATCCCGCCTATACACGAATTACGGGTTTAAGTGAAGATGAGGTAATTGGTCAGCCAGCAACAGCGGATATCTCCGAAGGCGATGAAAGTATGCATTATAAGGTGCTAAAGACAAGGAAACCTGTCCGTGGAGTTGCTATGCGATTAGGTCCTCATAAACGTGAAGTAATTGTCAATGTAGCTCCTGTAATTGTTGATGGGAAGCTAAAGGGCAGTGTTGGCGTCATTCACGATATGTCTGAAATAAAAAACTTAAATCGAGAATTAAATCGAGCAAGGCAGATTATTCGTACGCTTGAGGCTAAGTATTCCTTTGAAGATATTATTGGCGACTCAACCGAATTTCAATTAGCGATAGAACAAGCAAAGCTTGGAGCGAAGACACCAGCGACAGTTCTTCTTCGTGGTGAATCAGGTACGGGCAAGGAGTTATTTGCCCATGCAATACATAATGCAAGTGATCGAAAGTACAATAAATTCGTTCGAGTAAACTGTGCAGCTCTTTCAGAATCTTTGTTAGAGAGTGAACTTTTTGGATATGAGGAAGGTGCATTCTCAGGAGCAAAGAGAGGCGGGAAACGAGGGCTTTTTGAAGAAGCCAATAATGGTAGTATTTTTTTGGATGAGATTGGTGAATTATCAGCTAATACACAAGCGAAACTATTAAGAGTCCTACAAGAAAATGAAATTACCCGAGTTGGCGGAACAAAGCCGATTTCCATCAATGTAAGAGTCATCGCAGCTACAAATGTTAATATTGAAAAAGGAATCATAAACGGAACATTCCGTGAGGATTTATATTATCGCCTCAATCGAATGCCGATTCATATTCCGCCATTAAGAGATAGAAAAGATGATATTCCATCATTGTGCAATCGACTTTTACAAAAGATAAACCAGGATTATGGTCGTAATGTTGAAGGAATTACACCTGCTGCTATGAAGCTTTTGCTTCAATACAATTGGCCGGGGAATGTGCGGGAACTTGATAATATTCTTGGACGAGCCGTCATTTTTATGAACTATCATGAAAATGAAATCGACGTCCATCATATTCCTGAACTAAAAATGAGCCAAGAAACGAAAGTCGAGCCTTCTTTTTCGCCGATTTCTAACGGAGAATCCTTGAATAGCGTATTGGAGCAGTATGAAAGGAATATTATTATCGACACGTTGGAAAAAATGAAAGGGAATAAAACGGAGACAGCAAAAGCCTTAGGACTTTCGCTACGGAATTTATATTACAAGCTTGAAAAATTAGAGATTGCAAATGATAGCACGCAAAATTTTTCATAATCATGCAATAAATTTCATAGTCGAGTTCATTATTAAAACGCTTTCTAAATAATTCGTTTTGGCACGAAACTTGCAAAAAAGTAATTTGGGATGCAAAAAAAGTGTATTCGACCGAATAGAGAGAATATGAGACATAGCCGAAAGGGGTTGGATACAAAAATGAAATTGGAATCGTTGATTGAAAAAGCAACCCAATTTGATGAAGTAACGGTCGCTATTGCAGCTGCTGAGGATGAAGATATCCTTGAAGCAGTACAGGCAGCCATAAGTAGAGAGCTTGCTCGCTTCTTGTTGTTTGGAAACAAAGAAAAGATTGAGGAAATACTTGAGGAAAGATTTCCGAATATCGTAGGTAATGAAAGGCTAAAAATTGTTCATACGCCAACGAATCAATTAGCTACTGAAAGGGCAGTGAAAGCTGTTTCTTTAAATGAAGCGAATGTATTAATGAAGGGAAATGTCCCTACAGCGACGTTGTTAAAGGCAGTATTGAATAAAGATTTTGGTTTAAGAACAGGAAATGTTCTTTCTCATGTTGCCGTTTTTGAAGTTCCGAACTTTGACCGCTTTATTTTTGTAACTGATGCTGCGATGAACATCGCTCCGGATCTAGGGCAGAAGGTCCAAATTATTCATAATTCTGTACAAATCGCTCGCAGAATAGGAATCGAACGTCCACTTGTTGCCCCAATTGCAGCTGTAGAGGTTGTTAATCCTGATATGCCAGCAACAACTGATGCTGCATTACTTACACAAATGAATCGAAGAGGTCAAATTAAAGATTGTTTAGTTGATGGACCCCTTGCATTGGACAATGCGATTTCGATAGCTGCAGCAGAGCATAAAGGAATTGAAAGTGAAGTAGCGGGTCGGGCAGATATTTTATTTGTACCAACTATCGAAGTTGGGAATGCCCTTTATAAATCGTTAACCTACTTTGCAAACGCAAAGGTTGGGGCAGTTATTGCAGGTGCAAAAGCACCAATCGTATTAACTTCCCGTGCAGATTCTGCTGAGAGTAAACTCTATTCGCTAGCTGTAGCCATTTGTTCAGCAAACCATGAAATAAGATAAGCACTATAAACCTAAATAATAATACTAAGTCTGAGGAGAGATACAACATGGAAATTTTCAAATACATGGAAACTTACGATTACGAGCAGTTAGTATTTTGCCAAGATAAACAATCTGGTCTAAAAGCCATTATTGCCATTCATGATACAACATTAGGACCTGCTTTAGGTGGGACAAGAATGTGGACTTATGAATCAGAAGAAGCTGCAATCGAAGATGCTCTTCGTCTAGCAAAGGGTATGACATATAAAAATGCCGCTGCTGGATTGAACTTAGGTGGGGGAAAAACCGTTATTATCGGAGATCCGCGCAAAGATAAAAGTGAAGAACTATTCCGTGCTTTCGGTCGTTATATCCAAGGATTGAATGGTCGTTATATTACTGCTGAGGATGTAGGAACAACTGTTGCAGATATGGACTTAATCCATGAAGAAACAGATTACGTTACTGGAATTTCTCCAGCATTCGGTTCTTCGGGAAATCCTTCACCTGTTACAGCGTACGGTGTTTACCGTGGGATGAAGGCTGCTGCGAAGGAAGCATTCGGCAATGATTCTCTTGAAGGTAAAGTCATTGCGGTTCAAGGTGTTGGAAACGTTGCGTATAATTTATGCCGTCATCTCCATGAAGAAGGCGCTCAACTAATTGTCACGGACATTAATAAAGAAGCTGTCCAAAGAGCAGTTGAAGAGTTTGGTGCAAAAGCAGTTGAGCCGAACGAAATTTACAGTGTAGATTGCGATATCTATGCTCCTTGTGCTTTAGGTGCCACTATCAATGATGATACAATTCCACAAATCAAAGCGAAGGTTATTGCTGGAGCAGCAAATAATCAGTTAAAGGATACTCGTCACGGCGACATCATTCATGAAATGGGCATTATTTATGCTCCTGACTATGTTATCAATGCTGGTGGAGTTATTAATGTAGCTGACGAACTTTATGGATATAATCGTGACCGTGCGATGAAGAGAGTAGAAACGATTTATCAAAACATCGAAAAGGTTATCGATATTTCTAAGCGTGATGGTATTCCTACTTATAAAGCAGCAGACAGAATGGCGGAAGAACGAATTGAAAAAATGCGTAACTCTCGCAGTCAATTCTTACAAAATGGTCACCATATCTTAAGTAGAAGATAACAAGACAAGGAAAAAAGGCTGAATGGAGATTTTGGAGTTCAGCTTTTTTTCCATGCAAATAGATGTTTTTGTATTCTAATTGGAGGTTTACGTTGTGTCGGATTTAAACAATCGAATTCTCGTTATTAATCCCGGTTCTACTTCAACGAAAATTGGAGTTTTCGATAATGAAGTACCTATTTTTGAGAAAACAATTCGTCATGATCAAGAGGTCCTTAGTCAGTTCAACAATATCATTGAACAATACGAATTCCGTAAGAATGTGATATTAGAATCATTGGACATTGAAGGGATCAATATATCAAAGTTGAAAGCTGTTTGTGGACGCGGAGGGTTACTTCGCCCGATAGAAGGTGGAACATATCGGGTCAATGAAGAAATGCTGACGGATTTACGAGCCGGCTATGCTGGAGAGCATGCTTCCAATTTAGGTGGAATTATTGCCCATGAAATTGCCTCTGGATTGAATATTCCTGCGTATATTGTCGATCCTGTAGTTGTAGACGAATTAGCCCCAGTTGCACGAATTTCAGGCTTTGCTTTAATCGAAAGAAAAAGCATTTTTCACGCATTAAATCAAAAGGCTGTGGCAAGACGAGTTGCAAAAGAATTAGGAAGAAAATATGAAGAGCTAAATTTAATTGTCGCTCATATGGGTGGCGGTATCACTGTAGGAGTTCATAAGCAAGGAAGAGTTGTGGATGTGAACAATGGACTTCACGGAGATGGTCCTTTCAGTCCTGAGCGTGCGGGTACAGTCCCTGCAGGTGACTTAGTTGCCCTTTGTTATTCAGGTGAGTACTACTATGATGAGATGATGAAGAAGCTAGTCGGTCAAGGTGGATTAGTTGGCTATTTAAATACAAATGATGCAATTACGGTTGAAAAAATGATTGAAAGCGGCGATGAAACTGCGAGTTTAGTTTATACGGCTATGGCTTATCAAGTAGCAAAAGAAATTGGCTCAGCGAGTGTCGTTCTTTCAGGGAAAGTGGATGCCATTGTTTTAACAGGCGGCTTAGCATACGGGAAAGAATTTGTTCGTTCGATAAGTGATCAAGTCAACTGGATTGCGGATGTCATTGTTCAACCTGGAGAGAATGAACTTCAGGCGTTAGCAGAAGGCGCTCTTCGAGTGTTACGAGGGGAAGAAGAAGAAAAACAATATCCGAATCCGATAAAAAAAGGCGAGACGGTTCTTAAAGGGAGGTAATGAAATGGCAGAAGAATACGATTTAGTCGTTCTCGGTGGAGGCACAGGAGGATATGTGGCTGCAATCCGTGCTTCACAGCTTGGATTAAAGACAGCCATTGTTGAAAAATCAAAACTTGGTGGAACATGTTTACATAAAGGATGTATTCCAAGTAAGGCATTGCTAAGAAGTGCTGAAGTTTTTGCAACAGCAAAGAAGAGCGAAGAGTTTGGAGTCGTAACAGGAGACGTTACATTAAATTTTGGCAAGGTTCAAGAAAGAAAAAATAACATAGTTGAACAGCTTCATAAAGGGGTTCAACACTTGATGAAGCAAGGGAAAATCGATGTTTATGAAGGGATTGGAAGAATTTTAGGTCCATCAATTTTTTCTCCAATGCCTGGCACCATTTCCGTTGAACAAAATAACGGCGAAGATAATGCGATGCTAATTCCGAAAAATGTCATTGTCGCAACAGGCTCTAGACCACGTTCTCTTCCTGGTTTGGAAATTGACGGAGATGTTGTCATGACTTCTGATGAAGCATTGCAAATGGAGTCACTTCCAAAATCAATCATTATCGTTGGTGGAGGAGTTATCGGAATCGAATGGGCTTCCATGCTTGCAGATTTCGGTGTTGAAGTAACGGTTATCGAGTATGCAGACCGTATTATTCCAACAGAGGATAAGGAAATTTCTAAAGAAATGCAGCGTTTATTCAAGAAACGTAAGATTAACGTTGTGACAAGTGCAAAGGTATTGCCTGAAACACTTCAAAAAGGAGATGGAGTAACAATTTCCGCTGAGGTGAAAGGTGAAGTAAAAGCGTTTCAAGCAGAAAAAATGCTTGTATCTGTTGGACGTATAGCGAATGTCGAAGGAATTGGAATTGAAAACACTGAGATTCAAATCGATAAAGGTGTCATCGTAACGAATCAATTTTATCAAACAAAAGAATCTCATATTTATGCGATTGGTGATTGTATCGGTGGATTACAGCTTGCTCATGTTGCATCTCATGAAGGAATTGTCGCAGTTGAACATATTGCTGGGGAAAAGCCAGAACCGATTGACTATCGTTTGATTTCTAAATGTATATACAGCTCACCAGAGGTAGCGAGTGTTGGCTATACTGAGGATGAAGCGAAAGAAAAAGGCTTTAATGTGAAGGTTGGCAAATTTTCATTCCGCGCTATTGGAAAAGCACTTGTTTTTGGCGAATCAGATGGTTTTGTTAAAATGATCGCTGATCAAGATACAAATGATATTTTAGGTGTTCATATGATTGGTCCACACGTGACTGATATGATTTCTGAAGCTGGATTGGCACAAGTATTGGATGCTACGCCGTGGGAGGTTGCTCACACGATTCATCCACATCCAACTTTATCTGAAGCAATTGGTGAAGCTGCTTTAGCTGTAGATGGCAAAGCAATCCATGGATAATTGAATCGAGTGGCTGTTTTCGTAAGAAAGTTGTTAAAATCTTACTGCCGATTTTAACGTAGAAATAGCCATTTGGTACATCGTAACTAGTTTGTAAGCTCTTTTCTCATTCATTTATCATCAGTTTTTATTGAAAACAAAGATAAATTCATTGATTTATTAGCTCCAAAAGCAACAAAGGTTGAGAAAAGAGCCTATTAAAATTTTTCTCGGGAGGGAATTAAATTGGTTGAAAATCGTCATAGTGCTCTCGGTTTAAGTGATGAGCAGGTGTTAAATATGTATGAAACGATGCTTCTAGCAAGACGTATTGATGAACGGATGTGGCTTCTAAACCGTGCTGGGAAGATTCCATTCGTAATCTCTTGTCAAGGTCAGGAGGCAGCTCAAGTAGGTGCTGCTTTCGCGTTAGATAAGGGAAAAGACTATGTTTTACCATACTACCGTGACATGGGTGTTGTTTTAACATTTGGGATGACAGCAAAAGACTTAATGCTTTCAGGCTTTGCGAAGGCTGAAGATCCGAATTCAGGCGGACGTCAAATGCCAGGACATTTTGGACAAAAGAAAAACCGTATTGTTACAGGTTCTTCTCCTGTAACAACGCAGGTTCCACATGCTGTTGGTGTTGCTTTAGCTGGAAAAATGGAAGGGAAAGACCTTGTTACTTTTGTAACCTTTGGTGAAGGTTCATCGAACCAAGGAGATTTCCACGAAGGTGCAAACTTTGCTGGTGTTCATAAGCTTCCGGTTATTTTTATGTGTGAGAACAATAAATATGCAATCTCCGTTCCGATTGAAAAACAGCTAGCATGTGAAAAAGTATCGGATCGTGCAATTGGCTATGGCATGCCAGGAATTACGGTAGATGGAAATGATCCATTAGAGGTGTATCAAGCTGTGAAAGAGGCGGCTGACCGTGGTCGTCGTGGCGAAGGCCCTACCTTAGTTGAGACAGTTTCTTATCGATTAACACCGCATTCATCTGATGATGATGATCGTAGCTATCGCGCTCCAGATGAAGTGGCTGAAGCGAAAACGAAGGATCCAATTATCACTTTTGGTGCGTATTTGAAAGAGACAGGTGTCATGGATGATGCGAAGGAAAAAGAAATCAATGATGCTGTCATGAAAATCGTGAACGAGGCAACAGATTACGCGGAAAATGCTCCATATGCAGAAGCAGAATATGCAATGAAGCATGTGTACGCAGAGTAAGGGGGAATGTGAAATGGCAGTCATTTCTTATATAGATGCAGTAACGATGGCTATTCGAGAGGAAATGGAAAGAGATCCGAAGGTGTTCGTTCTAGGTGAAGACGTTGGAAAAAAAGGTGGCGTTTTTAAAGCGACCCAAGGGTTATACGAACAATTTGGGGAAGACCGTGTAATGGATACTCCATTAGCTGAATCTGCAATCGCAGGTGTCGGTATTGGGGCAGCGATGTACGGCATGCGTCCAATTGCTGAAATGCAATTTGCTGATTTTATTATGCCTGCTGTGAACCAAATTATTTCTGAGGCTGCTAAAATTCGCTACCGGTCGAACAACGATTGGAATTGTCCAATTGTCATCCGTGCTCCGTACGGTGGTGGCGTTCACGGTGCGTTGTATCATTCACAATCAGTTGAAGCGGTATTTGCGAATCAACCAGGTCTTAAAATTGTCATGCCTTCTACTCCTTATGATGTAAAAGGATTATTAAAGGCGGCAATTCGTGATGAGGATCCAGTTCTCTTTTTCGAGCATAAAAGAGCTTATCGCCTAATCAAGGGTGAAGTTCCGGTGGATGATTATGTTCTTCCGATCGGGAAAGCTGATGTAAAACGTGAAGGCGAAGATATCACCGTTATTACGTACGGCTTATGTGTGCATTTTGCTCTACAGGCAGCAGAGCGACTTGCGAGTGATGGGATTTCTGCTCATATTTTAGATCTAAGAACGATATATCCGCTTGATAAGGAAGCGATTATTGAAGCGGCCCGTAAGACAGGTAAAGTATTACTTGTTACAGAGGATAATAAAGAAGGCAGCATTATTAGCGAAGTATCAGCGATTATTGCAGAGAATTGCCTATTCGATTTAGATGCTCCGATCAAGCGATTAGCTGGCCCAGATGTGCCGGCAATGCCTTATGCACCAACAATGGAAAAATATTTTATGGTGAATCCTGATAAAGTTGAAAAGGCCATGAGAGAGTTGGCTGAATTTTAAATAGCAATGTTCGAGGATGAAGGAGGTTATTCGAATTGGCAATTGAACAAATTAAGATGCCTCAATTAGGGGAAAGTGTAACAGAGGGAACAATTAGTAAATGGCTCGTTTCTGTTGGAGATAAAGTGAATAAGTATGATCCACTGGCTGAAGTAATGACGGATAAGGTCAATGCAGAGGTCCCATCTTCTTTTTCTGGAGTGATTAAGGAATTGATCGCTGGAGAGGGAGATACGTTGGCTGTTGGTGAAATCATTTGTACAATCGAGGTTGAAGGTGGCGCAACGGAAACTGTAGAACAAGCTGCTACTACACCTGAGGAAACAACTGCCATTACAGCTGAGCAAGACGTGAGCAATAAGGCTCGCTATTCACCTGCTGTCCTAAAGCTTTCACAGGAGCATGGAATTGACTTAAATCTTGTGCAAGGAACTGGTGCTGGTGGACGTATTACGAGAAAAGATATTTTAAAAGTGGTTGAATCTGGTCAAATTCCAACGGCTACTGAAGTCCCAGCACAGTCTAGCAAGGTTGAGGCAGCCGCTCCAACTGCACCTGTGGCTTCTGCTAAGCCAGCTGCGGCACCTAGCATTCCTGTTGCGACAGGAGATGTGGAAATACCGGTTACTGGTGTGCGTAAAGCAATTGCGACGAATATGCTTCGCAGTAAGCATGAAATTCCTCATGCTTGGACAATGATCGAGGTTGATGTTACAAACCTTGTAGACTACCGTAACGCTCTTAAAAATGAATTTAAGGCTAAGGAAGGCTTCAATTTAACATTCTTCGCCTTCTTTGTAAAAGCTGTTGCGCAAGCGTTAAAAGAATTCCCACAAATGAATTCGATGTGGGCAGGCGATAAAATTGTTCAGAAAAAAGACATTAATATTTCTATCGCGGTTGCAACAGAGGATGCTCTATTTGTTCCTGTTATTAAAGCTGCTGATGAAAAGACAATCAAAGGAATTGCCCGAGAAATTACGGAGTATGCTTCAAAGGTACGCAGTGGCAAATTAACTGGTGAAGATATGCAAGGTGGAACATTCACAGTTAATAACACAGGATCTTTTGGTTCTGTTCAATCAATGGGGATTATCAACTATCCGCAGGCTGCGATTTTACAAGTAGAGTCCATTGTAAAACGACCTGTCGTGATTAATGGCATGATTGCTGTTAGAGATATGGTAAATCTATGCTTATCTCTAGACCATCGTGTTCTTGATGGACTTGTGTGTGGTCGATTCCTTCAAAGAGTAAAAGAGATTCTAGAAAACACGAGTAAAGAAAATACTTCGATATATTAAGATGAAAGTCGCTGTGGAAACAGCGGCTTTTTTCGATCCTTCTGTTCATTGCGAGAAAGCTGTCTGTGTACTACAATAGAATTATCTAAGAATAATTTGAATTTTAATAATATTAAGGTAGAACAGTTTCAGGGAGGAGAGGCTTGAATGGGGATGAAGGAAATGCGAGACCAGTCTTTTCCAAGCGCCAGCTTAGAGGATTGGAAGGCAAAAAGTGAAGAGTCTCTAAAAGGAAGAACGATCGAAACCCTAGCTAAAGATATATATGAAGAGATTAAAATGAAACCGCTTTATACTCGTCAAGATCAAACTGTGGCGAGTCCATTTCCTGCTCAAGGCGATTTCAGAAGAGGTGTATATGCTCTTGGTTATGTAAGTCAGGAATGGAAAGTTGCACAAAAAATCCATGTAGATGAACTAAAAGTGTCGCTCCAAAAGGCAATGGAGAAGGGACAAACGGCTATCTCTTTTGAGGTAAATGATGTCATTTTAACTCAGCTAGAGGATTTAGAAGAATTTCACGGACATTATCCTTATAGTTTGAATGGGAAAGCGTATCATGGTCGCTTACTAGATACGGTCAGTAGATTCGCCTCTGCTGTGGAGGGAACCGGTTTTATTGCACAGGACCCGATTGCTATTTTAGCTGAAAATGGAGCAGCTGAAGACAACGTGAACGTGGCATACAAAGAACTATACGAAGCTATCTCTAAGGCAGCACAGACCTTGCCCAATGTGCGGACGATTTTAGTAGATACGACACCATATCACAATGGCGGGGCAAATGCCGTTCAGGAACTCGCGATTGCGATTAGTACAGGTGTGACGCATATCGAGGAGTTATCATCTCGTGGTCTCTCATTGGACACGATTTTATCCAAACTTGTCTTTCAGTTTTCCATTGGGGCGAATTTTTTCATGGAAGTGGCGAAGCTAAGGGCAGCGAGAATCCTTTGGAGCAAAGTAACAGAAGCGTACGGGGCAGTAAGTCAAGGAATGATGATTTCAGCAACTACCTCAAGTTATACGAAAACAGTTTTTGATCCATATGTTAATATGCTTCGGGCTGGGAATGAAGCTTTTGCGGCAGTCCTAGGAGGGGTGCAATATTTACATGTTAGTCCTTTCAATGAGCCTGAAGGTGCAGCAACAGAATTTTCGGAGCGGATCGCACGCAATACCCAGTTGATTCTAAGAGAAGAAGCACATTTAACGATGACAATTGATCCAGCAGGTGGTTCCTGGTACATCGAGCATTTAACGAATGAGCTTGCAGACAAAGCATGGCAGTTATTCCTCGGAATCGATGAAAAGGGCGGTATCTTAGAAGGACTAAAACAGGGCTGGATTCAGTCAGAGATTGCGAGTGTTCGTGAGAAAAGAGAGACGGCAGTTTCTACTAGAAAGCAGACAATCGTAGGGACGAATAAGTATGCTGATTTAAGAGGAGACTCACTAGATGTCCAGGGACAGCCAGGTGATAAAGCAACAGGATTCATTGAACCAATTCCTCAAGGAAGATTAGCTGAGCCTTTTGAGCGCTTGCGTAAAAAAGCGACTCTATTAAAGGAAAAAGGAATCTCACCAGTTGTTGGGCTAATCACTTTAGGAGATGTAAAGTCTTATAAAATGCGGATGGATTTTATCCAAGGATTTCTTTCGCCGGGGGGAATTGAGTCAAAAGTGAGTGGAGAAATTCTAAAGGCAGAGGCCGCTGAAGAATTCATCAAGGAAACAAATCTCCAACACTATATTATTTGTGGTTCGAATGAACAATATGAAGCTTTCGGATTAGCGGTAGCCGAACAACTAAAGGTGACTTATCATAATGTTCAGCTCTATTTGGCAGGTATCCCAGAAGAAAAAGCCAAATGGGAACAATCCGGAATCAAAGATTTTATCCATGTGAAAAGTAATTGCTATGAAACTCTTTCTTATCTTCTAGCTGATATGGAGGTGGGAGCCGATGACTAAGCCGAATTTTAAAAGTGTTTCTCTATTTTCAGAGAAACAACCATCAAAGGAAGATTGGCAAAAGAAAGCGGAACAGGAAATCGATGAAGCGATAGAGGAACTAATATTTGCTACCAATGAAAATATTCAGATCAAGCCTCTATATACAGATGAGGATCGTGTTGGTTTAGAGCAGTTAGACCATTTACCAGGATTACCTCCATATACAAGAGGACCGTATCCGACGATGTATGTGAATCGTCCGTGGACGGTCCGGCAATATGCAGGCTTTTCTACCGCCGAAGAGAGCAATGCTTTTTATCGCAGAAATTTAGCAATGGGGCAAAAGGGACTTTCTGTTGCCTTTGATTTGGCGACACATCGTGGCTATGATTCTGATCATCCTCGTGTAGTAGGTGATGTGGGGAAAGCGGGTGTCGCGATTGATTCGGTTCTCGATATGAAGACATTGTTTGATGGGATTCCCCTTGATCAAATGTCAGTCTCGATGACGATGAATGGAGCAGTATTACCGATTATGGCTTTTTATATTGTGACAGCAGAAGAGCAAGGTGTCACGCAAGATAAACTGTCAGGAACGATTCAAAATGATATTTTAAAAGAATATATGGTTCGCAATACGTATATTTATCCACCTGAGATGTCAATGAAAGTGATTGCCGACATTTTTGAATACACATCAAAATTTATGCCGAAGTTTAATAGCATTAGTATTTCTGGCTATCATATGCAGGAAGCTGGTGCCCCAGCTGATATTGAATTAGCCTATACGCTCGCTGATGGATTAGAGTATGTGCGAACAGGGCTAAAAGCGGGCATTCCAATTGATTCCTTTGCGCCACGCCTATCATTCTTTTGGGCAATCGGAATGAACTATTTTATGGAAGTAGCAAAAATGAGAGCAGCACGCTTGATCTGGGCAAAAATGATGCAGTCCTTTGAACCGAAAAATCCGAAGTCGCTTGCTTTACGAACGCATTCGCAAACATCCGGATGGAGCTTAACGGAGCAGGATCCGTTTAATAACGTCACGCGGACTTTGATTGAAGCACACGCAGCAGCGATGGGTCACACCCAGTCACTTCATACAAATGCACTCGATGAAGCGATTGCGCTCCCGACTGATTTTTCAGCAAGAATCGCTCGTAATACTCAACTATTTTTACAAGAGGAGACGGGAATCACGGATGTTATTGATCCTTGGGGTGGTTCCTATTATGTAGAAGCCTTAACAGACCAGCTCGTACAGCGGGCATGGGAGCATATTGAGGAAATTGAGAATTTAGGTGGAATGGCAAAGGCGATTGAAACGGGACTTCCAAAAATGAAAATTGAAGAGGCTGCAGCAAAGCGTCAAGCGCAAATTGACTCAGGGAAAGAGACGATAATAGGGGTCAATAAATATCGTCTAGATAAGGAAGAGCCGATAGAAATTCTCGACATCGATAATACAGCAGTTCGCTTAAGACAAATTGAAAAACTTGAACAATTGAAGAAAAATCGTGATGAATCTAAGGTGCTAGAAGCATTGGCAGCTATTACGTTTGCGGCAGAAACCGGTGAGGGGAATTTACTGGAGCTGGCTGTCGAGGCGGCAAGAGTGAGGGCAACCTTAGGGGAAATTTCGTATGCGATAGAAAAAGTAGTCAATCGCCATAAGGCAGTCATTCGTTCCATTTCGGGTGTGTATAGCTCAGCATTTTCTAATGAGGAAGAGATTGCAGAAATTCAGCGAATGACGGAAGAGTTTTTAGAAAATGAAGGTCGTAGACCAAGAATATTAATCGCGAAAATGGGTCAGGATGGGCATGATCGTGGAGCAAAGGTCATTTCAACTGCATTTGCCGACTTAGGCTTTGATGTGGATATTGGTCCATTGTTCCAAACTCCAGAAGAGACAGCGTTGCAAGCGGTAGAAAATGATGTTCATGTTATAGGCATGAGCTCTTTGACCGCAGGTCACAAGACCCTGCTTCCGCAATTAATCGAGGAATTAAAAAAGCTTGGTCGTAAAGATATTCTCGTAGTAGTTGGTGGCGTTATTCCCGCACAGGATTACGAGTTCCTTTATGCCAATGGGGCAGCTGCAATTTTTGGACCAGGAACAGTAATTCCAGTTGCAGCGCAAAAGGTCGTTCGAGCTATTTATGAAAGACTTGGCTATGAGGAAGTGTCGAGCTAAATGACAAATGATAAGAAGCCAGAATGGACAGATCCAGAGCACCCTGAAAAGTTTTCTACTGTTGTACGAAAAGGGGTTGAAGGTGTGCAAACTGAGTGGTTTGATAAAAAAACTGTTCGGTTTCAAAAAAAGAGTGCGAGCGGACTATCTGTAGAAGAGCTTTATTCAGGGGTACTAAATGGAGAGCGCAAATCTTTAGCAAGAGCGATTACTCTGATTGAGAGCAATGCTGAGCATCATTTCAAGCAAGCACAGGAACTTTTGCAATTGCTTCTTCCTCATTCAGGGAAAGCTTTGCGTATTGGAATTACTGGAGTACCGGGTGCAGGGAAAAGTACGTTTATTGAAGCTTTCGGGAGCTATCTTTGTAGTTTAGGAATGAAGGTCGCTGTCCTTGCAGTCGACCCGAGTTCCAAAATTAGTGGAGGAAGTATTCTAGGAGATAAAACGCGGATGGAGCAGCTTGCTCGAAATCCACGAGCTTTTATTCGTCCTTCACCTTCAAGCGGGAAATTAGGCGGTGTCCATCGAAAAACACGAGAAACGATGCTCATTTGTGAGGCTGCTGGTTTTGATGTGATTTTAATCGAAACGGTTGGCGTCGGACAAAGTGAAGTCATTGTTCGTGAAATGGTCGATTTCTTTATGCTCCTTGTTTTAACAGGAGCTGGGGATGAGCTTCAAGGTATGAAAAAGGGCATCATGGAACTGGCTGATGGAATTTTTATCAACAAAGCGGACGGAGTTAATAAAAAAAACGCGGAAAAAACAATGAAAGAATATAATCAAATTCTCCATTTTTTACAACCAGCCACAAAGGGATGGGGAACCAAAGCGTATACGTGTTCCGCCCTTTATGATGAAGGGATTAAAAACGTTTGGGAGACAGTTAAAGACTTTGAGGAAACAACAAAAAAGTCGGGCGTATTTGAAGAGCGACGTCGAGCACAAACGAAGGAATGGCTGAGAGCGATGATTATCGATCAGCTACAAACAGACTTTTTCTATCATCCAGTTGTAAAGGATTTACTTCCGAAATTCGAAAATGAAGTGATTGCCGGTAGTACAACGGTTACTTCCGCGGTGGCGAGTCTTTTTGAAAAATACTTTGAAGCGAAATAATGACCGACCCCTTCTTCAAAATTCTAAATGGATTCTGAGGAAGGGGGCTTCTTGTTAATAAGGATAAAAAGAGCCACCATATATTCATGGCAGCCAATTAGGGGTAATTATGGGATAGATGTTGCTTATGGTGTATATACCCAATCCTAGATTGCCTAAACCTTGTTTTTTCGAATAATTTTATTTGTAAAGGATGTACGTATATTGGTATCATGTAGAGGAGATAAATACTTACTTGAAATAAGGGAGCGATATAGATGAACATGGATTTTAATTTATTCATGAATGATGTTGTTCGCCAAGCGAGACAAGAAATTGTTGCTGCGGGTTATAAAGAATTGGCAACTCCAGAGCAAGTTGACGAAGCATTACAACAAAAAGGGACAACACTTGTAATGGTCAATTCAGTTTGTGGATGTGCAGGTGGTATTGCTCGTCCAGCGGCTATGCACTCCCTACATTATGATAAGAGACCTGATCAATTAGTGACTGTCTTTGCTGGTCAAGATAAGGAAGCGACTGAAAAGGCACGTTCTTACTTTACTGGTTATCCGCCATCCTCACCGTCTTTCGCATTATTAAAGGATGGAAAGCTAGTTACTATGGTTGAGCGTCATGATATTGAAGGTCATGGTCCAATGGAAGTTGTGCAAAAGCTACAGGATGCATTCGAACAGTATTGTGAAGAAGTATAATAATATCTAGACTTTTAAACCTCGGTTATTCCGAGGTTTTTTTTCATATTAAGAACCGGTTATTCCAAATACTAATCGTATGTAGTAAAATTCACAATGTAATAAGTTTATTTGTATTTCAAGCATTTGATTCTAGAAGTACACCAAAACAATTTTGGGGGATTTTATGAAATTTAAGATAGGTTATCGTACGATTAAGACTGCATTAGGAACAACTCTATCTATTTTTCTAGCTCAAGCAATTGGACTTACCAATTTTGCCTCAGCTGGTATCTTAACGATTCTGTGCATTAAACCAACGAAGGTAAAATCAGTGAAAGCATCCTTAGATAGAGTCCTTGCTTGTCTGATAGCGATGGGTTTTTCGACTCTATTTTTTGAGGGAATTACATATCATCCGCTTACGATTGGGTTAATGCTGCTATTTTTTATCCCAACAGCGGTGTTTTTTAAGGTACAAGAAGGAATCGTGTCTAGCAGTGTTATCATTTTTCATATCTATAATGCGAAGAATGTCACGATTGGTTTGCTCTTAAATGAGATCGGGATTGTACTTATTGGGGTTGGGATGGCCCTTGTAATGAATTTGTATATGCCGAGTGCTGAGAAAAAGTTACTCGAGTATCAGGATAAACTAGAACAGAATTTCAGCAAAATTATGATGGAAATTGTCCATTATTTAAGGACAAATGATAATCGTTGGGATGGAAAAGAGCTAACATCGACCGCAAGCTTGATAGATGAAGCAAAAGCATTAGCCTTTCGAGATGTAGAAAATCATTTCCGCCGGAATGAAAATCTCTACTATCATTATTTTAAAATGAGGGAAAAGCAGTTTGAGATCATTGAAAGGATTCTTGTTCTTATTGCAGCACTTCCGATCACGGTTGTTCAAGGAAAAATGATCGCCGATTTCTTAGAAGAGCTCTCCGGTTACATTTGTCCTGGTGAGGTCCCGCAGAACTTTCTTGAAAAGCTATTGGACATGAGGGAACAATTTCAAAAAATGGAGCTTCCGAAAACGCGCGAGGAATTCGAAGTTCGTGCAACACTACTTCAAATCACAAAAGAAATTGAACAATATTTAATCCTTAAAAACTTTTTCAAATCGTTAAAAAGAGAAAAGAAAAAGTATCGAAAAGGTAGTGTGGAATTGAATTAATATACAATTAAAGCAATTGTCTGGATCTGAATTTATAGGATTAAATGGTTAAGTTAAGAACAACAATGATGGAATTTATCATAAAAAAAGACTTAGAAAACAGCGAAAAAATGTTGTTTTCTAAGTCTTTTTTTAGTTCATTCAAACAGCTTTGAGTTTATGTATCTAAAAATTTTGAATTTTAAATTATTTGTATTGTTATGCGCAATCCATTCGTATATAATGAAAAAAAGTCAATGCTTCAAAAAATTCAGATAATTAAAGTGTGAACTTTATGAGTCCAGTTTTTTTATGGTAAACGTATGTCTAATGCCATCTTGGAATGGGGGTAAATGAACGATGGGTTCCGTCAAGAATATCATTTATAAAAAAATAGATGATTTTAAGGATATAGATAAAGTTGTTGACCTCCAGGCTGAAATTTGGGGTAAGGATACCGTTTCTCCCAAGCCTCAGCTGATCGCTTCCATTCACCATGGAGGGATCGTCATTGGAGCCTTTGATGGTGAAAGATTAGTTGGTTTCTGCTACGGATTTCCTGGTTTCAAGGATGGCGAGACGTATTTAATCTCACACATGGCTGGAATATTAGCAAGCTATCAAAATGAAGGAATAGGCTATCAACTAAAAGTAAAGCAGCGAGATTGGGCGATAAACTATGGCTATAAAAAGATTGTCTGGACCTTTGATCCATTGGAAATTAGAAATGGTTATTTTAACATTCATAAGTTAGGTGCTTATTCGAAGCGTTATTTTGCCTCCTACTATGGTGAGATGGAAGATAACTTGAATAAAGGGCTACCTACAGACCGTTTATTAATAGAGTGGGAGATTTGTTCGAAGCGGGTGGTAAGGACTCTTTTAGCTGAAAGAGAGAAACAAACTGAATCAGAGTATAAGCTGTTGTTCGGCTGGGAAGAAAAGGAGGACAATTTTCCAATACCAGTAAAGACTGAGCTTTTGATTAGCGAGCAGGAAAGTGGATATTTGGTTCCGGTTCCATCCGACATCCAAGTGATTAAAAAACGGACATCCGAAGGGGCATATGCGTGGAGATACGCAGTACGCGGAGCGATTAGTACAGCATTTTCAAAAGGATTTGTTGTGACAGGAGTTAAAAGAAATCCAAATTCTATGCTTCATTTTTACATACTTGAAAATAAGTTGGCGGAGGATTGACGTGATGAACGAAATCCATGATTGGGTGAGAGAACAAGAGGAAACGATCAAATCAACCTATCATTACCTTCATACAAATGCTGAAATTAGTTGGAAGGAAGTTGAAACGACAAAGTTTCTTTGTTCACAGTTAGAACAAATAGGTATTCCGTATGAAACGTTCCAAGATCATACAGGAGTAGTAGGTTACTGGGGCAATAAGTCTGAAGGTCCAACAGTTGGAATTAGGGCCGATATGGATGCATTATGGCAGCTTGTTGATGGAAAGTGGCAGGCAAATCACTCTTGTGGTCATGATGGGCATATGACTATGGTCCTTCATACCATTAGATGTTTGAAGGAAATCGGATTTACGCCAAACGGACTCTTAAAAGTTATTTTTCAACCGGCTGAGGAATCAGGAAAGGGAGCACAAGCTATCATTGATGCAGGAGTAGTAGATGATCTCAATTTTCTCTTAGGTTTACATGTTCGACCCATTCAGGAAATGCCATTTGGTAAGGCATCTCCCGCAATTTATCACGGGGCAACGACATTATTAAAGGGTGAAATTAAAGGTGTGCAAGCTCATGGTGCAAGACCGAATCTTGGAATAAACGTCGTTGATTCACTAGCGTCCATTATCCAAGCTGTAAATTCTATCAACATTGACCCGACTGTTTCAGCTTCAGTAAAAGTAACAATGGTTAAAGCAGGTGGAGCAAATCTAAATATTATTTCAGACTTCGCTGAATTTGGTATTGATGTTCGAGCAGAGAGGAATGAAGTGATGGACGAACTGCTTGAGAAGGTTTTCCATGCAGTAGTAACGGCAGGTTCAATTAATTTCGCTGAGGTAAAGCTTGAAGCGGAGGCCTCCATGGTAGCCGCAGAGTCAAGTCCATATTTTGAAGGAATTGTTAGAGAAGCCATTGTGGAAGCTCTTGGTGAGGCGGGGCTGGCCAAAGTACCTGTTACTCCAGGAGGAGAGGATTTTCATTTTTACAAAGAATACTTCCCAAACTTGGAAGCAACGATGGTGGGATTAGGAACTGATCTATCCCCAGGGTTGCACCATCCGAAAATGAACTTTAACCCAGACGCTCTTTTAAATGGAGTGAAAATCTTAAGCCATGCATTGGTAAAGGTATTTGAGACCAACCACCAGTAATCCTAAGAAAGGGTTTAATTTGATGGAACTATATACAGAAAAAATTAGAAAGAACTATAACACGTTTACAAAAAGGCAAAAAGTGATTGCTAAATACATAATTGATTTTCCAAAGGAAGTGGCTTTACAAACAGCAAAGCAAAGCGGGAAATCTTGTGGGGTTAGTGAAACGACAGTCATTCGCTTATGTTATCTTTTAGGTTATTCCGGATACAGCGAGCTTCAGAAAGAGATTCAAACGAACTTGCTGGAAGATACGAATTATAAAAACCCCATCGAAAATTTTCGAAAAATGTCTAGTTCGCTCAAAGATACTAATCTGATTCAATATGTGATAGAGCAGGATAATGCCTATATAAAAGCGACATTAGAGGATATTGATATAAATCAATTTCAAAAAGCAGTTGAAAAACTTATAGAAACAGAGAATCGAATTGTTCTTGGTTTTCGCCCTTCTTACGGTCCTGCGAACTGGTTCATGTTTGCACTCAATATAGTAATTGGAAATACAACACTTTATCGTGGTGAAATTGAGGATGCAAATTATTTGTTATCCTCGGTTGACGAAAACACAGCTGTTGTTGCTATTACCTTCCCGCGCTACATCCAAGAAACCTTCTCCTTTGTAAAAGCGGCCAAGAAAAAAGGTGCGTTCATTATTGCGATAACGGACGATCAATTATCACCTATTGGTCAATATGCAGACATCTTATTTAAGGTTATTGCACCAACGCCGATTCCTTTAAAAGGAATTACTCCCACATTCTCTCTTTTAAACTTACTTGTAACAAGTATCGCTGCTTCAGAAAATCCAAAAGTGCAAAATCATTTGGCTAGCTATGATCAAAATAGCACTGAATATTATCCATTTACGAAAACCGAGAAAATGGATGAAGAATTAAGGAGTGAAGCTAATGAGTATTGAACTTTCTACTAAAATAGCACATAGCAAACTAGTAGTTGACGGTCACTTTGACTTATTAATGGATGTGCAAATTCAGAGAGAGAGAGGGAGAACAAAGGTCATTGAGTCGGACTATTATCCTCGTTTTGTGGAAGGAGGGGTAAATGTCATTGTCGCATCTCTATTTATAGAGAGTAGCTTTTTACCAGAAATGGCATTGAGAAAGGCATTAAGTCAAATTAGTTCCTTGTATGAAGAGGTTAATGAATCACCTGATAAGCTAATGATTTGTTATTCAGGTGAAGATATGAATATTGCGAAGCAAGAGAATAAAATTGGTTTTCTTCTATCACTTGAAGGTGCTGAGCCTATCGGAACGGATCTCAGTTTATTGCGGGTGTTTTATGAACTGGGCGTTCGTAATCTTGGCTTGGTGTGGAGCCGCAGGAATGCAGTTGGTGATGGTAGTTTCTTTCAACCGACAAAAGAAGGCAAAAAAGGAGGGATTAGTAGTTTCGGTGTAAAGGTCATTGAAGAAGCGGAAAAGTTGGGGATCGTGATTGATGTCTCCCATTTAAATGATGAAGGCTTCTGGGATGTCATAGAGATTGCAAAAAATCCAGTGATTGCATCTCATTCTAATGTTCGCTCTATCTGCCAAACAATGCGTAATCTAACTGATGAACAAATTAAGGCAATAGCGGCAACAAATGGAGTAATTGGTGTAAATGCTGCAAGCATGCTTGTTGGCGATGATGATCAAAGTTCAACAATGGAACAGTTGCTAGACCATCTCGATCATCTTATCAAAGTGGCGGGAATTCAGCATGTGGGACTTGGACTTGATCTTTGCGAGGACGTTATGAAATATGTTTCGCTGGATGAATTGGCTAGTTTTCCTCGAAAACCATTTGATGTTGTTCCTGGTCATCGGTCTATTCCTATCTTTGTTGAAGGACTCTTAAAACGTGGGTATACAGAAGATGATTTAGAAGCACTATTGGGGAAAAATTTTCAAAGGATTTTCAATTAAGGAGGAAACATCATGACCAATAAGCCAATTTCCATACAGGAAGTGACCCTACACCGTATGGTTATGCGATTAAAAGATCCCTTCACCACGAGCTTTGGCACATTTCAAGATAAAGAGTTTTTTGTAATTGAAATGGAGGATGAATCAGGATGTAGTGGATTTGGAGAGTCCGTTGCATTTTCCAGTCCTTGGTACAGCGAGGAAACGGTTGAAACCAACAAACATATTATGGAGAATTTCTTGATACCCTTATTACTCGAATCCCCAATCGACCATCCAGATGAAGTGTCGAAGCGATTTGAACCCATTCGCCGAAACAATATGGCGAAATCTGGATTAGAAGGTGCCGTATGGGATCTATATGCTAAACGAAACCACACCCCTTTATATAATGCTTTAGGTGGAACGAAGCAGCAAATCGATGTAGGAATTAGTATTGGGATTCAACCGACAGCGAAAGAGCTCGTAAATGTAGTTGAAGGATTCGTGAATGAAGGCTACAAACGTATGAAGATAAAAATTAAACCTGGTGCGGATTACGAGATGTTAAAAGAAGTAAGAAAATATTTTCCTGATATTTTACTTATGGCAGATGCCAATTCTGCCTATACGTTAGCGGATATAGACATGCTAAGGAAACTTGATGAACTTAATTTAATGATGATTGAACAACCACTTTCCCATGATGATATTGTGGATCACGCCAAATTACAGTCTGTTTTATCAACTCCGATTTGTTTAGATGAAAGCATTCATTCAGTAGAGGATGCCAGAAAAGCGGTTGAGTTAGGTAGTTGTGAAATTATTAATATAAAAATTGGTCGTGTTGGTGGGCTGACGGAATCCAAGAAAATCCATGACTATTGTGCTGAAAAAGGAATTGCTGTCTGGTGTGGTGGAATGCTTGAAGCTGGAATTGGGCGGGCACACAACATTGCTTTGACAACCCTACCACAATTTATTTTACCAGGAGACACAGCAGGTTCATCTAGGTATTGGGAGAAAGACATTATTGATCCAGAAGTCTTTGTAGATAAGGGTGTCATTCATGTGCCAAGTAAACCAGGGATTGGTTACGAGGTCAATCGTGAAGTGCTAGAGTCTTACCGAGTGGAGAAAACAGTCTATTCAAAGAATAATATCTTAGCCTAGATATTCGGTTTGGAGGCAATGGTTGTAAGCTTTTTGCCGATTTTACTTTTAGCGAGACATTTTGATTAGGGATTATGAGTTGTACTATTGTACAAATTTATAATAAAAAAATATCGGAAAAGGGAGAGGTTTTTAATGACGTTAAGTACAGTTACTCGTGAGTTTGAACAGTATTGTGAAGAGTTGGTAGAAAAATTTGAGATTCCAGGCTTTTCAATTGGGCTCGCAAAAGAAGGTCAATTATTTTATGAAAAAGGTTATGGGTATCGTGACGTCGCCAATAAGCTCCCGTTGTCATCCGATACGGTATTTGGAATTGGATCGGTCACCAAATCGTTTACAGCTGTAGCCATCATGCAATTACAAGAGGCTGGAAAGCTTAACGTGAATGACCCTGTAATCAAATATTTACCAGAATTTAAGACTCCAAATGAAGAGTACACAAAGCTAATGACTATTCATCATTTCTTGACACATACATCTGGCTTACCACCAATTCCAACTTTATTCAAAGCTTTGAGCAAGAGCATTGCTAATGATCCAAAGTTTGATGATGAGGGTCAAACAGAAGGCGATATTGGAAAAGTAGAGGCGGAAGCATCAAAGGAACCTGGCGCAAGTGTAGATACGTACGAAGAGTTAATGGCTGATATCGCCAGCCAGGAGTTTACTTTACTCGGAGCACCTGGAACAGAGTTTAGTTATTCGAATGATTGTTATTCACTCTTAGGGACCATTGTTGAAAGAGTAAGTGGAATTACTTACGAAGATTATGTAAAGGAATATATTTTAGAACCTGCTGGAATGAAGAATAGTGTCTTTCATCTGGAAGAATTAGATGGTCACGATGATGTTACTTGCCTTTATAATTCTCGCACAAAAGATGGGGAAACGATTATTTTTGAATCGAATAATCCATGGGATGCACCATCGATGAGGGCAGCCGGATTCTTGAAATCAACTGTGAACGATATGCTTAAATACGCTGAAATCTACCGTAATCAAGGTAAGGTAGGAGATGCACAACTCCTTACGCCAGAAAGTGTTGAATTAATGACAACACCATACATTGAGTGTGAAAAAGGCCACTACTATGGGTATGGTGTTATGGTTATACCTGATTTTTACGGACATAAACTAATTGAGCATGGTGGCTCTATTAAAGGAGTTGCAGCACAATTGAATATTCTCCCAGAATTAGGACTAACAGGGGCGGCATTTGCAAATCTAGCAGGTGTGCCGTCTACTAAACTATTATTTAGTGCCTTTAATGATCAATTAGGAAAACCAGTTAAAGAATCTTATGTATCTTACGATGAAGTCGAGCTTTCAGAAGAGGAAATAAAGCAATATGAAGGTGTATATGCTTCTGGTGAAGGTGCTAACTATACCGTGTCTGTTGTAGATGGCAAGCTTCAAATTAGCGCTGATGGAATGGAGTTAAAGGGTATCACTCCAATTGGTGAAGATTCATTTATGGTGCCCTTTAGAGAAGCAGAGTTGGGGCTCCGTTTTATAAGAGATGAAGAAGAAAACGTGATTCGTTTAGCATTTGGATATCGACAATCAGTTAAAGTCGAATAAGGAGGACAAGTTAATGAAGCTAAAAAGTCCTAGAAAATCATTATTACTATTCGCTATATTCATATTTTTTGTGTTCTTGATCATTGGGTGTAGCTCTGATACTTCATCGACTGAAGGAGAAGAAGGTACGGATACGAATACGCCAGAGGAGGCTTCTACTCCTCAGTCAGGTGGTACAATCACCGTTGGTTCGTTGCAAGAGCCTGATACATTAGATGTTCATAAGACGGCTATGAGTATTGCCAGTGTTATTACAAATCATCTTGGGGGGACATTGCTTGGTGTCAATCCAGAGACTAATGAATTAGAACCATATCTTGCTGAAGATTATACTGTCTCCGACGATGGAAAAACGCTTACGTTTAAACTTCGTCAAGGAGTAACTTTTACCGATGGAACGCCATTAACGGCACAAGTGTTCAAGGACACCTTTGATCGAATTTTGAATCCTGAAACGGGAGCAACAGTGGCAGCAGGTCTCGTAGCTGGAATCAAGTCGACGTCAGCGCCGGATGAACAAACATTTGTGATTGAACTCGAGGCTCCATCAGCACCATTTTTAAATAGCTTAACAAGTCAAGGGTATCTCCAACCATTATCGATGGCTGCTATTGAACAATTTGGTGAGGACTACGGACGTAACCCAGTTGGTGCTGGACCTTATAAATTTAAGGAATGGGTAACCGGCCAATCCGTCACGCTAGTAAGAAATGATGACTTCAATTGGCCTCAAAGCTCTGCTGTTAATCAAGGGAAAGCCTATCCAGATCAAATGGTTTATAAGTTTATCCCTGATGAACAAACGATGCTAGCTGCACTTGATAGTGGTTCAATTGATGTGGCGATAAATGTAGCACCGAAAGATGTACAAAAATACCGTAATAATCCTGATTACTATGTTCTAGAGGCAGACCGTCAAGGATTAGGGTTATTTCTTGAAATGAACCTTGAAGACGAGCTACTTGCAGATTTGAATGTTAGAAAAGCGATCAATATGGCTATTAATAAGGATGCTATTATTCAGGCTACGATCAATGGTGAAGGAACTCCGTCTTATGGTCCGATACCATCTACTATTTTTGGTTATGATCCAAATGTCGAAAGTTATGGCCATAAATTAAATCCAGAAGAGGCTACTAGTCTATTAGAAAGCTCTGGCTATACAAAAAATAGTGACGGCTTTATGGAGAAGGATGGACAGGAGCTTGCATTTGAACTTTCCATTATGGGTCCACATAATCAGGCAGCTCAAATGATTCAAGCCATGCTAAAGGATGTCGGAATCAATGTCAGCATTCAATCATTAGAGGCAGGAACCTTAATGGAACAGGTAGCTCAAGGAGATTACCAAATGTCCTTGTTATCCTATTCTTATAGCGATCCTGATATCTTATCGATGTTTTTCCATTCAAGTCAAATTGGTGGTCTAAACCATGTTCGCCTGCAAGATCCCGAACTTGACGCTTTGTTAGAAAAGGGCAGAACAACGGTTGAGCCTGAGGAAAGAAAGCAAGTCTATGCACAGGTTCAAGAAAATGTCGTTGAAAATGCCTATTGGGTACCAATCTTTGCTGAGAAGGTATTTGTTGTGGTGAATAGCAGAGTGAAGGATGTAAAGATGAATAATGTGAGCGTTGAATTCCAAGATAGCTGGGTGCAACAATAATGAAACAGTTTATCCTAAACCGGATTTTATCCGGGATTCTAGTCATCTTTGGCGTTTCGATATTTTCATTCCTGCTCATTCACTTTATTCCTGGGGATCCAGTGAGAATAATGCTTGGGATAAACGCAACTCCTGAACAAGTAGAACGTTTGACACACCACTTGGGGCTGGATAAGCCCCTTTTGGTTCAATATGGACAGTATATTGCCAATCTTTTTCAAGGTGATTTTGGAACATCGTTGAAAACGGGAAGACCTGTTTTGACCGAGATCTTAGATCGTTTTCCTGAAACTGTGAAACTCGCTGTTTTTGGGTTACTTATAGCAGTTGTTATCGGAATTTCTTTAGGTATTTTGGCTGCTAGATTTAAAGATACAATCATTGATAAGCTGTGTACGGTTTTTGCTACCTTAGGAGTATCGATTCCAAGCTTTTGGTTAGCGATTTTACTCGTGATGGTGTTTTCTGTAAAACTAGCTTGGTTTCCGATAGCCAATGGTACCAATTTTCGTGACCTTATTCTTCCTGCGTGTACCCTTGGAGTCGTTGCATCGACGATGATCATGCGACTAACTCGAAATGGAATGGTGGAAGTACTTTCAAACGATTATATACGCACAGCTCGAGCAAAGGGGTTAGAGGATCGTTTGATATTGTTTAGACATGCATTGCGAAATGTTTTAATTCCTGTGGTGACGGTCATCGGATTACAATTGGCTGGTTTACTTGGGGGAGCAGTAATTATTGAGCAAGTGTTTAATTGGCCAGGCTTGGGTACATTAGCACTTGGTGCCATTATGTCACGGGATTTCCCTCTCATTCAGGGAACTGTTCTATTTATGGGAGTCGTCTATGTGACCATAAATATTTTGGTAGACATCTTGTATAGTGTGATAGATCCTCGAGTTGAAATGGGCGTAAAGGAGGCAAGCTAAATGGCAAAATCAGAAATCTACAAACCGATACAGGCAAGAGTAACGTCGAAATCACCTATGAAATTAAGAGCTGATTTCTTAAAAAGAATCTTCAAGGATAAGCGTGCTGTTGTTTGCATTCTGTTTCTTTTTATTGTTTCTATTGTCGGAATATTCGCTCCTATAATTGCCCCTTTCGACCCAGAGGAATTATTTTATGATTCCATATTAGAAGCGCCAAATAAAGAACATCTACTAGGAACCGATGCGATAGGAAGGGATCTTCTTTCTCGCCTTATTTATGGCGTTCGTGTAACTTTGACTGTTTCTTTGTTAGCTGTAGCAATCACTTTTTTTCTTGGTACATTTATCGGTTTAGTATGTGCCTATGTAGGTGGTTGGGTGGACAATGTGTTAATGCGGATCATGGATATTTTACTTGCCTTACCAAGTATCATCTTAGCTCTAGCGATTGTGGCGATTTTAGGGCCTAGCTTAACCAATGCAATGATTGCGGTCGGGGTTGCGTCGATACCCGGATTTGCAAGATTAATAAGAGGAGCAGCCTTGACGATCAAGTCATCGATGTTTGTGGAAGCTAGTCGGTCGATTGGAAGTTCGCATAGTTGGATTCTTCGACGTCAATTTCTGCCCAATGTGACCGGGATTTTACTCGTTTATACAACACTTTTTATTGGAGTGGCCATTTTGGATACAGCTGCACTAAGCTTTATTGGACTAGGAGCACAACCGCCTACTCCAGAATGGGGAACGATGCTTAGTGAGGGGAGAAACTATATGCAAAACGCTTGGTGGTTAGCTACTTTTCCAGGAATAGCGATTACTATGGTCGTATTTGCAGTTAACTTTTTAGGGGATGCATTAAGAGATATTTTTGATCCTAAATCATCAGGTTAAGCTCTTTTTTATTAATCTTATCCCGAGAAGATAAAGCAAAGTGCAAGGAGGTGGGGTGAGTGAAAATGTCAAAAGTGTTAGAAGTAAAGGGCTTAACAACGCAGTTTGAAAGTAAAAATGGTCCATTAACGGTTGTCGATCAAGTTGACTTTATTGTGGAAAAAGGCGAGGTCCTTGGAATAGTTGGAGAGTCTGGTTGTGGGAAGAGTGTCACTTCATTATCTATTCTTCAGCTCTTAGATAAGCATGGGACAATTTCGAGCGGCGAGGTATTTTATCAAAATATCAATCTTGTAGAAAAAAATGAAAAAGAAATGAAGAAAATAAGAGGAAAAGAAATTTCAATGATCTTCCAAGATCCAATGACCTCTCTGAACCCAGTTCTAACAATTGGGAAGCAGATTGGAGAAGTGATTGAACAACATGAAAAATTGAAGGGGCAAGAAGTAAAGCAAAAAGTGGTCAAGCTTCTACAACTTGTTGGAATCCCACGAGCCGATGAAATTTATCATGAATATCCTCATCGTCTGTCTGGAGGCATGAAGCAACGTGTAATGATTGCGATTGCGATCGCTTGTAATCCTACATTATTAATTGCGGATGAACCGACAACAGCCTTAGATGTAACAATTCAGGCGCAAATTCTTGATTTATTACGCTCGCTAAAAGATGAAATGGATATGTCGATGTTACTCATTACGCATGATCTAGGAGTGGTAGCGGAAATGTGTGATCGGGTTGTTGTCATGTATGCTGGACAGGTTGTCGAAACAACAGATACGAGAACATTGCTCCGTCATCCAAAGCATCCATATACGATAGGTTTGATCCAATCAACTCCCCATCAATCAAAAGGGGAGAAACGTTTAAAATCGATATTAGGACAAGTTCCAACCCCTGATCAATTTTCTCATGGATGTCGTTTTGTAGAACGTTGCCCAAAAGCAATGGAGATTTGTCAAAGTACTGCTCCCCCACTCTATGATGTGGACAGTCATACATCCTGTCGTTGCTGGTTATATGAAAATAAGGGGGACGTCATATGACAACGACGCTGCTTGAAGTTAGAAATTTGGAAAAAAAGTTCTCCTCAAAATCAGCGTGGTTTCAATCAAAGAAATATGTTCATGCTGTCAACGGAGTGAGCTTAGAATTGAATGAACGAGAGACGATCGGAATTGTTGGGGAATCCGGCTGTGGAAAATCGACGACTGGTCGTTGTGTCCTTCGCTTGATTGAGCCAACGAGTGGCGAAGTGATTTTTCAAGGAAAAGATATCACTACATTGAGTAAAAGAGAAATGAATGAAATTCGTAAAGATATTCAAATGGTCTTCCAAGACCCAATGGCATCCATGAATCCGAAGTTGACGATTAGAGAAATATTGTCGGAGCCACTGATTGCTCACAAGGTTCCCCAAAAGGAGCGTGAACCACTGCTGAATGAGACGCTTCGATTAGTGGGATTATCTGAGAATCATTTAGAGCGATACCCGCATGAAATGTCAGGGGGACAACGTCAACGCATCGGCATAGCAAGAGCCATTATCTTAAGACCTAAAATTGTTGTGTTGGATGAGCCTGTATCAGCTCTAGATGTATCGGTTCAATCCCAAATCTTGAATTTATTACAGGATTTACAGGAAGAATTAGGGTTATCTTATATTCTTATTTCTCATGATCTTGGTGTAGTTGAGCATATTGCCCATCGTGTAGGCGTGATGTATTTAGGGGAGATGGTAGAAATGGGGGGGAAGGAGCAACTCTTCCTTATACGAAAGCACTGATTTCTGCTATCCCTAAAACGGATCCAGATGAGGTGAAAGAAAGAATTATCTTAAAAGGAGAGCTTCCTTCACCTTCTAATCCACCAACAGGATGCAAGTTCCACCCTCGGTGCATATATGCGCAGGACATTTGTAAGGTGAGTAAACCAGAAGTACGTGAAATAGAAGGTAGAGAAGTATCCTGTCATTTAGTTTAAATGATAAAAAAGAGCCCCAAGAAGATTTGTTCATGTCTCCTTGGGGATTATTGCATTAGCTATTGGAAAAATGCTTAATAGAACTAATCATAAATGAAATCAATCGTTACTTTTTTATGAGCCAGTTCATTCGCTGATACCCATGCCTCGATGGTATATTCTCCCTCTTCAAGATACTGCAATGCTTCAGTTATATCCAAATCAAACTCTAATTTTTCTCCTGCTTTTATGACCTCTTCTTTGATAACAGCCAAAAAGCTTTTATCAGCTGAATAAGTGTAGGCAATCGTTCCATCTGGTTTCTTAATGGAGTAGTCATAATTCTGAGAAGAACCAAAGGTTAATGTCTCATCTTTGGTCGTTCCGTTTTCGATGATTAACTTATATTGATGGTTACTCTGTTTCTCGATGGATACTTTCATTTCTCCTTCTGCGTTCACCTCGTCCGGATTGTCTCCACTAGATGTTCCGCAGCCTGCTAACATAGTGAAAAATAAGGCTATGGCAAGTGCTGCTAAGTTCTTTCGTTTCGCCCTCATTTTGTAAACCCCTCTTTTGGTTATTCACTAAATTAGACTTCCTCTCTTTGAAAAAAGTTACTACAGGGAATAAAAAAGATTAGAGGAAATCTCCTCTAATCTCTTAAAAAAACATCGATAAACCAACTAGTAAAGTTGAAGCTAGAATGGCGAAAATCATTAAATAGACGACTACTTTCCTTGCTTTTCTATTACTCACTTTTTTCCCTCCCTGGACAGATATCCTTAACTCTATTTTACTAGGAAGTTCGAAATTGAACAACCGCTCGAAATTTGGCAGGAAAAACAATGATTTTATCGAATATTAAAAAGATACAGACTGATTGAAACAGTTGGAGGGTTAAACATGATTAAGAAAGTCGATCATATTGGGATTGCCGTAAGGTCACTTGAGAAGGCATTGCCTTTTTACACAGAGGTTCTAGGCCTTGAAGTTCAAGCGATAGAAGAGGTTGATAGTGAAAAAGTTAAGGTAGCCTTTATCAAGGTTGGGGAAACGAAATTAGAGTTACTAGAACCAACAAGTCCAGATAGTCCAATAGCTCAAGCGATAGAAAAGCGTGGAGAGGGAATTCATCATGTCGCACTAGGTGTAGACTCTATCGAGGAAAGAATTAAAGATATGCAGGAAAAAGGCATTCAAATGCTTCAGGATAAAACGAAAACAGGCGCAGGGGGAGCACTTGTAGCGTTTATGCATCCAAAATCTACTGGTCGAGTTCTATATGAACTGTGTGAAAAAAGGGAAAAGGGAGAGTAGCACGATGGACATCTATGAAAAAATTAATGATTTGTATGATCGTAGAAGAGTTGTCGAATTAGGTGGAGGAGACGAAAGAATTGAAAAACAGCATGAAAAAGGGAAATTAACAGCAAGAGAACGGATTGAATTGCTTGTTGATGAAGGCACTTTTGTCGAACTAAATCCATTTATTGAACACCGTTCCCGTGATTTTGGTTTGGAAAATCAAAAAGGGCCCGGTGACGGAGTTGTTACTGGATATGGTAAAGTGAATGGCCGTCCGATTTACTTATTTTCTCAGGATTTTACGGTATTTGGTGGAGCCCTTGGGGAAATGCATGCTAATAAAATTGCCAATGTCATGGACTTAGCAGCTAAGAATGGCGCTCCTTTTGTAGGATTGAATGACTCAGGTGGAGCAAGAATTCAAGAGGGGGTAGTTTCTCTTGATGGATATGGAAAAATCTTTTACCGAAATTCGATTTATTCTGGAGTAATTCCACAAATATCTGTTATCTTAGGGCCCTGTGCTGGAGGAGCTGTGTATTCACCGGCGATTACCGATTTTGTTTTCATGGTGGAAAAAACGAGTCAAATGTTTATCACGGGCCCGAAGGTGATTGAGACTGTAACAGGTGAGAAGATTTCACCAGAAGATTTGGGTGGAGCTCGGGTCCATAACTCGATTAGTGGAAATGCCCATTTTCGCAGTGAAACTGAGGAAGAGATTATCGAAAAGGTAAGAGTATTATTAAGCTATTTACCTCAAAATAGTGAGGAAAAGGCACCGATTACTGAGGTAGAGGAAGCGGATGATTTTCGACCTGACTTGACCGATGTGATTCCTTTTGATGCGATTCGTCCTTATGATGTAAGGGTTGTGATCGATCAGGTCGTTGACTCAGGATCTTTTTTTGAAGTTCATCAGGACTTTGCCAAAAATATCGTAGTTGGTCTTGCTAGAATTAAGGGTGAGGTAGTTGGTTTAGTTTGTAATCAACCGAAATTTATGGCAGGTGGTCTCGATATTGATTCCTCCGACAAAGCAGCTCGTTTTATCCGTTTTTGTGATAGCTTTAATATCCCGATTATTACGTTTGAAGACGTGACTGGATTTTTCCCAGGTGTTAAGCAAGAACATGGGGGAATTATTCGTCACGGGGCGAAAATTCTGTATGCGTATTCAGAAGCAACTGTGCCAAAGCTGACGGTTATTTTACGAAAAGCTTATGGTGGTGCATATGTGGCCTTAAATAGTAAATCAATTGGGGCCGATTTAGTCTATGCATGGCCAAATGCAGAGATTGCCGTTATGGGTCCACAAGGTGCTGCGAATATTATTTTTGCAAAGGAAATCCAAAACAGTGAAAATCCGGAGCAAACTAGGGCACAAAAAATTGAAGAATATAGAGATAAATTTGCCAACCCGTATGTGGCTGCAAGCATGGGAATGGTTGATGATGTTATTGACCCAAGAGAAACGAGGATTAAGCTCATACAAGCATTAGAGATGTTGAGGAATAAAAAGGAATCCCGTCCACATAAGAAGCATGGGAATATTCCATTGTAGGAGCGAGGAAGAAAAATTTGCCGATTCTCTGTTAAAAAAGATATACTGAAATAAGATGAAACTTGGAAGGAGATACATCAAATGATTAATGAAGAAAGATTATTAAATGAATTTTTGGAGTTAGTGCAAATTGACTCTGAAACAAAATATGAAACTGAAATTGCGAAAGTACTAAAGAAAAAATTCTCTGATCTAGGCGTAGAAGTGTTTGAGGATGATACTACTTCTCAAACGGGTCATGGAGCAGGGAACTTAGTTTGTACCTTACCAGGCAATAAAGAAGGAGTAGATACAATCTATTTCACGTCTCATATGGATACTGTTGTTCCAGGAAAAGGTGTGAAGCCATCTATTAAAGACGGATACGTTGTAACGGATGGGACAACGATTCTTGGTGCAGATGATAAGACTGGACTTGCCGTTATGCTTGAAGTTATTCGCGTATTAAAAGAACAAAATATTGCTCATGGGACAATCCAATTCATTATTACAGTTGGAGAAGAATCTGGCCTAGTAGGTGCAAAAGTATTAGATTCCTCATTGGTAACAGCAAAATTTGGTTATGCGCTCGATAGCGATGGAAAAGTTGGAAATATTATCGTTGCAGCTCCTACACAAGCGAAGGTAAGAGCAACGATTTCAGGAAAGACAGCTCATGCTGGTGTTGCGCCTGAAAAAGGAATCTCTGCAATAACGATGGCAGCAAAAGCAGTGGCGAGAATGCCTTTAGGTCGTATTGATGAAGAAACAACAGCAAACATTGGTGCATTTAAAGGGGAAGGTCCAACGAATATCGTGTGTGATCGCGTTGAAATCCTAGCAGAAGCACGTTCTTTAATTCCTGAAAAAATGGAAGCTCAAGTTCAAAAGATGAAAGATGCTTTTGAATCAGTTGCAGCTGAAATGGGTGGGAAAGCAGAAGTTGAGGTAGAAGTTATGTACCCTGGCTTCAAATATGGCGAAGGTGACCATGTGGTTGAAGTGGCACGTCGTGCAGCTGCGAAAATTGGACGTAGCGCTGAACTATTAAAAAGTGGTGGCGGAAGTGACGCTAACGTAATTGCTGGTTTTGGAATCCCTACTGTCAATCTTGCGGTTGGTTATGAAGAGATTCATACGACTAATGAACGTATGCCAATTGAAGAGCTGAACAAGCTTGCGGAAATGGTTATTGCCATTATTGGAGAAGTAACTGAAGCTTAAGATATGATTAGAGAACCAGTCTTCTGGTTCTCTAATTTTCGTTTTTTCATAATTTTTCGTAGACAAGAAACCTCATCGATTAGTACTATAGAAATAGGTGGTAAGGAGGGGTAGATCATGCAAGATTCAAATAAACTAGTTGTTTTTACAGTAGGAAATGAAGAATATGCCATCCCGATCGAAAATGTTATTTCTATTGAGAAATTAGAAGGGATTACGCCAATTCCTCATTTACCAACGTATGTGAAAGGAATTATGAAGGTCCGTGGAGAATTAATCCCGGCCATTGATACAGAAAATATTCTCTATAATCGGGAAATGGAATCTAGTGATTCTGTTCGTGTCATTGTTTTAAATACGGATGATATTTCATTAGGTGTGTTGGTGAAAGAAGCGAAGGAAATCCTTGATATCCCAGCGGAAGACATCAAACAAGTCGGACTGGTAGCTTATCAAAAGACAAGCTATTTTACAGGAGTAGCGAATTTAGACGGCCGTCTAATCACAATTATTTCTCCAACGGTGTTAGTCAAAACACTAGAAGGTATACGAGAAATACAAGAATATATGGAAAATCAATTGCAAAAGTAGCCGAGTGTTCGGCTACTTTTTTTGATCAATAAGTTAGTAAATGAATAATTTTGATTTGGGATAAAGCATTTATCGGTACTGTTGAATGCTTTTTTTTGTTACAGAAAAACACCATTTTTCAATAATTAATAATTCTCGTGAGATAAAAATTTATTGCAAAACGATAAATTATATGGTAAATTTCTGAATGACAGTAAATAAGTGAGATGTCATTTCGATGAATAAACACTTAATTTTCGCGAGGTGAAAATGTCTATGAAAGTTCCCTTTTTCAATAACACCCAATTGGAAGAATCCTTCCACTATCGGGAAGATGATACACCGGACCATGTAGCCATCATTATGGACGGAAACGGAAGGTGGGCAGAGAAACGGGATATGCCTAGAGCTGCTGGCCATAAAGAAGGAGTATCTACCATTGTGAAAATTGTCAAGACCGCAATCAAATCAAAGGTGAAGGTATTGACAATTTATGCGTTTTCCACGGAAAACTGGAAACGTCCAAAGCACGAAATTGATTTCATTTTGAAACTTCCCAAGGAGTTTCTGTCTATATATTTGCCAGAGCTTATATCTCAAAATGTACGTATTGAGGCAATCGGTGATATGAATAATCTACCATTCTATACAAGAGAGGCCATTCAGCATGCGATTAATCGTACGCGGGATAATGACGGTCTTCAGCTGAATTTTGCACTTAACTATGGAAGTAGACATGAGATTCTAAATGCAACGAAAGAGCTGATCAGGGACATAAACAATGGAAAAGTATCTTTGGATGAACTAGATGAACAACAGTTTTCAGGATATCTATATACAGCTGGTGTGAAAGACCCTGATCTCCTTATTCGTACAGGAGGGGAAAAACGCCTGAGCAATTTCTTGCTTTGGCAGCTTGCTTACACGGAGTTCTGGTTTACCGATGTGCTGTGGCCGGATTTTTCTGAAAAGGAATTCCTGCATGCGTTGGAAAAATACCGGGAAAGAGAAAGAAGATATGGTGGAATATTAAAATGAATGGAGGAGCTCTAGATAAGAGCTCCTCAAATAGTCTACTGTCTACCCAACCGTTTTATTTCCTAAAGTTTTCCTGAACCAATGTATAATAAATGTTCCGAAGAAGATCGTGATTAATACACTAAAGAATAAGATGTCTTCCATATGAAAGCCAAATGCGGTACCAATCATTTTTAGACCAATTACACCAATAAGCACAAAAGCAGTAGTTTCCAATTCAGGCACTCTGTCAATCAATGCAAGAAATAATCTAGCAACACCCCGCATCATTAATATCCCCAAGATTCCTCCTAAGAGTAAAACCCATTCCTGATTAGAAACGCCAAATGCCGCAAGTACACTATCAAAGCTAAATGTAATATCCACCAATTCCACGGTTAACACGGTTTTCCAAAATCCCATTTTTTTCGTCGCAACATCGTCATCATCATCATTTTTCTGAAAGAGGTTCTGTAATACTAGAAATAGCAAATAGTGACCGCAGACAATTTTAATCCATCCAATATGGATGATGGAAAGTCCTAGTCCAATTATGAGGAAACGGAAAAAATAAGCACCAATAATTCCATAAAAAAGTGCTTTCCTTCTTTGTTCTTCCGGCAAATGCTTGACCATCATGGCTAACACGAGGGCGTTGTCTGCGGATAATAATCCTTCAAGGATGATAAGAGTCCCAATGATTCCCCAGTTAGCCGGATCAAACAACACTTGCTTTAATGAATCTAAAGAAAAAAATGTACCAAAATGATTGAATGTTTCTTGAAGGAACTCCATCAAAATTAATTACTCCTTTTTTGTAAGTTCTAATTGAGCCAAATTGAATGTCTGTCCAACCTGTACTATATAAATTTATGACGGGTATTTGGATATATGAGTCTTAGTCGACATAACGTTTTCTAAATTCTAATATGTGAGTATAGTGAGCTTGAATGGATTCTATGTTTGTTTAATGGTGGTATTACTTTTTTTTATGGAAACGGATAAAAGAATGGAATTTTATTTATTCTAAATATTCGATTAACATAAAGGTATAATGATTCAGGGGAGGAAATTACATGGATGAAAAATTTTTATATACGACAGATGTAATAGTTGTTGGTGCCGGAAATGCTGCGATGTGTGCAGCATTATCAGCTAGGGAACAAGGGGCAAATGTAATTGTTTTGGAGAAATCTCCCAAAAAAGAACGGGGTGGAAATAGTACTTTTACTGCTGGAGCGATCCGATTTGCCTATAGTGGAGTTGAGGATTTACTTAAGGTTGTACCTGATTTGACGGAAGAAGAAATTGAATCTACTGATTTTGGAACATATACAGAAGAACAGTTTTATGAGGATATGTGTAGAGTAACTCAATATCGCACTGATGCCGATTTGGCAGAGATTCTAACGAGTGAAAGTTTGGACACGATGATTTGGATGCGCTCTAAAAAAATTCGATTTGCTCCAATCTATGGAAGACAAGCTTTTAAAGTGGATGGGAAATTCAAATTTTGGGGTGGCTTAACAGTTGAAGCTATTGGTGGCGGTCCTGGGTTGGTAGATGCATTACATGAAGCTGCGGAAAAAGAAGACATTAAAGTCTTATATGATGCACATGCAACAACTTTACTTAGTAATGATGATGGAGTATACGGAGTAAAACTGAAATTGAAAGGAAAAACCGTAAACATAAAATGTAATGCTGTTATACTAGCTTCCGGGGGATTCCAAGCGAATACAGAAATGAGAACTCGCTATTTGGGTCCTGGATGGGAACTAGCCAAAGTACGTGGAACCCGTTTTAATACAGGTGATGGGATTAAAATGGCATTAGATATTGGTGCAAGATCTTACGGGCATTGGTCTGGTTCTCATGCGGTCGGTTGGGATTTTAATGCACCGGAACATGGTGATCTTACAGTAGGTGACGGATTTCAGAAGCATAGTTACCCATTTGGAATTATGATAAACGCGACTGGTAAAAGGTTTGTGGATGAAGGAGCAGATTTCCGAAACTATACGTATGCAAAATATGGTCGTGTCATTTTAGAACAACCAGGTCAGTTTGCATGGCAAATTTTTGACCAAAAAGTTACTCATTTATTAAGAGATGAATACCGAATTAAACAAGTTACAAAAGTAAAAGCTAATACTCTAGAAGAACTTGCTCAAAAAATGGAAGGTGTAGATCCAGAGGGTTTCTTAGAATATATCAAACAATATAATGAAGCTGTACAAACAGATATTCCATTTAATCCAAATATTAAGGATGGACGTTCAACAAAAGGACTTGATATACCGAAAACAAATTGGGCTAATACGATTGATCAAGGACCATTTGAAGCTTATCAGGTTACCTGTGGGATTACTTTTACATTCGGAGGACTAAAAATAAATAATAATTGTGAAGTTCAAGATACAGCTGAAACCTCCATTCCTGGGCTATATGCAGCAGGTGAATTGGTAGGTGGTTTATTCTATTTCAATTATCCTGGTGGTACTGGCCTAATGGCAGGTTCTGTCTTTGGGAAAGTTGCTGGTAATCATGCTGCCAAATTTTCAGAGAAGAGGAATAGCACCGTATTTGGCTAAGAAATGACCAGAATTTGGTTTGACTGAGGTATTTCTTAGTTAAACCTTTTTTAGTTCTTTGTACCATCTTAATGATTAAGTCAAAATAAACTCCAAAAGTTTTTAGGAGATATCAAATATGACTCAAGTATAGGATTGTACTTCTTTACAGAATCGCATCATATTTTGTGCAAATATTAGTGTTCATAATATAAAACTCTTTTATATGATTTTGTTAAAATGTGTATCTGTTTTAATGAAAGGGGTTTCAATATAAAACGATGATGGAATATTTCAGTAATTTAATAGCCACATAATTGGTACTAGGAGGAATTTAGAAGAATGAGACTTTTTGAGTATGATGCCAAGCAGATTTTACGGGATGAGAGGTTACCAGTACCAAAGTCCGTTTTGATCAAGAATAGACTGACAATTCAGTATGCCATCCAAGAGATTGGCTTACCTTTGATATTTAAAGCTCAAACATTAATTGGAGGCAGGGGGAAATCGGGTGGAATTCAATTTATTTATAGCGTTGAAGAAGCAGAAGATTGGTATGAGAAAAAAATAGGTAAAGATCTTAATGGAAAAAGGATTGAAAGTATTTTAGCTGAGGAGCCAATTGAAATTCTGAAAGAATATTATCTAAGTTTTACATTAAATTTACAAGCTAAAGAGATTATTATGCTTTTTAGTTCGAACGGAGGTGTCGAAGTAGAAGAGAGAAATGATTCTACTACATTATTAACTTATCCAATTCCTATTCAGAATGGATTGGAGGAACACAGGTTAGGGAAAATGTTAGCTAAAGCTAACGTTCCAAGAGTGTATTTGAATCAATTTATGAAAATGATTCAACAATTGTATTCACTTTTTTGGAAGTACGATTGTGAACTATTGGAAATTAATCCTCTCGTTTTGACTAATGATGGTAGTATTCAAATTTTAGATGTCCATTTATATATGGATGATAATGCTGTTTCTCGCCAACCCGTACTACAAAAAATTATTAATGAAATGCCTCAAGTATATCCACAAGCCTGGTATAAATACAATTATGGTTTTGATTTTGTGCTGTTGAATCCATACGGAACAGTAGGATTGATTACAACAGGAGCCGGTTTAACAATGGCAACTATTGATGAATTAAGTTATAGGGGGATAAACCCTATTAATTTTTCAGATGTTCGGTCTGGGCAACTGAAAGGTGACTCGACAAGGTTAGTTTTAATGCTTGAAAAATTTAAAGGATGTAAAAATATAAATTGTATTTTTGTCAGTATCTTTGCAGGTATTACTGATTTAGAGGAGTTTGTCGAAACCTTATTAAAGGCGAAGAGTCAGGTGATTTTTACTAGACATGTAGAATGGATAATAAGATTGGAAGGTAATAATTTCGAAAAAGCAAAAAAGATGCTCCAAAATACAGGGTTATATGTAACCAATTCATTGGAAGAATCTTTACAGAAAATTGCAAAGGGGGTAGTAACAAATTGAGTGTGTTGATTAATGAGAATACAAGTGTATTGGTTCAAGGATTAACGAGCTACACTGCTAAAAAACATGCTATAAACATGAGGGCAAATAATACTCGAATTATAGCTGGAGTATCTCCTGGAAAAGGTGGTTCATATGTTGAAGACTGGCCCATTTATGACACGGTCAGACAAGCGCTAAACAAGCACACTATAGATCTCTCTATTATCTATGCACCTCCTCAATCGGCAGCCAATGCCATTATTGAAAGTATTGAATCGGAAATTAAGATAATCGTGTGTGTGACCGAAGGTATCCCAAAGCTGGATATGTTAAAAGTATACGAGAAACTTTCGAAGTCAAAAACTAGATTGCTAGGACCATGTACACCAGGAATTACGGTACCAGGAAAAACAAAAATTGGTTTCCTACCAGACATTATTACATTACCAGGGAATGTTGGTGTGGTTGGAAAAAGTGGTACTTTAACCTATGAAATTTGTTATCAATTGACCAAAGAAGGCATTGGGCAATCAACAATCATGGGTATAGGGGGAGATCCGATAAGAGGAACATCCTTTAAAGAGGTACTTAAATTGTTTAATGAAGATGGTGAAACGGACTATATTGTTATGGTTGGAGAAATAGGAGGTAACGATGAAGAAGAGGCAGCTACTTTTTTAGATAACAATAATTCGAAACCTGTTGTTGCTTATATAGCAGGAAGAACAGCCCCTAAGGATGTACCGATGGGTCATGCTGGTGCATTGATCGCAAATAATCAAGGTGGATATGCACAAAAAATACAGTATTTACAGGAAAGTGGTGTTCAAGTTGCAACTTCTATATCTGAAGTTGTTACTATCTTAAAGAAAATGATGGGGGAGAAAAAGAAATGAATTTTACATTATCAGATGAGCAAAAATTATTAGTGAAAACAGTAAGAGAAATAACTGAGAAGGAAATCAAACCTAGAGCAGCAGAAATATGTGAAAAAGGAGAATTTCCTTTTGAAACAATTAAAATTTTGGGAGAATTAGGTTTGCTAGGGATATCAATTCCTGAGAAATATGGCGGATCTGACGGAACAATAATGGATGCTGTCCTTATTTTAGAGGAAGTAGCAAAAGGATGTTATGTAACAGCGATGGCAGCTTTAGGTGAAGTAGGAGTCCAAGCAAAAGCACTTGTTGCATATGGGACTGAAGAACAAAAAATGAAGTACTTACCAGGAGTTGCTAGAGGAGAGAAAATTTTAGCAATTTGTATGACAGAACCTGATGTAGGATCAGATGTGGCTAATATTCAAACAAATGCCGTTTTAAATGGTGAGAATTATACTGTTAATGGTGTTAAAACATTAATTAGCCGTGCAGATGTAGCGGATTTGTTCTTATTATTTACAAGATTTGAAGGAGAGCCAGGAAGTAATGGAGTCGGATGCTTATTAATTGAAAAAAACACTCCTGGAATGAAAGTCAGTCAAGGCTTTAAAACAATGGGTGGAGAATATTTGTGGGAAGTTGTCTTAGATCAGTGTCAGGTACCGAAAGAAAATATTTTAGTCCGCGAAAATGGGTTTAAGAAATTATTGACCGCTTTTAATACCCAACGTTGTCTAAACGCATCTATAAGTCTAGGTTTAGCAGAAGGAGCATTTAATGAAGCGGTGAAATACACAAAGGAACGGAGACAATTCGGCAAAGAAATTGCTGATTTCCAAGGAGTCAAATGGATGCTTGCTGATATGTATGTGGATATTGAAGCAAGTAAAACCCTACTTTATAGGGCAGCTATCAATGCAGGAAAGGGATTCCCTAATCAACAAGAAGCTTCAGTAGCAAAATTAATGACGAATGAAATGGCTATTCGAGTAACAAATCAGGCCCTACAACTGCATGGAGGATATGGCTATACTAAGGAATATCCTGTTGAAAGAATGGTAAGGGGAGCCAGGTACGGAACGTTAGGTGGAGGTACATCGCAAATACAAAGGGACTTAATTGCTAAAAATATATTAAGGACCAATAGAGTTTACTAATAGGAGAATGGAGGGTTGATTGTAACTCTCCATTCTTTAAAACACTGTCTAGTTTATGTAATTAACTTACACTTGCAGAATTTAACTCCACACAAGGTGGTTTATTATATGAAAAATCATTATATTTATTTAATTTCTGCTTTGTTTGTCTTACTTCCCGTAGCTGCAGTCCGTCCTATGACTTCTTTATTTGCTGAAACATTAGATGCAACGATGACAGAAATAGGATTTATCACTGCTTGCTATTCAGTAACACCTTTTTTGCTTGCCATTTTTGCGGGAAGGTTTGTTGATAAATATGGTGAGAAAATTCCTATCCTAATTGGGTCTGTGAGTTTGGTGATTGCATTAATACTTCCGTATCTATTTCCAGTTTTGTTAACTCTGTATATCTCCCAATTAATCTTAGGAGGGGCTCAATTACTTGCTATAGTGGCCATTCAAAATGGGGTTGCAAGCTCTGTCCCACCTTCAAAAAGGGACCAAGCCTTTGCCAATATGAGTCTATTTACATCACTTGGCTTAATGTTTGGACCATTAATTGGAGGGTATTCAACTGAGCATTTAGGCTTTCAGCATTCATTTTTGTTATTTGTGTTTTTTTCAATCGTTCCGCTTGTGTTATCCCTTATTATCAAAAAATCAAATCAACAGAAGCTAAACAGCGATAAAATTAAGACGATGGGTGTAAGAAAATTGCTGTCCATTCCTAAACTAAAGCTATCCATTTTTATTAGTATGATTAATTTAGCAGCTATAGATATTTTTAATGTTTATTATCCTCTCTATTCAAGTTCTATCGGCATGAGCCCTTCAGAAATTGGGTGGATATTGACGATTACGGCTTTAGCAAGTGTAGCCATCCGAGTTTTTATTTCTACCCTTACAGAGAAATTGGGCCGAGCAAAACTTATTTCTATTTTTATGTTTTGTGGTGCAGTCTCTTACCTTGCTGTTCCATTAACCTCCTATTATCCTTTAATCATTTTAATTTCGATATTACTAGGATGTGGATTGGGCATTACTCAGCCCCTTACGACGATAGTTTCCTATAATCTAGCCCCGATTGGACATACTGGCGAAGTATTAGGAATTCGTCTGGCAGGAAATAGATTTTCACAAATTATCACACCTGTAATATTTGCAGGTATAAGTAATTTAATTGGCTTGGGAGCAATTTTTATATTTGAAGCAATATTGCTTGGAGCAGGAGCCGTATTAGCGAAAGGCATCAGAACAAGAGAAGGACCAACTATGAAGAAGAAACCGAAAATCAGATCCATGTAAAATAGTTCGAAAAATCTTAGAAGATATTCGAACTATTTGTTTTTTGTGTTAGTAGTAAATACTAATTGGTTCATTAAAATTATTGTTATTTACTCAACCTAAAGATTTTGCTTTAAAATCACTTTTTTCTACTAGGGGAAATGACTGGCTATTTATAACTTCTGGTTATGTATACGATAACGGATATCTATTATTCAAATTGAAAAGAATTTAGTATGATTATAACAGAAGGAAAATTCAGAATAATCTGGAATAAAAGAGGTGATAGTAATATAAGAAACGAAATTAAAAGTTAATCCATGATAGGGGGAATTTTAATGGGATTGAATAGAAAAAAAGTACTTTGTTTAGATAGCATCTCGAAGAGGATGGAAATTTTGATAATGGAGCAACTATCAAAAGAGATAGACATTGTTTTTTGTAAAGACAAGAAGGATTGGGAAAAGCATATTAGAACTGCTAATGTTTTGATAACGTTTACTCACGGGATTTCAAAGGAATGGATTGAGAAGGCTGATGATTGTGTTTTTATTCAAAAACTAGGTGCAGGTATAAACAATATTGATCTAGTAGAAGCTTCAAAACGTAAGATTCCAGTAGCTAATGCGCCAGGATTAAACTCAACAGCTGTTGCTGAGCATTCCGTTATCTTAATGCTATCGGTTTTTAAACATTTAGTCACAGCTCACAACTATATTGTTCACAAAGGTGAATGGTTAAAGACACAGCTACGTGACCATTCTTATCAGCTTTCTTATAAGAAAGTCGGTTTAATAGGATTTGGAAATATTGGACGGGAAGTCTGCAGACTTTTAAAAGGATTTGAATGTGAAATTTCCTACTATGACACGTATCGTTTGTCAAATGAAAAGGAAGCGGAGTTAGGAGTATCTTATAAGAATTTAGATAAACTTATTCAAGAATCGGATGTTGTTTCATTACATGTTCCCTTAAACTCTGGAACGTATCACTTAGTTAATAAAGAACGACTTTTGTTGATGAAGGAAACAGCGGTTTTAATAAATACTTGTCGTGGAGGAGTCATTGATGAGGATGCTCTTTATGACGTGTTAAAATCTGGACGGTTGACAGGTGCAGGTTTGGATGTATTTGAAACTGAACCAATAGAGAAAGATAACAAACTGGCTTCTTTACCGAATGTGATACTAACACCCCATATCGGAGGTGGAACAAATGAAGCAATGGAAGCGGTTATTCAGAAAGCATGCCTTAATATCAATTCTGTCTTAAGCAATGGGAAACTTCCGAATGAAAAAGACATTGTTAACTTTAACGAACTTCAATCTTGTTCGATATAGAGGTATGTTTTTAGAATATTAATGGAAGCGTTTTCTTTTTAGGGCGAAATTTACAAATAATAAAGAGTTATTAGCGATACTATTTATCATAATTAAAGGGGTGCTATGGATGGGGAAAAAGTGTTCTATATTAGTAATTACTTTTTTATTATTAGCTACCGTTCTAGTTGCGTGTAGTTCTAGTACAAAAACGAATGAAAATTCTAATCAGTCAGGTGGGGAAAAAAACACAAGTGATTACCCAAATAGACCAATTACTTTCGTCGTTCCGTTTTCAGCTGGTGGTTCTGGAGACATTATGACAAGAGAAGTGGCTAAACTTGCTGAAAAAGAATTTGGCCAGACAATTATTGTTGAAAATAAAGAAGGTGGAAGTGGTGCGATTGCACTTAATTATGCGCTTAGTAAACCTGCAGATGGATACACTATCTTAAACCACTCTTCAACTCTACCACTAACAATGGCTTCTGGCGAAATTCCATTTGAAGCAAAAGATATACAGCCGGTAGCGACAATGGTTTCAAACTACCAGGTATTAGCTGTCCCAAAAGATAGTCCATTCATAACTTTTCAGGATTTTGTTGAGTATGCAAAAAACAATCCTGGGAAATTGAATGTTGTTTCTTCACAAACTTATGGTACAACACATATTTTCTCTCTAAAAATTATGGAGGAAGCAGATATTAACTTTAACTATATTGCCTATGACGGAGGTTCTGAGGCGTTAACGAGAATTCTTGGTGGGAATGGAGACGCTATCACTTCTTCCGGTGAAGTTGTACAGCAACAGGTTGAGTCTGGCGACCTTCGATTATTAGGTGTAAGCAGCGCAGAACGACTTCCAACACATCCGGATGTACCGACGTTTAAAGAATTAGGAATTACAAGTATTGATGATGAACTTATTTGGAGAGCCTATTTTGTTAGGCCAGGTACCCCTGAAGAAATAGTGGAAAAAATAACAGAGGTTTTACGAAAGGTATCTGAGACTCCTGAATTTAAGGAATACGCTAAAAACACAAATCAAGATATTTACTTTAAAACTGGAGAGGAATTAACAGAAGTATTCAACAACTATTATGAGGATGGAAAAGAACTGTTTGAAAGTATTAAGAAGTAAAAAAATGGTTGGAGCGGGAGAGCAGAATGCTCTCCATGCTTTTATCCAGATGAAAGTGAGGTAATTCAATGAGTTATAAAAAAGGAACAAATGTAATGCTGCTTCTCATAACTTTGGTATCTGCAATTTTTCTTTATCAATCTTTTTCATTAAAGACCTTGACTACGAACCAGCCGATTGGACCAGATTTTTTTCCAAAAGTAATATCCATTTTGTTAATTATTACTTGCATTATTAGTTTCATAACAACCCTGAAAAAGACTGAAGACAGAAAAGTAGAGTTAGAGAAATTTAAATTTGTCATATACACGGTTGTGGCGGCTATTGTTTTTGTTATGTGTTGGCAATTTTTAGGGCTTTTTTATGTGTGCTCATTTATCTTCCTATTTGCCCTGCTTTATTTGTATAACAACAATGGAAGTAAGTTCAAAAAAATTCTAACCTCACTTGGAATTTCATTGGTTGTAATTCTTTTTGTATATGCTGTTTTCGGAAAATTATTAAATGTTCTATTTTAGGATAAATGCAAAGGAGGCGAGACGATGGAACTTTTTTCGATGGATTTTTCTACCCTTTTCACTATAGAAAATCTAATAGCCATCGTAATAGGAACCTTATATGGTCTTTTGATTGGAGCACTCCCTGGTCTTGGTGCCACTATTGGAATTGCCTTGATTCTTCCGTTCACATATGCCATGTCCCCATTGGGAGCCATTTTACTACTAGTGGCTGTCTATCAGGGAGCTGAATACGGTGGATCGATTTCATCGATTGTACTAGGCGTACCAGGGACACCTGCAGCAACGGCAACTGTCATAGACGGATCTGTTATGGCTAAAAAGGGTTATCCAGGTAAAGCACTGGGGTATTCACTTACAGGATCTTACATTGGTGGACTTGTTGGGGCTTTGGTACTTATGACACTGACAATACCTTTATCTACTGTTGCCATTAAATTCGGAGATCCCGAATTTTTCTTACTTGGAATCTTGGGATTAGTATGTGTGGCGGGGCTTAGTTCAAGTGATATTCCCAAAAGTATCATTTCTGTTCTATTAGGTTTGTTGCTAGGTATGGTAGGTTTAGATGGATTTACAGGTTCACAACGATTTACCTTTGGTAGTCTTAGCCTATTAGATGGAGTATCGATGATTGCTTTACTAGTAGGGATGTTTGCTGTATCTGAGGTGCTGTTTACTCTTGGGGATCTAAATAAACGTTATGTAACTGAAAGTAAAAATCTTAAAACGAAATTAACTTGGAAAGAGATAAAAATGGTAGCCAAAGAGATGATAAGAGGTTCCATCATAGGATCGTTTGTTGGAGTTCTCCCGGGATTAGGTGCTGGACCAGCTTCGTGGTTTGCCTATACTGAAGCAAAGAGAGCTTCCAAAAATCCAGAGACATTTGGGAAGGGAGAACCGAATGGAATAGCAGCTCCAGAAGCTGCTAACAATGGGGCAGTAGGTGGAGCACTAGTTCCTTTATTAACCTTAGGGATTCCAGGTTCGCCGGCTACAGCTGTTATTTTAGGAGCCTTCCTAATACAAGGGATTCAACCAGGACCAAAGGTATTTGAAACCCATCCGGATCTTGTATATGGGATTTTTTGGGGGTTTTTAGTTGCAACTATTGCTATGTATTACTTGGGGAAATATACCACATCTTTATGGGCAAGAATGTTAACTATGCCAAACTATGCTCTTACGCCAATTATTCTTATTATCGCTCTAATTGGTGTGTATGCATCAAATATGAATATCTTTGATGTTTGGGTAGCGATTGTTGCGGGTGTAGTTGCCTACTTTATGAAAAAATTAGATTTTTCATTACCTGCTTTTATACTCGCTTTTATCCTTGGTCCAATTATTGAAACGAGTCTAAGGAGATCACTAAGTCTTTCAGATGGCAGTTTCAGCATCTTTTTTACAAGAGGATATAGCATCGTTATTTTAATTTTAATTTTATTTTTGCTTGGTGCTATGATTTTTCAAAAACGAAATCCCAAAGGAAAATCTAAAGATACGGAGATTCCGAATTTATAATATCACTTTTTAAGTTTGTTCTTAAATTGTAAAAATATGAAAGGAGATGATTTCTTTAGTGGAAACTACCTATTTACTCAGTAATGAAGAATATATACGGGTAGGAAAATCTGCGTTGATTCAAGTGGGTGTTTCAACAGAGCATTCAGATATTGTCATCCAAAGCTTGCTAGATTCGGATCAAAAGGGAATTCATACACATGGTCTTTTCCGTCTACCAACTTATATTAAACAGATTAGCAGAGGTAATATTAACCCCCAGCCAATTATTCAGTTGATAGAAAAAGGGTCAAACATCAAATTACTAGATGGAGACAGTGGACTTGGTAGTGTAAATAGTTTCTATGCAATGAAAGAAGCGATTAAGTTGAGTAGTGAAAAAGGCATCGGTATAGTCGGTGTGAGAAATAGTAACCACTTTGGTACAGCTGCTTATTACGCAGAATTAGCATCGAGTCAAAATAAAATTGGAATTGTCATGACTAATGCCTCTCCTGCGATTGCACCAACGGGCGGTAAAAAACCAGTACTAGGAAATAATCCTTGGTCCATTTCTGTACCTACACATATAGGACACCCTATTACATTAGATATGGCTAACAGTGTGGCGAGAGGGAAAATCAGGATAAAAGCCCTGAATGGGGAACCTATACCTGTTGGATGGGCCCTTAATTCAAAAGGAGAACCAACCACTGATGCAAACGAAGCGCTAGAAGGGCTTATATTACCAGTTGGTGATCATAAGGGATATGGAATTACGCTTATGGTTGATATTCTTACTGGTGTGTTAACTGGTGCCTATTTTGGAAATCAGAATCCAGGAATTGAGGAGGATGGGAAAAGAAATAATGGACACCTGTTTATTTCCTTAAATCCAGAAGCGTTTATGAGTATAGAAGAGTTTAAGAATCGATTAAATGAATTGATCAACATGATAAAATCGGTACCAAAAATAAATGAAAATACAGAAATCTATCTTCCAGGTGAACTGGAATGGAAAACGAAGTTAAGTCTTAAGAATGACAAAATTAAACTACCGGAAAGGATATTCGATAGGATTCTCTCTTTTTGCCATGAACAACAAATTCAGCTCCCTGATTATGTGTCAGTTTAATTCAGAAACACAAGTGTTGTTTTCTAGATTGTGATTTTTTGAGAATTAGATTAGGAGGTTTCCAATGAAATTAGGAGAAGCGATTGTTCATAAATTAAGAGCTTCAGGAGTTGAAACAGTTTTTGGAATTCCAGGAGGAGGAACTTCCAGTGATCTTCTCTGTAATATGAATGATCATGGGCTTGACTTCATCCTGACACAGCATGAAACGACGGCAGCTATTATGGCGAGTATCGTCGGAGAAATAAGAGAAATACCTGGAGTGTGTGTTGCGGACTTAGGGCCCGGGGCATTATCCCTTGCCCCAGGGTTAGCTTATGCTCAACTTGATCGGGCTCCATTAATTACCCTAACTGATCGGTATGGTAGTGAAAATGTAGAGTATGCATTGCGTCAAAAAATTCCTCATGTCGATTGCTTTAAGCCAATTACTAAACTTTCGACGTCCTTATCAGCAACAAATTGGAATTCAATGTTAAATCGTGGGTTTAAAGTAGCATTGACACCAAATTATGGACCAGTACACTTTGATGTCCCCAATGACATTGTGAAAAAGGAAGTAGAAGATGAAATTCAGCCAAGCGGCGCATGTCGATATGAAGTGTTACCAGATGAAAAATGTGTGAAAAAGGCAGTAAAGGTTATTGAACAGGCTAAATATCCCATTATTATAGCTGGATTAGGAATCAATTTTGGTAGTAACAAACAGTTTTCTCTCCTTGAAAGTATGGTGACCAAATGGAACATTCCCATTTTTAAAACAGGAAAGGCTAAAGGAGCTGTATCCGATGACCATGAACTTTCACTTGGACTGTTTATGGGTGGGAAATTAGAATCTCCGATTCTGGAGAAATCTGATTTAATTATAGCCATTGGTCTTGATCCGGTCGAACTTTTGCCTAAGAAGTGGCCGTACACGCATTCTATAATTTCAATCAGTGATGCTCCAAATAATGAGGAAATGTATTTTGCTGAAGTAGAAGTAGTAGGAAATTTAGAAACTGGACTAAAGGCGGTTTATGAGTCTATCACGGAAAGCAATAGTAATTGGAGCATAGATGAAATTACTATTTATAAAGAAAGTGTGAAAGCAAAATTAGATATTATAGTAAAAGGATTGTCAGCGAATCGGGTGGTAGAAATTGCGCAAGAAGTTTTACCAGCTGATACTTTGATGACAACTGATGTGGGGGCAAGTAAGTTAATTGTCACTCAGTTATGGAATTCTACACTCCCAAGAAGTTTTTTCATGTCAAACGGATTAGCAACGATGGGATTTGCACTTCCTGCTGCAATGGCTCTTCAGCACCTTTTTCCAAATAAAGTAGTTGCTTCATTAACCGGAGATGGTGGTTTTATGATGAGACTCCCTGATATTGCAACAGCTGTACAGAATAAATGGCCTGTTATTTCCATAATCTTTTCCGATCAACGGTTAAGTTTAATGGATGTGAAGCAAAAGAGTAAAGGATATGAAAAAACTGCAGGTAATGGTTTTCGAGCACCCGACTATGTCACTTTTGCGAAAAGCTTTGGGGCAAATGGCTGGACTGCAGATACTGAGGATGAACTGAGAAGTGCTATTCAAGAAGCCTTACAATCGACCAATCAAATGCCTAGTATCATTGAAGCAAAAATTGATGCATCTTCCTATCATGCTCAATTTGAGGCTATCCGAGAATTGTAAGAAGGAGGGAGAAAATGAAGATTTATCAGGCTCTAGTTGGAGGACAATGGAAAGTAAGCTCAAGTGAACGGTTCTTACCTTCTTACAATCCGTATAACCAAGAAGAATGGGCTCAAATCCCTTTGTTAACAAATGAGGAAATTTCTGAAGCGGTAGAATGTGCACATCGATCCTTCAAAGAGTGGAAGAATATGAGTGGACTCGATCGCGCTACCCTTTTACATCGATTATCCGACTTAATTGAAGAGCATGCTGACTACCTAGCTGAAATTGAATCTACTGACAATGGTAAAGTCATAAGGGAAACGAAAAACCAAATTTTATTCACTGCTAGAAATTATCGTTATTTTGCAGGTTATGCTGATAAATTATTGGGAGAAGCAATCCCTCTGGATAATAGAGAATTGCTTGATTATACCATTATGGAGCCTATTGGAGTTGTAGCCTTAATCACTGCCTGGAATTCACCTTTACCACTGTTGGCAAATAAGCTTGCTCCAGCTCTAGCCACTGGTAATACCGTAGTGATTAAACCGTCCGAGCATGCAAGTATATCCACTTTAGAATTTGCAAGATTAATAGAAAAAGCAGGTTTTCCAGCAGGAGTTGTCAATGTTGTGACAGGAGATGGTAAAGCTGGTGATGCTCTGATTCGTCATCCATTAGTCGGGAAAGTAAGTTTTACAGGTGGAACACAAACTGCTCAAGTTATTTCAAGGGCGGTAAGTGAAAAGTTAATTCCAATTACCCTAGAATTAGGTGGGAAATCTCCTAACATTATTTTTGAAGATGCAGATATTGATGAAGCGGTGATTGGGGCAGTTGCTGGGATTTTTGGTGCATCAGGTCAGACTTGCATCGCAGGTTCACGATTGTTAGTTCAGCGTTCGATATTAGAAATCGTTAAACAGGCATTGGTCGAAAAAACAAATAAGATAAAGCTTGGAAATCCGCTAGACTCTGAAACTGAAATGGGCCCTGTTGCAAATATTAATCAGTTCAATAAAATAATTGGAATGATTGAGGAAGCAAAAAATCAAGGGGCTATACTGCTGTGCGGAGGTAAATCATCTGAAAATTCTAACTTGAAGGGATTCTATATAGAACCGACCATTTTTTATACAGAAAATCCTAAAGTAAATATCGCCTGTGAAGAGGTGTTTGGTCCAGTCCTAACCATCCTTCCGTTTGACTCAGTGGAAGAAGCCATACACTTAGCGAATGATTCAGTATATGGTTTGGCAGCAGGTATCTGGACAAGAGATATTAAAAAAGCGCATCGATTGGCTCAACAAATTGAAGCTGGAACAGTTTGGATTAACACTTATCGAACTTCACAGGTGGGAACTCCGTTTGGGGGGATTAAGCAAAGCGGATTTGGAAGAGAACGTAGCTGGCACACTTTATATGAATATACCCATATGAAAAATATCATGGTAAATCTATCGGATAATAAACGAGACCCTTTCTCAATGCAAACTAAATGAAATTATAAGGTTCTTAAATGTAGATTAATCATAGAATTTCAAAAGTAACGAGGAGGGTTCATATGAATAAGGTTCAATCCGATTTTCTATCACTATTAGAAAATCATCGTTCGATTCGCCATTTCCTTGATAAAAAGATACCAGATTTCGATATTAGAAGAATAATAACAGCTGCTCAATCCGTCTCAACATCGAGTAATGGTCAGGCGTTTTCGATTATTAATGTGACAGATCAAGAAATGAAAAAAAAATTGGCAAACTATGCCGGTTCCCAGAAACAAGTAGAAGACTGTTCAAACTTTTTAGTTTTTTGCGCGGACTTGTTTAGATTGGAGCAAATTTCTCAAAGATTAAATGTGGAAATGAAAAAAGTATTAGATAGTACCGAAATGTTTTTAATCGCTACGATTGATGCTACGTTAGTCGCACAAAATACAGTTGTGGCTGCTGAGAGTCTAGGATATGGGATTGTCTATACAGGTGGAATACGAAATAATCCTGAAAAAGTCAGCGAATTATTGAACTTACCGTATAGAACATTTCCTGTCTTTGGAATTTGTATTGGTTACCCCGATCCTAATAGAATTCCAGAGAAAAAACCTCGTCTCCCGTTAGGAGCTGTTTTTTATCAAAATGAATATCCAAACTTTGATGAGGTATACCCATATATAAATAAATATGATGAAACCATGAAGGAATATTATCGAAATAGGTCAGAAAGCAAAAGAGAGGATACATGGTCCAAAACGATTACAGATAAACGTAAAATACCCAGAAGGATGAATATGAAATCATTTTTAGAAGAACAAGGATATCCCCTTAAATAGAAAAAGTAAAAAAGGAGAGTAGGGATCGAAATGAAACAAATCAAAACTTCTGATTTATGTGACCAATTTCATCGGGAACTTTATATTTGTGAAAAAGTTTTTAAATCTTATGGGAAAATAAAAACTTTTTCTGGACCAATTACAACTGTCAAAATTTATGACAATCACAATGAGGTCTTTATGAAAGCAATAGAAATAGCGGAACCAGGTTCCGTTATCATCTTAGATGGAATTCAATCTAAACCATGTGCTTGGATGGGAGATAGGAAGGCAGGCATTGCAGCAAATCGAGGGATCGCTGGTATTATCATTAATGGCTATGTCCGTGATATCGAGGGATTAGCCAATTTGGATATTGGAGTTTTGGCCTTGGGAAGTCATCCGTTATCTAGTAGATTCGCTACAAAAAAAGAGAAAGATGGAATACGTGATACAACACTAGATTTTGGCGGAATTGATTGGACTCCTGGACATTATGTATACGTTGATTCAGATGGAATAGTTGTTTCGGCTATTAATTTTTCTGAACAGGGATAGAGAGGAGAATGTTTAATGACATTTTTGCTGAAACAAAATCCTGTGAAAAAATCGATAAGGGAAGGAAAAACTTCTTTTGGAATGTATTTGGCTACTCCTTCACCAATTATTGTGGAGCTAGCTGGTTTAGCTGGTTTGGACTGGGTACGTATTGACTGGTGCCACTCTCCATTAGATCTATCCACAATCGAGAATATGGTAAGGGCAGCAGAATGTCATAATATTGTTCCATTCATTCGAATAGAAAATAATGAACAAAAGATTTCAAGTGTATTAGAAATGGGGATAATGGGAATAATCATTCCCGATATTTCAACAGCAGAAGATGCAAAAGCAGTTGTAAATGCTGCAAAATTTTCTCCAATAGGAAATCGAGGGATGTTTTCTTGTCCAAGAAAATCTGGCTATGGAGTTATCGATGGTGCTTCTTTTAAAAAATGGACAAATGAAGAAATCATTGTAGCCATTCAAATTGAAAGTATCGAAGCGATTGAGAATATTGAAGAAATTTTGAATGTTCCGGGTATTGATATGGTATTGAGCGGACGAGGTGATTTATCGAATTCTTTAGGGGTCCCTGGACAAAAAAACCATCCACTCGTTCTTGAGGCGGAAGAGAAAATCTTCCAATTAGCAAAATCAAGAGGCATTGCCATCTCTCCCCAACTTGATCCGACAGTCCCAAATTTTTCTTCATTGGTAGAAGAATGGTTAGAAAAGGGTGCTAATATTCTATCCTTTGGACATGATCTTCTTCTCATACGAAAGGCTTTTGAAAATGCAGTAAAAAATGCACAAGGCAGGGATTAGAAAGGTTCATGAAAAAACCGATTATTCAATCGGTTTTTTATTTATGGGTAAAAAGGAAAACGGTTTCATTTTAGAGCGATTATAGTTTAATAAATTTTCTTTGAAATAAAAGATTGATTATTATCGTCCATAAAAGAAATGAATTCTCTAACTGCAGATAAATCTAAGTCTTCTTCTCTATAAATCATCCATGTATCTCTCATTAATAAGTCACCGTTTTTCCAATAAATATTTTCTACATAAAGGTCTTTGAATGTTTTTATACAAAATCTAGGCATAATCGCAAAACCTAAACCTTGAGTAACCATCTCGAAACATGTTTGACTATTATCCACCTCTGAGGCAATAAATGGAGGGTGGTCAAAGTGATCTTTCCACCAGTCATCTAAGATTCGTGTCAAAGAGGTGTCTGTTTTGTAAATAAGTCGTGGAAGCTCTGGCAGTAATTCGAATTTAATCTTTTCTTTGGACACAATGCAAATATAGTCGGAATCAATATGATGCCGTGGTCCCTCCCAAATGAAATCACCTCGGGCGATAGCGATATGAAACTTCTTTTGTTTGAATAAATCAATCATCTCATTACTATAACCGCTCGTAATTTTAGTTTTTATTTTTGGAAAGTGTTTAGAAAACTGTTTTAATACTCCTGGGAGTATATTATAGGCATAGTTTATAGACACCCCAATTTTAAGTGTACCCTGTAAGGAATTACTTTTCATATTTACTAGGTGATCTTTAGTTTCGTTTAAACGTGAAAGCATTTGGCTTGAATATTTAACCAAATATTCACCTTCAGAGGTGAAGGTGATTCCTTTTCTACTTCGAGAAAGTATCTTCACTTTGAAATCATGTTCAAGTAGTTGGATTCGCTTAGTCAAAGCGGGTTGCGACATGAATAAAGCTTCAGATGCTTTCGTGATGCTACCTTCTTCATGAATGGTTCTTAAAATTAACCAATCTTTTTCATCCATAGAAACACCTCTGTTTCCACAATATTTTAGTCGTATGTTAGGAACTCAAACACTATATGGAAAAATAAATGTAATATATTTGTTAAAAATATTCAGAATCATCTATTTAATATTACAACTAGTTGGTTGAAATATCTAGTCTTTCGAAAACAGAATTAATTTGTGTATTTATTAATTGTTATAAAAATAAGCACCTAAATATCTACCGTTATATATCATACTGACTAAAGAATTCACTGATTTTATATGTTCGTGTAAATAGGTGAGGAAGAACTAAGTAAAAAGGAAAAGTGGAATAAGCAAATCTACAAGAGCTGTGTTTGTGATTGTAACCTTTTAAATATGGGGTATAAATCCAAAGTGACTCTAAAAAAAGATTATTATTAAATAAAATTTTCAGTATCGGTCATTTCTTTTATCTATATCTAGTTCTCCATTCTGTAAATCAGAGCAAGGTTCTTTTGCATTTATTGTGATAAAATTAAAGTTGTATTTATTTCTACTTATGGAAGTGTTACCAGTATGAAAGACATGTACCCGAAAAACGGTCGAGTAATTTTACATGTGGATATGAATAGCTTCTATGCTTCTGTAGAGATGGCTTATGACCCTTCCTTAAAAGGAAAGCCGCTTGCGATTGCTGGCAATCCTGAGGAAAGAAGGGGCATTATTGTGACGTGCAGCTATGAGGCCAGAAAATTTGGCGTGAAAACAACAATGCCTCTATGGGAAGCAAAAAAGCTTTGCCCAAATCTGATTGTGAAAAAGCCGGATTTTGAACGCTATAGAGCGGCATCTATGGGGATGTTCGAGTTATTAAATCAATATTCCAAGCTTGTTGAGCCAGTATCGATTGATGAAGGATATATGGATATTACCGATAGCTTTGAATTGGGTTCTCCACTTGAAATTGCTGAGCAAATACAAAAGCAGTTGATCCGTCAGCTTGATTTACCTTGCAGCATTGGTATTGCTCCGAATAAATTTCTTGCGAAAATGGCCTCCGATATGAAAAAACCTCTTGGGATTACCGTTTTAAGAAAAAGAGATATTCCGACTGTACTCTGGCCGATGGAAGCGGGAGAAATGCATGGGGTTGGAAAGAAAACAGCTGAAAAGCTAAAAAATATAGGTGTCCATACGATTGAAGATTTAGCGAAGGCGAATGAAATTCAATTGAAATCATTGCTTGGGATCAATGGAATCAGGCTTAGGGAAAGAGCGAATGGTATTGATAATCGACCAGTCGACCCTGATGCAATTTCTGAATTCAAAAGTATTGGCAACTCAACGACCCTTCCAAAAGATATAGCTAATCAGCAGGAATTATTTAAGGTGCTTGACCGATTAGCAGAGAAGGTTTCGGTTCGATTAAAGCGAAAAAAAGTGATGGCTACGACATTAAGTATTACGATTCGATATAAGGACCGGCATACGATTACGAGAAGTAAAAAACTGATGAATCCTGTATCTACACAAGAGGAAATTTTGAAAATGGCGAAGCAAATTTTTGTCAGTCATTGGACGGGGCACGCGGTTCGACTCCTGGGGATTACCGGAACAGATTTAGTTGAAAACGATCAAGCAGTGAAACAACTTGACCTTTTCTCGTATGAAAAGGATGCGAAGAAAGAGCCTCTTATCAATACAGTGTCAAAGCTAAAAGAAAAATTCGGTGCCCATATTATTGAACAGGCAAGCAATCTTTCGAATGACAAAAAGCAACAGATTGGAACTGAGACAAGCTTTAATAAGGATTTTTTGCAAGTAGACAAAATGAAAAAACAGGATGATTAGCTATTTTTGGGTGCTTGCTGTATTATCACAAACTGTGAAATGTAATAGGTTGAATGTTGATAACATAATCTACTTTAGAGCTTTCATTTTTCTTTGAAAAAGGAGTGAGCTTTGTCAGCATTTTAACCATTTCATTAACTACACTTGCTTTTTATGGGATTCTGGAATTCATCACCTATTTACTTTTAATAAGGAATATAGAGGGAATCCGAAAACGGAAAAAAGGTCTGCTATTCAATTACGCAAAAATGAAATTAGGGGATAAATTTTATCATGTAAAATAAAGCTCCCACTGGGCGCTTATTTTTTTGATATACGAGCAAGGATTTTTTTACTTTATGTGTACAATTTTTTGCATCTTTGTTCATTTCTTGCTAAAGTAAAGTGGATTCATGTTTCAATCGTAATCAAGGTAAGAAGGGAAGTAGCAAAATGACAAAACAACAATTTGGTGTGATTGGACTTGCGGTAATGGGTAAAAACCTTGCCATGAACATTGAAAGCAGAGGCTATTCTGTTTCTGTATACAATCGCTCTCGAGAAAAAACAGACGAAATGCTTAAGGAAGTTGAAGGCAGAAATTTTGTCGGTACATATACAATGGAAGAGTTTGTCGAGTCTTTAGAAAAGCCTCGCAAAATCATGCTTATGGTAAAAGCAGGCGGACCAACTGATGCAACAATTGAACAGTTAAAGCCTCTTTTAGATAAAGGTGACATCGTTATTGATGGCGGAAATACATTCTTTGTTGATACGCAAAGACGTAATAAAGAACTAAGTGAACTAGGTATTCACTTTATCGGAACTGGAGTTTCTGGTGGTGAAGAGGGAGCATTAAAAGGTCCTTCTATTATGCCTGGGGGTCAAAAGGAAGCTTATGAATTAGTTGCTCCTATTTTCCAAGATATTTCTGCAAAAGTGAATGGTGAGCCTTGTACAACTTACATCGGTCCTGATGGGGCTGGTCATTATGTGAAAATGGTTCATAACGGGATTGAATATGGTGATATGCAGCTTATCTCTGAATCCTACTTTTTACTGAAAAATGTATTAGGTTTATCTGCAGATGAGCTTCATGAAGTATTTGCAGACTGGAACAAGGGTGAGCTAGATAGCTATCTAATTGAAATTACAGCTGATATTTTCAAGAAAAAGGATGCTGACACTGGCAAGCCAATGGTCGATGTTATCCTAGATACAGCTGGTCAAAAGGGAACTGGTAAATGGACTAGCCAAAGTGCTCTTGACTTAGGTGTTCCACTTCCGATTATTACGGAATCGGTATTCGCTCGCTTTATCTCAGCAATGAAGGAAGAGCGTGTGGCAGCAAGCAAGGTATTAAATGGTCCTGCTATTCAGCCTTTCTCTGGCGATCGCAAAGCGTTCATTGAGTCAGTTCGTAAAGCTCTATATATGAGCAAAATCGTTTCTTATGCTCAAGGCTTCGCACAAATGCGTGCAGCTTCTGATGAATACGGTTGGGATTTACAATATGGCGATATCGCGATGATTTTCCGTGGTGGCTGTATTATCCGAGCACAATTCTTACAAAAGATTAAAGATGCTTACGATCGAGATGCAGGTCTGAAGAACCTTCTACTTGACCCTTACTTCAAGGATATCGTGGAAAATTATCAAACTGCATTGCGTGAGATTATTGGAACTGCTGTTCAAAATGGTATTCCAGTACCATGTTTTGCTTCTGCATTAGCTTACTATGATAGCTACAGAACAGAAACATTACCAGCAAATCTTTTACAAGCTCAACGTGATTACTTTGGAGCACATACGTATCAACGTGTGGACAAAGAAGGCACATTCCATACAGAATGGTTAGAAGATTAATTTAATGCTAAAAAAGCAGTTCGAAATTATTTTCGAGCTGCTTTTTTGCGTTCATTTTTAAAATTGTAACTTTTTAAAAATTGGGATATAATCATCAAAAAAACTAGGTTGTGAAAATATGGAAATAAAAACACTAGAATCAGAGTTTGCTGAGCAGTATCGAGAGATTCGTTTAACAGCATTGCAAACGAATCCGGAAAGCTTCAGTGCAAGTTATGAAGAAGAGAGACTTTATCCAATAGAAAGATTTATCGCTAGGCTGGAAAATCCTCATGCTTTCACATTTGGAGCATTGATAGAAGACAAATTAGTTGGCGTAGTTAGATTAGTATTAGAGCAGTCTGAAAAAATGAAACATCGTGCCAATATTTACGGGATGTATGTTCTTCCAGACTATCGCTCGAACGGAATTGGCAAAAGCCTAATGGAGCAAGCGATTGAAAAAGTGAAGGAAACTGTTTATATCGAACAAATCTATTTAACGGTAGTTGCCACAAATGTCCCTGCAAAAAAGCTTTATCAGTCTTTAGGTTTTGCAGTTTTCGGACTCGATAAACGTGCATTAAGAGTCAGGGATACCTACTTTGATGAAGAACTAATGGTTTTACAATTAAAGGGGTGAGGAAGTGCTCATAGGTTTAATTATAATAATTCTACTATTATTTGCTATGTTTTTAGATTTTGCAAAAATGATTGGGCAGAACCAAACTCTAATTGATCAAAATAAGAGAATCATAGAATTACTAGAGAAAAGTAATATTCAAAAAAGTGATGCATGATTGGAGGGAAGTGTGTGCTAGAAGAAGCTTTACTAGCTGTCGAAAAATATAGGGATGTATTAAATAGTGGAAATGCACACGAAGTAAATAAGTGGATCTCTGATGATTTTATTGGATACTTTGGCTATTATGCGGATAGAGACTATGAGATTTATCGAGGAGAAGCCTATAAATTTGGGAATGTTGAAACCATTGGGGCATATAAAGATAAAAATGCTAAATGGGTCTATCAAGATCTAACTAGAAATATGAGAACGGAAAATGAACTTATCTTATCTGCCATCGTTGATTTCTATTTTTCAGACCAAAAGGTGGCTTCAGCCTTGGCTATGGAAGTTTTTAAGTGTGAGGAGGGCTCCTGGAAATTGTTCCGTCAGCATATGGAACGATATGCTGAGGTATAGAATAAGTCTAGGGTGGTTCATGGCTATAAAAAATATAAGAGTGCAAAGGAGGTGCAAAACAATTTAGCGCCTCCTTTGCTTTTGTTTTTAGCTAAGTATTTAAAGCTATCGCTAATTTGAACTGATGGCTTCTTGAAGTTTTTCCATCATTCTATGTAAAGCTAGTATTGATTCAGTTGCTTCAAATTCTCCAATATCTAAGGAGTGGTCTGCATTTTGGACAACATCAATTATAAAATTTGTCTCGCTTAACTGTTCAATTCGGCTTGGATTGTAATGCAGGTCATTGTCACCAATTACTAAAAGTCCCTGATGTACACTGTTCAAGATGGAGTTAAATACAGAATCAAACTTAATTAGAGGCGTCAGTAAAATCATCTTTGATGCCAAAAATTCCTCTCTCTTCATTAGGTCATTCGCAATAGGAATGGTTCCGTTCGATTTCCCTAAAAACATCGTTTCGTTATATTGGCCATTTTTCAAAACATCGTCTATTACTGGATTAATATCATCCATCATTATTTTCGTTATTTCCGATTTCCTCATGGTTTGTTGATCGTAGGAGTAATGGATGTGGACGACATCAATGTTGTTTCGAAGCATTATCCGTGTAGAATAATAAAACAGAGGTCTATCGTAACCATAGCCTCCTCCTCGAAACATAAAGCAAATCGAATTGCCGCCTTTTTCATAATGGGTATAACTGATAACTCCGTTATTAGCCTGTATTTCTTTTTTATTAACCTTCATCCTCTTCACCCCTCCAGGAAACTATTTGTAATATTCTAACATACCCTATCAGATATTACATTATTAAGAACATTTAGTCTTGTTTGACTAGTAAAATTGTATTATACTAAACAAAAGTGTTCTTTTTAAAGAACGAAACTGACAGAGGAGTGAATATATGATTAAGAAATTTTTAACTCTCTCAGGAAATCTATTATTGCTTCTCGTTATCGTGGTTTTACTAGCATCGCTCTATTCCTTAATTCAGTCGAAAAGAAACCCTGACGACCTACCATCAATATTAGGATTTAATGTATTGACCGTACAATCTGGTAGCATGGAGCCGTCGATAAAGCGTGGAGATTTAATCATCGTTCGTCCTTCGGAAAATAGAAAGATAAATGATGTAGTAACGTATCGGAATAAAGCTGGTACATTAGTAACCCACAGGATTGTGAACATCGTGAGTGAGGAAGAAACAATATTCTACCAGACAAAAGGGGATGCCAATAATGTCGTGGATAATGATTTGGTATCTATGAATCAATTAATAGGAACAGTAATTTTAAAGATTCCGAAACTCGGAACATTACTAGGTTTTTTTAGAACTTTTTGGGGTATGACAATTTTAATCTTGATTCCATTTCTTCTCATAAGCATTAGTATCGTCCAAAAAATGATCGCTAAAGAGCAAGTCCAAGAAACCACTCAAAACTTTAGGGGGTGATTTTATAGGAAAGATGGTTCAAATGACTTGAAGGAATGGTGCGCAGGAAAATGAACGGATTTTTTCGCTCAAGACGTTCGTTATTGAGGACTGTTTTTAAATTCTATTAAGTTGATTTTGAGAAAATACTAGAGATGGGAGAAATGAATATGAAATTTCTTATGAAACATAAGCTGTTCATTAGTTTAATAGGAGTCATTTTACTAGCGATAGCAAGTATTGGTACGCTTGCGTATTTTAGCAAGAGTTTTACAAGTGACGGAAACGCCGCAGCCGCAGCCAAGTTTAATGTAGAAGCAGTGAATGCTCAGGGTGAACTTATTGGGGATGGACAATTCGACCTAGGGGAAGATTTTTACCCTGGTATGAAAACGCTAGAGGCTTATAGTTTTGAAATTAACAAAAACAAAACTGAGGTGCCGGTAGAGTATACCGTTCAGTTAACTCCAAGCGGAAAATTATTTTCGAAAAATACGCCAATTAAGCTGAGCTTACAAAGATCGATTAATAATGAGTGGGTAGATGTGGATTATTCTACAACTATCCGACCTGAAAGTAAGACGGAAAGCTATCGAGTTTTAGTTGATTGGCCACATAGTGACAATGATATTGATTTCCAAGGAAAAAATGGAAACATTAAGCTAGAGGTTTTAGCTACACAGGTAGATGAAGATGAAGTTGCTACACCACCGTACACTTCAGGGGACATTTCATTTAAGGCAACACCAAATGGTTCAACATTTACAACCTCTAATAAGACAGTAAATGTTTATAAAAACGAGCAAGGAAAAAAAGTCATTGAAGTAACAATGGGAGAAGGTTCAGGGACTTTTGAACAAAAAGTAGGAAACTTTAAAATCATTGAATCCGTTGAAGGCAAAACAACATGGTACCGAGTATATACCGACAAAGAATATTACGCTAGTGAAACTCAGATTTGGAGAGTTAGTGAGGTTGATACCTCTGTTAAGGGAGTTCTTCGATTAAACAAAATTAATGGACCATATCTTTCTATTGAATCTCAAGAGCTTTATAACTGGTTTACAGGCAAGTAATTTATCGTTTAATGGCATAGGTAGAATGCAGTGCCTATGCCGTTAAACATACATATTCTGATTTTTTAGGAGGAGGTAGCTAGATGAAATTTGTAAAAACAAGTTTTAAGAGTATTGTCTTTTTAGTGATCGTGTTGTTACTGTTGATGACGGCGAACCAAGATTCTTATGCATTGTTTTTTACAAAGTATCAGGAACAGCTAGGAGCATCTTCAGCCTCCGCAGAGAACTTAATTAAATATGTTCAAATTATTGAACAAGAAGATAAAAGCTTAGTCATTGAGATCATGAGAGATAGTGAGTATGGATATAGGCCAGACGTAGGGTTCGCGATTGAAGGGGACATTAGTGAATATATTTTGCATATCAATCCTGTAAAAGTTGATAAAAATGGCATTTATCATGTTCCGATCGTACCAAATATTAATTTTCATCAGTATTGGAAGTTATTGTTGATGAAGATTTCACAGGAGAAGAATACTGTATCTGGTTCTGTAGAGGTGAAAAATTTTGACGGAAAAGTGATTGACCAAAAGGTGATTGAGATTGATATTGATTACTTACTTAACAGAATAGATGCAGACATCATAAATAGTGAAGCTGAGATAAAGAAAATGATGCATGAGGATGTAGCAAAAATGGAAGTGGCTACACTCATCAGTACAATGGCTTCAACTATGAATTGGGAAGAAACAAAGGGAATGAATTCACTTACATCGAATTATTCGCTGTCATCTTATCAGGATAGCATGATTCGCGCCATTGCTCCTAATTTAATGGGTCATTTGAAGAAGCTGATAGAGGAAAATAATGAATTGGAGAATTTAAAAAGTAAGAATGCTTCTATACAAGACGAAATGGCTCAACTAGAAGAAGAAAATCAGAAACTCAGAAAAAAACTAGAAGAGCTTGAACAAACTGAAGCTAATACAACGTCTCAAAAGACAAACGAGGAAGAGCTAAGTCAAACTGAAGTTGAACAGTAAAAGGCGCATGAGCGTCTTTTTTTTTGAATATTGTATCCGCCTTTAGACTGAAGTGAAAACAGTCAAATGATGGTTTATTTAATTGTGAATTTTCGCTAAATTAGATATAGTTAAGAAATCGCGTAATTAAGATAAATAAATTGAGGTCAGTAAGGGTGAAGGGGATACTTATGGGAAATGGCGGATTTAAGATATTTTTAATTGTTTGGGTGGGTCAATTATTCTCGGTGGTTGGTTCGGGATTAACTTCATTTGCATTGGGTGTGTGGGTATTAAGGGATACTGGTTCGGTTACTTTGTTTTCTCTTATTCTGTTATTTTCTTCGCTACCAGCGATTCTTTTTTCTCCCTTTGCTGGGGTAATCGTTGATCGGTATAACAGACGAACAGTTATGATGGTAAGTGACTCGATTGCTGGTCTAGGAACCCTGACGATGTTCTTTCTATACTTAACTGGAATGATGGAAATCTGGCATTTATATATTATTTTATCCATTTCCTCAGTAGCTAGCTCAATGCAATTTCCGGCCTATCAAGCAGCGATATCTACACTCGTGAAAAAAGAACATCTAGGTAGAGCGAGTGGATTGGTTCAAGTGGCAGAATCCATTTCAATAATTGTAGCTCCTGTACTAGCAGGATTTCTCTTAAATGTTATTGATCTACAGGGTATTATCCTATTGGATTTCGCTACTTTCATAATAGCTATGCTGACATTGTTATTTGTTAGGTTTCCAAATGTTCGAGAGGAGATTGAAGTCAAGATAAAGAAATCAATTTGGAAGGAAGCGGCATTCGGATGGAGATATATTGTTGAGCGTCCGGGATTAAAATGGTTACTTGTTTTCTTTGCTGTCTCAAACTTTCTACTTGGGTTTTTTAATATCCTTCTGCAGCCGTATATATTGTCTTTCTCAAATGAAACAGTATTAGGAATGGTTCTTTCTTGTTTTGGAATAGGTTTGTTAGTTGGTGGTATTTTAATGGGGATTTGGGGAGGACCGAAGAAGAAAATCAAAGGACTTTTGGTCTTTGGTTTATTATCAGGGATCGCTCTTACTTTTGGTGGATTTAGATCAGACCCTGTTTTAGTCGCAATCTCGATCGCACTGATTGGTCTTTTTATCCCAATCACCAATGGATGCAGTCAGGCCATTTGGCAAAGCAAGGTTGCTCTTGAGGTGCAAGGTCGAGTATTTGCCTTAAGAAGGATGGTTGCCATGTCTTTGAGCCCTATTGCTTATGTCTTGGCAGGTCCACTTATCGACTATGTTTTTGAACCAGCGATGCAGGAAAATGGGATTCTTGCGAGCACATTTGGAATTTTTTTTGGCGTAGGAGAAGGAAGAGGGATGGGGTTATTAAACTCTATTGTTGGAATAGGTTGGGCTCTAATGGCTATTATCATCTATATGAATCCAAGGGTTCGGAATTTAGAAACAGAACTTCCTGACCATGATGCAAATGAGGTTAGTGTTGTGGCTCAAGCTAACAATTAAGTAAAGCTGTTCTTGAAGTTTGTTGTTTTTGGATCAACACATAATTTAATTTTTCCTAAACGGTGAACTAAACAGGGGGATTTTTTTTGAACTGGCAAAAAGCGAAGGTTCTTGTACTTGGAACTTTTCACATGGTTGAACATGAAGATTTATGTTCTGAAAAAAGGCAAACTGAGATTACAGAATTAGTATCTAAATTAGCAAACTTTGAGCCAACAAAAATTGCTGTTGAAATGGTAGTAGAAGAGAATGAGGCCCTAAATGAAAAATATAGGCAATACAAATTGAATACATACAACTTAGAAATGAACGAAATATATCAAATAGGATTTCGTTTGGGATTACTGCTGGGGCATGAACAAATCTATCCAATTGACTGGATGGGTAAGGCTGATATGGATTATGGAGAAGTTGAAACTTGGGCAAAAGTAAATCAGCCGGAACTTTTAAGTAACATATATGAGGGGCTTTTTTACCCTGAATTAACGGAAAATAAGAGTATATTAGATTATTATAAAGAGATCAATGAACCAGTTTTGCTTAATAGATTGCATAAATTGTATGTAAATATTTCACGTATAGGTGATTTTAACAATTATATTGGAATGAACTGGTTAAGTTGGTGGTACAAAAGAAATTTAATCATGTTCTCAAATTTAACACGCCTTTTTCAAATGGAGGAAGAACGTATTTTATTCATCGTAGGTAGCTCACATTCAACTATAGTTAACAAATTTCTTGAAGAAAGTGAAATGTGTGAGGTTGTCTACCCACTAAGCTATCTGTATTGACTTATAAAGTAAAAAAAGCTTGGAAGTCCCAAGCTTTTTTTGTTGATTACATTATTTTTTAACAGTTATCTACATCTAAATTCGTCACTGGCCACCAGAAAAAGCCGTCTTGTTCTAATAATTCATCAGCAGCTTTTGGTCCCATTGTTCCTGAAGCGTAGTTCGGGAAGCTTTCATCCTTCGTATTCTCCCAAACAGCTGAGATCTTATCAGTAAAGCTCCATGAAAGGGCAACCTCATCCCAGTGAGTGAAGTTTGTTGCATCTCCACGCATGCAATCATACAACAGTTTTTCGTATGCTTCCGGTGTATTTAAACCGTCAATTCCTTTGTTCGCATAATTCAATTTGATAGGAGTTGCTTCCATTCCTGTTCCAGCTCTTTTAGCGTTCAGATGGAGGGTAATTCCTTCTTCAGGTTGAATATGAATAACAAGTAAATTCGGCTTTAATTGCTGTTCTGTTTGGTAATAAAGATTCATCGGAATATCTTTAAACTGGATGACAATCTTAGTGGACTTCGTCTCCATTCTTTTTCCTGTGCGAATATAGAATGGAACACCTGCCCAGCGGAAATTATCAATCATAAGCTTTCCAGCAACAAAGGTTTCTGTATTTGAGCTAGGGTCGACCATCGTCTCTTGGCGGTAAGCTGGTAAGGATTGATTGTTAAGAGTTCCTTCACCATACTGACCGCGTGCAAAATACTTATGAATTTCTTCTCCTTCAATAGGTCTTAATGCTCTAAGCACTTTGACCTTTTCAGAGCGAATTTCTTCTGTATTTAATCGAATAGGTGGTTCCATCGCAAGTAAGGCTACCATCTGAATCATATGGTTTTGAACCATATCTCGTAAGGCGCCACTTTTCTCGTAGTATCTTCCTCTTTCTTCAACCCCAAGCGTTTCACTTGAAGTTACTTGGATGTTGGAGATAAAACGGTTATTCCATAGCGGTTCAAAAATCGCATTGGCAAATCGAATCACTTCAATATTTTGAACCATTTCTTTTCCAAGATAATGGTCAATACGGTAGACTTCATCCTCAGAAAAAGCTGTTCTTATTTGATTATTTAGTTCTTTTGCAGATTCAAGATCATGACCAAATGGTTTTTCGATCACAAGACGCTTGAAGCCGGTCACATCAGTAAGTCCATCAGATTTTAAATGAAGGGCAATTGGTCCGAAAAATTCAGGAGCCATCGCTAAATAGAAGATGCGATTTCCGTTTAATTCGTAACGATTGTCCAATTCGTTGGCCATATTTTTTAAAGCCGCATAAGAATCTGAATCAGTGACATCATGTGAATGATAGTAGAAGTGAGAAGCGAATTCTTCGATTCGATCCTCTTTTTCAATCGCTGATTCCACAGAATCCTTGATCGACTGTTGAAATTCTTCGTTCGTAAGAGGTCTTCTTGCAACCCCAATAACGGCAAATTTATCTGAGAGCTTATTTTTCTCAAATAATCTATATAGAGAAGGAAATAGCTTGCGTTTTGCAAGATCTCCAGTAGCTCCAAATATCATAATCAGTGCAGTTTGATTATCGTTTTGATTCACGATTCTAGACCTCTTTTCGCATTATGTATTCTCAGAGTTCGTATAAATGAATATTGACGCTGAAAAAAAGTTACCCAGATATGAATTTTATCGGTTTTACTACTAATGCGCAAATAATTTGTTGCGAGCACGCAATTATTTTTTGTCTATCAAGTATGTTCTATCCATTTATGTCCATATTTGCAAATCTCTTTATGGTATAGTATTGGTAATATGTTTAAAAGGAAAGGGGATTTGAAGTGGAAGTTTTTTTTCTTGGGACGGGAGCAGGGATTCCAGCGAAACTTCGGAATGTCACGTCCATTGCCTTAAAATTGCTGGAAGAACGAGGTTCTGTTTGGCTATTTGACTGTGGTGAAGCGACCCAACATCAAATTTTACATACATCTTTAAAACCTAGAAGAGTAGAAAAGATTTTTATTACTCATTTACATGGCGACCATATTTACGGACTACCAGGCTTTTTATCAAGCCGTTCCTTTCAAGGTGGAGAGTCGGACGTAACAATTTATGGCCCAAAAGGAATTCAAACCTTTGTAGAGACGAATCTATCTGTTAGTCAAACTTACTTGAAATATCGTATTCATTTTGTTGAAGTGAGTGAGGGAATCGTCTTTGAGGATGAACAATTTAGGGTAGAGGCCCGCCTGCTAGAGCACGGTATTGCTTCTTATGGCTATCGAATTGTTGAAAAGGATCGTCCTGGTGTTTTATTAGTAGATAAATTGAAGGAAGCGGGAATTCCTCCTGGACCTCTTTATAAGAAAATCAAAAATGGTGAGGATGTTACCTTAGAGGATGGTTCGGTCATTACGGGAAGTCAGTTTACAGGTCCAGATATCAAAGGCAGAGTTGTGACTATCTTAGGTGATACACGTTTTTGTGAGGCTTCAAAGGAATTAGCTTTGGACGCTGATTTACTGATTCATGAGGCGACGTTTGCGGCAGGAGAAGAAGGCCTAGCCCGTGAGTATTATCATTCGACGACGACTCAAGCTGCCACGGTTGCGAAGGATGCTAAAGCAAAGATGCTTTGTTTAACCCATATTAGCTCAAGGTATGACCGAGATGCTTGGAGAACGCTAGTAGGGGAAGCAAAAGAAATTTTTCCAATGACTGATATTGCAGAGGATTTTAAAGAAATCGTTATTCCGTTGGATAAAGAGGAGTAATGGAAAAAAGCTACCCTAGTGATGGTCGATGGACCTTTGGAGGGTAGCTTTTTTGATATTGTTCATATTTGTACGCCAGCACGAGCTGAATTTCGGAGATCCTGACCGACAAATCAAGATTGTACGCCACCTCTAGCAGGATTTCGCAGAACGTGACCGACAAATCGAATTTACGCGCCAGCTCAAGCCGAATTTCGGAAAACGTGACCGACAAATCGAGATTGTACGCCAGCTCAAGCAGGATTTCGCAGAACGTGACCGGCAAATCGAATTTGCCCGCCAACTCTAGCTTAATTTAAGTAATCTTGACGTACAAATCCTTTCAACTTTCGCTAAACTAATTACCATCCACGATCATATTGCTTTGGAGGTTCAATCGAAATTCCCAAGTCTTTAGCCGCGGTTTTCGGGAAATAAGGATCACGCAATAACTCACGAGCAATAAAAATCAGATCAGAACGATCATTTTGCAAGATTTCTTCAGCTTGTTTTCCTGTTGTGATAAGGCCGACTGCTCCTGTTGCAATATCTGCACCATGCTTGATTGCCTCTGCAAAAGGAACCTGGTAGCCAGGATATGCATGAATTCGGGCAGGAACGACTGCACCTGAACTTACATCGATTAGGTCAACGCCCTGCTCCTTCATCCAACGAGAGAATACTACATAGTCTTCAGGTTGCAATCCTTCTGCCTGATAATCAGAAGCAGATACTCTGACAAATAAAGGTCCGTCCCAAACTTCTTTCACTGCATCTATGACTTCTCGTAAAAAACGATAGCGGTTTTCTGGAGTCCCACCATACTCATCATCTCGTTTATTAGAAAGTGGAGATAAAAATTCATTAATTAAGTATCCATGTGCTGCATGAATTTCAATGACATCATAACCAGACTTCTTAACTCTTACAGCTGCTTCCTTAAAAGCTTCTATCGTTTCACGAATGTCCGCAATTGTCATTTCCTTTGGTGTTTTCATTTCTTCGTTAAATGGAATCGCCGAAGGTGCGATGATTTCACCATCTAACACTGCTTTTCGACCAGCGTGTGCTAGCTGAATTCCTGTTTTTGTTCCATAGCTCTTAATGAGGCTCGTTAATCGCGACAGCCCCTCAATATGGTCATCACTCCAAATTCCGAGATCCTTTGAAGAGATCCTTCCTTGGGGTGTCACAGCGGTTGCTTCTTGTATGATCAAACCAACCTGGCCAATTGCTCGACTAACATAATGAGTAATGTGGAAATCCTCTACCTTCCCATCCTCATTTTCGCTTGAATACATACACATAGGTGCCATAACAATCCGATTTTTCAAGGTCAAATCTTTAATGGTATAGCTAGAAAAAAGCTTTGTCTCCATTTGTGAATCCTCCTTCTGACTGAATCTAATTCCTCTAAAATTATATCAGTCAAAGGAAGAATTCTAAAAATATCTGCTTACTCCAATTCCGGATTTCCTTCTTCTAGTTCTTTCGCTAATGCGCCACCCATTCGTTCAGATTGGGCTGTGGCTTCTTTGATACATTGAATAAATGCTTCTTGCACTTGCTTCTCTTTTAACACCTTTAAACCAGCTTCAGTTGTTCCTCCTGGACTCGTTACTTCTTTTCTTAGTTGCTTTGGTGGCTTGGTTGATTTCGCAACCATTCCAGCTGCACCAATGAGCGTTTGAACAATAAGCTTTTGTGCCAACTCACCTTCGAGGCCAATTTCAGTAGCACTTTTTTCCATTGCTTCGATTAGGTAATAAATATAGGCTGGTCCGCTTCCAGATAACCCAGTAACGGCATCTAACTGTTCTTCTTTCACATTTACGGTTAAACCGACTGTATCAAACATCGTCTTGATTAATGCTAATTGTTCATCCGATACGATGGAGTTCGCTGCGAGGGCAGTAGCTGATTGGCCAATGGCGGCAGAAGTATTTGGCATCGCCCTAATAATCGGAATAGACATACCTGCTAGCATTTCAATGCTATTCATCGATACACCGGCTAACAATGAAACAACCAAAATATCAGCTGATAAATATGGTCTAATTTGTTCCACAGCTGAGGCGACGTCCTTTGGCTTCATTGCTAAAATAACGATCGTAGCACCTGTAAGGATTTGTTCCAAATCATAGCTAGTTTGGACTCTGTATTGATTCTGTAAGCTATTCAGTTTTTCTTGATTGCTCCGATTGGTAACCCAAATTTGCTCACCTTTTATTAATTGCTTTTCAATTATGCCAGAAATCAACGCTTCTGCCATTGAACCTGCTCCGATAACCGCTATCTTATTCATCGTCACGTCACCCTCCCTTTTAAAATAAAAAGACCCTTCATCCTGTAAAGGACGAAAGGTCTTGCTTCCGTGGTACCACCTTTTTTCACCTATTAAAACAGAAATAGGTGATCTCAATATCCGTTAACGCAGGCCTGCGGTTAGATTTCGCTAACAGCTCGTAAGGTAGGTTCAATGGTCAAGTGGATGGTGAAGCCTTTCAGCCGTTGAGCCTCACTCTCTTTCATCATTTCCCATTTACTAGTCCTAGTCATCGCTTTTTATGAAGGTTGTTTTCGTAATCATTGTTTATTTTCTATCGAAAAAAACCTGTTGTTAAAATCCTGAAGCCTAAAGGCCAGCGGCCACTGGCTATCAGCCGCTGGCTATCAGCCGCTGGCTATCAGCCGCTGGCTATCAGCCGCTGGCTATCAGCCGCTGGCTATCAGCTGATTTTAACGTAGTAATACGTATTTTGTACTTATTACGCTGTTTGTAGCTCTTTTCTCACTAATATTAAGCAATTTAGTAAAAAAACATTACTTGATTACTTATATTTTTGCTCCAAAAGCAACAAAGTTCGAGAAAAGAACCTTTATGAAATATTAATAGTGATTATGCAAGAGGAACAGCTTGTCTGTCAAGTACAACAAGATTATTTATTTAAATTTTCAAACATTAAGTTATGTGAAAATAATGACAATTGAATGGAATAAGAGTAAACTAATCCATATATAAGAATGATTGACACGTGAACGTATATAAATATTTATAGAAAAATAATGTTGAAGGAGATTTAAAATGACCGAATGGAAGAACGGAATTGCAAAAATCATCCTTCCAACTCCTTTTGCAGTTGGAGATGTGAATGTATACGTTGTTAAAGGGGAGTGCCTAACCTTAGTTGATGTGGGACCGAAAACAGATGAGGCGTGGGAGTCTTTATCCACTCAATTAAATGAACTTGGCTTGAAGCCTTCAGATATTGAACAAGTGATTTTAACTCATCATCATCCGGACCATGCAGGTTTACTAGATTATTTTCCGGCTTCCTTACCGGTATATGGGCATCCTTTAAATAATCGATGGCTTAACCCGACAGAATCTTTTTTAACAGAGAATATGCAGTATTTTATAAAGGCTTTTCGTGAATTTGGTATTCCAGAGTTCTACCTGTCACCTGCAGCGGGAGCTCTCAAGAAGGATTTGAAGTATTCTTGTAGTCGAACTTTGACTGGCCAATTAGTGGAAGGTGATTCTCCACTAGGATTATCAGACTGGAAAGTGATTGAGACGCCAGGTCATGCCCAAAGCCATATCGGTTTATATCGGGAAAAGGATGGCTACTATATTGCAGGAGATCATTTAATCGCCCATGTTTCGCCGAATCCCATTATGGAGCCTCCGCTCCCAGGTGAACGAGATCGACCAAAATCGTTGCTTCAATACAATGCATCTTTGAAAAAACTACTAGACATTCCGATGCAACTGGTCTTTTCAGGGCATGGAGAAGAAATATATAATAAAAATGAATTGATTCATAAAAGATTAGCTAGTCAGTATGAAAGAGCACAAAAGGTCAAGCATTTCTTAGAAGAGGATGCATTGACGATTTTTGAAACATGTCAGAAGCTTTTTCCAAAGGTATACGAGCGTCAGTTGTCTCTTACAATGTCAGAGACAGTTGGACAATTTGACTATTTAATCGATTTAGGGGAAATTAAGAAGTACGATGAGAATGGCGTATTTCGTTATACTGCAAGCTGAGGTGTGAACATGAATTTGCAAGGAAAGAATATTTTTATTACGGGGGCTTCAGGGGGAATTGGAGCGGAAGTAGCACGACTTTGTGCGAAAAGAGGGGCGAATCTTTACCTTTTTGCCCGAAGTCTAGATAAGCTTGAGGCGTTAAAAGAAGAGTTAGAACAGAAATTTTCTGGAGAGGTTCATGTGTATCGATTGGATGTTTCGAATACAGATGAAATTCTTCGTGTGTTTAAGGAAGCACTTGATGAAGCTGGTCGTATTGATGTACTCGTTAATAACGCTGGCTATGGTGTCTTTCGCGCAGCCCATGAGGCAACAATTGAAGAGATTAAAGGAATGTTTGATGTGAATGTGGTCGGTTTGATGACTTGTACCTCTGTCGTGCTTCCTAAAATGAAAGCACAGGAAAATGGACATATCATCAATGTGGCTTCTCAAGCAGGGAAAATTGCTACTCCTAAATCGAGTGTATATTCGGCCACAAAACATGCGGTTCTTGGTTATACAAATAGCTTGAGGATGGAGGTAGCTGACTCGAATATTTTTGTAACAGCTGTGAATCCAGGTCCGATTGCGACTAACTTTTTTGACGTTGCGGATGAAAAGGGCACGTATGTAAAAAGTGTACAGCGAATCATGCTCAAGCCTGATTATGTGGCAGAAAAGATCGTGGGTGCGATGCTAACGAAAAGGCGAGAAATTAATCTGCCACGATGGATGAATGCTGGTAGTGTCTTCTATGCACTTTTTCCAAACCTGTTTGAGCGACTCGGAAAGCGGGCTTTTAATAAAAAGTGAGGAATTATTTAAATCACCTTTCTAGTAGAAGTACTTATATTTATACATATTTTTTGAAGTTGCGTTTATTCAACAAGTGGGCCATTGTATAGAAGAGTATCGGGTGTTTTACAAAAGATTTCCAAACAGTGTTTTGGTACATTTTTTTTAAAAAATCATAAAAAAGAGATGTTTTTACAGTTAAAATATTTGACAAAAATATTTTTGTGTGATATTATTTACAAAAAAAATTTACGATGATAAAATGAGATTCTCCTGGCCAGGGGAATCTTTTTTTATTGGAGTGTTTTAGATGAAAAATAATGAATCTAGTTTAACATCCCTTGTTTCAGCTTTTAGTAGAGCATATCACGTAAAAGAAGACAGCCCTATTATCTTCAACGATACGCTGGCACAAGTATTTTTATCTAATGAAGAATACAATGCTATTTCATCAAATATGGTGAAAGGAATTTCTTTTTTTAGTCCCAAAACAGCTGAAAAGCTGAAAGGCAATAATGATGCGATTTTAAAATGGGTAACACAAATCCAGTTGTCACCGACCCCACTAGCTAGAGCTGCATTCGCTGAAAATGTCGTAGAAAATGAAATAAAGCTTGGAGCTGAACAATACGTAATTTTAGGCGCAGGTCTAGATACATTTGCTTGGCGCCATGCGCTTTCCACTACAAAAGTATTTGAAGTTGACCATCCATCGACACAACGGTTTAAATTACAACGTTTGCAGCAAGCTGGACTAGAATGCCCGAACCATCTAAAATTTGTAGCAATGGATTTTACAAAGGAGCATTCACTCGAAAAGTTAATTTCCGCAGGATTTGATCCCAAAAAGAAAACGATTTTTAGTATGCTTGGTGTGACTTATTATTTAACAAAAGAAGTGCTGCAACAGCTATTAGGTACGCTATTTAAAGTTTTGCCAAAAGGGAGTTCAATTGTTTTTGATGTTGCTGATGAACGCTTATTTACAGAACAAGGTATTTACAATCGTGTACAAAATATGGTTCAGATGGCAGATGCTTCCGGAGAATCGATGAAATTTGCTACGTCGCTTCCGGAAATTGAACAATTACTTGCTGAACAACAGCTATTAATGTATGAACACTTGTCTCCACAAGATATTCAAAATCAGTATTTTTCTAATCGTGATGATGATTTGCAAGCTTTTGAAACAATTCATTATATACACGCAGTAAAAAACTAACTATTGCATTGATTTAAAAAGTGAAAAATGGAAAAAGGATTCATTTAACTTTTAATATAAAAATGAACACCATCGCTTTTTTTTTGCAGACCAAAAAGTTAGGAAAGGGTGTGTTCCGCTGTGGTACTTCCTAAAATGAAGACTCAGCGAAGTGGACATATCGTCAATGTGGCTTCTCAAGCAGGGAAAATAGCTACTCCTAAATCGAGTGTATATTCGGCCACAAAGCATGCGGTTCTTGGTTATACAAATAGCTTGAGGATGGAGGTAACTGACTCGAATATTTTTATGACGACTGTGAATCCAGGTCCAATTGCGACGAACTTTTTTGAAATTGCGGATGAAAAGGGCACGTACGTGAAAAATGTACAGAGAATCATGCTTAAGCCTGATTATGTGGCGGAAAAGATCGTGAGCGCAATGCTAACGAAGAGACGAGAAATTAATCTACCACGATGGATGAATGTCGGTAGTGTCTTCTATGCACTTTTTCCAAACCTGTTTGAGCGATTTGGGAAGCGGTCCTTTAATAAGAAATAGAGAAACGATTGAATCACCTTCTAGGAGGTGATTTTTTAATTTCCATAAAATGCCCATTGAAAACGAACGTATATTCGCTTAGAATTAGGATAAAATAGAACGGATGTTCGAATTTGTGTTTTTCTTGTGAGGTGGAAGGGGAATGGTCGATTACAGCATGATGCCCCGAAACAATATTTTATGTGTCGACATGAAGAGTTTCTATGCAAGCTGTACAGCGGTTATGGAAGGCTGGGATCCTCTTGAATGCTATCTTGCAGTAGTTGGTGCGAAGGACCAGAAGGGCAGTGTTGTCCTTGCTGCCTCGCCGAAATTAAAAAAGGAATTTGGAATCAAAACAGGCTCAAGACTTTATGAAATTCCTGATGATCCACGTATCCATGTTGAGGAGCCGAAGATGGGTACGTATATGCGGGTTTCGTTAGAGATTACCCGTGTATTCCATCGCTACGTGCCGAAGGAAGCAATTCATACGTATAGCGTTGATGAAAGTTTTATTCAAGTGGATGGAGCATTGAAGCTCTGGGGAGATGCTAAAACGATTGCAGAGAAAATTAGGATTGATATTGATAGGGAATTTCAGCTTCCCTGTGCCATTGGTATTGGTCCAAACATGCTTCTTGCTAAGCTCTGTCTTGATTTAGATGCCAAGAAAAAAGGAATCGCTGAGTGGACATATGAAGATGTGCCCGAGAAGCTTTGGCCAGTGTCTCCATTAAGAGAAATGTGGGGAATTGGAAGAAGAGTGGAGAAAACGTTAAATAGCATGGGCATTTTTTCAGTCGGACAGCTGGCTCGATATGACTTAGAACAACTGGAGAAGAAATTCGGTGTGATGGGTAATCAGCTTTATTACCATGCCTGGGGAGTGGACCTTTCTGAGGTTGGCGCTCCGATTATGGAAGGGCAGGTGAGCTTTGGAAAAAGTCAAATTTTGCTTCGTGATTATAAGGATAAGGAAGATGTGAAGCATGTTGTTCTTGAAATGTGTGAAGAGGTGGCGAGGCGTGCGCGTCTTCAACGGAAGGCAGGGCGAACGATTAGCTTTGGTCTTGGCTATAGCAAGAATGAATTTGGTGGGGGATTTTACCGTTCTCGATCGATTGAGCAGCCGACCAATGTGACAATGGAAATTTATGAGGTGTGCCTTGAACTTTTAGAGGAGCATTACACTGGAAAAACAGTCAGACAAATTATGATTTCCTTAGGGAATATTGTGGATGATAATGAGTTCCAGTTAAATTTGTTTGACTTAGGATCTTGGAAAAAACGAGAGCTTGGGTATGTAGTGGATCGGATTCGTGGCAGGTATGGACCAGGTTCGTTATTAAGAGCGATATCTTACACGGATGCAGGAACAGCACTAGCGCGAGCGAAGCTAGTCGGCGGTCATAAAATGTAGGGAGGTGACTTAGCGTGATTCGTGACCGTGGAAAAATGAAATGGACTTCGATGATGCTCCCTGAGCATGTGAAGCTTTTGCGCGATTGGGCGAAAGAGGATGCCTATGAAAAAATCAAGGAAGTTGATGAACAGTATCTAGAGGTAATGAACGAAACCATTTCTGAAGCAATGGGTTTTGGCCAAAGTGTCACGATTACCCACCATCAAAATCACAAATATGAGGTGGTCATTGGACATATTCATTATTGGGATGAACTGAACGGAAAGCTCCATGTTCTCGACCGATTTGAGGAAGTGCATCGAATTTCCCTTTCTTCGATTGTTGATGTGCGGTTAACCGAGGCGTAGTAGCGTGGAAGAAAAGGTGGATTATGCTACAATAACAGTAGTAGAGGGGGATGACAGATGGAAATTACCATTACAGATATAGCAGCGCAAAAAATAGCAGAGAAAAAGGGGCAACAAGAAGGATTCCTTAAGCTGAAATACGATACAGAAGGCTGTGGCTGTGTAGTAAGTGGCGTAACAGCACTATGGCTTGTCGATCAACTTCATGAGGAGGATCGAGCAATCGAAACGAGCATTGGTCCAATTTACGTAGAAAAATCAAAGGAAGTCTTTTTAAATGACAACCTTAAAATTGATTTTTCTCCAAGTACAAACAGCTTTCAACTAAAGAGTCCAGGCGAATACTTAAATCCAAGAATGAGCTTTTTGAATAAGATTGGATAAATGGATGGAAGAAAAGGCGCTAAAGACCGAAAAGTCTAAGCGCCTTTATTTACCTTTATATTTTATCAACTTGAGATGAATCTTTTTCCGATTTAGGTGGTTCATCCTCTAAAAGCGAACTCGTTGATTTTTTAAATTCACGGAGAGTCTGCCCAAATGCTCTGCCAATTTCGGGCAGCTTTTTTGGACCAAATATGATTAATGCAAGTATTAAAATAAGAATTAAACCTGGAATACCAATATTTGAAAACATAATGTCACCTCTAAAAATGATTTATGCGCATAAAAATTTCACGCAAATTGCTTTTGATTTTTCGCTTGAACTAAAAGCCCACCGCCTACTTTCAGATATTTAATCATGCCTTCGGTTGCGTGATAGGTTAATGCTGCTGCAGTAGTTGTAGGGTTTGTACAGCTAAAATGAGGGAATGCAGAAGCTCCACAAACAAATAAATTTTCCATGTCCCACATTTGTAGATATTTATTAACAGCTGAAGATTCAGGAGCAGATCCCATAATAACTCCACCAGAGTTATGCTGGAAAGCAAGTCCTCCTGTATAATGTTCAGCAAGCGGAACTTCAATTATGTGGTTTGCACCCATTTCTTTTAGTATTTCTACTTGCTTTGCTTGAATAAATTTATGAATTTCACGGTCATTCTCCGAATAATCCCAAGTAATCCGAATAAGTGGGTCGCCGTTTTCATCTTTATAATTTGGATCTAAATCTAGATAATGGTCTTTATAAGGCAAGGTAGCTTTTTGACTAAATAACATTAGGAAACGATTGTGATAAAAAAGGGACTGTTTTTGAATTCTTTTCCCCAACTCGAAGTGCCAGGTGGTGTAATACTATTTGAAATCGGATCATTACCAGTAATACGACATTCAATTTGTCCACCATGTACAAAATTTAAATTGCTATGGTCAAATAGATCTCCAGTAAAATCAGTTATAGCCATTCCCCAAGCGCCAGTTGATACATAATTATTGAATTTTTTATCATCGTATAAACCGTAACTAATAGTAACTCCGTGATGATCTGTAAAGTTTTTGCCGATAATCCCAGTTCCCGATTGAGGATTATAAGGTTTGCCAATTTGAGATAACAATAGCAAACGTACATTATTAAATACATAGCTGGTCAGTACCACAATATCTGCTGGTTGTTCGAATTCTTCTCCTGTTATTGTATCTTGATACAATACGCCAGTTGCTTTGGTACCGTCATGTAATACTCGAGTTACTTTTGCATGAGTACGAAGTTCGAATTTTCCAGTTTTTTGGGCTGTTGGTATTACTGTTACAACAGGGTCTGCTTTAGCACCATACTCACAATAGTTACTACCACAGAATCCACAATATTGACAGGCATTAATCGTTTCACCATCTGGATTTTTATATACTTCAGAGAGTGTACCTGTTGGAATCGTAAATGGTTTGTAGCCCATTTTTTTGGTTGCTTCTTCAAACATAAGCATTTGTATATTCTTCTTAAGAGGTGGTGTTGGATAAGGATTTGTTCGTTCTGGATAGTTCGGATCAGGTTCTCCAGATATACCTGCCATTTTTTCGAATTTATCATAATAGGGTTCTAATTCATCATAGGTGATACCCCAGTCTTGAATTGTCATGTTTTCAGGAATTTTGTTTTCACCATATTTTTCAATTGTTTTTGATCGGATTTCAAAATCGTATGGATAATAGCGATGTGTTTGCGCCCCCCAGTGGCTACCGCCTCCACCAACTCCTTCTCCAATTACAGCAGTCGCTTTATCTCGAATCGGATAGGCTTCTTGGTTAAGAGTGTTTCGAACAGTGTAAGATTCTTTTGTTAATTTTTGATAACCCTCCCCTCGGATAGGATAACGAACTTCATCATGTGTATGCATATAATCTTTCAGATTTTTTTCTTTCCCTTTATCAAGACCAACAACATTAAAACCTGCTTTTGTAAGTTCCGCAGCGACAATACCTCCGAACCAGCCAACTCCAACAGTTACAACATCAACTTTAGGTAATTTTTGTGCCATGATTTTTCCCCTCTCGTATTACATATGATCGCTTAAACTTTTAGGCTCTTTTTTAACAAAATCACTCGCATCAGCGACATCAGCATGAGACATCTGTGCACCAGGCCATTCTTTCATCTTCCAACCTTCCATATTCTTGTTACCACCATACATTGGATCGCAATAACAACCCTCTAGTGTTAATTGTCTTAACAGAGCAAAAAAGGAAGTCGATGAAACATAGGCCATTTCTACTGTTCCACCTTCAAACTCTTGTAAAATAGCAACCTGCTCTTCTTCACTTAATGTGTTGAATAATGCATTATGCGTTTTTTGACTAACTTCGTTTATCTTTCGTACGCCTTGTAGCATGATATCTCCACGAGTTAACGGCGTTTGTCCGTTTTTGAATGGTCGGATCATATAATCATCAGCATTTCTGCCCCAAGGAGTAGCTAGTTGTTTGTCGATATAATAGGGTGCCCCTAAGCCTATTGCACCCAGACCATTTTCGTCTTCTGGAAAAATAACTTCTGTTGCGGCTGCTAGTGCTTCAAAATCTTCTTTCCGTGTAAAAAATTGTAGTGCTTCATTATAATTGGCCATTTGATGTGTTTCAACTGGTTGCGTGGTTGTTGGTGTTGAATTAGGTTTCATACTGATGATCCTACCTATGGCCCCACCAACGATGAGTCCACCAACTGTTAAGCCAGAGTTTTTAAGGAAATTTCGTCTTGATTGATTATGTGTTTGTTTATTTTCGGTTTCTGACATATTGACCCTCCGTTCGTTAAATTGATTAGTGAAAAATTGTTGTCCATTCATAGGTAATAGTGAATACAGTTGTAGTAGCAATAAATCCAAAAACAAACAATAGACATCGATTCCCAAGCCAACACCAAAGAATTATGGAAGCACCAATCCCTATCCCAACATAACTTAATCCTGGAAAGGAAGAAGTATATAAAAATAAGAAAAATCCAATATTCGTGGCGATAATGATACCGAGAAGTAATTGATTTAAAAGCCTTAACTCAGAAAGAGCATGGTTTTCCATTGCGTCTCCTCCTTAGAAATTTTATAAACACTATAAATTTTACAAGAATAGTGTTTTTTCAATAAATGACACTATTACAAAATAAGGATGTAACCGATTACAAATTACATAATTGACAGAATAATTAAAATTTAATTACAATTATTGTAGGATTTAAATCGTAGGAACTCAATATACAATATTAAGAAAAGTGTACAGAAACGTACAAAAAATCTGGTATTGTTGATTAAAAGTAGGAGGGAGTAACTAATGAGTACTCAGTATCCTGATAAACGTGTGAGAAGAACGAAGGATCATTTTAAAAGAGTTCTATTTTCCTTAATGGAAAAAAAGAATTTTTGTGCTATTACTATTTCAGAGATAGTAAAGGAAGCAAATTTTAATCGGGGAACTTTCTATGCTCATTATGAAAGAAAAGAGGACCTATTAAATGAAATGATTGAAGAAGTTTTAAAAAAAGCAACAGAGGCATATCGCAAGCCATATCTTGATCAAAAAGTACTTGATTTTAACCGGTTACAACCTGAATCCATTGCCTTTTTTGACCACTTTTTAGAGTATAAAAAGTTTTATCAAGTGATGCTAGGAGAGAATTCAAGTTATAGTTTTAGAGAAAAGCTGATTAGACACTTAGAACCATTATTTAGAAAGGATTTTGATTATTCGGCTACGATAGATGATGATAACTTGGACATTCATCTCTTTGCTACATATCGAATTCATGGGGCAATTGGCTTACTATTAGAATGGATTGAAAATGATTTTGAGCAAACTCCTCTTTATATGTCCGAACAACTTCTCCGTATTTATAGAGCCTACATACCAGAAATCCATGTGAACAATTTAGTTCGAAAGAGAGCTAATTCACAGTAATGGCCACCTTGTAAAATAGGTGTTTTGTCTTGATAGAAAAATACATCAAAATAATGACGATAGTTTATCCTTTACCAGTTTGTAAATTATTAGAGTAGAAATAAAATAAGCTGACATCCGACCGATTATTAACAGTCATTGTATGTCAGCTTTATTCTTACAAAAACCCATACTCCTCCAAAAACTCATCTACGACCTTCTCATAGTCCTCTTTATTCTCATTCAACGATTGTGCGTGAACACCATTTTCAGCTATGAACAGCTTTTTAGGTCCCTGCTTATGTTCATAAAGAGCTTCTGTCATTGTTGGTAAAATAAAATCGTCTTTTTTGCTATGGATGAAAAGAATCGGTTTTTCGATATTTTCAATAACTGAAATGGGAGCAACGTCTTTAAGTGAATATCGTTGGCGCATTTTGATAAAGAGGTCTGCGACAGGCAATAACAGTTTTGGGGGTAGCTTCATCTCTGTTTTTAAACGATAGGCAAGTTGTTCTTTGAAGTCCGAATACGGACAGTCGGCAATATAAAAATTCGCTCCATCCTCAATCATTCCCGCGTAAAGAAGCGTCGTTGCAGCACCCATCGATTCCCCGTGAATTCCCAGAACTAAATCGGGCCCACGATTGAGCTTTAGCCAATCCACAATGGTTTTTAAATCAAATTTTTCATAATAGCCATAGCTCGTTGTTTTGCCGCCAGATTCCCCATGTCTTCGATGGTCATAAATTAACCCATTAAAGCCTCTCTCTAAAAATAAATTCATATACTTAATGGAATTCATTTTATTCTCGGTCACACCATGGCAAAAAATCATGTATTTATTGGTATTATGAGGTTCTACAACAAGTGCTTTTAAGTTATAGCCGAAGTGAGATGGAATCAGAATTTCTCGCTTAGGCAGACGCTCGAAGACATTTGAATCAAGTCTTCCTGCTGACTTTTCACGATTGATGATAAATTCATCATCCTTCTTTTTCATATACATGATGCGGTTGGAAAAATAGACACCTATAGTCACGAAGGCGAATAGAAACGACACAATGAAGCGGAACGCTCTCTTCAAGCTGATCCCTCCAAGAAGTATTTTTACTTAATTTTACCATTTTGGAAGCAGTTGAAACATGAAAATGACTTGAATGTTTCAAATTGATGAAAGGATATAGAGGAGAATCTGTCTAATTAATATGAGGAGGAAAATATTTCTAGGAGAGGTAGCTAAAAAGATGCGGAAATCTGTCGTTTTTCTAAGTGCATTCGTTTGTTTCTTGTTAATGGGATGTCAAAAAGAAACTGTCACCGCCCGCCAACCACAAAATAATAAAGAAATAGAAAATCTGGTGATTCAAGTACAAGAATTGCAGAATGAGATTAAGTCATTGAAAGGATCAGACAATGTTGAAGAGGCGACTATAGTAAAAGAGAAAAATGAATTTCCAGCACTTGCTCAGGCAGAACTTACGAATCTAGGATTTAAAGGCACGGTCAATGATATAAAAGAGGATTTAAATAAACATGAAGATATCATCCCATATCAAGGTGTTTTAGGCGGTGAAATGCATTTTCTCTATGATAAACTCAAAGTATTGTCTCATGAGTGGTATTTGCACCATTTGATGATGGGCATACAGGAGGGTATCTTTTATTGAAGTATCATATAAAGGATGGGACAATTATACAATGGCAGGTGATGGATTCATATTTATATGGTTCTCAATAATTAGTACAAAAACACTTGATTTATATTTCAAGTGTTTTTTAAATTTAACTCATATGAATATCAGTTCCATATTGAACTAATTGTAATTTCCTTGCTACCGATTGGGAAGCGAAATTGTCCCAAGCTGTGCTGTACAGAGCGATTCGTCCTTGGTTTTGGACATCTTGTGCCCAAGCATTTGCAACCTCAACACCGTATCCTCTTCCACGATAATCTTCATGTGTAAATATACTCGCTTCAGATGCTTTTGAGGTTTGTCTGGCACTACAACAAATGGATACAGGTATGTTATCTTCCAGTATGACAAAGCAAGGCTGCTTATACTTAAAATCCTCATATGTATAAGGGAAATGAGGTTTTAAAATTTCCTTGTTTTCGTGAGTTACTTTAATGGCTCTCGGAAAAGTACTACCAACGACATTAGGGAATACATAAGCTGGTCCAATCCATAGATTACTTACTGGTTGTTCATTAGTTAGTACCTTGATAACCTCTCCTAAATGAGCACCAGGATTTGCTCCTATAACTTGTCCCAAACTCTTTACAATACTTTCATCCAGCGAATCTGAAAATCTCACTATGTTCCCGGCTCTAGTAGCCCCTATAAAAATTCGTGGTGCAACCTCGAATGGGGGCTCATTCACTACTGTTACTCGATTTCCACTATCATGTCTAAATAACACATTGACATGATGCTCCATTAATTCTGACTCAGATAACATATGTAATCCTCCAAAATTAAGTTATGGATTCTTAATTCAAGATGACCTTGACATTTTCCTGCATCAAATATAGTCTCTGATAATCAAAACTGAAGAAATTGATTTTGTCCCATTTCCCTTACCCGTGACTTGGAAAAAACATATCGAGCAACTGAATCACCATTTTAAAATGAATTTCTTGTATTTTTATTAACATAAAATACCAATTTTTGATATAATTCGTATAAAAGTAGAGGTAAAGGGATTTTAAATGAACTACAAGATTGTATTTTTTGATGTGGATGGAACTATTACGAATCATGAGAATGGAAGTATTTCGTCTAGTACAAAAAAAGCGATAAAAGCGTTGAGAATGAAAGGAATAAAGGTTGTTGCCGCAACAGGTAGACCACTGTCTATGTGCGATGAAATAAAAGCATTAGGAATTGATACTTTCATTACCGCCAATGGTGCATATGTAAAACATAATAAAATTGTTATTTATAAAGTTCCGATGGATAAAAGAATAGTTAAAGAAGTGGTAGATTTTGCACATCTTGAAAATCATGGTCTCTCATTTTATACGGAAGATTTCAGTATGAATGGTGTTAAAGATAGCAACATATTACAAGCATTGCGAGAAACTTTATCTTTAAAAGATTATCCAGAAGTGAACCAAGATGTTGTAGCTCAAGAAGTATTCTTAATGTGTCTGTTCGCAGATGACAAAATGCTTGAGAAATATATTAAACATTTCCCGCAGTTAACATTTAAGAGATGGCATCCATTCATACTGAATGTTTTAAAAGAAGACGTCTCAAAATCCTTAGCTATTATAAAAGTTTTAGAGTATTTTAGTATTGATAAATCTGAGGCTATAGCATTTGGAGATGGAGAAAATGATATAGATATGTTGGAACTAGTAGGACTCGGCATAGCTATGGGAAACGGGAATGAAAAATTGAAACGGGTTGCAGATTTTGTCACTAAAAAGTCGAGTGAAGATGGTATTGATGTTGCTTTAAAAAAGTATGGAATAATATAAGTGGAAAAAATATTACTGCATTTCTAAATAATAGAATTTAAATTAAAGTGATATCTAAATCATCCTATGAGTGGAGGAACCCACATTGTTTTTCGTTGGCTTAACTGTTTCACAAGTGATACTCATGACAGGAATTGTTCTACTTTTTCTCCAATCTTATATAGTTGGGGGACCAGTTGTCTTATTTGGGGCCGGTGCATCCTTTGTGCTTTTTCGGTTTTATGAAAAGAGGAAGAAAGAGAGAAAAAAGAAAAAAGGCGATATTAGTGACTATTGTGGATATGGTGATTGTTGCATTGATGTTCCATTTCCTAAGAAACTAGATTGTGATTGTGCACCAGATTGTACACCAGATTGCTCGCCTTAAGAAGGGGATGAGGATAATGAAAGAAATTCTGATGGTTATTCCATGTCATCGAATCCCTGAACGTTGCTTACATATTAAAGGGAAACCAATGCTACTTTGCACAAGATGCTTCGCTATTTTGCTAGGGTATTTGTTAACACCTATTGCTGTTCTAGCAAGTCTAATCATTCCCTTGTGGATCCCGTTGGTAATGGCAATCCCTATGATTATAGACGGATTTACTCAAGCTTGGAAATGGAGAAAAAGTACAAATACCCTACGTTTCATAACAGGATTATTATTTGGAGTAGGTCAAGCGCTACTGATTTCCACTGTTGTGTGGACGTTCGTTCAGTTGATCGAGAAAAATGCTTAGATTTAAACTACAGCTTCAATTTGTAATGGCAAAAAACGACCCACGATCAAGCTTAAAGGATTCCGTTTTGAGGTGCACTTTCAAAAAAAGATAAGAAATGTCAGCAGAAATTACTAATGAAATGGCAGACAAAAAACATAAAAATAAGGTTTGTCTTAATATCCAAGACGAACCTTTATTTAACTAGCATCCTTTCAACAAGAAAACATAGAAAATTACACGCTTAAATCAATTTTCCATAAATGTGTATTCGATAATAACCGTATTTACTCCTGCACTTCTTCAATTATCCTGCCCTGTTCGTTAGTAAATTCATCAAAAGCGTTAATCCCTCTTAGTTCAAATGCATTGTTTCCAAAATAAGCAAATTTGTATTCAAAAATAGACAAGAATCATTGTTTATCTTTTTTATTAGTTTTTTTTGTAATAAATATCCAACCAAATATACCACCAACTGCAATTCCAAAAATGAGCTTTGAAGCAATATTGTCAAACAAAAGAAATCCAACAGTTGTCATCAACACAATGAATATTAGTAACCAATACCAATCTGTTTTCATCCATTGCCCCTCCCTATTCTTAATATGGAATAAGTTTTTCCAATAAGAATGCACTTACTTTAACTATAAGTACGATTTTAATTTTAAAAAGTTTCAAATCAATTTGGGAAGGAACGTTGTTCAACAAAACTGCTTCGGTAGCTTAATAAGATTTTCATAATTATATTAATAATTGGAAATTTTCAGGGTTAATTTTTTATCAAATTGACACTTAAATTGAGATAGTAACTGACAATTCTTTTAGTTTGTACCACACCTCTTCTCGTAGTGAAAAAGGTGTGTCATTTTGTTTGTCAATTTCCTCTTAAAGAAGGTAAAACCCATTGATTGCAGGAAAAAATGACGTGCCAATTCGCACGTCATTTATAATGTCATTTAATCGATATGCATCTTTAAACAGAACCCTTTACGATCAAGCTCGGGTCGTTTTTCATTTATACTTGTAATTCAAACTGTTTAGAATAAAGATGAGCATATGATCCATTTCTTACAAGCAATGTATCGTGTGTACCTTCTTCGACAATACCATTGTCTGATAATACGATAATTCTCTGGGCATTACGGATAGTAGATAATCGATGGGCGATCACAATCGTTGTGCGACCTTTTGCTAAGAATTCTAGTGACTCTTTGACATAGTTTTCACTCTCATTATCTAGTGAACTTGTTGCCTCATCAAAAATGAGAATGGGCGGATTCTTTAAGAATACACGAGCAATGCTAAGGCGCTGTTTTTGACCGCCCGATAATTTGACACCTCGTTGTCCAATCTCAGAGTAGTAGCCGTTTGGCAAGCTCATAATAAAATCATGGGCATTTGCGTACTTTGCAGCCTCGATAATTTCTTCATCACGTGCTGACGGATTTCCGTAGCGAATATTCTCCATAACAGTTCCTGCAAAAAGATAAACATCTTGCTGGACAATCCCAATGGCTTTTCTTAATGACTGCATCTCGATGTCGCAGACATTGATCCCGTCAAGTAACATTTCCCCATCTGTTACGTCATAAAAGCGGGGGATGAGTGAGCATAATGTAGTTTTACCCACACCAGAAGGACCAACTAATGCAACATATTCTCCTGGATGAATAGTCAGTGAAAGGTTTATGAAAACAGGGTCCACATGCTCTTCGTACCGGAATGAAACTTCTTTGAACTCAATTTCCCCTTTTACCTCTGAAAGGGTTATGGCATTCGATCTGTTTTGAATTGTCGGCTTAAGATTCATAATCTCCATAAAACGTTGAAAGCCAGTAATTCCTTCCTGAAACTGAGTACTCATATGAGTCAGTTTTTGGATTGGCTCAATAAAATAGCTCGTATACAGAATAAACGTAATCAAATCGGCTAAATCTAACTTGTCACCAACAATATTGACACTTCCGAAAATGATCACTGTGATCGTAATCAATTGAATAATCGTTTCAAAACAATTATAAAAATATGCTTCTGCTTTATAGGTTTTCTTCCTGCTATCGAGAAAACGATTATTTTCAATATTAAACTTATCCATTTCTATTTGTTCATTAGCAAAGGACTTTACTACGCGGATACCCGATAGGCTATCTTCAACTTGCTCATTTATAGCCGCAATTCGCTCTTTATTTCTTGTGTAAGCTTTATTCAAAATCTTATTAAAATACAGACCAAAACCACCTAAAAAAGGTAAAAAGCAGAATACAACGATGGTCAAAGGTGCATTAATAAAAAACAGAATGATAAATGCACCAATTAAGCGAACAAGATATTTAAGATAGTCTTCTGGACCATGATGGTACAGCTCAGAAAGTAGAAGAAGGTCATTCGTTAATCTCGACATGAGCTGACCTGTTCTATGCTTATCGTAAAAACAAAAGGAAAGCTGTTGCATATGGTCAAATAGTTCTCTTCGTAAATCACTCTCCATCCGAGCCCCGACTTCATGTCCTTTGTAGTCAACGAAATAATTCCCGATATTTTGAATAGCTACTAATACAAGCATTAGTCCACCAATCCAATACACTTCATTGAGGGCATTGGACAAATCTCCTGCTAGAACATCTTTTGTAATATATCTAACGAGTAATGGAAATACCAAAGTAACGCCTGATACAATCAAAGTGCATACCAATACTGAAACAAACAACCCTAAATATGGTCTATAATATGATAGAAATTTTTTAATTGGAAAACTCATGATTTACCCCTTTTTGTGTTATTTAAATAAACACATATAAGGGGATACACATTTTAAATTTAAGAAAGTGTCCGACCCTTATATGTTTGTGCGATTTTCTTAAAGTTTTTCATATGATTTTCCTCCTTGTTCATTGATAAGCTTATTATAATTAATGTTTGTAATTTTCGGAACATAAATAAAAGAAAAAAGGATCTACATTTTGAGGTTGCTAAAAATGTGAGATCCTTTTTAAAGTGAATATTTATCTTATTGCTTCGAATTCTGTCTCTTTGTTGGATGGGTAGCTTGATCAAGTTCTTCAGCGGCAATCGTCTGCTTAACATTTTGAGCACTAGAACGGCCTTTTTGACTATACCCTTTTTCTCTCTTTTGACTCATAATTATGGCTCCCTTCAAATAACATCATAAATAGCTTGAGTAAAAACTATAGGGGTTATACAAAAATGAAAGGGTTTTCTTGAATCGTGTCGAATTTTAGATTTAAGAAGATAAAAGGGGATGAGAGAATGTCAACAGAGGTAGTGATAGTTAGTGCAGTACGTACGCCAATTGGAAGCTTTAATGGAAGTCTTGCAAAGTTTTCTGCACCAGAGCTTGGTGCCATTGCGATAAAAAGAGCCCTCGAAAAAGCGGGCGTAAAGCCAGAACAGGTTGATGAAGTAATCCTTGGAAATGTGTTGCAGGCAGGTCTAGGCCAAAATCCGGCACGTCAAGCCGCGCTAAAGGCTGGATTACCTGACTCTGTATCTGCATTGACCATTAATAAAGTATGTGGTTCAGGCTTAAAAGCCGTTCATTTAGCAACACAAGCAATCATCGCAGGAGATGCAGATATTGTTGTAGCAGGTGGTATGGAAAATATGAGCCAAGCGCCATATTTGTTAAAAAATGCACGTGATGGTTTTCGGATGGGCGATCAAAAGCTTATCGACAGCATGATTTCTGATGGCTTATGGTGTGCCTTTAATGACTATCATATGGGTATTACGGCAGAGAATTTAGCTGACCAATATGAAATTACACGAGAGGAACAAGACGAATTTTCGGCTTGGAGCCAAGAAAAGGCGCAAGAAGCAATCGAACAAGGGAAGTTTAAGGATGAGATTGTTTCTGTTGCCATTCCACAGCGTAAGGGTGAGCCAATTGTTTTTGATACAGATGAATATCCGAAAAAGGGGACAACTCATGAAAAGCTTGCCACATTAAGACCAGCATTTAAAAAGGATGGCACTGTGACAGCGGGAAATGCTTCAGGAATCAATGATGGAGCTGCTGTATTAGTTGTCATGAGTAAAGCAAAGGCCGAAGAGCTGAACATCACTCCGCTTGTGACGATTAGAGGAAATGGAAGTGCTGGGGTAGATCCAAGTATCATGGGAATTGGGCCAGTCAAAGCTGTGAAGAAGGCACTGAAAAAAGCACAAGTATCCCTTGAGGAAATCGAGCTTGTTGAAGCAAATGAAGCCTTTGCTGCACAAAGTTTAGCTGTTGACAGGGAGCTACATTTTAAAAAGGAAATTCTGAATGTAAACGGTGGGGCCATTGCACTAGGACATCCAATTGGTGCAAGTGGAGCGCGTATCCTTGTGACCTTGATTCATGAAATGGTGAGAAGAGAAGCAAGAACAGGTCTTGCCACGCTTTGTATCGGTGGTGGCCAAGGAGTCGCGACAGTGGTCGAATTATCATAAAATGTTATAATGAGTTCACTAAGATTTAGTGAGGGGTTCACATGAAGAAAAAGAAACAACAACACAATTCTCAAAAAAGAAATGAAGAAAAGCCAGTCACACTTGGTGACATGCTAAATGCAGATTTACTGAAGCAGTTGAAAGATCAAAAGCAACAGTTAAAGGCTGCGGAAGAGCAGAAGCAGATTGAGGAAGAAGAACGTAAAAGAGAAGAGCGCCGTCAGCGTGAAAAAAATAAATCCTTTGAAGAGCTATTAAACGAAAGTTCGATGGACTGGAAGAGTTTCAAATAAATAAAAAGAAGGAAGCACGCGCTTCCTTCTTTTTATCGATGAGCAGGGTAAGTATGTGCTTTGGCAATTTCTTGAATTAATGCGATTTCTACGGTAGTTAATGGCGTGGAGTTAACTGCCGTTACATTTGTCTGTATTTGTCCGACAGAACTTGCGCCAACGATTACAGATGCCACAGCCGGATGGGCAAGATTGTAACGAAGTGCCACCTCTGTTAATGAACGGGAATGAGCAACTTTTTCCTGCAATCCTTGAATAATTTCTTTTAGATCTTCAGAGCTGTGCTCTAAATAGCCAGATTTTAATTTTTCATGCGCTCTGTCACTTAACAATCCTTTTGCAACCGAGCCTCTGGTTACGACACTAATATTATGATCGTGTAAAATGGGAAGTGCCTCTTCCTCTGGCTTGCGATCCAAAATACTGTATTGCATCATCACCGAAACTATATTGGATTTTTGGACATATTCACGAATAACATTTGGACGGATAGATGAAATACCGTAAAAACGGATGAATCCTTCTTCACGTAATTCTTCAAACGCTTCTATCGTTTCATCAATATTGTCCTCGATTGTTCCCCCATGAAGCTGATACAAATCAATATAATCCGTATCAAGTCTTTTCAGGCTTTGCTTCAAGGCTTCCTTAATATACGCTTTGGAAGGATCCCAGCTCCAACCGTCTTTTTGTTCATTCCAACGATTCCCTACCTTCGTCGCAATAATCACTTGGTCTCGAACGGATTTTAATGTCTGACCAACGATTTCCTCATTGACTCCGAAGTCATACAAATCAGCTGTATCAAAATAATTGATTCCTTCATCCAAGGCTGCCTCTATGATTTTTTGTGCATGATTCTTGTCTGTTCCAAGCGACATGCAGCCAAGACCTAATTCAGTTACTAGTAGATCTGATTTTCCTAATCTTCTTTTCTTCATTTTCGTTTCACCTCTAAAGCCTATTTTATAGAAAAAAGAAAAGAAAAAACAATTTAAGAGTTTTCTTGTTTTTGAACGTTTTGAACCCAATCATAAAGTAAATCATAATGTTGATTGTATTCCTTTAATTTTTGCCGAATTTCCCAAGCCTTCCCGACAAGTATGACTCCTTTGTCATGTACATACAGCTTCATACCTACTCCTCCAATTCAAGTATGCTAAACTATATGTACAATCAAATTAGGAATAGAACTGGAGTGACAAATAAATGAGTAACCTCGCAGAAAAAACGCTTAAGTCAGAACCTATTTTTTCAGGAAGAGTCATTAGCCTGCAAGTAGATGAAGTAGAATTACCGAATGGAAAAACCTCTACACGTGAAATAGTCAAGCATCCTGGAGCAGTGGCGATTCTTCCAATAACCGATGACAATAAAATCGTCATGGTTGAGCAATATCGCAAGCCGATGGATAGGGTATTGATAGAAATTCCAGCTGGAAAGCTTGAAAAAGGTGAGGAACCTGCGCACACAGCTGTAAGAGAGTTGGAAGAAGAAACAGGCTACGAATGTGAATCCCTAGAGTGGTTAATCTCTTTTTACACATCTCCGGGATTTGCAGATGAAATTGTCCATGTGTATATAGCCAAGGGATTATCGAAGAAAAAGGATGCGGCAAGCTTAGATGAGGATGAATTTGTGAACGTGATCGAAGTAACGCTAGAAGAGGCTTTAGAGCTAGTAAAAGAACAAAAGGTATATGATGCGAAAACAGCTTATGCAATTCAATATCTTCAACTTCAAGAGGCGTTGAAAAAGTGAACCGATACTTTGTAGATTTGCATATTCATATTGGACGAACAGAAACAGGAAAGCCGGTTAAGATTACTGGCTCGCGTACACTCACCTTTACCAATATTATTGAACATGCAAGAGATCTAAAAGGGTTACATATGGTTGGAATCATCGATAGTCATTCTCCTGAAGTGATCATTGAAATGGAAAGACTTTTAAATGAAGGAAAGTTGATCGAGCTTGAAAAAGGTGGGCTTTTTTACGAAGGCTTAACAATCATTCCGGGGTCTGAGCTTGAGATTTATGATGAGGGAACGAATGGACCGATTCATGTACTTTGTTATTTCCCCACTTTGAATATAATGAAGGAATTTTCGCATTGGCTCTCTCAGCATTTAAAAAACATTCAGCTAAGCTCCCAGCGTGTCTACGTTACAGGAAGAATGCTACAGGAAAAAACGAAGGAACTTGGAGGCTTGTTCATTCCGGCTCATGTATTCACTCCGTTTAAGAGTCTTTACGGAAAAGGGGTTAAGAGCTCTTTAGAAGAAGTATTTCATCCAGATTTAATAGATGGAATTGAAATCGGTCTAAGCGCGAATACGGATATGGCCGACAAATTAGCAGAGCTACATGGATATCCGTTATTAACGAATTCTGATGCGCATTCTCTTGCCAAAATTGCTCGAGAATATCAATTGATTCAAATGCTAGAGCCGACTTTTGAAAATTTAAAAGAAGCTTTACGAGGAGAAAATAATCAGCGGATTCTAGCGAATTACGGACTTGATCCCATGCTCGGAAAATACCATCAAACGGTATGCGCTAAATGTTCAGCCAAAGCTAATTTTAAAACGGAAGAATGCAGTGAATGTGGCCATAAGAAATTCATAAAGGGCGTGGCAGAACGGATTCTTGAATTAAAAACGGCGGAGAAAGGTCCTTCAAGTAGACCGCCTTATATCCATCAAGTGCCGCTGCAGTTTATTCCGGGAATTGGTCCAAAATTGCTAGACAAGCTACTTCAGTATTTTGGAACGGAAATGGCGATTCTTCACGACGTGCCAGAAGCGGCGTTAGAGAAAGTGGTCCCAGCTAAAGTGGCTAGGCTTATCATTCGCGCCCGTAGGGGAACTCTATCGGTTGATGCTGGTGGCGGGGGTATCTACGGGAAAATATCTGAACAAGGCTAGCTCGCATCGAAGGAGCTAGTCTTTTTGATAGATTTGCGAAATTTAATAGATTCTCATGTCATAGAGAGGAATAGACGAGCATACATTTTAATGTAAGTTGTTCGGAATAATCTCTAGGAGGCTCGAAGCACATGAAAAAAAGAATGTACCAGGATATCGTAGCAAATCATTTCCGAGAGCACTCGTCCATATATTTGTTTGTGATTGTACTGTTTTTAATGGGTGTCATTTTTGGAGCGATCGTTGTTAATAGTTTAAGTTTTAATCAGAAGGAAGATTTGTTCTATTATTTGTCACAATTTTTTGGGCAGGTGTCAACGGGAAAAGTTGCTGCCTCTAATGACATATTACTTCAAAGCTTCTTTCACAACATTAAGTTTGTCGGATTAATGTGGATATTGGGCATTTCAATTATTGGGTTACCCGTTATACTCGTATTACTTTTTATAAAGGGAATGGTTGTAGGTTTCACTGTAGGCTTTCTTGTTAATCAAATGCAATGGGACGGTTTTCTTCTTTCATTTGTGTCCATTTTGCCACAAAATCTTATCATCATTCCGATCTTTATCTTTGGAGCTACATTATCTGTCGCTTTTTCGTTGAAAATGATACGGAAGCAATTTATGAAAAAATTAGGACAGCCTATTTTTCCATTACTAGGGCGCTATGCACTTGCCTTCTTAGGAGCTCTCTTTTTACTCGTTGCAGCAGCAAGTATCGAGGCGTACGTTTCTCCAGCTCTCATGAAGCTTGTAGTGAACGCCGTACAGTCATAGGACGAATTGCACAATATAGAAAAATAGGATATGATACTCAAGCGCTAATTATTTTTTTGTATCATTCTAGTATTCTTTTTAAAATATAAAATCATCTAATAATAATTATTATTTTATAATCGTTATTGTTGCTTATTTATAATAATTTTCAATTTGAAATCGAAGAAGCATCTGTTATAATAAGTAAGTGACAGTGGCGAGGAGGACTATCGTAATGGAAACAAGAATTGAGAGAATAAAGAAACATTTACATTCATCGAGCTATAAATTGACACCGCAGCGTGAAGCTACCGTACGTGTTTTATTAGAACATGAAGAGGATCATTTAAGCGCTGAAGATGTGTACCTCCTTGTGAAAGAGAAGTCGCCTGAAATCGGATTAGCAACTGTTTATAGAACACTAGAGTTGTTAACTGAATTAAAAATAGTAGATAAAATTAACTTTGGAGATGGAGTCTCACGCTATGATTTGAGACAGGAAGGTGCTGCTCACTTCCACCACCATCTTGTTTGTATAGAATGTGGAGCGGTTGATGAAATTCAAGAGGATTTATTAGAAGACGTAGAAGCAATTGTTGAACGTAGATGGAATTTCAAAATTAAAGACCATCGTTTAACATTTCACGGTATTTGCTATCGTTGCTCCGACAATGACGAAGAGCAGGCGGAAGATACAGAAGAATAGAAACCAAGCCTTTTCCGATGGGAAAAAGGCTTTTTTGATCTCTAGGAAATTACAGATTTCGCTGTTATGGATTTGGTGTATCTACGTTTAGCTCCAAAAGGAAGGCTTAGGTAGCTTTTATATCACACGCATGAATGCGATAGCTTGTGGGAGGAGCGCCTAACCCCTCTTTTTGAAAAATATAGTTCAATTTTTCATGGGTTGTTTCAGACCCAGTGGTTCTTCCAACGTTTGTCGGGTTGAACATCAATGAAAACTCCATAGAAGAAGAAAATACAGGGGCAATCTGTACTTCGATTGTTCCGAAGGCGCCTGCGCTTTTGTATATCCACAGGTATATTTCTTGTCCTACTTGGCATACCTTTACTATAAAAGCTGCTTTTGGAGGAAAGAACAAATGAGATCGTGGTTAAAGTTAGTATTTAATACATTGAAGGTATTTTTGCTGTTCACTACATGCACAATTCTCTTTTACTATGGTATCATGTGGGTAAATGAAGAATATCAAAATTATCACCGCTATGATGAGCCGAATGGAACGGCAGTAAAGGTGTCTGCGAGCGGAACTCAAGAGGAGCCCACGTGGCTCGATCGGTTAATTTTGTTTTATTTAAACGGGGAGTAATGAAAATGGAGCTTCAACTCAAGGATTTTACACATTATTTAATCGTAGAAAAAGGACTAGCTCAAAATACAATTATTTCTTATGAAAGAGATTTGAAAGGCTACATTGACTTTCTCCTAAAGGTTGAAAAAATCACAAATTTACAAGATGTTCAAAGGCTACAGATTGTTCATTTTTTAGGTCATTTAAAGGAACAGGGAAAATCATCGAAAACTTTGGCACGCCATATAGCATCTATCCGTGCTTTTCATCAGTTTTTATTTAGAGAAAAGATTGTAGACCAAGACCCTTCTGTTCACATCGATACACCGAGGCTTGAACGAACGCTTCCGAAGGTCTTGAATTTAAAAGAAGTAGAACGATTGCTAGATTCTCCAAAAAGTAATGACCACTATGGATTAAGAGACAAGGCAATGCTTGAACTTTTGTATGCGACAGGCATTCGTGTTAGTGAACTTATCGGCTTAAATACAGGAGACGCTCATTTATCAATGGGATTTGTTCGTTGTATCGGAAAAGGGAATAAAGAGAGAATTATACCTCTTGGCAAAACTGCAACGGAATCGATCCAGAAATACTTAGATGAGGGACGCCCCCAATTTGTATCAAAAAAGCATAAAGATGATGCACTGTTTTTGAATCATCATGGGAAAAGGTTGACAAGACAAGGATTTTGGAAAATCCTAAAGCGTCTTACAGCTGAAGCTGGCATACAGAAGGAGCTTACACCGCATACTTTGCGCCATTCTTTTGCAACCCATTTATTAGAAAATGGGGCAGACTTAAGGGCTGTACAAGAAATGCTTGGTCATGCTGATATTTCAACAACGCAAATATACACCCATGTTACGAAAACGAGACTTAAGGATGTCTATAGTCAATTTCATCCTCGCGCTTAATAGTTTAATAGAATAGACACAGAAAAGTTACCGATGTTGGTAGCTTTTTTTTATGTTTTTTAGTAAAATACAGTTGTCAGACTTCTGACAAATAGAATTTGTTCGATTATTATAAGAAGAAGCAGGAGAAAATAAGATGGGTGTAAAAGTCTTATTTTAGAAAACGCTTTATATTTTTTATTAGGATTTTTGAGCTAGGAGGAATATAGATGTCTTTTCAATACAAACGTATATTTTTAGTTGTGATGGATTCTGTGGGGATTGGTGAAGCTCCAGACGCAGAAAAATTTGGTGATTTAGGATCAGATACATTAGGTCATATTGCTGAAAAAATGAACGGGCTGGACATGCCGAATATGGGGAAATTAGGCTTAAGCAATATTCGTGAAATTAAAGGAATTACGAAAGCAGAGAAACCACTAGCATTTTTCACAAAAATGCAGGAAGCTTCAAGCGGTAAGGATACAATGACCGGACACTGGGAGATCATGGGGCTGAACATCAGCACACCATTTCAAGTGTTTCCAGAGGGATTTCCTAATGAATTAATTTCAGAGCTAGAAGCTCGTACTGGGAGAAAAATTATCGGAAACAAACCTGCAAGTGGAACAGAAATTCTTGATGAGCTTGGAGAAGAACATATGAAAACAGGGGCACTTATCGTATATACGTCTGCCGACTCTGTTCTTCAAATTGCTGCACATGAAGACATTGTTCCTATTGAAGAACAATATAAGATTTGTAAAATTGCTCGTGAATTAACTCTTGATGAGAAATATATGGTAGGACGCGTTATAGCAAGACCATTTATCGGAGAGCCAGGGGCATTCAAAAGAACGGCGAACCGTCATGATTACGCGCTTAAGCCATTTGATCGAACTGTTATGAACGAAATGAAGGATGCTGGACTAGATGTCATTGCTATCGGTAAAATCTCTGATATTTACGATGGAGAAGGAGTAACCGAATCATTAAGAACCGTTTCTAATATGGATGGAATGGATAAGCTTGTACAAACTTTTGATATGGATTTCACAGGCTTAAGCTTCTTAAACTTAGTAGACTTTGATGCCCTTTTTGGTCATAGAAGAGATCCAGAAGGTTATGGAAAAGCACTTGAAGAATACGATGCTAGACTTCCAGAAGTGTTTGCAAAAATGAAGGACGATGATTTGCTGATCATTACGGCTGACCATGGGAATGATCCAGTTCATCCTGGAACAGACCATACTCGTGAATATGTACCTTTATTAGTTTATTCAAAGCAATTAGAAGGCAAGGAATTACCATTACGTGAGACATTCGCTGATATCGGAGCAACGGTTGCTGAGAACTTCTCAGTTAAAATGCCAAACTACGGCAAAAGCTTCCTTGGCGAATTGAAATAAAAAACTCTAAATAAGCACTAACTTTTTTAAAGCGGTGCCTACTAACTTCTATTGATTCGGAGGGGAATAAGATGGATTATCAAAAAATCCAGCAAGCTGCAAATTATTTAAAGGAACAAGCAAAAGTACAACCGAAAATTGGTCTCATTCTTGGGTCGGGACTAGGTGTTTTGGCTGAGGAAATCGAAGATGCTGTGCGCACACCTTACGATCAAATCCCTGATTTTCCGGTTTCAACGGTAGAGGGACATGCTGGTCAACTCGTATTTGGAACAATCCACGGTGTACCAGTAGTCGCGATGCAAGGAAGATTCCACTACTATGAAGGCTATAGCTTTGAGCAAGTAACTTTCCCTGTGCGTGTGATGAAAGAACTTGGCGTAGAATCACTTATCGTTACAAATGCTGCCGGTGGAGTGAACCAAGATTTTGAACCAGGCGACTTGATGCTCATTACCGATCATATTAACAATATGGGTTCAAATCCACTAATCGGTAAGAATGATTCAAGATTGGGTGTTCGATTCCCGGATATGTCTGAGGCTTATTCCAAGGATTTAATTCAAAAGGCAAAAGCTGTAGCAAATAACCTACATATCAAGCTCCAAGAGGGAGTTTATGTTGGAAATACTGGACCTACATACGAAACTCCGGCTGAGATTCGCATGTTTAGAACGCTAGGTGGAGACGCAGTTGGAATGTCAACTGTTCCAGAAGTAATTATAGCTCGCCATAGTGGACTTCAAGTTTTAGGAATTTCATGTATTTCAAATATGGCTGCTGGTATTTTGGATCAACCGTTAAACCACGAAGAAGTTATTGAAACGACAGAGAGAGTAAAAGAAAACTTCCTTCGCTTTGTAAAAGAAATGGTTAAAGAAATGGGCGCATAAACTTCTATCTTAAATAAAGTGGTGAATGATATGAGAATGGTCGACTTAATAGAGAAAAAAAGAGATGGATTAGAGCTTTCTACAGAGGAAATTAATTTTATTATTGAAGGGTACACAGATGGCTCGATCCCTGATTATCAAGTGAGTGCATTAACAATGGCGATCTACTTTAAAGGGATGACGGAAAAAGAAAGAGCTGATTTAACGATGGCTATGGTTGAATCAGGTGAGCAGATTGACCTTTCTGCAATAGAAGGTGTTAAAGTTGATAAGCACTCTACCGGTGGTGTAGGTGATACAACAACACTTGTTTTAGGGCCGCTTGTTGCAGCTCTTGGTGTACCTGTTGCAAAAATGTCAGGACGCGGTCTTGGGCATACTGGAGGAACGATTGATAAGCTTGAAGCGATTGATGGCTTCCACGTTGAGATTAGTAAGGAAGAATTTATTGACCTAGTAAACAAAAACAAAATTGCTGTAATTGGTCAAACCGGAAACCTTACACCAGCTGATAAAAAGCTATATGCTCTTCGTGACGTAACAGCAACGGTTGATAGTATTCCGTTAATTGCAAGCTCAATTATGAGTAAAAAAATTGCGGCAGGCGCTGACGCAATTGTTTTAGACGTAAAAACGGGTGCAGGCGCATTTATGAAAACAATTGATGATTCACGAGAACTAGCTAAAGCAATGGTTCGCATCGGGAATAATGTTGGAAGAAAGACGATGGCTATTATCTCCGATATGACCCAGCCACTTGGATTTGCTATTGGAAATGCGTTAGAGGTAAAGGAAGCAATTGATACCCTAAAAGGTGAAGGTCCTGAAGATTTAACAGAACTTTGCTTAGCATTAGGTAGTCATATGGTCCTTCTAGCAAACAAAGCAGAAACTCTTGAAGAGGCACGTACAAAACTTCAGGAAGTCATGAAAAATGGAGCTGCGCTTGAAGCATTTAAAGTCTTCTTAGCATCACAAGGTGGAGACCCAACTGTTGTCGATGATCCGGCAAAGCTTCCGCAGGCCAAATTCATTTATGAACTTGAAGCAAAAGAAGATGGGTATGTTTCTGATATGGTAGCGGATGAGATCGGAACAGCTGCTATGCTACTTGGAGCTGGGCGAGCTACAAAAGAATCTGAAATTGATTTGGCAGTAGGCTTCATGCTCAATAAAAAAATTGGTGATTCCGTTCAAAAAGGGGAATCTCTCGTTACTATTTATAGTAACTCGGAAAATATTGAAGAAGTTAAAAATAAACTTTACAACAATATCACAATTTCTGCTGAAAAAGCAGCTGCACCAACACTGATTTACGAGGAAATTACTGAATAATTGATTCTGAAAAAATATTTAGAGGCTGGGACATAACTAGCTTCAAATAATGAGAAAGGTGAATTTGAGGGTACTCAAATTCACCTTTCTCTATTTTTGTGTGTTAATTTTTCTATTACCTTAGTTAATGGCAGTGAATTTTCTTAAATTCACTGCCATTAACGCGAGACCCATTTCGTTTTCTACCTTTGATTTTCCTCGTACAGAAAATCGAGTGAAACGCAAATTAGCCTTCAGGAATCCAAAAACTGGTTCCACATCAATTTTGCGTTTTCGATAGATGGCACTCGTTTTCTCTTCTGAAAGCTTCGCTCTCACATATTCTTTTTGCTCTTCCCATTTTTCATTCACCATTAGTTTTCGATTGTTGCCTTCTTTTGCCT
>NZ_SUND01000039.1 GCF_005280205.1 Bacillus yapensis | reverse complement strand
CGTACATAACCGATTTTCTGCAAAATTTCACCTCGTTTTTGAGACAAGTCTTATGAGACACTCTTAACTATGATTTTATCAGTCTACTATACTTGTATCAATAGAGTACACTCTATTGATATATAATTGAACTAATAAATTGATAAATACAGAAATGGGATGATACTGAATGAAAATTGCGAGAGGTAGAGAATTGCTTACACCGGAACAGAGACAGGCTTTTATGCAAATCCCTGAAGATGAATGGATATTAGGGACCTACTTCACTTTTTCCAAACGTGATTTAGAAATAGTTAATAAGCGAAGGAGGGAAGAAAACCGTTTAGGGTTTGCCGTTCAATTAGCTGTTCTTCGGTATCCCAGTTGGCCATACACTCATATCAAAAGCATCCCAGACTCGGTCATACAATATATATCGAAACAGATCGGCGCTAGTCCATCCTCGCTTAGTCATTATCCTCAAAGGGAAAATACACTCTGGGATCATTTGAAAGAAATTCGAAGTGAATACGACTTTGTAACTTTTACCCTGAGTGAATATCGAATGACATTTAAGCATCTTCATCAATTAGCTTTGGAAAATGGTGATGCCATTCATCTACTGCATGAATGTATAGATTTTCTAAGAAAAAACAAAATCATACTGCCTGCTATCACTACACTTGAAAGAATGGTGTGGGAAGCAAGGGCAATGGCTGAAAAGAAGCTATTTAATACGGTTAGTAAATCTCTTACAAATGAGCAAAAAGAAAAGCTTAAAGAGATCATTACTTCGCAGCATCCATCCGAATCCAATAAAACGATATTGGGTTGGTTAAAGGAACCACCGGGTCATCCTTCACCCGAAACATTTCTAAGAGTAATAGAACGACTTGAATACATAAGAGGAATGGAATTAGAAACGGTACAAATTAGCCATTTGAATCGTAATCGTCTATTACAGCTTTCTCGCTTAGGTTCAAGATACGAGCCGTATGCATTCCGTGACTTTCAAGAAAATAAACGTTATTCGATATTAGCCGTCTATTTATTACAACTTACTCAGGAGCTAACAGATAAAGCGTTTGAAATTCATGATAGGCAAATACTTAGTTTGTTATCAAAAGGCCGTAAGGCTCAAGAGGAAATCCAGAAACAAAACGGTAAAAAGCTAAATGAGAAAGTTATACACTTTACGAACATCGGACAAGCATTAATTAAAGCAAGAGAGGAAAAATTAGACGTTTTTAAGGTTTTAGAATCAGTTATTGAATGGAATACCTTTGTCTCTTCAGTAGAAGAGGCTCAGGAGCTTGCACGTCCTGCCGACTATGATTATTTGGACTTACTACAAAAACGGTTTTATTCACTAAGAAAATATACGCCAACGCTATTAAGAGTATTGGGATTTCATTCTACAAAGGCAAATGAGCCACTTTTACAGGCTGTTGAGATTATCCGAGGAATGAACGAATCCGGAAAGCGAAAAGTACCTGATGACTCACCCGTGGATTTTATTTCAAAACGATGGAAAAAGCATTTATACGAGGATGATGGTACAACAATTAATCGTCATTACTATGAAATGGCTGTTTTAACAGAACTTCGGGAGCATGTTCGGGCAGGAGATGTTTCCATTGTTGGCAGCAGACAATATAGGGATTTTGAGGAATATTTGTTTTCGGAAGATACATGGAATCAATCGAAGGGGAATACGAGATTATCAGTTAGTTTATCATTCGAAGATTATATAACGGAGAGAACCAGCAGCCTTAATGAAAGGTTAAAATGGTTAGCTGCCAATTCCAACAAGTTGGATGGAGTTTCTCTTGAAAAAGGAAAACTGTCACTTGCACGCTTAGAAAAAGATGTTCCAGAAGAAGCAAAAAAGTTTAGTGCAGGCCTTTATCAGATGCTACCAAGAATAAAATTAACCGATTTACTCATGGATGTTGCTCATATAACAGGATTTCATGAGCAATTCACCCATGCTTCCAATAATCGAAAACCAGATAAAGAAGAAACAATCATTATCATGGCTGCCCTTTTAGGAATGGGAATGAATATTGGCTTGAGCAAGATGGCCGAAGCCACACCCGGACTTACATATAAGCAACTAGCCAATGTATCTCAATGGCGCATGTATGAAGATGCAATGAATAAAGCCCAAGCCATTTTAGTAAATTTCCATCATAAATTACAGTTGTCCTCCTATTGGGGCGACGGTACAACATCCTCGTCAGATGGTATGAGAATGCAACTAGGTGTTTCATCACTGCATGCAGATGCAAACCCACATTACGGGACTGGAAAAGGAGCCACTATCTACCGTTTTACTAGTGATCAATTCTCTTCTTATTACACAAAGATTATACATACAAATTCAAGGGATGCTATTCATGTTTTGGATGGATTGTTGCACCATGAGACGGATCTAAATATAGAAGAGCATTATACAGACACGGCCGGTTATCAATACCTTTTTGTAAAAAAATTAAAATTATTATGTGTTCTTTCATTGTAGACATGTACTTAACGAAAGATTTAAAAATGACTAACGATTTAAAGTCGTTAGCCATTATCTTTCA
>NZ_SUND01000038.1 GCF_005280205.1 Bacillus yapensis | reverse complement strand
ATTTAGTTTAAGGGGAGGCTTTAGCAGGTTACGGGCTTCCCCCTTGTTTTGGCCAATATTTCCGTCAGATTATTGACAATTAACTCCGTCAATTTCTTGCCATTAAAAGGCGTCAATAACACGAACTATCTTAGTAACGAGGTGTGAGAAGTTGTTTATTTTTTTAGTTAAATTAATTTTTTATTTATTGTGTTTATTTTAGCCGTAAAACTTTTAGGGAAATCCGCACTAGCACAACTTACCCCCTATGATTTTGGAGCCATTATTTTTTTAGCTTATTTAGCTTTTGGATCAATTAAAGTAGAAGGAGTGATGGAGGGGATTATTGGAATCATTGTTATAACATGCGTTCATCTATTTATATCAAAGTTAAGTTTATTGAATTGGTTAAACCGTTTTATTATCGGGAACCCGACTATTCTTATTAAACATAGCAAAATTATATATAAAAATTTAAGGAAAAGTAGGGGTAACTGGAGAAAGAAACAACCTTGAAGTTTAGTGTGGAAGTGTACTTCTTCCAGACTAAACTTCAAGGACAGTAAGCGAAAGCGCGGTAGGTGTGATAGATAGGCTCGTTGCCTGATGGAAAAACTGCTACAACCTTCACAGGATCAATTGTACCCACAGGGGACTCAAGTCAAGCCCTTAAAACGTGTATCTATTACTACATGAACACAAAGATATAAGGTGCATTATATCAACATTTTGTCGCTGATACTGTAGATAAGAGCAGGTTAATTGAATAACAAATATATAAAATAGTAACAAAATAGTTCTCTAATTTCGTAAGAACAATTCTAATAATATATTTTACGTTCCTCTTTTTATTACTCACAGTAGTTTTATTCAGCTACCATGGCATCGACTTTTGTTACATGTACAGTACCATGTGGATGTTGTGGAGGTGCATATATCGAGTAAAGTTTTAGCGGGATATTACCTGTATTGATTACGTTGTGCCATGTTCCAGCAGGTATCATAATGGCAGAGTCATCATAGACTTTTCTTTCAAAGTTTAAATTATCTTTACTCTTGCCCATTTGAACAATTCCTTGACCTTGTTCAATACGTAAGAATTGATCAACGTTAGGGTGAATTTCCAAACCAATATCTTCTCCAACATTGATACTCATCAATGTAACTTGCAAATGTTTTCCTGTCCATAAAGCAGTACGATACGTATTGTTTTGTTTTGCAGCCGCATTGATATTAACTACAAACGGTTCTGGTCCATAATCTTTTAACTTGATTTTACCTCTTCCCTTTGACGATTGTAAAAAACCTAATTGTTTAGCATACTCTATCTCATTAGGAATAGTCCAGTAAACAGGCTGTCTTCCATAGTTATACATTGGCACGTTAACATAATAAGGATATGGATAAATATAAGGAAAATAGTACATCTTTCTCATTCCCTTCACAGATTTATAAAATTATCCTATGCACTATGTTTAGGAAATTTACTTAGATTCAGGGTGACTTGGACGTTTATTTTTTTATACAACCATATATATTCAATTTAAGAAGAAAGCGTGATATATAAATAACGAACAAATATCAAATCTAAGCTAATTTTTTATTGTCTAGTCAACCGTTCAATTTCTGATTCTGTTTTAAATACTCGTTTATTACAGGCTGCCGGATTAGTGAAGCTTTAAGTATTGAGATTAGTCGAGATTTACACTTATTATCATCAGAGTTAGTCATTCGTTCTGGTAAGGGAGACAAACAGCGTACTGTACTTTTAAATCAAAAAGTCATTCAAGCTTTAAAAGATTACTTGGAATTACGAAAAAAACATAAGTATACAGACAGTCCTTATTTATTTTTATCTAACAAAGGACCAAAGTTAAGCCGTATGACGGCTAACAATATGTTTCGAAAGTATAGTCACCTAGCTGGATTGGAACAAGTGTTAAGCCCTCAGCTTCCATAGGAAGTCATTGCCTAAAAGGCTTGATAATGTTCGTCTATTAAGTTAAAAATACACACTAAAAAACTCTCTTTTTACTAAGAAATAGATAGCGACAGCTCCAATAATAACCATAAACAAAGCTCCAATTTGAGTAGAAAACCAAGTTTGAATATTTTCTCCGAAATTCATAATCTTGCACCCTCCTATTATCGTAATTATTGATTTTTCATTTCCTTAACAAACCAGCGATTTTCTTCTTTTATAAGCTGCAGGTCATAGGGGTACAGCCAACATTTCGGAAATTTTGTACGCTAAGCAAAATTCGATATAGAAATAGCCAAATACCTGTACGTTAAGGAATTTGGCTTTATATGTTATAGGTTAATTTTTATTTAATGGTCTTAGAGAATTTGTGGGTAATCGATGCGAATCAAATTTATATTCTCCAAGAAAATTAATATGTTCCCATCCCAAAGGTGAAATATGTGGAAGCAATTCTTCCCTTAGAATATTATTTTTCTTAAATTCCTTTGTTACTTCACTTAAATACACAGTATTCCATACGCTAATTGCATTGATTAATATATTTAATGCACTAGCTCTTTGTAGTTGATCTTGTATGCCCCGTTCTCTGAATTCACCACGTTTACCAAAAAATAAAGCTCTAGCCAATCCATTCATGGCTTCTCCTTTATTTAGTCCACGATGTATCCTTCTTCTTAATGTTTCATTCGTAATATAGTCAAGAATAAAGATTGTTTTTTCAATTCTTCCAATCTCCCGAAGAGCTGTAGCTATTTTATTTTGTCTTGCATACGAACCTAATTTCCCCATGATTAATGATCCAGAAACTCTTCCTTCTCGAATTGAATGTGCTAGCCTTAATACATCATCAAAATTCTCTTTAATAACGTTTGTGTTAATCTTACCTCGAAGTATGCCTTTTATGTTTGGAAAATCGTTAGGAGAAGAAACGGTATATAATTTAGCATCACTTATATCTCTTAGTCTTGGTGCAAAACGAAACCCTAACAAATGACTTAATCCGAAAACTTGATCCGTGTAACCGGCCTTAATTGTACTAGTATTAGAAGTAGTTATTAACGTATCTTGCGATAGTAACTACTTCTTTTATATTTCATTAAAGAATTATTATTTGTACTATTAAATTTATGAATATATAGTATCTT
>NZ_SUND01000037.1 GCF_005280205.1 Bacillus yapensis | reverse complement strand
GAGGATAAGGAGTTGACAGACTAACTTCACCAAGACCCTCTTGGTGTCTCAAAAGGCAACACCTTTTGAGCTGCCTACCGGCGAGGGAGCCCCTCAAGGATTGAGGGGTTGGGGAGTTCGATTAGGGGGTCTGGGGAAGAGTTCCCCAGTGGGTTTGGGCAAAGCCCAAGGTGTGGTTTTTAGCGTCGCAGACCACATGAAACTTTGCGTGCAAAGTGTAGTGTGTTACACTTCTCTTAATCTTTTAGATTTTCGGAAGGGTGCGTGACCCCATGAGTTACTCCATTATCAGAATGCAAAAAATGAAATCTACAGCCATAAAAGGCATTCAATTTCACAATCAAAGAGAGAAAGAAAGTGAGACGAATCCCGACATCAACAAGGCGGATTCTCACTTGAATTATGACCTCATAAACGGTCAAAGACAGATAGACTATACGGATAAAATTAATCAAGTACTTGAGGACAATGTGACCTCTGGAAAGAAGATCCGGAAAGATGCGGTTAGGCTTGCTGAATTTCTGATTACATCAGACAAAGAATTTTTCGAGAAGATTTCACCGAAAGAGCAGAAGCGGTACTTTGAAACTGCTCATGAGTTCCTTGCTGATCGGTACGGTGAGAAGAACTTAATATATGCGACTGTTCATCATGACGAGAAAACTCCTCACATGCATGTGGGGTTCGTTCCAGTAACGGAAGATGGCAGATTGTCGGCTAAAGATTTCTTTGGCCAGAAAAAGCAACTGGTTAGCCTTCAGGATGATTTTAACGATTACCTGAAGCAAAATGACTTTGACTTGGAGAGAGGGGTCTCATCGAGCCGTAAACACGTTGAGACGGCTAAATATAAGGCTATGACGTTCCAAAACATGGAGAAGGAAGCCCAAGAGAAATATGAACGGACAATGGGGCATATCCAAGAGATTGACGACAAATCGAAATCGATTGCGAATATTGAAGCTAAAAAGGTGCTTGGGCTTGTTGGTATGAAGGAGCAGGACTACAAGAGCCTAGTGAATTATGCGACGAATGGGGTCGCCTATCAGCTGGAAGCAGAGAATCTGCAGAAAGAGTTGGACAAGACTAAGGCAGAGGTTGTACAACTGAAATCTGAAATGCAGACAGGACAAGATAAAGTTCGTGATTATTACAAAGACATTCGAGAGAATTTAGATTCAGCAGCGGAGAAAAAAGCCATGCAAAAATTGAAGCAGCATGACGTTGTGAAAAATCATCGTGAGCTGATAGATAAATACAATGGGTTAGTCAATAATTTCAATGACCAGTTGAAGGAGAAAAAGCAGTTAAAACAGCAGGTGGACACACTTAAAATAGAGAACCGGTCTTATCAAAATGAGAATCGGGAATTGAAATCTGAGAACGGAAAATTGAAGGAAAAACTCACGCAGATCAGCAAGGAGTTTTCAGCTTTCAAAGAAAAAGTGGGGCATGTTCTTCATGCTCAACTTGACCGTGTTAAAACATTTTTGAGAATGAATGACGTAGACCGAAGTGCAATCAAGTTCCTGGATGATAGGCAAGATAAATTAGTCCAGGACTCATTGGCAAAAATGGAGAAACCACAAAGGGAAAAACAACGTGATATGGGAATGGAACGATAAAAAAAGCCCCCGCATTTAGCAGGGGTTTTTTGAATAAAATGCCTTGCAATCGCACTTTATTCGTTCTCTTGCTCTTTACTATCGTCATAGTAATTTAAGAGCAAGCTTTTTTTATGCTCTGAACCTTTCATCATGATGTTTGGAGAGACTTGCCAAACGCCATTTTGTACTTTCGTGATGAAGTTATTTTCTTGTAGCTTTTTCATTATTTTAGCAATGGTTGGCTCTGAAACGCTAGCTTCTTTAGCAATCTTTTTATAAGTCCCTACAAAGGTGTTGTTGGCTTGTTCTGTATTTTCAAGTATGTACACCAATACATCGATCTGTCTTGAATCTGCAAGCCCTAGAATGTGTAGAAAGTCCATAAGATAGACCTTCCAAAATTGCTTTTGACCATATGCTCTTTTGGTAATTTGCTCTGCTTGAATTTTCTCTCCAGTTTCTGTGTCGATGTATGTTTTTGATTTTTTGCCCAATAATGTTTGTGTATCCGCATGATACTCCATATTTTTATCCACTTGTATTTTCCCTCCTCCCATCTAATTTACTTAAGTGTACTTTTAGTAAAAAATAAAGTCAACATTAATTTACGCTAAGATATACTTAAGTGCTCACTAACGTAGTCTTAAGTGTCTAAAACCTCCAAAACCATTGATATATATGGGTTTATCTCACTTTTATATAAAAAACACTCTCTTCTTAATCCAAAGGGCTTTTCTCCATGCAAGGTTCGGGTAGTATTTTTTGTCCTGCGGATCGCTGCGCTCAAAAAATCTCCACCCTTTACCCCTTGCATTCCGAAATTTTGGCGGTGCTGGACTGTCGCCAAGCCGACGTACCTAAAACGAGGAATTTAGGAAATCGGCTTGCTCGTGCCAGTGTACCGCCAAAACCGCCAGTTCTTCCGTCCGAAAAATTTCTCTTATTCTACATTTAGCTACGCTATGCGGGGGCTTCCCCCACACCCCCTTGCCAGCCTCCACCCTAAAACAAGGGGAAGGACATTGAATCTTATGTGGCATTTGAATAAAAACTTATGGTATTAAGGAATCTAATTTAGAAAGATCGTAGTAAAGAAAAGGGGGGGAGCTTGTATGAATAGTAACAGTAGCATTAATAAAAGCAATTTAAATTTACTAGCCGTAGTGGCATTAGGGTTAACGACAATTTACACGGCAATATTAGCAACTCAATTAATGTCAACAAAACATAAAGTTGATTATTTATATTACAAAGAACATTTTCAAAACAGTAATAAAAGTACTCCAGAATAACGAAAGACGCTCTTGAAGCGTCTTTCTTACTTTTTAGGGGTAAAACTAGGGGCAACCCCTAAAAAAGGCGAGAGAGTCCCGTATGGCGTCTGTCAACGGTACCGGACCGAAGGGAGGATAAGGAGTTGACAGACTAACTTCACCAAGACCCTCTTGGTGTCTCAAAAGGCAACACCTTTTGAGCTGCCTACCGGCGAGGGAGCCCCTCAAGGATTGAGGGGTTGGGGAGTTCGA
>NZ_SUND01000036.1 GCF_005280205.1 Bacillus yapensis | reverse complement strand
GCCTTAATTGTACTAGTATTAGAAGTAGTTATTAACGTATCTTGCGATAGTAACTACTTCTTTTATATTTCATTAAAGAATTATTATTTGTACTATTAAATTTATGAATATATAGTATCTTACGAATTAGGGGGTGGAATGTTGAAAGTACAAGAAGTTCTCATTCAAGAGAAGAAAAGATATCTGTTAATTGATAAGAGAGGCTATCCGGTCATACCGGTTGCAAAGTATATAAAGTATTTAGATAACATTGGAAAAGCTGAAAATACACTAAAGTCATACTGTTACCATCTAAAGCTTTATTTTCAATTCCTAGAGGAAAGTCGGTTAAGATATCAAGAAGTGAACCTTGATATCTTGGCTCAATTCATCGGTTGGCTGAGAATTCCCGATCAATCTATAAAAGTCATTTACTTTGAAGAAACCTTAGCTAAACGATCAGAAAGAACAGTCAATACCATCATAACTTGTGTCATAGGATTCTATGACTATTTGACTCGTAATGAGGATTACGTGGGAAATGTAAATAATCAATTAAAAAAGCAGGCCCCAGGGCGTTTTAGGACGTTTAAACCCTTCCTCCATCACATTACAAAAGGGAATTCTTATGATAAAAACATTTTAAAAGTTAAGGAGCCAAAGCGTACAGTTAAAACGTTAAATAAAAACCAATTACAAGTAATTCATAATGCTTGCAGCAATATACGGGATGAATTATTGTTCCGTATTTTATATGAAGGTGGATTACGTATTGGAGAGGCCCTTTCTCTGTGGGTAGAGGATTTTGATATTGGTAAAAATACTATTTCGGTTAGGAGATCCAAAACATCCGATGGAGAAAAACGAAAAGTCTATGTATCTATTGAGACTATGAATCTCTTTCAAGATTATCTAATAGACTTTCATTCTTACGAAATTGATAGCAATTATGTGTTTATCACCTTAACTGGACCAAATCGTGGTAAACCAATGACTGATGGTTCTGTACGTTCTTTAATTAAACGGATGAAGAAAAAAACAGGAATAGATTTTACCCCTCATATGCTTCGGCATACATATGCCACAGAGTTACATGAAGCAGGAGTAGATATTGCCATCATACAGAGATTATTAGGGCATGCACACGTTCAAACAACGATACAGACTTATATCCATGCATCCGATGAAACCATACGTGGAAGCTGGGAACAAGCTCAATCAAACAAAAAAATAGGAAGAAGAGATAAATAATGACACAGAGTACATTGAAAATAAAACCCCTTCCCCACCATCTGGAACAGATAAATGAACCATTACATGGATATTGGGCAAATGATGTATGGAATGTACAAGAATGTCCCATCCTGGATAAACATTATGATTGGAATAGAAAATTGATTTTTGATAAGGTACACAATCTTAGATTGAAAAATGAATTAAAATACTATTTTTATAAGGGATTAAAGGAGACAAGGATTTCGATTACCTATGCTTTCATGCATTATTCTCCATGTCTTAAAATTTTTACAGAATTCATCTCTCGATACTATGCCAATTTAGATTCTATTATTGATATACAGAAGGAAAAGTTTCTAACAGAATATCGAACATTTCTTGTAGAGAATGGAAAATCAGTTGAAATTGTACACCGGAAAAAGTCATCACCATGGTTGTCACCAACAGTTCAACCATCTTTGTATATTAGACTCTTTCTTCAAGTTTATGAATTTTATTATCAGCTTTATGATGAACGTGATGAAACAGACAAGGATTGTTGGGATGTACGAAAATTGAATATTAATTATAACAATACAATTAGTAGATATTCATTAGACTTTTCGAAGGTTCCACAACCTTATAGACAATTATTTAAAAAATATATAAAGACTCGCCTAGTTGTTCAGCAATCCATTAGCTTTTCTACAGCAATATGTTATTTAAATAGACTTTCGTTTTTCTTCACCTTTTTGAAGGGTAAACATCCTGAGTGGAAAGAATTAAACCAGCTATCCAGAATGGATATTGAGGAGTACATTGAATACTTGCGACATTCCACTATTAAAAAGGGAAAATATTTAATTAATCCAGATCACAATTATGTAAATCGTTTTTTAATAGACCTTAAAACGTTTATCTCATACATACAGAAATTCGAATGGGAAGAAGCTCCGACAAAGTCAGTAATTTCACTATTGTCAATTGAAGATATCCCTAAAAAGAAAAGAGCAAAAGCTGATGAAATTAAATATATCCCGGATGAAGTATGGGAACAGTTAATTTACCATATTAACCAACTTTCCTCAGATCATATACCTATAATTCTTCTAATGGAAGCTACAGGTTTTCGAATAAGTGACGTTTTATCACTTAAAATTGACTGCTTAGTAAATCAAGAAGATGGCTGGTGGATTATCGGAGATCAAAGAAAAGTAAGTTATAAAAATCATAAAGTTCCTATTTCAGAGGAAATTGCAAATGTGGTCCTAGCGCAGCAAGAACTTACAAAAAAGAGATCAACTTTGGACACGAACCCTAAGAAATATTTGTTTCCAACACTTAAAGGGAAAAGGATGGGTAATCCCATATCGCAAGATTCCATTAAGTTGAACCTTAATAAACTAGCTAACAGATGTAATATTAAGGACAAAGATGGAGAAATTTATTGGTTTAAAAATCATGCGTTCCGACACCGTTACGGTGTTAATTTGATTAATAACGGAATGAATATTCTTCATGTTCAAAAACTGATGGCTCATGCCAGTCCTGAAATGACGTTAGTCTATGCCCAAATTCATGATCAAACACTCCGTGATGAATGGGAAAAGGCTCGCGATATTGGCGCAGTAAGACTAGATACACATGGAGAAGTTATTGTCGCTAATTTAGCTCAACAGGCTGAAGAAAACGGAGTTGAACTGGAATGGATACGTCATAACATGGACTCCATTCGTTTAGATCATGGGTTTTGTGTAAAAAGCCCTAAACTTCATTGTGATTTTCTTGAACAGACATTAGAACCACCCTGTATTAAAAACAACTGCCGAAGTTTTCACGTTGACAAGACGTTTCTCGACTATTACCAAGAACAGATATCTAAAATGGAAGCTGATATTGGAGTATACAAAAAATCCGGAAGGTTACGTTCCGTTGAGTTAATTGAGCCCAAATTAAAAAGATATAAAGAATTAGCAAATGGTTTACTACATACTGGTGGTATCTTTGGTTTAGATAAAACCAGGCGTGAGTATGTTGGAGATGAACGTGAGAAGGTGATGCAAAATGTCTAATGAAAACCCAAATACCGAAGGTATTATAAAACATGCAAAGTTAAAAACGGAAAAGACCATTCAAAAAGTTGAAGAAGCGATCAAAAAGATGATAAAAAAACAAATAAAAATCAATTTTAACTCTGTTTCTGCAGAATCAGGGGTTTCAAAAGCATTTCTATACAGAAATACAGAACTCCGAGAACGAATCGAAACACTTCGCAATCAACAAGAAGGTCTCCCTTCAATAAAACAAGCTAAAAGAAATATGAGTGACGCATCTAAAGATGTAATTATTTCTTCCTTACGGAAGAGAATCAAAGATTTAGAGAAGGAAAATAAAGAAATTAAAGAACAAATGAAAATTAAATTTGGGAAGATTTATGAGGGAATTTAAGATCTACGATTTTCCCTCCCTGTTTGATTTTCTGTGTAATATGACAATGCCGTTAAAAGATAAGTTGTATTCAGCAATCGGGCCATTTTCTGGAACAATAGCTTTAAAGAAAATTGAATATAATGATAAAATTTAAGAGAGGTTGTGAAGCGTTGTACTTAAATTAACGGGCAAATTTAGGAAGGAGTCGTTTAAGATAAATAAAATTAAAACAATAGTTATCTGTACATCTATCGTACTAATAATTTTGTTTGGTATTACCTTTTTTGAATACATATTTTTAAGGTTACTCGGATTACAATATAATTCAATCAGTGCTTTAGTATTTTTCTTTGTTATGTATGTATTCCTTGAAATACCTCTCTCACTCATTACAAATGCGATACCAAAAGCTTTGAGATCTGTTGGTATTATTCAATCAAGCAACGGCTGGTTGTCATTTATTTTGAATACAGGTCTCACTTTTGTGTTAATGGAGTTACTCGATACATTTATGGTGAATATTGAGATTGCTTCGCAAGGTTCACTCATATTTGCATTGATTTCTGGATTTTTTAATTGGACATTAAGAGAAAATGATAAAGAACCACCAGATATTGATAGCAAAGACTTCAAGGAAATAGAGAATAAATTTGGCTCTCAAAAGTAAAGGAAGCGTTAGTAATAACTAAAGATTAATTTTGAAGCTTTATTATTTTTTAAAATCTTCCACAATCGAGCGCGATTGTGAAAGATAATGGCTAACGACTTTAAATCGTTAGTCATTTTTAAATCTTTCGTTAAGTACATGTCTACAATGAAAGAACACATAATAATTTTAATTTTTTTACAAAAAGGTATTGATAACC
>NZ_SUND01000035.1 GCF_005280205.1 Bacillus yapensis | reverse complement strand
GCCAAGCTGGAGGGACAGCAAAAAGCGGAGCAGCCCCCGGTTTGGGTGGGCAAAGGCGAAGGTTCCTCGTTTACGGAGGCGGCAAATGATTTGTACAGTACATCACAACAACGCTTAAACTTGGGACAAATCTCTGCCATTTTGTTCAGCGAGAGATTGATGAAGGAAAACAAAGTCGGAGAAGTGCTGGAATTGATCAACCGTTATCGTGAAATAAGGTACTTGGCCTGGCTGTTTAGCACAAGAGAGCCTCCTGAAGAAATCTTGCTGGCAACCCCATTTTTTAGATTTTCGCCAAATGCATAAAAATAGTTGTTTACTTTTATGCGTTCAAACAGTTGATTTATCAACCTTATGGTAAAAGCAAACGACTTTATTGTAATAAAACAAACCGATTAGTAAACAACTTTATTGGTAAGGAAAGAACTTTATTGTCACTCAACAGTTTCGTCATGTTAAATTTTGCCTAGCGTATGTTTTGCGCTTTTTGTTGGTAGGACCCCGTGTTTAAAAGTTAAACAAGGATTAAGATTGAGACGCCCTGACACTATTTCATAGGTGTTTTTATTTTGGATTCAGAATCTGGGTTTATTTTTCTAATGAAAGAATGGATGTCTGAATAAATCCGAAAACCAACATTCCAATTGGACAAATGCACATTTTTACTTCCTTGCATATACTGCTATGGGCTTCATGAAAGGAGTGTGTTGAAAATGAGTGAAAAATGGAAACTTAGTGATCCGTATGTTTATCAAGCTTTAATGGGACTTCACAATCAATCCCTTGCTGTTCAAACGACCCACGGCTCTGTACGAGGTGTATTACGAGAGGTCATGCCTGATCATATCGTCATCATGATGGGCGGGACACCATTCTATGTACGTACAGCACAAATAATTTGGTTTCATCCGACGATGTGAGAATAAGCCAAGCTCCATCCAACATATGATGAAAATGATTATTGTTTACGGATGGAGGTGTAAAGCTTATGATGAAACGCGTGAATAAAATTGCCATTGAGTTACCATATCCAGAACATGGCGATATGAATGCTGCTGCAGCTGTACAAGAATTAATGGGTGGAAAATTCGGTGAGATGTCCACCTTAAACAATTACATGTTTCAATCCTTTAATTTCCGCGGTAAAAAAAAGCTAAAGCCCTTTTATGATTTAATTGCAAGTATTACAGCGGAGGAATTTGGCCATGTTGAATTAGTAGCGAATGCAATTAATCTGCTCTCGATTGGCAATACCATTCCTGGCAATCCTGATACCGCCCCACTGCAAAATGGAAAGGATGCCCGTTATTCTACACATTTTACAACCACTGCTCAAACAGCTTTTCCAGGTGACGGGATGGGAAGACCGTGGAATGGGTCGTATGTAAATAACAGTGGAACGCTCGTTGAAGATCTACTCGCCAATTATTTATTGGAAATCGGTGCTAGAAACCACAAAATGCGTGTGTATGAAATGACGACCCATCCGACTGCCTTAGAGATGACCGGATACTTGCTTGTCAGAGGTGGGACTCATATTATTGCCTATGCAAAAGCACTAGAAGTAGCTACAGGTGTGGATGTGGGTAAAATGCTTCCAGTTCCAAGTTTGGATAATAATAAGTTTGATTATGCCAAAAAGTTTATGGATCAAGGATTGTACAATGTGTTGTATACATGGGGAGAAGCGGATTATCGTGATATCAACCAAATTTGGAAAGGTGCAAACCCAGAAACAGGTGAAAGGCTGCATGTAATTGACGGAATGCCTGAAGGTGCGCCTGTACCCGATTTTCCAGAACTTCCAGAGCAATTCGCTCCAGGGATTGATTTGGATGATTACTATCGTATTTTAAAACGTTTAAAAAGCAATATGTAAACTTTAATAAAGAGCCACTGTAATTAATCATAATTACAATGGCTTGTTTTTCTTTCTGCCTTAAATAAAGGTAAGTTAATCAAGGGTGCATGCTGTACACCTTAAGACAGTCGCATTATCCGATATTTAGGTCTGGACTAGGTATTCTATACAACATTCTCTTCTTTATTTAGCTTTCTATTCAATCTTAAATTTCATCAATTGCATTATAACCGTAACCTTTTCTATTCCAGAAAGGTAGGGTTGGTTGAGTTCTATCATAAGAATCAGTAGCTTTTGTCATAATCTTATATTCACCTTTGTCCAGTAAAGTCCACTCATAAGACCAAGATTGCCACCCATAACCAGCATTTTTAGCTGACTCTAACATTGCATTTAGCCAAGTAATCCCACCGTCGATACTTATCTCCAACTTTGTAATAAAGCCTTTACCTGCCCAAGGAATCCCTTTAATCAAATGCTTACCATTATTTAAAGTCTCCTTTAATGAAAAGTTATAAGAGCTATTGCTGTCAACGAGAAATAGAAGAAATGATGGGGATATGGAAAAGGGGTTATTATCGAAAAAATGGAGCTATACGTCAAAAATAATTTAGATTTAAATTTCCCAAAAATCATTGAATAAAAAATTCTCCATAAAGCAAAATAAAAGAGTAAAAAAAAATTCAAAGAGGAAATTATCATGACAGTAATAAATGACGTTAAAACAGCTCTAGCAGGATTGAAAAGTGCTCAAGCAAGTTTTGAAACATTTGCTCTTGGTACAGATAATCAACAAGCTAAGCAACTTTACCAAGATGCAGCTAAGCAAACCCAATCCGTTGTAGACAGCATTGAACCACGTGTTCAACAAATCGAACAAGAAGAACCTCAATACAAACAACAGTAATTAGTAAGGCGAAAAAAGGTTGGCCTCTTAACCAACCTTTTTTCAGCTGTTCAAATAATGGAAAAACATGGAGGTGATTTTTTTGAAAGATAAAATAACCACATTGAAAAACCTACTTTTTATTATAATGGTCATTGGTTTCGCATCAGGATGTAATGGTAATCAAAATGAATTTATTCAAGGTAATAGTACTTTTGGTATTTCACAAGTACATACAAGTAAGCCAATTGATCAATCCGTTGCCAATCATGCGAAAGAAAAGATAATTGCCAAGGAAGATATTACAGACGTAAAAGCTGTGAATACTGATAAAGAGCTTATGGCAGCGATTAAAGTTGAGAATTTTGATCGATTTCGATTAAAGAGTATCGAGAAGTCAGTAAAATCCGACTTAGAAAAAAAATATCCCGACTATAAAGTTTTTGTTTCGACTGATAAAAAAATATTCTGGGAACTTGAAAAGGTCGAGCAAAGACTGAAAAAAAACGATATGAATAAGAAGAACTTAAAAAATGATTTGAACAAACTGAAAAGTCTTATGAAGGAACAAACCTAAAGAGGAAGGATCGAGTTATGTCTAACAATCAAAAGAAACAACTTACTCCTGTGCAACAGGAATATCAAAAATTGCAAAAACAACGAGAGATCAAAAGACCGGTTGTTAAAAATTGTATTAAGGCCTTTTTAACCGGTGGACTTATTTGTTTGATTGGTCAGCTTATTTCAGACTTTTACATTTATTATTTCGATTTTACTGAGCAAACGGCCGGAAATCCGACGGTGGGTACGTTAATTTTTATTACAATGCTTCTTACTGGTTTTGGCGTATATGATCGAATGGCCCAATTTGGCTGGAACAGCTGTACCTGTAACAGGTTTTGGCAATGCGGTTATATCGCCTGCCATTGAGCATCGAACCGAAGGATTTGTACTGGGCGTAGGTGGCAACATGTTTAAATTAGCGGGGGCGGTTATTTTATTTGGTGTTTTTTCTGCTTTTGTCATTGCCTTAATTAAAACCACTTTAATCCAGTGGGGTGGTTTATAATGCTAGCAGGTCATCGTACATGGATCTTCGAACAAAAGCCTGTCATTATCTCCACTGGAACCGTTGGTGGACCATTTGAAGCCAATGGTGCTATCCCAGATGATTTCGATACTCTTCATGCTGATTTATGGCTTGGGCAGGATTCCTATGAGAAAGCACATAAAATCCTTTTTGAAGAGGCTTGCCAAAAAGCCATGGAAAAAGGGGGCATACAAAAGGATCAAGTTCAATTTATCCTAGCTGGGGACTTAATCAATCAAATCACCCCAACAAGTTTCGCTAGCAGAACGATTGGAGCGCCTTATTTTGGCTTATTCGGTGCTTGCTCTACCTCGATGGAAGGACTGGCTCTAGGTGCTTATATTGTAAATACAAAAGGAGCGAAATATTTGTTAACAGGAGCTTCCAGTCATGATACAGCTGTTGAAAAACAATTTCGGTATCCAACTGAGTATGGTGGACAAAAGCCACCTACGGCACAATGGACGGTTACTGGTGCAGGTGCAGCCCTATTAAGTGATTCTGGGGAAGGACCTCATGTCACATCTGCCACAATTGGTCGTGTAATCGATATGGGATTGACAGATCCATTTAACATGGGAGGAGCTATGGCGCCAGCTGCGGTTGATACCATTGAAGCCCATTTAAAGGAACGAAATGTTGAGCCATCTTATTACGATTTAATTGTAACCGGTGACCTTGGCCAAATCGGACAGGAAGTATCCATGGATCTATTTAAAAAGCATGGAACTCCTATTAGTGAAGAACAATACCAAGATTGTGGCCTTATGATTTATCGGGAAGGACAACCCGTTCTTGCAGGGGCAAGCGGTGCAGGCTGTTCAGCAACGGTAGTTTATGGGCATTTATTAAACCGCATGAAAAATGGTGAATTTAAACGCATGTTAGTTGTGGCTACAGGTGCTTTGCTTTCACCGTTGTCCTTTCAGCAAAATGAAACAATTCCTTGTATCGCCCATGCAGTGTCAATTGAATACGGAGGTGAACAATTAACATGATCTATTTTTGGGCTTTTGTCGTAGGCGGTTTAATTTGTATCATTGGGCAAATTATGTTTGATGTATTTAAATTGACACCAGGTCATACCTTAAGTGCTCTTGTAGTGATTGGGGCGCTTTTAGATGGATTTGGACTATACGAGCCTTTGATTGATTTTGCTGGGGCAGGGGCTACCGTTCCGATTACAAGTTTTGGGAATTCGCTTGTTCATGGTGCGATGCAGGAAGCAGAAAAACATGGGTTAGTTGGTGTACTGACAGGAATGTTTGAAGTAACTAGTTCTGGTATTTCAGCTTCCATTGTTTTCGGCATGATAGGAGCTTTAATTTTTAAGCCAAAAGGATAAGGAGAATTAGGATGACAGTAGGATCAGATGTTAAACAGTGTTTTGCCAGTCTAAAAGGGGTAGAAGCAAGTCTCTCAAGTTTAGCATTACGGACTCTTGATGATGAATCGAAGCGAACTTTGCATGAGGCTATGATGGTAGTACACGAAGTAACAAAAGATTTAAAAAAAAGAGTAGGAGAACTAGAAGGAGAGGAACTTCAGTACAAAGGTTTCTAGAAAAACTATATTTACAGGGGGTGTAAGCAGTGCCTGAATGGTTAGAGGTGGTAATACGGTCATTATTATTTGTCGTTGTCCTGTTTTTAATCACAAAATGGTTAGGGAAAAAGCAACTTTCTGAACTTTCTTTTTTTGAATATGTTGTAGGTATTACAATTGGAAGTATTGGCGCAGAAGTTATCACAGGACTTGAACGGAACATGTTTAACGGGATAATCGGAATCGTGGTCTTCGCGGCAATACCCTTTTTAGCAGGTTTGCTTTCCTTAAAAAGCAAAGGCTTTCGTGATTTTATAGAAGGAAGAGCAACTATTTTTATTAAAGATGGAAAAATTATGGAGGATAATCTAAAAAAAGAAAAATACACAACCGATGAGTTACTGGAATTGCTTCGAAAGAAGGATGTCTTTAAGGTAGCTGATGTGGAATTTGCGGTATTAGAGCCAACCGGGGATCTAAGCGTTATGCTCAAGAAAGAAAACCAACCTTTGACACCGAAAGATGTAAACTTGACTGTTGCTTCCGTTAAGGAACCTCAGACCGTCATTATGGATGGAGAAATATTAGATGAGCCTCTGTCTACAATTGGTAGAAGTCGGGGTTGGTTAAAAACCGAACTAGAAAAACAAGGGGTGACGATTGAGAATGTTTTTATTGGGCAGGTAGATTCTTACGGACAATTAACAATTGACCTTTTTGATGATAAACTCCAAGTCCCGTCCCCTCAAGAAAAGCCTTTAATACTTTCTACCATGAAAAAGTGTCAAGCTGACTTGGAATCGTTTGCCCTTGGAACGGAAGCAAAGGGAGCCAAGCAAATGTATAGCAAAAATAGTGAAAAAATACAAAAAGCCATTGATAAAGTGACCCCTATTTTAAGAGGATAATGGTGGTTTCTTTTCAGTATACCTTAGTGAAATCCATTTTCTTTCAAATAAATACCAGAGAGGTAATGAACAATTTAGTTTTGATCGAAATAATAGATGGATGTTTAGCGTAAAAATAGAGGCATGATGATTTCGTTATTAGGTTTAGGAATTGGGTCTGTTGCGATTTATGGAATGACACGCGGTAATAAAATGATAAAAACCGAACAACCGATTCTAAATAGGTTTATTAGGTTTAATAATAGTTAAATAAAATTTACATTTTGCTTAAACGATAAAAATAGATCCTAAACCTTTTATTAATTACCCTATATTTAAATAGATGGTTCAAAAACATTCCTTACACAAAAACCTTAGTCCGAAATCGGACTAAGGCCGAACTTGTTTTTGATGGCCCCAAATATCCGAAAGTTGACGGTATTGCCTGTCCAGAATTAGATGGTTATAATGTCCATATAGACATATTTCTGAACATTTCGACATATGTAATTCTGGAGAAAGGA
>NZ_SUND01000034.1 GCF_005280205.1 Bacillus yapensis | reverse complement strand
ATTGAGTACATATTGTTCGCCTGCTCTTATTTCGTCACTCTTCCTTCCGCTCTGGATACCAACTATTTAGCAGTAGGTACCGACTTTTTAGCACGGGGAAGTGGAAAGTAACAGCTATATACCTTGATTCATATTGATTTTACGATTGATTATTGATTGAGTACATATTGTTCGCCTGCTCTTATTTCGTCACTCTTCCTTCCGCTCTGGATACCAACTATTTAGCAGTAGGTACCGACTTTTTAGCACGGGGAAGTGGAAAGTAACAGCTATATAGCAGTTGTTTTTGTTTCTGCTCTTCTTTATTCCACAGTAACGGACTTCGCCAAGTTACGTGGCTTATCTACGTCACATCCACGGTGTAGAGCAGCGTAGTAAGAAATTAATTGTAATGGTACGACAGAGATAAGAGGTGTTAATAGTTCATGCACTTCTGGGATGACAAATGTGTCTCCGTTCATTTCTAAGCCTTGCATAGAAATGATGCATGGGTTTGCTCCACGGGCAACGACCTCTTTGACGTTTCCGCGGATGCTTAGGTTTACACTTTCTTGTGTAGCTAAAGCAATGATTGGTGTACCATCTTCGATAAGAGCGATCGTACCATGCTTTAATTCTCCACCAGCAAAACCTTCAGCTTGAATATAAGAAATTTCTTTTAGCTTCAATGAACCTTCAAGACCTACGTAGTAGTCAATTCCACGGCCGATGAAGAATGCGTTACGTGTGTCAGCTAAGAAATCACGAGCGATTTGCTCGAATTCATCCTTCTCATCACAAAGAGCTTCCATTGCGTTTGCAATAATTCCAAGCTCTTTTGTTAAGTCAAATTCAAGAGCAAAGCCACGAGCTTCTGCTGTTACAGCTGCTAAAATAGATAGAACCGCAATTTGCGCAGTATATGCCTTTGTAGAAGCAACCGCAATCTCAGGACCAGCATGTAATAACAATGTGTAATCCGCTTCACGAGAAAGAGTAGAACCTGGAACGTTTGTTACCGTTAATGCCTTGTAACCCATTGCTTTTACATTTACAAGAACTGCACGGCTATCTGCAGTTTCTCCACTTTGAGAGATGAAAATGAACAATGGCTTTTCAGACAATAATGGCATGTTGTAGCCAAATTCACTTGCGATATGAACCTCTACAGGAATCTTCGCCATTTTTTCGATCAGCTGCTTACCAACAAGACCTGCATGATAAGAAGTACCAGCTGCAACAATGTACACGCGATCTGATTCTTTCATAGCTGCAACGATCTCTTCATCCACATGTAAAGAACCGTCTTCGTTACGGTACTCTTGAATGATTTTACGCGTTACTAATGGCTGCTCATCGATTTCTTTTAGCATGTAATGAGCATAAGTTCCTTTTTCAATGTCACTTGCATCAATTTCCGCTGTAAATGGAGCACGGTTCATCGTTTCGCCTTCAAGCGTCACAATTGTTACCTCGTTTTGCTTAACAATAACCATTTCCTTATCCATTAACTCAACAAATTGATTTGTCACTTGAAGCATTGCCATCGCATCACTTGCAACAACATTAAAGCCTTCGCCAAGACCAACAAGAAGTGGACTTTTGTTTTTCGCAACAAAAATGGTATCCGGAGTTTCAGTATCTAAAAGAGCAAACGCGTAAGAACCATGCACAAGCTTTAATGTCTTGCGGAACGCTTCTTCAACTTCTAAGCCCTCTTTCATGAATAATTCAATCAACTGAACAACGACTTCTGTGTCAGTTTCACTCTTTAATGCAACGTCCATTAAATACTCTTCTTTTAACAGCTCATAGTTTTCAATTACACCATTATGAACAAGAGTTAAACGCTCTGTTGTGCTTTGATGTGGATGGGCATTCACAACACTTGGCACTCCATGAGTCGCCCAACGCGTATGACCGATCCCCATATTAGCTGAAACATTTGCATCGACAACCATACGTAAATCAGCAATTCTGCCTTTTTCTTTAAAAACATGTACGCCATCTGCATTCATTACAGCGATACCTGCTGAGTCATAGCCTCTATATTCTAGCTTCTCTAAGCCTTTAACTAAAATTTCCTTTGAGTCATTATTTCCAATATAACCAACGATTCCGCACATATTTTTCTTCCTCCCAAATAAGGGGGCAAGAAACCATTCTTTTAAAAGGGGCACTTGCCCCCTTATCTCTGTTTTTTTAGTATATTATTTGTATGCATTTTCTCTTCATTGTCCACTAAGTCGCCTTCAGTGATTTAGAAAAAGAAATAACGATCTGCATACGAAACCGGGAGGCACCCGCCGAATATCGATTAACCTCCACCTCGTCAACTAACAACCCTTTTCGTCCAGTCATTAGTTCAGGCGCTTTTAAAACTTTTAAAATCCTACCCACCTTTCTATTTTGAGTAAAAGCTTTGTAAAAAATTCTCTTACGCCGATTAGACGTGCTGGTCGTCCATAAAGTTACATCCAGCATGAAAATGATTTACAAAAACAGGATTATCATACCCCACATTCTTGTAGTTCGTCAACTAAAATCCAAGCAAATGTGATGATACTCCCAATTACAAAATATGCATAAGGGGTTGTATGAGTCCCCTTATGCACAGAAGTTCCATTATTTACTTAGGCCTACTACTATTCCTCTAAGCCCATTTCCTCTTTTACAACCGCTGCAATTCGCTCTACATAAGAAGCACATTGCTCCTCTGTTGGCGCTTCAGCCATCACGCGGACAAGTGGCTCTGTTCCTGAAGGACGGACAAGGATACGTCCATTTCCGTTCATTTCTTCTTCCACTTCTGTAATAATCGCTTTTACTTTTTCATTATCAGTTACGTGATACTTATCCGTTACACGAATGTTCACTAGCTTCTGTGGGAATTTCTCCATTTCATTCGCTAATTCAGATAATGGTTTTTTCGTCATTTTCATGATATTCACGAGCTGTAATCCTGTTAAAAGTCCATCACCAGTCGTATTATAGTCTAAGAAAATGATGTGGCCAGATTGCTCTCCACCTAGGTTAAATCCGCTTTTCTTCATTTCTTCAACAACATAGCGATCGCCAACTGCTGTTTGAGCACTCTTAATCTCATGTGCTTCTAAACCTTTGTAGAACCCAAGATTACTCATAACCGTTGAAACCACTGTATTATGCTTTAATCTTCCGTTTGCGTTCATGTATTTTGCACAAATATACATGATTTGGTCGCCGTCCACAATGTCCCCATTTTCGTCGATAGCAATCAGACGATCTCCATCTCCATCAAATGCTAATCCAACATCTGCTTCTCTTTCCTTCAAGAAAGCTGCTAAAGCTTCTGGGTGTGTTGAACCTACGCCATCATTGATATTTAATCCATTTGGTGAAGCGCCCATCGTAGATAGGTCTGCCTCTAGGTCTGCAAATAAATGAGCTGCTAACGATGATGTTGCTCCATGGGCACAATCAAGTGCAATATGTATACCAGAGAAGTCCTCATCAACGGTTTGCTTCAAGAATTGAATATATTTCTGTCCGCCTTCAAAATAGTCATTTACTTGTCCAAGATTTTCCCCAACAGGTCTTGGTAATTCATCCTGCTCTAAATCTAAAAGTTCTTCAATCTCAAGCTCCTGCTCATCAGAAAGCTTAAAGCCATCCGAACCAAAGAATTTAATCCCGTTATCTGCAACCGGATTATGGGAAGCAGAAATCATAACACCTGCCTGAGCTCCCAATACTTTAGTGAGGTAGGATACACCTGGTGTAGAAATCACACCTAAACGCATAACCTCCGCTCCGATTGATAGCAACCCAGCAACTAGGGCTCCTTCTAGCATATGTCCAGAAATTCGAGTATCGCGTCCAATTAATACCTTTGGTCTTGGTTGATTCTTTGTTAAAACATATCCTCCAAAACGTCCTAATTTAAAGGCAAGCTCTGGTGTTAATTCACTATTCGCAACTCCGCGAACCCCGTCCGTACCAAAATATTTACCCATCTATTCTCGCTCCTTTTTATCCTTCGTTAAGCTTCTTTCTGAGTTATGGAGATTCTTCCAGTGTCTTTTGCTAGCTTCCAATTTACGCTATCTGGACCATCGACTAAAATTTTCACATCGTGATCCCCAGCATCAAGGCCTGATGCATCCACATAAACCTGAAAATCTGATGCATTAATAGAAGAAATCTCCTCTGTTGTTCCAGTAATCGTGACGTTCATCGAGCCATTCGAAGGGTCACGAAAGGCTGCTTTATATTGGTCGGATAGACCTTGAATCGAAATCGGTAAATTGCTTAAGGTCTTACTTTCCGATTTATTCGCTTTGATGGTGACCTTGACCAATTGTGGATCAACAGCCACAATCCCATCTGAGATAATGACCGGTAATGATAGCTCTGTATCCCCTGTAATTTCACTGACATCTACTTCAACACGAACAGATTCAGTTTTATCTAAAAGATCTTTTTCCGCAATAATCGTTGCTTCATCGTTTTCTAATGTAATTGAGTCAATGACGACCCCTTCAGGTGGCGTCCCATTCTCGACGATGCGAATCGGCACCTTTTTACTAGATGCCTTAATTGGAATCGTTACTTCAACCGTTCTCGGTTCGACGACGACGTCCAATTTATTAAGTTCTTGGTCAAGGACTAAGATCTCTGCTTCTTGCTTTAATGTATCTTGAATCGGGCCCTTCACATCCAAAGTTGCCTTCACATATGAAATTTTATCTAGAACATCCTTGGCACCGGTAATTTTCACTTTTTTAGGATTGATTTCTGCGGCATCGGAAATGTATCCATCTGCTAAGATACCTGTATTGAATTCCGCTTCTACGCTGAATTCTTTTGTTACTTTTTCTTGAACCGATACCTCTACTGTTTCCGGCTCGATCTTCACCGTTAATCGTTCTGAGATATCACGGATTTGAATAGGTACTTCTTGCGTACCAATTTCCGCTTCAGTCAAATCAACGTAAACTTCAAAGCCTCTTTGGGTAACAGCTTGTTGTAGGTTCGATTTTGGACCAGAGATCGTAATCGTAACCGTTTCTGGTACTCCTGAAACAACTAAATTCTCTGTATCATAATAACTTGTAACTGGTACATTTTTAATGATTTCTGCATCTTGGTCCTGAGGGACATTTATGACAGACTGATTCTCCTGGTTCACATTTTCAAAAAGTAGCAAGGCTAAAATAAGCGCAAGGACACGAATAAACCAAGGATTTTCAATGAGTCTATTAATAAACTTATCCATTTGCTTTTCCCCTCCAGTTCCAGAGACCTGAAGAAGCAGGTTTAGATTTTACATCTGAAATTAATTCTGCAGATAATAATTCTCTAAACTTATCTAATTTCAAATCGCGATGCAATTCTCCATTTTTCGTTAAAGAAATGGCACCTGTTTCCTCTGAGACAATAACTGTCAAGCTATCAGTAACCTCACTAATTCCCAATGCTGCCCGATGCCTTGTCCCTAATTCTTTTGAGATAAAAGGACTCTCAGACAACGGCAAATAACACGCCGCCGCAGCTACCATATTTTTCTGTAAAATGACGGCTCCATCATGTAAAGGCGTATTCGGAATAAAAATATTAATGAGTAGCTCAGATGAAATATTGGAGTTAAGCGGGATACCCGTCTCTATGTAGTCAGCTAAACCTGTCTCTCTTTCAATCGAAATAAGAGCTCCAATTCGACGTTTTGCCATATAATCTGTTGCCTTCACGATGGCTTCCACCATTCGTTCCTGTTCTTCTTCTTCCTGATAACCACTTCGAGAGAAAAATTTACCACGGCCCAATTGCTCAAGCCCTCTTCTTAACTCTGGTTGGAAGATGATTACAAAGGCGACTACTCCCCATATGAGTACTTGCTGCATCATCCAGTTCAAGGTTTGTAAATGGAACTTGTCACTAATCAATGTGACAATTAAAATCACAAAAATCCCTTTTAATAATTGAACCGCTTTGGTTCCCTTAATCATCATGATGAGCTTGTAGATCACGTATGTAACAAGGAGAATGTCAATGGCATTAATCAATAAATCCAATAGATCAAAATTTCCAATCGACATGGGTCTTCCTCCAATTAAATATTTCAAAAGCACGAAGGCTTTATTATCGACTCATTCCCCTATAGTATATCATAATCTTAAAAAACTCCACTTTTGAAAGAAGTGCCTTCACAGAAAAACAGCCACTCCAAGTGACTGTTCTTCCGCGCTCTCATTATCTTCAAAAAAGTTAACGACTTCTTTAGCAGTGTTTTTCATATGATACCATATCCACTCGAATATCGCATTGATTTCTTTTACTTCTCCGGTCACCTGACCAGCAGAGGCCATATATTTTTCCCCATTAACGATCTCCCCGTTAATGACCGTGGCATTTCCATCGATTTGTCCTTCGACTCGAAGGCTACCATTTCGGACCACTACGTCTCCTTTGACGACTGCGCCTTCCGGTACAATGACTGTGTCATGGTCAATGACGAGATTCGGCTGCTTCGAAACCGATAGAGCCTTCTCTGTATTCCAGGTTGATAACAAGCTGCCCATCATGAGTACCATGAAAAGGGAAGCCGCTGTAAGGATTGGATGGTGTCTAAGCCATCTTTGAACGCCAACTTTTTTCTTCTCCTTCGGCAATGCATTCATCACTCGCATTGTAAAATCGCCTGGAGCAGCTATATGGGCAACACTTTTTACTAAAGCAAGTGATTTTTCCAATTCTTGAAAATGTCTATGACAATCTCCACATTTCGAAAGATGTGCCTTTAGTTCTAATGCATCCTCCTTAGAGATTTCTTCATCTAAGTACTCGTGCATATAAGCTATATACTTCTCAGGACATTTCAACGTTTTTCACCTCTCATTAAACATTCCTTAATTGATGTCTCAACGCTTCTCTTCCTCGGTGAATCCGTGTCTTCACGGTCCCCAAAGGCATATCCAGTATCTCACTGATTTCATTTAATGAAAGTTCTTCAATATACTTGAGCACAATCACGGAGCGATACTTTTCTGGTAAGTTGGAGATCTCTCTCTGAATGATGTCTTGCAGTTCCATCTTTTCTACCTCGTCTTCAGGTAGTCTCGTGTCTGACGGAATCTGCGAATACATAGTAAGCCCATCTGTTCCAGAGACCTCGGCATCTAAGTAGTAATCAGGTTTTTTCTTCCGTATCCGGTCGATACATAAATTCGTTGCAATGCGATAGAGCCACGTAGAGAATTTTAGTTCGATATTAAAGCTTGCTATATTAACATATGCACGAATGAATGCTTCCTGTGCCATATCTTCGGCTTCATGACGATTGCCAAGCATACGATAACAAAGCTGATACACCTTGTCCTTGTACAGTTCAACAATCTCTGCATAGGCGTTTTGATCACCTTTTAAAACTTGTTTAATCCTTTTCTTAATTATTGCGTCCATGGTTTCTATTTACCTCCGCTCTACTGCGGCTATTCGATATACGAATCGATAGCAGAAAAAGTTTCATTTTTTAATAAAACTTTTTTCACACCTACTATTCTAACAAATAAATCCAATTATTGTTAAAGAATTTATGGGAAAGGAGAACTATACATCTGTGGTCTTATTTGAGGATGTTTGTGATCCAAAAAAATAAGAGCCCAAGTATACGAATAGGACTCTTAAATAGTATTAATCAATTTTAACTATATTATCATCGGTGATCTTTTATAACAATTTTTCTCCAAAAAGAGATCCCATTAACGCTACCGCTAATGTAGCGGTTTTGTTCTTGTCATCTAAAATCGGATTCACTTCCACAAACTCCGCAGACGTAATTAGATTTGCTTCCGCGAGCATTTCCATCGCCAAATGACTTTCCCGATAGCTGATGCCTCCATTGACTGGTGTTCCCACACCAGGTGCTTCCACTGGATCTAAGCCATCTAAATCTAAGGATAGATGAACGCCATCAGTCTTGTGCTGTAAGTACTGAATACTTTCTTCTATTACTTTCGTCATTCCTAGTCGATCGATTTCATGCATGGTATAGACCTTAATACCTTTTTCTTTGATTAATGCTCTTTCACCTTCATCCAAAGAGCGTGCTCCAATAATCACAATATTCTCGGGTCTTACTTTTGGCTGATATCCGCCAATATTTGTAAGCAACGGATGACCAAGTCCCAAACTAACAGCTAACGGCATCCCGTGAATGTTTCCAGACGGGGAGGTTTCAGCGGTATTCAAATCGCCATGGGCATCATACCAAATCACACCGAGATTTTGATAATGCTTTGACACGCCTGCTAACGTACCAATCGCAATACTATGATCTCCCCCTAAAACCAACGGAAATGAACCAGATTCAATGACTTCATCTACTTTTGCAGCCAGCTTAGTCGTCTTCTCTGCAATTAGTTCTAGATTCCTTAAATTGGATTCTTGATCAATACTGACCTCTGGTCGCCCAATTGGGATGTCACCTAAATCCTGAACTTCATCAAATAAGCTTTTCAGTCTTTCGTTTATTCCAGCATACCGAATCGCACTTGGTCCCATGTCTACACCTCGTCGCGTCTGTCCAAGGTCCATCGGCATACCAATAATCGCTAATCTCTTCATTTCTTTTCCCTCCCCCTTCTATATCTATCTCTATTTTAAACGCTTACATTCCTTTGACTCAACTCGACATATTTGTGTATATATATGCAAAAAAGCACTTGGAGCCGTAAACTCAAGTACTTTTCATTAGATTGTATATGGATTTTTGCTAAAACCTGCTTTTTTATTGGATTGCACGAATTTCAGAGGTGATTGCGTATCTCCCGCGACCCCCACCTTGACAGGGTGGTGTTCACCTCTAGCCGATTTAGGCAAAATAAAAATCCTTAAGATATTATCTTAAGGATTAATGAGCCATGAAGGACTCGAACCTTCGACCCTCTGATTAAAAGTCAGATGCTCTACCAACTGAGCTAATGGCTCGTAATAATGGCTGGGCTAGCAGGATTCGAACCTACGAGTGACGGAGTCAAAGTCCGTTGCCTTACCGCTTGGCTATAGCCCAATAGTTAAATGTAAAATTCAAAAATAAAAAGGACTCTTTTTAGCTTGTCCCATTTTTTTGTTTTTATAGCTTTCTTTTACGTTTCGTAAAACATCGTGGAATGCTATTTTACTCCGCTACACTTTGTAAAAAGCAGTGGTGGAGGGGGACGGATTCGAACCGCCGAACCCGAAGGAGCGGATTTACAGTCCGCCGCGTTTAGCCACTTCGCTACCCCTCCGCAGTAAAAGACAAAAAAAATAATGGTGCCGGCCAGAGGACTTGAACCCCCAACCTACTGATTACAAGTCAGTTGCTCTACCAATTGAGCTAGGCCGGCATATAAGGAACGTTATTTTACTCCGCTACGCTTCGTAAAAAACACTGGTGGAGGATGACGGGATCGAACCGCCGACCCCCTGCTTGTAAGGCAGGTGCTCTCCCAGCTGAGCTAATCCTCCATATGGAAAGCTATTTTACTTCGCTACGCTTCGTAAAAAGCATTGGTGACCCCTACGGGATTCGAACCCGTGTTACCGCCGTGAAAGGGCGGTGTCTTAACCGCTTGACCAAGGGGCCATTATAATATTGTTATTGTTACGCAAGCTTCCAACCGGGCTCGAACCGGTGACCTCTTCCTTACCATGGAAGTGCTCTACCTGCTGAGCTATGGAAGCATAAAATCTAGCTCACTTCTAATATTAAGAAATGGCTCCGCGGGTAGGACTCGAACCTACGACCGATCGGTTAACAGCCGATTGCTCTACCACTGAGCTACCGCGGAATAACAATAGAATTTTTTATTTGCCCGGCAACGTCCTACTCTCACAAGGGGACAGCCCCTAACTACCATTGGCGCTGAGAAGCTTAACTTCCGTGTTCGGTATGGGAACGGGTGTGACCTTCTCGCCATCGTCACCGGACCAATAAATTATCAAGACAAATTCTATTATACTGATTTTATTCGTTTTTTCAAGGGTTTTTTTAAGTATTTCACTTTTTATTCCCTCAAAACTAGATAATGCTGAAGAAGAAGAATTACGTTGTCATCTATTTGGTTAAGTCCTCGAACGATTAGTATCAGTCAGCTCCACACGTCACCGCGCTTCCACCTCTGACCTATCAACCTGATCATCTTTCAGGGTT
>NZ_SUND01000033.1 GCF_005280205.1 Bacillus yapensis | reverse complement strand
CAAGAGCAAGGTTTGAAATTCTTAACAAATGTGATTTCATAAACTTTCGAACCGCCGTATACCGAACGGTACGTACGGTGGTGTGAGAGGTCGGGGGTTAGTCACCCCCTCCTACTCGATTTGCTGTTATCTTAAGCTTGTTTATTTTCTATCGAAAAAAACCTGTTGTTAAAATCTTAAAGCCGATTTTAACGTAGAAATAGATATTTTGTGCTTATCATACTGTTTGTAGCTCTTTTCTCACTAATTCTAAGCTATTTAAAAAAATTGATTTATTCGATATGTTTTAGTCCCAATACCAACAATGTTTGAGAAAAGAGCCTTTTTGTTACATAAATGCAATATGCATGTAAAATTATTAGAAAATTTTCTAGAATTGATCCAATTTATCTCAGGTTGCTTTTCCTCGGACAATATCCCTTACTTCCCTACAACTACGCCTATATTGAGCGCACGAATTGTACAAGCTTTGTAAGAATTCGTCAGCTATTATACATTTATGTTACATTATGGAGTCTATCAATCTTTAAAAATCAAACTATGGTACAGTATAAAAGGTGAAAAGTTGTCGGTAGTCTAGGGAGGATTTAAATGAATACAAGATTTAAGAGTCTGTCCAAACTAACGGGCAATGGAAGCAAAGGCTTTAAGAAGATTACTTTTTCTGTAATCGCTTTAACAACCCTAACACTAGGAGTTGGTGCGCATGTATTTGCCGATTTAGCCTTTAATACCGTTTATTATGTTTATGTCGATGATGATTACGTCGGTACTGTGTCAGACAAGAAGATTGTTGAAAATATCGTGGATAACAAAGTTGAGGATAAGCAGGAGGTTCTTGATACAAAATTAAACCTTACTGTTGGGCCAGAGCTTACATATGTTCCTGAACATGTGTTCCAAAACGCTTCCGATACGGATGATCAAGAAGTAATTCAAAAACTAGATGAACTTCTATCGATCAAAGCAGTTGCCACTGAGATTTCGTTTGGCGAAGGTGCACAAGTGTATGTGAAGGACTCGGAAGTAGCGAAACAAGTGATTGAAGCATTGAAGCTTAAATATGTAACAAAAGAGCAGCTAGAACAACTTGAACAGCAAAAAACCACTACGACTGAAGCTTTGCCACCTTTAAAGGAAAACGAAACTCGTATATTAGATATCAAGCTCTCAAAAGAGGTTACTTATGCGAATAAAAAGGTCGCTCCTTCGAGAATATTAACGGCTGATGAAGCTGTTGATTATATTTTGAAAGGGACTTTAGAAGAAAAGAAGTATAAGGTCCAAGTTGGGGATGCTCTTAGTCAAATTGCTAGTAACCATGATATGAGTCTAGAGCAATTGCTTACACTGAATCCTGAATTACAGGAAGATGATTTTATCAAAGTAGACCAGGAGCTAAATGTGACATCATTAAAACCGTTAGTTGAAGTGATGGTCGAGAAGGAAGTCTTTTTAAAGGAAGCCATTCCTTATGACAAAATCGTCGAGGAAGATGAATCGATGTATAAAGGCGATACTGAAGTGAAGCAAGAGGGGAAAGACGGTTCTAGAGAGGTAACATATAAAATTTCAGAACATAATGGTGTTCTTTTAAATAAAGAAATGCTTAACGAAAACATTCTTGAAAAGCCAACTGCCTATATTGTGGTTAAAGGGACAAAGGTCATTCCATCTCGAGGTGATGGAACATTTGCATGGCCAGCAGTTGGAGGTTATATTTCCAGTAAACAAGGCAGTAGATGGGGCAAGTTTCATAAAGGGATTGATATTGCACGCCCAAGTGATCGAACCATCAAGGCAGCAGATAACGGAATCGTGAAATTTGCTGGTAATTCTAGCGGCTATGGAAATAAAGTCGTAATTGACCATCAAAACGGTTATGAGACCGTATATGCTCATCTATCCTCTATTAATGTGAGTGTAGGGGAAACCGTGAGCAAAGGTTCAAAAATCGGAGTGATGGGTTCTACCGGAAATTCAACAGGGATTCATTTGCATTTTGAAATCTATAAAAATGGCAATCTGGAAAACCCATTAGATTACTTGTGATAAGCTAAGCAAAAAGGTATGCCTATCGGCGTTTAGACTTGAGCTTTACTTATCTTTAGAAAGAGTCTCTAGAAATGCTAGAGGCTCTTTGTTGTTGTAGCATTAGTAATAGATGAATTCCCTTTGATAAAATGGTAAAGTAAATGAAAGAATGTTTTTAAAGGGGTATTCAATCTTATCTTAAAGGAGAAAAGGTATGGATAAAAAAATTCTGGTTGTTGATGATGAAAAACCAATTGCGGATATTCTCCAGTTCAATTTAAAAAAAGAGGGATATGATGTTTATTGCGCCTACGATGGCAATAAAGCCCTTGAAATGGTGGAGGAAATCAAGCCGGATCTAATTTTATTGGACATTATGCTGCCTCAAAGAGACGGCATGGAGGTTTGTCGAGAAGTCCGAAAGAAATATGAGATGCCGATTATTATGTTAACAGCAAAAGATTCAGAAATAGATAAAGTTTTAGGCCTAGAGCTAGGGGCCGATGATTATGTAACCAAGCCTTTTAGTTCAAGAGAGCTAATTGCTCGTGTGAAAGCAAATTTAAGAAGACATCAGCATGTGTCTTCACAAGCTGAAGAAGATGAAACAAATGAAATCGCAGTGGGACAATTGATCATTCATCCTGATGCATATATTGTCTCAAAACGCGGAGAGAAGATTGAATTGACACACCGAGAATTTGAATTGCTTCATTACTTAGCAAAGCATATTGGACAAGTCATGACAAGGGAACATCTTCTTCAAACAGTGTGGGGCTATGATTATTACGGTGATGTGAGAACAGTCGATGTGACGATTCGACGCCTCCGTGAAAAAATCGAGGATAATCCGAGTCATCCTACATGGATCGTAACAAGAAGAGGGGTAGGGTACTACTTAAGAAATCCTGAACAGGAGTAATTCATTTCCATGAAAAAAGTAGGTTTTTTTCGTTCCATTCATTTGAAGCTTGTACTCATTTACGTGTTGCTCTTACTGGTTGCGATGCAAATTATCGGTGCGTATTTTGTTCGCCAGCTAGAGTCTACACTATTAAGAAACTTTGAAACGTCTATTCAAGAGCGGGTCGATTTATTGTCTTATTATGTGGGCGAAGAAATGGCGAAGGAAAGAAATCCAGAAGAAGATGGACCGACGTTACAAGAAGATGTCTACAATATTTTAAAGGATTTCAATAATACTTCAGATATTTCGGAGGTTCAGGTAATTGAAGGGACCTCTTTAAGAATTATAGGGACGTCAGATCCAAATAATCAAGGGATTGTTGGCCAAAGAACGACAGATGGACTAATTTGGAAGGTGATTGCCACGTCTGACGAAGACGGGGATGATCAAACGCTTATTCATCGTCCATCCGGTAATCGAATTTGGAAACTAGCAGAACCGATTAAAGTGGATGATGATGTGATCGGAGGAATATTATTAATCGCCGATGTTGAAAATGTCTATTCTCAAATGAAGACGATTAATCAAATTTTTGCCACGGGTACAGCGATTTCGCTAGGAATTAGTGCACTTTTGGTAGTCTTTCTTGCGCGAACGATTACAAGACCAATCACTGATATGAGAAAACAAGCGATTGCTATGTCGAAAGGGAATTTTTCGAGAAAAGTTAAAGTGTATGGCTATGACGAAATCGGCGAATTAGCGATGACCTTTAACAGTTTGACGAAAAAGCTCCAAGAGGCGCAGGCCACAACTGAGGGAGAGAAAAGGAAACTTTCCTCCGTACTTTCCTATATGACGGATGGGGTAATTGCCACCGATCGCAAAGGGAGAGTTATTCTGATTAATGAGCCTGCTGCGAAAATGTTGGATGTTTCACGTGAAACAATTTTATCAACGTCGATCATTTCTCTTTTAGGCATAGAGGAAGAGTATACGCTTGAAGAATTAATCGAAACCAAGGAATCCATTATTTTAAATTATAGTACTGCGACAAAACCGTATGTACTACGGGCGAATATAAGTGTAATTCAAAAAGAAACTGGTTTTGTAAATGGTTTAATAGCGGTCCTTCATGATATAACTGAACAAGAAAAAATTGATATGGAGAGACGCGAGTTTGTAGCGAACGTTTCTCATGAGCTTCGAACACCATTGACGACGATGAGAAGCTATGTCGAAGCACTTGCCGAAGGAGCTTGGAAGGACGAAGAAATTGCCCCTAACTTTTTAGAAGTAACGCAAAATGAAACAGAGCGAATGATACGCCTTGTAAACGCCCTATTGCAGCTTTCAAAATTAGATAGTAAGGATTATCAGCTAACAACTGAGTGGGTCGATTTTGTTCAATTTTATAATCGTATCATCGATCGTTTTGAATTAGCGAAGGAGCAAAATGTTCGATTTGAGCGAAAACTGCTTGATCAAGCAACCTTTGTGGAGATCGATCCAGATAAATTGACCCAAGTATTAGACAATATTATTTCTAATGCGTTGAAATACTCCCCAGAGGGTGGAAAGATTACCTTTAAAATGGTGGAAGAAGAAGAAATGATCGTTATTAGTGTTTCTGACGAAGGAGTCGGGATCCCGAAAGATAATCTCGAAAAAATCTTTGAACGTTTTTATCGAGTGGATAAAGCTAGAACAAGAAAGCTTGGTGGTACAGGTCTTGGTTTAGCGATTGCTAAAGAAATGGTAGAGGCTCACGGCGGTAAGATTTGGGCTAGAAGTGTAGAAGGAAAGGGAACTACTGTTTCGTTTAGCTTGCCTTATTTACAAACGGAAGAGGATGATTGGTCATGACATATGAAAATATAAAATCAATCATCTTAACCATCCTAATTGTGATGAGTATTTATTTAACATGGAGCATTTGGACTTATCAACCAAAGAATGAATTGATGGACGATCCTTCTTTTGTACCAAGTGTGGAGATTAGTGAAAGTAGAGAGATTAATCAAGTTATAAAACCAGTTCAAATTTATTATCACCATGATAATGAGCACTATGGTACGACCCAAATTAGTGAAATCGATCGGATTATTAAAGAGATTAGTACATGGAGCTTTGCGGAATTAGAAGATGTGACAAATCAAACGGGCAACCTATCTGAGTTTATTTATGAAAAGGGACATGCCCAAATCGTGTTTCCAGACCTCGTACCGATGGAGGTATACAAGAATGTACTGGGAATTAAAGATGAAAATACAGCGAGTGTAACATTTGATCAAATCATTATTGATCTAAATAATATCAATAAGCAAAATGGAAATGTCTACTTTGTTTCAACAACTGACCACCGAGTATTTCGAACGAGTGTAACAGCATCATTCATCACAAATTTTAAAGAAGATTATTTTGAAAAGGGTTCAGCCAATAAGTACTTCGCTCCGTATGCACTAGAAACTGTGTCAGAGAATCATAAGCTTTTGGTTCTTTCCGAGCCGGTGACGATCAATGCATACAATTATTTGTTAGATGTAATTGAAACGACTAAATTCCGTGATGCATTATTTAGAAATCCAGATCCGGTCAGAAGAAATTCGACAGATGCTGGAGAAGAATATAAGGATTCATCTACATTGCTGAGTGTAAATATGAAGACGAATACCTTATTATATGTTGATACAACGCAAGAAAAGGATGTTACCATTGATTCGAGTCATCTTCTCCAACAAAGTATTGATTTCGTCAATGGTCATAAGGGCTGGACGGATAACTATTATTTTGTTGGGATTGACGAGCTAGAACAAACGGTATCATTCCGAATCTATGATTCTGCAGGACACCCTATTTTTAGTGATAATGGGATGTCTGAAATTTTGCAAATATGGGGTAAAACGAGTATCTATCAATACTTGCGAAATAATTTTATACTAGATAACCAACCAGTTGAATCATCAGCAGTTGAACTGATGTCAGGTGTGGATACACTTAAAAGGCTAAAAGAACGAGAAAATATTGAGCCGGAATTTATTCAAGAATTGGTTCTTGGCTATGAAATGAAAAGAACGAACGGCGATCCCCTCATTCACTTAGAACCTTCTTGGTACTATAAATATAAGGATCAATGGTGGAATATGAATTCGGGAGAGGAGGGGTTGGAATTTGGATTGGAGTAGAATTAAAACAATCTTTATTGTAACCTTCCTCATTCTCAATATTTATTTGCTTAATGAGTTTTATAAGACGTACGATAAGCTAGATTTCATGTCTGAAACTTCTTTCGAAAATAAGCTAAAGACGGAAGAAATTGAGTATAAGGAACTCCCAAAGAATATTAAGAGGGACAAGTATGTAAGTGCGACTCCTAAGAAATTCGCAAAGGATGAATTGGGAAAAATTGCAGATACAACTTTGACAGGACAGTCGATTACAATTAAGAATGAGACAATGATTGAAGCAATCCTGGACGAGCCATATCCAATTAACCAGGAGAATGTCGCTGAGCAACTGGGCCCTTTTTTACAAAATAATATTTATAAGGGTGACCAGTACAAGTTCTGGAAAGTAAATGAGACAGAACAAACAATTACCTATTATCAACAGATAGAAGGCAAGCAGCTCTATAAAAACCTAAATGGTGAATTGACCTTTTATGTGAATGAAGAACAGGAAATCATCGGCTATAAGCAGACACTTCTTGAGAACTTTGAGGAGTTTTCAGAGGATGTAAACGTCTATCAACCTATTGATGCGATAGAAACCTTATACGAAAATGGTGAATTGCCATTCGGAAGTAAGATTACGAAGGTGGAGCTTGGCTATTATACCTTGGTACACTTAACCTCTTCACAGGTTTTGACGCCAGTTTGGCGAGTTGTGGTTAATGGAGAAGAGGATTTGTTCGTGAACGCGGTTGAAGGTCAAATAATCCAATTAAACAATGAAGAGAAAAAGATAGTGGAGTGAAGCAAGATGGGGATGCGCTTTAGTGTGCTCGCAAGCGGGAGTACAGGAAATGCTATATTTGTCGAGACGGAAGAGCATTCCTTTTTAGTGGATGCAGGATTAAGTGGTAAGCAAATGGAAGCTTTATTTGCGAAAATTGATCGGGATATGAGCAAGCTTTCAGGATTACTCGTGACTCATGAGCATAGCGACCATATTAAAGGCGTCGGAGTTGTGGCTCGGAAGTATAAGCTTCCGATTTATGCGAACCAAAAGACATGGGATGCGATGAGTGGGTTAATTGGGGAGATTCCAACAGAACAAAAATTCACCTTTGATATGGAAACCGTGAAGAGCTTTGGGTCCTTAGATATTGAATCATTTGGTGTATCTCATGATGCGGCCGAGCCCATGTTTTACACCTTCCATCATGAGGGGAAAAAGCTCGTCCTTGTTACCGATACAGGGTATGTGAGCGACCGCATGAAGGGCATTATTTCAAATGCTGACATGTATGTATTTGAAAGCAATCATGATGTACAAATGCTACGCATGGGCCATTACCCATGGAGTATTAAGCGAAGAATTTTGAGTGATGTCGGCCACGTTTCCAATGAAGATGCGGCGATTGCGATGAGTGAGGTCATTGGCGATCAAACAAAGCGAATCTATTTGGCTCATCTAAGCTTGGATAATAATATGAAGGATTTAGCGACGATGTCGGTAACGCAAACCCTACAGGAACAAGGAATAATTGTAGGGGAGCAGGTTGAGCTCTACGACACAGACCCGAAAATCCCGACGGCATTAACTGCTGTCTAACGCGAGTGTGGAGCTATTCCACACTCTTTTTTTGTAAGTGACGAACCTAAATCGTAAAAAAATGGGAAGAAAATATGAACAAAGTCGTAAGATTACAGAAAGTCACTGCTTTTTGTTAGATTTTTCATGGTTGGCGATTATAATTAGGTATATAAAGGAAGAATAACTTCTAGCAATCGTTCTAGTGAAAGGAATGGTAAGAATATGGGTTATTACGACCAAGACTATGAAAACCGTTATAAAAAACCAAAAGGGAATAAGGGTGGTTATGTATTAGCTAGTCTTGTGGGAGTAATTTTAGGAGCCTTGCTCGTGGCTGTGGCGTTCCCAAGACTTATGGATAACAATCTTCTTCCAGGTACGTCCCCAGCAGAGGAAGCAAAGGAAAATCAGAATGCAGTTGAAACAAGGAATGTGGCAGTTAATGTGGAGACTGATATTACAAAAGCAGTCGATAAAGCCGCTGATGCAGTAGTGGGAATTTCTAATATACAAGGAACTGGTTTTTGGGAAGGAAGCAATGGCCAAGAAGCAGGTACGGGCTCCGGCGTTATCTATAAAAAAGAAGGTGGCAAGGCCTATGTGGTGACAAATCACCATGTGGTCGAAGGAGCAAGTTCATTAGAGATTTCTATGACAGATGGTACGAAAATTCCTGCTACATTGCGTGGAAGCGATGTATGGACTGATCTAGCCGTCCTTGAGGTTGATGGAAGTAAAATCAAAACGATCGCTGAATTTGGCGATTCTGATGCATTAAGAACAGGAGAACCTGTGATTGCGATTGGGAATCCGTTAGGCGCTATTTTCTCCGGCTCCGTGACGCAAGGAATTATTTCTGGCCTGGAGCGGGCAATTCCAGTAGATATCGACCAAAATGGTGTTGTCGATTGGCAGGCAGAGGTTTTACAAACAGATGCTGCCATTAATCCAGGAAATAGTGGGGGAGCCCTCATCAATATTGCGGGGCAAGTCATCGGGATTAATTCCATGAAAATTGCTGAAAGTGCTGTAGAAGGGATTGGCTTGGCGATTCCAATTAATTCTGCCATCCCAATTATTGAGGATTTAGAGAAGCTAGGCAAAGTAAATCGCCCGTATATGGGCATTGAACTACAATCGGTGAACGAAATTCCATCCTATTATCAAAAAGAAGCATTAAAGCTTCCAGAAGACGTTACGAATGGGGTTGCGGTTATGCGTGTTGAGCCGAATTCTCCTGCATCACAGGCTGGTCTGAAGGAACTTGATGTTATAGTGGAATTAGATGGAGAAAAGATTAATGATACGATTGAGTTAAGAAAGCATTTATATACGAAGAAAAACGTTGGCGAATCGCTACAAGTGAAATTTTATCGTGAAGGAAAGCTTCAAGAAACAACGATGAAGCTAGCTGGAAACACATTATAGTTTTAAATCACGGACAAAATAAAGCAGGAAGGGAATACCTTTCCTGTTTTTTTTGTTGTGGATTGGTTTAAGGTTTGAGAAAATGTTAGAATGTGTTGTGGATTAATAAAGTAGTTATCCACAAAGTGAAAAAATTCTGATAAAAAAGGATGTAGAATTGTTATGATATATGCTTGCGAAGAACATGTAGATCTTGCTATAGATACGATTGTAGACGAGTTTGAGACGTTTCCGATGCTCTCTAAAGTGGAGGGAGAAGAGTTATCAACAACCTGTGAATATTGTCAAAATACAGCTGTATATGTTGTGGCGAACGAATGATCTCATACAAGATGTGGATAGAAAATGTGGATATGTGGATAAGTTTTGTGGATATCTTGTTCATAAAGTGAGGATTAAATGTGAATATCTCGATCATTACCGTTGGAAAACTGAAAGAGAAATATTTAAAGCAAGGAATCGACGAATATTTAAAGAGATTGTCGAGCTATGCGAAGGTGGAAGTAATAGAGGTACCAGATGAAAAAGCACCCGAAGAATTAAGTGAAACTGAAATGGTGCAGGTGAAAGACAAGGAAGGGGAACGAATTTTAGCAAAAATTCATCCCGATACATATGTGATTGCATTAGCAATCGAAGGGAAACTGAAATCTTCAGAGGAACTTGCAGATACGCTTGATAAACTAGCTACGTATGGAAAAAGTAAAATTGCTTTTGTCATTGGTGGTTCGTTGGGATTAAGTCAGCAAGTGTTAAACCGTTCCGATGAAAAACTGTCATTTTCAAAAATGACATTTCCCCATCAGTTGATGAGGCTGATTTTGGTAGAGCAGGTGTATAGAGCTTACCGGATTAATAGGGGAGAACCGTACCATAAGTAAATGAGGTTTTAATGAATTTTAGTGACTAAATGAGCTGTGTTTTCCTTATTTAGTCACTTTTTTTATGTTTGTTCAGTTAGTTTTATATTCATTAAAATTAATAAGCAAAATTCGACAATATAAGATATAATAAAATTCTACCAGCATACAGGATTTTTATTGACTAATTATGTTCGGTATGAGAACATATGTTTGTGTTTACCGAAGGGCATATGAAGGAGGAGTATAATGTTATTCGCTGATATTGAATTTGATAAAGAACTATTTTCAGCTGCAAATAAGTTAAGAGGGAGAATAGCTCCTAGTGAGTACAAAAACTATGTCTTACCTTTATTATTCTTAAAATTTTTATCTTTGAAGCATGAACACCGAAAAATGGAGATTTTGGAAAAAATAGAAGATAAAAGTGAAGATAAGAAGGATAAGAAAGAGATTCAGAAAGTCTTAGAAAACAAGGCTGAGTATACCAAAGTAAATGTGTTTTATATTCCTCAAGAGGCAAGCTGGGAATACCTTTTAGAAAATGCAGATAGTGAAAGTATTAAAGAGTTAATTGATAATGCTATGACAATCTTAGAATCTGAATATGACGAATTAAAAGACGCGCTCCCTAAGATATATAAAAACTCTAATATTCCTAATGAAGTAGTTAGTGATATAATAAAACTTTTTTCACAAGAAATCTTTTCTACACATAATGGCAGAAATGTTGATTTGCTTGGAAGAGTATATGAATACTTTATAAGTAATTTTGCATCTACAGAAGGTAATCGAGGCGGAGAATTTTTCACACCTTCTTCAATAGTAAAACTATTGGTTGCAATGCTAGAGCCTATAAAAGGTACTGTGTACGACCCCGCTTGTGGTACGGGAGGCATGTTCATTCAATCTAATAAGTATAGTGAAAACAGCGAAAACCTGACTTTTATTGGACAGGAACAGAATGAACTTACAATAAAATTAGCAAAAATGAATGGTATTCTTCATGGGATTTTCCCAAAGATTAAACAAGGTGATACTTTACTTAATGACCAATTTCCGGATTTAAAAGCTGAAACTGTGATATCTAATCCACCCTTTAATATGAAAGATTGGGGAGCGGAACGCTTATCCCTTGATGATAGACGTTTGATTGGACCTGTGACAAATAGTAATGCAAATTATATGTGGATTCAACACTTTCTACATCATCTAAAGGATGGTGGTTTAGCGGGTTTTGTTATTGCAAATGGGGCCTTAACAAGTAATCAAGCTGCAGAAAAAAGTGTAAGGAAATACTTAGTTAATAATGACTATGTGGACTGTGTTGTGCAACTTCCAGAAAAAATGTTCTTTGGAACAGGAATACCGAGTGCTTTAATTTTTCTAAGTAAAAATAGAGATGGTAGTAATAATCATGCTAGAAGAGAAAAAGAGATATTATTTATTAATGCAAGTAGTTTAGGGACGTTAGTTAATAAAAAAAGTAGGATATTTTCAGAAGATGAAGTAAAAACAATCGCGGATATTTATCATTCCTTTAAATTCTATAATAATGAGGCTTATTCTGAAAGTGGTTTTTATAGTAAGGTTCATATTGATGAAATTATAGAGAAAGAATACAAGATAACTCCAAGTTTATATACCGGAATTAAAGAAGAGTCCGAAAATGAAATAGGGTTCAACCAGGTAGTTGAAGAATATAAACTGCTATTAGAAGAGCAATTTAAACAATCGCATAAACTTCAAATGAAAATATTGAAGAATCTAGAGGATTTGTTATGATAAGTGAGTTTAAGAATTATACATTAGGTGAAATCACTAAGATATTAAATGGTTCAACGCCGTCAACAAAAAAAATAGAGTACTACGAAAATGGAACGATTCCTTGGATAACTCCTAAAGACTTATCAGGTCATCCTTTTAGAAATATATCTCGAGGAGAGCGTAATATTACTCAGTTAGGATTGCAGAATAGTTCTACTAAGTTGTTGCCTAGAGGTACAGTATTGTTTTCTTCAAGAGCTCCAATAGGATACGTTGCTATTGCTGCTAACGAGGTAACTACAAATCAAGGATTTAAAAGTTTTATTTGCAATGAGGAAATTATTTTAACTGAATATCTTTATTACTTTCTTATTGCTAAAAAAGAATATATAGAAAGTTTGGCTAATGGGAGCACTTTTAAAGAACTATCTCTTACATCTACAAAGAATATTCCAATTAAGTTGCCTAACTTGCAAGCTCAAAAAAAAGTTGCGGAAACACTAGGAGACTTAGATAGAAAAATTGAATTAAATTATAGCATAATAGATAACTTAGAAAAGTTAGCAGAAAGAACATATAAGTACTGGTTTTTAGATGAAACAATCCCCGACGATAGAAAGAATATGATTGTTCGTGAAAATGTAAAGATTGGGGAAGTTGTGAAAATCATGGGTGGAGGGACACCTAAGACTTCCAATGAAAGTTATTGGGAAAATGGAGATATTAATTGGTTTACTCCCTCAGATTTAACTAGTAGCAAAGAGATTTTTGTCTTAGATTCCCAAAGAAAAATAACTAGGGAAGGCTTGGAAAATAGTTCTGCAAAATTAATTCCTCCGTATTCTTTACTATTATCAAGTAGAGCAACAATTGGTGAATTGGCCATTAATCAAAAGTCAACTACAACAAATCAAGGTTTTATTGTGATTATACCAAATGAGAAGATTTCTATATATCAATTGTATTTTTGGGCAAAACTCAATAAAAATAAAATAATTTCAATGGCTAATGGAAGTACATTTAAAGAAATTAGTAAGAAAGACTTTAAAACGATAGAAATTCCTATAATAAAAGATACAACAAGCTTCAACAGTATTATGCATGATTACTTTAAGCAGATAGAAGAGCTTACTAAAGAGATTAGAATACTGAAGTTGACGCGAGATAAGTTAACTCCAAGGCTCATTGTTTAATTATAAAGTAAAAAGCGGACTAGCAATTAGTCCGCTTTTTACTTTAATCTTCAGAGTCTAAATCAAATTCAGCATCAGTAATTTTTATCCATACATCACCATTCTCTGTACGAATAAATTGCTCATCGTTACTAATCCAACCAAATCCTTCTGCACCAGAGTCTTCATGGATATATCCAACTGGTGTACCTTCTTCTTTTAATTCACTAAGAGGGAGGCATTCTCTTTGTCCTAATCTAGTATTACATATAGCATGACCCCAAGCTACTTGCTCTGGTTTATGTTCAAGTGTTTCATATACTAATGGAACCATATGAAACAAGTTTACTGAAGTTGACCTAGTTGCACCTGCAACCTGTTGTTGTGAATTAGCTAGTCCTGAAGCTCCATCAAAAGAGACCATCTCATGTAACTGTTCATACATTATTGTTTTTTCGCATAAAGGACAGCTAGTAATAGAATTATTTAATATTGACTTACCTTCCAAGTGCGAAATATTAATTAAGTTATGGTTATTTAGTATTGTTTCTAGATGTTCAAAGTCACTTCCATCATATGGACTGTTATGTGTTTTTATTATTAACCAGGCTAAGAAAGCTCTAGAAAGATAGTTAGTTTCAGCATCAGCATATTCTGGAGCAAAAATTCCTTGTGGTGGTCCTTCTTTTCTTTCTCTATCAGTGCTAATTGAAGATAGTCGTAAGACATAATGCCCCACATCGTTAACATCTTTTCCTCTTCGTGTTACCGTTTGTCCATTTTTTTCTAAGTGCCTTACTTCCCAGTTCCTTAATGGAGGTAATTCTCTGAAAGAAGCATGAGTTCGATATAGCAAAAATGCATTTACTCCAACTTTAACAAATGCATCAGGATGTAAAAACTCTGGCTTTACTACACCCGAACTTTCAAAGTACTGGTTGGGAAATAATCTAATTACATATCCATCTTTATAATTATTTAAATCAACATTTCCCAATCTCTCGAAGGGTATAATCACCTTATTATTCCTGTAAACATGATTTTGGTATGCACCCTTATCTCCACCTCTAGGGGTTGCGTATCCTGCCTTATTTACTTTATCAGTATCTTTGCTTCTAAATAAATCTGTCCATACCTTTTCAGGAAATTTATTATGCTTACCAGGATGTCCGTATTCAAGTCGACAACCATCACTTCCACATAATCGAATAGTCATAGTTCCTTACCCCCTATTTACATTTATCTCCTAACGATTATACAGTAATTATTTGTAATTTAGTAGGATAAAATATCCACCTAGAGAATAAAGGATTCTAATTATTCTGTTTTTAAGGAAAATATAAATATATATTATTAAGATGAATTGCGATGTTTAATATACTAATAGAGGGAGTTTGAAAAATGAATAAATCAGCCAAAAGGGTCAATATTGTATCAGTTAAATTAGTTAAAGAAACTAGCGTACTTTACAAGAAAAGAACTATTCGGTCTCCACAGGATGCGTATGAATTACTAAAGGAATTTTTAGAAGATAAAGACCGTGAGCACTTCATAGTTGTAACCTTAGACACCAAGAACCAACCTGTATCCATAAATGTCTGCCATATTGGTAGTTTAAATGCTAGCATCGTTAGTCCTCGCGAAGTTGTGCGCCCATAAGGGCATTTAGGAAATCTGCTTTAGCAAAGCAGTAGGGAGATATCACAATCTTTACCCTATCATCAGCCAACTTATCCGTAAGGGAAACCGAGCGGGGAGTGTAGCAT
>NZ_SUND01000032.1 GCF_005280205.1 Bacillus yapensis | reverse complement strand
GAGAAGGTCACACCCGTTCCCATACCGAACACGGAAGTTAAGCTTCTCAGCGCCGATGGTAGTTAGGGGCTGTCCCCTTGTGAGAGTAGGACGTTGCCGGGCAAAGCGAAAGAGTATCCAATGGGGTACTCTTTTTTGTATGTGAAAATATTGTCCGTAAGGACAATGAAAAAGAAAAACAAACTTGAAAGTAGAAACACGAGGTTGGCTAGGACCGAGGAGGACAAGGAAGCGAGGGAGAGAAGCCCGGAGCGTACGATGTACGCGAGGACTGAATGAGCGAAGCTGACGAAGAGATCCGACGGTCATAGACGACCAGAGTCCGAACACGGAAGTTAAGCTTCTCAGCGCCGATGGTAGTTAGGGGCTGTCCCCTTGTGAGAGTAGGACGTTGCCGGGCAAATCAAAAGAGTATCCAAAGGGTACTCTTTTTTTGTATGTGAAAATATTGTCCGTAAGGACAATGAACAAAAGAAACAAAGTAAAAAGTAAAAAACACGAGGTTGGCTAGGACCGAGGAGGTCAAGGAAGCGAGGGAGAGAAGCCCGGAGCGTACGATGTACGCGAGGACTGAACGAGCGAAGCTGACGAAGAGATCCGATGGTCATAGACGACCAGAGTCCGAACACGGAAGTTAAGCTTCGGCGCCGATGGTAGTTAGGGGCTGTCCCCTTGTGAGAGTAGGACGTTGCCGGGCAAAGCGAAAGAGTATCCAAAGGGTACTCTTTTTTTGATCTAAGCTCTAATAAAGGTGAGTGTTAAATTTATTACATTGAAAAATAGGAGGAAAAATTCCGGCTAAATCAGAAATGTGCTCTACTTCTCTATAAATAAGCGGAATTTTTCCGGTTAAGCCATACATATTTCATGATTTTAAGCCTTATTAGGTCATTTAGCGAAAAATCTCCGCCTATTTCACGTAATGTCTATTAATTTTCTAAAATAAACGGAATTTCTCCGGTTAAGTGGGTATAGTGAGTACACCTGACGAAGAGATCCGGCGTTCGGAGCCGGCCTAATAAGAAGAACCATAAAGATAAAAGTCACCATGGCAAAGTTCATGGTGACTTTTACTATATAAAGGCATGATGCCGGCCGCATCATTAGATAAAGACTTACTTTTTCTTACTTATTAGCTGCTGATAGATTAAAAATGGTCCTTTGTCTAAGGTGATGTGTAAAAAGGTTTCGATTAAAGGGAAATCTTTTGTAGGCATGGTTTTAACAAGTTCACTCCACCATTCGGTTTCGTATCTAGCAATCATACTTAGATTGTAGAGTAGGAGGTAGTGAACCAGTAGTTCATTTAACATGAAGCCCTGTTCTTTCATTAGAGGTAGGGCAAAGGATTGTTTAAAAAGATTGTATTTCAATGGAGTATAGTCGTAATCGTTCTGTCCTTCTCTTTCAAAGACAAGAAAATTCTTATCAAAATGTTTGAACGTATATTCAGCCGTGGAAGCTTTGCTGATAAAAAAATCTACAAAACGGTTTTCTGTCATATGAAAAACGTCTAGAACCTTCACAGGAATAGAAAGAATATTACGCTCCTCGTTCACATTTACAAAGGAATGTCTTCCATCTAATTGATGAATTAAATCTGATAGCTCGGGTATCTGTTTGAGAAGACTATCCATGGAGACCTTATCTCCTTCTATCTGTTTCATGTGAAACAATTTTTCAGAAATAAAGGGAAATAGTCCAGTCTTTTGAAATTTTACTTCATCCTGGGAAAAGTGATATTGCTGTTTCTTTCTTTTTCTTGCCGATACCCCGTGAGCAAGTACTGAAGTCGTTTCCGGATAGTCTGGGTCAACAGTTAGGATACAGGCCTTAATTAAATGAACAAATCCATAGAAGAGCAAAATGGGTTGGATAATTAAAGGAGAAGTTTTGGCTTGTTCGTAATATATTTTCCCATGTTCGAGATAGTATATAAAAGGGTAGCAATTTTCGTAAGCTTTTTGTTCGGGCTGTTCAATCCCATTTTTTAAATAGCAATTCTTAAGAAAGTTTTGCGTATAGCTAGCAGAGAAAAACATCGAGAATAAAGACCAATGAAAAGTAGACAACAGGCTTACCTCCAAGTTATTAGAAAAATCAAACATATAAGCTTATCCTTGACAGTATTTTAACCAATTGATAACCTACTAATAATATTTTCGAGTCTAGGAGGTCAAAAAGATGTGGGAAAATAAGTTTGCTAAAGAAGGATTAACCTTTGATGATGTTCTTTTGATTCCAGGTAAATCAGAAGTTTTACCGAAGGATGTTAATTTGCAGGTACAGCTTACGGATAAAGTTAGATTAAATATTCCGATCATCAGTGCTGGAATGGATACTGTTACTGAAGCAGAAATGGCAATTGCGATGGCAAGACAAGGTGGGTTAGGCATAATCCATAAAAATATGTCAATTGAGCAACAAGCTGATCAAGTGTTAAAAGTAAAACGCTCTGAAAGTGGAGTTATTACGAATCCATTTTTCCTAACCCCTGACCACCAAGTTTATGATGCTGAGCATCTCATGGGAAAATACCGAATTTCTGGTGTCCCTATTGTCAACAATGAAGAAGAGCAAAAGCTTGTTGGCATTATTACCAACCGTGACCTCCGTTTTATTCAAGATTACTCCATCATTATTTCTGATGTGATGACAAAGGAAAACCTCGTTACTGCTCCAGTCGGAACGACTTTGGACGAAGCAGAAAAGATTTTACAAAAGTATAAAATTGAAAAATTACCACTTGTAGATGAAAATGGCATTTTGAAGGGTTTAATTACAATCAAGGATATTGAAAAAGTAATTGAATTCCCGAACTCTGCAAAGGACCATTCAGGCCGTTTGTTAGTAGGAGCAGCAGTAGGTGTTACGAAAGATACGATGAAGCGTGTAGAAGAGCTTGTGAAGGCTCATGTTGACGTTCTTGTTGTTGATACAGCACATGGTCATTCTAAAGGGGTAATCGAGACGGTTCGCCAAATTCGAGAGGCTCATCCAAATGTAGGACTAATTGCTGGAAACGTGGCAACGGCAGAGGCAACAAGAGAATTAATTGAGGCTGGAGCCGATATTGTCAAAGTTGGAATCGGACCAGGTTCAATTTGTACGACTCGTGTTGTTGCTGGTGTAGGTGTCCCACAAATTACGGCCGTTTATGATTGTGCAACAGAAGCTCGAAAACACGGAAAAGCGATTATTGCCGATGGTGGCATTAAATACTCTGGAGATATCGTGAAGGCACTAGCATCTGGTGGCCACGCAGTAATGCTTGGTAGCTTACTTGCTGGGGTGTCAGAAAGTCCAGGTGAAACGGAAATCTACCAAGGACGTCGCTTTAAGGTATATCGCGGTATGGGCTCCGTGGCTGCGATGGAAAAAGGCTCAAAGGACAGGTATTTCCAAGAGGATAATAAAAAGTTTGTCCCAGAAGGAATTGAAGGTAGACTTCCGTATAAAGGACCTCTTCAAGATACTATCTATCAATTAGTAGGCGGTATTCGTTCTGGAATGGGATATTGCGGAACAAAAGATTTATTAGCCTTAAGAGAGAACGCCCAATTCATTCGTATGACAGGTGCAGGACTCCGCGAGAGTCATCCGCATGATGTTCAAATTACGAAAGAGGCTCCAAACTATTCGATGTCATAATAAATCAAAGGCTGACCATCATACTCTGAACGACTAGTTCATTGGTGGTCAGTTTTTTTTGTGGATTCCATGGTAAATTAGAGTGCAAAATCAGGACATTCAGACTAAAAATAGGAAAATACTCTATCTATTATTGGATTTGGAACTATGTTAAAATAACAAGAGTGTAAATGAAGACTGGGAGGGCTCATCATGAAAAAAAGCTTAATACAAAAAGGGCTATTATGTTTTTTAACGTTTGTATTAATGTTAGGAATAATACAAAAGCCAGCTGCAGCTGCTGCACCAATAGATATTAATGCCAATGCAGTAATTTTAGTAGATGCTAAAACAGGAAAGATTCTCTATGAAAAAAATGCTGAGACTGTACTAGGAATTGCTAGTATGACTAAAATGATGACTGAGTATCTTCTTTTAGAAGCTGTTAAAGAAGGAAAAGTAAAGTGGGATCAAACCTATACAGTTTCACCAGCTTTATCAGAGATGTCTCATAATACGGCATTGAGCAATGTATATTTGCGCAATGGTGGAACTTATAAGCTTGAGGATTTATATTCTGCAATGGCGATCGAATCTGCCAATGCGGCTACTACTGCTGTAGCTGAAATAGTTGCAGGTTCTGAACCTAATTTTGTTAAATTGATGAATGAAAAAGCGGAAGAACTGGGACTAGGAGAGTTTAAATTCGTCAATGCATCAGGAATAAATAACCGTGATTTAGTGAAGTACTTCCCAGACCAAATTGTTGGTGAACCTGAAGAAGAAAATGTGATGTCTGCCAGAGCGGTTGCGAAATTGGCTTATCATTTATTAAAGGACTTTCCAGAAGTATTAGAGACATCTAGTATTCCTGAAAAGACTTTTGCTGAAGGTACGGAAGATGCGTTTGTTATGGATAACTGGAACTATATGCTCGAGAGCTATAAAAATCTAGCTGAGGATTATCCAAACTATCAACAATTTACTTATGAAGGTCTAGATGGTTTAAAGACAGGGACTACAGATTTTGCTGGTGCATGTTTTACTGGAACAGCGGAAAGAAATGGTCAAAGATATATTACAGTTGTGATGGGAACAAAATCGCAAACAGCTCGTTTTGTTGAAACAAGAAAGTTATTAGACTTTGCCTTTAACAACTTTACTAAAGAAGAAATTGTACCCGCAAATTATCAAATAAAGGGAACAAAGACTGTACCTGTTGCAAAAGGTAAAGAAGACAGTGTGAAAATCCACACGAAAGAAGCACTTACGAGTGTAGTAAGCGTGGATCAGAAAGACAACTTCGAAACAGTTCTTGAGCTTGATGAAAAGAAATTAAATAAAGATGGCGAGTTAACGGCTCCTATTAAAAAAGGAGATAAGATCGGTACGTTAACAATCAAAGCTAAGGATGGCGAAGAGGCAATTTTCTTAAGTGAAGATGGTCAAAAGAGTCAAACTGTTGATCTAGTAGCAGCAGAGGATGTTGAAAAAGCGAACTGGTTCGTGCTTATGATGCGTGGAATCGGCGGATTCTTCGGAGATTTATTCGGAGGTGTAGCATCAGCGGTAAAAGGCTGGTTCTAAATGAATATTTACAAAAAAGGGGTTTCCTGTATTGACAGGAGCCCTTTTTTATTGTTTATTTTCATTAGGAAAGAAACTCATTCCGATAGATTTAGTAGACTTTTTAAGTAAGAACGACGAGCTTCGAAAAAAGACTAAGGATCGTTTTTTGCTTCAAGCAAAAAACTCTAGGAGAGGGGATAGGAACGTGAAGACAGGAACAGATCATGTTAAACGTGGTATGGCTGAAATGCAAAAAGGTGGCGTCATTATGGACGTTGTCAATGCTGAGCAGGCGAGGATTGCAGAAGAAGCAGGTGCTGTTGCGGTAATGGCACTAGAAAGAGTCCCATCTGATATTCGGGCTGCTGGTGGAGTAGCGCGTATGGCAGACCCCCGAATTGTTGAGCAAGTCATGAATGCTGTGTCCATTCCTGTAATGGCAAAAGCCCGAATTGGTCACATTGTAGAAGCAAGAGTTTTAGAAGCAATGGGTGTTGATTACATCGATGAGAGTGAAGTATTAACACCGGCAGATGAAGAGTTCCATTTGAACAAAAGAGATTATACGGTCCCATTTGTTTGTGGTTGTCGTGACTTAGGGGAAGCTGCTCGTCGTATCGGTGAAGGCGCTTCGATGTTACGGACAAAAGGCGAACCAGGAACAGGGAATATTGTTGAGGCGGTTCGCCATATCAGAAAAGTAAATGCACAGGTTCGAAAATTGGTGCACATGAGTGAAGATGAAGTGATGACGGAAGCAAAGCTCCTAGGGGCACCTTATGAGCTTCTATTAGAGATTAAGAGACTTGGACGTTTGCCAGTAGTGAACTTCGCCGCTGGTGGGGTAGCAACGCCTGCTGACGCTGCTTTGATGATGGAATTAGGAGCAGATGGCGTATTTGTTGGCTCTGGAATCTTCAAATCCGAAAATCCAGCTAAATTCGCTCGTGCGATTGTAGAGGCTACAACACACTACCAAGACTATAAATTGATTGCAGAGCTATCCAAAGAGCTAGGAACACCGATGAAAGGGATTGAAATTTCAGCTCTAGCTCCTGAAGCACGCATGCAAGAACGTGGCTGGTAAAAGATGATGGTGAAGGTAGGAGTATTAGCGCTACAAGGGGCGGTTCGCGAGCATATTCAAGCGATCGAAGCTTGTGGAGCAGAAGCAGTTATCATTAAGAAAAACGAACAGCTAGAAGAAATAGATGGGTTAGTCATACCTGGTGGCGAGAGTACAGCGATTAGAAGATTAATCGATAAATATAATTTCATGGAGGGCCTAAAAAGTTTCGCCCAAAATGGCAAGCCAATGTTTGGGACATGCGCTGGACTTATTTTACTAGCGAAAAATTTAGTTGGTGATGATGAACCACATATTGGTGTGATGGATGTGACCGTTGAGAGAAACTCTTTCGGTCGACAAAGGGAGAGCTTTGAAGCCAATTTAGATATTGCTGGCATTGCTGATGACTTTAATGCTGTCTTCATTCGTGCTCCTCATATAGTTCAAGCTGGTGAAAATGTCGAGGTGCTAGCCAAGCATAATGAACGCATTGTGATGGCGAGAGAGGGAAATCTATTAGGGTGCTCCTTTCATCCAGAGTTAACGGATGACTATCGTATTACTGCCTATTTTATTAATATGATCAAAGAATCAATTGTATAAAAGGGTTGCAATTGGAAGATAATTATAGTAAATTAAGAGACAAAATTCCCTATAGCAAAAGCAATGAGAGGAAATAGTAGCAGGAACTCCGTTCGAATAGAGAGCTGATGGTCGGTGCAAATCAGTGAATGGACCTTGTGAATCCATCCTTGAGTGGAGTATGGAACGCCTTATTATGGGGTTAGTAAATACTTTCGGGTAAAACCGTTATTGATTTAAGGTGGAAAGCTTTTTTTGCTTTCAACTAGGGTGGCAACGCGGGTAACTCTCGTCCCTTTTTTAGGGGACGGGAGTTTTTTGTTGTTTTTTAAAATAAATGGGAGGTTTTTGAAATGTTAGATCTTAAGTATTTACGTGCCAATTTTGAAGAAGTAAAAGCAAAGCTTCAGCATCGTGGTGAGGATTTATCTGACTTCGATAAATTTGAAGAGCTAGACACAAGAAGAAGAGAGTTAATTGTTGAGGCAGAAGCATTAAAGAGTAAGCGCAATGAGGTAACTCAGCAGGTTGCAGCTCTTAAGAGAGAAAAGCAAAACGCTGATCACTTAATTACTGAAATGCGTGAAGTTGGCGACAAAATCAAGGTGTTGGATGAAGAGCTTCGCGTAGTAGAAGAAACACTTGAAAACCTAATGCTAAGCATTCCGAATATCCCTCATGAAAGTGTTCCTGTAGGGGAATCTGAGGATGATAACATCCTTCATAGAACTTGGGGTGAGGTAAGACAGTTTGATTTTGAACCAAAGCCTCACTGGGAAGTAGCTGACAAATTAGGTATTTTAGATTTTGAACGAGCAGGAAAAGTAACTGGAAGCCGTTTTGTTTTTTATAAAGGGCTTGGAGCACGTCTTGAACGAGCGTTATTTAACTTTATGCTTGATCTTCATACAGAAGAGCATGGCTACCAAGAAATCTTACCTCCATACATGGTGAACCGTGCAAGTATGACGGGTACAGGTCAGCTACCGAAGTTTGAAGAGGATGCTTTCTTGATTGAAAGTGAGGATTATTTCTTAATTCCAACTGCTGAGGTGCCAGTGACAAACTATCACCGTGACGAAATCTTAAACGGCGAAGAACTTCCAATCAACTATGCAGCTTTCAGTGCATGCTTCCGTTCTGAAGCGGGTTCTGCTGGAAGAGACACACGTGGTTTAATCCGTCAGCATCAGTTTAATAAAGTAGAGCTTGTGAAATTTGTTAAGCCTGAGGATTCTTATGAGGAGCTTGAAAAGCTTACAGGTAATGCTGAAAAAGTCCTTCAGTTATTAGGTCTTCCATACCGTGTGATGAGGATGTGTACTGGTGATTTAGGCTTTACGGCTGCAAAGAAATACGATATTGAAGTATGGATTCCAAGCTATGATACGTACCGTGAAATTTCTTCTTGTAGTAATTTCGAAAGCTTCCAGGCTCGTCGTGCGAATATCCGCTTCCGTAGAGATCCAAAGGGCAAACCAGAGCATGTTCATACATTAAATGGTTCTGGTCTTGCAATTGGAAGAACCGTAGCAGCAATTTTAGAAAATTATCAGCAAGCTGATGGAAGTGTCGTTATTCCAGAGGTGCTTCGTCCTTACATGGGAAATCGTGAAGTGATTAAATAATAGTTGGAGAACGAGATTAATCTCGTTCTCTTCTTGTTTTATTTGAAAGCAGTTGTGGCATAATAGTAAAAACAAAATGATTTTTTTGTTGACACGACCAAATAGAAATGATATAGTATCTTTTGTCGATACGGAGGAATACCCAAGTCCGGCTGAAGGGATCGGTCTTGAAAACCGACAGGCGGGTCAAACCGCGCAGGGGTTCGAATCCCCTTTCCTCCTCCATTGATATTGTTGAAAAGCAAAGCGCATAAATTGGAGATTTAAAATCCGTTACGTAAACCGTAGCGGATTTTTTTTATATAGAGGATCTTTTCGCAAAGATTGTTGCTTTTAGAAAAAAATGTTTAAATTACTAGCGATATTGCCTTTTAAAAACAATGAAAAGAAGCGAAAAGTGCCGTGCAAAAATAATTTGTAGCACTAAACCACCCAAGGGGTGGCAGCGCCACACAGAAGGTGTAAATGTCGGCCTTAGGACATTTACAAAAAAACAACAAGCAATAAGAAAACGACGTATAGAAAAAAATGCGGCGATAAAGAGTGAACTTTTATCGCCGCATTATATTTGCTTGTTCTAATACTTATTTATTGATATTTAAAATCCGTGAAATTTGCTCAAGGATTGGCTCGATTGAGGCACCTTCCTCTTGAAGGTCATAATCCTTAATGTTTAAGCGAAGAATTGGACAAGCACTGAAATGGCTAATCCAGTCTTCATAGCGTCCGTGCATTTCTTGCCAATAATCAATTGGTGTTTCTTGCTCCATCGTGCGACCGCGTTTTTGGATTCGATAAAGGATATCGTCTAATGAGCCTTCCAAATAAATTAACAAGTCGGGATGTGGGAAGTAAGGCGTCATAACCATTGCTTCAAAAAGGCTTGTATAAGTTTCATAATCAACCTTGGACATCGTACCCTTATCAAAATGCATTTTGGCAAAAATACCAGTGTCCTCGTAAATGGAGCGATCCTGAATAAATCCTCCACCATATTCGAACATTCTCTTTTGCTCCTTAAAACGTTCTGCTAAGAAATAGATTTGAAGATGGAAGCTCCATCGTTCAAAATCCTTATAAAATTTATCTAAGTAAGGATTATCGTGAACGCGTTCAAAAGAAGTTTTGAATTGTAGTGCCTCTGCTAACGCTGTTGTCATCGTCGATTTTCCTACACCAACAGTTCCTGCAATCGTAATGACGGCATTCTTTGGGATATTGTATTTCTCACGAAGATTCATGAAAGTTTCTCCTTCTATCATAGTAATCGGTCCAATTGGGCAAGAATATTGTCTAAATCCTGCTTATTATTAACAAAATCCATATTGTCACCATTTAAGCGGAGGATCGGAATATTTGGATTTTGTTTTTCGAATTCCTGCATTGCTTGTTCATAATCTAGGGATAATTGCTGTAAATAATCTGGGCTTATATTCTTCTCTTGTGAGCGACCGCGATGGTTAATTCGGGATAAAAGTGTATCTAAACTTGCCTGTAAATAAATCATAATATTAGGCTTGGGCATATCTTTTGTTAAAATGTCATAGATGTCTAAGTACTTTGGATATTCTTCTTCCTTTAACGTACGTCGAGCAAAAATTAAGTTTTTATAAATATGATAATCCGCTACAACGGGAATATTTTTATTTAAAAAATGCTCTTTAATATCGCTTAATTGCTTATATCGGTTACAAAGGAAAAACATTTCCGTTTGGAAGCTCCACTCTTCTAAATTCTCGTAAAATCTTTCTAAGAACGGGTTTTCATCCACAATTTCAAGCAGCAGTGGGTAATCATAGTGCTTTGAAATGGCTTTTGCGAGAGAGGTCTTTCCTACACCGATGGGGCCTTCCACTGTAATAAAAGGTACTTCCTTCATCCTTCTAGCTCCTTTGTTTCAAAAATCGACAAAAAATTTCACCTTCACTATAGTACCATTTATTTGGGTGGATTGGGTTAGTAAAAAAACGGTAGAAAGAAATAAATAGGCAAAAAAATACCAAACAGTTCGTGTAAAACTGCTTGGTTGATAGATTTCTAGCGTTTCGTGACATTAAAATTTTCTACAATTAATAACCAATTTTGTGGGAAGGATAAGCCGAGCTTCCAATAGCTCATTCCTCTTAAATTGAGTTCCTTGATTAAATCAAATTTCGCCTGAATGCTCCTGGCATCCTCAAACCATACCTCGTGGCGTCTACCTTCACTATCCGTGTAATTAAAAAATGGTGCTTGTGCTTCAGTATCGAATTGGATGGCAACATTGTTATCTGCTGCTATTTGGATTGCTTGTTGGGGACTAACAGCTCTTGCGACACTTCCTTGGACAAATGGCAAGGTCCAATCATAGCCATATAAGTTTTGCCCCATCATAATTTTGTTTGCAGGCATTTCCGTTAGGGCATATTCAATGACATCCCGTACAGGTCCAATCGGAGAGACGGCCATCGCAGGTCCGCCGCTATAGCCCCATTCATATGTCATAATGACAACAAAGTCGACGATTTCTCCATGTGCCCGGTAATCGTGAGCCTCATACCAGGCCCCTTCTTGTTCAGCACTTGTTTTTGGTGCGAGAGCGGTTGAGATTAACCACCCTTGCTCAGAAAAGCGCGCTTTTGCTTTTCGTAAAAAATTGTTGTAAGCTTCCCGATCAGCTGGACGTAAGTATTCCATGTCAAAATGGATATCTCGGAACCCATACTTTTGAGCAGTTGCGACGATATTATCGAGGAAAGTATTTTGGACGTCCATATCATTTAAAAGGATACGTCCGAGCTCGTCGCTAAATTGGTCGTTCTCCTGATTGGTGATGACCATCATAAGAATGACATCGTTTGCTCTCGCTATCGCTGGGAAATCATTTAATAAAGGCTCTCTTAATGTTCCATCCCGTTGTGCTTGAAAACTAAAGGGTGCTAAGTATGTTAAGTATGGGGCAGCATCTCTGGCGCTTTCAACGAGCTCTGGAGCAACCGTTGTCCCTCTGGGTTCTACATAAGCATTAAATTCAGCCTCTCTTTTCGGCCTTTCTGGAATGTAAATCCGAGTGCCAACATTTAAGGGTTGAGTGGCAGATATTCCATTAATAGAGGCAAGTTGCTGATAGGACATGTTAAATCTCCTTGCAATCGACCATAAAGTATCTCCTGGTTGAACCCAATAAAAGCGGCCCACAATCGGAATTACTAATGTTTGGCCTATGACTAACCTATTTGGATTTGGAATTTCATTAGCCTCTACGATATCATCTACAGTTGAACCAAAGGCCTGAGCAATTCCAAATAATGATTGATTTTGTTGAACAACATGAATTTGCATATTGTTTCCTCCTTGCCCATTTTTGCGCTACATTCATCCTATGCATATGAGCGGGAGAAATTTACTCACAGATAGAAGTGGGATAAACTATAGAGAAGCGTTTGAATAAGGAGTATCATATGGAAAATGTTAATCATGAAAAATATATGAGGGAAGCCATAATTGAAGCAAAAAAGGCAGAGGCTATCGGCGAGGTTCCTATCGGAGCAATCATTGTTGTCGATAATGAAATTATCGCCCGTGCCCACAATTTAAGAGAATCGAATCAATCATCCATTGCGCATGCAGAAATTCTGGCGATTGATGAAGCTTGCAAGCATCTCGGAAGCTGGAGATTAGAAAGAGCCACTCTTTATGTAACACTCGAGCCATGTCCGATGTGTGCAGGTGCTAGTATGCTGTCCCGGGTAGAGAAAGTTGTCTATGGAGCGAGTGATCCAAAAGGCGGATGCGCTGGTACGTTTATGAATCTTCTTCAAGATGACAGGTTTAACCACCAAAGTGAGGTTGTGACAGGTATTTTAGAGGAAGAATGCGGGCAGTTGCTATCGGACTTTTTTCGAAAGTTAAGAGAAAAGAAAAAGAAAATGAAGCGTGAAATCAGGGATTTACAGTAATTTACATCTGAGAATGATTGATTTTTAGACGGATAACTAGTATACTTGGTTATGCCGTGCTAGGTGGGGAGGTAGCGGTGCCCTGTACTCGCAATCCGCTCTAGCGAGACCGAATTCCTTTCCTAGGCTGATGTCCTGTAGGGCCTGCCTTAGGTAAGTGGTGTTGACGCTCGGGTCCTGCGCAATGGGAATCCATGAACCATGTCAGGTCCGGAAGGAAGCAGCATTAAGTGGACACTCCCATGTGCCGCAGGGTTGCCTGAGCCGAGCTAACTGCCTAAGTAACGCTTATGGGCGTCAGTCGAAGAAAGGTGCACGGCTTTACATACGAATTTAAACTCATCCTTTATATAGGGTGAGTTTTTTTATGTTTAAATTTCTCCTGTATGTTTCTCATTCGAAAAAAATTAAGGTATAATGATGAGGACTATCTAATTCGATTAAAATTGCTTACATATATTAAATGGGAAGGGGGCGTGTCAGTGAGTTATCAAGCTTTATATCGTGTTTGGCGTCCACAGCAATTTTTCGATGTTGTGGGGCAGGAGCATGTAACAAAAACCCTACAAAACGCCCTACTTCAAGAGAAAATTTCGCATGCTTATTTGTTTTCGGGTCCACGTGGAACGGGAAAAACGAGTGCTGCGAAAATTTTAGCGAAGGCTGTGAACTGTGAGAAGGCACCAGTACAGGAACCCTGTAATGAATGTCCTTCTTGTAAGGGAATTACGGACGGTTCGATTTCGGACGTTATTGAGATCGATGCTGCATCGAATAATGGTGTAGATGAAATAAGAGATATACGCGATAAAGTCAAGTATGCACCTAGCTCCGTTCGGTACAAGGTCTACATTATTGACGAAGTGCATATGCTCTCTATTGGTGCGTTCAATGCTTTACTTAAAACATTAGAAGAGCCACCTCGACATGTCATCTTTATTTTGGCGACGACAGAACCTCATAAAATTCCATTGACCATTCTTTCTAGATGTCAACGCTTTGATTTTAAACGTATATCTGCTAGTGCTATTGTCGATCGAATGAAGCTTATTGTCGATGAAACAGGGGTAGCATGTGAAGATAAGGCTTTGCAGGTTGTTGCAAGAGCGGCTGAAGGTGGAATGCGTGATGCTTTGAGTCTCTTAGACCAGGCGATTTCTTTTAGTCAGGATACGGTAACGGTTGAAGATGCTTTAACGGTGACAGGAGCTGTTTCACAAAACTTTCTTAACCGTTTGGCTCGAGCTGTAAAGGAGAAGAATGTAGCAGATGGGCTCGAGGCGTTAGAGGAACTTCTTTTTCAAGGAAAAGATCCTTCTCGATTTGTAGAGGATTTCATTTTATTTTATCGTGACATGCTTTTATACAAAGCAGCACCGAAATTGGAAGAATCGATGGAAAGAGTCATGCTTGATGAAGAGTTTCAAGAGCTTTCCAAGCAGATCGAGCAAGAGGAAATTTATGAAATTATTGATGTGCTGAACAAGACACAGCAGGAAATGCGTTGGACGAACCATCCGCGAATTTTTCTAGAAGTAGCTATAGTCAAGCTTTGTCAGCTTGCGAATACAACAGGTTCAGCTTCATCAGGTGAAATTGATCGCTTGTTAACAAAGGTATCTCAGTTGGAAGAACAGCTCCAAGAGATAAAGGCGAATGGGGTTCAAGTAAGTGGTGAGCCGCAAGCAGCAGCAAAACCAGCACCGCAAAGAAGTATGCGTAAAGGGTACCAGGCACCTGCAGGGAGAATGAATGAAATCTTAAAGGTTGCCACCAAGAATGATTTAAATATGGTAAAAAGTCGTTGGGGAGAAATGCTAGGTCGACTAGCTCAAAAGCAGATGCGCTCTCAAGCTGCGTTATTAAATGAAGCGGAGCCTGTTGCAGCTTCAACCACCGCTTTTATCATTAAATTTAAATATGAAATCCATTGCCAGATGGCTATGGAGAATGCTAACTTTTTAAATGTCTTAACCAATATATTTGAAGAGCTAGTAGGTAGAAATCTACAAATTGTTGGAGTTCCAGAAGAACAGTGGAATCAGGTTCGTGGGGAATTCATTAAAGGAAACCGCGATGATGACTCCAATGAATTGGTCATGGAACAACCAGAAGACGATTCAGTTGTATCCGAGGCGGTTAAATTATTCGGAGATGCACTTATTGAAATAAAAGAATAATGGAGGATGAAGTATATGCGTGGAATGGGAAATATGCAAAATATGATGAAGCAAATGCAAAAGATGCAAAAGAAAATGGCTGAGGCTCAAGAGGAGCTTGGTGAAAAGCAAATTGAAGGTACTGCTGGCGGCGGTATGGTAACGGTTATTGTTTCCGGACATAAAGAAGTGTTAGAAGTAAAGATTAAAGAAGAAGTTGTAGATCCAGAAGATATCGAAATGTTACAAGACCTTGTGCTTGCTGCAACAAATGATGCTTTGAAAAAGGCAGATGAATTAACAAACCAAACTATGGGGCAATTCACAAAAGGAATGAACCTTCCAGGAATGTTCTAGGAGGGAAAAATACATGTATTATCCTGAACCAATATCTAAGCTGATTGACAGCTTTATGAAATTGCCAGGTATCGGCCCGAAAACGGCCGCGCGTCTGGCATTTTTTGTTTTAAGTATGAAAGAGGATACGGTCCTCGATTTTGCCAAGGCATTAGTCAATGCAAAAAGAAATTTAAGCTATTGTTCCGTATGTGGTCATATTACAGACCAAGATCCGTGCTATATATGTACTGATCAAAGACGTGACAAATCCGTTATTTGTGTCGTTCAGGATCCAAAGGACGTCATAGCAATGGAAAAAATGAAGGAATTTACAGGTCTATATCATGTCTTACATGGCTCCATCTCTCCAATGGACGGGATTGGACCAGAAGATATTAATATCCCCGACTTATTAAAGAGACTTCAGGATGAAACAGTAGAAGAAATTATTCTTGCTACGAACCCGAATATTGAGGGAGAGGCAACAGCTATGTATATTTCTCGCTTGCTTAAACCATCTGGAATCAAAATTACACGAATCGCGCATGGTTTACCTGTAGGTGGAGATTTAGAGTATGCAGATGAAGTTACATTGTCAAAAGCCCTTGAGGGAAGAAGAGAAGTTTAATCATAAGCGGAGGAATTCACCATGTTTTTTCGACGAAAAGGATGGCTGCGCAAAGAATTTGATGAGAAGCTGTTAACGCAGCTTACTGATATAAGAACGGATTGGGCCAATCAAAAAGCACTCGTTGACAAAAGCTTTGATCCTTCTGAAGAAATTTTGAGCTATGCGAAACTAACAGAAGCCAAATATTTTTATTTACTAAAGCAAGCGAAGAACCGAAAAATCAATATTAGAAAATAAAAAAATCCTCCTTCCGAGTCATTATTTAAATAACTTGTACATAGTTTCTATAGTATAGGTTATTTTCGGGAGGAGGATTTTATTTGGAACCAATCGTTGTCATTTCTCTGCTAGGAGGGCTAATTGTTGTATTTCTTTTGGTTGGTGCGCCGTTGAAGCCAATTCGTTTTGTTGGACAAGGTGTTGTCAAACTATTAATTGGAGCTCTATTTTTGTTTTTCTTAAACATTATCGGAACCCAATTCGGAATTCATATTCCGATCAACTTAGCTACCTCCGCAGTTTCAGGATTCCTTGGTATCCCTGGATTATTTGCCTTGGTTGCTATTGATACATGGATTATTTAATTTTTTTATAAAAAAGTGTTGATCTAATGTGATGAGGATGGTAACATAGTAAAAGTCGTCACAAGATAACAAGTTAACTACTTTTAAAAAAGTGTTGACATTCGATTGTGAGAATGATATATTTATAAAGTCGCCTCTAAGCGACGGAGAGAGTTTTCTTTCTAAGAAAATTCATCATTGTACTTTGAAAACTAAACAAATCATACGTCAACGTTAGTTTTATTTTAATGAAAAATATTTTCGCTAACGCGAAATTTCAGAGCTAATTCTTACTCTTTATTGGAGAGTTTGATCCTGGCTCAGGACGAACGCTGGCGGCGTGCCTAATACATGCAAGTCGAGCGGAGAATTAAAAGCTTGCTTTTAATTCTTAGCGGCG
>NZ_SUND01000031.1 GCF_005280205.1 Bacillus yapensis | reverse complement strand
AAAACCCGGAGAGAAAGGGTATCCCGGTTAGGGCTAGGCTGCCAATGGTGAGGCAGGCGGAGGTGAGTGGGAGTATGGTGTGGAGGCCTCCTATTTTTCGGATGTCTTGTTCATCATTAAGGCTGTGGATGATGGACCCGGAGCATAGGAACAGTATTGCTTTAAAGAATGCGTGGGTACAGATATGTAGGAAGGCTAGTTGGGGTTGGTTTAAGCCGATGGTGACCATCATTAGGCCTAGTTGGCTGGATGTGGAAAAGGCTACAATTTTTTTGATATCATTTTGTGTCAGGGCACAGGCAGCGGTGAATAGGGTAGTTGTAGCTCCAAGGCAGAGGCAGGTTGTCAGGGCGATTTGGTTATGTTCCATTAAGGGGTGGAGTCGGATGAGTAGGAAGATGCCGGCTACAACTATGGTGCTGGAGTGTAGTAGGGCAGAGACCGGTGTTGGACCTTCTATTGCTGAGGGGAGTCAGGGGTGGAGGCCAAATTGGGCTGATTTTCCTGTGGCGGCTAGGATTAAGCCTATGAGCGGCAGGGTTGCTTGGTTGTCTTGGGCGGAGGCGAATATTTGTTGAATTTCCCAGGTATTTATGTTTATTGCAAATCATGCTATGCTAAGAATTAATCCAATATCTCCTACCCGGTTGTAAATAACTGCTTGTAAGGCGGCGGTGTTGGCATCTGCGCGTCCGTACCATCACCCGATTAGTAGGAAAGATATGATGCCTACTCCTTCTCAGCCAATGAACAGCTGAAATATGTTGTTGGATGTGACTAGGGTAATTATGGCAATCAGGAATAGGAGCAGGTATTTGAAGAATCGGTTTATGTTGGGGTCTGAGTGTATGTACCATGAGGCAAATTCTAAAATTGACCAAGTTACGTAGAGGGCCACGGGTGTGAAGATAATTGAGTATTGGTCAAATTTGAAGCTGATGTTAATGTCAAAGGTAGCAATGTTCATTCAATGTCAGTTAGTTGTAATGACTTCCATGCCTTGGTCAAAGAATACTGCAAGGGGGAGTAGGCTTGCATAGAAGGCTGTCTGAACTGCGGTTTTGACATGGGTGGTTGCCCATTTTTTGTTAAGAGGGCTGGGGTTGAGGGATACGATAAGGGGGTATGTTAGAAGAATAAAAATGATTAGGAGGGTTGAGCTAAAGATGAGTGTTGGTGAATACATAGCTTCTACTTGGAGTTGCACCAAGAGTTTTTGGTTCCTAAGACCAATGGATGAACTATTATCCTTTAAAAGCCGAGTGACCCATGGATTTGAACCATGGTGCTGAAGAATTAGCAGTTCTTAGTGCCCCCGGCTTCTCTCGGTGAACAAGGAGGGTTTAGCTCCCATCTTTAGAACCACAATCTAATATTTTGTTTAAACTATGTTTACAGAAACATCAGCCTCATATGAGTTCCGGTTTTAGCATTAGTAGAATAATGGGGATAAGGTGCAGTGCTATGAGTAGGTGTTCTCGTGTGTGGGATGGTTCTACTGCTATAATTAAGGTGGACACTGGACCCCGTTGTGTTATCAGATACATGTAGAGGGAGTAGCTGGCGGTAATGAGAGTTCCCCCTCCTGTGAGGATAATTGTTCAGTTTGATCAGTTGAATATTGAGGTAATGATGACTAGTTCTCCTATTAGGTTGGGGAGAGGGGGTAGGGCCAGGTTAGCTAGGTTGGCGATAAATCATCATGTGGCTATCAGGGGGAGTACGGCTTGTATCCCTCGTGCAAGAAGCAGGGTTCGGCTGTGAAGGCGTTCATAGTTGGTGTTTGCTAAACAGAATAATGCGGAGGATGCTAGGCCGTGTGCGATTATCAGGATAATGGCTCCAGTGAAGCCTCAGGGGGTTTGGATGAGGATTCCTGCTACCACTAGTCCTATGTGGCTTACGGATGAATATGCGATTAGGGATTTTAGGTCTGTTTGTCGCAGACAAATTGACCCGGTCATGATAATGCCCCATAAAGCTAGAATAATAAATGGGTACGCGAGATTTTTGGATGTTGGTTCTAGCATAATAATCATTCGTATTATGCCGTAGCCGCCAAGTTTTAGTAGTACAGCGGCCAGGACTATGGATCCTGCAATTGGGGCCTCTACGTGGGCCTTTGGGAGCCAGAGGTGGGCCCCGTATAGGGGCATTTTCACTAGGAAGGCAATTAAGCAGGCCGCTCATCAGATTTTGTCGGCTCAGGTGCACAGTGGGGTGGGTTGTATATATTGAATAATCAATATTGAAAGGGAGCCTAGTTCTTTTTGCAGGATTAGTAGGGCAACTAGCAGAGGGAGGGATCCGGCTAGGGTATAGAACAGAAAATAGGTGCCTGCGTTAAGTCGTTCAGTTTGGTTTCCCCATCGTGTAATAATAATTAGGGTTGGGATTAGTGTGGCTTCAAACATGATGTAAAACAGGATGATTTCGGTGGCCCCAAAGGCCATAATTAAGAATAGTTGGAGGGATACTAGTAGGGTGATGTAGGCTCGTTGGCGGCTAATAGGCTCTGGGGAGATGTGGTTTTGGCTTGCTAAAATTATTAGGGGGAGAAGTCAGCATGTTAAGACGAGCAGGGGTGTGGAGAGTGGGTCTGCGCCCAGGTAGGGATTTGAGGAGGTTCAGCCGGTTTCTGAGTTTCAGTTAAGTAGGGTTAGGCTTGCGGTGGCAATGGTTAAGGCTTGGGCTGTTGTTGTGGCTCAAAGTCATTTTGGGGTTGCAAGTCAGGTCGTTGGGAATAGCATTAGTGTTGGGATTAAAATTTTTAGCATTGTAGGAGGTTTAGATTTTGGAGGTGATCTGTGCCGTGTGTACGCGTGGCAGCAACAAGGAGGGCCAAGCCCGCTCCGGCTTCACATGCCGAGAATGCTAGTAGCAGTATTGGGGCGGTGGCGTAGGCGGTGGATTCTAGTTGAAGTGATCAGAGGGAGAGGGCGATAAATAAAGACAGTATCATTCCTTCTAGGCAGAGAAGGGCGGAGAGGAGGTGGGTTCGGTGGAAGGTTAATCCTATTAGTCCTAACATAAAGGCGGAGCTGAAGCTGAAGTGTACAGGGGTCATAAGACGACTATGGACTTGCACCATAATTAGTTGAGCCGAAATCAGCGGTCTTACTTTGGACTAGTCATCTATTCGGCCCATTCAAGCCCTCCTTGGGTTCATTCATAAATGAGGCCTAGGGTTAGTAGGATTAAAATGGTTGTTGCTCAAAGTAGGGCGGTGGTGGGAGAGGCTAGCTGATCTCCCCATGGTAGGGGGAGTAATAGTGCAATTTCTAGGTCAAATAGTAGAAATAAGATTGCCACTAAGAAAAATCGCAGTGAAAAAGGAAGGCGGGCAGATCCGAGGGGGTCAAAGCCGCACTCGTAGGGGGAGAGTTTTTCGGAGTCGGGATTTATTTGTGGTAATCAGAATGCAACGACTGCTAGGATGCAGGACAGGGTGACTGTAATTGCTAGGACTGCTATAATTAGGTTCATTACCTTTCCTTGGATTTTAACCAAGGCTAAATGATTGGAAGTCACTTGTACTGAACGTTGATACTAGAAAGGTTATGATCCTCATCAATAAATAGAGACGTATAGGAATAGTCAAACTACATCTACGAAGTGTCAGTATCATGCAGCGGCTTCAAATCCAAAGTGGTGTTCAGATGTGAAGTGGTATTGGATTTGTCGGAGAAGGCAGACCGCTAGGAAGGTGGAGCCGATGATGACGTGAAGTCCGTGGAACCCGGTTGCGACGAAGAAGGTGGAGCCGTATACCCCATCGGCGATGGTAAATGGGGCTTCGTAGTATTCTATTGCTTGAAGAGCTGTGAAGTAAAATCCTAATAGGATTGTTAGGGTTAGCGCTTGAATGGTTTGTTTGCGTTCACGTTCTATGATGCTGTGGTGGGCTCAAGTGACCGTGACGCCAGAGGCTAACAGTACTGCTGTGTTAAGTAGTGGTACTTCAAAGGGGTCTAAGGTAATAATGCCGGTTGGGGGTCAGCATCCGCCTAGTTCTGGTGTTGGGGCTAGGCTTGCGTGGTAAAATGCTCAGAAAAAGCCCAGGAAAAAGAAAACTTCTGAGGTAATAAATAGGATTATTCCGTATCGAAGTCCTTTTTGGACAGGGGGTGTGTGATGTCCTTGAAATGTGCCTTCTCGAATAATGTCTCGTCATCATTGGTATATGGTTAGGAGAAGCAGGGTGAGTCCTATTGTTATAAGCACTGTGGAGTTAAAGTGGAATCAGACTGCAAGTCCTGATGTTATTAGGAGGGCAGCTACTGCGCCGGTCAGGGGTCAGGGGCTGGGGTCGACCATGTGATATGCGTGTGCTTGGCGGGCCATTAGACGTTTTCTTGTAAGTAGAGACTTAGTAGAAGAACAAATACGTATGCTTGAATTATTGCTACGGCTACTTCCAGTAGAGTTAGTAGAAATAGCACTGTTGATGTCAAAATAGCCACGGCTGGTATTATTGGGAGGAGTACGAAGGCGGCAGTGGCAATTAGTTGAATTAATAGATGACCTGCAGTTAGGTTTGCCGTGAGTCGAACGCCTAGTGCTAGGGGTCGGATAAATAGGCTAATTGTTTCGATAATAATTAAGACTGGGATAAGAGGAACGGGGGTTCCTTCTGGCAGCAGGTGGCCCAGGGCGGCAGTGGGTTGGTTTCGTATGCCAATAATTACGGTAGCTAGTCACAGGGGGACGGCGAGTCCTATGTTGAGGGAGAGTTGAGTTGTAGGGGTGAAGGTGTAGGGGAGGAGGCCGAGTAGGTTGAGTGTAATTAAGAGTAATATTAGGGCTGTTAACAGAACAGCTCATTTGTGTCCGCCGAGGTTGATGGGTAGTATGAGTTGTTGTGTAAAGCGGTTAATAAATCAACCTTGGAGGGTCAAGAGGCGGTTGTTTAGTCATCGGTTAGTGGGGGTGGGAATAAGTACTCATGGAAGGCTGAGTGCTAGAGCAATTAAGGGAATTCCCAGGTGTGTGGGGCTCATGAATTGGTCAAAGAAGCTTAGGATCATGGTCAGGTTCAGGGCTCAGGTTTAATCTTTTCTGCATTTTTGTGGGTGGGTTCGTTCGTGAAGGTATGGCCTAGCACTTTGGGTGGTAGAACAATTAGGAAAATAAGTCATGAGAAAACTAAAATTATAAATCATGGGCTGGGGTTCAGTTGGGGCATGTCACTAAGGGTGGTTGGGGGTCACCAGTCTTTAGCTTAAAAGGCTAACGCTATTCCCTATTTAGCTTCTTAGTGAGGATTCTTCTAGTATTAATGAAGATCAGTTTTCAAAGTGTTCTAGGGGGACTGCTTCGACTACAATTGGCATAAAGCTGTGGTTAGCTCCGCAGATTTCAGAACATTGGCCGTAGTAGATCCCTGGTCGTGAGGTAATAAAGGCTGTTTGATTTAGGCGTCCGGGCACTGCGTCTATTTTGATGCCTAGGGCTGGCACCGCTCAGGAGTGGAGTACGTCTTCTGCGGAGACTAGAACTCGAATTGGGGATTCTATGGGCACTACCATTCGATGGTCTGCTTCTAGGAGTCGGAATTGTCCTGGGGCGAGGTCTTGTGTAGGAATTATGTAGGAGTCGAAGCCCAGGTCTTCATAGTCCGTATACTCATAACTTCAGTATCATTGGTGCCCCATAGCTTTGATTGTCAGGTGGGGGTCATTAATCTCATCTATTAGGTAAAGAATTCGAAGAGAAGGCAGGGCAATTAAGATTAAAATTACTGCTGGGAGTACTGTTCATACAATTTCAATTTCTTGGGAGTCCAGTACATATTTGTTTGTTAATTTAGTTGACACCATGGCCACAATAATGTAAAGTACTAGAGTGCTGATTAGGAAGACAATCATTAGTGTGTGGTCATGGAAGTGGAGAAGTTCTTCTATTACAGGTGAGGCCGCGTCTTGGAATCCTAATTGTGATGGATGTGCCATTTAGTCCTTGGACTTAAGGCACGCAGGCCTTTAACCTGCAATTCTGCCTTGACAAGGCAGTGTTATAGCAATTTTACTAGTGTCTCATGGGATAAGAAAGTGGCAGAGCGGTTATGCGGCTGGCTTGAAACCAGCAAATGGGGGTTCAATTCCTTCCTTTCTCGTGGCTGGTTAGCTGGTTGATTGGACTTGCACAAAGGCAGGTTCTTCATAGGTGTGATAGGGGGGTGGGCAGCCGTGAAGTCACTCTACATTTGTGGTTGTTAGTTCGACTGACATAACTTCTCGTTTGGCCGCGAATGCTTCTCATAGAATGAATAGGAATATAATTACAGCAACCAGTGAAATTAGTGAGCCGATTGAGGAGATGGTGTTTCATAGGGCGTACGCATCTGGGTAGTCTGAGTATCGGCGAGGCATTCCTGCGAGGCCTAGGAAGTGTTGGGGGAAGAATGTTAAATTGACACCTACAAATATTACAGCAAAGTGGATTTTGGATCAGGTGCCGTGTAGCGTATAACCTGTGAAAAGCGGGAATCAGTGTACGAAGGCCCCTATAATGGCGAACACAGCTCCCATTGATAGTACGTAGTGAAAATGTGCTACAACATAGTAGGTGTCATGAAGTACAATGTCTAGGGACGAGTTGGCTAAGACAATTCCCGTTAAGCCTCCCACCGTGAATAGGAAAATAAAGCCTAAGGCTCAGAGTAAGGGGGTATCTCATTTAATTGAACCGCCATGGAGGGTGGCTAACCAGCTAAAGACTTTGACACCTGTGGGGATGGCAATAATTATTGTGGCGGAGGTAAAGTAGGCCCGTGTGTCTACGTCCATTCCAACTGTAAACATGTGATGAGCTCATACGATAAAGCCTAGCAGTCCAATGGCCATCATAGCCCACACTATTCCTATGTAACCAAAAGGTTCCTTTTTGCCGGCGTAGTATGCTACAATATGGGAGATCATGCCGAATCCTGGTAGAATTAGAATATATACTTCTGGGTGGCCAAAGAATCAAAATAGGTGCTGATAGAGGATGGGGTCTCCTCCTCCGGCTGGGTCAAAGAAGGTGGTGTTTAAATTTCGGTCTGTTAAGAGCATTGTGATTCCCGCAGCTAGCACTGGCAGTGAGAGTAGGAGAAGTACGGCCGTGATTAATACAGATCACACAAATAAAGGTGTCTGGTATTGGGATACTGCGGGGGGTTTCATGTTGATAATCGTGGTAATAAAGTTAATAGCTCCCAAGATGGACGAAACTCCGGCCAGGTGGAGGGAGAAAATGGTTAGGTCTACAGAGGCTCCTGCATGGGCCAGGTTTCCTGCCAGTGGGGGGTAAACAGTTCACCCTGTGCCGGCTCCGGCCTCTACCCCAGAGGAGGCTAAAAGGAGTAGGAAGGATGGGGGTAGAAGTCAGAAGCTCATATTATTCATGCGAGGGAATGCCATGTCTGGGGCTCCGATTATTAGGGGGACCAGTCAGTTTCCGAATCCACCAATCATGATGGGTATTACTATAAAGAAAATCATAACAAAGGCGTGGGCTGTGACGATAACATTGTAGATCTGATCATCGCCAAGCAAGGCACCGGGTTGGCTCAGTTCGGCACGGATCAGAAGGCTGAGGGCTGTGCCGACTATGCCTGCTCAGGCACCGAATACTAAATACAGGGTGCCAATATCTTTGTGGTTAGTAGAAAAGAATCAACGGGTGATTGCCACAGGTAAGATGGCTGAGCGTTTAAGCGGTGGGTTGTAGCCCCATGCACAGAGGTTAAAGTCCCCTTCTTACCAAGTCCCGTGGTGAAGATCACATCAGATTGCAAACCTGAAGACGTGGGCTCGTTGCCTGCCGGGACTTCCTTCCGCCTCCTCCCCGTTATGGCGGGAGGAAGTAGATGAATGCTCGCTGGATAGGGCACTTAGCTGTTAACTAAGATTTTGTAGGATCGAGGCCTTCTCATCTAGTAAGGCTTTAGCTTAATTAAAGTATCTGGGTTGCATTCAGAAGATGTGGGGTAGTATCCTGCAAGTCTTAAACAGGGGCTAGGAGATTTTCACTCCTGCTTAAAGCTTTGAAGGCTTTTGGTCTAGATTACTATCCTAAGCCCCTATGTTGCTAGGGCTACAATTGCTGGTGTGATGGGTAGTAGGGCCAGTGCTAGTGTGGTGGTAATTGACAGGGTTATGGTGGTTTGGGACGATTTTTGTCGTCATGTTGAGGTGTTGCTGTTGGTGTTTGGGGCAATTGTTAGGGTTATTGCATAACATATTCGTAGGTAGAAGAATAGGCTGAGTAGGGCGGCCAAGGCTATGATTGATGCTGTGAGGGGAAGGTCCTGTTTGGTTAGTTCTTGGAGGATAAGCCATTTGGGTATAAATCCCGTTAATGGGGGGAGGCCTCCTAAGGAAAGTAGTGTTATTATTGCTATTGTGGTTATTATGGGGGTTTTTGATCAAGTGAGAGCCAGCGTACTTAGTTTTGTGGAGGCCACATTTTTGAACGTTAGGAAGGTTGCAGTGGTTATAGTAATATATAGGATTAGGTTTAGGATGGCAAGATTTGGGGAATATTGCATAACAATCATTATTCAGCCTAGGTGGGCAATTGATGAATATGCTAGGATTTTTCGTAGTTGTGTTTGGTTTAGGCCGCCTCATCCACCAATGATGGCGGAGGCCAGTCCTAATATAATTACTAGGGTTGGGTTTATTATTGGGCTAATTTGATAAATTAGGGCGAATGGGGCCAGTTTTTGTCAGGTCGAGAGGATAAGACCCGTGGTGAGGTCGAGGCCTTGTAGTACTTCTGGGAGTCAGTAGTGGACGGGGGCGAGTCCAATTTTTAGGGCTAAGGCTATGGTAATTAGGACTAAGGCTATGGGGTTAGATATTTCTTGGATATTTCATTCTCCCGTTGTTCAAGCATTGGTGGTGCTGGCAAATAAAATTATAGCTGCGGCTGTGGCCTGGGTGAGAAAATATTTGGTTGTGGCTTCGACTGCTCGAGGGTGATGTTGTTGTGCTATTAGGGGGATGATGGCTAGTGTACTAATTTCTAGGCCTATTCATGCTAAAAGTCAGTGGGAGCTTGCAAATGTTAGGGTAGTTCCAATTCCTAGGCTTGAAAGCAGGATGGCAAGTACGTAGGGGTTCATTAGTAAAGGAAGGATTTTAACCAACATGTTTGGGGTATGGGCCCAAAAGCTTTAATTAGCTGACTTTACTAGGAAGTGGTGTAGTGGGAGCACCAAGAGTTTTGATCTCTTGAGGATGGGTTCGAGCCCCTTCTTTCTAAGGAAGCGAGGGGACTTGAACCCCTATTATCCACTCTATCAAAGTGGTCCTTGACCTTCAGGCACGATTCCTATATTGTGCTAGATTTGTGGTGGTAGTCCAGCAGAGGCAATTGGTAGGGAGACATGCCATAGTACAAGGGCTAAGGTAACAGGGAGGAAATTTTTTCATACTAGGTGTATTAGTTGGTCGTATCGGAATCGTGGATACGAGGCTCGTACTCATAGAAATAGTATTGATAACATTGAGGCTTTAACTATGAGGCTAAGTGTTGTTATTTCAGGTAATATTGGGTTGTGGTAAGCTCCTAGGAATAGGATTGTGGAAAGGGTGTTTATCAAGAGGATGTTGGCGTATTCAGCCAAGAAAAACAGGGCGAAGGGTCCCCCTGCGTATTCTACGTTGAAGCCAGAGACTAGCTCTGATTCCCCTTCTGTGAGGTCAAATGGGGCTCGGTTTGTTTCGGCTAGGGTAGAGATGTATCATATTGCTGCGAGGGGTCAGCCTGGGGCTAGTAGTCAGATTGCCTCTTGTGTAATGTTGAAGGTGTGGAGGGTGAAATTGCCAGTGAAGACAATTATACATAAGAGGATTAAGCCGAGGCTTACTTCGTAGGAGATTGTTTGTGCTACCGCTCGGAGTGCCCCGATTAGGGCGTATTTTGAATTGGAGGCTCAACCGGAGCCTAAGATTGAGTATACGGCTAGACTTGATAGGGCTAGGATGAATAGGATACCTAGGTTGAGGTCTGCGACTGGATAGGGTATTGGTAGAGGTATTCACAGGGTGAGGGCCAGGGTTAGCGCTATGATGGGGGTTGCTAAAAATAAAAATGGGGAGGCTGTGGTGGGGCGTACGGGTTCTTTAATAAATAGTTTAATACCGTCAGCGATGGGCTGTAGAAGGCCGTAGGGTCCAACGATGTTTGGGCCTTTTCGTAGTTGTATGTAGCCTAGCACTTTTCGCTCGATGAGGGTTAAAAATGCTACTGCTAGTAGGATTGGAACGATGTATGCTAGCGGGTTAATTAGGTAAATTAGTAGGTGAGAGGTCATAGCTAAGAAGAGGATTTGAACCTCTGTTGGAAAGGGCTTAGGCCTTTTGCAATTACCAAGCTCTGCCATCTCAGCTTGCCCTGTTCTGGGGGGAAGGTTTGTGCCCCTTTACCTATTTTAGTTGTCTTCATTAGGTTGGGGTGGGGCATACTTGTAGCATTGGCCCCAGTCTTCCGGTCCTTTCGTACTAGGAAGGGTCACTGCATAGATAGAAACTGACCTGGATTACTCCGGTCTGAACTCAGATCACGTAGGACTTTAATCGTTGAACAAACGAACCCTTAATAGCGGCTGCACCATTAGGATGTCCTGATCCAACATCGAGGTCGTAAACCCTTTCGTCGATATGGACTCTTAGAAAGGATTGCGCTGTTATCCCTAGGGTAACTTGGTTCGTTGATCAGGCTTGTGGCCTGGGTCATTGTTCGTCAGATGTTCTGTTGCTTTGGGCTGTCGCCCTAGGTTTTAGGGGCAGTGCCCCCGTCGACATGGAGGCTATTTTGTCCTCCGTGGTCGCCCCAACCGAAAACATTAGGATCAGGGTGCTATTATGCTTTTAGCTGTTATCTCCGTGGGTGGTTGGCTTGATAGCATAGTTGATCTTGTGTTTTAAGCTCCATAGGGTCTTCTCGTCTTATGGGATTATGCTCGCCTCTGCACGAGCAGGTCAATTTCACTGACTGGAAAAAGGAGACAGTTGAGCCCTCGTTATGCCATTCATACAGGTCTTCATTTAAAAGACAAGTGATTACGCTACCTTCGCACGGTCAAAATACCGCGGCCGTTAAACTTTTGGTCACAGGGCAGGCGGGACCTCTAATACATTGGTTTGCAAGAGGCGATGTTTTTGGTAAACAGGCGAGGCTCGTGTTTGCCGAGTTCCTTCTTTTTCTTTTAGTCTTTCCTTGATGGTGCACTCCTGTGTTGGGTTAACGGTAATATTTTACAGGGTTTTCTTGATTTCTATTGCTATTCTGTACTTCCCTCTTTGGTTGGGTCCGTTATTTGTCAGTGGTGGGTCCGATCTGACTTACACGTGTGCTCGGAGAAGGTCGTGCCTTCTTGTTACTAATTTTAGCATTATTGCTTCTATAGTTGTATAGAGTGGCTCTGTAGGTTTAGGGGATTGTGATTGTTTTATCGGGATAATAGGGTGAGGTTTTGTCTGAGCTTTAACGCTTTCTGTGCAGTTGGCTGCTTTTAGGCCCACTGAAACAAAGTCCCTTTGATTTAATGTGATCTTTATCCGCCTGTTAAGGTTGTGTTCTTTTTCAAGAGAGCTGTACCTCTCTTGAATAACTCTTAAGGTTTTCTTGATGTCTTTGTTGGTAATGACCTAAGTGACAGTAGAAGCCTTGAGGCTGAACTAATATTCATTTCCTGAGCAACCAGCTATTACTAGGCTCGTTAGGTTTGTCGCCTCTACTCGGAGATCTTCCCACTCTTTTGCCACAGAGACGGGTTTGCCCTATTAGGCTGTCTCGGAGTAGCTCGTCTAGTTTCGGGGGGTCAGACTAAAGTTCTCTTCGCCTGATAAGAACTGGCTAAATCATGATGCAAAAGGTACAAGTTTTAATCTTTGCTTTTTGTTGCTTTAACAAGTTGTTTCACTTTCTCTTTCAGCTTTCCCTTGCGGTACTTTCTCTATCGCGCTGCTTTGTCCTTTTCTATCGCCTATACTGGGGAGATTAAATGGTTTGTTTATTTTTTTTGATCTTATGGGGGGTTATATATAAATATTCATTTGTGATGTGTGTGGTGAGGCTAGCTATTTAGCTCAAAATGATCTGATTTGCACAGATGTCCCCTCGGTGTAAGGGAGGTGCTTTTCTATTGAGCTACATTTTGGTTGTTCCAAGTGCACCTTCCGGTACACTTACCATGTTACGACTTGCCTCCTCTTGTTTGGGTTATAGGTTTATATATTTGGGGTATTCCTTTGAGGAGAGTGACGGGCGGTGTGTGCGCGCCCCATAGCCGGCTTCAAAAGAATTTTCTATTTTCTCTTTACTGCTAAATCCACCTTCAACCACTGGTTTCACAGTGTTATTCGTGTATTTTCTGTGTCAGAAAATGTAGCCCATTTCTTTCCACTTCATTCGCTACACCTCGACCTGACGTTTTTGGGTGTGCCATTTTTGCTTACTATTGGTCTTTCACAGGGTAAGCTGACGACGGCGGTATATAGGCGGTAATGACAAGAAGTGGTGAGGTTTAACGGGGATTATCGGTTCTAGAACAGGCTCCTCTAGGTGGGTCTGGGGCACCGCCAAGTCCTTTGGGTTTTAAGCTAGCGCTCGTAGTACCCTGGCGGGCAATATGTGTAATTTATCACCAAAGTTTATGACTGAGCATAGTGGGGTATCTAATCCCAGTTTGTGTCTCAGTTGTCGTGGGTTCAAGGGGTCCTTGTTGGGTAGAGCTACCTTCGTGGTTGGGCTTCGGGCCCTCAGGTGCGTATGACAGCTTAGGGGGCTTTTGGCTCTAGTATAATGGGTATCCTTTAATCACGCTTTACGCCGTGGACTATCAGTTGGGGCCTCTCGTATAACCGCGGTGGCTGGCACGAGTTTTACCGGCCCTCTTAACTCTGGCTGAGTCGAGCTTACGCTCATAGCTCAATGTTTATCACTGCTGAGTTCCCTTGGGGGTGTGGCTTAGCAAGGCGTCTTGGGCTGCGGGTGCGTGCCTGATACCTGCTCCTTTTCCCCTATGTGGTTGGGGGATTAAGGGCATTCTCACAGGGGTGCGGAGACTTGCATGTGTAAATTGGGTTAAAATTGATAGTAAGGCCAGGACCAAGCCTTTGTGCCTGCGGAGCTGTCTAGGGCTCATCTTAACATCTTCAGTGTTATGCTTTAGTTAAGCTACGCTAGCTGTATATTATTTTGTGATGTGTAATAATATATACATGAAATAATAAAATAATAAAATATTTGTACAGCTAGGCACATATGGGTGATCGGAGTACGTTGGTGATAAGTCAGTCCTGCTTTTGGGGTTTGACAAGAAATATTAAGGCTTGTCCGGCGTAAGGGGGTAGGGGGTTTGTCGGTAAGAAACGTTCATAACATTTGTGTGTGGGGAGTAAAGGGCCAGGCTCCGTGAAACACTCACATGTGTGTAGTAGGATATGTCATTATATCATTCATTATATATCATTTCTGAACAAATCAAATGTTCCACCTTATCTTTCTCCTGGTAGAGCTTTAACTATGTCAGTGAATGGAGACCCTAAAATAAAAATACCAAATGTTGGTGGGGTTCTTGGCATGTTGTGGGCATGTGCACATGGTACTTCTAACATTAATCAGATGCCAGTGGCGACCTAGTTATGGGGAGATAACTATTAATGGACCTGAAATAGGAACCAGATGCCAGTAATAATTCAGTTATGACCCTCACGATCATTGCCCCTCATCTCATGAACTTATGTTCTAGACAGACAAGAATGTTCGGCTCTTACTACATATCATGGTGTCAGGAAATAGCATGTTAGTTTACATAGAGATAATGGTCTATATCATTTAATGGTAGATGAAACATCTTAATTCATGGTGGCTAGAAATTAATGTGGATTAAACATAGTATGTCCTATGTACTTGAACAATTTAATGTATATGCAAACATTATGTTATGGTGGCTAGAAATTAATGTGGATTAAACATAGTATGTCCTATGTACTTGAACAATTTAATGTATATGCAAACATTATGTTATGGTGGCTAGAAATTAATGTGGATTAAACATAGTATGGTCAGAGAATAGTTTAATGTAGAATCTTAGCTTTGGGAGTTAAGGGTGAGAGTTGAATTCTCTTTTCTCTGAGGTGGCGCTAGGAAGGATTTTAACCTTCGATCTTCGGTTTACAAGACCGGTGCTTTAATGTCTAAGCTACTAGGGCAGTTTCAGTTTAGGGCTTTGTTTTCTAGTAAGCCAGTCAGAGGGAGGGCGATCAGGAATAGGGCAAAATAGACTGTGGAGGCCACCTGTCCAATTAAGACGAATGGGTGTTCGACTGGCTGGCCTCCAATTCATGTGAGTACTAGTATGTCGGCCACCAGGGTCCAGAATAGGATTTGAGAAAGGGGCCGAAATGTATTTCCTCGTTGCTTAGAGGTGTGAAGCATTGGCACTAATATTAGTACTAGGATAGAGAATAGGAGGGCCAGGACTCCACCTAGTTTGTTTGGGATGGATCGGAGAATGGCGTAGGCGAAGAGAAAGTATCATTCGGGCTTGATGTGTGGGGGAGTGACAAGGGGGTTGGCGGGTGTGAAGTTGTCTGGGTCACCCAGAAGGTTAGGGGAGAATAGTGCTACGGAGGTGAGTCCGACTAGCATTAGGATAAATCCTAATAAGTCTTTGTATGAGAAGTACGGGTGGAATGTTACTTTGTCTGCGTCTGAGTTTAATCCTGTTGGGTTGTTTGACCCTGTTTGGTGTAGGAATAGTAGGTGAATTATGCTAGCTCCGGCGATTACGAATGGTAGAAGAAAGTGGAAGGCGAAGAATCGGGTAAGGGTGGCGTTATCTACTGAAAAGCCGCCTCAGATTCATTGTACTAGTGTGTCGCCGATGTACGGGAAGGCGGAAAGGAGGTTGGTGATGACGGTTGCCCCTCAAAATGATATCTGTCCTCAGGGCAGTACATATCCTACGAAGGCGGTTATTATGGTGAGAAGCAGGAGGATTACTCCGATGTTTCAGGTTTCTTTTTGGAGGTATGAACCATAGTACATACCTCGTGCTACGTGAAGGTATAAGCAGATGAAGAAGAAGGAGGCCCCGTTTGCGTGAATATTTCGGATTAGTCATCCGTAATTCACGTCTCGGCAGATGTGGGCGACGGAGGAGAAGGCTGTTGAAATGTCAGCTGTGTAGTGTATTGCAAGAAATAGTCCTGTTAGGATTTGTGTGATAAGGCAGAGGCCTAGGAGTGAGCCAAAATTTCATCACACGGAGATGTTGGAAGGCGTGGGGAGGTCAATGAATGCTCCGTTAATAATTTTAAGTAGTGGGTGTGTTTTTCGGATGTTTGCCATTGGTTTTTATAGTTGAATTAACAACGGTGGTTTTTCAAGTCATTGGTCTTGGTTAGAGTCCGAGTAAAAATTATGTTTTATTTTACTTTTTTAGTTTTAATTGGGTTAGTTTTGGGTTTGGTGGGGGTAGCTTCGAATCCTGCCCCTTATTTTGCGGCTTTAGGGTTGGTTGTAGCCGCTGCGGTGGGGTGTGGTATTTTGGTTGGGCATGGTGGATCTTTTCTTTCTTTAGTTTTGTTTTTGATTTATCTTGGTGGGATGTTGGTGGTGTTTGCTTATTCTGCGGCGTTAGCGGCAGAGCCTTATCCTGAGACATGGGGGGATTGGTCAGTGTTGTTTTATGTAGTGGTTTACATTGCGGGGGTTTTGGTTGTGGGTGGTTTGGCAGGGGGTGATTGGTATTCGTATTCTTGGGTGGTTGTTGATGAGTTTAAGGATCTGTCCTTGCTTCGGGGGGATTTTAGTGGGGTGGCACTTATGTATTCTTTAGGGGGGGCGATGTTAGTGGTGTCGGGGTGGGTGTTATTGTTGACTTTGTTTGTGGTACTGGAGCTTACTCGTGGGCTCAGTCGGGGGGCTCTTCGTGTTGTTTAGACTAGTGTAATGAGGAGGATTGATAGTGTGGTGGTCAGGAAGAAGATTGTAAGGTATGTTTTGATTAAACCTTGTTGAATGTTGTTTGTGGCTTTGATTAGTGGGATCTGGCTAGTTGTGATTCCTTTTGGTCCTACTTTTTCTAATCATGTTTGGTCAATTAGGTGAGTTGCTATGGTTTGTCCTAGGCTTAGTTTGATTTTTGGGGCTAGGCGATGAATAATTGATGGGAAATATCCTAGCATGTTGGAGAAGTTGTGTAGTGGAATTGTGGGGGTAATTTTTAGTTGTTTGTTTGTTAGGCTTGTTAGCTCCAGGGCTATGAGTAACCCTAGGGCTGTTACTAGTAGTGCGGATAATTTAAGGGTTATGGGTATGGTTATGATTGGTGTTTTTGTTGGTAGAAAGTTGGAGGTGATAAATAGTCCGGCTAGGATACTTCCTCAGGCAAGTCGTTTGATTGGGTTGATTACTGTTGGGTTATTTTCATTGAGGGGTGATAGGGGGAGGAATCGGGGGGAGCCCATAGAGGCGAAGAAGATAACTCGGAAGCTGTATACGGCTGTGAAGGAGGTAGCAATGAGAGTTAGGGTCAGGGCTCAGGCGTTTAGGTGTGATGTGTTTAGGGCTTCAATGATGGCGTCTTTTGAGAAAAACCCGGATAGAAAGGGTATCCCGGTTAGGGCTAGGCTGCCAATGGTGAGGCAGGCGGAGGTGAGTGGGAGTATGGTGTGGAGGCCTCCTATTTTTCGGATGTCTTGTTCATCATTAAGGCTGTGGATGA
>NZ_SUND01000030.1 GCF_005280205.1 Bacillus yapensis | reverse complement strand
GTCCGGTGGCGATAGCGAGAAGGTCACACCCGTTCCCATACCGAACACGGAAGTTAAGCTTCTCAGCGCCGATGGTAGTTAGGGGCTGTCCCCTTGTGAGAGTAGGACGTTGCCGGGCAAAGCGAAAGAGTATCCAAGAGATACTCTTTTTTTGATCCAAAAAAATAAGACCATTTCATAATGCCCGTGTAACAAAAAAAGAAGAAGCAGCGGTAACTATGAGAGCTTTATAATGCCCGTGGGATTAAAAAAGAAGAAGTAGCGGTAACTATGGAGGTTTTATAATGCCTGTGAAATAGATAACGAAGCACTAACGATAACTATGAGAATTTCATAATGCCGTAGAGTAGAAAAGGCAAAAGCTGTCGGTAATTATAAAAGTTTCATAATGCCCGTGAGATAGAACAAAAAACTATATTTGGTAAATAATACATAGTCCAAAGCTTCTCTAAGAACAAACTCATCTAAAGCAAATGTATCATAGATTTTTCCCAACCAATTCAGGTTAAAATAACAACAACCAAATTCCTTAATAAATATTTCAAAAATTACGTTCGCTATCTACATAATTTTCTAGTAAAATGAGGCTTACATGATTTTTTACTATAAGGGGGCTTTTTCCTTGCTTCAAAATGGTTTTATGATGGTCTTAATCATTCTAGTCATCAACATTGTGTATGTGTCCTTTTTTACCATCAGAATGATTTTAACCTTAAAAGGTCAGAGATATTTAGCAGCATTTATTAGCATGATCGAAGTCGTCATCTATGTCATTGGCTTGGGATTAGTTCTCGACAACCTGAACGAAATCCAAAATCTGATTGCTTACGCGGTTGGATATGGAATTGGGGTTATTGTCGGGATGAAAATAGAAGAGAAGCTTGCACTTGGCTATATTACAGTCAATGTGATTACAAAAGAGTATGACAAGGATTTGCCGAAAAATCTCAGAGAAAAAGGGTATGGTGTGACTAGCTGGGCAGCTAATGGGCTTGAAGGTGATCGGATGGCATTGCAAATCCTAACACCACGAAAGTATGAGCTGAAGTTATACACGACGATTAAAGAGTTGGACCCAAAAGCTTTTATCATTGCATATGAACCAAAAGCGATTTACGGGGGATTCTGGGTTAAGTCCGTTAAGAAAGGAAGATTATTTTCGTGAAGAAGAAATTCGAAGTGCTGGAGAATGAAACGATTGATCAATGTCTAGCACGTATTCAAAAAGAAGGGTATGTACCTATCAAAAGAATTGAGAAACCGATTTTTCAAGAAAAAGAGAAAGGTACATATGAACCGGTAGGAAGACAAATTATTTTCGAAGCGAAGCTACAAAACTAAATATATCAACCAAAAGCCGAACAATAGTAGAATTGTGTCATATTATTGTTCGATTTTTTATTGACACGATTCGTTTGAGTTGTTAAGATGATAGTGCAAATGATAAATGAAATTACTAATAATTTACCTCATATATAATGGGAATACGGCCCATAAGTTTCTACCCGACAACCTTAAATTGACGGACTATGAGGAAAGTGAATATGACCGGATCATGGATTGGTCTCTAATTGGAAGGGCATAGCGGACGAGTGCTAATTGTCAAGTCCTCTTATTTGTGCGCTTCTATCACCCAATCATTCAGTGCCCGGACAGATTGCTTTCCTTGTAAAAAGGAGATGGCAGTTTGTTCCGGGCTTTTATTATGTAGATCGATTTTGGAGGGGAATCATGAACGCACAAGTAGCTGTAATCATGGGGAGTACATCGGATTGGGATACAATGAAGCATGCGTGCGAGGTGCTAGAACAATTAGAGATAGCCTATGAAAAGAAAGTCATATCCGCACACCGGACACCTGATTTAATGTTTCAGTATGCAGAGGAAGCACGAGCTCGTGGCATAAGAGTCATTATTGCAGGTGCAGGTGGTGCAGCTCATTTGCCAGGAATGGTCGGGGCGAAAACAACCCTTCCAGTCATTGGCGTACCCGTTCAATCAAAGGCACTGAATGGATTGGATTCGTTATTGTCCATTGTACAAATGCCAGGTGGAGTTCCTGTTGCAACGGTTGCAATCGGAAAAGCAGGAGCAACAAATGCAGGCTTACTTGCTGCACAGATTCTCGGAACTACAAATGAACGGATAGCTGAGAAGCTAGAAGACATGAGAGAGTCAAAGAAGAATGCTGTGATAGAAAGTAGTGATGAGCTTGTCTAAAGTGATTTTACCAGGGCAAACGATTGGGATAATCGGAGGCGGACAGCTGGGGCGAATGATGGCTCTAGCCGCTAAAGCACAAGGGTTTCGAATCGCAGTATTAGATCCGACCGAGGATTGTCCTGCTCATCAGGTAGCGGACATCAAAATCCTAGCAGCTTATGACGATCTAAGTGCCATTCAACAATTAGCATCAGTCAGTGATGTCGTCACATACGAATTTGAAAACATTGATGCATATGCATTACAATGGCTTTGTGCCAATGCATATGTGCCACAAGGAAAAGAGCTTCTCGAAAAGACACAAAATCGTGTGACAGAAAAAGAAGCAATTGTCGCGGCAGGGCTAGAAGTTGCTCCATATGCTGTGGTCGAAACAATGTCTGATTTAGAGGTTGGAATTGACGAAATCGGTTATCCGGCTGTCTTAAAAACGGCAACTGGTGGCTACGATGGGAAAGGTCAGCTCGTGATTCGCACTAGAGATGATATCGCAAGTGCACAGGAAATCATCGAATCTGCAGTATGTGTCCTCGAACAGTGGATTCCTTTTGAAAAAGAAATCTCTGTGATTGTTGTGCGAAATCCTAAAGGAGAGACTGCGGTTTTTCCAGTCGGAGAGAATATTCATAAGGAAAATATTTTACACGAAACGATTGTTCCTGCAAGAATTGAACGCAAGCCTCAGAAGGATGCGATTGAGTTAGCAAAACAGCTAGCCCAATCCTTAAAACTAGTCGGAACGTTAGCGGTAGAAATGTTTTTAACAGCCACGGGGCAGATATACATAAATGAGCTTGCGCCGAGGCCACATAATTCTGGACATTACACGATTGAAGCCTGCGAAACTTCGCAATTTGAACAGCATATTCGTGCCGTTTGCAACTGGCCACTAGGAAGCACAGGATTACTAAAGCCGGCCGTCATGGTGAATATCCTAGGCGAGCACCAAGAAAAAGTCATTGAAAAAATTGAAGCCTACCCAAATTGGAAGATTCACTTATATGGAAAGAAAGAAGCAAAAGTGAAGCGTAAGATGGGGCATGTCACGATATTAAAGAATTCTGTCGGGGATGCACTTACTGAAATAGAGAACAGTGGAATTTGGGAACAGGCGAAAGAAAGAATCGGAGGATAAGAGATGATAGATCGTTATACAAGACCTGAAATGGGTGCGATTTGGACGGAGGAGAACCGTTTTAAATCATGGTTAGAAGTTGAAATTTTAGCATGTGAAGCTTGGGCAGAGCTTGGAGATATACCAAAAGAGGACGTACAAAAGATTCGTGAAAAGGCGTCTTTCGATATCGACCGTATTAAAGAAATCGAAGAAGAAACTCGCCATGATGTAGTAGCTTTTACACGTGCTGTATCTGAAACACTTGGGGAAGAAAGAAAGTGGGTTCACTACGGGCTTACATCAACAGATGTGGTTGATACGGCATTATCTTACGTTCTGAAGCAGGCGAATCAAATTTTGCTAACAGACCTTGAAAACTTTGTTGAGATTTTGAAAAACAAAGCGAAAGAACACAAATACACAGTTATGATGGGACGTACGCACGGGGTTCATGCGGAGCCGACAACATTTGGATTGAAGCTTGCACTTTGGTATGAAGAAATGAAGCGTAACCTTGAACGTTTCAAGCAAGCGGCAGCTGGAGTGGAGTTTGGAAAAATTTCTGGAGCCGTTGGGACGTATGCGAATATTGAGCCGTTTGTAGAAAAGTATGTATGTGAAAAGCTTGGTATCACACCAGCACCGGTTTCAACACAAACATTACAGCGTGACCGTCATGCCCACTATATGTCCACAATCGCTCTAATCGCGACATCGATTGAAAAGTTTGCGACAGAAATTCGCGGACTTCAAAAGAGTGAAACACGTGAGGTCGAGGAATTTTTCGCGAAGGGACAAAAAGGTTCTTCTGCAATGCCTCATAAGCGTAACCCGATCGGGTCTGAGAATATGACGGGTCTTGCTCGTGTAATTCGTGGTCATATGTTAACAGCTTATGAAAATGTGCCACTATGGCATGAACGCGATATCTCTCATTCATCTGCAGAGAGAATCATCCTGCCAGATGCAACGATTGCCTTGAACTATATGTTGAATCGTTTTGGTAATATCGTGAAAAACTTAACGGTTTACCCAGAGAACATGAAGCGCAACATGGACCGTACGCTTGGATTGATTTACTCACAGCGTGTACTTCTAGCATTAATCGACAAAGGTTTAACGCGTGAAGAAGCGTATGATACGGTTCAACCAAGAACGATGGAAGCATGGGAAAAGCAAGTGCATTTCAGAAGCTTAATTGAAGCAGATGAAAAAATCACTTCTAAACTTTCTCCAGCCGAAATTGATGACTGTTTCGATTATAACTATCACCTGAAGCATGTTGATACGATTTTTGACAGAGTCGGATTATAAAAAAATTGTCCCTCGAGGCACTTTGTTTGTGCCTCGACGGGCTGTGATACGTGTCTTGTTCGGAATATTCCCATAATATATTGCGATAACTTAGGAGGCTTCCCTGATGGAAAAACAAGCATTGCTATACGAAGGAAAAGCAAAACGAGTGTATCAGACAAACGATGACCAGTTGGTATGGCTTGAATATAAGGATTCAGCCACTGCTTTTAACGGTGAAAAAAAGGAGCAAATCACTGGTAAGGGTCGATTGAATAACGAGATTACGAGTTTGATATTTTCAAAGCTAAAAGAAGCGGGGATGGCCTCTCATTTTGTTGAGAAGCTCTCGGAAACGGAGCAATTGGTGAAAAAGGTCCAAATCATTCCCCTTGAAACCGTCGTTCGCAATTTCGCAGCGGGAAGCTTTTCCAAGCGATTGGGAATTGAAGAAGGAAGACCATTATCGAAACCGATTGTCGAGTTTTACTATAAGGACGATGAGTTAGGAGATCCATTATTGACCGAGGACCATATCGAGGAGCTGAAGCTAGCGACAAAAGAAGAAGTCGCGATTTTAAAAGAAAAGGCTCTTGAAGTAGATGCTCTTTTAACAAAGCTATTCCAAGATATCGATATTCGCTTAATTGATTTCAAGCTTGAGTTTGGAAAAGATGCTGAAGGTCAAATCGTGTTGGCAGATGAAATTTCGCCAGACACTTGCCGTCTTTGGGACCAACAAACGAATGAAAAGCTTGATAAGGACGTTTTTCGCCGTGATTTAGGGAATTTAACGGACGCTTACGAAACGATTTTAACGAGACTGGGAGGAACAACAGCATGTTCAAAGTAAAAGTGTATGTAACGTTAAGAGAGAGTGTACTTGATCCACAAGGAGCAGCAGTTACGCATTCACTGCAGTCATTAAGCTATCACGAGGTAACGGACGTTAGAATCGGAAAGTATATGGAGTTAACGATTGAAAAATCGGACCGTGATGTTGAAGAGGTGGTTAAGGAAGTATGTGATCGCCTGCTTGCAAATCCGGTTATTGAAGACTATCGCTATGAGATCGAGGAGGCTGTGGCCCAATGAAGTTTGCAGTCATTGTTTTTCCTGGTTCCAACTGTGATGTCGACATGTATCATGCAATCAAGGATGAGCTAGGCGAAGAAGTGGAGTATGTTTGGCACGACACAGAAAACTTAGACCAGTATGATGGAATTCTTTTACCTGGAGGATTTTCATATGGGGATTACTTGCGCACAGGGGCAATTGCTCGTTTTAGTAAGGTGATGCAGGAGGTTGTTAAAGCTGCGAAAGCTGGAAAGCCAGTCCTTGGCGTATGTAATGGATTTCAAATTTTGCTCGAAAGTGGACTTCTGCCAGGAGCGATGAGACGAAATGAGAGCTTGAAGTTCATTTGTCGCCCTACTCAGCTAAAAGTAGTGAATAACGAAACGATGTTTTCTTCTGCGTATGGGGACGGAGAGCGGATCCAAATTCCGATCGCGCACGGAGAAGGAAACTACTATTGCGATGAAGAGACACTAGAAAGATTAAAGGCGAATAACCAAATTGTTTTCACTTACGAAAACAATCCGAATGGGTCGCTTGAAAATATTGCTGGGGTTGTCAATGAACAAGGAAATGTCCTCGGTATGATGCCACACCCTGAAAGAGCCGTCGACGAACTATTAGGAGGAGCAGACGGATTGAAGCTGTTCCAATCGATCGTGAAACAATGGAGGGAAGCAAATGTCGTTAAAGCTTGAGCCAAGTCCAGAGCAGATTAAATTAGAAAAAGTCTACAGAGAAATGGGTTTGACCGACGAGGAATTTGCGAGTGTGGAGAAAATCCTTGGAAGAACGCCAAATTATACGGAAACAGGACTCTTTTCAGTCATGTGGTCAGAGCATTGCAGCTATAAAAACTCAAAGCCTGTTTTACGAAAGTTCCCGACGAAAGGCGAGCGAGTATTGCAAGGTCCTGGAGAAGGTGCAGGGATAGTTGATATTGGTGACGAGCAAGCGGTTGTGTTCAAGATTGAAAGTCATAACCACCCATCAGCGATTGAGCCGTATCAAGGCGCAGCAACAGGTGTCGGTGGAATCATTCGTGACGTCTTTTCGATGGGGGCAAGACCGATTGCGCTATTAAACTCACTTCGTTTTGGCGAGCTAGATGCCTCTGCGCGTGTGCGTTACCTTTTTAAAGAAGTCGTAGCGGGCATTGCTGGATATGGAAACTGTATTGGGATTCCGACAGTTGGTGGCGAAGTGCAATTCGACCCTTGCTATGAGGGCAATCCACTTGTGAACGCAATGTGTGTTGGGTTAATCGATCATAAGGATATTAAAAAAGGTCAGGCTCATGGTGTCGGAAATACCGTGATGTATGTCGGCGCGAAAACAGGTCGAGATGGCATTCACGGGGCAACGTTCGCATCCGAAGAGCTGTCGGAAAGCTCTGATGAGAAACGTCCAGCCGTTCAGGTGGGCGATCCGTTTATGGAAAAATTGCTGATTGAAGCTTGTCTTGAATTGATTCATTCGGATGCTCTTGTTGGGATTCAGGACATGGGAGCTGCTGGCTTAACAAGCTCTTCTGCAGAGATGGCAAGTAAAGCGGGCTCAGGAATCGAAATGAATCTAGACCTTGTGCCGCAGCGTGAAACTGGCATGACAGCTTATGAAATGATGCTTTCTGAATCACAAGAGCGCATGTTGATAGTTGTGAAAAAAGGTCGCGAACAAGAAATCGTGGAACTTTTCTCGAAATACGATTTGGAATGTGTCGCAATCGGAACGGTAACGGACGATAAAATGCTTCGCCTTGTTCACAAAGGAGAAGTCGTTGCAGATGTTCCGGCTGATAGCTTAGCAGAAGATGCACCGGTTTATTATAAGCCTTCTCGCGAACCAGAATACTTCCGCGAGTTTCAAGCTATGGAAAACGATATTCCAGAAGTAGACGACTACAACGAAACATTGATTAATCTTTTAAAACAATCAACAATCGCAAGCAAAGAGTGGGTCTATGACCAATATGACTACATGGTTCGTACGAATACGGTTGTGGCACCAGGCTCTGATGCAGCAATCGTTAGGATTCGTGGAACGGAAAAAGCGCTCGCGATGACAACGGATTGTAATTCACGATATATCTATTTGGATCCAGAAACAGGTGGGAAAATTGCTGTTGCAGAAGCGGCTCGAAACATCGTTGCTTCAGGGGGAGAGCCATTAGCGATTACCGATTGCTTAAACTTCGGAAATCCGGAAAAGCCAGAAATCTTCTGGCAGTTTGAAAAAGCAGTTGATGGCATGAGCGAAGCGTGCTTGAAGTTAAACGCGCCAGTTATCGGTGGAAACGTGTCACTATACAATGAAACAAACGGTACGGCAATCTACCCAACGCCAGTGGTTGGAATGGTTGGCCTTGTGGAGAACTTAAATCATATTACTACGCAATCCTTTAAGGAAGCCGGAGATCTTATCTATGTTATCGGCGAAACAAAGGATGAGTTCGGTGGCAGTGAGTTACAGAAGCTTACTTATGGTCGCATTTTTGGGAAAGCACCAGAGCTTGATCTCGATATTGAAGAGAAGAACCAAAAACAAGTGTTAGCGGCAATTCGTGCCGGATTAGTGGCTTCTGCTCATGATATTGCAGAAGGCGGATTAGCAGTTGCAGTAGCTGAAAGCTTATTCGGAACAAAATTAGGCGCTCAAATCGAAGTGTCTGGAAATATTACATCAGCTCTATTTAGTGAGAGCCAATCACGTTTCTTAGTTTCAGTGAAAAAAGAACATCAAGAGAAATTTGAAAGCTTAGTAGATGCAGTTTTGATTGGGGAAACGACGAATACACCAAACCTTGAAATCTATGCAAACGACAAGCTTGTACTTGAGCAAGAAGTCGTAGATTTAGAGGGTGCTTGGAGAGGAGCTATCCCATGCTTGCTGAAATAAGGGGATTGAACGAGGAATGTGGCATCTTTGGCGTCTGGGGACATCCCGACGCTGCGCAAATCACCTATTACGGTTTACACACCCTGCAACATCGTGGGCAGGAAGGAACCGGAATGGTCGTCACGGACGGTCAGAAGCTTAAAGGGGTAAAAGGAGAAGGACTTGTCGCTGAGATTTTCACCCAGGAAGCCATTCAGCAGCTCGAAGGGTTCGGCGCCATTGGCCATGTCCGCTATGCGACTGCTGGCGGCGGGGGTTATGAGAATGTGCAACCATTGTTGTTCCACTCTCAATCTGGAAGTCTAGCATTAGCTCATAACGGCAATCTCGTAAACGCAAATGCACTGAAGCGCCAGCTTGAAGCGCAAGGAAGCATTTTTCAAACAAGCTCCGATACGGAAGTATTAGCTCACTTGATTCGCCGTGGTGGAAACATGCCACTAGTAGAACAAGTGAAAAACGCACTGACAATGCTAAAAGGAGCTTATGCGTTTTTAATCATGACAGAAAATCAGTTGATGATTGCGCTTGATCCAAACGGAATGCGTCCATTATCGATTGGTCGTTTAGGCGATGCATATGTCGTGGCATCTGAAACATGTGCGCTTGATGTTGTCGGTGCTGAGTTTGTTCGTGATGTGGAAGCTGGGGAATTAGTGATTATTGATGCAGATGGGATTCACTCTGAAACCTATGCTCTTCCGGCGAACCAAGCAATGTGTTCAATGGAGTACGTTTATTTTTCCCGACCAGATAGCAATATTCAAGGGATCAATGTGCATACAGCACGTAAAAACTTAGGAAAGAAACTTGCTCAAGAAGTGCGCATCGAGGCTGATGTTGTCACAGGTGTACCGGATTCAAGTATTTCTGCAGCCATCGGCTATGCGGAGGAATCTGGTATTCCGTACGAAATGGGCTTGATTAAAAATAAATATGTCGGTCGGACCTTTATCCAGCCTTCTCAATCATTACGGGAGCAAGGGGTAAAAATGAAGCTGTCCCCTGTTCGTGGTGTCGTTGAAGGCAAAAGAGTGATCATGGTCGATGATTCGATCGTTCGTGGGACAACAAGCCGACGAATAGTGACGATGCTTAAGGAAGCGGGAGCAACTGAGGTACATGTTGTGATCAGCTCGCCTCCGATTAAGAATCCATGCTTCTACGGAATCGATACGTCGACAAAAGAAGAATTAATGGCCGCGAGCCATTCGGTAGAAGAAATGCGCGAAATTATTGGGGCTGATACGCTAACGTTTTTAAGTGTAGAAGGCTTGCTCGAAGGAATTGGCAAGAACAGCCCAGACGAAAACTGTGGGCAATGCTTAGCCTGCTTCACAGGAAAATACCCAACGGAGATTTATCCGAGTACAGTAAGAACTTATGAAACGGTATAAGGCGACGAGTTGTCGCCTTTTTTAAAGAGGAGGACTACACATGGCCAACGCATATACGCAAGCTGGTGTGAACATTGAGGCAGGCTATGAAGCCGTATCAAGAATGAAAAAGCATGTGAACAGAACGATTCGTCCCGGAGTTCTTGGTGGACTCGGTGGCTTTGGTGGAATGTTTGACTTATCTTCCTTGAACCTGAAGGAGCCAGTGCTTGTATCTGGTACTGACGGAGTTGGCACGAAGCTTATGCTCGCTTTTATGATGGATAAGCACGACACGATTGGCATCGATGCCGTTGCCATGTGCGTCAATGATATTGTTGTCCAGGGTGCAGAGCCTCTCTACTTTCTAGACTATATCGCTTGCGGCAAAGCGGCTCCTGAAAAAATCGAAGCGATTGTCAAAGGGATTGCTGATGGTTGTGAACAAGCAGGCTGTGCCTTAGTTGGCGGTGAAACAGCAGAAATGCCGGGAATGTATGATGAAAACGAATATGACCTAGCGGGATTTTCGGTAGGAGCTTGTGAAAAATCAGCTGTGATTACAGGCGAGACAATTCAAGCAGGTGACGTTCTAATCGGTTTAGCTTCTAGCGGCATCCATAGCAATGGCTATTCTCTTGTGCGAAAAATTTTCGCCGAAACGTCATTAGATGAGTATGTCGAGGAGTTTGGGTGCACGGTTGGAGAAGAGCTTTTACGGCCAACGAAAATTTATGTGAAGTCAATATTAGCGGCGTTGAAAAAATTCGAAATCAAAGGCATGGCTCATATTACCGGCGGTGGCTTTATCGAAAATATTCCGCGGATGCTTCCAGAAGGACTTGGAGCAGAGCTTGTAGAAAGAAGTTGGACAATCCCGCCAGTTTTTACGGTTATGGAAAAACTAGGGAATCTTGACCGAAAAGAAATGTACAACATTTTTAATATGGGAACGGGCATGGTCGTTGCGGTTCGACCAGAGATTGCTGAAGAGGTTATCCAATTTTTCAATGGGCTTGGGGAAACAGCGTACCAAATGGGTGTTGTTTCGAACCAAGCAGGGGTGGTAATTGGATGAAAAAGATTGCCGTATTCGCTTCAGGGAGCGGGAGTAATTTTCAAGCAATTTTAGACGCTCAGCTCGATGCAGAGATTAGTTTACTCGTTTGTGATAAGCCTCAAGCCTTTTGCGTTGAACGCGCGAAGAAAGCGGAGGTTCCAACCTTTGTTTTTCAGGCAAAGGAGTATGCGAGCAAGGAAGCTTATGAACTAGAAATCTTACATGCACTGAAAGAGCATGGTGTGGAATTGATTGTTCTTGCAGGTTATATGCGTTTGATTGGCACAACTCTCCTACAAGCGTTTGAGGGAAAAATCGTCAATATCCATCCATCATTGCTTCCGGCTTTTCCTGGCAAAGATGCCATTGGCCAAGCGTTAGAAGCGAAGGTGAAAGTAAGTGGTGTGACGGTACATTATGTTGATGCAGGCATGGATACGGGCCCGATCATTGCACAGAGAGCGATTGAATTGAATGAGGATGAAACGAAGGAAAGCTTACAAACGAAAATACATCGGATCGAGCATGAATTATATCCAAAGGTGATCCAAGGACTTTTACAATAGGGGGATTTTGTAGTGAAAAAGCGAGCATTAATCAGCGTATCAGACAAAACAGGCATTGTAGAATTCGCGAAGCAATTACATGAGCTTGGGTTTGAACTTGTTAGTACAGGTGGCACGAAAAAGGCCATTTCAGAAAGTGGCATTCCTGTCATCGGTGTGAGCGATGTAACGGGCTTCCCTGAAATTTTAGAAGGGCGCGTGAAAACATTAAATCCATTGATTCACGGTGGGTTACTGGCAAAATTTTCAGAGCCGAGTCATCAAGAACAGCTTGCTGAGCATAAAATTGACCCGATTCAGGTCGTTTGTGTGAATTTATATCCTTTCCAACAAACGATTGCAAAGCCTGATGTGACAGTCGAGGATGCGATTGAAAACATCGATATCGGTGGACCAACAATGCTTCGTGCGGCAGCAAAAAATCATGAATATGTGACGGTTGTTGTGGACCCTGCGGATTATGGCGTGGTAGTAGAAGAGCTTCAAGCTGCTGGTGAGGTTCAAAAAGAAACTCGTCGTCGCCTTGCGGCAAAAGTGTTCAGACATACAGCTTCTTACGATGCAATGATTGCTGAATACATGACTGATTTAGCTGGAGAAGAGACACCTGAATCATTAACGGTGACTTACGAGTTGAAGCAAACTTTACGTTACGGAGAGAACCCTCATCAAAAGGCATCTTTTTACCGTAAGCCTTTAGGTTCTGTATTCTCGATTGCCAACGCAACGCAATTACATGGAAAAGAGTTATCGTACAACAACATAAATGATGCGGACGCAGCTCTACAAATTGTAAAAGAATTTTCAGAGCCAGCTGCTGTTGCAGTGAAGCATATGAATCCTTGTGGTGTCGGTACAGGTGAAGATGTCTATGCTGCTTTTACAAAAGCTTTTGCTACTGACCCAGTTTCGATTTTTGGAGGCATTATTGCATTGAATCGTGAAGTGGACAAAGCAACTGCAGAAAAGCTTCATGAAATCTTCTTAGAAATTGTTATCGCTCCTTCTTTTTCAGAGGAAGCATTGGAAATTTTAACAGGCAAAAAGAACTTGCGCCTCATGACGATTCCTTTTGATGCAGATGCGAAGGCTGAAGTGAAACTTACTTCGATTGAAGGCGGCTTACTTGTTCAGGATCAAGACCGATATTCTTTAAAGGATGCCACCGTTTCTGTTCCAACAAAACGTCAGCCAACTGAAGAAGAGTGGAAGGCATTAGAGCTTGGCTGGAAGATAGTGAAGCATGTGAAATCAAACGCCATTGTTGTCAATGATGCCGATATGACTCTTGGAATCGGTGCGGGACAAATGAATCGTGTGGGTGCAGCAAATATCGCTTTGGAGCAAGCAGGTGAGAAGGCGAAGGGAGCGGCATTAGCTTCGGATGCATTTTTCCCTATGGACGATACGGTTGAGGCGGCTGCAAAAGCAGGGATTACAGCGATTATTCAACCAGGTGGTTCGATTCGTGATGAAGATTCTATCAAAAAAGCTGATGAATACGGTATTGCCATGGTCTTTACAGGCGTGAGACATTTTAAACATTAAGATGGAGGTCAGACGGATGAAGGTATTGGTGATTGGTCGCGGCGGTCGTGAACATGCGATTTGTCGTAAGGCGAGTGAAAGTCCTCAGGTCGAAAAAGTGTTTGTTGCACCTGGAATCGAAGGCATGGAGGACGTAGCAGAGCTTGTTGCGATTGAGGAACATGAACAGGACAAATTGATTGATTTTGCTGTTGGTGAACACATCGGGCTAACCATTATTGGTCCAGAGGTTCCTTTACTCGGTGGTCTGGCTGACCGTTTCCGAGAAGCAGGTCTAGCTGTTTTTGGACCAAACCAATTGGCGGCTGAAATCGAAGGAAGCAAGTCCTTTGCCAAAGACTTAATGCAAAAATACAACATTCCTACTGCTGAGTACGCGGTATTTACTGACTTTGAAGAAGCCCGAGACTATGTATTGGCAAAAGGTGCTCCGATTGTCATCAAGGCTGATGGATTAGCAGCTGGCAAAGGAGTTACAGTTGCGATGACATTGGATGAGGCACTCGAGAGCCTTCGTGAAATGATGCAAGAGGCGAAGTTTGGAGAAGCATCTTCAACGGTTGTCGTCGAAGAGTTTTTAGCGGGAGAAGAATTTTCGTTAATGGCCTTCGTCAATGGAGAAAATGTCATTCCACTTGAAATTGCACAAGACCATAAACGGGCATTCGATGGGGACCAGGGCCCAAACACCGGGGGAATGGGTGCGTATTCTCCCGTTCCGCAAATCGGGGAAGAGGTTGTGGAGGTTGCGGTTGAAACCATTTTGAAGCCGACAGCGAAGGCGCTTGTCAAAGAAGGCAGAAGCTTTTGCGGGATTTTATATGCAGGTTTGATTAAGACTGAGGCTGGTCCAAAGGTGATTGAGTTCAACGCGCGCTTTGGCGATCCTGAGACACAGGTTGTACTTCCTAGAATGAAGTCCGATTTGGTTCAGGTCATGCTCGATGTGATTGCCGGTGAAACGCCAGAAATCGAGTGGGACGATGAGGCAATGATTGGAGTCGTGGTTGCCTCAAACGGATACCCGGAAGCATATGAGAAGGGTGCAGTTTTAGCAGGACTAGAGTCAATCGATTCGTATGTTTTTCATGCAGGAACGAAGAAAAATGCGGATGGTGAATTTGTTACGAATGGTGGACGAGTGCTGTTGGTTGGTGCGAAGGCTTCGACTTTGGCCGAAGCTCAAGCAGCTGTTTACAAAGAGCTTGAGCAGGTTCGTTGTGACGGTGTCTTTTACCGCAAAGATATTGGCCATCGTGCTATCGCACATGTCGCCTCTTTTTCCTAATAAAAGTGTAGAGTAGGGCGACGATGCTCCCGATGAGGATAATGATTACAAAAGCCATGTCGGTGAGGTATTCGAGTATCATTTCGTCTCGGCTCCTTTCATGAATGGAAAGCCGTCTCTCTAAAAAGAGGTAAATTACCCTTTTGGGGAGACGGTCTTTGTTTTGAATGCCAACTTGATGTGATTGAGTGAATCTATTATTTGAATGCCAAATATTGCTTTGCCAGGGTGAATTCTGTCAGAAAAAACAAGGATGCATGCCAAAATGGCGGTGAACGGGTGAATTCTGTCAGACAAAACAAGGATGCGTGCCAAATATGGCGTTGATCGGGTGAATTCTGTCAGACAAAACAAGGATGCGTGCCAAATATGGCGTTGATCGGGTGAATTCTGTCAGACAAAACAAGGATGCATGCCAAAAATGGCGGTGATCATGTGAATTCTGTCAGACAAAACAAGGATACGTGCCAAAAATGGTGTTGATCGAGTGAAGTTTGTCAGTCAAACAAGTCCACCACAACTCACGTCGGATTATAAGGCAGCATCTCATCCTGCTGCTCATTACCACTGTTCCCACTATTCTTCCTACCATCCATCTGACTCTGAACTACAGCTGTTACAGGGCAGTAGCGCACAATACCTTCAGCGACCTTCATTGCGCCGGCCGCCGCCAGCAGCAAATAGGATTCTCGCCATGGCTTTTTGGCCATTTTTGCCGTGGTCCAAGACAAAAGGGTTAACCCGCAAGTAATCCGAATTAGAGCGTTTAAGATGCCAATATTTTGCTTAATCTTCATTGTAAATTCTCCTTCACAGTATTTTCACAATTTTTATTATTTCTTTAATGCGTTAAACAATGAATTATGGTAGTATATGTAATTAAAGGGTTTTCTTTTGAGTTTGGAACATACAATGAATTTATATAGAGCCAATGTTAAGACTAGAAATTACTTCAAAGGGAGGGAAGCATTGTGCTAGAACAACGTTATCGCTGGAAGAACAAACATATTCGTGAACAGGTTTCCGTTCTCGATGGCAAACAGGCACCCACGATTTTATTAAAAAATGCTCGCTACCTGAACCAAGTATTCCGCAAATGGATGACAGCGAATATTTGGGTACATGAAGATCGAATCGTCTATGTTGGGGAAAAGTTACCGGAAAACACAACGGATTGTGAAATTGTAGATTGCTCAGGACAGTTTCTAGTGCCTGGTTATATAGAGCCTCATGCGCACCCATTTCACTTATATAATCCCCATTCGTTAGCGCGGTATGCATCGCAGTTTGGAACAACAACACTCATCAATGACAATATGGCGCTTATTTTGCAATTGGATAAAAAGAAAGCGTTTTCTTTATTGAGAGAGCTAAGAAGCATACCTACGACCATGTATTGGTGGTGTCGTTTTGATGCGCAGACTGAAATACTTGACGAGGTGGATACGTTTTCACATGCCGATGTGAAGGCGTGGCTGGAGCATGACGCAGTCCTCCAAGGTGGAGAGTTGACTGGTTGGCCAAAGCTTTTAGACGGAGATGATATGATGCTTCACTGGATTCAAGAGGCGAAGCGGATGAGAAAGAAGATTGAAGGACATTTTCCTGGGGCTTCTGAAAAAACATTAGCCAAAATGATGTTGTTTGGGACCGATTGTGATCACGAGGCAATCTCAGGGCAAGAGGTATACAACAGACTCATGCAGGGCTATATGGTTTCCCTGAGGCATTCTTCGATTCGTCCTGACCTACCAGTTTTACTCGACGAGATTCATGAACTAGGCATTGATCAATATGACCACTTTATGTTCAACACTGACGGAGCATCGGCTTCCTTCTATGAACAAGGGATTATTGATAATTTGATTCGGATTGCCATTGAAAAAGGGGTTCCGGTTATTGATACGTACAATATGGCAACAATTAATGTGGCGCGCTACTATAATCTCGAGTATCTCCATGGGAACATTGCAACAGGTCGGGTTGCAAACATTAACTTTTTAACAGACGAGAAAAATCCTACACCTATTTCCGTCATGGCTAAAGGGCAATGGGTGAAAAAGGATGGTGTTTGTCTCGATGCTTTTGAAAAAATGGATTGGGATGCCCATGGATTGGAACCGTTAAAGATTGACTGGGAGCTAACATCGGATGATCTGCAATTCTCGATGCCATTCGGGATTCAAATGGAAAGTTCGGTCATTACAAAGCCATATTCGATCTCGATTGATGTGAACTATGAAGAACTGTCCTCTGATCATGATGAATGCTTTTTTATGCTCATCGACAAAAAAGGCAAGTGGAGAATTAATACAGTCGTAAAAGGATTTGCGAATAATCTTCCAGGGCTTGCAAGTTCCTATACGAATACCGGAGACATAGTTCTTATCGGTAAAAATAAAACAGAAATGGTACGCGCTTTTAACCGAATGAAGGAACTGGGCGGAGGAATCGTAATTAGTGAAAACGAGGAAATCGTCCTTGAAATCCCACTCCCGTTAAAAGGCGTGATGTCGAATAAGCCAGTGGAAGACTTAATTGCGGATGAGAAAAAGTTATCTTCCTATCTAGTAGAAAGAGGCTATCGATTTAACGATCCGATCTATTCTCTGTTATTTTTTACATCGACACATTTGCCGTATATTCGCGTCACACAGCAAGGAATGTACGATGTGATGAATAAAATGGTACTCTTTCCAACGATAATGCGTTAATATATAGAAGAGATGCTAATGTTCGTTTTCAACTTTTAAATAGTAAGGAGCATAACATGAAACTAAAATGGATGATTCTCACTACTGCAGCAATTCTTTTCGTAGCGGGCTGTAGTAAAAAAGAAGAAGTTGTGAAGGAACATCAGGAAAAAGAAGTGACTGACATCAGTAAGGAAGAGCAGGTAGAGACATTTGATTACCAATATCCTTTAACAGGGATGGGGGTAAAAGAGGAATCTACGAATCGTGCCTACGCTGTTATGATTAACAACGATCCGAAGGCAAGGCCACAATCAGGCTTGCACAAAGCGGATATTGTGTATGAGTTATTAGCAGAGGGCAACGTCACGCGTTTCCTTGCGATTTTTCAAAGCGAAGATACGGATCGGATTGGTCCGGTAAGAAGTTCACGAGATTACTATATCGAGCTTGCGAAGGGCTACGACGCTCTATACATTGCACACGGTTACAGTCCTGAAGCGAAGGAAATGCTGGATAGTGGATACGTGGACAACATCAATGGGATGCAATATGATGGTTCGTTGTTTAAAAGAGATAAGAGCAGAGTGGCGCCACATAACTCCTATATTACTTCTGAAGATATTTTAAAAGGAGCCGAACAAATCGGCTATGATATGGAGGGGGCTCCAGCGTCCTTACCGTTCTTGACGGAGGAGGAAGCAGAGCAGTTGAGTGGAGAAAAAGCCAATTCCGTGCTCGTTTCGTATTTCTCCAGCTCGTTGTTCGATGTTAATTTTAAATATGATGAAGCAACGAAGAAATATCAACGTTTTAGCAATGGTGAACTGACAGCAGATTTAGACTCGAATGAACCTGTTTTATTAGATAATATTTTAATTGTGGAAGCTGAGCATCACGTGTCAGATGATGCGGGCCGAAGAGACATTGATATCACGTCTGGTGGCAGAGCGTATTTGCTGCAGCGAGGTCAGTGGCAGGAAGTGGAATGGAAGAATGTTGACGGAAAAATCCTTCCGTTTGCCAATGGGCAAGAGGTTGGCTTTGTTCCAGGAAAGACATGGATTAACTTCGTTCCATCCAGCCAAGGGTTAGAAAATGTAGTATCATTTGAAAATGAGTAATTTTTAAAAGGGGTAAACATATGCAAATTGAAAAATTAAGAGGAAAAGAATTAGACCAGTTATTTAACGCGGTTTTGTCTTTAAAGGATTTAGAAGAGTGCTATCGATTTTTCGATGATCTATGCACGGTGAATGAGATTCAATCATTGGCTCAACGCCTCGAGGTTGCCCGCATGTTACGCGAAGGCAAAACCTATCATAAGATTGAAACGGAAACTGGAGCTAGTACAGCAACTATCTCTCGTGTAAAGCGTTGTTTAAATTATGGAAACGATGCATACGAACTAGCACTAGAGCGTATTAAAGAACAAGAATAGTAATTTTCGGAACCGGGGTGGATTGAGCCTCGGTTTTTTGTTTTTTTTGGATTGTTCTGGTTCTGGTTATAGTGCCCGTTAGGAGTATGGAGTGTGAACTGTCGGTAACTATAAAAGTCTATAATGCCCGTGAGGAAGAAAAGAGGAATCTAACGGTAACTATGAAGCGTCCATAATGCCCTTTGAGGGGAAAAGTATGAGCTAACAGTAACTATGAAGCGTCCATAATGCCCGTCGGGAGGAAAAGTAGAAGCCAGCGGGAACTATGAAGCGTTCATAATGCCCGTCGGGAGGAAAAGTAGAAGCCAGCGGGAGTCAAGTCCTTAATCTTGTGTAAAAGTGCCAACAATGGGTTTTCAACTAAACTAAAAATTTGTATAGTAAACAAGAATTATTTCGAATTTATATTGAGAGGCGGGCATGATAGCCTGGAG
>NZ_SUND01000002.1 GCF_005280205.1 Bacillus yapensis | reverse complement strand
ATTTAGATTTCGGTTTGACGGCCAAGATCTATTATAACGATTGGAGATTTTTTTGTTTATTAATACAACTCTAGAAGTTTCGTTTTCACACACGCAGAGCGTGTGGTTTAAAAAGCATAATAGAAAACAGGCTAATTCATTCGCGAATTAGCCTGTTCAGGTGTTATTGAATAACTCTTTTAGAGAACAAATAATTTGAAGCCCAGTAACGGTTCTGCATCACATTCTTCGTAATCGCAACCCCGAGTGAGGAAGAGGCATGGATCATACTTCCATCACCCATGTAAATACCCACGTGGGCAACGCGTCCGTCAGAATAGGAATCCTTAATCGTGAAGAACATTAAATCTCCTGCCTCTAACTGAGTAACCGCTACCCCTTTACTTGCTTGATCCCTCGATACACGTGGAAGACTGATTCCTGCTTGACTAAAGACAAGCTGCGTGTAAGAGGAACAATCAAATAGTCTTGGTGCTTCTGCTGCAGTAGCTCCAAACTTGTACCCTGCACCGATATACTGTTTCGCCGCATCGAGTACCTTTTTCCTTTGTGTAGAAACAGAAGCATTACTACTATCTTTGACTGGTTCATGTTCCTTGACAGGCTCCATCTCTTTTGGCGATCCGCTATTCGGTAGTTTTAAAACTTGGCCATCTTTAATGATATTTGAAGTAAGATTATTTGCCGCTTTTAAAGCATCTATTGTTGTATGGTGCAAGCGAGAAATGTTCCAAAGCGTATCCCCAGAATGGACAATGTATTGTTGTGCTGGTTTTTGTACTTGTATCGAACCATTTTCCGTTTTAAAAGTAATGTAAGAATTGAATAATGCCCCACCTGCGTGTAATGAAACATAGGCCGTGTTATTGATCCAGCGAGGGGCTTTGATGTTGACATATTCATTCCCCTTTTTTGCCTGCGTTCCACCCATCGTAATACGTATATCGGTAGAACCATCAGTCACTTCATAGGTTAAAGTCTTTTCTTCAAACTTAATATAGTTGTATCCAAGCGCTTTTGCTAATTGGACAAATGGCAGAAAATAGACGCCGTCGATTTTGATCGGGTTAATCCCATTTACTACTTTTCCATTAATGGCAATGGCTGCTGTCGGTACATTTTCAATTTTTTCTGCATGAACCGTGACCGTTTGACAGAGCAAAAGCCCCAGCAAAAGAACAGCAACTACCGGCTTTCGTTTTCCTAGAAGTCGATTAATACTCATTGCATTTCTCCTTTTAGCTAAATTTTAGACAAGCATGGTTATGATGTGTTGTCATGGAAATTTTTATTCCTCTTTATGCAAAAAGTGGTCGATTGTCCCAAATTTTTTCCCCATTTATTAATCATTACTTCCGAAATTATTCATAGATTATTCACATTTATTGCATAAGCTTGTCTATATCAAGGGCTCTCCTCGTTGAAGACTCTACGAAAGAACACCTAGAAATACTGCTTAGAAAATCACATTCTAGGCGAAAGCAATCATATTACATTTAAAGGAGAATAGAGAAAATGAATTTCTTAAAACGTTCATGGTTAAGCGTGAAAACGCGGAAAGGAAAAAGCCTACTACAGATCATTGTGTTTTCTGCCATCTTTGTTTTAGTACTAGCTGGGCTTTCGATTCAATCGGCTGCGGACAAATCAAGTGATTTAGCACGACAAAAGCTTGGTGCTGATGTGACATTGCAACAGGATATGGACAAGATGCGTGAGAAAATGCAAGAACAAATGGCTACATCAGGCGAAGGTGGCGGTCGAATGCGAATTGAACGTACACCTATAGACGTAACAGCTGCTGAAGAGTTAACGACTTATGAGCAAATAAAAGGGTATAATTTTTATTCTTCTACCACTGGACTAGCGTCCGATTTTGAACCAATTGAAAATGAATCTTCTACTGAAAACGCAGAGGAAGAAGGTCCAGGTGGAATGATACGTGGTGGAATGGCATTAGGTGATGTCACATTGCAAGGTGTAGCCTTTACCGATTCGGAAACTGATTTTATGGAAGGAAATGCAACGATTGTGGAAGGTAGACACCTTACATCGGAAGATTTAGATAAAAATGTTGCCGTAATTGAACAAAGCTTAGCAGAAAATAACGATTTATCTGTAGGAGACAGCATTACCGTTGCCAATCCTTCTGATGAAAGTATAAGCTCAACTCTCGAAATTGTAGGTATTTATTCAACCACTTCGACCGGTTCTGATATAGGGATGAATCTTGCAGCGATGAATCCATATAACAAAATTTACGTTCCATATACAGCTGCCTCTACATTAAAAGGCACGGATTACGCAGGAACTATTGATAGTGCTATTTACTATATTGATGATCCTGCTGACATGGAAAGTTTTGTTGAACAAGCGAAAAATGAAAGTAGCATCGATTTTGATACGTTCACTCTTAATGCGAACGATCAGCTCTATCAGCAAATGGTTGGACCAATCGAAAACGTCGCTTCTTTTTCTAAAAATGTTGTTTACCTAGTTTCAATTGCAGGTGCTGTTATTCTTGGACTTATCGTCATGATGTCGATCCGCGAACGAAAATATGAAATGGGTGTACTGCTTGCGATTGGAGAAAAACGCTGGAAGTTAATCGGCCAATTTATCGCGGAAATTCTTTTAGTTGCGGTATTATCTCTCGGAATTGCCACTGTAAGTGGGAATTATGTGGCTGACCAAATGGGCCAACAACTCCTTAATCAGGAAGTTACTTCCGCGGAAACAAGCAATATGCCAGAATCGTTTGGTGGTCGTGGAGGAATGTTTGGAGGCCAACTGGGTGGACGTATGGGCGCTACGAACATGATGCAGAATCAACAAGCAGTTATTGACGAACTAAATGTTCAAGTAACTGGAAACGATCTTGGCATGTTAGCCATAATCGGAGCCATCATCGCTATTTTCTCAGCTTTATTGCCTTCCCTATCCGTTTTACGTTTACAACCAAAAGTGATTTTAACAAAGCAAGATTAAGATAAGGAGTGATTTCAAGATGACGGCTCTATTAGAATTTAAAGATATTAGTTATTGGTACAATCAAGCGAACAAGCGCCACGATATTTTAAAAAACGTTAATGTTGAATTTAACAAAGGCTCTTTTTACACGATTATTGGCCCTTCAGGATCAGGAAAAACAACATTCCTTGCCTTAGCCAGTGCCTTAGATGTACCAAAAGAAGGAACAGTTTTGTATGAAGGGAAAGATATTAAAAAAATTGGCCTGACGAACTTCCGTAATAAATATGTTTCGATTGTTTTCCAGTCTTACAATCTTTTACCCTATATGACGGCTTTACAAAACGTCCTTACTGCTATGGAGATTACCGGTTCAAAGCAGCCTAACAAAAAACAATTCGCTTTGCAAATGCTTGAGAAGATGGGGATTTCCGAAAAAAATGCGATGCAAAAAGTTTTAACATTGAGCGGCGGTCAACAGCAGCGTGTGGCCATCGCTCGTGCCCTCTGCTGTGAGAGTGACCTAATCGTTGCGGACGAACCAACTGGAAATCTTGACGAAGATACTGCGAAAGAAATCGTTCGTATCTTTCAAGAACTCGCTCATGAAGTAGGAAAATGTGTGATTGTCGTTACCCATGACCCATCCATTGCCGAAGCGTCCGATGTCGTTGTGAAATTAACAAAAGGAAGCTTATCGGTGAAGAATAAGAAAGAAGCTGTAGCTTCTATATAAACTCAAAATAGGAATCCAGTGGATTCCTATTTTAGTTTCACCTAAGCTTTACGCTATAATGACGCATCGATTTTGGGATTCCCTTTAATTCGAATACCTTGCTATAAACTAAATGACGGATACGAGATTCTAGGTAGAAAATATCAATCTGCAAATTTCTCGTTAATATCTCTCCGATTAAATCTGCTGTTTTGATAAAATCCTTCTGTTCTTGCTCGAGATGCATCTCTTCCAGTGTTTCAATAATAAACGTATCATAATAATCCTCTGACACACTTTTAATTTCATTATCTTCCCATATTCGGAGCACTTCATTTGTTTCCGATAGTTGTTCCCATTCTATATGATATCGTGTTCGTTCCTCATCAGATAAAGGTTTTTTATTTTTTTCAAAAATTATGCTTAATTCACTCGATTCAATTTGACTTGTGTAAAAGATAGGTTCCTCATCCTTACTACTTTCATAGAGCTCTGGTGAATTTATCAAAAATATCACATTAGTTTTTTCTCGCAATTGATAGAGAAAAAAACGGAGTCCTACTTGTTCAATAGCATTATTCCCATACCAAACATAAATTGGACCATCTGGGGCAATGTCTTCAATTTCCCGCAAAGTGTTCATTATTTGATTTTCAAGAACATTGTCTTCCTGCTCAGAATTAATATTTTCATATAACCATTCATTGCGATGGGAACGCCCAGCTTCTGTATGCAAATTGCTTATGGGACCAATCGAAAGAGAGTCGGGAAATCCAATGACAGTCCTAGGTCTTGGAAGTCCAACTCGTAGGGATCCTGCTGCCGATTCCATTGAGACAATATGGACAGGACCTGAATCAACGATTGGACGATGTAATTGAATTTGTTTATTAATTTCACTCACCATCATGTTCAAACCCTCTTCGTTAACAAAGAATGATCTCCCTTCCAAATACTTGTGTTTTTCATGATTAAATTCTCCAAAAGGAATCTCACCATTTAATTCATATGCATTGCATTCACCGTTTTCATTCATGTTTGAAATGGTAACATAGCTACTCGTTTTGATATGATAGACAAGGACGAGATTGTGTTTAACCAAAAAATAGATAAATGGATAATTAACTTTGACCTGAATGAGGATCAACTCCTTCTTAAAATAAGCATCGAAAACTGCGCCATTTCATACTAATTACAAACGGACAAGAAAAGGGGGTTGAACATTTTGTTTAGTGTTTTAATTTTCAGTATTCTAATCGTATCATTCTTAATAAGTATTTACCTATACAATTTTACCAAGAATACGAAGAAGACTATGCAAGCAATGACACTTAAAAGTTTCATGACTGGACAGTATTTAGGTCCAAAAACTACTTTAAAAGATTACATAAACGATTTTTTCAACAATGATGGTCATACAGATGGATTTGATGGCAGTGACTTTGATGATGGCGGTGAATAGATACACTTTCATCTAAAATACTTCCTTATTTTTGAGAAAAGACAATTCTTTTGCATGCGAATAAAGATTACATATTTTTTCCACAGAAGGAAATAATCACATAGAAGATTATTTTCGAGAGGAAGATTAAACTGTGGATGATCTATTTATAGCCCGGTCCCTATTTGGGACGACGATGGCCTTTCATATTATTTTTGCGACGATTGGCGTGGGATTACCACTTATGATTTTAGCTGCGGAGCTTACCTATCAGAAAACAAAAGACCAAGATTATGTCGTGATGGCAAAACGATGGACAAAAGCTTTTGCTGTCCTTCTTGGAGTCGGTATCCCTACAGGAACCATCGCTGGTGTTCAATTATCATTATTATGGCCAGGTTTCATGGAAGTAATTGGACGTGTCATGCCCCTTCCCTTCCAAATTGAAATCTACGCCTTTTTTATTGAAGCCTTATTTATGTCCATCTATGTTTATGCGGCAGAACGAATCGCTCCATGGATGAGAATTGCAAGCCTCATCCTCGTCGCCATTGGCGCCTTATCCTCAGCAGTATTGATTACAAATGTCCATGCTTTTCAAGGGACGCCCGCAGGATTTCGCTATGAAAATGGACAATTTACAGATATTAATCCGTGGGAAGCCTTTTTTAATCCAAGCTTCTTCGTAACCGCAGGTCATGTCGCCTTGTCAGCCTATGTCGTTGGGGCATTTGTCGTGGCTTCTGTCGCTGCTTTTAAAATGAGGAAACATAAAACTGGAACAAGAGTGTATCAATTGCATCAAAAAGCACTCAAGCTAACACTTATTTTAGGCTGCCTTTTTGCCTTTTTGACTGCCTTAAACGGACATGAATCGGCACAATATTTACATGAATATCAACCAGAGAAGCTAGCTGCTGCAGAAGGCTTGTTTGAAACCCAATCCCACGCCCCTCTTGCCATTGGCGGAGTGACTGACAAAGAAACGAAAGAGATTAAAGGAGCCATTGAGATACCATGGGCTCTAAGTTTTCTCGCAGGAAATAGCTTCGATACAGTCGTTGTGGGTTTGAATGATTTTCCTGAGGAAGAATGGCCACCCCTTTTTATCCATACTCTTTTTAATGGTATGGTTGGAATTGGTTCCATCCTCATTGTGATTCCGTTATTAGTTTGGGCTTGGAGAAAACTATTAAAGAAAGACCATTATCCAAAACCTCTGCTTTGGATTCTAGTATGTACCGGTCCGTTAGCTGTTCTCGCGATTGAGTTCGGCTGGATATTCGCATGTACTGGACGCCAACCTTGGGTCATTTATCGAATCTTAAAAACAGCTGAATCAGCTACGACCGCTACTAATTTAAGCACCCTTTTCATCTTATTCATAGCAGTTTACATCATTTTAGCCATCGCTGTCGTGCTCGTATTGCTCTATTTTTTTAGAAAAAACACCGAACTCGACGATATCGAGCGTGCTGAAAAGAAAAATGTCCCACTCTACAGTTCAAATACATAGGAGGAGATTCAAATGGCCGATGCACTCATCGCAATTACCGTGCTTTGGGGATTCGTCTTTATATATGCTGTCATGGCCACGATGGATTTTGGTGCAGGCTTTTGGTCAATGGTCTACATCAATCGAGAAAAAACGAGAGCCACTAATATTGCCAATCGCTATTTATCTCCTACTTGGGAAGTGACGAATACATTCATTGTTGCTCTAGTTGTGGCGGTGTATAGCCTTTTTCCGACAGCTGCATATAATCTTGGAACAATCCTACTTATTCCAGGTAGTATCATTCTCCTTTTATTGGCATTACGTAGCGCATTTTTAGTTTTTTCAAATATTGCAACCGAATATAAAAAGCCTCTCACATACATCTCAGGAATTGCTGGAATCATCATCCCTGGGCTTTTGATTAGTGTGTTGCCAATCACCCATGGAAAGTTTGTTGATTATGGTGATGGATTCGCAAATTTAAATTTGGCCCGATTGTTTTCTAGTCCAAATGTTTATGCATTCATCGGATTTGCGATCTGTAGTACTCTTTTTCTTTCATCCTTGTTATTAGCAGACTACTCGAAGACTGCTGGGGAAATGGATGCCTATCGTGTCTATTTACGAGATGGTCGCCTCCTTGGTCCAATTTCATTGATATTCGCATTCTTGATCATGTTAACTTTACGAAGTGAAGCAGCGTGGCTTTATGAACGAATGATGGACGACCTGCCTCTCTTGCTAATTTCCGTTGCCTTCTTTTTGATTATCGGTATCGGCTTATACGCCCCTTCTTTTTTTCAGAAAGGGGTTATGGGAATGCCGAGGCTATCCGTTATTGCGGCAACTTTACAGTATCTAGTCGCAAGCTATGTTTATGGAAAAGCGCACTTGCCCTATATTATTTATCCGAATGTCACGATTGAATCAGCTTTCACCGACCCGAATTCGTTTCGCGCGGTATTCATTACCTATATCGTTGGATTCGCTATACTTTTTCCGGGATTTATTTATTTTTGGAGTTTATTTATGCATGATAAGAAGTATTTGAGGCAGAAGGGGTAGAAAAAGGGGCTGTGTATTCAGCCCCTTTTCCAGGAAAGCACTTTATCTTTTTGGAAGAACCCCTTTCGTGATTTTTTCTAAGATTCTTTGTAATATGCTTCCACAGAAAAAGAGCACAATACAGACCACTGCTGTAAAAATAATGTATTTAAGAATTATGTTTGAAAACTGTCCTGCAATCATCCAAAAAAAATTAGATGAAAAGAAGAAACAAAAAAGCTCAAACATCTGTTTAAACAGGGGTTTGAGCCACTAAGCATTTTATTCTTCTTTAAGGTGTTCGATAGGAATAAATACAGGTTTGCAAAAATTTAATATAATCTATTCAAACGTCCATTCGATAAGTTCTTGGGAATATGTTCCTAAGCTCTATATATACTGAAATGTCGACTACTTCTTTTCAAAATAAGTATCCAGTATTCTTTTTCCGATATATTTATTAATGGAACTACCATCTGTCTCAACGTCTGGAACTACGACAGAAATAGCAATTTCAGGGTTTTCATAAGGAGCATAACCAACAAGTGTTAAATTATAGTTGTATCCCCCATTCCCATCCGAGACTTGTGCAGTGCCTGTTTTCCCAACTGGGTCATATGTTACGCCTTTAAAATAGGAAGTAGCTGTACCACGACTCCCATTCATAACTAATCGAAATCCTTCCTGAACTCGTTCAATATAAGAAAGGTCCATATCTACTTCGTTTAAAATATTTGGTTCAAATTCTTCAATAACTTCTCCAGGACTTCCACTTACATGGTTCGGCTCACTCACTTCTTTCATAAAATGAGGCTGTACTCGTTTACCATCATTAGCAATTGTAGACACATATTGAGCTAATTGTAGAGGTGTGTAAGTATCAAATTGGCCAATGACAAAATCCATTAAGTTTCCTAACTTTTGTACGCCACCATTGTATCCTATTGCCTCCTTTGGCAAATCGATTTCCGTTTCAATACCTAATCCAAATTGAGAAAAATACTTTCTCATCGTTTCATATGCTTTTTCTGGATTCCTAAATCCAGATCTCTTTGCATAATCATATTCTCCAATTTTCATTGCAATATTAAACATATATACATTGGATGAACGTTCAAGAGCAGTTAAATCATTGATTCTTCCCATATTCGAATATGATTTCTTAATAGGAGTACCACTTATTTTGATTGGTTCATCCACAAATGTATCTCCAGGTGAAATGACTCCTGTTTCATAGCCTGTTAAAACGGTAGCTCCTTTTACCGCCGAACCCATGGCATATGAGTTATAAATAGTTCCATAAGTTTCGTCTACAATCTTTGTTCCTGATTTCTTCTTACCTGAAATCGCGAGTATTTCACCAGTAGTCGGATTCGTTACAACTGCATAAGCACTTTCAGCCTGACTTTCACTTTTTAGCTCTTCTTCGAGAATTTTATCGACCTTCTGTTGAAAGTCTAAATCAATCGTAAGAACTAAGTCTTTTCCTGTTTCCCCTGGCGTTATTTTTACATCAGTGATTTCACCAGTTGGACCTTCTACATAGGTCTGTTTTTCTTTTTTTCCTCGTAGCCACTTTTCATATTGCTGTTCTAGAAAACTTGTACCAACGAGGTCGCTCAATTCATAACCATCTTTTTTATATGATTTTGCCTCTTCTTCAGGTATTTGTCCTACATTTCCAAAGATCTGACGCAACGTATCTCCGTTTACATATTTTCGCTTTGAATCTAATTTAATATTAATTCCTGGCAGTTCCCCTAAACGTTCATTAACCTTAGCCATTTCTTCGAGTGTTAATCCTGATTTAATTCGGTTTTCCGAGGCAGAATCAATGTCCATTTCTCTTTTTATCGCCAAAATTTCCATCTCATCATCAGATAAAGCAGAAAGGTCCTTGTCTGTTATACGTTCAAGAATTAGCTTATATTCTCCATCATCATCTAGTTCTTTCTTTTCCTTTTCTGTTAACTTCCCATAGGCTTTTTCTTTTCTAGTTAAAATATAAAAATCCTTTTTGTCTCTTTCCGTCACTCGTTCAGTATCTACTTCGATCAACTCTGCGAGTTTTTTCGCCAGTTCAAGCTTTTCATTTTGAGAATCTCCATTCACATTTTTATAAGTTAATGTATTAACGGCTTCATTATCTACAAGAACGTTTCTATTTCTGTCATAGATTTTTCCCCGTGGAGCATCCCATGCATAGACTGTTGTCGTTGTTTTTTCACTCTCACTTTTATACTCCTCTCCTTTAACTATTTGAATAAAACCTAAACGTAAAATTAAGATAAAGAATAAAAGAAATGCGATCAAAAATAATATGTTCAACCGAATTGAGAGAGATTTGTTTTTCTTTTGTCCTTTCATTCTACTAATATCTCCTTCCTACATGCTAAAAAGGAAGCACATTTGAGCTTCCTTCTGGATTAAATTGAAGTTATTTAAAGTTTATCAAGAGAATATGAAATAAATATGAACGGAGATTAGCACCTTTATAAAAATAAAGGATGGTCCAATAAAAGGTACCAATTTTTTGTTTACCATATGTACCATAGGTCAGACTAAAACTGAATTCGTTTGATGCTACTTTTGGAGTTCTGTTTATGCATCCTATAAGAGTAAGACTTAAAAACAAAAGAAAAAGTTTCAAAAATATTCTTTTCAGCACTTATGACCTCCAAAAACGGTTTATATTCCTGCAATCATTCTAAAAATATAATAAAAAACCCAAGCCATCTGTTTCAACAGAGGCCTGGGCAACGACTTCGTATTCTATTCTTCCAACGCCATATCCATAATCTCGTGCGTATATGCCTCATCTAAATTAACTGGCTCTTTGATAACGCCAAATTTATGAGCGATATCCGCTGTTTGTTTGAACATTTCATCGTCAATCTTCCCTATATTTTTCGAATCAAATCCTTCCGGCACGACTAGCTTCGCGACCTCTTCCATCATCGTCAACTGATGCTCTCTCGTACTGCTCCCCTCCTCTGCTTCCTTCATGACTGCATCAACGGCAGCCTCTGGGTCTTCAATTGCCTTCTGCCATCCTTTAATGGAGGCACGAATGAATTTAGCTGCCACTTCCTTGTTATCTTCGAGCCATTCTTTGTTTGCAAAAAGATTATCCTCTAGCATTGCGACTCCCTCTTCGTTCATATCGATAACAGATAAATCACTTTCTGGAACTCCTTGCTCAAGTACGACATGATATTCGTTGTATGTCATGGCTGATGCTGCATCAATTTCGCCTGCAAGGAATTGGTCCATCGTAAAGCCTTGTTTCACGAAGGATAGGTCTTTGTTTTGATCCAGTCCATATTTATCAAATAGGGCCAAGATCTCGAATTCATTTCCTCCCATCCAGTTCCCAATATTTTTACCAGCAAGGTCAGCTGGTGAATTGATCCCCGCATCCTTTTTCGATACTAAAAGCAGTCCACTCTTTTGATAAATTTGTGCAATTTCCACAAGTGGTAAACCCTGTTCCTGATGCGGTAACAAGCTTGCTACCCAACCAATTCCAATCTCTGCTGCCCCGTTTGCTACCTGTTGTTCAGGAACAATATCGGGTCCGCCTGGAACAATCGTGACATCTAGTCCTTCATCTTCGAAGTATCCATTCTCCAATGCCACAAAGTACCCTGCAAACTGTGCTTGAGGTACCCATTTCAGCTGAAGTTTGACTGGTACTAGATCCCCTTCTGTATCGCCAGAAGAAGAATCACTTCCACAGCCAGCTAAAATGATTCCTGCGACCATAACCATAAAAACTACTAATTTTCCAAACTTACCTTTCATTCGCTTTCCCCCTATCATTTACTATATTGAGATTTTTGCTCTAGACAAAAATCAAAATAACAATCAATTATGTTCGCGTCTTGAGGAATGCCATTTTAAGAAGATTTTCTCTAAACCTTCTACGATTAAATAGAAAAGAACTCCGCCAATTGCCGCCATTACAATACATGCCCAGCCAAGAGGCATTTTCGCTACTTTAACAGAGTTTGAGAGTAAGTATCCGAGCCCCTTTGAGGAAAAAAAGAACTCTCCGACAATCGCGCCAATCATACTTGCAGTCGTGTTGATTTTCAACGCAGTAAATACAAAAGGGAGACTGTTGGATATTCGCAAGTACCGAAAAACTGCGATTTTTTTAGCAGCGTAAGAATGCATCAGATCTAATGCGAGTGGATTGACGCTCGTCATTCCTTTATGGGCATTGATAGCCATGGCAGCCATCGTGACTACCGTGACAATCGCTACTCGTGAACCAATTCCATCTCCAAACCATAGATTCATAATCGGAGCAAGAGCCACAATTGGGACCGCATTTAACGCAACGACCACCAAGAGTCCACCCTTTCCCCATTTCGGAAAGGCTGTTGCGATTAGTGCTAAAATAAACCCAAGCAATGAACCAAGGAACATGCCGAGGACGGCTTCTGACAAGGTGTAGACCATATACGAAAGCAGGATATCGATATTTTCAAAGATTGCTTCAACTATAGAAGATGGCAGTGGCAATTGATATGTACGGAGTCCAAGAATGGCATGAAAAACTTGAAGTTGCCACAATAGGAGAAAAAGAATTCCTGCACCGAGTGGTAAGGCTATTTTTTGCATATAACTGAATTTCCACCGCTGGCTCCTTTTTTTCACAGAAGGAATGCTCACCACTGGCTGACTGACCCAACCAACTTCCTTTTCTGCAGGTTTTCCAGACATTAATCCTCACCTCCAGTTTTGCGAAATTCTGGTTGCCATGGCGTTAAAATTCGCTCAAACAAACTAATAAGTAAATAACTAATGATTCCAAGGAATGCACCGGTAATGACAGTGAGCCAGAACATATAATTATGGGACGGTCCATAATAAAGATTTCGAAGCATGATAACGCCAATGCCTTGAGTTGCTCCCATCAATTCAACTAAAATAGCTCCTGTTACCGCAAGTGGAGCAGCAATTTTCAAGCCGCTAAATAATCCCGGCAATGCGGCTGGCAATCTCAACTTCCAGTAAATCACCCACGGTTTTGCCGCATAGGAGTACATCAGTTCAACTGCAGAAGGCTCTGCACTTCGAAGTCCTCTTAACATATTGAGTGAAACCGGAAAAAACGTAATGTACGCCGCAATCAGAATGCGCGATATCTGATCATCATGAACAATTCCATAAACAATCGGAGCTAATCCAAGAATCGGAATCATTTGAGAAGCCACAGCATAGGGAAATGTTAACTGTTCTACCCATTTTGAAATACTCATCAAAATCGCTAAAAGTATGCCGGCTATTGCACCAAATAGAAATCCTAGTGCTGCATTTGAAAAAGTAACGGCTCCTTCTGTTAATAGAACATCGGCATAATCAAGCAAAGTTCTCGTGAGCTCATGTAAATACGGTAGCTTTGACTGGGCTAAAGGAAGCTCCAATACTTCAAGAAACAGCCAGGATAGACACTGCCAACCGATTAATATAGCGACGAACCAAACCGCTGCTGGTGCAACACGATTCTTCAACAAGGAATTTCTCATCGACTACACCCCTTCAAAGCAGTCTCGGATTACGGAAATTAAGTCATAAAATTCCTTGCTATTTCGCAGCTCCTTTGTCCTCGGTCTTGGTAAAGGAATCTCGACAACTGCAGATAATCGCCCAGGATGAGGAGATAGGACAAAGACTCTGTCTGATAGAAAAATAGCTTCTGGAATACTGTGGGTGACAAAGACGACTGTATTATTGACTTTGCTCCAAATGGAGAGAAGCTCTTCATTCAACCGTTCTCTTGAGAATTCGTCCAGCGCTGAGAACGGCTCATCCATGAGTAAAATCTCTGGCTCAATCGCTAACGCTCTTGCAATCGCAACCCTTTGCTGCATCCCACCACTAAGCTGCCACGGATATTTTTCTTTAAAATCACTCAGTCCCACTAACCCTAGTAAGCTATCAACTCGTTTTTCCCGTTCTTCTTTGGAGACACCCATCATTTCGAGCGGTAACAAAATGTTTTTCTTAATTTTGCGCCAGTCATACAAGACAGGACTTTGAAAAACGATCCCATATTTTTGTGCGAGCCGCGCTTCCTTTGCCGTTCCTCCAGCAATCTTTATTTCTCCGTTTGTTGGTTGAATCAGATCGGCCATAATCCGAAGGAGTGTCGTTTTCCCACAACCAGAGGGTCCCAAAAGAGAGACAAACTCTCCCTTTCGAATATCAACTGTAACTTCTTCGAGCGCTAATACCTCACTCTTCTCCGTTTGATATCGCATACTCACATGGTCCAGTTCAATTTCAGGTGTATACACTTGCGTTGTCGTCATTTCGCTCTCTCCTTTCCTTCCCATAAAAACGACCCTTATTGTGATGTTTTATTACATTTTAGCGAGAACGATCGGCAAATACATTAGACAAAATGTCAAACAATTAATACTTGTCAGATGTTCTGCCAAAGAAAAATCCCCTCATCATTTGAGGGGACCCTTTTCAAAGCTTATTCAATTCTTTCGAAATCGTGCCAATTAAAAAACCGAGGTCTTCATCTGTAATATTGAGTGGAGGTGCGAGCGTTATGACATTATTAAACCCTGAAACTGTTGCCCCATTTTTTCCAATAATCACACCGACTGCCTTACAGCCGGCAATTACCTGATTCACCAATTCTACAGCTAACGGTTCCTTTGTTTCTTTATCTTTTACAAGTTCAATCCCGATGAGAAGTCCTTTTCCTCTTACATCACCCACATAGGCGTTATCTTTCAGAAGTTCGGATAACGTCTCTTTCAAAAAGGTTCCCTTTAATTTCGAACGTTCATATAGTTTCTCGGTTTCCATGATTTCAAGATTTTTAAGGGCTAGCGCACAGGCAGCAGGATTCCCACCAAATGTATTGACGTGGCGGAAGTAATCATAGCTTTCAGTCCCTTTAAACGCGTCATAAATTTCTTTTTTCACAGCGGTTGCAGATAATGGCAAATAGGCACTCGTAATTCCCTTTGCCATCGTAATGATATCTGGCTTAACGCCGTAGTTCATAAATCCAAACGCTTCACCAGTACGACCAAACCCACAGATTACTTCATCGACAATAAGAAGGGCTCCGTGTTTTTGACAAACCTCCTGGACACCTTTTAGATACCCCTCATGTGGCATAATAACGCCACCACCGGTAATAATCGGCTCCATAATTACGCCCGCAATCGTTTCACTCATTTCCCACGTCATCACGCGGTCAATCTCCTCAACCGATTTCAGCTTATGTGGGTTCTCTTCAGGGTCACGATACTCATCAGGTGGAGCTACCTTGATAAAACCAGGAGCAAGCGGTTCGTATTTGTACTTCCGCTCTGCTTGACCGGTAGCCGCTAACGCCCCCATCGAATTACCATGATAGGCACGATATCTAGAAATAAACTTATAGCGATGGTTGTCACCCTTTTGCTGGTGATACTGTCTCACAATTTTAAAAGCCGTTTCATTCGCTTCCGAACCACTATTCGAGAAAAAAATGACATACTCTTCTCCAAGCATTTCATTCAGTTTTTCTGCCAATAGTATTGCAGGCTTATGACTTTGCGAAAGAGGAAAATATGCCATCGTCTTCAATTGTTCATAGGCGGCTTCTGCAAGCTCAGTTCTCCCATAACCAACGTTCACACACCAAAGTCCTGACATCGCATCTAGATATTTTTTCCCAGTATGGTCTGTTACCCAAGAGCCCTCTGCCTTCTCCGCAATCATCGTGGCATCCGGGTTATAAGCCTTCATCGAATGCCAAACATACTCCTTATCCTTTGTGGCAATATCCACTTCCGCTTCGATCCCAGTCATCGTCTCACCCCTTTAATAATCAAATCGAGATGTAATCATTTTTTTCTTCGTGTAAAAATTGACCCCGTCCTTGCCGTTAACATGTAAGTCTCCATAAAAGGAATCCTTCCAACCGGAGAACGGAAAGAACGCCATCGTAGCAGGTACTCCTACATTAATTCCGAGCATACCCGCCTCTGCTTCTTCTCGGAACTGTCTAACCGCTTTTGCATCCTTTGTATAAATCGTTGCCCCATTTCCATAACGGGATTTACTAATGTAATTTAGTGCTTCATCTAAATCCTTTGCCCGCAAGAGGCTAAGAACTGGTGCAAATATTTCTTCTTTTGCAATCGTCATCTCTGGTTTTACATGATCGAAAATCGTTGCCCCTAAGAAATAACCTTCTTCTTTATCCTCCATGTCCTTCCGACCATCACGAATTAGGGTTGCCCCTTCATCTTCACCTTTTTCAATATACTCAAGTACCTTCGTCCGATGCGATTCACGAATAACTGGTGTCAGCAACACTTCTTCATCTAAACCATTGCCAATAATCAACTCATCAGCCTTTTGCTTAAGAGCCTCGACGAATTCATCTCGATCTCCTACAACCACTACGGCACTGCATGCCATACATCGCTGGCCGGCACTGCCAAAAGCAGAACTGATAATGTTGTCGACTGCTTTTCCAATATCTGCATCAGGCATGACAATATGATGATTCTTTGCACCTGATAGAGCTTGAACCCTCTTACCATTGGTAGCAGCTCGTTCATACACATATTTCGCCACAGGCTGTGAACCAACGAAGGAAATGGCATTGACATCAGGATGCTCCAATAAACCATTGACAACATCATGCGCTCCGTGAACTACATTCAAAACCCCGTTTGGGGCTCCTGCTTCTGTAAACAATCGAGTGAGTTCAATAGATAATAACGGCGTTCGTTCAGAAGGTTTTAACACAAAAGTATTTCCACAAGCTACAGCTAGCGGGAACATCCACAATGGCACCATCATCGGAAAATTATATGGTGTAATTCCTCCGACAACTCCTAATGGAAATCGAAACATTTCAGAGTCGATTGTTGGGGCTATGGTTGATAATGTTTCTCCCATCATCAATGTTGGGGCACCTGCAGCAAATTCAACGCATTCGATCCCTCTCTGGACCTCACCATATGCCTCGTTATAGGCTTTCCCATTTTCCTGCACGATGAGTTTAGCTAGTTTCTCATGGTTCTCCGTTAGCAAGTAGTGATATTTGAATAAGATTCTCGCACGCTTTGGAACCGGTGTGTTCTTCCATGACTTGAACGCTTCCTTTGCAACCTGGACTGCTTCATTCACATCATCCTTCGTTGAAAGCGGCACCTTTGCTAATAACTCCCCAGTGGCAGGATTCAAAACATCAACCGTTTCAACACTTTTAGACTGAACCCATTCACCATTTAAGTAATTTTTCAATATCGTCATTTCACTCTTAATTAACAATCCGACTCGCCTCCTTTTGCCTTTATTATCGTTTAGATGCATGGTCCGTTCATTAGACACTTTGTTAAACAATGGCGAAAAAAAATCTACTATATAATAAATAGTAGATCGCTACAATGATAGAACTGTTTCGAGCAAAATATTGACCCCTTTTTCACAGTCCTCCCACATGGTAAGCTCTTCTTCACAATGACTTTTTCCATGAATGCTTTTCACAAACACCATCACGGTTGGGATATAGCTAGCGAGGAACTGAGCATCATGGCCCGCGCCGCTATCCATTCTTTTATATGGATAACCCAAGGTTTTACACGCTTCTTCTACTTTATCGCATAGCTCTTCATTAAAAAAAACTGTCTGTCGGTCCCAAAGCTTTTCTGCTGTAATATTACAGCCTTCGTTTGACGAAATTTTAGTCAATTCAAGGATGATTTCTTCTACCTTTTGAATGATTGCTGGGTCCTTGTGTCTCGCCTCAAGAGTAAAGATTACTTTATTTGGGATGACCGTATGAATATTAGGGTAGGCGTTAATCCGCCCCATCGTAAACACTAAGTCACTGTCAAGTGCCCGCAATTTTTCCCGTGCTTGGGCAATCATATTTGTCGCTGCAAAAAGAGCGTCCTTCCGCATATCCATCGGCGTTGTGCCTGCATGGTCTGACTCACCGGTTACTACCAGCTCATAACAAACCATGCCAAGTACACTTTCAACGACCGCAACAGGTAATCCTTCTCTTTCTAAAATCGGACCTTGCTCGATATGTAGTTCAAGAAATGCGGTTGCTTCTTTCAATCTCGCATTTTCGTCACCTTCATAGCCAATCGCTTGCAGTGCTTCATGGAAAGTTATCCCGTCTATATCTCTCTTCGCAAGCATTGTTCCCTTCTCAAACTTCCCTGACAGAACGCCTGAAGACATCATCGAAGGCTCAAATCTTGCTCCTTCCTCATTTGTGATATCCATAATTGTTAGTGGAACACGTGGCTTGATGTTATTTTCAACGAGTGTTCTCGCAACCTCGAGTCCTGCGATTACCCCCAGCACTCCGTCAAAGCGTCCACCCTTTTTAACCGAGTCCAAGTGGGAGCCAATAACGATTGGAGGTTTGCTATTATCCACTCCCTCAAGTGTCGCATAAATATTACCCATGTCATCGATCCTCACAGACATACCAAGCTCGTGGCAGCATTTATAGAAATAGTCTCTTGCAAGACGGTCTTCCTCAGATAAAGCAAGCCTCGTCACACCGTTATTTTCCGTGCGACCAAAGTCAGCGAATTCTTCAAGCGTATCTTTCAGGCGTTCTCCATTTATTAAAATTTTCTGTTTTTCCATTTTCGATCCTCCTTATTAATTCTGTTGGATTACTCTTACGGAAAAATACTTTCGCCCCTCCGCTGTTAAAATATGAAGGGTTTCTTTGTCTTCTTCAGCTCGTTGGAATTCGATTTGAGCTCCCTCTAAATCCTCTTTGATATTCGTAATTTTGTAGCCTTTCTGATATAAATAGTCAATTCGGTCCCGCTCCTGTAAGTATTGCTGGTAATCCGACATGATTTATAGCCTCCTTTCATGTTTGTTGTTGAGGGGGATAGTTCATGGTTAGCCAATTTAGGTTGTTCCTAGAATATCTCAGCTCACCACCGAACTGACTTCCTCTAAAACAATTTCTTCCCCGTACTTCCCTCGCTTCAAATACTGACCAGCACCTGCTTTTCCAACAAACTGTTTATCCAGTATGACAAACTCACCGCGGGATAGTACTGATACCGGTTCTCCAATTACTTGTATTCCTTCAAAGGCGTTATAGTCGACAGCCATGTGATGCGTTTCCGCTGAAATCACTCGCTCCACATTCGGGTCAAAAATCACAATATCCGCATCGGCTCCAACAGCGATGGTACCCTTTTTCGGATACAAGCCAAATAGCTTTGCTGCTCGAGTCGATGTTAAATCAACAAACTGGTTTAGTGAGATTCTCCCCTTTTTCACACCTTCGGAAAAAAGAATACTTACACGGTCCTCAATAATCGGACCTCCGTTTGGAATCGCTGAAAAATCATCCTTCCCAAGCGTTTTTTGTCCATCAAAATCAAACGAACATTGGTCCGAACCAATTGTTTGCAAAGTTCCTGATTTTAAAGCATTCCATAATACTTCTTGATTCCATTTTTCTCGTAATGGAGGAGACCAAACGTACTTCGCCCCTTCAAAATCCGGTTTCTCTAAATAGGTTTGATCAAGCACCAAATATTGCGGGCAAGTTTCTCCCCAAATATCAACACCATTGCTTCTGGCCTCAGCAATTTTTCGAGCAGCTTCGGCACAGCTAACATGTACGACATATAGCTGAGACTCTGCCAAAGCTGTTAAAGTGGCTGCTCTTCCTGTCGCTTCTCCTTCTGCTTCAGGTGGTCGAGTCAACGCATGATAAATTGGCTCTGTATTCCCTTCAGCCAATGCTTTTTTCACTAAATAATCAATTACATCTCCATTTTCCGCGTGCACCATAACAAGTGCCCCTAATTCTTTTCCGGCCAATAAAGTTTTAAAAAGAGTTTCATCATCTGCTTGGAAAACATTTTTATACGCCATAAAGACCTTAAAGGAAGTAATACCTTCATTCTCAACGACCTTCGGTAATTCACTCAATACTTCATCACTACCCTCGACGATTTGAAGATGGAAGCCGTAATCGATAACTGCTTTGTCTTTTGATTTAGCATGCCAAGTATCAATCGAACTTTGCAGTGGTTTGCCCTTCGATGTTAAACAGAAATCAATTATTGTTGTTGTGCCGCCGAAAGCAGCAGCTATCGTACCCGTTTCGTAATCATCTTTCGTGACCGTACCACCAAATGGCATATCGAGGTGGGTATGAGGGTCGATGGCACCTGGAAAAAGATAATTACCCTTTGCATCAATGACTTCTGCTCCTTCAGTCGATAAACTAGTACCAATTTGCGTAATAACACCATTTTCAATACATACATCGGCTTTATACGTATCGCTTGCTGTTACAATAGTTCCATTAATGATTACTTTTTTCACTCAAAACCCTCCTCGTTATTTGACTGTATCTACTGCACATGCCAATGCCCCGATGGCTGCTTGTCTTTCATTCCATGTCATCGGCGGGAATTCATTTGGCAGCTCGACCATATCTATCGCTCCATCAACAGGACACACAATGGAACATAAATTACAACCGACACAGTCTTCCTCGCGCACGCGTAAAATTGGATTTCCCTCCCCATCCTTCAGCATGTCAATACATTGATGGGACGTATCTTCACATGCAATATGACACTTGTTGCAGTTAATACAAACATCGTTATTAATTCGTGCAACAACCTTATAGTTTAGGTCTAAATCTCCCCAATCGGAGTACTTGTGAACCGCCTTTCCGACTAGGTCATTAACAGAAGCAATACCTTTTTCATCTAAATAGTTATTCAAGCCTTCAATCATGTCCTCGACTATACGGAAACCGTGGTGCATAGCTGCCGTACATACCTGAACACCTGTTGCTCCCATCAACATAAATTCAATCGCATTTTCCCAATTAGAAACTCCACCAATTCCGGAAATCGGTATATTAATGCGTGGATTTCTTGCACACTCTCCAACCATGTGTAAGGCAATCGGCTTTACCGCTGGACCACAATAGCCTCCATGTGCCCCTTTTCCTGCCACATGTGGAATCGTGTTCCAACTATGAATATCTACACCTGCTAAACTATTAATTGTGTTAATCATACTAATGGCGTCAGCACCACCTTGAACAGCCGCTTCTGCTGTAGCGGTAATGTCAGTGATATTCGGTGTAAGTTTTACGATAACAGGTGTTTGCGCCATTTCTTTTACCCAATAAGTTTGTTTTTCAACAAGGGCTGGAACCTGACCAGAGGCAGCACCCATTCCTCGTTCTGCCATCCCATGCGGACAACCAAAGTTCAGTTCAAGCCCATCCACACCGACATCCTCGACCTTTTTTACAATCTCATGCCATTTTTCCTGCTGTGGCTCGACCATTAACGAAGCAATAATCGCATGGTTTGGAAACCGTTTCTTCGTTTCATAAATTTCCTTCAAATTCACTTCTAACGGACGATCTGTAATCAGTTCAATATTGTTAAAACCAGCGACTCTTTGTCCGTTAAAACTTATTGCGGCAAATCGTGAACTTGTATTGATAATAGGCTCTCCCAGCGTTTTCCACACGGCTCCTCCCCAACCAGCCTCAAATGCCCTCTGGACCTGATATCCGGAATTGGTCGGAGGCGCCGAGGCAAGCCAAAAGGGATTGGGGGATTTAATGCCTGCTAGATTGATACTTAAATCTGCCATTCTTTTACCCTCCTATTCTCACACCGTTTCCATCGTCGGCACCAACAGCTGATGAATGCTATAAGCACTCTGTTTACCTTGTTGAGCTGCGGAAACAACCATGGCTTCACCTTGTCCTTTGCCAAAAATAACATCGCCACAAGCAAATATTTTCGCGTTCGTTGTTTGAAAGGTTTCTGAATCAATCGTGACCACTCCGCCATCATGACTAATCTCGAACGCTTCGATTAAATCCAGATATCTTGACTGTCCTATCGCTTTAATCACCGCATCTACCTCTAATGTAAATTCTGAACCCTCAACAGGAATTGGTCGACGGCGACCATCTTCTCCAGGTTCACCTAGCTCCATCTTCATACATTCGATTCCAACTACTTTATCTTTTTCACCAATAAGCTTGGTTGGAGCAGTCAACCAACGAAATTCCACTCCATCCTGCTTAGCAAATTCATATTCAAAATCATAAGCAGTCATTTCCTCAAGCGTTCTGCGATAAAGGATTTTGACATTTTCTGCTCCTAACCTTACCGAACAAGTAGCTGCATCAATTGCTGTATTACCAGCGCCAATAACCGCCACTTTTTTGCCTAAAAGCGTATCTGTTATCGGCTTCGTCTTTGTTTCCTTTACAAATTCTATTGCATCATAGACTCCAGCTAACTCTTCACCAGGAATACCCAAACTCGGGACATGAGCCATCCCAATCGCCAACAGTACAGCATCATAGCAATCTACAATCTCTTTTACCGAAATATCCTGCCCTACTCTTGTGTTCGTTCTTATCTCTACATCCAGACTCTTTACTTGCTCAACCTCCCAATACGAGACAGCTTTCGGAAGCCGAAAAGAAACAATCCCATACGTATTCAAGCCACCTGCTTTTTCCTCAGCTTCAAAAATGGTCACATCATATCCAAGTAAAGCTAGCTCTCTTGCAGCAGATAAACCAGCAGGTCCACCGCCAACAATCGCAACTGACTTTCCTAACTTTTCGCCAGCAGTAAATAAAAGCTGTTCATTTTTCATGGCCCAATCGGTCGCGTATCGCTGTAAGTTTCCAATCATAATCGGCTTTGTCGCATGATTTAACACACATGCTCCTTCGCATAATTCTTCTGTTGGACAAACGCGGGAACAGCTAGCACCAACCGGATTGGCACTCATAATCGTTTTCGCTGAACCTTTGAGATTGCCAGAAGCAATTTTTTTAATAAAGGTAGGGATATCAATTCCCGTTGGACATGCTTGAATACAAGGAGCGTCATAGCAATAGAGACAGCGATTCGCTTCTTCCAATGCCTCCCTATTAGAGAGACCAGCCTCAACCTCATCAAAGTTACTGCTTAAATCTTCATAAGAAATACTTTTGAGACTCATGTAATTGACCTCCTTTTTTAACCGAATTTTCTGATATTAAAAAGTATAGGTCTTCCCAACAGGTGCTTCAATGGACACAATGTCAAACAAACTCATCTGTTCTTTCAACGAATCGCTCGTAATAACGAAGTTTCTTTTTCACAAGACATCAAATAGCGATACGCATATAAAGCGAACTCGATTGCAGGACGTTTAAATGACTCCATAAAATCATCCCCAAGCAATTCCTTTAACTTATCTAGGCGATGATAAAGCGTCTGTCTCACAATATAAAGCTCTTTTGCAGCATCCTTTTTAGAACCATTCGATTCTAAAAACACAGACAATGTCTTCAAAAGCTCACTATTATGCTTTTTGTCATGCTCAATCACTGAACCAATATATTCAGTCATATATTCATCAAGGTGACCCTGCTTATCTAACGAAGATATCAAACGGTAAATATGCAAATTTTCGTAAAAAATTTCGTTTGACAGCCCAACCTTCTTCTGAATTTTTAAGGATTCTTTCGCTGTCTTGTAGCTGTCCGATATCTGATGAATTGATGTCGTATATTTTCCAACACCGAAATGCGGGGTATTGTTAGAAGCTTGCGTAAAAAGGTCTGTCTTCTCGATTAGTTGCAACGCCTTTTTCATTCTTAGCTTCCAATCATCTCCTCTGAGGTTCAATAAAACGAAGTTCAATTCTTGATGGTCTTCAACTGTATACAAATACAGGCCGTAATTTTGGAAGATATTTCGAAAAATCGATTTGTAATAGGAATAAGTTGACTCGTCTATTTTTTCATCAATCTCACAGACACAAACGAAGGCACCATATGGGTTCACAGCTGGAAAAATCGATTGTAGTGTTTTTTCAAGTTGTCCCTGAGAAAGCTCCCCGTTTAACCATTCTTGAATCCATTGCCTTTCTTTGTATTTATTCTGTTCTTCCACGTAGAAAATGCGAAGCAGGTCTTGGGAAATAGCTGTTGCACAGCGGTCAAGAACTACTAAGTCATAGTCGCTGACCATTTTATCTTGAGGAAAAATAATTAATTCTGCGAAGTTATGTCCAAGTGTTTGAATGGACTGTCCTGCATAGTCAGCTGAAGGAGTTTGGAATTGCTTGTTCTGATTATAAATTCGGTCCTTTTTATAACCCTCGACTAGATGAAAATACCGCTCCTGTTCTTTTTTGTTTTGAACAGGGGCAAACAGTACCTCATCCCCATTCTTTGATTGATAGAGGACCTGCACATTTAGATGTTCATATAGAAGATTCAAAACTCTTTTAAACGCGTTGGGTAATAGAAGTGTTTGATTGAGCTTTCTTGAAAAGCTTTCTAAATCACTGAGGAGTTTATACTGGTTATTCATTAAATGAGTATTAATGGATTGAGTAATGTCGATAAAGCGGACTTCTTCACGAAAAACAATAATCGGAAAATGATGCTCATTCGCAAGCTCAATCATGTCTTGAGGGATTTCATTTTTGTATTTCACGAGCTCTACACAAAGTCCAGCTGCCCCCGCTTCAATTAGTTCACGCAAGTATGATGTAGGCTTAATTTGTTGTCCCCAGCCAACTCCTGTTGAAAGAATAAGTTCATTTCCGTTCAGAAGAGCCCTCACCTCTGGTACTTCCATCACATGAACCCACCTGATGACACGTTCTAGCCCTTCAAAACCTGCAACGACCGACGCTTTTGAAAAACATGAATTCTCAAGCACCTGGCGAACAGTGACCGCAAAAGCTCCCATTATTACTCCTCCTCGTTCATTTATAATGTTAGTAAATGTAACATATTTTTACTTCCCCTTCTATCTTCTTGTAAAGATTTCTGACAGGGTTTCCGTGTACAAAAAAAACAGAGCATCATTTTATCAGATGCTCTGCTTTAACCTCTTACTTCAACGGAATCCAGATCTCAGAATAATAGTTTGGATCATTCGGGTTATCTGCTGGATACACTTCTAACTCAGGTGTTCCCGCATGTTCATATTGATGGGAAGGAAACCATTCTGAGAAAATTTGCTTCCATGTGTTTGGCATGGAATGCGGCATTGGCCCATGAACTTCAAACACTCCCCATTTTGATGGAGGAATAACGATGGTTTCGAAATGGTTCGGTACATCACTTAATGAATTTGTTCCGATCCAATATTCAATTTCCTCCAACTGTCCTTCTCTTTTGTCAACACAAACTCCTAGCACCCCTTTCAATTCACCGTCATTCAATGAAATCAACAAATCGTTGGTACCATCCGCATGTACCTGATCCCACATTTTTGGAATTCCCCTTAGATTTTCTTCATTCACTAGCGAAAATTCCCTTTTTACCCCAATTACCTGAAAAGCATCCTTCTCGACAATCTTGTACCTCATTGGTTCTGCCCCTTTCAAATTCACCTGAATGACCAGGCGATTATAAGATTTCAGCTTCCCCTTATACTTTCGTGCTTCAGATGGTGTAACATCATGCTGTTTGCGAAAAGCCTTCGAGAAAGCCTCGGGAGTGTCATAGCCATACTTGAGGGCAATGTCGATAATTTTCACATCCGTATTAACTAGCTCCTGTGCTGCCAATGACAACCGTCTTTGTCTGAGATAATCTCCAACAGAAATGTCGGTTAAAATGGAAAAGGTTCGCTGAAAATGAAATTGCGATGAATTCGCGACTTTCGCAACTTCCTCAATTGAAATTTCTTCTAGCAAATTTGCTTCCATAAAATCAATGGCCCTCTGTAACGATTCAACCCAACCCATATGACTCACTCCTTGAACCAATCTTAGCAATCTGAAAGAAAGCAATCCTGTCATTTCATGCTTTCTCAGGACAGACCATTACTCTCCACATACCCCTAACGGATTTCCATCCGGATCATAAAAAGTGAAAAATCTCGTATTACCTTCTCCGTCAATCTGATTAACTTGAACGCCTTGTTCTACTAATCTTTCGTATGCTTTTTCCAAATCTCTTGGAATAAAGTTATAGTACTTTCCAACACCAAAATAGTTCTCAGGGAACTGCATTGGTTGATAATTTTCCGTTTTTACAAGACAGACAACCGTTTGAGACTCTTCGGCAATTCGCAAAACAGCAGCCTCTTCTTCCTGATAAACCATTGAAAAACCAAGTACTTCCTCATACCACTTTGCCGATACTTGTGGACTTTTAACAGAAATAAAGACCCCTTCCATTCCTGTTAAAAGTGATTTTTCACCTTCTCCGGTAGTCGGTAAAAACTTTGCCATATAAAACTCATCTACAAATTCATCACCAATTTTAACGGAGTGCTTTTTCGTACCTTCAATTTCGAATCCCATTTTCCGATACAACGCAAGGGCTGATGTATTCCGCTGGATAACGGTTAATTCTAATCGATGAATTTCCTTCGCAATCGCCCACTCATCTAATTGTTGGAATAGTTTTGTTCCAACTCCCAATCCTCGGTACTGCTGTAATATCCCCACTACTAGATAGACAGAATGCTTGTTTCGTTTTGCTGTGCCACCTACCGCGATCAGATAGCCAATTAGTTCCTCATCTTTTTCAGCAAGGAAAATAGTAGAGTTACTGGACTTCTTCATTCCTTCTATTCTTTTAATCTGTTGCTCGACTGTCAGCTTTCGTTCCCCAGGCTCCATTAGCATAAAATCAGATTCACTTTCAACTCGCTTGATTAGATCTACAAATCTTCTAGCATCCTCGATTCTTATTTCTCTAATTACCATATAATCGCTCCTTTTAAACTATTTCACTTCTAATTCTATACAGATATAACATTTCCCTTTAAATGAGAAAAAACGATACTTTTTAAAAGCATCGTTTTGAAATAGAACAATTGACCTAATTAATTTTTTCTTTGTGAAGTTTGATGTTGGATAATTAATTCATCAAGCTTTTGGCTATATTTAATGGTTTCTGAATTTAACAATCCTTTATTATATCCAGTCTTCATCATTTTGCTTCTAAGATGTTCTATGTTTTTATGTAAGTCTGTGTATTTCGCATCTATCTTCATGGATAAATCCTCCTAAAAAAACAATATCAGAGAAATTATTACCTATTATAACAGTAAATGGTATTATATTGTAAACTTATTTTACAATATTTTTGACAATTCATCAGCGTTTTAATCAAAAACTAGAATTATATTCCTAGTTCTATAGGTAAATAATTTGATCTAGGTTGCTTCATCGTACCGATCTAAAGGATTTGTCCAAATGAAAAAAGACTGCAAAAACAGCCTTTTATCATGGAATTTTTTTCACAATAACACCCAAACAAATAAATAAGATACCCATGATAAGAATTGCGCCTTCCATATAAACTCCGATTGCTCCTCTCAAAATAAAGAAGGCAATCAAAGATGCTATACCAAGAATAAAACAATAAACGACGTAAAATCGCAACCACCCAGGACGATTTACCTTAAACACACCTATGATGGTTATGAGCGCAAACAGGAGTATCAGTAGTACGATAATGAAGAGCAAGCCTGATGCATCCCCACTCTCGTAAGTTATGGCTACCAATAGTCCAATTCCAAATCCTCCCGCGACTAAAACCATTACAAGACCAAGTACTAGCCCTAATGTAACTGCTAATTTTTTCATTCTTCACCTAAGTATTTCTTTTCAAGTTCTTCCTCGATAACGCCATCTTCTAAAAATACTCGATAAGCTTTAGCATTTGGCCGTGAAGTTACAACCTGATAAAGCTTGTCATCTATAAAATGAAGTGCTGCCCCATCATCCACTGCATACCCAGGAATGATTTCTTTTTCCTCAATTAACTTCCGATAAGCTGGTCTTCTATCGACTTCCCCATCGTAATGCGGGCAATAGCTTCCCTTTAAAAATCCTAAAGCACCAATCGGATCCATCCCTCCGAAAGAGCCTGTGACACCTTCTTCAAACCAGCAAATCGCTCCGGCACTGATTCCTGCAATGATTATTTCTTGACTCCATGCTTTCTTCAAGATGGAATCTAAACCCCATTCCTTCCATAGAGCCACTAGATTTTTCGTACTTCCACCACCGACATATATAATATCTTTTTCTAAAATGTACCCTTCCAAATCTCTCGTTGGAGGAACAAACAAAGATAAATGAGATGGTTCACAGTTCATCTTTTCGAAAAATTGATAGAAACGTGAAATATAATCCTCTGAATCTCCACTGGCTGTTGGAATAAAACAGATTTTAGGTCTTTCCTTATTTGATAGTTTAAGAATATAAGAGTCTAATAGTGTATTTTCAGGCTCCATCGAGAACCCGCCCCCACCTAAAGCGATGATTTGTTTCATAAAATAATTCCTCCCTTCTTTATGATTTCTACAAACGACTGAAATTTCCTCTATATTTTTTTGATAAACATATTTCCGATTTGTTAGTTCATAGACAAACATAAATCAATTTTATTTGACTAAACACAAACTTTTTATTAAAATGTTTGTTATTAAGAAAATAAATCATATATTTGTTTAGGAAGCGGGAATGACATGGATGTATCAGAATTATTTTGGAATGCTTCGTTAGAAGAACTAAAGAGAGGTTATATCGAAGAAAAGAATGCTTATACGTGCCTCCTATGTGGTGAGAAAATTGATAAAGGTGTGATTTATCCATACAACGATGTTCTATATGAGGCAGAACGTTTTATTCGTATTCATATCGAATTGTCTCACGAATCTGTATTTGAGTACTTACTTAGAATGGATAAGAAACTTACCGGGCTAACCGATCATCAAAAAGGACTACTCGACCTTTTTTATCAAGGAAAAACCGATACTGAGGTACAAACTGAGCTTGGAATTGGAAGTACCTCAACCATTCGCCACCATCGTTTTGCGTTAAAAGAAAAGGAACGACAAGCAAAAACATTTTTAGCATTAATGGAGCTATTAAAAGAAAAGGACGAATATGCACCAGCCTTTATTCCTGTTCATAAAACAGCGAAAATGGTCGATGAGCGTTATAACGTTACCGAAGAAGAACAATTAAAAATCATTAAGAAATTTTTCTCAAATGGTAAGTTGATGAAATTCCCTCCAAAAGAAAAACAAAGATTGGTAGCACTTCAGGAAATTGCTAAGCAGTTGAAAGTAGATTATGTTTACAACGAAAATGAATTGAATCAGTCTCTAAAGGATTTCTATGAGGATTACGTCTTGATTAGAAGATATTTAATCGAATATGGGTTTCTTGATCGTAAGCCAGACGGAAGTCAATATTGGCTAATAAAATAGATAAAGGTGATAAAGATGGAACGTAAAAAGGAATTAAAACAACAATTTAAAGAAATTGAAATAGAAGCTGGAATTTATCAAATTAAAAATACGCTAAACGGAAAAATTTTCGTTGGCAGTACTAAAAATTTGAAAACATTAAATGGATTAAGATTTATGCTTGAAACAAACGGTGGTAATTCCATCTACACAGAGGTCCAAAAAGAGTGGCAGCAATTCGGAAAAGATGCCTTTATTATTGAAGTTTTGGAGGTCTTAAAAAAGAAAGACGACCCATACTATAATGAGAAGGAAGCATTAGAGGAGCTTGAAAATAAATGGTTAGAGAAACTTCAACCATACGATGAAAAAGGCTATAACAAACGTAAACCATCATGAACATGAAAAAAGTCGATCAAGAGGATCGACTTTTTTTCATATTTTAACAGATTTCTTCACATCTGCTTCCTCTGAAATCCGGATATCTTCTCGGTATTCCACTAAGTCAATCTGGCAGCCAGGCCCAATATGAACATGTTTTCCTCGAACAGTTTTCGCTATCGTATTTTCTAGTTCGATTACATCTCCCTCAATCATATCAGCCGTAAGCTCTTTATTTAAGATGGAAAATAATTTATCTAATTGCAAGAAGCTCTGTTTATCCCTTTTCACCGAAATAGTCTCTCCTCCAATTTCTTTTACAGTTGAACGTCCACTCAAGGAAATGGCAATTGTGTCAGCATTTAAAAGACCTTCAATCGTAAAACCACCATTTAATTCGGCGTTTTCAACTTCACAGTCCCCTTCAATTTTCACCATTCCATTGAGTTGTAGTTCTTTTCCCTCAATACTGTTTAAGAAGGATGCCTTTCCGTTGATCTCCATTTTCCTAAAGGTTACACGTCCTTCATTCTTTGAATGACCATTTATCTCCATTTCTTCAGCGTAAACACTAGCATGCATCTTGGAAATGCCATTTATAACTACAACCCTGGCAGTGATATCTCCATGAATAACACCATGTCCATTGATGATTACCCGTTCAAATGAACCTCCACCTGATTTTCCATGTCCAGAAATGATTAAATCACCTTTTTGTCCTATAGCCATTTGCAAAATCCTCCCATTAGATCTTTTTGGCATCTCCAACTTTTGAGTCTTTATTTTCAAAATTCTCTCGGTACTCCACCAACCCAATTTGACACCCAGGTCCAAGCTCAATATCGTTCCCTCTGACGACTTTTGCAGTTGTATACTCTAGATAAATTGAATCACCTTCAATTAATTCAGCCTCAAGTCTGTACGTACGATTTAGTAACCCCCTACTCTTAATCGTAATCTCTTCCCCACCAATTTCCGTTACAGTACTCGGTGCAATTTGTAAATTCACACTTAATTGACCTACATTTAGGGAACCCTTGATATCAAATCCACCTTTGACGTTCATCTCTTCTACTTCTATATTTCCAGACGAATTCAAAAATCCCTTTATTTTTAAAAGTTCTGACCGAATCGACTTAACATTCAATTCACCAGCTACTTTGACCTCTTCACTTATCAGGTCTCCATCAATATCTCCCTGGCCCACCATTCGAAAAATCTCAAACGAGGCATTCCCCTGTACAGCGCAGCTCCCAGTAAATTTTCCTTCCCCGGCAGTTACATCCCCGCTAACAATCCCGTTACCAATGATGGCAACTTTTTCATAATTTCCGCCAGGATAGCTCCCATCACCAACAATTTTCAAGTCCTTCATCGCATAATTCCCCATCTCAGTACCCACTCCTCACAAACACATTAATTACTTCATTAATGACATCTTCAATTTTCAAGTGCACAGCCACCTTCGTTTTGGAATCTACAAAAAAGGGACTAGCATTTGTAACAAGTAAGACTGATGCAACACCCAATTTCCTTAATACCACAACAGAAGCATGGGTTTGTTCTAGTTTCGGGTAATAGTCCGACAATGTTTGAGTTAGCTGCTTTCCTTCTTCCCAACCAATTTCACCCGTCTCCAATGCCTTATCTAAAATATACAAATACAAAGCGGTTTGGAACGTAATCGTCTTCAAAGTTCCTTGCTGCTCTTCGTAAATTTGCATAGTATTTTTCGAAACAATGTTATGTTTCTCGAAATCTCCCTTAGACAATTCGATGTCTTTGGTACTCGGTGAGAAAGCATTGGCTAACTCATCTAAGGATAGATCCTCTTTCAACTCCTTAATCCTGTTCACTCGCTCGAGGATTTTTTCTCTTGGGAAAAATGTCTCCTGCCCTGTAAATGTAGATTTTCTTATAAACCAATCCTCGGGAATTAACTTCTTTCTCTTCCATCGATATAACTGACCATACGTAATATTCGTTTCTTCTAAAAGATCCTTTTTGGATATGAGTGTTTCATCCATCACGATCACCTCTTGTTGTCAATGTAACATAACACTGTTACGTTGTAAAGGTAATAAAAACAACAAGGTATTCGAACCTTGCTGTTTTGTTTTAGATTCTCGACAAACCCTGTGCATTACACCTCTATCTTTCCAAGGATGATCTTGATTCGGTCCTGTTCTGCCACTTTATCCTGATATTCAAAAAAACCTAGTTGATTTCCCCAAGGGTCAGAAAAAGCTCCCCATTTTACTGGTACCTCTGGTCTTGAATGAATTTCGAATTCTTCAATTCCTAACTCTTTTACAAGCCTCTCTCTTTCAGACTCAATATTGGTTACTCCAAATCGGATTGGTCCATTTCCTACCGTAGGAATGCCTTCTGCTACCTGCAACCAACACCCTGGAATTAGCTCCCACTCAGCGAATCCTTCATGGGGGATGAAATCAGGTTTCTTTTTTAATACTGTTTCATACCATTTTTGGCCATCCATAATGTTTGTCACTCTCACCTGATTCGTTATTTCAAATATCATAATCAATCCCCCAACCGTTCATTATTTGATTTACCTTTCGCCATAATAAAAACTGACATTACGCCAAATCGAATTCCAGTTCTTCTTCTCGATTCTTTCGTGATACATATGCATTCGATCATCAGAATCAGCAAAATAAGGTGTCGGTCTTACTACAAGTTTTGTTACGTCCTTAATACCATGTGGGGCAGCTAACAGAAGATTGTTACGCTCGTCTAATTTTACCCCTAGGGCCGTCGCTGTTTCTGGAAACTTTGAAATGGCATCCACCGACGAACTATAGGGAGGAAAGCCATTCTTCAAGTGCATTCTCGCCTCATTCTTGACCGACCATGGAATCGTTGGTTGCATCATTCTCAGCTTTTCTTCTAACCTCTTCTCTTCCACTTCATCTAGATTATTGGCGTCAAAATAAATGACATCCACATCAGGCATTGGCGTTCTTTCCTCAAAACCGTGTAACACATCCCAAACTTTCGACCGTACAAACCCTGCACAAATCCACCAATCTGGCAGACCTAGCTTTTTAACATTTTCTAATATCTCCATCATCCACTTGTCATTCTCTATTAATAGAAGAATCTCTTCCCTTGATAACATCAGAATAGCCCCTTTAATAAAATTACCTTTTACTCCTATTCGCTTTTTAGTGCAATTTATCCTTTTTCATCCACGAAAATATGTTAAACTATTCATTAAATTATGTGAATTAACCTCATGAAAAAGGAGCCACGCGTATGAATGATTTTTTGACCTTTTTACTGCTTTCATTATTTGTCGTTATGAGTCCTGGAATTGATACAGCCATCATTACAAAAAGAACGATTTCAGATGGACGCCAAGCGGGTTTTATAATCGCTCTTGGAATTACATCTGGCTGCTTGGTTCATACGTTTGCCGCTGCATTGGGACTTTCAGCGATATTAATGCAGTCAGCTTTTGCCTTCGAAATGATTAAATATATTGGAGCCATCTACTTGATTTACCTTGGTTTGTCCTCTTTTATCAAAAGAAAAGACAAACAAAAAGCCATGGTACAACCAGAACCAAAAAAATCGGCCTTCAAACAAGGCTTATTATCCAACGTGCTAAATCCAAAGGTCGCGGTCTTTTTCATCACATTTTTACCGCAATTTGTATCAACGGACACGAATACGACCTTACAACTTATTCTCATGGGTACGACGTACACATTGCTTTCTATCGCCTGGTTTATCGTATACGTTCTATTTATTAATATTTTACGTGAATGGCTCATGTCTCCTAAGGTCCAAGGTATCCTCGATAAAGCAACGGGGATTGTGTTGATCGGATTCGGATTGAAATTAGCAATGGATAAGCATAATTGAATAGTCTAGATCCCCCTGTTCAATTTTTTGGATATTTTCTCTCTGTAAGGAAAAAATAAACAAAAACAGCTAGGGGGGATTTTCTTTTGGAAGACAATAATTCGGAACAATTAGAAAAACTTACAGCCGCTGAAATGGGAAAGCTGTGGGCAACTTACATGGGCAATAGCATGTCGAAATGGATTCTTCTCTATTTTTTAAAGCATGTGGATGATCATGAAATAAAGAAACTGTTAGAACATGCACTCAGTCTAAGCGAGGAATTTCTACTTACGATTAAGAACATTTTTGAAAAAGAGAACTTTCCTATCCCGATTGGATTTACAGAAAAGGATGCGAATTTAAATGCACCTCGTCTTTTTGAAGACCAGTTTTACGTTCATTATTTGAAATATGCTGCCAAAGCAGGAATGAGTTTATATCTTATAGCTGTCCCATTAATGTATCGTGAAGATGTGAAGGATTTCTTCATCCATACAATGCACGCTACCATGCAATTACTGGAGGAAATCAACGACATTTTAATGAAAAAAGGATTTATTATAAAGCCCCCACTGATTCCTATACCAGAAAAGGTAGAATTTGTGGAGAGCGACTTTTTAAATGGCTATCTTGGGCATGTACGCCCTTTACACGCATTAGAAGTGACCCATCTTTATGATAATATCGAAACCAATATTGCGAGCAAGGCACTCCTACTGGGCTTTAGCCAAGTGGTACAAGACAAAAAGATCAAAGAATTGTTCCTTAGAGGATCAGAACTAACACAAAAAGCGTTGCAACAATACATGGATTATCTGAGCGAAGCTAATTTACCTTTCCCATCTACTTTGGACCATTTGGTTACCACTTCGACAGTGGCACCTTTTTCAGATAAGTTGATGCTCTACCATAAGACAGATATGTTTTCCATAAAAATTCGAAACTTTGGTAACTCTGCGGCCGTAAACGGACGACATGATATCGGCTTTATGTACACAAGGTCCTTAATTAGTTTCACGTTATTTGTGGAAGATGCTATAAAGATTACGATTAATAAGGGGTGGATGGAAAAAATACCAGAAGCGACCGACCGCAAAAAAATAATAGAAAAGCCATAAAAAGGCTTGGGAATTTTCCCAAGCCTTTTCAGAATGATGAAGAACCAAGTAATAGCTCCCATTACCAAATTTCCTTCGCCTTTTCCAGATTTTCAAAGCTAACCAAGCCTTTTTGCAATGGAAGTGGGCAGAGTTTATTATGCTGCTTAATTTTCTTATTTATTTCTTTTACTTCCTTTGCCGTTTCGCAAGCATGAACCATTCGTGAAATTTCCTTTTGCAGTTTTAACCACGGTGGCAGGTAACCAGCATCCTTGGCAATCTTTTGAAAGTGCTGAAATGTATCCATCTGAAGATAGTCTTTCGGAAGCGGCTTGCCTTTCCCTTTCACGTCGAAATTGTCCTTTTGCCCCGACCTCTCAAGAATTTCCCCAATCAAATCATTGTATTTATGTTCCATAGGTACCTCCCCATTTCCAATAACTATTCGTCATGCGGATTAATGATTGCTAATACCTGATGATCTTCCCAACGATTATTAATTTTGACATTTTTGCGTGCCATTCCTTCTTTATGAAATCCACATTTCTCAAGTACACGAATCGAACCAATATTATGTGGCATAACTCCGGCTTCAATTCGATGCAATTTCAATTCATTAAAAGCATATTCAATCAAAAGCTGTACCGCTTCCGTCATATACCCTTTTCCATTATGCTTTTGGTCAAGAAAATAACCAATGACAGCACTTTGTAGGGAGCTGCGAATAACTTGATAAAGATTGATTGTACCAATTAGGTTCTCATCTAAAAATACCCCGAAACGATATTCTTCATCTTTTTCTGCACTCAGTTTCCACTCTTCAATTAAGTGCCTTTGCTTGTCTAACGTATAGTATTCTTCTGTCCGTAACATTGAAAACTGTTCAAAGAACGGGCGATTATTCAACTGTAACTCTAGTAAACTATCTGCATCAGCTACATTAAGTTCTCTTAAATATGTTTGATTTCCTCGTAACACGTGCATCACCTCTGGTACCATCATGCCATAACCTTAAGTAAAATGAAAATATTTCGAAAACACAAATCTTTTTCTGACTTCATTCATATAATGTTTATTAACCTTACTTTTACGATAGGGGGGATGTTAATGACAGGATTTAATTATCGCGATTTTTATCAAATTACACCTATTCCCATTAACGAATCCGATTTACAAGCAATTGAATGTGAAGACAAATATGAAAAAATGTTTGCAGGTTTTACCCATTGGTTGCTAGCATTAGAAGGCCTTGAAGCTCGTGAAAAAAAATACGCTTGGCGAGTCGTAATCTTTCCTTCAAATGAAATAGGCTCATTTAATCAATTTCTTCCCTACTTTCAATCTCCTTATCATGCAACCTTTCATGAAGCTATTGCCTGTTTAAGAGAAATGGAATTAAAAGCAAAAAACGACCAGCTCATCGCCACTCCATACTTGCCACAATTATAGAGGATCATTCCTCACTCCTTTTGTCATCCCTTGTGAAAAAAGTACATACCTTTTACTCCACATAAAAAGGGCAAAGAACTTAGTCCTCCACCCCTCGTCTATTCCTTATGCTAACCTAAAGACAATTCCATGACCGCCTTTCGGATATTCCCATCGGATATTTTGATGTGGACATCCAATTCGACAGCTTCCACACTCATGGCAGCCTTCATAGCCTACATGCATGCGAATGTCTTCCCATTTGTAGATTTCTGCTGGACAAAAAATCGTACAAATTTTATCAGGACATTGGGTTAAACAAATATCTTCGTCTTTCACATGAAGATGTGATTTCGTATCTGCGTTAAAGCGCACAAGATATTGCTTCGCTTCAATGGACTGAGCGTTTTTCTGTTCCCCCATTATTTGACCACCTTCCAAGCTCGATAAATATCACGAGCAAGTTTCATTTTTTCTTTGGTAGAGCCAAGATCCTTCATAATTTTCTTCTGTTTTTCCCATTTGGACGAACCATCAACAGTAAACATTTGACTGGCTGCCCGATTGATCATTGGAATATACTGCTCGAAGTATTGAGGGAACTTTTCGAAATGATGAGTGGAGTCCTTGTATTTTTTCATATCCTGGCCGACAAATCCGTCCAATAATTTGACGCGATAATGATCAAGCCTTCTTTCTGAGAAATCTCCTGCTTCTTTCGCTAAAAGAACAGTTTCTGCTGCAAGCCTTCCCGATGTCATAGCTAAGTTCGAACCTTCTCGATGAATCGCATTGACAAGTTGAGAAGCATCGCCAATGACAATAACGCCATCACCTACAATTTTCCCCATTGAATTGTAGCCACCTTCAGGAATGAGGTGAGCTAAGTATTCTTGTGGTTCGCTTCCTTGAATATAAGGTCGTATCATTGGATGATTTTTCACATATTCTAATAATTCGTAAGGCTTAATTTTATGTTTGATTAACCCTGATAAAAGTGTTCCTACACCAAGGCTCAATGTGTCCTTATTTGTGTAAAGAAATCCTGTGCCAACAATCCCTTTTGTCGCATCGCCAAACAATTCAATCGTACAGCCTTGATTTTCTTCTAAATTGAATCGGTCCTCGATGACTTTTTTATCAAGCTTGAGCACTTCCATCGTTGCTAATGCTACTTCATTCGGCTTATATTCTTTATGAAAACCTAATGACTGTGCCAATAATGAATTCACACCATCAGCAAGTACGACGACATCTGCATACACTTCTCCATCAGGACGGTCTGTTCTCACCCCAACGACTTTTCCATCCTCGACAATGCATTCAAGAACGACTGTCTCATTGATTAATATCGCTCCCTGTTGAACCGCTTTGTCTGCAAACCATTGGTCAAATTTTGCTCGTAATACCGTAAAGTTGTTATACGGCTCCTTCCCCCATTCCAAACCTTTGTAGCTAAAAGTAAGGGCGGACTCTTTTTCCATCATCATAAATCGTTGTTCCACTATAGGTCGCTCAAGTGGTGCTTCCTTATAAAACTCTGGGATAATATCCTCCATCATCTTTCGATACAAGACGCCACCCATAACGTTCTTAGAACCTGGGTATTCGCCTCGTTCAATTAATAGGACATTCGCTCCTCCTTTTGCTAGGTCATGAGCACACGATATGCCAGCTGGGCCTGCTCCTACAACAATTGCATCAAACTTCTCTGACATGACTTACCTCCTCCCTCGTCAATGCATTTTTAAATCCTTCGATTAAGATCGGAACAATTTCAAAGGCATCCCCAACAATGCCGTAATGACATGCTTCAAAAATCGCAGCCTCACTGTCATTGTTAATCGCAATAATTAATCCAGCGTTTTTCATGCCAACGATATGCTGAATTGCTCCTGAAATTCCGATCGCAAAATAGATTTTCGGGGTAACGGTTACGCCCGTTTGTCCGACTTGATGAGCATGCGCGACCCATCCAGCCTCCACCACATCACGACTAGCGCCAACTACTCCACCTAATGTTTCGGCTAGTCTATGAATGAGCTGAAAGCCTTCTGCACTCCCTAAACCTTTTCCACCAGCAACAATAATATCAGCTTCATCAATACGCACCTTTTTTGTTGTTTCCTTCACAATCTCTAACACTTTTGTGCGAATATCCTCTTCCGCTAAGTCTATATGTTCCTCAATCACAGTCCCTTTTCGGCCTTGGACAGGCGCGAGCGCTTTCATAACTTTCGCTCGAACAGTAGCCATTTGAGGGCGATACTTCTTACACAAAATCGTCGCCATAATATTTCCACCGAAGGCAGGACGACTTGCTAAAAGTAATCCTGTATCCTCCTCGACATCTAACTCTGTCGTGTCCGCTGTTAGTCCAGTTGGAAGGTCTGTCGCGACAGCACTCGCCAAGTCTTTTCCCGTAGAAGTTGCTCCGTATAAAATAATTTCCGGCTTATATTTGTTTGAGCAATGAAGCAATGCCTTCATAAAGGATTCAGTGCGATAATGCTTGAAAATAGGCTGGTCATAGACGTAAACAATATCTGCCCCATATTCAAATAACGTCGAAGTCAGGTGTTTAATATTTTCACCAATCAACACACCTGCAAGCTCGGAACCCCTTTTATCAGCCAACTTTCTACCAGCTCCTAATAATTCAAGAGAAACCGGAGCAATTACGCCATCCTTTTCCTCAATGAACACCCAAACATCCTTGTAATCTTGGAAATCCATTAAGATTCCTCCTTCACAGTAAACAATTCTTTCTTTTCTAGAATGATAGAAAGCAATTGTTCTACTTGTTCCTTTGCATCGCCTTCCAAGAGTGTGCCACCTTCCGGCTTTGATGGTGTCCATACTTTTGAAACGATCGTTGGCGAGCCCTTCAAGCCTAATTGTTTAATATCCACATTCTCTAAATCATCAACAGACCAAATATGGGGTTCGTATTTTGCTGCCTTTAACATGTTGGGGAAAGATGAATATGGGACTTCATTAATTGTTTTTTCAACGGAGAGAAGGCATGGCAAAGTCGATTGAACCACTTCATGACCGTCCTCAAACTTTCGGTGAACAATGGCATAGCCCTGTTCTTGATTGACCTCCACGACCTTATTCACAGATGTAAGTGGCGGAATATCAAGACGTCTTGCAATCCCTGGTCCCACTTGTCCTGTATCCCCGTCAATGGACATTTTTCCGCAAATTATCAAGTCAACAGGATTTGTTTTGGAAATCTTTTCGATCGCTTTTGTAACTGCATAGCTTGTGGCAAGAGTGTCTGCTCCTGCAAATCTTCGATCGGTGATTAAATATCCCTCATCTGCACCAATCTCAATACATTTTTTGATCGCTTTTACCGCTGGTGGTGGACCCATCGTCACGACGGAAACAGTCCCACCATAACGATTTCTTATTCTGACCGCCTCTTCAACCGCATGTGCATCATAAGGATTTAGTATTGCTGGAGCAGTTCTTCGGTCCATCGTGTTTGTTTTCGGATTCATTTTTATGATTTTCGTATCCGGTACCTGTTTAATACAAGCTACGATGTGTAGCATGTCACGCCCCCCTTTTTATAAAAATCCAAGTTATTCCTAGCCTGTTTACTTCTATCTATATTATTGTTTGGCTATTTACATGCGAACAAAATAAAAGAGAAGAGCACATGCCCTCCTCATTCATCATTTATTTCACCGTCTCCGATTTCATCTTCCTCTTCAATTTCTTCTATTTCTTCTCCTTCTTCAGGCATTTCATCGTCCCCGCAGCCTGCAAGCGAGAAAAGCGATGCACTGAAAAATAGAGCATATAAAAATTTCTTCATTTTCTATCAACCTCCGTCTTTTTATCCTTTCTCAAAAAGGAAAGAATATGCGGAAATTAGATAGCCATAAAAGAAAATATCATCTACAATGGAAATTGTTGTTATATAAGTTACATTCATAAAGATGAAATTCTGGTAGGTGAATTTAGTGAGTCATGATAATTGGATAGCACTAACGAAGGAATACGTTCATAACGAATTACAGAATGATCCAAGTGGTCATGACTGGTGGCATATTGCCCGTGTAACAGAAATGGCAAGAAGAATTGCGACAGAGGAAAAAGCTGATTTATTTATTTGTGAAATGGCAGCGTTGCTACATGATATTGCGGATGAAAAATTAAATGCATCTGAAGTAGAAGGTTTGAAAAAAGTTACGAATTGGTTAGAAAGCATTGGGGTTGAGCAATCAGTAATTGAAAAAATCATTGCGATTATTTCAACCATCTCTTTTAAAGGTGGTGGACAACCTGCTCTGACTTCACTTGAAGCCAAAGTCGTACAAGACGCGGACCGTTTAGATGCACTAGGAGCAATTGGAATCGCACGCACCTTTGCTTATGCTGGTTCTAAAGGCGATTTAATCCATGATCCTGCTATCAAACCAAGAGAATCGATGACAAAAGAGGAATATCGAAACGGCAAGTCAACGGCAATCAATCACTTTTATGAAAAACTATTAAAACTGAAGGATAGAATCAATACGGATTACGCGAAGAAGATTGCAGAGGAACGACATCAATTTATGGAAGAATACTTGCGCGTCTTCTTTTCTGAGTGGAAAGATTAATAATTTTAGAGTGGACTCCGCTAAAAAGGAGTCCCCTTTTATTAATACACTTTCCATCCCTTCCGAGAACATAGGGAAGTAATATGGGCAAGATGATGACGTCCATGCCAGGAATACAATCCGATGTTTTTTGCCACCGCTGTTAGCCCTGAATCAGGGTGAACGAATGTTTTTTCTAAGTCTTCTGGACCTAAACTGTTTAAAATTTTCACTAAACGTAAATGCACATTTTCTAATATAGCTAACGAAACTTCAACTGGTAACTCGGAGTCTGGTAATTTCGCCCACTCCGCTTCTTCATATGGCTTAATGATCGGGTTCTCCTCTGTTAAAGCTAACTTAAATCGAATATATGCATTCATATGACTATCCGCTAAATGATGAACAACCTGTCGTACTGTCCACCCTCCATCACGATAAGGGGTATCAAGCTGTTCATCGTTTAGTACCTCAACCGCTTCCCGTAATTGTCCAGGTAATTGATCCACGTCTTCGATCCACCCCTGCACGAGATCCATAGTGATTTCACTATCTACTTGAAATTTCCCAATTGGGTACCTTACATCCATCTATCTTTCCTCCTTAACAAAACGCTATATAAGAATATGTTCGATACATCTCCGGTAAAATCCTTTTTTACAAGCCTTTGAAAAAAACAAAAAGAATCAGTAAGATGATCAAGCCGATGATAATAAAAGGTCCTAATCCAGAACTAAACACGATGTACACCTTTATATGTCGAATCGCAATAACAATAATAAATACCAGTAAGAAGACAGCAAGTAGAGCAACAATTGGCATGTTTCGGTTTCTTCTCATTGGTTTCAGCTCCTCACAGAAGCTTTTTTATGACATTTCTATTCTCATCCCTATGTACTATGGATCTTGTATTATTCTTAAGAAGTTCGAAAAATGCGTTGAGGTTGGAGAACAAGTCGTCCTATACATTTGAAATTAAGACAAAAAGAAGCCGTCCAACCGAAGCCAAATAGACCGATAGGACAGCTTTCATTTGTTTATTTTCCGTTCTTTATTTTAGGGGCAATTAACTCAATCCGATTTGTCCAAATTTGTCCACCAAAATCAGAAGGTAATCGCTCTAAATCTTCTAAAGTATCAAATCCTTCAGACCAAGCTCCGTCGCCTGCTACAATGGCTACGTTCGTACCAACTGACTCCATTCGCTCCACAAATTTGTTAGGCCATCCCCACATCCAACGAGCATACCTCTCAGGTAGATGTAGTTGTGTATTTTCACAAGCATTCGGGATATAGCCTGTCCATCCAACTGCTATGTATGGTAGCATACACCTTTTCAAGGTCGCCATCGACATAACCGGGATTTCCGGTATTTGCTTCTTTAATGCCGCCATTGGTACATCATCGCCATAAACCGTAATTAACTTCCGTTGCTCCGGCGCTAGATCTTTTAAATACTGTGCCAAGAGTTCACCATCCTCTTGCTCACTACTCTTAATATGAATAAGAAATGACCGTTCCGGAAATTGTGTCAACACTTCAGTTAAAGAAGGCATTAACCCTAACCCTTTTCCGCGAAAAGGAAAGGTTTTACCTCCATCAGCAGTGTAGCCGTATCCGACATCCAATTGTTTCAATTCTTCCATCGTATAATCAGAAACCGAACCCTTGCCATCGGTTCGGCAAGACAATTCAAAATCATGAAAAACAGCTAATTGATTATCTTTTGTTCTTTTTATATCAAATTCGACCACATCGGCTCCAGCTGCAAAAGCCGCTTCCATGGAAGGGATTGTGTTTTCAAGATAGGAATGCTCTGGTTCATTTATAATTTCAGCCGTACACGTATCCCATTCAATTCCCTCCATCGGAAAGGTTTGCGCCATCCCACGATGCGCAAGCAGTGTAGGATTTCCCGTTTTTACAAATAAGGATGTATTGTTCAAAAAAATAAAGACCATTAGCAACAATACGAGTGCCCCTACGATTTTTAATTTCTTTTTCATTAACGAATCCTCCGTAGTTAATTCTTCAGCCCTGACATACCATCAGTAAGTTGCCATCTAGATCCTTGAAAACGAAGAATTGTTCATGCTCTATCTCTGTAACAAGCTCCACTCCATGCTCCTTCATAAATTCATAAGATGCATGGATGTCATCTGTTCCAAACTGAATCACTGGTACATTTATTCTTGGCACTTTTCCCATTTCATCTTTCCACATTGGCATTGTATCAAGGATAAGTCCTGCACCTTCCATTTTAGCAACAAACAAATGCTCAAAAAAATCCTCGCCATCCTCCAAGCCTAGAATCATAGTGTACCATTCTTTTGCCTTTTGTATATCTGTGACAGGTATAAACACGAGATTGATTTTGTTTTTAATTGGACTTTTCATTGTCTCATCCTCCCCTAATATTGGTTTCGCCAAAAAACCTAGACCTCCTTCTAATTCCTAAAAATTCTAGGTAACTAGTTCGAAAAGCCGACCAACTTTTGACCTAAAAATATTTACAAAATTCAAATATATTATTAATAGACTATTAAACTACCAAAAATATAATAGGCAATGAAGTTAATTTAAGGAGGGAAAATCATGTTGTCAAAAAAGTGGAAAAAGAAACTCGTCCCATTGGTAGTAGTATCTGCTGTAGCAACTGGAAGTCTAATGGGGAGCATCCTGCCGGTAGATGCAAAGCAGGAACATTCAAACGCAAAAATCAAGAATGTCATTGTTCTAATCGGAGACGGTATGGGAGTCTCTTACACGTCAGCCCATCGTTATTTAAAAGATACGGCAAAATCAAAATTTGTTGATACAACAGGATTCGATCCCTATCTCATTGGTCAGCAAATAACTTACCCAGAAGACCCTGCTCAAAATATTACCGATTCTGCTTCCGCAGCAACCGCCATGTCTGCGGGAATCAAAACATATAACAATGCCATCGCAGTTGATAATGATGGAACTAACGTGAAAACAGTGCTTGAAGCTGCTAAAGAACAAGGGAAAGCGACTGGACTCGTGGCAACTTCTGAAATCACACATGCTACGCCTGCATCCTTTGGTTCACACGATCATAGTCGTCAAAATATGAACGCTATCGCTGATGATTATTTCGATGACTTAGTCAAAGGAAAGCATAAAATTGACGTTCTACTTGGTGGTGGAACAGACCTTTTTATCCGAAATGACCGAAATCTTGTGGATGAGTTTAAAGAAGATGGATTTAGTTATGTAACAAATAAGAAGGATTTATTAAAAGACAGAAATGATCAGGTACTTGGTCTATTTGCCCCAAGAGGCATGGCGAAAATGATTGACCGCACTGAGGATACTCCTTCATTGGAAGACATGACAAACTCTGCAATCCAACGGCTAAGCAAGGACAAGGATGGCTTCTTTTTAATGGTAGAAGGAAGTCAAATCGACTGGGCTGGCCATGACAATGACATTGTTGGTGCGATGAGTGAAATGGAAGACTTCGAAAAAGCGTTCGAAGCAGCCATAAATTTTGCAAAAAAAGACAAGCACACTTTAGTAGTTGCAACAGCGGACCATTCTACAGGTGGATTCTCTATCGGTGCAAATGGTATCTATAACTGGTATCCAGAAGCACTAAAAGCAGCGAAACGTACGCCTGATTTTATGGCAGAGAAAATTGTTGCTGGTGCTAGTGTAGAAGAGACATTGAAGCAATACATTGATCTTGAATTAACTAAAGAAGAAATTCAATCTGTGAAAACAGCTGCTGCCACAAAGCAAATCGTGGAAATCGATAATGCGATTGAAGAAATCTTTGATACTCGCTCTAACACAGGTTGGACGACTGGTGGTCACACTGGAGAAGATGTTCCGGTTTTTGCATATGGCCCTTCCTCTGACAAATTTGCTGGACAAATTGACAATACCGACATCGCCAAAAATATCTTTGAAATACTAAAATATAGAATTTCGATCAAGGACAGATAGAAATACGTTACGCTTGGAGGGTGTTCGTGTGAAAAGAGAATTTAATCTTGTGTTTCTAAGTGCACTTTTGTTAGTAGGATGCTCAGACGATAATAACTTAGCTGAGGCACGTGTAGTAGAAGCCGAATCAACTTTTTCAACTGAATACAGTCCCAATCCACAGGTACCAGATGACCGTTCCTTAATGGAAATCGGGCAAACAGTTTCTGATAAAAAAGGTGAAGCCACTTTAGAAGCTATCTCAGAAATTGGTGATACATTTGAGTTCGGCCCAATTCGTCTCACTATCAAAGAGATGAAACAAATTCATTTACGACCTGATTATAGTTTAATCGACTATTTTCATGTCCTGACACACGAAGAGGAATTTGATTTCGTGAAAGTATTCGTACAGGTCGAAAATACCTCAACTGAGCCAGTACATTTTGCCCCCGTAGCCAAAATGAAAACCAACCTAGGAGAGGAATTCGATTGGCACGAGGATATTTATCTTGAAGAGCTGAACGGCGAACTTCTAGGGAAAGAAGTCAAACAAGGAAATATCGGATTCATTGTCCATACCCCTGGCACTCTCGAGTGGATCTTACTTAATACGAGCGATATTTTTAATAAAAGTGAAATGAAGATCTTTAATTCTCAAGAAATCAAGCTGACCTTTTAGTTTGGAACATTTACCTGTGATTGGAATTCAATTGTTGAATCATCCTATTAATGGAGGTGACGACAATGAAGGACAGTAATCCAATCGAATATACAGGAAAGGTTTTGGACAAAAGAAATACCTTGACGGCCCCTGCTGGTGAAAATTATCCTAAGCCACCAAGTAAACGGGTCCCGATTCAAGAACCAAGTAACCCTAATAACCCTTAACCTTAAAGGCTGCCAAGTGCAGCCTTTTTTATCATGATCCATTGCACCGCTGCATTAAAATCACTAGTGACAAAATCTGGCTGTATTTCGCCCCAACGACCAGTATATTCACTGTTTATGTATTGCTCATAAGCACTTGTTCCACTTCCGGTTTTGACTAATATTTTCATACACCCTACTTCATCAGCAGCAATCAAATCTGTCCATCGATCACCTATAACGATGCATTTCTTCAGGTCGAGATGATTCTCCTCTGCCGCTTTTAAAAGCATCCCTGGGGATGGTTTTCTGCATTCACACCCTTCTGTATGCTGATGAGGACAAATATAAAATTTATCTACTCCAAAACGACTTAATTCTTTTTCAAAATCCCCAATCACAGCTTCGCCTCGAGCAATTCCTGGTTGATTGGTGAAAGAACAGGTTAAAACACCAGCATCTTTTAGTACGCGAATGGACTCCTCAACCCCAGGGAATAACTCAAATTCACCAGGATAGATAACCGTTTCATTCCCACCAATTGTTCCATCTCTATCTATAAAAACCGCTTGGATATTCAATTGTTTCCCCTCCGAACCATTTAACTATCTATGTTTATTCGGCATATACTTCATCCATTTCTTTAGCTTGATATGAGAGATGATGTAACCAATCCCTGATACCACTAATATTCCACCAAAAATCTGTGTAATAAGAGAATGCTCTAAATAGATCCCTACTCCAATTCCAACTATACCAAGAAATACAAATTGGAATAACTGCTTTTTCCGACTTTCATAGATCTGAAATTGAAAATGTCGTCTTTGTTCTACCTCTTTCAAAGCCTCTAACTTTCGAGGCATGTTTATAAAATCCGTGATTGTATGAAAGATCTTAAATAGAGGCTGTGATTGAAACCAACGCCAAGCAAAGGCCCATTTTGCATTTCCTTGTTGATTAAGCCATCTTAAAAAGATAGGCTTAGCCATTTCCACTAGGTCGCCTTCTGGCACAAGATGCTGTATGATCCCTTCAACTGTAACAAAAGCTCGTCCCAAAAATACAAAACGAGTAGGAACCTGGATTGGCAAAACATGAACCATTTCATACAATTCCTTTTTCAACGCAAAAATATCAATAGCTTTTAATTGATTCAACTGAAATGAGGCCATTTCTGCTAGAAACTTTTCTATCACACGAGCATCTGCCTCAGGCAACAAGAACCCTAAATGCCTTAGACATTCAACTGCTTTCGCGTAATTTTTTGAAAGTATATTTTCGATTAACTCCTGAAAACAGTTAGCATCCTGTTTGCTAATATCTCCGACCATACCATAATCGAGTAAAATAATTTTCCCTTGTTTTGTCACGAGTATATTACCAGGATGAGGATCGGCATGAAAAGTACCTGGCTCTAGCCACTGAGGCAGGAAGAGCTCTATTAGGTGTTTGACCAATTCATTGCGATTTACTCCCATCTCCAAAAGCGCATTCTCATTTGTAATACGCTCGCCTATTATCCAATCCATGACGAGCACCTTTGAAGTGCTGAGTTCAGGATAAACGTTAGGTATCACAACATATGCCTTATCTTTAAATCGCTCTCTAAAGTACAACTGCGTTTGTAGTTCTACGTTAAAATCAAGCTCCCTTCCAATCACTTGCTTTAACTCCCGATATAACACTTTAAAATTGATGAATCCTTTTGGAACAGGAACGAGATGGTCCAATATCCAAATGATGATTTTCAATGTATGAAAATCTGTTTGAATGATTGATTGAATATTAGGTCGCTGTACTTTAATGGCAACTTGCTTTCCACTTTTTAAAACTCCCTTATACACTTCGCCGATTGAAGCAGAAGCGATCGCCTCTTGTTCAATCGATTGAAGAAACTCTTGTACAGGCCCGCCCCATTCAGACTCAAGAACTTGTTCAATTTCATCCCATGTAGACGGAGGAACGTGATCCGCAAGGTCTTCGATCTGCTTGATGAAACTCTCGGGAAGCAAATCTGCTCGAGTACTTAGGATTTGCCCAATTTTAATCAATAACCCCTCTAATTCAAACAGTGTTTTTCGAAATCGTTCTCCGATTTCACTCCAAAGCCTGTCCCATTCGGATGGGGGTTTCTTCGTAATTTTAAACCGGTATATTTGAAAAATGATGCCGAAAGCAAGCCTCAATATTTTACCCATCCGTACAAATCGATTCGTCTTCATGAAGAACCCTCTCTCTATTTAGAACTCTATGTAAAATACGATCTACCTTTAACAAAGATTCATCTAAAAAGCATTCCACTTATTTTGAGGAATGCTTTACGATGAGCTCTTTTTTTCTTTAATTTGTTGGCGGAGGCGTTCTAACTCTTCTAATGATAACTCCTCTAACGACTGCGTAATTTCCTCTTCAATTTGTTTTCGATTTTGTTCCCGATAGTGTTCCCACCATTCCCGAAGACCATCCGTATGGTCCAGAAGGTATTCAATATCGATTTCTTCGATAGCGTCATCGGATAGATAAGTTAAAACTGCTGCCAACATTCGGTTCAGTTCATTTATATCTGCAAAAGATTGCTCTTTTTCTACCTCAGACTTTTTCGGCATGTATTCTCCTCCTTACTTTTGAAACGGTCATATCGGTTTCTCCTTATCATGGTTTCAAGAGTAAGGAAGTTATACAGGTATATGAAATAATTTTTCAAATTCACCTTAGCCATTGTATATAGAAAGAATGATTAATTCATACTAAATATATTAAATCTATAGGTGTGAACTCATCTCATGGTCATATCATTGTACCTTACTACCCTTATGTTCCTTATGTTCATTTTTCTCAACTATAAGAAAAGACTGCATCTTTTTGAAATTTTCTTCATTTGGATGACTGTGTGGATCATCCTCCACTCCGTTTCGTCCATCCTTCTCTTTAATTTACACGTGATTGCTTTGTCAGAACGGATGAGCTATTTTATCATATATTTTCTTAAAAGATTATTTCTACATCCATTAATTATCGTTGTGTTCTTTGACCTATACGCAAGAATGAAAAAACGGTCTTGGAAATTTTTGATCATTCTCTTCAGTATCATCAGCATGTCACTAACCGAATACATCTTTATCAAGATTGGCGTCATCCATTCCACAACGAACCATTTCCTTTTATATTCTTTATCAGAGTGGGCATTTACGGTTCTGACAACTTTCACGCTCTGGATTTGGTATAGAAAAAAACGACTAATGAGGGAATAAATATGGCACTTAATTTTCCTGAGAAATTCGATATAAATGAATGGTTTATCTTAGCTGCACTTATTTGTTCTTTACTTGTTTTCGTATTGGTACCAAATCGATTTCAAAAGCCGATTACGCCGTTAATTGTGTTAATTAGCATTTCTTTTCCAAGCATTCTCGATCATTCCCTTGCTGTAAATCCACATAATCTATACAATTTAAATGATCGAAAGGATTACGAAATTTTTGATCTCATTTTCTACCTTGTGTATCCTGCCTTCGGCTATCTATATGTATATATTCTTGATATTCTACAATGGAAAAGGTTAAAATTAGTGGCTTACCTATTGATATGGACATTGTTTTCCGTCGTCTTCGAAATAACTCTTACGAAAATTCATGTATTTGTATTAACAGGGTGGAAACATGTCTATTCCTTACCCGTTTATATTGTGGTACTAACGATTACCTATTATTTTTTCATATTCATAATGAATTATCAGGCCAAAACTACGCATCAGGAACAGTAACTTTCCAAATCATATGATGGGCATCTTTTTCCCAATAATCCTTTAGAAATATTTCCGGTTCTCCAAATTTCTTTTGCCAAATTTTCTGAGCACCCTTATAGCCACTATCTAACCAAAATTCTTTGATCCCTTTCTTGTTCATTGTTTGAAACATTGATGCTAATAAAAGATTTCCGATTCCCTGATATTGATAATCAGGGTGTACAAATACGGTACCTAATTCCAAAACTTCGCTTGTGGATTTATGCAAACAGCCGACAATAATTTCATTTGCTGGGCCATAGGCAATTGAGCCGATGATTTTGTCCTTGTAGATCGCGAGCAAAAAAAATCTTTTTTCACCTTGCGTCGTCAAATCATCCATCAGATAAATCTTCTTCACTAATATTTCATTTTCCAAATCCTCAAGTTTGTCGCCAATGCCTTCTTTTGTATAAGTGTCTTTGACCATGATTTGAAAAAACTCATACAGTTCATCCATATCTTCATTCCTTGGTCTTCTAATTTCAATATTCAACACAACGTGTGTCTCCTTCTAAAAATACTTATAGTAAATAACCGTTGGGTCCAACTGTCCATTTTCCGAGATGCAGTAAAATGGAATTTTTCCAGCCTCAACGTAACCGGAAGAACGATAGAGGTGATTAGATGGATCTCCTTCTCTCGTATCTAACACCAATAAGGAGCGCCCTTCAGCCTTTGCTCTATTCTCCACTTCCTGAAGCAAGGCACGTGCAACTCCATTTCTTCGATACTGCGGATGTGTCAATAATTTGGCAATTTCAGCGCGATGGAGACCATTTTGTTTTTGAGATAAATGCAATTGAATCGTTCCAGCGATTTGCTCATCTTTGAACGCCACATACAAAATGACACCAGGCTCTAAAACATCCTCCCAGTATTGACGGGCATCCACTAGACTAAGTGGTGGCAGGAATCCAATTGACGCTCCCAAATCGACGACTTCTTTTAAAAGCTGAGACAATTCATCGACATATTCCTTTATTGACCTTAATTCAATTATTTTCAAATCTGTTTCCATTATGATTCACCTCTAAGCTTAAGTAGTTTTTTATATCAGCATTCTTCTTGAGCACAACGGTCTTATCTAAAGTTCCCTCATATTTCTCATAAAAAGCTGGTTTTCCTATCTCTTCAAAATGTCGATTCCACTTGAACATTTTTAGGAAAATTTTGAACGTTGACTGATAATGAGCTTTTTCAAGTCTTAACTTCTGACGAACAAAGCGCTTGATGATACGAAAGGTACGAGCCGAATAGCTTGGGTCCAAAAAGATGATTTCATCCGCCTTAGTAAAGGTAGAAGCAACCCATTCCTCCCCATGTACACCTTCAGTAATCCAATCTTCTGCTTGGACAATTTCATTTAAATAATCTTTCATTTCTTTGTCTGTTCTTCTAATATCACCTGTTTCGTGTCGCTTCCAAACCACATTATCCAATTCATAGTAAGGAATATTTAATTTAGCGGAAAGTCTCCTCGCTAGTGTTGTTTTTCCACTAGCAACTGAACCTATTATACGAATCTTCATTTATATAACTCTCCAATTACATTAGATACATTATTATTCTATAAAGCATGCGATTTTCCTTTTTCGCATGAAATTTTCAAACGTCATTCCACAAAAAAAGTATCACCCACCTTGAAATTGGCGTGATACTTTTTTCACCACATTTGCATAAATAACTTCTTTATTTCATCTGGTGATACAGGACGACTGAAGTAATAGCCTTGTCCATATCGACAGCCATTTTCTATTAAAAAATCAGCCTGTTCCTCCACTTCAATGCCCTCTGCTATTAAATCAAAATTAAGACTTTCACCCATCTCAATCATCTTTTTGACAACAGATGCAATATTGGAATTGCTGATAATCCCGTCTATAAAAGATTTATCAATTTTCACATGATCAATGGATAAACTACTTAACAAGCTGAGTGAAGAATATCCAGTTCCAAAATCATCAATCGATATTTTAACACCCAATTCCTTTAGTTCTTGGATAATCCGCGTTGACTTTTCAACATTTTGCATGACGCTTTCTGTGATTTCGATTTCTAGAAAGTCAGCCTGCATCTTGTGTTCCAACAATGCTTGTTTTACACCAGCCACAAAATTTTCAGCTTCAAACTGCATGGAGGACACGTTAACTGCAACCTTCACATTAATCCCCAGCTTTTGCCACTCTATATTCTGGCGGCAGGCTTCATTTAAAACCCATGTCCCTAGATTGACAATCCACCCTGTTTCCTCCATGATCGGAATAAATTCATTTGGAGGAATAATCCCTAGAATCGGATGTTTCCACCGAACTAATGCTTCAACACAATACACAGTTCCTGTTTTTAATTCAACGCAAGGCTGGTACTCAAGGTAAAACTCATTCAATTCAATCGCACTTCTAAAATCCTGTTCCAATTGAAGCTTTCGAGCAAGCACATCCCCATGTTCATTAAACAATTGATATTTGTTTTTTCCACTTTTCTTCGCAAAATACATCGCGATATCGGCCTTCGAATTCAAAGTTTCCTTATCATCCCCATCGATAGGGAATAAACTAACGCCAATACTAATGGAAGTGTAAATCCCTTTATTATTGATTGTAAATGGCGCTGCAAAAGCATGAATAATTCTTTGAGCTATGTTCCGTACTAGTCTTTCTTCAACATTCTCAAGTAGAATGGTAAATTCATCACCACCTGGTCGAGCCACCAAATCACCATCACGAACATTTTTAAGTAATCGTTCCGATATTTTTTTTAAAAGCTTATCCCCTGCCTCATGCCCCATCGTATCATTCACAAATTTAAAATGATCGACATCAATGAACATAACCGCAAGCCCAAGATGGTCCTGCTTACAGCGTTCCAGCGCTTTCTCTAATGATTCATTATACATGTAACGGTTCGGCAAACCTGTGAGGGCATCGTGAAAAGCCATAAATTCGATTTTTTCCTGCTGTTGTTTCTTTGCTGTCACATCTGTTCCTACGACCATAATTGCTGATTGTCCATTATAAGGTATTTCCTTGCCAAGCAATTCTAGATAAGCTATCTCCCCATTTGGCTTAACAATTTTATACTCTTTAGAATCAGTTGTTCTCTTTTGCTGTAAAATTTCTTTCGTTCTGGAAATCGCCATCTCTAAAAAAGTTGGATGGATAAATTCAAATGGGGTCCTACCGATCAGTTCTGAAATTTCCATACCTAATAGTTTTGTCGTAGCCGGATTTGCATACACGAGCGATTTATCCTGATAGATAAAAAGCAGATTTGGTGAAAGCTCAACCACACTACGATAACGACTCTCACTCTCTCTAAGTCTTTCCATCGTTTCTTTCTTAGAGGTTATATCAACAACAACGCCATTTATTTTAATTACTTCATTATCTTTCCCTTTAATCGGTGCTCCCGACACGTAAGCCCAATGTATTTTCCCATTTGCATGAATGAATCTTGCCTCTACATAGTCTGATTTCCCTGTTAAAACTCGCTCATAAAACTGATCTAAGTTTGGTCGATCTTCTGGAAGAAATATGGACAACCAGAAATTATAGTCTTCAAAAAATTGTTGAACAGAATATCCCGATATTTTTTCAACACCCTTAGAAACATAGAGCCTCTGCTCTACAATATTATTCGACCATATTGTCGCATCAACACTATCAAATATTTGTTGAAGATTCTCCTTCTCCTTTTGAAGTTCATGATAGTAAAATTTCGCTTTATCGAACTGTCCACCTAATACCCAAGTAATTATACTCGCCAATACGGTCAGAAGAAGACTGAATAAAAAATACAGTACGCCATCATATTTCATTGTAAGTTTTAAGAGCCAAATATTGATCACTAATATAGGAATAATTGAACTAATTCTACCTATGTATTTCATATTTCCTCCTAAAACTTCTCGGAATATTTCTTTTTAGGTTTCCCAACAAAGACACAATATTATTTAAGAATGCATAAAAAAAGGACCCTACTAAGGTCCATTTTCTAAATTTCATTCCACCAATGGTGTTCTTCTAATTGCTCTTCCCTCATACGCACTGTTGCTCCAATCGGCGGAGTAAGCAGTGTTATTCCTTTCTTCTCAGCTTCACGCAAAGCTCTTTCAACTGGGTCTTTCCAAGGATGAGGTGCAAGAGTGAATGCTCCCCAATGAATTAACATCATTTTCTCTCCTCTTACATCAAGGTGAGCCTGAATCGATTCTTCAGGAACCATATGTATTGGTGACCAAAGCGAAGCATATTGTCCGCCTTCCATTAGAGTAAGGTCAAATGGTCCATATTTTTCACCAATCTCTTTAAAGTGGGGACCATATCCACCGTCACCACTTGTGTACAATCTCGTATTTTTCCCGTACAGCACCCACCCAGTCCATAAAGTACTGTCGCGATTCAAGGGACCTCTTCCGGAAAAATGCTGTGAAGGTACTGACGCAAGAGTAATTCCTTCCCAATGAATCTCATCCCACCAATTAAGCTCGGTGATTCGTCTTCTCTCAATTCCCCATTTGACCAAGTGATTTCCAACACCTAAGGGTACAATGAAATGACCGACTTTATCTTTCAATCTTAAAATAGATGGATAATCCAGGTGATCATAGTGATCATGAGTGAGTAGTACAGCATCAATAAATGGAAATTCATCAATTAATGTTAATATATCCTTGCTGAAACGTTTACTACCAAACATGGTGACTGGTGATGCTGCGGACCCAAACATTGGGTCTAAGAGAATTTTTTTACCATCGATTGAAAGTAAGAATGTTGAATGCCCAAACCAAGTAAAGCTATCTTCCTCTCCATTGATTCGTTCCCAGTTTAAAGGCTGAATTGGAACGATTTCTTTCGGTTTACTCTCATGTTTCGTCTTTTGTGATTCTTTCATTAAAGCGTACATAGAAGAGATATTCATATTCATCTTCGTAGGTTTTGCATTGACGAACTTTCCATTTGCATAGTTCTCCAATTGACTAAACTTACTTCTCTCTTCTTTACTCGGATTTCCTCCAAGTCTTTTTTGTAAAGGAATATAAATGAAAATCAGAACTATAATGACAAATAGTAAAATGTACATACGGCTTTCCTTTCAAAAATAGATAATATGCATTAATCATAGACCAAATATAAAAAAATATCCTCTTTAGCACACTTAAAAATTTAGTATTTAATCTAACATTTTGCAAATATTAACTAATGATATTACTGGAAAGTGAGTTGAGTTCATGTCTAGTCAAGGGAAGCAAAATAAGGATCAAACAAGAGAACAAGTTGAAAAGCATGATAAACACAACGATGTAGAATTAGGAAATGACTTTCAGATTGGAAATCCTAGCTCACAAAGTCAGAAAAAGAGCGGCCGTCAGGTCAACAAAAAATAACCTCAAAAATTCATTGAGGTTATTTTTTCATTCATCATGATTTGTTCAACAGCTTGACGTACTGATTCTTGATTTCATTCAAACGTTCTTTAGTGCTTATATCCATGCCAAATTCTGCTGCTCTATCAAGTTCTTCTAAGACCCATTCGTAATCTTCTTTGCTTTTCACAGATTTATTGGCAACAACCTTGACTTCTCCACCTTCATGTATAATCAAGTCTTTTAATTCAGAGTCCACTTTTAGGAGTCGGTTTAATATTTCAGTTAACGGATCATGTTCTTTACAAGAAAAACAAAGAATCCTTCCGCCACCTAATGTAATTCCATTCAGAAAACCATCTGTGCAATAGACATTCTTATTACATCGAAAACAATTCCCCACAAGCTCAATCATTTATCATCTTCCTCGTCAGTTGAATTTGATAAATCCTTGCTAAGTCAATTTTATTCTTTAACTAGTGCTAACAATTGCTCAAGGTTATAGCGATAATACGCAAGTTCATGAGGGACAAAGTCCGCTAGTGACAAGCTTATTCTTTTTGTCTCAACAGATTGACCGTCATAGACGATAACCTCAATATCGCGTTTGTCGTCGGAATCAAGAAGGTTTGAGAAATCATCCATTGAAATACACACAATCCCCTCTACTTCACTCTTTTGCAGAGTTAAAGATTGTAGAGGTTTGTCATATTGGTAGGCATATAAGTGACATAATTCATTATCGATTTTGTCCATTCTCCATGGAAGTGTATCACGAATTTTCCCTAAGGAAGTTAAATGTTCAAAAGGAATGGTTAGCCCGAGTTCTTCCTCAATTTCACGGGCTCCTTGCTCTGGCCCCTCACCTGCAGATAAATGACCTGCAGCTGTTGTATCAAGAAGATTTGGGTAGTTCACTCTGCCATTTCTCATTTGAAACAGAATATACGGCTTACCATCATAGATTTTGTAAAACCAACATTGAAACCCAGCATGTAGCAGTTCCTGTTCATGTACATTTTCCCTTGTATCCTGTCCTATCACATAATAATTTTCATCAAGTATGTCTAACAATTCTCCCAAAAAATTCAGTCCTCTCTTACATGTCTAATTAGATTAATTATAGCATTTTTCTCTGTATAATTTAGGAAAAAGAATATAAAAACGATGAGGTCTTTCTTATATGCTTAAACATTTCAGAAAAATAACAAAACTAATTGAAAATAATTAGATGTTGTTGTATTATGTCTATAAATATAAAAACAAATTAAGGTTGTGTCTACAAAATGAATAAAGAAGAGCTATTTTGGTCTGCGTCCATTGAAGAGATCTCAAACGGGTACATTTTTATCGAAGAAACGGATGAATACATATGCCTGATTTGTAATCAAACTTTTGAAAATGGTGTTATGTACCCACATGAAAATCGTGAACTTTTTTATGATGCGAGGAAAGCGATGATTCATCATATAAAGGTGCAACATCATTCCATGTTTGAATATTTAGTTGGGATGGACAAGAAGTATTCTGGTATTTCTGAGCATCAGCGTGACCTCCTCCTCTATTTTAAGCAAGGGCTCGCTGACAAAGAGATCGCGAATAACATTGGAGGAAGCACCTCTACAGTCCGTAATCACCGATTCAAATTAAAGGAAAAAGAAAAACAAGCTAAAGTCTTTTTAACAATTATGAATCTATTAGAGAAAGAGAAGGCAACAGATTTCGTGCCTTTTCATAAGGGGGCAAAAATGGTGGATGAACGTTATGCGGTTACACAAGAAGAGAAGGAAAAAGTTTTAAGTAATTATTTTAAGCAAGGTTTGGATGGACCACTTGACACTTTTCCTAGTAAAGAAAAGCGGAAGCTCATCGTCTTGCAGCATATTTTAACGAAATTCGATTCAAGTAAACAATATACAGAAAAGGAAGTGAACGAAGTCCTCAAACAAGTCTTTCACGATTTTGTTACGCTCCGACGTTACTTCATTGAATATGGCTTTATGGACCGAAGCAATGATGGGTCCGCCTATTGGATCAAGAACTAGAAATCAATAAAAATAGCCTCCACAATTATGGTGGAGGCCATCATCTTCTATTAAAACTTTTGTGCTAAATCTTTTGCACGAGCAATTGCATCTTGTTTGATTTCTTCTGCTCTATCAGGGAAGGCGTTGTGCCCTTCTACGAAAAGTCCTTCAAGAGTGTTGATGCCGTAAAACTTCATCACGATATCAAGGTAACGGTGCCCCATTTCAAGTGCTGCCGCTGGACCCTCAGAATAGATTCCACCTCTAGCTTGAATATGAAGAGCTTTTTTATCAGATAAAAGTCCAACCGGACCTTGCTCTGTGTATTTAAATGTTTTTCCAGCCACTGAAACTGCATCTAAATAAGCTTTCATAACAGGTGGGAAAGAGAAGTTCCATAACGGTGTTACGAACACATATTTATCATAAGAGATAAATTGATCACATAACTCCGCAAGTCTTCCTACTTTTGCTTTTTCATCTGCTGAAAGAGCGTCAAATTCGCTTCCAGAGCGTAGTTTACCCCAGCCACTAAAAACATCCACATCTAATTCAGGAATGTTTTCCTTATAAAGATCAAGATGTGTTACCTCGTCGTTTGGATTTGCTTCTTTGTATGAGTCGATAAAAGTTTTTCCTACCGCCATACTATAAGATTGAGCGTCATCATGAGGATGAGCAGTTATGTACAATACTTTAGTCATTTTTCTACCTTACCTTTCTTAGATGAGTGTGTACATTCTATTTTTGACTACTTTAGCCAATTGAATGCAAAGTATAACAAGAAAAAATAAGGCGTTCAATTAAACGGTATTGGTTGATCTCATTTTGATACTAATAGACTATATGTAAGTACTTTCTCTTCCAATTGACAGTACCAAAACTCAAAACAGAAATGCTCAGATCCCTTTTCGGACCCAAGCATTTCAGAATTTATAGAAAGCGCTTTCTTTTAGTTTAAAAAAATTATTTGCTTTGTTCAAAAGTAAATGGATTGCCGCTAATGTTCGCTCTCATTTCATCCGTAATCTTGACGGATTCATTTACTTCCTCATTCACACTTTGTACATTTTGAACACTTCCATCGTAATGCAATGGTTTTTCTTCCATTCATGTTCACCTCCATGCACGTTAGTATATTCCTATAATACTTTTTATTTTCGGAAAAAGACAGTTTATTAAATTAGAAAATATTTCCTTACACTGTAATCTATCACCTTTCAAAGCACTTGGACATAAGATGTAATGAAAGGAGGAATGAAAAATGGACCGTTTTATCCTTTTATTGCTTGCTGGAATTTTGGCCGGCTTCGCGTTATTAAGTTCAGCTGTTCAAACTTCTTTCTTAGCAAGTATTACTCCTGTCACAAATGTCATTGGTGTTTTAGCAATCGTAGTATTCTCTTTATATCTAATCTTTAAGGCCGTCATGGCCATTCTCGGAAAGTAATTCTCTTATAATGAGGCCACTTCATCCTTCGTGAAGTGGTCTATTTTTATCCTTGTCATCGCCTTGGTCTTCATCCTCGGCAAGAATCACCTGCTCTTCGTGAAATTCTATTGGACTCTGGCCGGTAATCTCATCAAAAGGCGTATAAAAAGGCGTAACATTTTTCTTCTTGACAAATACCTTGTAAAAACCAATCAACACCAATATCACAATAGCCCCAGCAATGCCAAGTGGCATTAAATCAAGAAGACTCATTTATCTTCCTCCCTATTTTTAGGAGCACCCCGATATTTTGCCAACATGATTTCATCATAATATTTATCTAGAGCAGGTAAACCCATTTCTTTAGCAATCTGGAGTTCTAATTCCCGGTCATAATCTACTCGCACAAATTGAATCGCATTATTCGGTTGTGTTCCGTCAAGAATGGCATATGAAGCAGCTGTTAAATCAAGAGAATTCCCGACACTCCCAACATTACATAGGATCCCGTTATCAAAAGTTTCTAAAAACGTTGCATGAATATCACCATAGAAAACGATATCTGGAGTGTTCTCGTGAAAACCAGTTTCTTCACTGTGTTCAAACATCGATAAACGTTTCTCAATTGGGTGAATCGGCGATGGTAATATCCGTTCAAACTCACTTCTAGGGGAAGCATGGAAAAAGCGAATCAATTGTCCGTTCAATTCAATGTCAATATGAAATGGTAGAGATGCCAAGTACTGATAATCTTCCACTGATAAACGTTCTTGAAACCACTGAATGAATTCGCTCTCGCTCGGAGTTTGGATAAATACATCCCAATTTCCTCGGATGACTTTCTCACAATTCTTTTGAATTAATTCGATACAAGCAGATCCCTGAGGTCCCTTTCCAATTAAATCCCCTAAACAAAAGATTCTATCAATCTCTCTTTGTTTGATATCTTCGAGCACAGCTTCCAATGCCGTTTTATTTCCATGAATATCTGAAATAATAGCAATCTTTGTCATTTTGACTTCTCCTTCCCCTTCGTGCGATACAAAATATAGGCGATAATAACTTGGATCAATGGGATAAATTTCGCCCACGGAAATGGTGGGTACCAACTGAAATACCACGCATCTGGAAATAGTAAAATACCACTAACGAGCATCCATTTCCAAGACCGTTTAATCAATGCGTAAATAAATGTAAAGATTGACGCGAGCAATAAAGGATAAAACAATTGTAGAAAACCTAATAAGAACCCCAAAATATATTCCATCCTTGTTCATCCCTCCATCATTCAATCCAAAACCTTTTGATCACATTGCCATCTTCTTCTATATAATCGGAATCAGGAATACCCCCATTTTTCAAAATTGTTTTTGCGGAAGCAATATTGATTTCATCACATACCACAAGAGCTTTTCGAATCCCTAATTCCTTCGTTATTTCAAGAGACAAAGCAAGTAACTTCGTTGCATAACCCTTCCTTCTTTCCGAAGGACGAATGCCATAACCAATATGTCCCCCACTATTCAGGAGAAGTTCAGTTAGTTGATGACGGATATTCACAACTCCAAGAATCCGATTATCTTCGTTTACAAGCCAATACGTTGAATCTGGCACCCATCCTTCTTTAATCCCAATCCCCTTCGCGCTATTATGCAAAAACTGCACCATCTCAGGAAAATTAGTTGGGTCCTTTTGAATCACCCACGGTACCATCTTTTCCCCACTATTTATCCATTCCTGATAAAATGAGAAATACTCTTTTTCCAAATCGATTACTGGCTTAACCAAACGAAGCTGATTCCCCATATGTATTCTCCTATTGTGATTTTCTTCCTATTTTCTCATAATACCCAAAATTTTGAAACCTAAAAAATTGAAAACACAGCCACTTTCATGGCTGTGAATACGTCATTATGAAGAGGCCTCCATATTTGTATTTTTAAATTTCTTTTTCAATAGGAAACCGATTAGCCATAATAAGAGAGGCACTCCAAATCCAATTGATAAAGCAACGTATATCCAGGTTTTTTCTAAAAAGTCCATTGCAATCTGGTGGTCAAAAACAAGGCAATACCCACCTCCACACAGGATTAAGGCAACTGGTACAATAACAGGCCGATAATCCTTCAATCCAAAGAGCCTTTGAACCGCAATCGAAGCACATAAGAAGGTCATCATAATTTGAATTAACGCGGATATAGCAAAGAATGCAACCATGATTAGCTCATAGCGATGTAGAAACAAGCCAATATGAGCACTTCTTGCCATCTGCATACAAGCCACGAAATATTGAGCGGTAACTTCAGATGTTAAAACTCCAGTTTGTAAAATCGGCCACAGAACCACAAATAGACCACCTAGTCCTATTCCAACTATCCCCGATTTCCCCCAAGATTCTTGTTTCCCAACATGCGGAAGGATGATAGCTGCCATCATCGTTGCCATAAGCCAATCCGTATCATTGTGCCGACTAGCCCATAAAGTACTAAGGAAACCTGACTCAAAAATCGGTTCCAGTTCCTCTACTCGAAATTCGGAAAGTGAGCCTAGAATGATCAGAACATTTAAGGCAATGATTGAAAACACCCCAATGAGTGCCATTCTACCGATAACTTCTAAACCAAAGAAAATACCGTAAACTCCCATGATGAAAGCTGCAATGATAAATAAAACTAAAGGAGCATCTGGGAGAAAGAAATCTTTTAAATGATAGACAAAGGTTGCACTAACTCCCCCGAAAGCAAATAGAAAAAAGATAAAAAAGAACAAAGCGATTATTTTAGAGAATATCTTCCCAAGCAGCAGTTCACTCTGTTCAAATATATCCATTTTAGGGGTTCGTTTAATCACATAAGTCACAAACACAATCATCATAATTCCCTGAAGAGTAGAAAAAATAGTAGATATCCACATATCATTGCCTACTTCTCTCGCGAGTGAACCTTGCGTGATGCCGATTGCTTTCGCATACACCATATTAATAATAATTGCCATAAACATACCATTCGAAATTTGAACTCTCATTGATAGCTCCTAGTTGGATTTTGTAGGGTTATATAGTAATACTGAATTTTTAATTTTCGCATCAACCACGATATCGATTTTCGCGTCTTGGAGCCTTTCTTTCCAATCAGCCTTTAATTGCTTCCATTCGCTTGGATATTTGTTATTAAACTCCTCACCCAAACGTAGAATATCCGCATGATAGTCTTTCTTCACTTTATCAACGATTTTCTTAATGTCATTGTACAAAAGTTCTTCCAATTCCTTTTCCATTTCATCTACTTGTTTTTTATCCTTCAAAGAAATAGGGCAGTCTGCTTCTGCAATACTGCTATATGTAACTAATTTCACATGAAATGTTGGCTTTCCATCTTCATAGCCGGGAATGATCTTGAAGTTTTGATGGCGGAGCTCCAAGGATACATTCTCACTCTTATCGTTAGGACACGAAACACTTAAGATCACGGATTCGAGCCTCTCGATGAACGGAATAAGTCCACGTACTTCATCTCCTTCCAAAATTCCGATTAATTTATCCTTTTTAAAAACTCCAGCACCTGCGAGTTCAACTTGCTTTACGTTCATTTTTCCAGGATCTTCATTCGAAACTCCTTTTTCCACAAGCCTAACTCGAGTTAAAACAGGGTCTGACCCTTCGCTTAAATACGAGCTGTAGAGGTTTCGCATCGTTGTTCGTGGTGCCTGTGAAGTAATGGCGCTATAACGTAACAATTTATCCACCGCCTCCCCTGGAATGACCTCCAATCCCGTAATGGTTGTCACCACTTCAACCGCTTTATCTGGCGTTACTGCTACCCAAGTATTCATTCGGAGCTCTGGATTTCTTGTGAAAAAATCAATGACATCTTGAATGCCCGTTTTCGCAAATTCTTCATTAATAACGATTATAAAATTATGGGCCCAAAAAATTCTTCTTGGTGAGAACCTACCAAGATTACGAATCGCTTCGAAGAGCGTCTTTCCTTCAGCTGAAACAGACCAGATCGCATCTCCTGTTTGGCCCGAAGGAGCACCTGTTTGTCCCCTTGCGTCGGATGGGCGAGGGATTTGAGCTGTGACTCTTACATTTCCCTCCTCCCCTTTATCAATTCCTACTGCCATCACAATAGCCAATTCATTTAACTCTCTTTTTCCTGCACATCCTGTTAGTAGCAGAGACAACGTAAACAGTAAAAAGACAATTCCTTTATGTTTCATCCTTTTTCCCCCACTTCCGTTTCTTTCTTCTGATTTTCACTAAGGATTGTTTAGAGGATGGAGGATTATTTTCATTATCAGATTTCTTTTTTTCCGGAGGTTTCTGACCTTTATCACCCTCCTTGTCAACCCCTTTTGGCGGCGGGGACGGTACTTGATGTTCTCCAAGACGATACTGCTCCCCTTCAGCCAATTGAGCATTTGTGTCCATTCTCCACCATGGCATCCGAATCAGAAAATCTTTTTGATCCGAAGGTTTGAAAGGTGTTGCTGGAGCTAGGTAAGATTCCCCGAAGGAACGCAGTGACAAAGCATGAATAGCTATAATCGTGAACATTGAGGCAAACCCTAGTAGGCCCAATGTCCCTGATGCAATTAATAAGGGAAAACGGATCAAACGAATGGAAAATGATGCTCCGTAGTTGGGAATGGCAAAGGAAGCAATCCCTGTAAGAGCCACAATGATGACCATAAAAGGAGAAACCACACCTGCTTGAACTGCCGCCTGTCCAATGACAAGAGAACCGACAATACTAACTGCTTGTCCCACCGGTTTTGGCATCCTTAAACCAGCTTCTCTCATTAACTCAAAGGAAATCTCCATAATTAGTGCTTCCAAAAGGACAGGAAATGGAATCACTTCTCTTCCAGAAGCGATCGTTAATGCCAATGGAGTCGGAATCATCTCTTGATGAAAGCTAATCAAAAGGACATACAGGGAAGGAAGAGTCAAGCTAATAATGAATGCAATATAACGCATTAATCGAAAAAAAGTACCTGACATATACCGTGAGTAATAATCATCACTCGCCTGTAGAAACTGCCAGAAATATGCTGGTGCAGTTAATACAAAAGGAGAATTATCGACAAAAATGGCGACTCTTCCTTCAAAAATGTAAGAAGCCACTTTATCCGGTCTCTCTGTACTTTGAACGGTAGTAAACGGAGAAAATGGCGCATCTTCAATTAGTTCTTCAATATATCCACTATCAATAACAGCATCAATTTCGATCCGCGCTAAGCGCTTTTTTACTTCTTCTACAAGTCCTTCTTTGACAGTCCCTTTCAAATAGGCGATATTAACATCCGTTTTTGATTTCTTCCCTATTTTCATAGATTCCACTCGAAATTGTGGATCACGAATTCGTCTTCTTACAAGAGCAGTATTCGTTCGGATATTTTCGGTAAATCCATCCCGAGGTCCTCTTACAACTTGCTCTGTTTGTGGCTCCTCAATTGACCTAGCATCTGCTCCCCTAGATGACAAAATAATAACCTGCTCAGTGCGGTCAATGATGATAGCCGTATCCCCAGATAAAATTCCATCAATTGCATCCTGCACTTTATTCGACTGATTAACCGAAACATTGTTTAAAAGATATGTCTTAATATTCTTCGTCAGCTCATCGCCCATTCGGTCACCAATACAAGAACTCAAGATTTCGTCAGAGCAATTAATTAACGTTTTTAAAGCTTTATTAATTTCCTCTTTATCAATTAAACCGTCTGTATAAAAGAGCACACCTCGTATTTGTTTTTCCTGATGAAAAATAAAATCTCGTTGGACGAGGTCGACACTATGACCTAAGATTTCTCTAATCAATGAAATATTACTCTCTATATCGAATGTAAAAGTGGAAGTCAACTTAAGTTCTAGCTCATCAGGCATAGAGAAACTCCTTTGTCATTAAACTCTTTGTTAATTATTCGCTTCATTACCAAAATTTATTCAACGAGGTATTGCTTACACACATAATGGTCATCATGAAACATAAACGACATTTGGAGGTCTGCCCCTATGGACTTGTATCATTCTTGGTTGTATCAGCATGTACTTAATACAGGTTGGTTTATCTGGACCATTGTAGTGGCGGTTTTTCTTCTTAATATCATTGCTCCTATCCTCATTTGGTACTTGATGAGCGAAAAGAAGATTCCTTTTATCAGAAGAAATACAGAGGATAAGAATGTGAAGAAATAATTTACTCCGATCAGAAAAAGCCATCCGCTAAGAATGACTTTAGAAAAATTCATATAGACCCTCATTAAAGTATTGGTATTCTTCTTTTTTTATACGATAACGTTGGTAACCTTGATAAAAAACCTCTACACACTTAGGTTCATTCACAAAACACCCAATCGCCAGCGATTCGTCATATCGCGGATCGCCAACAGCCATTCCAGAAACATCAATGAACAAGCTAACTTTTCCGTCTACGACAAGAACGTTATCAGTTGTACAATCACCATGAATGAGCGTTTGTCTAACCGGAAGTGGCTTATTAGATTGAAGCTGTTCTAGTAATTGCTGACTCCCTTCTGTTTGTCCTCTTCGCACATACTTTTCAGCTCTTATTAGTTGCTCTTCCAGCCAATCATTCTCTCGATTTAGCGACTCTGGTAATTCTGTTTCATGAAGTTGATGTAAAAATTGACCAAAACTTCGAATTAGGGTTAGCTTTTCGTCTCGGTTCTTTGCATTTTTTAAGGCTTTAGTTAATGTCATTCCTTTTTCAAAGGACATGATTAAGTGACTACTCTTATCGTCCTCGAAAAAACCATAATATCGTGGAACTGGAATAGCATGTTGGTTGCTTAGTTTCTCTAAAACAAGTGCCTCCATTTTTAACCATTCTCGGTATCTATTATCGAAAGAGCTTTTCAATAAATAGGTGCCACTTGCAGCTAGGATCTTTCGTACCTCTGATGTGCAGCCTTGTTCTGATAGTTTATTAATTTCATAGATTTGTCCAACGAGTCTTTCAATGTACTCAGGAACATGGACTGTCATTGTATTCACCACACCTACGATTAATATTCTCCACATGTGATCCAATTCCAAAAATTTAGTATATTGGATTAGGAGGGATCAAAATGTTGGAAATTACATTTTTCGCACTTGCTAGTTTAATCGGATTTTTAATCTATAACGGAATCGAATTATGGAAAAGAAATAAATCTGTAAGCCGTGTCTTTGTCGATTTTCTTTTCTTGTTGTACATCCTAGGTCTGTTGAGACTGACTATATTTCCGATTCCCTTTCAAACTGCAGCGATACAAGATTCAATTAACAAATTAGAAACCGAACAGCTTTTTATTTATAACTTCATCCCATTCTCTACCATTATTCAAGGTATTTCAGATGCGTTTATTTACAATATTTATCTTCTTCAAATCACATATCTAGGTGGGAATTTGATTTTGTTATCCCCATTTGGTTTATATTTGTACTTTCTAAAAAGAGATATACAAATTAATAGCTTGTGGCTAATTGGTCTTGCCAGTTCTCTATTCATCGAAACTTTACAATTGTTGATTTCTTTCATATTAGGTTTTTCCTATCGACAATTTGATGTCGATGATCTGATACTAAATTCGGTGGGATTTGTTTTTGGCTATTTTGCCTATTCCTATATCAAAAGGTATAAAATGATTAGAAGATAATACGTACTTGACTCTCTGAGGCGATTTTCATTTCACTTTTCGTAACCTAAAACGATTCCAGTTATTTGTTGTTCCATTACTACACTCATCTCCCCACGGAACCAGTCATCTGAAACAAGAAAATATTCCTTGTCACCAAGTTTCTGTTCCTTGAGTTCCTTTTCGAAAGTTGCATTCGCAGCTTTTTCGTCATAAGTCGATTTAGCATCTTTCATTGCGTCGAGATATTCTTGTTTTGCAAGCCCTGCTCTATGTGCCTTGCCATAAAATGCATCAAGTTGCTGACCATCTATGAATATTTGACCGTCCTTTATATTAATAGCTTCATTGGGCAAGCCAATGACTCTAGAAATCTTCTGTTCTCCGCTCACGTCCTCAAACCAAACAACAGACCCTCTTGTAAGGTTGTTTGTCTCTATATTCTGCTCGATGACAACCGGTTGCTCATAATAGTCACGTTCTCCTCGATCCATATTATCTAGCGTATACTCTATCGTAATGGTATCTGCTCCTATTTTTTCAACGAATTGAATCTCAGCACTTGTTTCTGTATCTGTCAGTTTACTAGTACTGCCTGAGCAGCCACATAAAAACAATATTATGATAAGAACACTAAAATTTCTAATCAGAACCACCCCCATGATTTGTATCGGTATTTTTACTGACAACGGTTTGAGTTGGGCTTCAAATTTTACTATCGAATGGATAGTTGATATCGTTAAGTATGAAAGAGATCGTTTTGCAAAATCCCAACTGCATTAAGGGTAAAGAATGAATCAGCTTCATTACTAAATATTTAAAAAGGAGCCATTAATATGCAAAATCTAAATGGAAAAGTTGCCATTGTCACTGGTTCTTCTCGCGGTATTGGTCGTACGATCGCTCAACAGCTAGCACAACAAGGTATAAAGGTAATCGTCAATTATTCAACCGGCGTGGAGAAAGCACAGGAGGTTGTCGATAGTATAAAACAACAAGGTGGAGAAGCTACCCCCATTCAAGCTGACCTAAGTACATTCTCTGGCGTAGAGTCCTTATTTACTGACACATTGGCTACATACGGCAAGATTGATATTTTGATAAACAACGCAGGACTCATGAAAACTCAATCACTGTTAGACATAACAGAAGAAGATTTCGATAGGCAATTCAATTTAAATGTAAAAGGGACATTTTTTGCCTGCCAACAGGCACTCAAACTAATGGAACCTAAAGGAAGAATCATTAATTTCTCTACATCTGTACTTGGACAAATGTTCCCTGGATACAGTGTTTATGCAGGAACGAAAGGGGCCGTTGAACAATTTACACGCCAATTGGCAAAAGAATTCGCTGTAAAGGAAATCACAATTAATACTATCGCACCTGGTCCTGTTAATACGGAACTTTTCAATGTTGGAAAAACAGAGCAGCAAATCGAAGGGATGAAGAAATCAATCGCATTTGGTCGTATCGGAGAACCAGAAGATATTGCCAATGTCATTGACTTTTTGATAAGTGAAAAATCCGAATGGATTACAGGACAGACTATTCGTGTCAACGGCGGCTTTATTTAAACCTTCATTCAAACCAAGATACGGGCCAACAAGTTTATCAATTGTTGGCCTTACCCATTTTTTCATCCAGCTGTTCCAGTACGAACGGCCAAGCTTCCTCATGCTGTCTTTTCGATTCCTCATCTGGAAATCCTGCATGCGAAAGTCTAAGAAGCGTACCAGTACCATTAGGTTCAAGCTCAACCGTGACAACTGTTTCTGCTCCCCTTGTTCCCCCTTCACCCGTTAACCAGGTAATCTCAATTAAACGGTCTTGCTCAAGTCGTAGAAAACGTCCGTAATGGGGATGTCGTTGGGCAATTCCCGGTTCCTCCAATTTATAAACCGTTTCAAAAAAGAAAGCTGTGTTAACTTCCCCTTTCATGATGGCACTCCCAGGTGCAGCAAACCAATGGTCTATTTTCTTTGTCCACGCTTCGAAAATCACAGAAGGTGAACAATCCATTTTCCTTTCTATTGTAAGATGAAAAGGTCTCTTTGAAAGATCAGGTATAATTGTCATTCTGTTTCCTCCATTTTTTTTGACTAATATAGGCGATAAATAATGCTACTAATATTGAAGCTGTTAAAAACATCAAATATGTATTTGGATTAAAATATTGATTATTGACATGGATCGACGAAAACGTAGTTATTTGATTAATATACTCCCAATCTACGAACCCAAAATTTGCTTTATAGGCTTCAGCTATAATATCACGGTATTTCAAAAAGGCACTTCTTTGATAGAAAAAACCCACGATTAAATGAACGAAAATCAATACTGAGCCCACGCCCATTATCATCTTTTTAATGGCATATGAACGAAAGATTCTGAACCAAAGATAAACAATATAGCAAAATAGCGGAACAAGAATCCACATGATTAAAATAGCTGGGTTTCCATTTCCAGATGAACTACCCGGTTTTGGATTCATAAGATTACCGAGCCAAAACAGCAACATCGTAAAGATACATAATCCAAGTAATACTATTTTCTCCTTTTTTATCCGGAACCCCCCCTCAAAATTGCCTATTAAAAAGATATATTCTCTTAATTTTTAAATAATCCTCTCGACCACTAGCAATTGGGAGGATTTTCTTGAAGACTGAAAATGTACATGTTATTCTAAGTCCATTGTTAAGGAATATCATTGTCATTCTTTAATTGTGAGTTAATGGTCCCGAGTATAGTTGGAGGTAGTTTAATTGCGTACTTTATTAAAAAAAATAAATAAGAAACAAATCATTTTATACAGCATCTTAGCACTTTGCTTTCTCATTTCTATAATATTTGTCTATAACAATGAATCATTTTATAAAAGCCCGATAGCGGAAGTAATCAATACAAAACTGATCGACTCAGAAAAAATGGTTGATGTAAACGAAAATGAAGATCATCTATATACTCAAGAACTCGTTGCTGAGATTAAGAATGGCGATGAAAAAGGCAAGCGGATCCATTTGACCAATGAATATTCTAAGTCTGGCGCATACGACCAAGAATATCATGTTGGTAATGAACTATTTGTTTACATCGATAAAGCAACAGAAAATGGCGAATTCGTCGGAACCATTAAAGATTTAAAGCGTGATCAATATTTGTTAATAATCGGATGGATATTTATCTTCATTCTCCTTATCGTTTGGCCAAAAGCAAGGGTTATTTTCCATTATAAGTCTAGCCGTAAATGCGATTATATTATCCTACGCTTTGGACATTTATCTGAATTCATCTGGTAGCAGTCTATTAATCATCTGTAGCATCAGTGTCATTTTATTTACCGTTATTTCGTTGTTACTCGTAAACGGTTTTAATGAAAAAACATACGCAGCCATTATTGCGACTCTATTGGGGACCTTTGTTTCCTTACTTATCGCCTATCTTGTAATGTGGGTGACAAAAGAGCAAGGACTTCGATATGAAGAGATTCAATTTATTACTCGCCCTTATAAAATGGTATTTATGGCTGGTTTATTTATCGGTTCATTAGGTGCTGTCATGGATGTAGCCATTACCCTTTCCTCTTCCATTTTTGGATTGTATGAAAAGGACCATGACATATCGATAAAAGCGTTGAAGAAATCAGGATTAGAAATTGGTAAAGACATTATGGGGACGATGACCAATATTTTGTTTTTCGTTTACATAAGCGGGAAAATTCCGATGCTTATACTATATTTAAAGAACGCTTCTTCACTAGGCTTCACCCTGAATATGAATCTTTCTCTTGAATTGGCGCGGGCATTAGCTGGAGGAATTGGAATCGTGATAACCATTCCAATCGCTTTATACACAACGATCTTTTTTGTTAAACGAAAGAAGGCAAGATTATGAATGTGTTAGTTTTATTCGGAGCAATTTTATTCATATTGATGACGATTATTGGTGGTAAAAAAGGGGCAAAGTCTTTTATCGCACTATTTTTCAACTTTGGTGTGCTCATTTTTATTCTCTTTTTTATGACGAATCCAGACTTCAATCCGATTATTATTACCGTTATTGCATGTGCATTAATTAGCTGTATCAATCTCTTTTTTATAAATGATATCAATAGCAAAACGAAAACAGCTTTCCTCTCTACAATTATTACAACAGTTGTATTACTTTTAATGATTATTGTGGTAACAGATAAGGCAATGATACAAGGGTTTGGTGAAGAAGAGATAGAAGAACTGGGAGTATTCTCTCTTTTTATCGGCGTTGATTTTGTTAAAATTGCCGCTTCAGTCATTATTGTCAGTACAATCGGTGCGATCGCAGATGCCGCCATGGCCATCTCTTCACCAATGCAAGAAATGTTCACACATCACCCATCAATAAGTCGAAAAGATCTTTTCGCATTTGGGATTAGCATCGGCAAGGATATTTTAGGAACGAGTACAAATACATTATTTTTTGCCTTCTTCGGAAGCTATTTAGCCTTATTGATATGGTTTAAAGATTTATCCTATTATTTTGGAGAAATCATCAATTCAAAAATATTTAGCTCCGAAATGATTACGATCTTTTTTGCTGGCATCGGTGTCACGCTTGTTATTCCAATAACAGCTTGGATTTCTGCTTACTTTTTTGTCAAAACAAGAGATAAGACGATCAAAGGTTGAAGAGTACCCCTCTTCCACCTTTTTCTTTTACACCAAATGATTCACCTATGCATAACATGCCTATGAAATTTCAAAATCGGGGTGAATCGAATTATGTCTACCAGCTTAGATTACACATCTCCAACAACGCAATTTGCCTTTGATGTGAATTATAGTCCTTTTTTTAAAAAGGATAATCGCAACCTCATTAACATTCTAGGTGTGCAACAATTGAATACTCTGGAAAACGTGTCATTGCTCGATATTTTCTTAAGTAACGATAACATTGTCGAACCACATTATCATCAAAATGCCGCTGAGCTCGTCTATTGTATCTCTGGCGCTGCCAACGTTTCATTACTTAATCCTTTTACAAAAAAGGTACTTAGTTATTCCATCACCCCTGGCCAGGTCGTCAACATTCCCCGAGCATGGTGGCACTATGAAATCGCAACTGTTGATAACACCCATTTATTGGCCATTTTTGATGCGCCTACTCCAGAAGTCATTTTAGGATCTGACATTTTAAAATTTACTCCCTCAAACATCATTGCTCATACTTATTGTATTGATGAAAATCTCTGGAAAAAGGCAACGCGGCCCGTTCAGCCTTCTACCTATATTGGACCCTACAAAGATTGTCATAAACGAAATCGCTCTGATTACCCAGACCATTCTCCACACGCTACTAACTTCTCGCCACTCACTTCATAATAATTCTCCTTTTGACATGGACCCTCCATGTCTTTTCTATGTAAATTTTTTGTAAACTTTTAATCCATCCTATCGCATTCCATTCACGCTCATGATATATTGCCAATATCGAAACTCGATATTGGCTTCCTATATTAATTTGATTTTCTGGGGGAAAAGGATGGAAGAGAAAATACTACGGAAACTATTCCTTGGTTTTATCCAAATACATATTTTACACCATGCAAAGGTACATCCGATTTATGGTGTATGGATGCTCGAAGAACTGACAGAACATGGATATCAAATTAGTGCAGGAACACTCTACCCCATTCTCCATTCGATGGAGAACGATGGCCTACTTATAAAAGAAGAGCGAAACGTCGATGGTAAAATAAGAAAATATTATACTGCTACCAAAAAAGGAAACTTCATATTAGATGAGGCAAGGAAAAAAGCGTATGAACTTTTTAAAGAAATTGAAGGTGAACAAGATGAAAACAAATAATAGGTTGAATTGGAGTTCTCTATTAGAAATATTGATTGTCTCCACTAAATTGGGGCTCACATCATTTGGAGGACCAGTTGCCCATCTAGGGTACTTCCATCATGAATACATTCGAAAAAGAAAATGGATGGACGAAAAAGGCTATGCTGATTTAGTAGCTTTGTGTCAGTTTTTACCTGGTCCCGCAAGCAGCCAGGTTGGAATTGGAATCGGTGCAATGAGAGCCGGTGTTTTAGGAGGGATTGTTTCTTTTATCGGTTTTACCCTCCCATCTGTTCTAGCACTCATCATCTTTGCCTTGGTTTTTCAAGGGTTAGAACTGGGTAGTGACGGTTGGATTCATGGGCTAAAAATAGTGGCAGTTGCGGTGGTAGCACATGCCATATTAGGTATGGCTAAAAATCTGACACCCGATTTAAAGCGCAGGGCCCTCGCACTATTTGCTTTGGTAGCCACCCTTTTGTGGCAAACAGCTTTTACTCAAGTCGGAGTGATCCTTTTATCAGCTATTATTGGATTATTTCTATATCGTCAACCAATAGAAACACAGGAAGAAAACATTCATTTCCCCGTTTCAAAAAGATTTGCAATCACATGCTTGGTATTATTTTTCGGTTTATTATTTCTATTGCCTATTTTACGTGAGGTCACCGCAATAGGCTGGATTGCAATGTTTGACAGTTTTTATCGCTCAGGTTCATTAGTTTTTGGTGGAGGTCATGTTGTTTTACCACTGCTAGAACGTGAATTTGTTCCAACTGGATGGCTTAGCAAGGACGCATTTTTGGCCGGATATGGTGTAACACAAGCAGTACCTGGTCCTTTGTTTACATTTGCCGCTTATTTGGGCACTGTTATGAATGGTTGGCATGGTGGCGTCGTCGCGACAATCGCAATATTTTTACCTGCATTCTTACTCATCTTTGGGACTTTGCCCTTTTGGGATTCCCTACGACGAAATCGAAAAGTAAAGGGTGCATTAATGGGTGTGAACGCAGCAGTAGTCGGGATATTGATTTCAGCCTTTTACCAGCCAATATGGACTAGTTCCATTCTAGAACCCATTCATTTTGCTTTTGCAGCCATTTTGTTTAGTATGCTAGTATACTGGAAGCTACCCCCATGGGTCATTGTTATTGCAGGTGCCCTGGGTGGAACTCTTATAGAATTGTTATAGACTATCTAATTAGGTAGTCTTTCTTCTTTTCCGATACAGAACGATTATAACAATAATACTCCAAAGTAAGAATGCACAAGCATAGTATGGATAAGAGGACGAACTGAAGGAGTAAATTAACTTATCCAAAACAGAAGGACTCTTCGTAAATTCAATAGCGTAACTTCCTACTATTCCGCTAAAAAATGAAAATAGTAAAAAGGCATCTTGCTACTACAAGTTATTCTTTAAAGACTTTTAGCAAAACCTGTGCTCTTGTCCACGTATCCCATATTCTTATAAAATCGATGCGCATTCACTCTTTCCGGTCGGTTCCCACTATTAACGCTCATTCCAATAGCACCTAGGCTTTTGGCCCAATTCTCTGCTTGCTCAACCAGACTTTTTCCTATCCCTTCATTACGATAACGCGAATCCACAACAAGAGCAACAATCCGGACATAGACCCCATCTAATTGATAGTAGAAACTTTTAATTAATCCGATCATGCCTACAACTTCTCCATTTATCGAAGCTACGAAGGTGTGATAATCTGGATTTAATTCGATATGTCGAAATCGTAGATTCATACTTTCGATGGTGGTTGGGTATCCAAGCTGTTCCATCAACGAAGCTAATGCTGGTATATCATGTATATTTGCTTTTCGAATTTCCACGGTCATCTCTCCTCTATCACAATTGAAATTTTTCTTTAATGATTGTCGCGGTTTCAGCTGCACTTAGCTGATTATTATTTATTTTTATGTAGTTTTCCTTTTGAATTTCCCCTTCAATGGAATTTAATCGATGATTTTTTAATGTTTCTATTAGATCTGCCTCGGATCTTTCAATATTCCGTTTTGAAGGTTTATGCTCAAGGCGATTAGCTGTTTTGTTCCGCTCCATCCTATTTTCGAACTCAGCTTCTAATTCAACGTAATACACAATCCCACCTTTTGCTTCAAAAATACGGCTAATTTTCTCAACATACTCCCAGTCAGATTGCAAATCAAAGGCCCATACAAACGTGAAGATTAAACCATCTAAATTGCTTTTTGACACCTCTTCAAAGATCTCCTCGCGAAAAAGAGAGACTAACCTTTTCCCCTCTTTAGTACTGTAATCAAAAAAATGATTAACCAAATCGATCGTCATATGATTATGAAAAAGCTTCAATTCTGTCAGCTTCGCTAATTCCTGTCCGACTGTCATTTTGCCAACTGCCTGAGGTCCAAATATTAAAACAAATTTCATATGCCCACTCCTCGTCATGCTAGATTTTGTGTTCTACATTAGTTCGATTTTTATAGGAAAAGTTCCTTCTTTGAAACAATTTAAATATTTTTTAGAAGCAACTGCTACATATTTCCCACAGATGTTTTTCACGTCATTCCTTAGATGATTCGGAGTGATGAGGTCGACAGAGTGGAATATGTTCTTTGAGAAAAATTTTAAAAAAACGAAAAGGACAATCCTGGTTTTCCTTAGTTTAACTAGGAAATATGCTCAAGACTGTCCCTTTCATTACATATTCAACTCTAACCATTCATTTGATTCAATAAAGCCAAACTTCTTATATACAGGCTTGCCCATCTTTGAAGCTCCAAGCCATATTCTTGTTACCCCTAATTGTTTTGCTTCCTCAACTAGTTTGTCTAATAATTGCGTGGCAATTCCTTGTCCACGATAGTTTTCATTCTTGTACATATTACAAATATAGCCCTTTTTTCCACTTCTGTTCGTATAAGAAGGTGGAAAGTCATAAAATACTATTGCCCCACACGCTACGATATTTTGCTCGTCCTCAACCAGCCACTGAATGAGCGATCCATCACTCAATTTATGACGAAAAAATTCACGAAGCTCCATATCAATGTCTATTGTTGGTTCTATTCCCTCGTCCAACAATTGCCTTTTCCTTAAATCCATTAATTGTACAATGTCATCTATACTGGCTTTACGATACTTCAACAACTTTTCACTCTCCTAATCATTTGACAGCTTTCCAAATTGTCCATCTATCTTTTTCTACAATAGTATTTTCATTCGGGATTTGTCCATCGATAAAATTGATCAAGCTCTCTAATTCGATATCATTTAATTCATGTAAAATGCTTCGCCCTGTTCTATCCCTTAAATCTTCAAGCAATTTCGTTTTATGAGCATAAACTTTCCTTGTTTCCCACAATTTAAATTCTTGAATTTCTCGAAAACCACTGTCCCTTAACATCTCCCTGACTTTTTTGATTTGATGCCTGCGGTTAGTCTCCTTTTCTATTAACTTAGGAAACTGTTCAAAAAAATAGCCACGAATATGACTGGCATCCCCTTTTAACAAACAGTCTTCAGGAGTACGATCTTGGATAATTAGATAACCATTATTCTTTAATAATCGATATGCTTCTTCAAAGCACCCTGATAAATCATCTAAATGATGGATCAAAGCTCTTTCAAGCAAAAAATCAAAATGGTTACTCTCTAATCCAGTCTGTAGGGCATTGCCCTTCTTAAAAGAAATATTATGATAATCCTTGCAGTTTTCTCTTGCACCTGCCAGAATTGCCTCAGAGTAATCAACAGCCGTAACAGAAGTTACCCCCAAATCCGCTAGAGCCTTTGAATATATCCCACCACCGCATCCTATATCTAATGCAGAGGTAAGCTGCTTGATTGGGACCAGTTTCTTAATCGTATTAATCCATGAAGTATCTGCATTTCTCGTAGTATAAGTATGGCTATTTTTCAAATTGTGAAAATCCATCCCCACATTACATCCCTCGTTTCACAATTATCAGCTTCACTTCTCCTATAATTTTAAATCCATTAGTTTAATAAGAAAATATTAAAGTAATTATAAAACTAAATAAGTATTACTTATGACGTTTCAAACGAACGTAAGCAGGCTACTTCAACTTCCTAATCGGTACGTCAAAGATAAGCAATAGGGATATAATCACTACAAAAGAAATCAGCCATGCCCATAATGGCCGAGTTTGATGAATTCTAAGTGAAACAAAAGTAACAATATAAAAAAGGACCGTCCATGGCATATTCCATCCATTATGATGGGAGAGTCCTTCCCAGACATTTAACGCAAGAAGCTCAAAAATAGAGAAGACGAAAACCCATGATAATATATATAATGCTTGGATGAGTTTATTTTTATCTTCAGGATAATGACCTAAGAAAATTAACACTTTTACAGGGAAACTGACAAACTCAATGGCAATGGATATCAAGGTATGGTTTGGCAAAATGGCTTTGTCAAATGATGTATGAAACTGCCACATTGAATAATTGTATAACAAGAAATTATACAGTAAGTCCCCTACAATGAAGAAAAGAATCGTTGAGTAATACTTCTGCCAATTCCTCCAATCTCCCCATTTCCAACCTGCTAACAGATATCCAAGCAATAAGAGCGTATGCACAGTTTCACTTCCTATAATAATTACTTATGGCTATCATTTCCTTTTAATGGAATTAAATACACACGAAAAAAACGTGAACAAACCCTATAGATTTGCTTACGTACAAATATTCAAAGTACTTTCTTTCACAGTCAATTTTCATATATTCCTGAAACACACATACTTCTCTTTAAATTCAAAATAGCTCATTTTATAGGTTCAAAATGCTTTACTTTACTTAAACGATGGCAAACCATAAATAACAAAAAGTAGATCGGGAATGAGTAGAATTTATTCCAATGAATCGCCACATAGAAACCTAACCATTTAAACAAAGGTTCTCCAATGAAACTCCCTACGCTGGCAAAAAACAATCCCTTCCAATAAGCTTTCATGTCTGGCTTGTATTGTATTAAAAACATAACAAACACAGGTAAAATACAAAAATCCCATGGCATATAGGAGGGAATAGTCGGAACAACTTTCCCAGTATAGTACCATAATCCACATACAACCCCTAAAAAATCCAACCAAGACGCAAAGATAATGACGAATAAACCTACAAATAATAGTCGATTAGTACTTTCTTTTTTCCTAAATTGGATGAATAATATCCATGGGAGCAAAGTAAGCGCCAATGAAAGCCAAAAATCCCAATGCAAAAACGTATTTTCAATCCAATAATCCAGATATTCGTTATTGGCATGATGCACTTTTTCGTATATATCACCAACGATTTTAATTTTCTTATCATTTTCCAAAGTAACCAATCCTTTTTTCATAGTATTATAAAAAGGTTGGCAATATATTTATTGGCTTCATAAAAATGGACGCGATATCATATAAGAATCGCGTCCAGAAAAATGATGACTTATGCAAAACGATAATATATTAACAAAAATGTTGCTAGAACAAAGATGAAGTTTAAGAATACAAAAATGAATTGATCCAGCTTTGTTTTGTGCATTTTAATAGGTGGGTTGTAAAAAGAAACCCCTTCAATAATGAAGATTATGAGTACAATATGAATCATGAAATGGCCGACTACTTCTGTCATTCCAAAAAGCATTGTTGTTAATATAAAAATACACGTAACAACAAATCCTAGTACACGATTTAGAATTCCAACGACGAGTAAGTACCCGACTACAAACTCAATGAATGCGGCCATAACTAGAAATAGGGCTGGTTCAAAACCGAAGGTAGGGACATGATGGTTCGCAATGATATCTAATGCCATGCCCGGATACACCCATTTTTCAACAGCTACCCAGCAAAGTGATAGACCTGTTCCTAAATATAGGAATGGGAATCCAATATGCTCTAATCTAGTATGTCCAACTAATAAAACCCCGATAATTGCTACATAAAATCCGTAATCTAACATATGAAATACGCCTTGATCAATCGTTACGTAAATAAATAATCCAAGTAAAATAGCAGAGCCTAATTTCGTTGCTATATGATGTGGAATCAGTAATAATCCAATAACAACCCAAGTTAATACGACAACTAATGTATTGTGAATATGGAACTCAGGTGCAAAAAGTGTTCCATTTGTAATTTGTATCATCAATGCAACAGCTGTACCGTATTTTAGTAAATGGCGAGAGTACTTTCGTAAACTGGAAAGACGGTCCTCCATTTTTTTAACCGGACCCCATTCAGTCATTCTAGGAATAATTAGTGTTAAGGCTGCTAGTACAATCGCCGCAAGCAGAGCAAGACCCATAAATTCTGGTGATAAAATATGTTCGATTGTCTCTTTTTGAGGTGTTACTGTCGTGAACCACTTTACATGAGCTTGCGTTAAAAATGGCGTCATTACAAGTCCTAAAATTAATAATAGTTGATAAAACTTTTTCATCTTGAATCCCCCTTGGTGAAGTTAACACGATGTATATAGTGATAATATACATGATCAAGCTGTAGGTTTCTTGACCTATTCTTGAACATTTTGTGAAATTATTCACATTAAGTGCTAAGTTTGATTTCATTTCAATCAATTACTCGACAAACTCGCTATTCTTATTTTGTCTTTATAGGAGGGATCATATTCCGTTGCAACAAAGAATTAGATACTTATTAGGTCAATCGCTTTGTTTTCATTTATGGACGGCACAGGTAATTCAGGTGTATTATGTGGAGTTTCTGATGGGAGGCTTCTTGACATAGAGTACTTGTACCAGAAACAATTTACTTTCAAACAGATGAATACAATTCAAGATATAATGGATTCCACCTTATCAGAATCAACATGTTTTAAACTAAAAAAGACAAAGAACCCTCATATATTATTGTGGGCTCTTTGTGTAATTAAGACCATTCATTTGTTTTATCCGATTGATATTGTTTCAACAATGGAGCACGTAAACTTTCTGATAAAGCCTCAATTGCTAATACTTTTTCTAGCTTTGCTTTATTGAATCGCTCGAAGAATTTCACTTCATTTACTAAGGCGACAGACACTTGGTGTGGATCTGATTCAAGTAGAACTAAATCATCATTCGAGGAAACCATCCCCTCTTTCAACACTCTGAAAAGAAATCCAGTATAGCCAGTGTCTCTCATACGAACAACCATGTCTGGTACTTCATATTTTGCTGCAAGCTTATAGCAAGGATTTCGAGGTTCGGACACTTGAATAATTGCTTCCCCAAAAGAAAAAATATCTCCAATGTGAGCATTATCTTCTTTGAGTCCTTCTACGGTTAAATTCTCACCAAATAAAGCTGTCTCACTAAATGGATGGACAATCTCTTGCCAATAAGGATAATAATCATACGGATATAAGCATAAGGCTTTATCTTCACCACCATGATGTTCATATGCTTGTTCGTCGCTCATTAGGCCGGTTTTACTCAAGAAAATAGGTTTGGCGACAGATTGCTTTCTAATCGCAGATTCGAATGTTCTTTTACCATACGTGAGCGTTTCGATCTTCCCGACATTAAGAGACTTAACTTGATACCTCATTACTACCACTCCCCTTTTTCAACATATCATCAGACCTTTTATCTCTAGATTATTTCAATTCTAGATTTTCTCCTGCATACTTGATAGCATCTATTACATTCTGATTTAGGATTGAATCATATAGCAATATGTGTATATTTGTATTGTCACGATAATCATGTGTTTTGAGAATTAACTCACTCAAAATGTTTCTCAACTTCGGTGTGATGGTTTGATACAGTTCAAATAGCACGGCATTTTTACTTGCTTTGGCAATCGCTAAGTGAAATTGAATATCGGCATCAATATATTCAGAGTAATTTCCTTCTTGTAGCTCTCGATTTCTTTTGTCCAAGTATCCTTTCATTTCGAAAAGATCTTCGTTTGTTCGCCTCTGAACAGCCAGTCGTACAACTTCCAAGTCAAGCATTCTTCTTACTTCATATATATCTTCTATTTTCGCTTCATTCATTTTTTGCTCAAAATTACTTTTGGAAGACAGATGGTTTGAACGAAGGTATGTACCGTCCCCTTGTCTTACTTCAAGTACCCCAGCATAGACCAAAATTTTAATGACTTCTCGCAAGGTTGACCTGCCAACGCCTAATTCTTCCATCAACTTTGACTCTGTTGGAATTTTATCGTCCACTTGAAATTTTCCTGAAAACAAATACTGCTTTAATTGTTCTAACACTTCATCTACAAGCTTTCGCTTCTGAACCTTTGATAAGGATCGATTATCCTCAAAATTCATCTGATCATCTCCTATTTATATTTTAAATGAAAGGATCTCTATTTGTAATAACTTTGAAACATAAAAAGAGCATTAATCCTATTCGATTAACGCTCGGACTTAGGTTATATGTAATTAGCACCAAGTGCCGTCTACAAGTCTAATTCTATCCCCAAAATGAATATGCCAATGCATATGCTTATTACTTTGATATTCTCCTATATTAGTAGATACAGTGCATGCACCATATTTTTCATTCATCTGATTAGCAACCTGTTGAATGACTGAAAACACATCTATCATTACATGCTGATTATCTGGATTGATATCTAGCATGGATGGAATGTGCTTTTTAGGTATTACGACAACATGTACATCATAAAAAGGACGTGTATGATAAAAAGCAAGTGCATGTTCTGTTTCAAGTACTTTCTCTACTTTCGTGTTCCCACTTAAAACTTCGTCACAATAGAAATCTTGTACTCCATTGGCCATTTATGACAGCTCCTATTCTCTTAATAAGTTCGCACCGGTGAAATAAGTTGAAGAAAATTTGGATTCCCAATAGGTTCAATTATTACTGGTCTCATCGAACCACCGAAGCTTAATTGAATCTCTTCTTCCTTTATTGCTTTTAAGGCATCGATTAAAAATCTTCCATCAAATGAAATACTTAAGTCCTGTTGACCACTGACTACTTTGAGATTTTGTAGTTCTTCTATTTTTCCGACTTCAGTTGAATTTGAAGAGATTCTCAATTTCTTTCCCTCTTCAATTTTGATATTTACCCGATTATTTTTCCCTTCTGTTGCAAATAAACTTGCCCGATCGACCCCTTTTAAGAGTTGGGCAGTTCCGATTGTAATAACTGTTTTTGTATCTTTCGGTATCAATCCTATAACATTTGGATAAATTCCTTCAATTAATCTCGAGTAAAGAATGAGACTGTTTGTTTTAAAAATGATATAACATTCAGTTATATAAATATGTATGTGACCTGACTCATTTTGCATGATTTTAGAGAGCTCGTTCAAACTCGTACCTGGAACTATATACGAGCCTTCTAGAGTCGCTTCAATAGGAAGTTTCCTTATCGCTAATCGATGAGAATTGGTTCCGGCACACGTTAATTGTTTTTCTTGGAACAACAGATTTAGTCCTGTAAGGACAGGCTTAGTTTCATTTCTAGAGACAGCGAAAGTAGTTTGTTTAATTAATTCTATAAGTTCAGAGCTCGGGATCTTTGCAGAAGCAACTTCATCCATTCTTGGAAGTTTAGGATATTCATCAGCATAAAACCCATTTAACGTGGTCACAATACCATCCGACTTTATCGTAACTAGTTTCTTATCATTGATTTTCACATGAACATCATCCGGTAACTTTTTCACAATTTCGATCAAAAATCTTGCTGAAACAACTACACTTCCTGTCTCAAAGATTTCGAGTACTTTTTCATTATTAATCATCATAGGAATATTCGTTTCAATGAAAATATCTGAATTACTTCCTACCAGAGTTAAATTCTCTTCACTTGCGATTAATTGAATGCCTGTCAAAATTGGTATCGTTGTTTTCAAGCTAATTGCCCTACTAACATCTGAAATTGCCTTGTAAAAACAATCTCTCTTCACCCAGAACTCCACAAACTTCCACTCCTAAATTTTGTCCTATTTATCTATTTCGACAAATTCTACAGAAATACCTTTCTACAAAGAAAATGAAAAAAGCATTAGACCTTTTATGGTTAATGCTCTCAGCAACTAATTACACACTTGAATTTTTCCGTATAAAAAAACTATCCTTCACTTTGAAGAATAGCATTGTCTTTACACCACTTTATGTAGAATATATTGCTCTCCTATCCTACCCATGACTCTTATTCCCTTATCGACAAAACCACTTACTTTATAGAGATGCTGCGCAACAGTATTTTGGTGATTGACTGCTAAAATGATTTCATTACTAGTAGGAAAATGGCTCTTTATAAAGGAATCTAAAATTGATAAAGATCTCTTGGCAATACCTTTTCCTTGGAATTTAGAATTAATGGAATAGGCTCTTAACAATATCGCATCCCTATTGTCACTATATGCCTTGACACCTTCCCAACCATGCAATACAAAAAATCCCGCTGGTTTTCCATTTGATAAAATGACAATTGGGTACCTCGTTTTATCTATTTCACATGCCAAAATAGCTTGTGATGGCAACGACGTAAACCTTATCTGCTCCTCAGCCAAATCATAATCACTTAATATCGACTCATATTTTCCCGAATAAAAATCTAATGTAACGGTATTAACACTTTGGTTTTTCTCCATCTTAATTCTCCATTAATTATTTTTAAATGTATCATTTTACGTTCACTTAGTATGAAAAAAAGCTAGAAGATTCAATTCTTATTCAACCTAATTTTTGTACAGTATCGTGACAGAAACAAGTTGCTACGTGATCATTGACCATTCCCGTCGCCTGCATAAAGGCATAGCAAATCGTCGAACCGACAAACTTAAATCCTCTCTTTTTTAAGTCCTTACTCATTTTATCGCTTATCTCAGTTGATGCAGGTACCTCTTTTAACTCCTGAAAGTTGTTTTGTATTGGCTTTCCATCTACAAAGGACCATATGTAGGCACTGAATGAGCCGAATTCCTCGACCACTTTAAAAAAGGCGTTTGCATTTGTAACAACAGCATTCACCTTTAGCTTATTTCGAACGATGCCTTCATTTTGTAGAAGTTCTGCTATCTTTTTCTCGTCATACTTAACAATTTTCTCAGGAATAAATCCATCAAAGGCTTTGCGATAATTCTCCCGTTTTTTAAGAATTGTGTACCAGCTTAATCCCGCTTGAGCCCCCTCTAAATTTAGATATTCAAAGAGGAGACGGTCGTCATACACTGGTACTCCCCATTCGTGATCATGGTAGTTAATATACAGCTCATCTTGATTTACCCATCCGCATCGATTCATAAAAATTTCATTCTCCTTCAATTGATTAAATAGTATGATTTTTGACTCAATTACTTCTTACAAAAGTAGCAATATTTTTCTTTCCCCACTCGTACATCAAAAGGACGATCGGCATTAGACTTTCACCTAACTCAGTTAGCGAATATTCAACTCTTGAGGGGACTTCTGGATAAACTTTTCGACTGACAATTCCATCTTCCTCTAATTCTCGTATTTGTGCTGTTAGAACTTTATGAGTGATTTTCGGAAATAATCTTTTAATCTCACTGAATCTTAATGTTCCATCTCTACCTAAATAATAGATGATCGTGATTTTCCATTTCCCGTTTATAAGAGATAAGGTGAACTCCTTTTCACAATTAAATTCACCATTCTCGATTTTCTTTTTTATTTCTTTCCTTAAATCTCCCATTCGAATTGTCTCCTTCCCAAAATATCTCAAAAGTATCCTTAAAGTAACCTTCTCACAAAAAAGTGCGTTCTTCCAGAAAAAAGAATTGTTTTATAGAATAAGATTGTACAGATAATTCTGAATTATAAATAATTCACTTATCTGATATTAATATGTAGATTGGAGGAAAGCAAAATGTCAGGAAACAGAGCAGTCGTTTACAAAGGTACTGGTCGTGTGGCAATTGAAGATATCAGCTATCCCGACTTGATTTTACGAGACGGACCTGGTGTAAACCCATTAAATGTCGGTCGTAAATGCGACCACGGTGTCATTCTCAAAGTTGTCACTACAAATATTTGCGGTAGCGACCAACACATGGTGCGCGGGCGTACAACTGCCCCGGAAGGTCTCGTTCTCGGTCACGAAATCACTGGTGAAGTCATCGAAGTTGGACGTGACGTTGAGTTTATTAAGAAGGGTGATCTCGTATCTGTACCGTTTAACATTGCATGTGGACGTTGTCGTAGCTGTAAAGAACGCAATACTCATATTTGCGAAAATGTAAATCCAGATCGTCCTGGCTCAGCTTATGGTTATGTCGACATGGGCGGTTGGGTCGGTGGACAATCCGAATACGTTATGGTCCCCTATGCAGATTTTCAATTACTTAAATTTCCTGATAAAGATCAAGCACTTGAAAAAATTCTTGATTTAACTATGCTTTCTGATATTTTCCCAACTGGTTACCATGGTGCTGTAAGTGCAGGAGTAAAGCCTGGTGCAACAGTATATGTTGCGGGTGCTGGACCTGTTGGTTTAGCGGCTGCTCATTCTGCTCAACTTTTAGGTGCTTCCGTTGTTATTGTCGGTGATTTAAATAGCGAGCGTCTTGCGCAAGCGAAGAGTTTCGGCTGCGAGACAGTAAATCTAAGGGAACATACAAATCTTGGTGAGCAGATTGAACAAATTTTAGGCGTACCTGAAGTTGACTGCGCAGTTGATTGTGTAGGATTCGAAGCCCATGGACATGGTGCTAGCGCTGGAGAAGCTCCTGCCACTGTATTGAACTCGATTATGGAAGTCACTCGCGCCGGTGGTCGTCTAGGCATTCCTGGTCTTTACGTTACTGGTGACCCAGGTGCTGTTGATGAGGATGCAAAAATTGGAACCTTGAAGGTTCGCCTAGGTCTAGGATGGGCAAAAGCGCATACTTTTGTCACTGGTCAAACACCAGTTATGCAATATCATCGCGACCTAATGAAAGCCATTTTAAGCGGAAAAGCACAAATTGCCAAAGCTGTAAATGCTACACTCATTCCATTAGATCAAGCCCCTGCTGCTTATGCTGAATTTGATCAGGGAGCTTCTAAGAAGTTCGTAATTGACCCCCATGGGTTAGTTAGAAAATAAGATTCATCGAAATGAAAGCGCTTAAAAAACGGCTGTTTTAACAACCCTCTAACACTATTAAACTATGAGCCAGGCAACTATAGTCTGGCTTTTAGTATGCAAGATTATTCTATTCATCGAGTACAATTACTTCCTTAGCTTCAACGACTCTAGAGTCCTTACTATGAGTAATGTTTTTTGAATGCATCAGTAGAACTCTGACCGTTGCCTCCTCTTTAATTTCGTCTAATACCAAACTTTCCCCTGTTTCACTCCTAAAGCTTGTCTTATCGGACAATTTAACCTTACATCCGTAGCCAATATCCTCAATAGCTTTACTCTTAATCGTTGCTTCATCCGTACAGTCAACCAAAAAGTAGTCTCCTTCAACCTCATATACCACTCCTTCAAATGTCTTAGTACATCCCGACAAAAGTATGACCACAACGATTATGAAAATTAGTTTTTTACCCAATAACCGACGCTCCCCTATTTGAATTTTTTTAGGATGCAATAAAAAAATATGTACATCACACAGATGAAATTGTGTATAATTTTTCCAATGATGTTTTAGAGGAGGTTTGCCGATTTTGCAAAGAAACGGTTCGCAATACTACGACAAAGAAGAATTCTTTCATAATTTCACTTTAAAGAGAGCATCAAAAGAAAACCCAAATGACACAATTGAAAAACCAATTTTCATTGACCTTGTTGGAGATGTATCACATTTAAACATTCTTGATATAGGGAGCGGTGACGGAAAGTTTGGAATCGATCTGATGAATGCTGGATGTAAAAGCTATTCTGGCATTGAAGGTTCAATTAATATGCATCATACAGCAGTTAAAAATCTACAAACATATAAAAATATAAACTTAGTACATTCAACTATTGAGAATTGGGAGTTTCCTAAAAATCACTTTGACATGGTCATTTCAAGACTAGTAATTCATTATATTCAGGACATTGAAGCCTTATTTAGAAATATATATGACACTTTAACTGATGGTGGAAGATTCATCTTTTCTATTGAACATCCCGTTATTACTTCCACTTTGCAAACAAATGGGCAAAGAACAAATTGGCTCGTTGATAATTACTTCGTTTCTGGGATTCGGGAACAGGAGTGGCTTGGTTCTACAGTCTATAAATACCACAAAACGATTGAAGATTATTTTCAAGCACTCAAATCTGCTGGGTTTAAGATTGAATCTTTAAGAGAATCACTACCTAAGAGAGAGCATTTTGAAAAGGAAGAGACATACTTAAGACGATTAAGAATACCATTATTTTTATTCCTTGCTGCTACTAAATAATCTCACTTTTGTTTGGCATGAATGAGGACGGCTCTAAATTCTCGCTTTCTATCACAATGGCGGTTAAAGCTGTATCTGTTTTCGTTTCATGCCATTCACCCTTTGTCCAAAACACAGCATCCCCTGGCTCAACCATTATGTACTCTTCGCTTTCTCCACGAACAAATCCTTCACCAGAAATAATTAGAAGAAGCTGTGGCGTGGTTGCTTGATGATAGCCGATAATCCCATCTTTCTCTAGATACATAGCTCCAATGTGAACACCACTTTCAGTGCGAATCACACGAGACATGACAAAATCCGAATTGTATTGACTAATCTTTTTTCCACTATCCTTGGCAAATCTATAAATCTCCATTTGAACCTCCGAAAATTGAAAGTAGTAATAACTTCGCTAGTTTTTGCTGTTATTCCTTCATTCATAGTAATAAATAATCTCGAGAAGCATTAATGCTTCTCGAGATACTTAGAGGACTTCTTTATCAGCAACAGCTCTCCATAAGATAAGCCCTTCTCAACCAACTCTGTTGTTTCCCACCGGATTGATAACTCCAAAATAAACAATATCTTCAAAACGATCGATTTTGAAGACATGTTCTTTTAACATGCCTTCATATGTCATTCCACACTTCTCCATAATCTTTCCAGATGCAGGATTTGATTTGAAATGTCGTGCATAGACACGATGAAAATTCTTTTCTTTAAAAACAAATTCTATCATCGCTTGCGCTGCCTCTGTCCCGTAGCCATTCCCCCAATACTTTTCTCCAATCCAATATGCCAGTTCTCCATTTTTATGCTGCTTATGATTTGAAATCGCAACGGCACCATATAACTGTCCACTATTCTTATCTGTTATAGCAAGCTCATACATACGATCTAGGTCAAAGTTTTGCTCGTGGTTAGCAATCCACGACAGCGCACAATCTAGAGTATATGGATATGGTAGAGTCAAAGTACTTTTGAAAATGTTATAGTTATTACACATAGCGGTTACATTTTCTGCATCCGATTCACTAAATAAACGGAGTAGCAATCTATCCGTTTCGATAGTCTTATTTCTATAAATCATTATTTACACCCCTAACAACGCACTAATTTCTCATTAAATTCAGTTTCCAAACTCCGTCCCTTACTTTTTCAAAAGTTATTAAATAATCTACCTCTCGATAAGATAAGACCTTCCCAGACTGCTCATTTGGCTTGCCCATGGACTTTACAATCTCATCTTTAGTCGTTGTTAGCTCCACTCCAACAATATAAATCGAACCCAGTTCATCCTCTGATAAGGTAAAACGTTGATTCTCCACCGTATAAACATATGTTTGAATATCTTCATGGTCATAATGCTCATCTGGCTCTCCCCATACTTCTTTTACTTCATCTAAAATAAGCGTTTTGTCTAAGATTAATGGGGTTCCAATTAACGTGCCATTTTTTAAGGTAGCAATCGTTTCGCTGTTCAAATCGAAAAGATTATTTTTTTCAGTTTCCTGTTCGTTTGTACATCCAATAAGGAAAGCAAATAATAGAATGACTAGGATTACTTTTTTCAAAAAACAATCCCCAAGTCTCATGATTCTTTGGCAATCGTTTCAACAAGAGGCTTCAACCAGTCATCCAAATTCGTAAATTGAAATCCTTTATTAGCTGCGTTTTCGTTTGACATATACCATGAGGTTGGAACAGCATAAGGTGAAATAATTTCATCATTTCCCACAAGCGCAATTCTTGCAGTTTTACCCGTTGCTTCTTCAATCATTTTTATTAAATTGGCTAATGAGATTCTCCCATTTGCTGTGGCATTAAAAGGTCCTTCTATTTCTGTTATACCAGCCCATTTCAAAAATTGTGCTACTTCTGTTGCTTGGATAAAGGACATTTCGGCATCCATATTTACAAAACCAATTGGTTCTCCCTTTGCGATTCGTTCCACATGAAGATGTAACCGGCGCGAATAATCATCCTCTCCTAATACAATCGGAATTCGAACAGCTACGACTGGGAATTGGGCATACTTAAAGTACACAGCCTCCGCTTGCCGCTTTCCTTCCCCATATGTAAAATCTTCTTTGTTTCCCAGGCGAATTTCATAATGATATGGGTCAAAATCAGTCTCATATTTCTCTTTTCCATCCGCTCCATAAACTGATAATGTGGAGGTTAATACAAGCTTGCCAATTTTCCCATTAAAAAGTTCACAAAAATCATATGCTTCATTTGGAGAAAAGCAAATGTTATCATAAACAATATCAAATGTACGTCCTTCTACCTTCCTAGCAAAATCCGTTTGATCGGAACGATCTGCAATGATATGTTCGACTTTATCACCGAATGGATTTCCAGATTGACCACGTGTTAATATCGTTACGTTATGTCCCTCTTCAAGCAGCAAATCTACCAATTTTCGTCCAAAAAAACGTGTCCCACCAAGCACAAGAATATTTTTCATTATTCGACTCTCCCTTATTTCCATATTCGTTTAAATGTAGTTTGATAATTTTGATATTTTAAGAGATAAACATCTGGATTGCTGAGCTTTTTCCAATCATTAAAACTGAATTCTTGATGAAAATGTTTTAAAAGTAAGGCCATCAAATTACCATGGGTAACAATAGCAACATTGTCCGGAGTACTTTGAACAACTTCTTCTATCACTTCGACTATACGATTCATCGCTTCGTGACTTGATTCTCCACCATCGAATTTCAAATCAAAATCCTCAAATGTTTCTTGTAGTTTTTCATACCAATCTGGGAGATTCTTAGAACTTAACACACGCTCCGTTAACCTGTCCTCGAGTTCTATATCCAGTTTTAATCTCTCAGCCAGTGGCTGTATCGACTGTACTGCTCGCTTATATGGGCTCGAAATAATCCTTTCAACCCTCTTTTCTACGAAAAAGTTATCTAAATCATTAGCTTGTTTGATTCCTGTTTCAGTAAGCGTTGCTTCAAAGGCTTGCCCGTCAGCTTCACAATGTCTTATTAGATAAATGTACTTCATTCAATCACTCCAATATCAAACATGGACTCCGCATTTTGGATACTCTCTTTTAAATATATCGGAGAATTTGAATGATTATAAATCTCTTCAGTCGTTAACCACAGTACTTCCTCAACCTCATCGGGACTCTTTACGCATGCATCCCCAGATTCATAGCTACACAAAAAGACAATATTAATCACAGGTTCGCCTACCTCTGTATTAAAAGATGTGCTATGTACATACTTTAATTTATTCACATTCACTCCGACCTCTTCAAAAATTTCCCGTTTTAAAGTTCGTTCTAATATCTCAGAACTATTACCCTCGATTTCTACCGTTCCTCCAACTAGAGAGAGCAGCCCACCAGCATGTTTTTCTTTTTTGCTTCTTTCAATAATAAGCCATTTGTCATTTTTCCTTATCGCACCCTCAACATTCACTAAGAACAAACGACTTCCTCCCTTAATTTCTTCATAGTTTACGATATTCCTGCTAAAAAAATGCGATTCTATTAAATCTAGAAACGCATCATTACCATTGATTTAGCCACTCATCAACAATTTGAAAATAGTCTTCATTTTTCCATAAGAGCAATGTATGTAATTCATCAGTTATAAATGATAAATCTTGAAACAAGCAATCTGCGATAAAATAGGCCAAGCGAGAATATCCAAAAGTCTCGCCACCGTTGATAGAGAACCATTCTTTATATATATGGGTGAATTCTTTTCCACTTCGTAACTCATTCGCAAAGCTACTAATGATGTCTTGTTTATGTTTTTTCGCAAATGTAAACCACTCATCTCCCTCGAGACTATACGAAAAATAAATAGACTCGCTTAAATTGGGATAAATTTGTTTCGAAAAATGTGTGGCAGCCCCCTCTTGCAATAACCAGGTATACGGGTGTTCCCAGCGAACTTTTTTCCAATCCATTCCCTCCTGATTGGTGATAAGATTATGGGCAACATGACCAAATTCATGAGCGACAATCACCTGTAAAGGCTCTGCTTCAAAGGTTAATCGCTCCATCGCAAAAGTTATATCCGGAATTATTTTTCTATTTGCATATGCATTGGAACCATATGCTCCGATGATAAGATTAATGTCTATTGGAAATTCCAACTGATACTTCTCATGATAAATCTGAGCAGTATTTTCGATTATAATTCCGATATTTTGATAGACTTTTTGTATAGAGTGCCAATCATAAGAATATCTTTCTATTGCCTTATTTAGTCTTTCCTCCGTATTTGTACAGTGATACAAAAAATAGAATTCAAATATGTTGCCATAGTTTATATGGTATTCTCTTAACCGTTCAAGTGTTGGTTGTTTTGGAAAAGACTCGTATGTGTCAATGATATTCAAAATTTCATCCCCTCAAGTCTTAGAACCTAACTTTTTATATTCCTCAGTGAATCCTCTATATTCAACCGTTAATCCTTCCGGCAAGTTCTGAAAAGAAAAATACTTCATTTCCTCTGATTCACTATAATCAATCTTCAATTCTCCACTTATTTCTTTTGTATAATACACTGCAGTTATAGAATATAATTCATCACCATTTTGAACCTTTAAGTAATATTTCGAGCCAGAGTATACATTCAGTAATCTTAATTTATCGACTAAAAGTCCTGTTTCTTCAAAAACTTCTCTTTTTGCCACTTCTTCAAAACTCTCGCCTAAATCCATTAATCCACCCGGTAGTCCCCAAGTTCCATCATGTCTCTTTTGTAATAACACTTCATTTAGATGATTTATAATCATAACAACTGACCCAGGTAAAATAATCGGCCTATGCCCCACGTATTGCCTAAGATATTTATAATACTCCATTTGAATTCACTTCTCTCTATAGTCATTCATATACAATTAAGATTGCTAGTCTCTAAAATTAAAGAATAGTAATATTATATTCAGATGTTGCTAATCTATCTGTATGATGATTTCCAGTCCGGTTGGTTTTTCAGCGAATGTGTCAGTATATTCCTTAAATACTAGCTCCGTTCCTGAACACTCGTCTGGTAATGGTGGAGAAACTACAAAATTGATGGTGTAATGACCAGTCGAGCCACCTCCACCCTGCAACTGACAGTCATATTGTTCTCCTATAAACAAACCAAAAGTATAGTTACGCGCAGATCTACTTAGACTTTCATTCATATCAAACCCGTCAATATTTAGTTGAACAAGGCTTGCATTCTCATATTGTCTTATCGTTGTTACTGAGTAAAGAAGACCTTTATTTTCAACGAATTTTTGTACAGGCAAATACTTTCGAAACACCGTTGGCTCGATACGCGGTTTAAAATATTTTTCCATTCGAATTGTTCCAAATATGGCCTTTAAATAATCCTCAAAAAAATCGTAATTCTTGGCCCAATTTATAATCATTTCTTCCGTTGGGTACTCGGTGTTATTCATCATAAAAACTTTTCTCTTTTTTAAAAGAACACAAATTTGCTCATCAATTGGCAATAGATCCTTTGTATAATGATTTTCTAGTGATTGATTATCCACATGGCATTCCCCTCATCTTATTTTGGAAGTTTTAAATCTTGTCCATGGCATCCAGGAGAATAATAAAGAATAAAAAAACTCCGACAAAAAGCAATTCCAGTTTACTGTTACTTTCTTGCTTCTCGGGGCCATTTTTCATCTTTCTGTATTTCCCTTGAATTTTCCGTTGTTTTTGATTATTCTTCTCTAATTTCATAGAATCTCATACTCCTTGAATTAAGACGGTACCTGATAGCACCCAAAAAGAAGCGGCAATGATCATATAAATAATGGCCACTAGTTTTCGTGTTCGTTGATAAGTGAGGAACAATAAAAAGTTTGACAAGCCTAGTAATATAAATACCATTCCCAATGGAATAAAGGATCTTTCACTATTTATTTGTACTGCACATGAAAATAGAAATCCAATGATCACAAATAATATGAGATTCGTAATAATAAGTTGTTTTCTAGACATCGAAAGCCCCCTAGTTCCTTTTCGACCGCATCCCCTTCAGCACTGTAACCCCATCCATATGAAGAAATTCGTTATAGTTCTCACTCTCCACTTCAAACAAAGCAATTTTTCCATCTGCATCATAATGAATGCCCCAACCATATTTCTTTACTAGTGGAGAAGCACGAAAGCATGCCTTTGGTTTGCTGAAAAATTGCTCCCTTAGTTCATTCGTGGATTCTATTTGATTTTTAATTAAATACGTTTGAAATTGCACATCATCTTGGGTGTATTTATAGGGGCTTTTACTGACTAAATCATATTCTATTGAAGCTATCGTAGATTTGCCGTTTCTAGGGAGAGGAACAACTGCAGAAGTAATGGGAGAATCTTCCGAAACTTTAATAAAGGTATTTTTATAAGACATTGTTTCCTCCTTTTAAATTGGAAATTTTTTCATAAGAAAATTTTATCATAAGTCACTACGAAAACAAAGGGACGGTCCAGCTTCATAAAGCCAAACCGTCCCGCAATCATTATCCTCTTTTTCTAAGAGCAAGTACCAATGAAAGTAAAGCTACAACTAATGCTGCAATCGCAAGATAAAGTGGAACATTGCTAGACGTTGTTTCTTCATCTTCACTTACCTCTTCCTGTACTCCAGCCCCATGTTCATGCGAAGCCGATGGATCTGCGGGCTTAACTGTTGTCACAGAAGCTGGCGCATCAGCGCCTTCTGCACCTACCCATTCTACTACACTTCCATCTGCATACGTTTGATATGCCTTCCAAACGATTTCTGTGGCATCATCTGCAACTTTACCTTGCAAGTTAAATTGGATAAATTCAGTTGGAGATAATCCTTCTCCATCCGCTGTCCATGTCACACTTGTAATTTTTCCTGACTCATCCATTTGCAATTCATACGTCCAACCTGGCTTTGGTTCGAAGCGTGAAATGTTTACTTCTTCTGGAAATCTCACTTCTACCTTAGTCGTTGAAGAATCTTCACTTTCTGAAGGTACGCGAACGGTGAATACTTCATAAGTTCCCTGAGATGTCTCTTTTGGCTGAACCGTTACATGTGCACTTGCCACACCTGCAAAAAGAGAAAATGCCATTAAGAATAATACGCTTAATCTTACCCATTTTTTCATTTGAATTTCTCCTGTTCAAATTAATAGATCATGAAATCTTTATAAAACACCACTTCATTATCTTCAGTGTCTAAGATTCGAAGTTCTGCCGACCATTTTCCTGGAAACGGCAGATAGTTCCCGTCAAGCATACTTCCACCTGTAAAAGGAACTTCAATTGGTGCAAGTTCGGGATTATCGATAGATGTCAGATATAAATTTACCCGTTTAATTTTTACACCTTCTTCATAGGACTTGGCAAAAATCATGAAATGATTCGTACCAGGTGCATTAGGTGTAATAGAAAAAGTGAATTCAATATTATCCTTCTGCTCATGCCATTCTAATGGCTTGTTTTGTGGTAGTGGATTTAAATGCGTCATAATCCCGACAATCACTAAGATTAGCACCATCATACCGAAATCAACTTTTAACCATGTTCCAATCGCATCCGTTTTCTTTTTCATTTGGTATCGTATAATGCCACCGATTACCACGACCATTAATACCATAGCGATTTTTACGAGGAGCAATATCCCCCATTTCGTATGGAGCACATATGAAACCTTTGGTAAAAAGAGTAAGGTGGATGCTGTACCCGTCACTATGAGCACCAATAAACTGAGTAAAGCAAATTGAGAAAACCTTGGTAAAAACTCGCGAATATGTTCCCTCTGATTTTTCCAATTGACTAAGATGTACAAAAGTCCTCCTGCCCAAATGGCTGCAGCAAGTAAATGAACGATGTCTAAAAGAATCGTGAAGATCTGTGGATCAAATCCCATAGCATGTCCATTTATACTTTTGGCGGATAATAGTAGCAATACCCAAAGGCTATCTAGCCAACGGAACCGCAGTAAAAGCACAAAGCCTAGAATAGATAGAACCATTGAAACAAGCCAGCTAATGCCCACTGATGTGCCAGTTAAAATAGAGAATAACCCTTTAACTGACCAACCTTCCATTAATTCAGTAAATTGCATAGCTCCCATCACAATAGTGGCAATTAGAAGTGCTGTTTGTAAAACTTTTGCCCATTTACGAAACGTTCCATTCCCTTCTACTTTGTTAAGAGTTCTCCATAATACCCAACCTGTTGTTAATAGTAGGGAAACATAATAGAGAATTCGAACAAGCGAATAGATCGTATTGTAAAAGCCAGTTTTGTCTTCCTCTGTATGTATATCAAAAGCGTTAGTATTGAGAACATTCTCTTCTCCAATAGAAACGACATACGAACCATCTACTGGATGACCATCTGCTGAAATGACTTTATAAGATACCGTATAAAGTCCATCTGATAATGTCGGCAAGTCTAGCGATAATGATTTTTGATCTTTGCTTATCTTGGTCTTGTCGTCGCTAATCAAATCACCCTTTTCATCAAACACCTTAATCGAATACAATTCTTTTTCCAGTCGCTCATTGAATTGTAAAAGAATTTCTTTTGGGGCTTTGTCTAGTTGGCTATCTGGAGCAGGATTTGCCTTTTCAAGAGATGCATGGGCAAACACTCCATGAGGCATCATCAATACGAAAACGAATAGAATCATAATGTTTCTTATAAATAGTTTACCCATGATGACAGCACCCTTTGCTTTTACCCATTTGCCCTGTCACTTTTCCCATCGCTTCTGTGTAGGACACTACAGTACCAGAAAATCCTTTTACAAAACCTTCAGCATGTTCCCTATGTTTAAATGGGATTACTTGAGGCTGACAACACCCTAAATCAATGGTTGCATCCATTACAAAAGAAGCGGTCGTAGCACTGATTGTTGTATCTGTAAAAAAGTCACTACACAAAGTCTCAAGGACTTCATCTCCTAACATTTGATGTCGGAGGATGCCACAATGGCTACAACAAGCTGTTTCCACCCTGTTCTCCGTTAAAATCAAACGAAATGCCAATCGTTGATTCAAGCTTCTATGACATAGTACACATTCATTCGAATTCTGCCCTTTGGTTTCACGACTCACAAGACTAATTCCACCGAATGATTTCTCAATAATACCCGACTCTACCATTGGTTTGATATCTCGATGTATGGTCATTTCCGATACCTGAAACATCTCACTTAACTCTGAAATTTTAAGAGAATGGCGTATTGTAACTAGTTCTTTTATCTTTTTCTGTCTTTCACTCGCTAGCAAATGAGTTCACCTGCCCTCTTTTATAATCTATAATTAACAAACTTTAACAATTCCAAACAAATTCTAACACCCTAACATATTGCATGCAATCATAAGAGCTTTCAAATTGTGTCAGAAATGTGACTATTATCACTTCATTTAAATAGCTCTTTTACTTTTACTCTATCAATATGCATAAACTTGTCCATCGATACCAATTGGTAGACATGAAAATGTCTTAGCTGCTGTGTTAAAATAAGATTAATGACTAAGTTTACAGATGAGGGATTACATGTATAAAATCATGCTGATTGAAGATGATGAAAAAATTAGAAAGATTGTCGCTGAAACATTGAAAAAGTGGCAGTATGAAGTAATTGAGGTTAGCCAATTTGATGAAATATTAACAGAATTTGAACAAGCACAACCTGATCTTGTCCTCCTAGATATAAATCTTCCTGTATTCGATGGCTATTACTGGTGCCAACAAATACGTTCCGTTTCCAAGGTACCAATAATCTTCCTTTCTTCTCGGACGCAAAATATGGACATCATCATGGCGATCAATATGGGTGGTGATGATTTTATCCAAAAACCCTTTGATTTGGGGATTCTTGTTGCAAAAATCAGTGCACTACTTCGACGTAAATACACCTATCAGGAAGATGACAATTTAAGTTTCACTCATCGTAGCTTAAAACTGAATGTCACAAAATCAACGATCGAATTTGAGAGCCAAAGCACTGAACTAAGCCGCAATGAATTCATCCTTTTGCAATTAATGATGCGAAATATCGGAAAAATTGTTTCACGTGAGGATATGATGCAGGCTCTATGGAATGAAGAACAGTTCGTCGATGATAACACCTTGACCGTAAACGTGAATCGGTTGCGCAGAAAAATTGCAGCCCTCGGATTAGAAGACTTCATTGTTACTCGAAAAGGACTGGGGTATTTAATCGAATGAGCATATTACGTTTCCTTTCCTATGAAAAGCCTTATATTTACTTGTACCTAATAGGAGGAGTAATACCTACTTTAGTATTCACTACGGCTAGCGATAGCGGTTGGGCGTGGGGAACATTTTTCTATGCCCTTACCCTTTCAAGCTTTGTGCTTATTGGATTTTTATTATTTCGCTACCACCAGTACCGGCAAACGAAAATTGAAGATGTTGACAGCCTTACACTTGAAGGTGAACTTGCAAAGCAGTATATTGATGAGCTAGCACGTGAGCATATCCGTGAAATGAATGAAATACAAAATCGGCAAAAGGAACATTATGATTTTATCGTCTCTTGGTTTCACGAAGTCAAAACACCTATTGCCGTCCTTCGACTACTACAGCAAACTGATATGGACGCTGATAGTTTAAGGGAGGAAATCGGAAAAATTGAAAACTATGTCGATCAAGCGCTCTACTATGCTAAGCTTGATAGCTTCAATCAGGACTATGACATCCAAAATAGTGATGTGATTCAAATTTCAAAAGATGTCATTAAAACACATTCCAAGACCTTTTTTTCAAAAAAGATTCGGATGAACTTAAAGGCCGAATCACTTGAGGTACAAAGCGATCCGAAATGGCTCCATTTTATCATCAATCAACTTATGACAAATGCCTTAAAATATACTGAAAATGGTGGAGAGATTACGATTTCAACTATAGAGACTGCCAAAGAAAAGCAGCTTTTAATTCGTGATAGTGGAATTGGTATCAGTCAAAAAGACCTCCCACGGATTTTTAATAGAGGTTTTACTGGAGAAACTGGTCGCATCTATACGAAGTCAACGGGAATGGGCCTATATTTGGCACAAGCACTATCGAATAAACTCGGACATTATATTACCTGCACATCAGAAGTCGGAGCTTTTACCCAATTTATCATTCATTTTCCGAAAAATCATGACCCGTATTTAATACGACAAAAAGCACACGGTGAGTAAGAATTTTGCCCCCACAAGGGGGACAAAATTCAAACAAAGTTACCGTGTGCTTTTTTCGTTGATAATTTTATAGTAAATCGATGTTGATGATATATAGAAGATAAAATACGTTAACACGTAAAATCCCATTACAGAGAAAATGATCGTCGTTAATGAAGGAAGATCTTTTATAGCCGAAATGACTGAGTAATATAAAATAAACCAGCTGTGTACAAGTCCAAGGATTAATGGAGGTAAAAATACGAACAACAATTGCTTCCGAATAATCCTTTTCAATTCTTTGTCGTCAACACCAATTTTTCGTAATACTTCGTAATGTTCCTTCTCTTCTGTCGCTTCGCGAAGTTGCTTAAAGTAGATGACACTTCCCAAAGCAAACAAGGCAATGACTGCAAAAAATGCCACTGAGAACAATATTAAAGATGATGACTCAATATTCGAGGAATACTGATCGATATATGATGAATAATAGGCTCCTTCTGTTTTCATCACGATATCGTATACGTCCCGAGATACGTCATTCGCTGTTTTTGGTTCTTCAATTTTGTATATTTCGTAGGTAGAAAGAGTCTGATCCACTTTTAAACTTGTAAAAGCTTCATCTGAAATTACCAGTACTGATGGTTGTTGTGCAGTATCTCCACCAGGACTCGTCGGGATGCTTAAAAGCGGGTATCTTATTTTCTCTACTATATTAAAACTATGGTTTTCTAAAACAGTAATTTCAGGCTGAGAAGTCTTATATTTTTTCGGGTCATCTACTCCTCTAGTTAAGAGAATTGCTTCGTCCCCTTTTACATTGACTTTATCCCCGTCTTCACGTAAATCCACAATCGCATTTAATTGTGATTCAGGGAAAACGTAAAACTCTTCTGTGTAATATTCAGGGCTGGAAAAGAAAGATTGTCTATCTTGGATCTTTTCTGTTTCAACTCCCGTAATGGTTTCATGTGCAATAATTGGATGTGAATCATTGATAATTTGTTCAATTTTCCTTAGTGATTCTTCATCTGGCGTTGAGAAGGCAATATGGTTTGGAAATTCTTTTTTCACAACCTGACCTTTAATCGCGTAATCTACTGCGATAAAACCAACAGCATAGATGACAACTGCACTAATCAAAGCATTAAACGTAAAGTTTATCGTATTCCCCCGAATTGAAAAACGCAGGGATGAAATCCATAACATTTTGTTCCCATGAAAGTAATTCTTACTTTGACTCATTTTTTGCAAAATCCATCCTGAAAACTGGCGGAAAAATAAATATGTTCCAACGATCAGGGCTACTGTTGTCGCAATTAAGGTTTCATTAAAATGGTCTTTCCATACGTCAGAATGTCCAGATAGAGTAATCGTATAATAAGAACCTGTAATTAATAGAATTGATACAATCGCTAACAGAAAAGAAAACTTGAACGGTTTGTCTAGTTTTTCTTTCGCATGGAACAATTCAACTAACTGCACGCGACGGACATTAAAATAGCTTTGAATCGTGATTATTATGATTAAAAGCGCAAAAAGCAGTATCGTTAAAAGAATAGCCTCAAGTGGAAATGAAAAAGAAATGTCTTCCTTGTAGTGCATTAAATTCATTAACACCATACCGAAGAACTTCGAAAGCAATCCACCAATTAATATTCCTCCAAAAACAGAAATCGCACTAAGGAATAATGTTTCAAAAAAGACCATTGTGGCCACTTGTCTTTCCTTCATGCCGTACAGTAAATACATACCAAACTCTTTTTTCCGTTGCTTCATAAAAAATGAGTTCGCATACAAAATAAAGAATACAATAAACAAAAAGACGACAATGGAAGCAATCGAAATAGCAAATTTGTAGTTATCCTTATTCTGTATGGCTTCAACGACGTCTTTATTAAACATTAAGCCAGAAAAAGTAAAAAAGATAACGACCCCGACAAGCATAGAAATAAAATAGATCGTATATAACCTGAAGTTCCGCTTCATATTTCGCCAAGATAAATCAATAATGCTCATCGTCTTTCGCCCCCTAAGACGCTTTGAATCGTTAGGATGCGGTCAAAGAATTCCTTTTCCGTTTGTTCTCCTTTAAACATTTCATTGACGATTTTTCCATCACGTAAGAAAATAACTCGCTGGCAGTAACTCGCTGCATATGGGTCATGAGTGATCATCAATACTGTCGTTTTGAATAGGTTATTAAGTAATTGCATTTGTTCAAGAAGTTGAGTAGCTGAACGAGAATCTAGTGCACCTGTCGGCTCATCAGCAAATACAATTGCGGGATTGGTGATAATCGCCCTCGCGGCAGCTGTTCTCTGCTTTTGCCCACCTGAAATTTCTGCAGGGTACTGATTCAAAATCGACTCAATATTTAATGCTTCAACGATCTTTGCTAACCGCTCTTCCATTTCAGTTACAGGAGTTTTTTGCAGAGAGAGTGGTAGCAAAATATTCTCCTTCACTGTTAGAGTATCAAGTAGATTGTAATCTTGAAAAATAAAGCCCATTCGCCTTTGACGAAACTCACGCAATGCTCTCTTTTTCAAATCGAGTAGAGATTTACCTTCAATCCACACCTCACCACCATTAAAGCTATCGATAGTTGAGAGAGTATTCATTAAGGTTGTTTTCCCAGAACCTGATGGTCCCATAATCGCCGTGAATTCCCCTTGTTCAATCGTTAAATCAATATTTTTTAACACTTGTGTTTTCCCATAAGACTTCGATAAATTTTTTGTTTGTATGATAGTTGTCATTGTATCGTCCTCCTTCACCACTATACTATATCGACTAATCTATCCACTAACCATCGATATAACAACATCTAATGTGACATTTTTGTCATGTTAGGGTGAAGAAAGACATTTTTACCTTGAATTCACTTCAAAAGCAGCTCTGATTCCTGATTCAACCGCTCCCTCTATCCAACCATGAAAGGAAGAAGTATGCTCACCAGCAAAGTGTAGTCTGCCCTCAGGTTGATATATGATATCACCAAAGTCTGTTTTCTGTCCGGGTGCAAAAAGGGTAAAGCATCCGGCAGAATATGGATTTCTACTCCAATTAAATGAAATTCCTTGGAGAAATTCCTCATAGACAACATTCCCATAGACCTTCGCTAAGTCCTTCAAAGCATAAAAGAGAATTTGCTGGTCTGATAAACTATTCCACAAACTAGCATCATGACCCCAACTATAGCTGGCAAGCATGACAGCTGGCCCACCTTTTGTACTTTTATGACTAGGAATATAACTAAACCTCGTTGGGCGATCAGATATAGCATTGCCAACTTTGTATTTCTCCCAAAAAGGATGTTTGAATTCAATCCCAATTTTGACAGATTCTAAAACTTGTAGTTCTCGTATTGCTTGCCATTTCTTAAAATCGATTGAATCATACGGTTCTACGTCGATAAACTGAAAAGTAGTAAATGGAATGGTGATGACCGCATAATCACCGGAGAATGTATGTTGTTCCCCTGTTTCTTGATTAACCGTTTGAAAAATGACGCCTCTAGCATTTTGTCTAATTTTTATAATTTTTTCATTCATGTAGAACTGATTTCGAAGTTCGTCTAAAAACGCTGCAGGAAGACGGTCATTCCCTCCTCTTATCTCATAAAACTCGGTTTCTTCATTAAATATCGGAAAAATAATATCCGTAATAATCCCAGTAAAGGAAAGCTCTCTAAATCCCTCCATGCCAAGTAATACACTAATCATCCGTATCGCATTCAGAGATAAAGATGGACCATAAGGGTTGTTTCGTAAATAATCTTCCATTGAATAGTTATCGAATCGATTTAATAATTGCTCCTGCTCCTCAGGTGTACTATTTTGATAACGTTCAAGAAATGGTCTTACCGCAGACAGAAAAAGTTCATTTGCTGTTTTTCCTTTTTCTGAATCATCAACCGGGAAGCGTAATATATCAGGATTCTGTTCATATTGAGAACTGGTAGTTAAAACATTATTGACGAAAATTAAGTCATTGGGGGTAGAGTTGATGAACCTGTTTGTCTGTAGCTTAAAACGGCGGATATATTCCATAACGAGAAGATGATTATCTGGTATCCGCATTGCCCCCACATCTAGATAATTTCCATAAGTGAAAGGCTGTCTGATGGTATACACTCGCCCACCTATTCGATTGTTCCCTTCAATAATCGTCACTTGATGACCTGCCTGTTTTAATATGGATGCGGCAACTAACCCTGCCATTCCCGCTCCAGCAATGAGGATCTTTTTCGGAGAAGCTCCTTTATTTAATCCATTTCGAATAATGGCTAACATTTCATCTGGATAATTAGGACTTGAATATTCAGTCGGGACACTACTCATCGCCATCACTCCCTTCTAATCGATCTTATGAATGGGCGAATGGAGATATGATGAGACTGGATTTGTTTGAAATTTTCACCTAAATTAATAGAGCCACCCAAAAGGATGACTCATTCTTTTTCATTATTATTCTTTCTATATAGAATGAATAGTTTAATAGAAATAAGCGTTAAATAGAAAATTGATACGACGTAAATAAGAGGTTGCTCATCTATTGAAAATTCAGACCCACCATAATAAGAAAAGATGAACAACGCTCCCACAGTGTAAATGACTAATAACGATTCAAATATTTTACTAGATATTTGTTGGGATTTATCTTTTACTTTTGGTTGATTTCTCCCTAATATAAGTGAAATAAAAAATGACACTATAAGTGAAACTGCTAATACTCTACCTGATATCTCAAATGGAAAGAGAGAATTGGGGCCGACACCGTAAAGCACCAGTATTGTGATTAAATATAGATAGCAAAATCGACTCCCATAAACCTTCACTTTTTCTCGTTTCGACATCTGACCACTTCCTCTACTAAACACTTGCCTTTGGTTCTTCTAAAAATGGCTCGTACATCATAATCGCATGATTTTCCGTTACATATTCATCATCAAGGAGGACCTTTTCACGATTAAAAACCTTGCGATAAATGAGATTATGCCTCACATATCCTCCCCAAAACTCTTGGGTAATCATATGCTCCTTTTCATAAACCTCATAGGTTTTTACAGTTGGAACCTCACATCTCCACTCTCCAACCAAATGAGTGTCGGTCAAATATAGAACTAATTGATATGTACTATTTGTTTCATTTTTGATTTGCAAATCCATGTAATTGTAAGCGCAAGTTGCTCCGCTCCCGAATGGTTGAGTTCGGTTTGAGTCTGGAAAAACGTCATAGCTATGTCGGTGTCTTTCAGTAACCTTTAAAGGAGAATGTAAAGTCATCCAATAGATCAGATTCGATAACTGGCATAATCCACCACCAGTTCCGTGTATGAACTTACCGTAGAACAAGATCATGCCATCGACATACCCTTTTCGCTTTGTTGTATTGCCTAGTAATCTCCAGTACGAAAAGGTTTCTCCAGGTCTAATCACCACTTTGTTTAATCTATTTGTGGCGATTTTCAAGTTTTTCACCTTGTTATACTGTAACCATAGATCAACATCTTTCAATTCGCGTAAAAGTAAGGATTTGTGCGTAAAAATAACTTCTTTTAACAAATTGGATTCTTTGGATTCAGCATACTTCTTTGAGCCATTAAACCATTCATAATACCTTTTTAAACGATAATACTTTTTACCAAGAAAAATTCTAAGAGGACTTCTGGCTTTAGGCTTTAACGACAACAAAATAACCCCTCATTTCCTCACATTTAAAGAGCTCGACCACTATTAAATGCTATGTTCATGTATTAAACAATTTCATTCCAGTTCTTTTTGCCAGTTCTACTAAATGCAAGATACCTAGAACCCTGAAAACTCAGTTCACCCACATCCCCTTCAACCAGCATGCCGTAGTCTATATCCTTTACTTCTAATTCGATACGGTCACCACTGTCGACTTCGAAGGTGACAAAGTAATCATTATAAGCCCTTGTCTCTCCTCCGCCCCGAACCGCTGCCCTTTTAGCGACAACTTTAGCACGTACAGTAAGCTCTGGAGAATTATTATTCTTACTCCAACGCGAAATTCCTCTAATAGCTGTAAAAAGAATACCACCTATTACAATAATAAAAATGATTCCAACAATGATTGGTATAGTCTGAAACATAAAATCCTCAAACATAAACATACAAATCCCCCTTTTCCTTATTTTAACATTACAGAAAAATTTCGTATATGTTGTATGTTGGGAGAAAATACTAATTAAATAATTGACTCAAGGGTGAGAATAGGATGCTGAACAAAATTATATTATGGGCAATCTTCATCGGACCATGGTTAACCTTATTTTTCATGAAAAAAGAATCGATAAAACGCTATATGCCAGCCGGGCTTTTTGCGACTCTCTTAATGTTGCTTTACAACGTATACTCTTTTAACAAAGAGCACTGGGAATTACACACAGTTCTTTTTCCTTCTTTACGCCCTTTATTTACTTCAGGAATACTTGGAGCTTTTCCAGTCATCACCATGTGGATTTTTTACTTTACATATGAAAAGTTTTGGATTTATTTGATGACGAACATCATTTTAGATTTCATGTTCGCCGTCTTTCCAGCTCACTACTTTTTACAAGATGTACTGGGCATTTACACTCTTAAGAATATTACAACATGGGGCAGATTTTTTATCTTCGTGACACAAGCAGTTCTTATTTACGGATATTTCAAATGGCAGGACGGCAATTATAAAGAAAGGGTGACTAGATAAAGGCAATCTGTGCCTCTAAATTTGGGATATTGGAAGACGATTGTGGGATAATAGGAGTTACTATCTTTGGGTAAAGGGGAAAAGAAATGACTATTTCTTTTATCGTTGCATCCTACATAATACTAGCAACTATAATCATTTTCATGCCTAAAAAATTGTCGTTCCCAGAAATATACTTTTCATGGATTGTAATATCATTTATTGTCCTTGTTTCAGACTTAGCTATAGGGGAAATTTTTGATTTCTATGATCTCTTGGATAAGCCAGGACCCCAACTAATAGATTTGATGATCGAAATTACCTTACCAGCCTTTTTTGGGATTATATTTCTAAATTTCATGCCAATTAAAATAAAGAAGAGCATTTGGTATTGCATATTTATCATCATCTTCTCTACATCTTATGAACAGCTTGCAAGGTATTTTGAATATGTACACTATAAAGGCTGGAATATTACCTATTCAGTCATATATTATGCTGTTGTCTGTATCTTTTTATATTGGCATTCTTGGTTCATTCGTAAGTTCATCCGATAATCCCTTAGTCGACTTTCGAAACTCCTAAAGCTAGGTTCTCCCAAAGCAATTGTTCTACTTTATCTCCAAATTCTTTGTTACATTCAACAACTAAAACGACTTCTGACTTTTTACCTCTAAGCGTTCTTTCCCTTTTATGAACCACTTTGAAAATAAAAACATCAATAAGGAATCCCAATATAAATCCTGCTACAGCCCCAATAAGACCCCAATATATCGGACCCCACTCAAGTACAAACCCTATGCTTGCTCCAACAACAGAAAATGCCGTTCCAATTGCAGCCCCTTTATCAAAAAGACTAATTCCATCGGCACGATGAAGTGTATCAAAAAGTCGTCTTTCCTCTACTCTATTGTTTAGAGGAACGGCAAGAATACTTTCTCTAGTAATGCCCAGTTGCTCTATAGAAGTGATTGCTAATTCCAAATAGGATGAATGCTCAAATGTAGAAAATTTGCATTTACTTCATTTCCCCCACAAGTATTTTAACTCGATTTAATTGATAGTTTTCAATAAGGTATTTGCGTTGTTCACTCTCGAACAACTTATTATTTTCTACTGTATTGACGTAAGAATCATATACTGCAAACCCATAATGTGACGGTATAAATAATAGCCATTGTACTTCAAGCACTTCTGTCGCCTGACTGATATCCCCCATAAAAAGATAATGAATCGCTATAAGAAATTTAGAATAATAAACAAACGCCACCATAAATACCATGGTAAAAATAGCAGTCACAACTCGATGGATGTATAACTGGCCCAATCCCGGTAAAAACAGTGACCAAATAACAGCATTAAGTGGTCTTCTTTTATCCAAATAGTTAATTTCTAAGCCAGCAATCACATACGAGTTAAAATCGGCATTTTCCCGTTCAGCCAAAAGAAACATTCGGTTAATATCAACAGTCGTTCGATAACTATCCCAAATTGCAAAAAGATAGACAGGTATATACATGATCGTCCATCTATGATCTAGGACCTCCTTGGCCATTCCAATATTTCCGGTAAAAGTAAATACCATTGCTTGATTTAAATGTGACATATTATTCAAAAAGATTTCCCATATAAATAAGGCATAACCTCTCAGATATTTTGACAAAAGGAGGTGACCAAAACCAGGAAAAGCAGCTGACCACCATGCGATAACATAAGGATTCCTCAGATGAAGTTGGGTTGTACCAAAAATACCTACATATGCTTTATACTTACGATTTTTTTTGGATGGTTCAAGTGGATTTGTTGGGTTAAAATTTCTCATGAGGGTTTCCTTAACTTTTTATTTGTTAAGGTTATTTTTTGATATATTTGGTAATTTTATTCACAATTGAAGTGATTCAAGATATTTGTGCGTTGTGGAAAGCCAATTTCAGTTATAGAAAACAGCTAAAAAGAAAATGCCCTACTTCATAACGAAGTAGAGCATTTTTTATTAGAATGCTGCAGTCCAACCAGCGTCAGCAGTAACGATTGTTCCATTTACAAAGCTAGATTCATCAGAAGCTAAGAAAAGGGCAACTTGTGCGATTTCTTCTGCTTGTCCAGCACGCGGAATAACACCTTGTGTTACTTGTGCACGACTAGCACCAAACTCATTGACATTTTTCATAGAAGCTGCAATATTCGTCATGACCGCACCTGGTGCGATACCATTACAGCGAATACCTTTTTGTGCATACATGAAACCAGTATTCTTAGTTAGACCAACAACCGCATGCTTAGAAGCAACGTATGCAGCACCTGCATGGGCACCATTTAATCCACCAGTTGAAGCGATGTTAATGATGTTCCCTTTTTCTTTTTCTAAGAAGATTGGGATTGCTTTACGCATTGCACGCATAACACCTTTTGTATTAATATCAAAAATTAATTCCCAACGCTCGTCAGTAATGTCACCAACAGGCTCAAATCCATCCATAATACCTGCATTGTTCACAAGAACATCTAGAGTACCAAATTCATTTACAGCAGTGTCGATCATGTTTTCAACATCTTCTAATTTTGCCACATTGACTTGGATCGCTTTCGCTACCCCACCGTTACTATTAATGCCTTCTGCCACCGCTGAAGCACCTTCTAGATTTAAGTCGGCAACAATAACTTTTGCCCCTTCTTTTCCATACAATTCTGCAATGGCTTTCCCCATACCTGATGCAGCCCCTGTTACAACAGCAACTTTGTTTTGAAGTTTCATTAAAATACCCTCCATCCTTTTGTAAACGCTTCCCTTAGATTTTAGTGAACATTTGTTCATTATCTAAGTTCACTTATAGTATAATCATTGTACATAACAGTTTCAATCAGCAAACAAGATTGGATTTGTCTATTTAGCAACAGTTCATCTGTTATTTGTACATTAATTCATTTTATTGAACAATAGAGGGGACAAAATGGCTATGAACATCGACCGTAGAATCATAAAATCCAAGCAAGCATTAAAAGAATCTCTACTCTCCTTAATGCAAGAAAAGGACTTCAAAGAAATTACAATCACGGATATTGTTAAATTAGCTGACTTAAATCGGGGTACCTTTTATAAGCACTATCAATACAAAGATGATATCTTAGAGGAAATTATCGATGATGTCATAACCGATTTAACGAACTCATATCGTGAACCATATAAAAGCATCGATACTTTTGATGTAAGAAATCTTTCATCTTCAGCAATCAAGATCTTTGACCATGTCAGCAAGTATGGGAGCTTCTACACATTAATCGTAAAGTCTACTAGCTTATCTGGTTTTCAATATAAAATTTGTGAAGTGATTAAGAATTTAGCATTACAGGATCTATACGACAATGTAACAGGGCAAAAAATCAATCGAGAGATTCAGGCTAGCTTCTATGCTTATGCCATTTTTGGCATGATTATTGAATGGGTCAATCAAGGATTTAGCTATAGCTCAAACTATATGGCCGAACAATTACTTGAAATTATTAAGAACACGCATGGAAACAGTGTTTATAAATCACATTTGGAAGACAGTAATAAAGAGAAATAATCAATTTCCTTTCTCTCTAATGTTTTATCCTCATATGTTTAGTTCCAATATCAGTGAATTCTAAAAAGAAAATACATATAAAAGGTGGTTTCTAAATGCTCTTCCCCTTTCGAAATGATATACGTAAAACCCTAATTCCGTATCTAACAGAACTGGATCCAAGTGACTGGTATAAGAAATCAAGTGCTTATCCAAAATCAATCGCTTGGATTGTTTCACATATTGCCACGAGTGAAGATTACTGGATTAATAGCATTTACTTAAAAAAAGAGACTTTTCTTCAAATAGATGAAAATAATACACCTTCTGAGCTTTTAAATAGTTACGTACAAATAAGAAATCATACGGATATCCTTTTGCAATCCCTTGAACTAGACAAATTCAACAATGCCATTGAGGTCCCAACATTTTCAGATGGTTGGGTCCCACCTTCTGAACCAACTATACAGTGGCTCTTTCATCATATTTTTACACATGAAGCGTACCACACTGGACAAATTGCTATCATCGCACACCTCAATCGATTTAGGAAGCCCCTATTTTAAAACAAGAAGGAGTAATTCGTTGCTTTTAATTTTTGTAATATGGTCATTCTATTAATTCGAATTATTGAACTTATGAAGAAAAATAGGTAAAAAATTCTAGTCAAAAAGGTTTATACTATAAAATAATGGGTAATAGTTTAGTAGTCTTTCAAATGGAGGTACGTGATGGAATATACTTATAAAGATACATTTAACCTTAGAGAATTCATTGAAGCGAATCATTTGGAATTCGAAAGAAAACTCTTATCAGAAGCAGTAAACGTTAAGGATAAGATCGATGAAATTCTCGCAATCGGGAATATCGACTTAGTTAATAATGCTCATACACTTGCTTCTTACATCATTGAGGGAAAAGAAGAAGAGCTTTCCATATTTGCGAAGCAAGAAGGAATAGCATGGGCAACTCATTCGATCGACTTGACCTTCAAACTGGAATGGATCCAAGCAATTCGGAGAACATTGTGGAGTTTTATCCAAGTATTCCAAGAATACAAAATTGCCTCTGACATCAAAGATTTTTTTGATTTAGAACGACAAATTAATAATCAGGTGGATCGATTTTTGAACACGTTCTTTATCAAATATTCGACCTATAAGGATACTTTAATTAAGGCACATCGAGAATTGGTGGAGAAATTGTCAGTCCCTATTATTCCAATCAATCCTTCCGTATCGATATTACCTTTAATTGGATCAATGGATTCATTAAGAATGAATGTTCTACAAGAGAAAGTACTAACAGGAATTGGCTTATCACGGATCCAAACTTTGATTATGGATTTATCAGGCATTGCAGATATGGAACCAGATGTAATCGACCAATTGATGAAGGTAATTGATGGTGGTACCATGATGGGATGCGACACAGTCATAACAGGGCTAAGACCTGATGTAGTAAGAAAAATAGTGTCTCTTGGTTTCACTTTTGATCAAAACACAATAACATTAGGAACGTTACAACAAGCATTGAAGGAATATTTTAGATAACAATTAGGAGTTGGTAGTTTTTCTACCTCTCCTTTTTTCAATTACTTTCCTCCAACTGGTGAAATTCGACTCTTGGATTGATCCCAAAATAATTATCTATTTTCACAAATCCTACACCAGCTAATTCATTTTGATTCATCTCAATCACAATTGTCCGAGGTGTAGCATCATCTGTACAAGACATCTCGGAACTTCCTTCTAAGTGTACCAGTATTTCGGTATTTTGTTCCGCTAACTCAGCAGATTTAAATTGAAGTGGGCACGAGCCTGATTCAACAATACCTAGAAAAATAGCTACGTTTTGCTCCCAGTCCATTTCATTTTGTAATTCCTCTTTAAGTCTAAACTTCTCCCATAATTCTTTGTATTCATCCTGGTTTGATGCTTTATATACGAGAACACCTTGCTCTGCTAGTTCAAAATAATCTAACGGCAAAGTCTTTTCTGCGTGGATTAACTTGCTTGAAGCAGTTTCTGCCTTTGTAGTGCCGCATCCTTGCAGTACCATCACTATCGCAATCCATACTAACAACATCATATATGTTCTCTGCTTCATGTTTCCTCACCCCTAAAAAATGGTACAAAGGACATAAGTATATAACCTCATTCTATACAGACGATTGAAAATGGAAATTGTTTCATAATTTCACAAAATAGCTGGTATTTTTTCTAATATTCATTCTATTATTCGGAACATTTTTTCCTAATTACATGTTTAAGATTTTCTTACATCGAATTCTACCTCCCGTCTTCTTGTGTAGAAAATATGTTAAATTATCTAACAAATAGATAGAAAATTCTTACACCATATAGAATAATAGCTGAAATACCTTTTTAAAACGATACAGCGAAAGGGGAATCGACATGTGTGAGACTGAGCTAATGCAAAAAGCGATAAATGTCGCGCTCGAAAATGTTACATCCTTACATGGCGGCCCATTTGGTGCAATAGTTGTCCAAAATGGAAAAATCATTGCGGTTGGAAGAAATGAAGTTACCGCTACAAATGATCCAACTGCTCACGCTGAGATTCAAGCCATCAGGGCCGCATGTCAGTATTTAAATTCGTTCCAGCTAGATGATTGTGAAATATACACTAGCTGTGAGCCTTGTCCAATGTGTATTGGTGCCATTTATTGGGCACGCCCGAAAGCCGTATACTATGCGAGTACGAAAGAAGACGCTGCGAAGATTGGATTTGATGACCAGTTTATATATGAGGAGCTTGCCCTTCCGATAGAGAAAAGAAGAATATTGATGAAACAAATTCAATTGGATCAATACAATCTTCCTTTTGCATTGTGGGAAGAATCTACCGCTAAAACTCATTATTAACAGTAGGAATTTACGTTTTCGCCTATCTCGAAACTGAACTTATCAACACTAGCGAGAAGACTCCTTCCTCAACTACGTAGGGAGGAGATGAATCGCTTTTTGTGTCTAATTTCGGAATTAAATGAAAACAAAGGGACAAGGTTATGAATTTTTGGTAAAATAAAATTAAGAACAAATGTTCTTTTGGGTGGTGTGGTTGAGAAATGAGGAAAACCTATTTTTCTACTCGTGTATACAAAAATACGTTACCTGAAAAATATAACGACTCTATTTCTCATACCCTTCTTTTGTTTAATCGTTCTAAACACTTTGCATTTCAAACACAAGTATTAGAAAAACGTTCGAATGAATCGAGGAGAAAAAAATCTCTGCATCTTACTGTAAAAGAACGTTTTCAATTGAATGATCATTATGCAGGTAGTGCTGTTCAAGAAGCAAACGCCTTGTTCAAATCTCAAAAGGAACTTCAAAAAATGTATATCGAAAACAAAGAAGTTCAAATGACTTCGGTTAAAAAGAAAATGAAATCAACCAAACGCCATTTAACGACTCTTTTAATAATCAAACAATCCTTTGTAAACGGAAATCCAAAATTCAATCAAACCTCCAGAGAACAACAATTTGGCCATTTTTTTGTGGTGAAATTTAAACTTAGATCTGACATTTACTATCACGCTTATCAATTTGAACATGACTATTTAGATGTCCAAATCGCTCATTTTAGAAATAAATTAGGTCGATTGAAATTCAGATTAGATAGATTGCAAAAGGAGCTAGAAGGCTTAAAACATAACACTAAAAGTGTAGTTTTTGGCACGAAGAAGTTATTCAAGGCTCAACACACAATAGAAAATTATCAAAACGACCATCAACAATGGCGAAAAGATTGGGAACAAGCTCGCTATCATCAAATGACGATTAGTGGACGAAAAGATGCCAAAGTCGGCAATTTCGTGTTTTGTTATATTCCAGAGACGCGAGAACTTCATTTCACAACCCCGGATGGGACTAAGATAAAGATTGAAAACCTTGTATTTCCATATGGTCAAGAACAGGTTGACCACGCAATTGAAACACAGATGAACTGCAAAAACAAAAAGAAATACGGAAAACCCATTGCATGGTCTATTGAAGATCATGGGGACTACTATATTTTCAAATGTGTAGTTGATGTGCCAGAGAATCCTCATAAGAATCATAGTCGTGCAGACGGCTTATTAGGTCTGGATTTAAATGTAGACCACATCGCATGGTCCAATATCAATGCAAAAGGGCAACTGATAAAATCAGGTGTGTTTTCTTTCAATTTGGAAACGAAAACGTCTGAACAAATTACAAAAGTGATTGAAAACAAAGCAGTAGTTATTGTTGATTTAGCGATGAAGTTAAATCAACCTATTGCTTTGGAAAAATTAAATACCAACCAATCAAAAGTATCTCATCCATACGGCAATAGAAAAGCCAATAAAGTGATGAGTCAATTTGCGTACAATAAAATGATTTCTGCTATTAAAAACCGAGCAGAGAAAATTGGGGTAGCCGTGTTTGATGTAAATCCAGCGTACACCTCCCAAATTGGTAAAATCAAATACATGAAGCGATTGGGAATTTCGATTCATCAAGCTGCTTCTTATGTGATTGCACGACGTGCAATGGGTTTCAAAGAAACGCTTCCACCAGTGTTGCATTCCCTGTTACCAGAGAAGATAGCAGGTCTACATCACTGGGCGCAGTGGAAGTGGGTTTCATCATGCCTATCCGATGTTCGTAAACACACGTTCTATCAGATAGAACTTTTCGCCTGCGACAAGATTGACTCAATGAATCAACTCTTTCCTCAAGGGGCTCTTTCAGACTTGGAGGAAAAAGGTTTGTCAAAGGTGAAAAGTAGAAAACCCATTGCCTAGTTGAACAGGCAATGGTCTACTAAACTCTTTACTTTAGTAGCCTTTTTTAGGAATCCCCTTCCTCAAAAATCCATTGGGATTTTAGGTGGGGGTAGTTCAATGCTAGATTATTAATTACTCTTAAAGATTTCATTTTTCTTTTTTTCAATTCTGGAAATGATATGATGGGTAAAGAGACTTATTGAAAAGGGACTGGTGATTCAGTTGAAGGAAAATTTGAGTAAAAGAATTGCGGTTGCCTCTGGTAAAGAACCAGCAGACACAGTGATCAAAAATGGGAAAATTATAGATGTATTTAATGGAGAAATTAGTACGGGAGACATCGCTATCGTTGATGGAGTATTTGTTGGAATTGGTGAATACGAAGGTAGAAATGTGATCGATGCTGCTGGTCGATACATCTCCCCTACTTTTATTGATGGACACGTTCATATTGAGTCTTCGATGTTAACTCCAACCGAATTTGCAAAAGTCCTTCTTTCCCATGGTGTTTCCACGGTTATAGCTGACCCGCATGAAATCGCCAATGTTTCAGGTGAAAATGGTATTCAATATATGCTTGATGATTCCGAAAATCTGCCATTTGATTTTTATTTTATGCTTCCATCCTGCGTACCAGCTACTCAGTTTGAACATTCAGGAGCAACTTTAGAAGCTTCAGATTTACAGCCGTTCTATCAACATCCTCGAGTACTAGGGCTTGCAGAAGTCATGAATTACCCTGCAGTTTTAGCAGCGGACACGGATATGCTTACAAAAATTTCAGATGCACTAAAGCATGGAAAAAGAGTTGATGGGCATGGTGCCGGACTTTCACCTCATGACCTTAATGTATACACGTCAGCTCACATTAGAACGGATCATGAAAGTACAACTGCTGAAGAGGCAAAGGAACGCCTAAGAAGAGGAATGTATCTGATGATACGAGAAGGTACAGTGGCCAAGGATTTGAAGCAGCTTCTCCCAGCTGTTAATGAACGAAATTCAAGACGCTGTTTATTAGTCACTGATGATAAACATTTGGATGACTTAATAGACGAAGGTAGTGTCGATCATATTGTGAGAATGGCGATAAAGTTAGGAGTCGCCCCCATTACAGCGATACAAATGGTAACAATTAACGCAGCTGAATGCTTTGGACTAAGTACTAAAGGAGCAATCGCTCCCGGATATCAAGCTGATTTTATCCTTTTAGATGATTTAGAGACGATAAAAATATCGAGGGTCTATAAAGATGGTTACCTAGTGGTAGAAGATGGCCAGGTACTCCCTTTTTCAAAAGAAGACAACATGAAGGATACAAGAGAGTTGACGAATACCGTTCATTTTCATGAAATACTGCCAAGTGATTTTCAAATTGTCCACCCTTTAAATCAATCGAATATCATCGAAATTATTCCAAACAGCCTTGTCACGAAACATCTAATCGAAAAGACAGATGTGTGTGAAACAGGCTTTTTCCAGCCATCTACAGTAAAGGACCAATTGAAGCTAGCTGTGATTGAACGCCATCATATGACCGGGCTTATAGGACTAGGGATTGTCAAAGGCTTCGGCTTCCATTCTGGTGCCATTGCAACAACTATCGCTCATGACTCTCACAACGTTGTAGTCGCAGGGACCAATGATACAGATATGGCTTTTGCTGCAAATATGATTAGGGATATGCAAGGTGGACTCATAGTTGTGAAAGACCAAAAAGTAATTGCTTCCCTTTCGCTTTCGATCGCTGGATTGATGTCTGACCAACCTTATCAAAAGGTGAATTTTAAATTAAATGAGTTAAATGAGGCATTAAAAGCCATCGGTGCTGGTTCTGAATTCAACCCGTTCTTAACATTATCTTTTTTAACACTACCAGTAATTCCGGAATTGAAGCTTACCGATACAGGTCTGTTTAAAGTGTCAAGCTTTGAACATGTGGAAATTGGAGCTAATTGAAAAAACAGCTTGGGTGAAATTCACCTAAGCTGTTTCTTTATAGTAATATTCTTATCTCTCAATCATAAAACTCCATATGTTCTTTTAATGCTATACTTTTCAACTTAATTATGATCCTATAAAAAATATATACTACTAGATATATTACATTGCAGCGAATCTCTACTAATCTAAAACAGATGTTTTTAAATGATTCGTACAGTTATAAAGTTGGCAATCCCAAACTCCATCAATATTTTGTAAAATCGTAAGAGATGTATTATCCATATAGGTGGTCTTAAATTTTTCTGGCAATAACGTTTGTAAGAGGATCCCAATCATCGCCCCGTGGCTAACAACTAAAATCCTTTTCCCTTTATGAAGGTAAACTAGTTCATCGATAAATTCACTACCTCTTCTTGCCACTTCCTCTGTTGATTCCATTCCAAGATCTAGGTCACGCCAGCTGCTCCCCCATTTAATTAACCTGTCCTCTTCTGTTGTTCCTTCAATTTTACCGCAGCTAATTTCTTGAATTCTTTCATCTAGAAAACTAATAGGCAGATTCATTTTCTCACTTATTATTGATGCTGTTTCAACAGCTCTTTTTAAATTACTAGAGACGAGCATATTCCAATCTTCGTCGGTTAGCCTCTCAGCAATTTTCATAGCTTGCTCTCTACCCTGTTCATTTAATGGGATATCTGTCCGTCCTTGTGCTCTTCCAATCACATTCCACTCGGTAATTCCATGTCTAATGAAACCAATGGCTGTCATCTACTTCCCCCTAATGCTTAATCATTAAAACGTCCCATCACAATCGTATTATAGTATTTCCCGTCTGATAAGAATTTGTCCTTCTTTAAAATTCCTTCTACTTCAAAACCAAATTGTTGATAAAGTTCAATGGCTTTTTCATTTGTTTCTAAAACATTAAGGGCTATTTTCTTAATGCCATTTGAATCAGCCCATTGAATCGATTCTTCTAGAAGATTCCTTCCAATTCCATAGCCCCAAAATTCCTTTAAAACACAAACACCAAACTCTACCTTATGTATCGTCCTCTTTAATTCATTACCTTCACATCTAGAAAATCCAACAATTCTACCGTCAACTTCAGCAACTAAAAATAGGTTTCTAGTACTTTCTGTATCTCGCTGAATAATCTGCTTAAATCCCGACTCGTCAATAAATGCCTCCCCTTGCTCTCGATCAAGGTTTTCTGTTTCACCATCGATTTGAAGCCTGATTTTAGAGAGGTACTTTGCATCCTTCTTTTTTGCTGACCTTATAATATAATGTAAATGTTTGATGTTATATTCTTTGTCTTCTATTAGCAATTTTTTGTCCTCCCTTGATGATAGTTGGAATGGCATTTTTTATGGCTTTTTTAAGATTCCTAGATATTCTATCCATGGTCCAACATCCGCCCTATATCTTTCAGCCATGATTCGAACGATTTGTCGAATATGAGTTAAATCATGAACGGCCCAAGTCGAAAGTAATTCTCTTATCTTTACGACACCGAATTCAGGATGAATCCCAGTTTGTTCCAGATGTGAATCAGATTCTATCAGGCTCTTAAGTTTAGCTATATTTTCCATTCGAATTATCTTAAAATCAATCATTTTCTGTTCCGAAGAAAGTGGAAATTCTTGATTTAAGTGGGCATAACGATTAAATGGGGGAAACGGTTTACTTTCTCCGTTCTGAAGAACGAATTCTAACCTTGGAATCCAGTTTACTTTCTCCCCTTCAATTAAATGGTCGATAACCTCGGTAATATTCCATGTCCCTTCTCCTTCATTATTTTGCAACCAACTATCAGATAATCCAGTTAGAAAATATTCTAGTGTTCTAGGTGTACGCTCCAAAAGTTCAATTGCTTCACTCAGTTTAAAATTCATCTATCTTCCTCCCATTTTTATCACAGTTATTTTCGTTTTTCCGCTTTTATGATTAGAAAATGAGGATTCTTCATTAGTTTTTCATAACTTTCTGGAGCTTTTTCCTTACATTCTTCTGTAGGCTGTGGTTCTAATATTTTCTCAATGGAAAAATTAGAAAGGGTTTCATTCAAAATCGTCTGTAACGGACGTCTATAAAATGGTACTTTTATCAATTTCCCTTGTCTTTTCCACGTATCTATAATTAGTTCGGTAGTAAAATACTCTTTTTCTTTAGATAGGTTAATATCCATCATAGGATGGTGTATAGAGTAAATAAAAGAGCCTTTTGGTTTTAGTATTCTTTGAAATTCAGCAAAAGTCTGCTTCCAATCCTGCACATAATGGAGAACTAAAGAGCTTATGATCAAATCAAAGGATTCATCAGCAAAAGGTAATTTCCCATCTAAGTCACAGCACAAGACCTCGGCTTTATCTCCTACCCGCCTAATGGTAGCTTCGACCATTTCTGGACTCATATCAACCGCCACAACATCAGCCCCTAACTTGATGAACTGTTCTGTATACCAACCAGCTGCACACCCAGCATCGAGTACCTTCTTATTGTTCAAATCATTAGGGAAAAGGTTTGTCATAGCAGGCCTCTCGTAAAATATGTTATAGGCACTTTGAGTGTCTACATTATGCTCATAATCATCGGTTAATTCTTTATATGCTTTTCTAATGATATCTTTCATTTAGCACCCCAATTTTTTTATAATACGAATCTTATAACCCATCAATTTCTCTCTTCATTTCCTTAACGATGTCATCAATACTCTTTCCATCTGTTTTAATCTGCTGAGCGAACTCTTCAGCTTGAAATGCTGCAACACATTTACTTGTTTGCTGATAACACCAGTTCCCTTCCGTTTCTCCCCGGAGCCTAAGTCGTTCATGAATGGTTGGTTCTTCTGCTATCAAGCAAAAATGATAGGTTTCTTTATCTATACCTTTAAATCCTTTATAAATATAGTGAAAATATTCTTTGTCAGAAATCGTCATCGGAACAATTAAATTCTTGTTATATTGCCTTCTTAATTGTTCAGCTACTTGGACGACAAGTACCTTCCAAAGTTTCAAATCCTGAAAATTATCTGTTCGTTCTTCCGGGAGTTTGATATCTTCTGTTATGATGCTTCTCAGCATAAAGCCAACTTCTTCTGGATCATACAGCATCGATTCTTTTATCGTTTTATGCAGCTCCTTTGCAACTGTTGTTTTTCCAACGCCAAAGGCTCCATTAACCATTATGATCATCTTAGACCTCCATCAAATTTTTTCAAAAAAAAATGACACAAAAATTTGCGTCGACTACAAGTTAACGAAAAACAATTCCTGGAACATCGAAAGTTTGCCATAAATACACGATAAAAATAATCGATAAAAACCATGCAACTAATGGTTTTTTAGAATGAACCCATAAAATGAAAAACATAACCCCGTTAAAGAATACGGACCACCAAAAAGTCCACCCATTGTCATATGTAATATTATTGAATTGTAAATCTACTAATTCATTTACACCATAAAGGGCTATCCAAAAAGCGAAATAAAGAATCTGTTTGAAAATGTTTTGTGTGGGAAATTTCGATAAAAAGATGAGTATCGTGGCAGGATATTTGACTAGAATAATAGCTAATGCAATATGTGTGTTTGTTAAATCATATTTCCCAAATAAATCGGGTGGAGTATATTTCCACATTGGATAATGATCTGACAATAAGTATAAATATAGGAAGTCACCTAGCATAAAGAAAAGAATGGTCCCGTAATATTTCTCCCAATTCTTCCAATCTCCCCATTTCCATAATGCGAATAGCCATAGTAAAACGCATATTACATTTAGCATTTCAAGGACTCCTTATATAAAAATAGCTTCTGTATTTCCATTTTATTACATGAGGTGAAAGTTGTCTATTTTTAAATAATCAGACTATTTTACTATCTTTCGTTAAAATAGACCATGCACGCGCATGGTCTATGAGAGACAAAAGGTAGGTTAGCTTATTCTTAGTTACATTATTAGGAGTATTTGGAATGTAAAAGACAACAATGATGACTGTAAATCACCATTGTTAATATTAGGTTCGATTTTTAGGAATCCAACTCTTAAAATTGTTATAAACATTGCCGATTCCTCTACGCAGGTTACTAGTCACCGCTGCCTGGCTCTAATAGTGATCTAAACAGTTCTAAAAGATTTGTTAATAATTGATCTGCTGTTTGAATGTTACTGTCAACAAAATTTCTAATGATTGTTAATATCATCTGATTAGCCTCCTTTCCTTCTATCTACCATATCTATATGGCAAAAATAGAAAAGTGGTAAGGTGCTAGTCCAGTTTTATGTAATTTTTTTTGAGAAATGAATACAATTTAATCCATCTGCCTATTGAAACAAATGGTGTAACAAACGCTCTCGGTCTTCAAAAAATTGCTTCATGATTGAATAATGGGATGTCTCTTCTAATCTTATTTCTTGGATCCCTTCCCCTGTTAATTGGATGATTTTCGCATGAGGATATGCCATGATGATTGGAGAGTGGGTTGAAATTATAAATTGGGAACCTGCGTTGATCAATTCATGGATTCTAGCTAGCATCGACAGTTGTCTTAAAGGCGACAAAGCAGCTTCTGGTTCATCTAATATGTACAGTCCATTTTCTCCAAACCGCTCCATAAAGGCAGCAAAGAATGATTCTCCATGAGATTGTTCGTGGAGAGATTTTCCGCCAAAGGAATCAATAATCTTCCTTCCTCCTGGCTCCCTATCCATTTCCTCAATATTCGTTGCAACATTATAAAAGGTTTCTGCTCGAAAGAAAAAGCCGTCACTTGCTCTTTCAACCCCTTTTACCACTCGAAGATATTCGTCCAAATCAGAGTGAGAATCATAGCTTGAAAAATTAAAATTCAAAGTACCGCCTTCCGCATTAAATCCGAGACTAAGCGCAATTCCTTCAAGTAAAGTGGACTTTCCGGTTCCATTTTCTCCTACTATGTACGTGATATTTGGATGAAAGACAATTTCATCTAAATAGCGAATGACTGGAAGATTTAGTGGAAAATGATCATAGGAAAAAATCTGTTCCCTTTTCAAACGAACTTCCCTGATATATTGAGTGTCCCGATCAAGTTTCATATCATGAATACCTCCTAATCCTGTAAATCCCACTGTGGATTCCAGACGACTTCCCACAAATGTCCATCAGGGTCCTGAAAATGACCAGAGTATCCACCCCAAAAGGTTTCGTGAGCAGGGTCAGAAATGACTGCACCAGCCATTAACGCTTGTTCCATTACCCTATCCACTTCTTCTTTGCTCCCAACATTGTGACCAATTGTCAATTCAGTAGAACTCCTTGTTCCAAGTTTTACTTTAGCCTCATGGGCGATATCCTTGCGATTCCAAATCGCCAATTTTAAACCTGCTTGGAGGTCGAAGAATGCCACAGCCCCATGTTCGAATTCTTGACCAATGATTCCTTCTGTTGGAAACCCAAGTCCGTCACGATAGAAAGCTACAGCTCTTTCTAAATCATCTACTCCGAGTGTGATTACTGTAATCCTTGGTTTCATTTGATTTCTCCTTCCCTAGAGACAGAATACACAAAAACATCTTTTCCCCACTTATAAATTGTCTTTTCAACTTTCATGCCAATACGTTCTGCCACTCTTGTTGATGGAATATTGTTTACATCAGGCAAGGAAACGATCTTGCTTAAATTCAATTGTTCAAAACCATAGTGTTTACATGCAGAAGCCGCTTCAGTGGCATAGCCATTGCCCCAAGCTCTTCTGGCAAAAAGATACCCAATTTCCATCACAATCTCGTTATCCACTTCTTGAGGTACGATTCCACATTGACCAAGAAATTCTCCTGTTTCTTTATCCTCCACAATCCAAAGCCCAACACCATAGTCCTCATAATTCTTTAACGTCCATTCAATCCAATCCATCGTCTGCTTTTCGTCTTTTGTAGAAGGATAATACTTCATTGCTACAGGGTCTGAGAAGATTTCCTGCAAAAAGTTTGCATCCTCTTTCTCCATCTTCCGTAAATTCAATCTTTCAGTTGTTATAACTGACATTTTCATTCCTCCCCTCAAACAGTCCCGCGTTCGATTAGCTTCACTCCTATTTTCTTTATGAGTAATTTCTTCTCCGATCGCTTGTAAAAAAAGATTCTCTCCCATTTGTTCGTGTGGAATATCAATCGTAGTAATATTCATCATCTTTGCAATCGGTTGGTTATCAAAACCAATAATGGCTAGATCATCAGGAATCGTAATCCCTTCATTATGAGCACACGTCACAATACCTGCTGCTATTTGATCATTCGTTACTAATAATGCCGTCGGAGGTTCCTCCATTTGCTTCATATGCTTGATGACCTTTTCTCCGTCCTCAACATAGAGACAGTTATCCATAATATATTCCGATTTAAAAGGTAAATCGTATTTCTCAAGAAAATCCTTGTAAGCTTGCTCTCTTTTCGCACTGCTACTCCCTGACCGTCTGCCAACACAATAACCAATTTTTTGATGACCTTTTCGATACAAGTATTCAAGCGCCTCAAAAAAGACAGAATAGTGGTTAACAAATGTGGTAGACACTTGTCCTCTCTTTAAATTCTCACATAACACAATTGGTCCAAATTGTAGATGCTCTTCGATCGTTGCGATACTACATGCTCTTGAACATATGATTAAGCTATCAATCTGCTTTTCATTCAACATCTTCAGTGCATCGAGCTCTCGACTTTCTAAATAATCCGTTTGAAACAACACCAATTTATAATTATGCTCTAATGCTTTTCTAGCAATTCCCTTTAATAATGAAGCAAAATAAGGATGACTTGTGAAAGGGAGTACCACCCCCATTAGCAAAGTCTTTCCCTTGCTTAGGTGAACTGCATTTATGTTTTTATGATAATTTGTAGCTTTAATCGCTTCTAATACAGCAACCCTTTTCGTTTCACTCACATAGGGATGCTCATTTAAAACGCGGGAGACTGTGGTTACCGATACACCAGCTAGTTTCGCTAAGTCTTTAATATTCGTCATGTACTCACCTTTTTGAAAAAAACTCTTGCTCTGAAACGCGTTTCATATTTTATCCTAATCTTGGAGAGGAACTTTTACTCTCTATTGAGTTTAGCTTTATTGGCGTAACGATAAATTCGGCGTAACAATAGAGCTAAACGTTCAATTTATTCGAGCCAATGTGGCGGTAATTTTAATGAGTCCGGTAGTTTCGTATGGATGTCCCCGATAGCGGAGTTAACTTGCACTTGTGTTAGAAAAATACTCCCTGTAAGATTAGCTCCTCTTAAATCAGCATCTCTCAAATCAGCACCAATGAAATCACACATAGACATGTCAGCTTCCCGAAGATCGGCTGCAATTAACCATGCACCTCTAAAATCAGTACCTTTAAGATTTGCTCCTCTTAATTTTGCACCTATTAGATCCTTTTTGGAATTTTTGTTTTTAACTTTATCACGAACTAGACCACTTACTTGTAATAATAATTCGTTTATTCTTGTTCTATGAATATGTATATCTAAATCTAGAAGCGATTTTGGACTTAAATTCGACATTAGCTCTGTCTCATCCAATGCTTTTTGTAAGTCTTTATGTATCGATTTGGTTGCCCCATGATTACGGGCTTCATCTAAATACAAAAGCATTTCATGCAACTGTTGCATTATCGGAAAGACAGCAAACATTTCCTTTGCTACTGTTGGATCCTCTCTCCAATCTTGACCACGATATGTTATCTGTGAAACCTTTTGCCCCGCACCAAAACATTCGAAGACGGTGCACCCTTTAAAACCATTGTTCCGTAATTCTTTATGGATGCTACAGCTATAATTTGACTGTAAGTGGTGACAGGGTGTTCCTCCCTCTTTTTCCATAGCAAAATCAGCTGATTTTCCAAAGGGAAGTGCTACACAGCATAACCCAAAACACTTTTCACAATCAGACTCTAATAGATTTTTTTCCATATTAGCTAACACTTCCTTTTAACGCTTACAGTCCGATTATATTAGAATTTTCCATTCAATTAAACCATTGTTTGACAATACGAAAAAAAGCTGCCACCAGGACAGCTTTCTTAACTAGAATGTTTATTCTTTTCTATCTCAATAATCCTCTCCATCGCGCGATCCGCAATCGCTTTGTAGCCATCTGCATTCAGATGGAGCTTATCTTGGAAATATTCCATCTTCGGCTTATTTTGAAACAAATCTAATGTTGGTACGAAGTAAGTATCTTTAAATAAGTTCGTCGCATTGACCATCTCATGATTCCACAGTTCAATAATATCCAATATTTCATGTTGGTTCTCAAATTCTGTGTATGGATGATACAACCCAAAAACATAAATTTGCGCAAGCGAATTTTCACTTCGCAGCTCACCTAGTATTTTCTGTAAATTATCGAAAAAGATCGTTTTCCCTTTCATCATATTGTTAGTAAGAAGCTTATCTCCCGCAGGCTTTATCCATTTTCTAAAATCATTTGTTCCGATATAGAGAAAAATATAATTAGCCTTCCTAACATCGTCTTGTATTTTCGTATCCTCAAGCTTTTCTAATATATTTTCACTTGTCAGCCGTGGCACTCCATAGTTTTTCACAAATACAGGCAAGCCCTCTTTTTCCTCAAGCTGGTTTTTCACTCTTTCAACATAGCCCATTTTCTTTGAATCGCCCGTCCCGTATGTAATCGAATCCCCTAAAGCGACTACATTGATCTCTCGAGAAGCTGACATAGACCATGAATATGTCCCAAACACAATTGTTATAAGAATGATAAAAAAGAAATAATTTTTCATAGAAAAAACTCCTAACCTTTGCTAGTTAGGAGTGTTCCCATTTGTAACTAATTCAATGTATGTTTTATTCCTTTTGTCCGAAATTCGCCACATACTTTTTCGGTAAAGAGAGCCTTAATTCAATCAACGGCTGGGCAATTTTTCGAATAAATTTACTCGATAAAAACGCAATCAGTAAGATTGATAAGAGTAGCAGCACAATGATTTGTTCTGATTCACTTAGAACATTTTCTAATCCACTGTTTCTAAAGTATTTTACAAAGAAACCGTGTAGAAGATAGACGTAAAGCGAACTTGTACCCCATTTTGTAAAGAAATAGTGTTTTCTCGGAACTAATGCTAAGAAACTAAGCGTCGCAAGGGATGTAACGGCGTAAACGCCTAAACGAATTGTTCCAGCATTAAGTCCGGCTTCATCCAATTCCCCATATGGCTTTGAACCAAACAGCCATTTGTATTCGAAGTCCGGAAGTAGATAAACAGCAGCAAATATTGATAACAATGCGAACAACGACAAATACTTAAACTTTACTGCCTTCACTTTTTCAAAATGTTCCTTCTTCAAGTAGTATCCGATTAAGAAGAAAGGAAAGAAGACGAACGTACGTGATAAGCTTAAGAAACTGTTAATCTCATCAAAATACCCAACAATGACACCTAAGGCTACAGTGATGATCAGTGAAATGCCAGCTTTCCATTTCGTGAAAACAAACAGCATGAGATTCCAACAAAATAAGCTTATCAGGAACCATAGGGACCATTGCGGTACAAATGGGTCTAATACAATCCCATCATTTTCCTGGATAAAATTGTAGTAAACTGCGTATATCCCTTGAAAAATTAAATACGGAATGATTAATTTCTTCGTGATCTTCTTGACATACCCTTTTTTGTGAATGCCTTTTGCAAAAAATCCTGAGATTAAGATAAATGCAGGCATATGAAATGTATAAATTGTTGTGTATATGGTGTAGATAAATTTATCCTCTTGAATGTACGATTGGATTAAATGGCCAAATACAACGAAAAAAATCAGAAAAAATTTCGCGTTATCATAGTAAGCTTCTCGTTTTTCCATGATTCAACCTCCCAACAACTTTTATAGACTACCATACCCCATTTCTATACGTCTATAACTTTCGAGAGGTTGTATTCTCTTTATGTTCTTTTTAATAAAACTGTAATATAGCTGTAATTTCCTAACATTTTCATAACATATTTCCGTTCCTTAAAATATATCAACATAATAAATTCAAATTCCATTGCGTTCAGTTATAATGTTATTGAAGAATTTATTTTAAAATAAGGATGATACATATGGCCAAAAAAATCGATGTACCAAAAATCCCTGCTCATTTAGCTCCAGTAAACTTTGAGGAAATTTTCAATCCAGATGATCCATATATTGAAGACTGTCTTATCTCGAATTGTACAATTGAACTAGAAAATTTGGATAAGATTAGGTTTTCGCAAGTCATCTTTCAAAACGTAACCTTTAACAACGTCTCTTCTAGAAAAATCGATTTAACTGATGTTATTTTTGACCATTGTGATTTATCAAACGCTGACCTCATGGAGGCAGTAATTCACCGGACAGAATTTAAGAACTGCAAATTATTAGGAGTGAATTTAGCGGAGGCAACCTTCGCGAATGTCTTATTCGAAAATTGTAATTTGAATCTAAGTTCGTTTGGCTATAGCAGCTTCAAACAAGGGGTTTTCAATAACAGCATTCTCAGAAATGCAGACTTCTATGAATGTAAATTCAATAAAATAGACTTTCAGGAATGTGATTTGAATGATGCGAATTTCTCTCGCACTGCATTAAAAGGAACTGACATTAGTAGTTCTACTTTTCAAACCATTCAAGTTGAATTAAACGATCTACCTGGCTGCATTGTGAACTCTGAACAAGCAATTGGATTTGCGATGATGCTTGGCCTCACAATTAAAGATTAATCTTGTTAAATTTTTCCACACCAATTGTCTATTCCCCTCCTTCCAATATTTCATAAAATATTGAAACGACATGGAAGGAGGAGTCCTGTTGTTTCGATATTTCTTATCTTTGTGCATCGTCTTTTTGACTATTATGATAGTCAGTACAAGCCATGTTTCAAGTCACGTAGTTGCTGCAAATGAATCCCCTCCCCAATCTAAACACTGCTCGCATTGTGATTTATTTCAAGAAACCGAAGCTTATTTGGAATGTACGAAAGACTCAGACAGAGATGATAATGAGATTCTAATCATTCAACATTCGGGTTTCACTGATTACTTCTATTTCCTACTCAAATATCTTTACTAGATTTTTTTCACATAATTTAAATCATTCCATACCAATATGATCTAAAAAAAGCTTGGAGGATTCTCTCCAAGCTTTCGATTATTATTAGTTTACATAATTATATTATTGTAAAATCATGATGAAAAATGTCTAAAATTTAGCCCATTTAAATCGATCCAGTCGAACCGCCATCGACAAGAATAGACTGACCTGTTTTGTAAGTATAGGCTTCTGATGCCAGGAACACCATGGTTTTGGCAAACTCCACTGGCTCTCCATATCTGCCAAGTGGAATTGTGTTTTCACCCTAACTCCATTTTACCCCTCTTCTTTAGAATGAAATATATTCTCAATTTTAACCTACTACTTAATTTCTTGAAAGAATGATGGTAAAATAGTATTGGTGATTTTAATCACAATAAGTAACGCTATCGAATGTTATATTAGTGCTATAAATGCAGACTGCAGAGAAATTTTAACGAAAAGGACCTTTCAACGTCATGAATGAAAATTTAAGTTCAAACGAACTTCCCAAACGTCCGTTATCCAAAATTATTGGAGCAACGGTTAAAACAGGTATCATTAAATCTAACTTAATCCCGATGTTTGCTGGATTAACTCTCGCTCTATACACCTATCAAAAAGATTTAGTGGAAAGTTACCCCAATATCGTCTATGCTCTACTTGGTTCGACGCTAGTGATTGCTGCTGCAGGAGCCTTTAATAATCTATACGATCGGGATATTGACTCGGTTATGAAGAGAACGAAGAATCGCCCAACCGTAACGGGAGAAATTTCAGCGAAGACCGTACTTATTTTAAGCATTCTTATGACGGTTGTTGGAGTTGGAATTCTCGCCTTAGCCACTCCTCTTGCTGGCTTACTAGGTTTTCTCGGCGTGTTTTTTTATGTCGTACCTTATACAATGTGGTCAAAACGAAGAACCATTTGGAATACTGAAATAGGCAGTATTTCTGGAGCTATGCCACCACTAATCGGTTGGGCTGCCATTCAACCGGATATTACTCACCCTGCAATTATTGGATTATTTTTTGTCACAGTTATTTGGCAAATGCCTCACTTTTATGCGATTGCGATTCGCAGTCACGAAGACTATGAAGCTGCTAAAGTTCCAATGCTTCCCGTCGTTAAAGGGGTCAAAAGAACATATATCCAGACGAACGTCTATCTTGTCATCATGATTTTGATGAGCTTTCTGTTCGGGACATTGAGTATCGGCCTTATGCTAGTGGCTCTGATTTTGAGCATCGGTTGGCTTGTTTTAAATATATACGGCTCGAAAAAAATGGAGCCAAGTAAATGGGCAAAGTCGATGTTTATTTATTCTCTTGTCCACATGACCGTTTTATTTTCAACGGTGATTATTTATTCTTTAATGGGGATATTCTTTTTCTCATAAGAAACGAATAAAGTTGTCAGTAATAGTAAAAAGGTAACTTACCTTGGAGAAAACATCAAACATCACTTTACTAATATTAATTGATTTCAGAATCAATTTACACTCAAAAACGGCCTGGATAGCCCTATGTTGACAAAAGGTATTGAGAGTTCACTCCTCTCGGTGCCTTTTGTGATTTTTGGATGGAATTGCGTATAGATTCCGTTGCTTTACGTTCCGGGCACCTGCTTTCCGGGGGGCGTGAGCCGAGCTGTAAGGCGCTAGCGCCAGTAAGTCTCGCCTATCACGCTACTCCCCCAGGAGTCAAGCACCCTCCGCTCCAATCAACTAGTTCGGCTCAACTTAAGCAGTTTTGTTTTTCATAATAATCGTTTATTGAATAAAAAGACCCCAAATATTGAGGTCTCCGTTATTTTAATTCGATTCTATCACTTGGTTTTTGGACTTACTTTTGAACAGGGTTAATACCCACCATACTAATAAGAACAAATAACCCATAACAGTAAAGATAGACCAAACTGCACCACGTTGCAGTTGACTAAATAAGTGTTCTAATTCATTCATTCCTTCTACTCTACCAATGCTGTTTATCAGGCTAATTATTGGAACCGTAAAAGTAAAAACAATGGCTAAAACGGACAATCTCCTATGCCTATTTTTTACAACACTGATTATTGCAGTTCCTAACGTGGACAAGAAAAACAAATAATATAATGCCCAAAACCAATCAGGAAGAGTCTCCCACATATTTTCTACCCCCTTAATTGAAAAAGCAAACAACAAGGCATTTATTACTACTGTTTCTAGCTTCCTTAATTATAATTTCATCTCCACTGCTTCCACATTTTTATGGCGTTATCTTTTAATGTGGATATGAGTGTTTTTTCTCCTCTTGCTGCTTTTTGTTTATTCCATTCGTTAGAACTGGCTACTCCTATCAAGATTGAACCGGCAATGAGTAAGTATGCCCACCATGGAAGGTTTCCCCAGTATGGTCTGGTTTGCAGGAATACATTTAGCAATAGGACCGCTGAACCGACGAAGAAATACGATTTTATTTTTAGGAAAACACCTGCAAGTAAAGAAACTAAGGACAAGCCTCCGACAATTAATGCATCGTAAATGGTTGACGTTTCCAGGCCATCAAAAACGAGCACTCCTGATACCACAAGCAAAATGCCCCACTGCAAATAAGTTATAATCTCTTCGTATTTTCCTTTTAGACAAAATTGTAAATAAATCAAAAGCATGATAAATGGTAAAACATAAGCCTCTTTTACTAAAAGTGGATGTATTGAAAGCTCGCCAAGCAAAGCGTAATAAGGCTGCAGTAAGTACGCACCTGCTAAAAATGTCGGTATCCATTGGAGTTCCACAGATACTCTTCTTCTTTGGAGCCATAATGTTAGTACAATTAACAAGCCTGGAAGTAACTTTGACCATATCGTTGGTTGATCGAACCCATACATCGTCCCAAAGAAGAAAACGGCTATCAACGTATAGGAATCAACCGAGAACGACACTTCTCCTTCATGTTGCTCGAACAACTGACGGTAACACCATTTTCCTGCAATGAGAAAGGCAATTCCTAGTCCCGCTAGAATCCATAGTTCATGAATTGATGAAAATGGCTCATAGATTAAATATTGTATGGCACCCATATAAATAAATAGGTTTGGTAGTATCGCTAGGAAATCCCACTTACTTCGGTGTAGAATCAGCAATAATCCGATTGAATACACCACAGTTACTACGAACGGGATTATTTTGTATGGATACATATTTAAAAAGGCAAGCATCCCTAATAAAGAAAATGCCACAAGGTAGTAAATAGTTCGCTTTTTATAAGAAGCATTTGCAAACAGCCAAAATCCTGTTATAACAACACTTGTTAAAAGAAATGCATACTCTCCATCAAGATTTTCGACATATTCAATCGCCGTTGCAAATATGGCAAAAACCATCGTAAAGGCACTATAGAGGAATACCTTTCGTATCCATTCTTTTTCGACCAGCTTCGTACTTAAGGAATAGAGAATTAGACCGATAAGAAAGCTCCATACTGATTCCTTTCCGAAAATAAACAGTGTTAGCAATAAAGCAATCGGCATGTAGACATGGCCAACAAAAGCAAACGCCTGATAATAATGCTTTTCACGATTTCTCATAAAGAACGCTACTGCCAATAGTATAATAGCTCCGCCGATAAGATGCAGTCGACCAAGCTCCCCTCCTGAGCTTAAAATCGTAAAATAAGCCATCAAGGATATGCCGCTTACTACATACGTTACGTACTTTATTTTTATAATCCGATAAAGCCAACTATATATTAGGATGCCTCCGATGAAGATCAGTGGACGTACCCACTCCCCATTGATCGAGAGGAATATGGCAGCTATTAGTCCTAAAGTATAGAGTCCTTGAGCAACATAAAAGCTGTTTCTTTTTAATTGTTGTTTTTTAAAAGCAACATACGCAACAATCAGAGCAATACTCGCTAGAATACAATGAGTCGCAACTCCTAGCTCATTCTCGTAAAAGGGCCAGAGCCCTCTCAACTCCTCAGCAAACGAAGTAACTGCCAAACCAAGTGATATAGGGAGAAGCCATTCTGCGAACGGTATAAAATCAGCACGTGTTTCTTTTTCAAGACTCAAATACGCACAAACACTGATAAGTAGCAGCATAACAGCAAGTTCCCACCAATCGTACATGGTGAAAGCAATAAATATCGATAAGAACATATAGGCCCAACCAACGTCTCTCGCAGGCTGCTTAATGCCCTCAAGGAGTCTCCCCTTCGCGTATACACCAATTCCAGCAAAAAGAATGAACCCGATCAAGAACACATATAGCACAATTGGCCGTAGTTCTATTTCTTGATTGATGAGAAGCATCCCTTCAAATAAAGCTACTGATAAAAAGACAGCAGTTAGATAACGAAATAGAATTTTTTTCGTCGTATTGCTCAAATATAAAAAGTTCCCCGCAATCACAACATAGGCGATCATTAAAACAATAGATGCTTCTCCCCAATTTATCGTGATGGCCTGAAGTGTAATAAAAAGAAAAGCACATCCAGAGACGACACTGCTTGTATAGGTGAAAATCTTTTTCCACGGATAATCGTCATCAAGTGCCCTCGGTACAATGAGAAAAATGAATCCAATGCACGCGAATAACAAAGGACTTAAATCATTGGGTACCGTATTTTCAATAAGCTGGTAGGCACCATACACAAGCATAGCGCTGAAAACAAAGTGAAATTCTTTTCTTCCACTTACATAAACCATCGATAAATAGATAACAGCCGTTAATATCATATTGAATCCTAAGTACGCATGAGAATTGAAAAGAACAAGCATGAGTAAAGTTGTTAGGATTAAATTAAACTGAGCATAATAAACAAATTCATTTGTGAAAATCCTCTGTTTCTCAAATCCTTTTACGCGGTGATACAAGAAAATTAAAACCGCTTGGAACAGCATCATTCCAAGAAAGAAGCTATCCTCTCCTAATTTGAATGACGCAAGCAGAAATCCCATTGCGATTGTAAGTGTTATGTAAGAAAACCAGACGAATAATCTGGACTTTAATTTGTTCGCCAAAAGAGCATAGACCGGTAGGATCAAAATGCTGCTAATGAACCCAAAGAGATAACGTCCTTCTCCATAAATGGACAAGTAAGTCCCAGCTAGTTCGAACCAGCCAATTGACAATAAGAAAATAGGTAAAAACAAGCTTGCCAGAACGATAAAAGCAAAAGCTGTCTTATCAATTTTGAGGATTCTTTTCGATACAAAGGCAATGCCGTAAAACAAAATGGAGATTAATCCTATTGCACCAGCCTTCGTCAGACTCGACATTGTCGCCCAATTGCTCGTGGCCACATAGAGTCCACCAATTAACAGGAGAATAACCCCTAGGTTTAGGAGCCAAGTAATGTTTCTCTCTCTGATTTGTTCTTCCGTTTTTTTGACTTTTTCAGGTATTTTAAGCTGTGGTTTCAGCTTCTTTTCTGTTGGTGCCTGTACTAGTTCAGCCGTCGCCCGATTTTGTTGTTCCTTTTCTTCTAAGTCATCATAGTACTGATGGTGTGCTTTTGTAACCCCTTCGTACACACTTGAGGTAATATAGTTTGCTCTTTCAAGTTGTACTAATTCTTGTTGAACAATGCGTTTTCTCTCATCTCTTGATAGCGGCTGCAAGAAATCCCCCTACCTTCTCTTTGTATTTTTAGTGTAATTTTACACCATTAAGGAGAAATTTCAATATATTTTGGGAAAATTTTCTTTTAACGAAGTCTATTTTATTTCTCTGATACCAATAGGACTAAGGTCGAGTGGTGTAAAAGATTCATAGTTCCCGCTGAAATGAAAACTCAAACCACTTGGTCACTATAAACGCTTTATAATTACCATCCTTCCGAAAATGGACTACTTATGGGCATTATGAACGCTTCATAGTTACCCTCACACTGAAAATCATCAACGATCAGGCATTATGAAGCCTTCATAGTTACCGCCACCATGATTATCAACAGCGCACCGGCATTATAAACCGAAACCACTAATACTTCTTCCCCCTCCAAAAAAAGGATGAAACCACAAAGGATTCCATCCATAAAATCTATTTAGTTTCAATATAATCCAGGCTATCCTTCAATAACAGACTTCCCTCTCCCATCGAAAAGAGATGGAGCTCATGCATCGCTCTGGTACAAGCCGTATATAAAAGTCTTCTTTCACTTTCTCTTTGATACTTATCGACATTATACAATAGCACTGAATCAAATTCGATTCCCTTTGCGAGATAGCTGGGTATCACTAAAATGCCAGTCTCAAAAGCTATCGTCCCTTTTTCGATTAATCGAACGGGAACCTCTGATTTCAAGTGCGCATATACTTCTGCACTTTCTTTTGCAGTCTTACAAATAATTGCCACCGTTTGGTAAGTGGATGATTGTTCTTTAATCGTTTCAACAATTTTTCGTAATAAGGCCTCTCGACCAGAAGAAATCGTGGTAATGGTCGGCATTTGTCCGTCACGATTAAACGCTTCGATCATACCTCCATCCTTCAAAATAGACTTTGTGAATTCCACTATCGGTTTTGTTGAACGATAACTTCTTGTAAGGATAATCCGCTCCTCGTCATCCTGCATTTCCGCTGGTAAAAATGATTCAGCTTCATCAGAATGAGAGTAGATTCCTTGATTAATATCCCCCAATAGGGTCATTTTGCTATAAGGAAAAAGCTCCTGCAAATAGGTAATTTGAAAAGGTGTGTAATCCTGCGCCTCATCGATAAACAAATGTCGTATAGAGGAACGAGTAATAGATCCTTCAATCTTATCCTTTAAATAAACAAACGGAGTTGCATCCTCATATGAGATTTCTTCGTTCTCAATTCTGCTTATTGTATGTTCACCCACACTAGACCATTCGGTCCCAAGCGTATGAAACAGATTTTTATAGATAGTTGGATAATCAATAAACGCTAACCTCTTCACTTGTTTCATAATCGGTTTAAAATAGCGGCTAACGACGATTTCTGCTAAAAGCTTTTCCTCATAGACAAAATCATCAAAGGATTCTTCATCACCTTTACGCTTAGACTCGAGCTTTTGGAAAGCTTCTAAGAAATCTTCTTTGTCTAAAAACTGTGCTTCTTCTTTAACCCAATCTTTTCTCCGCTCCATCTTCTTCTTTTTTCTTAATTCCTTAACGACCCAATCCTTTAAATCCTCAATTCGATTACGAATAGAGATGTCCTTATCAAAGGAATAAAATTGTTCCTTAATGGTCTCAGATGAAAGAAGGATTTCACTTCTCAATGTAATGCTCTTAAACTCAAGCCCATCATGACCTAAATCCTCAATATATTGGTCCATAATCTTTTTAAAATCCAGGCTCGATTTTAAGCGAATACTGTCCACTCTTGTTTTATATTCCTCAGTATCTTGGCTATTCAATAAATACTCAAGCTGTGTAAAGGAATCCTCAAGTTCCAGTCCCCGACCTATCCGATTACTTAAGTACTCAAGAAAAGTGGTTTGTGCCATATTTTCTTCGCCCAGTTCAGGAAGTACGGTAGAAACATAACTATTGAACAATGGATTCGGCGAGAACAGCATAATATTTTGCGAAGATAGAGTTTTCCGGTGTCTGTACAGTAAATACGCCACGCGCTGTAGGGCAGCCGAAGTTTTGCCACTACCTGCAACACCTTGAACGATTAAATATTTGCTTTTCTCATTTCGAATGATTTGGTTTTGCTCTTTTTGAATCGTCGCCACAATGGTTTTCATTTGTGCATCGGCATTTTTTCCGAGTACTTTCTGCAAGAGCTCGTCACCAATCGTCACACCTGTATCAAACATACCCTCGATTGTACCATTACGAATAATAAATTGACGTTTAAGCGTCATTTCCCCATCGATCATTCCGCTCGGTGTTTCATATTTAGCAGGACCAGGTGGATAATCATAATAAAGACTAGATATCGGCGCACGCCAATCATAGATTAGAAAATTTTCTTCATTTTGGTCCATGAAAGAGGCGATTCCAATGTATATCGATTCATTCATTTCTCCTTCTTCAGTAAAATCAACACGACCAAAGTAGGGAGAACCTTTCAATCTAAAAAGTGTGCGGATTTGCTTATCGAGTTGTTTTTCATTTCTTTCTCTTTCCGATAAAAGTTCAACTTGCTGTCTAATGCTCCAAAATGTTTCTTCGAAGTCATCTGGCTCGTCGATGTTCACCGTCACATCATTCCAAAATGTTTTTCGTATTTCATGAGCATCTGAACTAACTTTAACTGCTTGTTGGGAAAGTTTATCGATCGTTATTTGAATTTCTTGAGCTATATCCTGTACCCGTTCTTGTTCGAGATTCTTTTCTAATTGTTCCTCACTCATGAAATCACACCCCTTTTTATTTATGGTCCGAAAAATCATTTTTTTAAATCCTATTCCCTTGACATAATTATTTATTTATGTTAATGTTATTATAGGATATTTATATTTAACTAAACTTAAACTTTCAGACCATCTTTCATTCTAGCACCCTGTAGCTAGAAATGCAAGATGGTTTTTTCATTGTTTCAGGAGAGATTTCTCTTTTTACACAATTATCTCGAGGGGCTTGTGTTCGTTAACCTTGTTTATATTCATAAATTCTAGCTGTTACCGCTTCCTTAAACTCTTGAGTGATTTTTGGAGGATTGGATTTAATCAGAGGCTTGATTATTTTTGCCAGATTTCCTGTCGGCTGAAGATCAAGCGTAGCGTTAACAAAGGTTCGATCGCTTTTCAATTTTTTCGCTTCTATACTTCCATGACCCGTAAAACCTTCATTTAACCCATTGACTTGAAAGGTCATGCTTCTTGGCGGGGTCAAACTCAGAATCTCCAATTCAAATTCAAACTTCTTCTTTATAATTCCTAAATCGGTCGTATATACCCAGTTTGATTTTTTACTACTAATCACTTCATGGCTTACATAACCAGGCACAATTGGCGCCCAATGGCTGAAATCCTGTAAGAAATCCCAAACCCAATTAATCGGTGCATCAATAATCATGCTGTATAACTTTGCCAACTATACCCTCTCCTCTTTTAGAAGATCTTCCCCGTAATAAAGAGTATTCGGCAAATTTTTTTAAAATGATAAGGACAAATTAAAAAGGAAGATATTGTTTTCTTCCTTTTTTTATACCTTATAAATTATTCAGGACCAGAGTTAAGCGTTTATTTCGAGTTTCTCTTTCATCTTCCGTTGCTAAATCATATTTTTTCAATAAGTGAAAGACATCATTCAGAATTTCTTGCGTATGTTCCGCATCGAAAAAATCGGAGAACGATGCCTTCACATCTTCCGGTAAAAAGTCCGCTTGAGACTCATATTTATTTTTCACATCTTCGATGGTGTGGTCAATCTTACATTCGCTCATGAACAAAACCTCCTTACTCTCATTTTAGCGATTTGCAAAAGATGAAGCAATTATACGTTTTTTCTTAAAATTCGCCCTAATGAAGTGGTATTATATATAGGAACATACAGATATGAAAGGAGTCAACCCATGACATACCCAAATACAAAGCAAACGATGGACCTGTTAAAAGAGCTTGTATCGATTCCAAGCCCTACAGGAAACACCAATGAAGTCATTACATACGTTGAGAACTTTTTAAAAGAATTACAGGTGGATACCTATCGGAACCGAAAAGGTGGTCTCATTGCTACACTTCAAGGTACTGATACTTCTAAGCACCGGATGCTTACAGCTCACGTCGATACATTAGGTGCAATCGTCAAAGAAATTAAACCAAGCGGACGTCTAAAACTGGATCTTATAGGTGGTTTCAAATTTAACTCCATTGAAGGGGAATACTGCCAGATTGAAACAAGTTCAGGCAATAAATACACCGGAACCATCTTAATGCACCAAACGTCTGTCCATGTCTATAAGGATGCTGGAAAAGCAGAACGAAACCAGGATAATATGGAAGTTCGTTTGGATGAGGTTGTTAAAAATGCTGAAGATGTACGTACACTCGGTATCGAAGTGGGCGATTTTGTCTCCTTTGCACCACGAGTGGAAATCACGCCAAGCGGTTTTATTAAATCTAGACATCTTGATGACAAAGCAAGTGTTGCGATCCTGCTTCAATTGATTAAGCAACTGAAGACAGAAAACATTACTTTGCCTTACACAACTCATTTCTTGATTTCAAATAATGAAGAAATCGGCTACGGTGGAAATTCCAATATCACACCTGAAACGATCGAATATTTAGCTGTCGATATGGGCGCAATGGGAGATGGTCAATCTACCGATGAATACACAGTTTCCATTTGCGTGAAGGATGCGAGCGGCCCATATCATTACGGGCTAAGAAAACATCTTGTCCAGTTAGCTGAGGAAAATGGAATTGAGTATAAGCTCGATATTTATCCGTACTACGGTTCTGATGCATCGGCTGCTATTCGCTCTGGACATGATATCGTTCACGGACTAATCGGACCTGGTATCGATTCTTCTCATGCTTTCGAACGGACGCATGAATCTTCAATTACAAATACAGCGAAGCTTTTACATCATTATGTACTTTCGGAAATGTTTTTATAATTAAAATAGAAATGGCGCGCAAACATTTACTCGTTTGCACGCCATTTTTTTTAAATCATTTCGGACGATGACGCAAGAAGTTTTCAGAAGCAAACCCGCGAACCTCTTCCTCGCTAAAGTGTTTAAGCAACTCATTGATTAGGTTTTGTGTTTCCCCTGCATGGGCAAGACCAGGAATTTTTGCATCAATCCCATCAAAGTCTGAACCGAGACCAATCTGCTTAACTCCACCTAATGCACATAGATGATCGATATGCCTTATAAGATCCTGGATTGTTGCATTCCCATCCTTTTTCACAAAAGGTGGATGATAGACAACATGAACCATACCTCCACGTTCAAACATCGCTCTTGCCTGAGAGTCTGATAGATTACGCGGATGGTCACAATGATGTTTTGTATTAGAATGACTAGCCATTGGATAGCGAGCTAGCTCCATCACATCCCAGAAGGCCCTTTCACTCAAATGAGACACATCTGTTATAATTTGCCTGTCATTATTGAAACGGACGATTTCTTTTCCAAAACTCGTCAAACCTGCACCTCTTGCCTCTAGTGCCCCATCAGCAGCAAGATTCGCACTATTCCACGTTAATCCCACCAACCGAACGCCTAATTCATATAAAATATGAAGTTTAGAAATGTCATTGCCGATTGGCTCGACTCCTTCTAATGTGAGAATCGCTCCAATCTCATCTTCTTTTAACTTATCGAGTTCAGACCAATCCTTAATATGCTTGATCTCTTCGTTTTTTTGTACAATCTCTTCGTGAAAGAGCTTCACATGCTCAAGAGCGACATCAAATTGATGTAATGTGTTGATGGATGGATCGACCCAGACGGCGAAAGCCTGTACTTTCACCTTCCCCTTTTTCATTCGAACCTTGTTTGTATCAATTACTGGCGCATCTACAAATGATGCCTTTCCCTTAGACTCCCATAGCTTCAATAAGGCGTCACAGTGCATATCAATAATATTCACAGGCTCACTCCAATACTACGCTTGATTTTGCTTATATACCTGGTATTGAGAATAGAGCTTGTTCGTAATTTCTCCAGGTACTCCATTGCCAATCTTTTGACTGTCTACTTTAACGATCGGGAGAATCTCAATTGAAGTATTCGACATAAATACTTCGTCTGCCTGTAAAAGTTCCTCAGGCGAATAATTTTTTTCGACAAACGGGATATTCAGTTCCTCAGCAGCTTGTTTCACTGCAATTCTCGTGATCCCTGCAAGGATATGATTACTTAGAGGTGTTGTGATAATCTCACCATTTTTCACGATATACACATTCGAACTCGTTCCTTCAGTAATATATCCATCCCTCACGAGAATCGCTTCAAAGGACCCTTGATCCTGAGCCACTTGTTTCGCCAAGATATTGGGTAAAAGGTTAAGTGACTTTATGTAGCATTTCGCCCATCTTTCATCCTCATGCGTGATCGCTGAGACCCCTTGTTCTCGAATTTCCACAGGCGTTGGCTCCGATTCATTTAATGTCATCGTAATCGACACAGGCACATTAGGAAATGGATGATTTCTTGGTGCGATTCCTCTCGTAATTTGCAAATACACTTTTCCAAAAACCAATTGAGCTTTTTCAACACCTGTTAGAATCAGCTCTTGAAAATCTGTAAATGTTTGTGTGATTGGTAATTTAATAGCCTCACAGCTACGAATCAATCTTTCAATGTGCTCATCGAGCATAAAGGGCTTTCCGTTATAGCAATGTATGACTTCGTATACCCCATCTCCGAACTGATGCCCTCTTTCCTCTATTGGAATCACAAGCTCATCTAAGCTTACAAATTTCCCATTTACATATCCCAATCCCATTTCTTCACAGCCCCTTTTTGTAATTTTCGTATAGTACTAAAATACGCTTTTTCGCCAAAAACATCCATAGAAAAATGAGACCATTTTGAAAGTTTGTGTTATTTATCGAAACCAGCCCTTGCTTTTAATCCAAAGGAACATGGAGACGCCGATTACCGCCATCAAGCCAGTCGCAAAGAAATAACCATACTTCCAGCCCAGTTCAGGCATATATTCAAAGTTCATTCCATAGATACCAGCGATAAACGTAAGTGGAGCAAAGATGGACGTCATAATCGTTAATACCTTCATTACATTATTCGTTTGATATGCGTTAAGCGATAAATAATTATCTCTTATATCAGCGGTCACTTCTCGATTGGACGAGACCATATCTGAGAGTTTCAATAGATGATCATAAATATCGGAAAAATACGCACTTCTTTTTGTAATCCCCTGCAAATGGCGGGAACTTAACATGCGATATAGCAAATCCCGCATTGGATTAACCGTATGTCCAAACTGAAGTAATAAATGACGAATGTAAAATAGCTCATCCATCAGCTTATTCATTGATTCGTTACCTGGATTATCTTCAATTTTATCAAGCTGATCTTCAATTTTATAAATAACCGGGAAGTAATTATCCACGACATTATCTAAGAGCTGATGAAAGACATAGCTTGGATCCCATTTGCCCCCCTTTGTTTGAGCACTTAACTTTTCCCAAACTTGATGGACTTCTAGTGCTGGGAGCAGATGAAAAGTAACAATATAATTTTCCCCTACGAAAAAATTCAACTCTTCCTTAATCAATTCCCTTTCTTCTTCACGTACGATATGTGTGACAAAAAAAGTGTGGTCCTCATAATAATCCAGTTTTGGCCGTTGTAGGCGATGAATGCAATCTTCAATTGCAAGAGGATGAAAATGAAATGTTTCATCCAAATGTTTTATTTCTTCTTCAGTCGGCTGATTAAAATCAACCCAAAACCATTTGTAATTTGAAAAATTTACGTTTTGGATGGAAAGATCTTTTTCGATCTTATCGTCCTTCGTAATCCCGATGATATTAATCATAAAATAGCACCTTTCTTCTATTTCCAATCTTCTTTATATTTCCATCTACCATTAATTATATGAGAGATTTGTTTCCGTTCAGGAATAAAACAGGTATTTTCCGATTGCATATCGTATATATAAGTATCGGATCATTAAAAATGAAAGGAGTTCTCTTATGATACCTTTTGTCATTATTATTGTTTCCATATTGATAGCAAGAGAATTATTCCGTATGTATTTCAAAAGGAACTGGGTGTTGATTCATACAGCCTTTGGTGCCGAAGAATATTTCCAAATCCTTTCTCGTTTAAAAAGTCAGGGAGTCAAATTCAAAGTTGAAACCCCTTTTCGCGGGTTTGATAGTCGCATGGACCGCAATCTTGATAAAATGCAATATGATATTTATGTTAAAAAAGAGATGGAGAATCTAGCAGCAAGTGCTATACACAAGTCTATGTAGTACTACTGCTTCGCAAATTCGAGTTTTGAATCACTACATAAAACAGATTTCCTATTAGAGTCTCTTTGTGTAGCTCTCCTGAAGACGTTCCTCAATCTCTGTAGCTGATGTGAACTTTGAATGGGCAAAAAGAATTTCGGAAGCTGTTGGTAAATCATCTTTTTCCAACCACATTTGCGGCTCCCAAAGCTTCGAGCGTTTAAATGCTTTCGCACAATGAATGAAACACTCCTCTACTTCTACACGAATTCCAACGATTGGAGCTTTTCCTCTAGCTGCCATCTTTTCTAGAATATTCGCATTTTTAGTAATAGAAGCTTTCCCATTGACCCTTAAAGTTTCACCAAGCCCCGGTATGAAAAATATAAGTCCAACCCTTGGATTTTTAAGGATATTCCGTAGTGTGTCCATTCTTTTGTTCCCTGGTCTTTCAGGTATGACTAAACGGTGTTCATTTTCAATATAAATAAATCCAGGCTCATCACCTCTCGGTGAGACGTCACAATTTCCGAAATCATCCGAAGAAGAGATTACGAGAAATGGAGATTTAGCAATAAATTTTTGGCAATGTTCATCTAAGGCTGAAATGACCTTTCTTTTTACCAACTCACTAGGATAACCCATTAATTCATGTAGTTCCTCTTCCGTAGTAATGATATCCTTCATCCTAAATTCCCCTTTCAAGCTTTTATTTGGTTTTTGATTTGCTGACTTTCACGGTAAAACCCTTTTTGCACTCCATCTCTCTACCGCGCTGAATCTCTTTAAAAATGCTTCTGCTTATTTATTCGTGTTGTGCTAATTTTTCGCCTTTTGAGCCCGTCATGTTGTTTATCCTTTATACTGTCAACTCCAAGTTTGATTGAGCTTGTCTGAATAAAATTGAATTGCCCTTTTATAAAGTAATACATCTTCATTGTTCGTCGTTTCTACTAAACTTGTTAAAAGTAATTCCATTGCCTTCTCATGTTCATTTAGATTATACAATGTCATAGCATAAAAGACTTTTAATGCATGATTGCCAGGGAACACTTCCATCCCTTTCTCAAATACCGCTTTAGAATCCAGATATTTCCCAATAGTACGATAAGTGCTCCCTAGACCTAAATATGCCCCCTCTAAATCTTCCCCAGTCAACCCTTGAGCAATAGCAGATTCATAGTAAGGAACTGCTTCTAACTCTTTTCCTAATCGATCAAAGCTCCATGCACATAGGTATTGAATTTGGGGCTCATGCGGAAACTCCTTCACCAGTTCGACCATTAACTGATTCCATTCCTCATTTTTACCTTGGTCGCGTAATTCGATGGCGTAGTTCAGTTTAGAATCCATTTGATACCACCTCCAGAAAGTTCTGATAAAAACAGTGTAACACGATAACCGTCGTCGACAACTAATTAATGCGAAAGGTCTGATAAAGGTGGGTGTTGTATTTATTTTTATTAAATTGACAAGTAGGAGGAAAATTTCCGGCTATATAAAGAAATTCACCTATATCCCTATAAATAAGAGGAATTTGTCCGGTTAAGCTATATAGTTCCATTATTTTAAGGCTATATTAGTTCATTTAGCGGATCATCTCCGCCTATTTCACTTAATATCCATTAATTTTCCATAATAAACGAATTTTCTCCGGTTAAGTGGGTACAACCCAGCGAAAATCAAAAAACAACAATTAACAATAACAGAGACAAAAGAAAAAAGCCTGAGAGTCTTCTCCCAAGCTTTGAATCTGTTAATTTTGTGTTTGTTTTTGACGACCGAAAATTTCAGCTTCTAATCTTTTCCCAGTTGGAGTTGCCGCTAAGCCACCCTTCGCGGTTTCGCGCAGTGCTGTTGGCATTGTTTGTCCGATCAAATACATCGAATGAATGACTTCATCACATGGAATTCGGCTCTTAATTCCAGCAAGTGCCATATCTGCCGCTGTAATCGCATTCGATGCCCCCATTGCATTTCTCTTTACACAAGGTACCTCAACAAGACCAGCAACTGGGTCACATACTAGCCCTAGCATGTTCTTTAATGTGATGGCCATTGCTTCCGCACATTGACTTGGAGTCCCACCTGCCAACTCGACAATTGCAGCTGCAGCCATCCCACTAGCAGAGCCAACCTCTGCCTGACATCCACCAGCTGCTCCTGAAATAGAAGCATTATTAGCGACTACAAAGCCAAACGCTGCTGACGTAAATAAGAATTCAATCATTTCCATACGTGTTGGATTCAGTTTCTCTTTTACTGCAAATAACGTCCCTGGTACTACACCGGCAGAACCAGCCGTTGGTGTTGCACAAATTATTCCCATTGCAGCATTTACTTCATTTGTCGCCATCGCTTTACTAACAGCATCAAGCAGTAAATTTCCCCCAAGAGATTTTCCGCTTTTTATATAATTTTGCAACAGGACAGCATCTCCACCTGTTAGACCAGATACGGAGACAACTCCCTTTAAGCCACGTTCTACCGCTTGCTCCATGACTGTTAAATTGCGATCCATTTTAGCAATAATTTCTTCTCGTGTTAAACCTGTTACTTCGATCTCCTGTTGGATCATAACTTCTGCAATCTTCACCTGTTTGCTTTCAGCAAGCTCAACAAGTTCAGCTACACTACGAAATACCATCTATCTTCAATCCCTTCAAACCTTATTCCACCATCTTGATAATTTGCGTCACATTTGGAAGTCCTTCGATTTCTTTTAAAACAGCATCGTCTAATTTTTGATCAACTTCGATGACCATCATCGCCATTTTCCCTTTTTCTTTACGAGAAACTTCCATATGACTAATATTTATCTCATTATTTGCCATTACGGTTGTTACAGCTGACACAACACCAAATTGATCATTGTGAACAACTAAGATTGCTGCATTCTCACCAGATAGCTTCAATTTAAATGAGTTAAGCTCTGTAATTTCAATGGTTCCTCCCCCAATTGAAACCCCTACGACCTCAAGCTCCTTCTCATCATCTAATAACTGAAGACGGACTGTATTTGGATGCTCTGTTACAGTGCTCTCAATCACAAACTCCACTTCCATATTAGCCTCTTTTGCTAATTGTAAGGCTTGCGGAATTCGTTGATCAAATGTATCAAAATCAAGCAGTCCCCCTGCAATGGCTAAGTCAGTGCCATGCCCTTTATAGGTTTCTGCGAAAGATCCATATAAGTGTACTATCGCCTTTTTTGGCTGATGTCCAAATAATGTTCTTGCTACGCGGCCGATTCTAGCTGCTCCAGCAGTATGAGAACTAGATGGTCCAATCATTACCGGACCAATAATATCAAAAGCCGATCTATATTTCATACGTATACTCCTTCATCACAAAAAATAAATGCTAAAACTACAGAAATATCAACAACATCATATCACAGATTGACACTTTCTTCGTGCATTTTAGTTTCCTAGAAAAGAAATATTATTTCCATCTCATTATACGTTCCTATTTTCGAAAAAGTTTGTATCTTAAACCAAAAAGAGAATGTTGATAAGTCTCTTCTCCAGGTACTTATCAATGATTGTGAAATTTCCTTTTCCTATTGTATAATAGGACAATAACTATAGATAAGTGGAAAGGCTGATAAAGATTGGAAAATTCTTCAAATTTCATTAGAAGTATTATGAAGGAGGATTTAGAAGCTGGTAAACACGATAAAATCGTTACTCGATTCCCTCCAGAGCCAAATGGCTATTTACATATTGGTCACGCCAAATCAATTGTAATCAACTTTGGTTTAGCAGATGACTTTAACGGATTAACAAATTTACGTTTTGATGATACAAACCCTTTAAAAGAAGACCAAGAATATGTTGACGCAATTAAAGAAGACGTTAAGTGGCTTGGATATGATTGGGACGAGCTTCGTTTTGCCTCCGATTATTTCGAAGTTATGTACGAAAAGGCAGTTCTATTAATTAAAAAGGGAAAAGCCTATGTTGACGATCTTACAGCCGAGCAAATTCGCGAATACCGTGGAACTTTGACTGAGCCAGGAAAAGAAAGTCCATACCGTAACCGTTCTGTTGAAGAGAATCTCGAATTATTTGAGCGTATGCGTAATGGGGAATTTGCTAACGGAGAGAAAGTTCTTCGTGCAAAAATAGATATGTCCTCCCCTAACATTAACTTGCGTGATCCTGTAATTTATCGAATTTCACACGCAACTCATCATAATACAGGTGACAAATGGTGTATCTACCCAATGTACGCATTCGCTCACCCATTAGAGGATGCAATTGAGGATGTAACCCATTCACTATGTACAGTCGAATTTGAAGATCAACGTCCATTTTACGACTGGGTAATTGCAGAATGTGAAACTGAAAGCAAGCCACGCCAAATTGAATTTGGTCGTTTAAATGTGGAAAACGCCGTCACAAGTAAGCGTAAATTAAAGCAACTAGTCGATGAGAAGTTCGTTGATGGCTGGGACGACCCACGCATGCCAACAATTTCCGGACTACGCCGTAGAGGATTTACACCTGAAGCAATTCGTGAATTTGTTAAAGCAACTGGTGTATCAAAAGGCTCTGGTGTAGTAGATTCAGCAATGGTAGAACATTTCGTTCGTGAAGATTTAAAGCTAAAGGCACCTCGTACGATGGGAATTTTACGTCCTTTAAAGGTTGTTATCACGAACTATCCTGAAGATCAAGTGGAAATGCTTGATGCTGAAAACAATCCCGAAAATGAAGAGATGGGTGTTCGTCAAATTCCATTCTCTCGTGAAATCTATATTGAGCAGGATGACTTCATGGAGGATCCTCCGAAGAAATATTTCCGCTTATTCCCTGGTAATGAGGTTCGTTTGAAACATGCTTATTTTATTAAGTGTGAGGACGTCATCAAGGACGAGAACGGAAACGTAGTTGAGATCCATTGCACGTATGACCCTGAGACAAAGAGCGGCACTGGTTTTACTGGCCGTAAAGTAAAAGGTACACTTCACTGGGTAGATGCGAAACACGCTGTACCTGCAGAGTTCCGTTTATATGAACCTCTTATTTTAGATAATGAAGAAGAAGCGGCAGACGGTGAAGAAAAAACATTCCTTGATAACATCAATCCTAATTCTTTAGAGATTGTTCAAGGTTTTGTGGAGCCAAACATGAAAGATGTTAAGCCACAGGAAAAGTTCCAATTCTTCCGCCATGGCTATTTCAACGTTGATCCAAAATACACAACACCTGAAAAACCAGTGTTTAACCTAATCGTATCATTAAAAAGTTCATTCAAATTATAAACATGAGGGCCTAAACGAATTGATCGTTTAGGCCCTTGTAATGTTCACTCCACATGGACAAAACAAGCGATATGTCCACGGACGGTACCAGGTACCTACAGTAGAATAGAACTATGCAAGAGTATCCTCAAGTTGCTGACGGAGTATGAATTTTTGTAGTTTCCCGCTTGCGTTTCTTGGAAGGACATCACAAAAAATATAATTTCTTGGCCGTTTATAATTTGCTAGTTCGTCGCTGTTTTTGCAGTACTCATCAAGCTCTTCAGCGGTAACAGCTGGATCCTTCTTCACAACAAAGGCTGTAACCGTTTCGCCCCATTTATCATCTGGCTGGCCAATGACAGCAACATCTAACACCCCGCCATGAGCATATAGTACATCCTCTACCTCACGAGGATAGATGTTTTCACCACCAGAAATAATCATATCGTCGACACGGTCCTTCACCCACAGATAGCCCTCATCATCAAGACTGCCAATATCTCCAGAATGGTACCAGCCTTTATACATCGCATTTGCTGTCGCTTCCTCACGGTTGAAATAGCCACTCATCATACACGGTCCTTTAACGATGATCTCCCCTGTTTCTCCTATAGGAACGATATCATCTGGATCAGACGGACCATTTTCATTTGGTCGAACAACACGTATTTCATGATTCAAGCATGGTTGCCCAACTGAGCCAGCTTTACGGATTTGATCATTTTCAGATAAGAATGTTATTGCTGGACCCATCTCAGTCATGCCGTAGGCTTGCACAAGTTGTACCCCGAGCTTATTTTGGCAGGAAAAGACTAATGCTGGTGCCATCGGCGCTGCCCCATAGAGACCATATTTCAGGCTTTCAATATTATAGGCACTTAAGTCCTCTTGTAAAATCATGTTCCACATTGTCGGTGCACCAAAAAACTTTGTGATTTTTTCTTGCTCAATTAAACGTAATACTTCTTTTGGATCAAAGTGATGAAGAATAACACTTTTAGCTCCAACATGAACCCTTGGTAAAAAGGCACAATGCAATTCTGCGCAGTGGAACATTGGCGCCATGACAAGTCCCACTTCTTCTGGTTCAACCTTTGTTGCCGCAACGACAATTAAGCTTTGCTCAGCCATATCTCGATGACGGTGGATGACCCCTTTCGGCCTACCTGTTGTCCCGCTTGTGTACATAATGGCATAAGTATCATTTTCGTCAATTTCAGCATTAATTTCAGCATTGGGTGCTGCGGCTACCTTTTCTTTATAGCTAGCTGCATAGGCTGGCGTCTTGTCATCGATACACCAGAAAGCCGTTCCCTCAAAGCGATTATGAAGAGGCTCAATCGCTGAGGATAGAAGATTTTCAAAGAGTACGACCTTTGGCTCCGCATCTGCTAAAATAAAGGCGACCTCTTCTGACATCAAACGAAAGTTAATTGGATTAAAAACGGCTCCGATTTTTGCACAAGCAAAAAAGGTTGTTGCGAGCTCTTCTGTATTAAACAAATACGTAGACACTCGGTCTCCTTTTTGGACCCCTTCTTGCAAAAGAGCATTGGCCAGCTTCTCAACTTCAATACTCCACTCCTTATACGTATAACGAAGATTTTTTCGAACATCATAAAGAGCTTCTTTATTCGGATACTTTGCCACAGTTAAATCAAAAATTTTCCCAAGCGTCGTCGTCATTTCATTTCCTCCTCAATTAGAAGTTCCTCTGACTGACCGGCAGTATAAATAGTTGTGTTTCCTACTATAATCCGAGATTTTTCGCAATAATCGTCTTCATGATTTCATTCGTTCCTGCATATATACTGGCCACAGGTATATCTCGATAACGTCTTGCAATCTCATACTCTTCCATGTAACCGTAGCCCCCATGAAGCTGCATGCATTCTGTTGCGATTTTTCTAGCAGTTTCTGTAAGCTTCCACTTTGCCATCGAAACCTTTGTTACGACCTCTTCTTTATTCATATGTTCAGCAATCAATTGGTCAAGAAATGCCCGTCCCATCTCGATTTCCGTTGCCATTTCAGCCATCTTAAATTGTGTATTTTGGAATTTACTAATCGGGTTCCCAAACGCTTCCCTGCTTTTCACATAGCTCATAGTCATTTCGAACATTTTTTCAGCAGCAGCTTGAGCCGCAATCGCGACGAGCAATCGTTCTTGTTGAAGCTTTTCCATTAAATACTGGAATCCTTTGCCCTCTTCTCCGAGTAAATTTTCCTTTGGAACCTTTGCATCTTCAAAAATGAGCTCAGCGGTATCCTGGCAATGGAGACCTACCTTGTTTAATTTTCGCCCACGAGTAAAGCCAGCTGTCTCCCTCTCGACAACTAGAAGGCTTACACCTTTATGCTTCGGTGTCGCTTTTGGGTCTGTTTTACAAGCAACAATCACTAGGTCTGCATGAATGCCATTGGTGATAAATGTTTTCTGCCCATTCAGCACATAATGATCCCCATCTAGAATCGCTGTCGTCTGAATGTTGGCAAGGTCAGATCCTGCACCTGGTTCAGTCATTGCAATGGCAGTAATCGTTTCTCCCGTAACACATTTCGGAAGCCAGCGATTCTTTTGCTCCTCTGTCCCAAATGCAGTAATATACGGAATTACGATGTCGCTGTGAAGACCAATTCCAACAAGTCCGGAACCAACCCGTTCAAGCTCCTCGTTAATAACCACTGAGAAGCCCCAATCAACACCACTACCACCATATTGCTCATCCACATCCGGACATAAATAACCTTGTGCCCCCATCTTTTCCCAGAATGCTCGAGGAATAATTCGGTCTTCTTCCCACTTTTCATAATAAGGGTATGCTTCTTTTTCAAGGAACTTCCTTAATGCTTTTCGAAAAATTTCATGCTCATCCTGCAAATATAGATGCTTCATCCTCAGTTCCTCTCTTTCTATTGGTGAAAACGTTTACTAAATCTACCCTTATTTTATTATATCTATCAAATATTTTGAATACTTTTATTTTTTAAACTTTTAGTTAATTTTTCACAAAAAATAAAGCACTAATCCTTAACCAAAGGATTAATGCTTTTCATCAATGTATTATTTATTTAATATAGTCTTCATTGTCGAAACGACATTTTCTACTGTGAATCCATATTCCTTCATTAGTTGGTCCCCTGGTGCAGAAGCTCCAAATTGATCAATGGCAATGATATCCCCTTCAAGACCAGTATACTTATGCCATCCGGTAGAAGAGCCCATTTCAACTGCTAATCTCTTTGTAAGAGAAGGTGGGAGAACTGCTTCCTTATATTCTCTGGATTGTTTTTCAAAGAGATTCCAGCTAGGCATAGATACGACATTAACAAAGATATTTTCTTTTTCTAATTCTTTTTGCGCCTCAATTGCTAGAGAAACTTCAGAACCAGATGCGAGAATCAAGCATTCTGCATCATTGCTAGCTTCAGAGACGACATAGGCACCTTTTTTAACACCATCATAGATCGTTTCCGAATCCAGATTAATAATCGGTAAGTCTTGACGTGTTAAAACAAGTGCTGTTGGCTCGTCTTTGCTTTCAATCGAAAGTCGCCATGCTGCTGCTGTTTCGTTCGCGTCTGCTGGACGAATAACAGAAAGATTAGGCATTGTGCGAAGGGAAGCCAATTGTTCAATTGGTTCATGAGTTGGGCCATCTTCTCCAACCGCAATGCTATCATGGGTAAATACGTACGTTACAGGAAGCTTCATCAGAGCAGCTAAACGAATAGCTGGTCGAACATAATCAGAGAATACAAAGAAGGTTGCTCCAAATACTTGTAGTCCGCCATGAAGTGCTATCCCGTTCATTGCCGCACCCATCGCGAATTCCCGAACACCAAACCAGATATTTTTACCAGAATAATTGCTTGCAGAAAAATCGCCTTGGTCCTTCATATAAGTCTTATTTGATGAAGCTAGGTCAGCAGACCCTCCAAAGACGGTAGGAAGATTGTTGACAATAGTATTTAATACTTCCCCAGAAGCTGAACGTGTAGCGATTTTTGCATCACCAGCGTAAACCGGGATAGCCTTCTTCCAATCGCTTGGTAATTCTCCATTCAATCCCTTTTCAAATTGCTCGGCTAAATCTGGATATGACTTTTTGTATTCGGCAAAAAGTGCATTCCATTCTTGTTCCTTTTCTGCACCTTCTGCTTTTAACTGACTAAAATGATTAGCAACTTCTCCAGGAACATAAAACTCCTCTTCATAGTTCCAACCATAATTTGCTTTCGTTTGCTCTGCTTCACTTTTACCAAGTGGAGCTCCGTGAGATGCCGATTTCCCGCTCTTATTTGGAGAACCAAAGCCAATTGTTGTCTTCACCTCAATCAGAGTAGGCTGCTCGAGATTTTGTTTTGCTTTTTCTAAAGCATTTGCTAACTCTACAATATCGTTCCCATTCTCTACACGAATGACTTCCCAGCCGTACGCCTTATAGCGATTTTCTACACTTTCAGAGAATGATAGATTTAGTTCTCCATCTAATGAAATATCATTTGAATCATATAACACGATTAATCTACCTAAATTCAAGTGTCCTGCTAATGAAGCTGCTTCAGCAGATACACCCTCCATTAAGTCCCCATCACCACAAATACTGTAGGTAAAATGATCCACTACATCATACTTGTCACGATTATAAGTAGCAGCTAAGTGACGCTCTGCCATCGCCATTCCTACTGCCATTGCTACACCTTGACCAAGAGGACCTGTAGTTGCTTCAACACCCGGTGTATGCCCGAACTCTGGATGACCTGGTGTTCTACTTCCCCACTGACGGAAATTCTTCAAATCTTCTATTTTTACATCGTATCCGAAAAGATGCAGTAGGCTGTACAATAGCATCGAACCATGTCCTGCTGATAGCACAAAACGGTCACGGTTCGCCCATTTTGGATTTGCTGGATTATGATTCATAAATTGACTCCATAATGTGTAAGCCATTGGCGCAGCACCCATCGGCATGCCTGGATGACCTGAATTAGCCTTTTCAATAGCATCAATGGACAGTGTGCGAATGGTATTAATTGATAGTTGTTCAATTGCAGTTCTTATTTCTGTTGGATTCATAATCATTCTCCTTCTCTTAACTTCAGATATTTTCAATCTCAACTTGATGATCTTTAACTACTAAGCAAGCCGATTGTCTCTCTTCTTCCATCCAACGAATCACTTGTTGAGCCAGCTTCATCGCTAATACTCTGTCTAAAGCTGTCGGATAAGGACCTAAGCATTGTGATTCATCAAAATGGTTCCATTTAAAATCGATATCGAGTTTTTGCGCTAGCTTCTCCTGAACTTCCTCTGGATCAAGTGCTTCATTTATGACCAAAATGGAATAGGTTGTGCCAGCCTTATATTTTTCATCTAGACGATTGGTAAGTTCATCCCAAAACTTCTCATCTGGTTGATAGATTGAATCTCCATCTATCGCCGTCGCTACATCCTTTAATAAGGAATTCGAAGTGTTTCCTGGAATTTGGGCACAAAATACTCTTAATTTCCCATACTTTAAGGAATCAATTGTATCTCTGATTTTAAGTATATTATTTACAACTACGTTTAAAGCAGTGTCATAGCCCAGTGTGTAATGAGATCCTTCAAAATCATTTAAGATCGAAATGGGAACTGACAGAACACTACCCTTCGAGTGTTCCTCCAAATAATTTACTTGTTGTCTACTACCACCTAAAACGATGATGGAATCAAACTGTTGCAAAGTCGCATGAATGTCTTCATTCAAAGCATCAGGTAAAATCCCAATTCTAATATGTTCCCATTCTCCTATTGCGTCTTTTTTAAACTCAGATACACCATACTTTTTTGATTCTTGGTCAAAATGAACGTTTGCGATCTTAATGTCTCTTCTTATACAGTTTGCAACTAATTTTTGCATGATAACTTTGCTACCAAATGAAAGATAGCCAAAATGAATAATTCCTACTTGCATGAAAATGTTCTCCTTTCTTGAAGGAAATTTGGATAGAAAAAAGCCCCTTTAGGTGTCAGTGTTGGCACACGTTTTAGGAGCTTATTTAGGGAAACGTTTACATCAACTGTTGAATATGAACCATTTCTACAGTTTTCAGCTATTTGTATGTGATAGTTGGTTATTCATAAATTCCAACACTTCATTAATATAAGGCAATGATGGAATCGCACCTTCTCGAGTTACCGCGATTGCTCCAACAGCATTGGCAAATTGAACGACTTCATCAAGTGGTTTTCCGATTGTTACTCCAACAGCGAGTGCTCCATTAAAAGAATCACCTGCAGCAACAGTATCAATTGGTTTTACAGTATATCCAGGAATATGCTGTGTTCCAGTTGCATTGACAATGAGTGCCCCTTTATCAGCTAACGTGACGATTACATTTTTTACACCTTTTGCCAAAAGCACCTTTGCAGCAGCTTCTGCAGATTCTAATGAATCTACCTTAATACCTGTTAAGATTTCTGCCTCAGTTTCATTTGGTGTTAAATAAGTAACCTTTTCAAGTAATTCATCATCTAGCTTTTGAGCTGGTGCAGGATTTAAAATGACTGGCACATCATACATGTCAGCATAAGCTACAGCCTGCTTTGTCATACCAAAATCCATTTCCAACTGAACTACTAAAATACTAGACTGTTTAATCAAATCTTGAATTCTATCTAAATCATTGACAAGATATTGTCTATTTGCACCAGGAACTACAACGATGCGATTGTTCCCATTTTCTTCTAATGTAATTGAACCTACCCCTGTTGGATGCGTTAAATCACGTTCAATATGCTTTGTATCAATATTCTCTTTTTTTAATGTATGGAGGAATTCATCTCCAAAGTTGTCCGAACCAACTTTTCCAACCATCGTGACCTTCCCACCAAGTCTTGCTGCGGCAACTGCCTGATTGGCTCCCTTACCACCAGGAAATCTTGAAAAGCTATTTCCGATAATTGTTTCCCCATTTTCCGGTGCTCGAGGTGTGCGTACTACTAAATCCATCATAAAACTGCCAATTACTAAAATATCCACTGACATCTACTTCCTTCTATTTTGATTTTTCTTATAGCTGCGCCTCTATTTTCCACCTAGAACTTGCTGATTCATTCGTTAAATAACTTTTGAATGAATCAGCTTTTTAACACTCTAAAAATTATTTCTTATTACCTGTGAACAATTGTGGTTTAAATTGTTCATGTACTGGGGCCTTAATGTTATTTTGTAAGCGTCCAAGTATAATTTCACCAGTTTTAACTCCCATTTCATAAGGAGATTGGAAAACACTTATGATTCCAGAGGATCTTAAGAATTGCGCTGCTTCTACTTCACCGTACGATGCTATCACGACATCATCCGGAATTTTAAAACCATTCTTGATCAATTGCAGTATTGCTCCAAAAGTCATCATGTTATTAAAAGATATGATTGCAGTTGGTCGATCCTCTAACTTCATAAAATGGTTAACTGCCTTTATCCCATCTTCTTCAGTAAAGTTACCATAATAAATATATTCTGGGTTTTCTTCTATGCAATGCTCTTCCATCGCAAGCTTAAAGCCCTCATATCTCTCAATACCTGTACTTACTTTAATAGAACCATTGATAACACCTATTTTTGTGTGACCCTGTTCGATTAAATGTTTTGTAAGTTGATAAGCAGCACAAGTATTATCTTCATCCACAAGATCAAGCTCAATAGCAGAATTTCTCAGCTTTCTGTCAATGAGAATAATAGGTATTCCCGCTTCACTTATCTTCTTTATCATCTCCTCATTCTCTTCTGTAGTTGCTAATACAATCGCATCTACTCTCTTTTCAAATAAAACCTGAAGCATTTCCTTTTCTTTGCTAACCTTTTCATCACTGCTTACAAATATCAGATTGTATCCACTTTCATGAATTGTATCTTCAATACCTCTACATATCTTCATAAAATATGAGTTCGATATATCGGGTATGATTACACCAATGGTATTTGTTCGATGAATTTTCAAGCTTCTGGCTACCGCATTCGGTTGATAGTTTAATTGCTTAGCTACTCTTAAAACTTTTTCCTTTACCTCTTGACTTGCATAGCCACTATTATTAATAACCCTTGATACAGTTGCTATAGAAAGTCCGGTTTCCCTAGCAATATCCTTAATTGTTGCGTTAGACAAAAAATCACATCCTAAAGTACTTTTTTCAACTTATACAAATTATACCTTAAATCGTTACTGAAAACGCTTAACTAATGCTCAGAAATTTACTTTTAGGATATTCACTTTTGTGTATACGTTTACTTGTTATAAAAAAAATAAAATGCCTCAACTTGTGTAAACGTTTACTGTTTAAACAAAAAATAAAAGGATATTCAGATTTATCAAGATGTGTAAACGTTTAACTAAATTATATGCAAATCATTCTCACATTGCAACACTTTAATGAAAATTTTTAGAACATAGCGAAAGACTTTTTTCATAAATATTGTTAATTATCTTTCGAAAAAATGACTTCCTTTCTTATTGGTTATGGTCCGATATAACTAGAAAAGAGCAGCCATTACGGCTACTCTCTCTACAAACTCTATTTCCAAACTCTCTTATTTTCAACTCTAGTTGTATATCCTTTAGCATCAAGCGTCTCTAAGAATGGAATCATGAGTTTTCGGGAAAGACCGAGAATTTCCTTGGCATCTCCTACTTCAAACTCCGTTCCTGTACCAGCTTGCAGTTTTGCCACTGCCCCTCGGAAAATATCCCCGTGCCAATAATATTGAGAATCGAGAGATACAATCTGGCCATCTTCTTCTAAAAACTTCTTCAAATCGATGACAACAGCGTCAGGAATTCCTGATGCAGCTAAATAATCTTGAAAATACTGGACCATCATCTCATCAGACTTTAATTTTTCCAGCATATTCTCAGTCCGGGTTTTCCAATTTTTCGGAACATGAGGTTCGAATTCTCCAATTGTGATAAATTGTGCTTTTCTTTTGAATGTCCCCTTCTGAATTGCTTCCTCTATCACGAAATCAAGAAGCAATTTAGGATAAAGCTTTGCTTGTTCTTGAATGAGTTCACCTTTATTTAATCCTTGCTTCATCGGAAATTCCGTATGGTAATCACGTAAACGGTTATACAAATCCTCTTCATTCATCTCAATAAGTGCTCTTAATGTGTATTCCTTCCCATTAATTAAAACGAAGTCTTCACTGTTTAACTCCTCTATCAAAACATCTCTATCGAGTGAAGTTCGAGTAATCAAGTCATCCAATGACAAACTTTTTGCTTCCATTAATGCCGCTACAATTTGTTCCCCTGGCGTTCCGACCTTCTTCATTTCCAACTCCGCAATCGTTTTATCACCAAAACGATACTTTTGCCCTTTTGGATCAATCACCCAGCCGCCACCTATTGTCTCCTGCGGACTTGGTCTTCTTAAAATGAATCGGTCTCCTCGCTTTGCTACAATTTCCTCATCTAAGCGAATTTGACAAAGAATTTCTCCGTTTTCTTCCTTTAATTCATTCCGATCGAAGAAAACAATTCTCCCCATTACTTCAGCCGTTCCGAGATGGCACTTAATCGGCATCCGTTGTTTTACCATATAATCCAAATCTTCAACAACGCGAATGGCTACATCAATTGTATTTGTTACATTGAAATGCTCTGAGGACACAAGCACATCCCCGCGCTCAAGCTCTTCTTTTGCAATTCCAGCTAAGTTGATTGCTGCTCTCTGTCCAGCAAAGGCTTCTTTTGCAGGCTTGTGGTGAACTTGGATCTGTCTTGCTTTTACTTCAAGTCCCTTAGGCATAATTGTTAAAGTTTGTCCCTCTTCAACCCTGCCTTCATATACTGTCCCTCTCACTACCGTTCCTTGTCCTTTTACCGTAAACACTTGGTCAATCGGAAGTCGAAAAGCACCTTTCACATCACGCGTTTCCTGTTCTTTTAATGTATGTATGATCAATTCCTTCAGGTCTTCGATCCCTTTGTGAGAAAGACTATCCACTACGACAAGTGGAGCATCTTCAAATACAGTTCCTGTAAGTTCCTCACGTATATCTTCCTTTACAAGACCCATGAATTCTTCCTCAACCCGATCGATTTTAGAGATGGCGACGATTCCACTCTTAATTCCAAGGAATCCGAGAATATCTAGATGCTCTCTCGTCTGTGGCATCACACCTTCGTCTGCAGCTACAACTAGAACGACTAGATCTATTCCCGCCACCCCAGCGATCATTTGCCGAATAAAGCGTTCATGACCTGGTACATCAACAACTGATATTTGTATCTCTTCATCCTCATATAATGGAGCAAATCCTAATTCTATCGAGATTTGCCGTTCTTTCTCTTCCTTTAATCGGTCTGTATCTACATTGGTTAACGCTTTTGTTAACGTAGTCTTTCCATGATCAATATGACCGGCCATTCCAATTGTAAAATATCTTTTCATCCTTTACCGACACTTCCTTTGATGTTACCCATTTACTGTTTTCGGATATTCTGTGTTAAAATCCTACTACCGTTGGCCAGCGGCCGATTTTAACATAGAAATAACCATTTTGTGCATCGCATCTGAGTTTTCAAGCTCTTGTCTCTTTGATTGATCATTTTTGCATCAACATCAACAAAAATTCGAGAAAAGAGCCTACTATTTTTACTGTATCTTGAAAAACAGTATCTTTCAAGGAAGAAGAACGATTTCACGATTTGTTCACTTATCTCGATTTCTCGTAGTGAGCGATGACTGATGTAATAAAATGCAGCGTATCCCATTCATGATTAGAAAATTGAATAATCGGATGCCTACTCGGTAACAGCTTTTCTTTTATCTCCTCGATCGTCAAACCTTGATTGAAAAGATGAATAATCTCTCCACTCTTATTTTCCATATAGTCCAACTTCTTTTTCAACATTTCTTTGCCGTTTGCAACATAACCTGCATGACAGCAATATATTTCAGCAAAATCATAAGTCAGTACTTTTCTTATCGATTCCATGATTACAGGCACGCTCTCAAAACTTAACAAGAGCTTTGGTCTCGGTGTTACATACAAATCTCCTGAAAAAAGTACACCAGTATTCTGATTCAGATAGGCCAAGTGATCAAAAGCATGTCCTGGAATATGAATGGCTTCCCACTTGTAGCTTCTTGATTGAAAGGTGTTCGTGATCGGCTCTGCTTGAAATGCCTTTCGTTCACCCCATACAATTTTTCGATATAATGGATATTCTGCATTAATGCTGCATAAGTCTACCGCCAATGGATGGATGAAAATCGGCACTTCCTTATGATCTTGTATCCATTTTGCTCCACCAGTATGATCCTCGTGATGATGTGTGACGATCACTTTCTCAAAATCATTTGTTTCAAAAAATGGGATCAACTCTGGTAGTAATGAGCCTGGCCCTGTGTCGACCAGTAGACCGTCTACTAAAAAAACATAAACATCCATTGAGCCTTGCTGAGTTGTTCCTTTGACACAAGTAACGTCATTAATTTCAGTAATTTCTATCATTCTATATCCCCTTTTTCAATTCATTATTTTAAAATTTTCGATAAACAGTGTTGAAACCCTTCATTTTATGAATAGGGACAGTAAATAAAGAAAAATATAAATAAAAAAAGGAGAATGTTTATGAAAAAATTACTGATATGTCTTATGCTTTTATCTGTACCTTTTGCTTTCAGTGTATATACTTCAGACGTTGCTAATGCAGCAGAAGATTATGCAAAATGGGGAAAAGTTGCGATGCAGAAAACCCAGGAGAAATATCCTGCAGCAAAAATCAAAGACTATAAGCACATCGGCCGTGTTCATGGGACAAACACAACCGTTGAAAAGTTTAAGCTATGGCTAAAAGAGAATAATAAAGAATTCGGCGTCCTTATTAATATTGAGTTTGACAAAAAGACGGAGCGTATCGTTGAAATAACTTTCCGAGAAGTTCCGAGATAATTACAAATCAACCGATAATCGAATCATATCGACACACTGAATCCCGTTTTCCATGATGAGCTCTGGATAGTTGCGAAGAAAAAAATCGCGTTTAATCCCAGAAATTCTAAACCCACATTTTTGATAAAGAGCAAGCTGGCCAATACTCGAATTGCCTGTTCCAATTTCAATTCTTTTGTAGCCAGCTTGCTTTATTCTATTCATCGCATCAAGAATAAGCTGTTTTCCTAGACCTTTCCCTTGGAATTCCTCTCTTACAGCTATATTCATAATTTCCACGGTACCTTCTCCTAATGAAACGAATACATAAACGCCTACTACAATTCCTCCATGCTCAGCGATGTATGTTTCCCCTCTAGTTATATATTTTTGGATCATTTCTTCCGATGGATCGGCCAATAAAAGTAAGTCCATTGGGATGCTATCTTGATGACTCAATTGTCTAATTTCCACTACTATACTCCTTCTTTTAAAAAAGTTTTAATCTCTTTACGATTTTTTAAGACAATCACTTTTTTATCGTAGTTTTGAAAACGTTCGGCCATTTTTCGCTTACGAGGAAAATAAGTTGTCAGGATAAATTTGATAAAGGCCCAATCGATTTTTTCCGGACACCCTACCGTCATATCGCTCCGAGTTTTTCCATGATATATGATCCGTCTCTTAAGAACACGATAGAGGCAAACATATAGAGGAAGCTCCAAATAAATAAGCGTGTCTGCCTTTTCTACACGCACTTGAAATGTATCTGTATAATTCCCTTCGATAATCCATTCTTTGTCATCAATGATTTGTTCTTGAGCATGTACAAGCTCATCTCTTGATGCCTCAATCCAATTTGGTTTCCAATAGAATGTATCTAAGTGGTGGACTTTGATATTTAGTTTTTCCCCTAAGCTCTTCGCAAAAGTAGATTTTCCCACACCTGCAGATACTCCAATGACCATAATTCGTTTCATTTTTTCGCTCCTCTCCAAGGAAGATACAGAACCCAAAATAATAACAACGCAATGCATTCCAATACTAAGATGTAATATGGATAAGGACCTAAGTAATCAAGTAATGACAGGTTTGAAGGTTTACTAGCTAAGAACATATAATTTCCACCAGTCAGTTTGTTCGCCAAAAAAGCAAATCCTGCTGCTATATTGAGGAAAGCAAATGCCTGCCATAACCCTTTTCTAGTAATTCGAAATTCTTTTACAAAAGCATAAAATAGCGCCACCCAAATAATCAGCATATGGGTAATGAAAAACTGAAAGAATCGGAAGTGAGGAAAACCTACAAAAAGTTCTGGAGTAACTAAAGCTTGGATGGCCCCTGCTATTCCTAGAAAGTAGACAACTTGAAAAAGAAATTTTGAATCTGTTATAAGGAGTATGAGACAGAGAAGTAGACTTATCGAACAGAGCTGTAGTGGCAGTGTAAAAGAGATTTCCCACGCCTTTCCACTAAATAGCCAAATATGATAAAACAATTCTAATATAAATAAACCACTGAACATAATTACCTTCATTGGCTTCTCCAATGATTTCAGAGGTTTTCGATATACATATAATAGTACACTTCCAGTAACAAATACGAGGAGCATTACCAGGTGCATAACTGAAAATAATTGAAATGGATAAAGATCATATTGATGACCGAATAATTGCGTCAATCCCCCACCACCTCCGTACAAAAAGGTATCTTCATTATAAGGGAAATACCTTCTAATTTGAACAATATTTTAATTTTTCGAAAATAACATAACAGGAGTACACCCTTGCGATAAGAGTGTACTCCTTTTCATCAACCGTTCAATAGATGAAATTCTGTTGTACTTCCAATTTGCGTTGCTGTTACTTCAAGTCTCGCATCAATTCGTTCTCTTAGTTCTGGCACATGTGAAATAATCCCAACAAGACGGCCGCTACTTTGAATATCGATTAATGCTTCAATGGCTTGGTCCAATGACTCGGGATCAAGTGTTCCGAAGCCCTCGTCAATGAACATCGTTTCGAGTGATACGCCACCTGCATAATTTTGCACGACATCAGCAAGACCTAGTGCAAGGGATAAGGCTGCCTTAAAGCTTTCCCCACCAGACAATGTTTTAACATGTCTCTCTTGACCTGTATATTGGTCAAAAACGAGCAGCTCTAGACCACTTTGTGCATTCCCCTTTGCTCGGTCTTTTTTACGATGCATGCTATATCTTCCACTCGTCATCTTTAATAAACGACCGTTTGCCTCAAGGAGAATATCATCTAAAAATGCCGCTAGCACATAGCGTTCAAATGTGATCTTCGACGCATTTTGTCCTCGCGCGATATCATACAGCTCACCGACCAGATTATAGCGCTCTTCCAGATTCTTCATCTCTTCATTAATCCGCAAAATCGAATCGCGAATTTCCTCATTGTCTCTTTTCTTGATTAAGAGATTTGTATACGTATTGTTCAGTGCTGTGATTTGTTCCTGTACTTCATGTAAGGCAAGTTTTAGCCCTTCCATATCTGGAATTTGGACATCCTTTAATGCTTCACTCAATTCCTGATATCTATCCGTTACAGATCTTAACTCTTGACCATACTCACGTATCTCTCGTCCGAGCTGTTCAATCTCGCCTGCTGATTTTTTCGCAGCATCAAATTGTTTATAATCACTAAAACCTTGTGCCTTCATTTGCTCAACAAAGGCATCTCTTTCTACGTCGAGCTCTTTCTCTTTATCTTCAGCATGTTTTCGTACTGTTAAAAGTCCAGATTCTTCAGAAGCAAATCGCTCCTTTGTCTCCTGGAATGCCCGACTCGTTTGTTCAAACCTTTGCTGAAGCAGATCCTGATGCTGTATGGCAGCCTGTAGCTTTTCTTCAAATTTGCGATAATCACGTAACTCTTCTGGAATACGGACTTTCAATCCTTCTAGCTTTGTTCTATTTTCAGTAAAAGTAAGTGAAGCTTCGTTGACAGTGCCGTTTAGCGCAACAACCGTATTTGCGATAGTCTCTTTTTGTTCCAAAGTGGCTTCCAGCTCTTTTGTAATTTTTGCGAGCTTTTGCTTATTTTCGCTTAACTTCAATTGTTCTAGCTGTAAAACCTTTCGATCATCCAGCAACTGATTTTTGAGCGGTTCGACCATATTCTCAGAAAAATCATTGCGGACTTTAACGATATCAGAAAGCAAATCCTCTATTGTATCCCGCATCGTATTTGTCCTAGACTGGATCTCAAGAAAGGCTGACTCAGCTGCCGTCTTCTCTTGCTCTAGTGAAACAACCTGTTCCTTCGCTGCCTTTAAATCTTCTTCATTAGGAAGATCTGTCCCGCTTCCAGCAGCAGGATTAGGATGAGTCGTAGATCCACATACCGGGCAAGCTTCTCCATCATGAAGCTGACTCGCTAAATTTGCCGCTTGTCCATGAAGCCATCTATTATCTAATTCTGTCACTAAAAGCTTTGCATCCTCTAAGCGCGCTTGGGTCTGTCCAAAGATCCCTTTTTTCGTCTCGAGTAATGACGTATTCTCTTTGTAACGGACTTGCTGCTCTTCGTATTTCGTTAACAACGTCAATTCGTTCTCAAGTTTGTCTAGCTTGCGGTCATTCTCCAGCAATAGAAGATCTGTTTTTTCTAAGGAACTCTTCTCCTCTTGCAAAAGCTTTAGCTTTTCATCCAGCAATTTCAGACGTTCTTCTTCAGTACTATGCTGTTGTTTCAATTGATTTAACTTATTCTCAAGCTTCAGAACTTCTTGTTCAAGAAGCGCGAAGGATTTTACTTCTTCTTTTATTTGATTAAGGGAATGAATCGCTTCCTGTGCAACTTTTCTTTCCCCTTCTCTGTCCTTTTCCTTTAGCCAAGCCTCTTCTCTTTGCTGTAATAGAATTCTCAACTCAGCCATGCGCACTTCTCGAATTTCTGCATCCTTCAATAAAGCTTTCTTTTCATTGCTTAATCGATGGCATAACTCATCCTGTTTTGCGAGCAATGCTGCTTTATTTGCTAGATCAATGACTCTTTCTTTCGTCGCAATATTATCTTTTTGTCCTTCAAGCTCTATTTTTCGTGCACCAAGTTCATCTCTTGATTTTATATTTTTTAAAATAATTTCTGCATCGTAAAGCTTTTGCGATAGTAGTTCTTTGTCTTTCGTCTTATCGTTTACTTCCTTACTCACCGCTTCTAGCTGTTCTTTCATTTGTTCAATTTCATCTTCTAAAAGCGGAAAAATAAGAACATCATTTTCGCTTCCATTCACTAAATAGTCTTGTAGCTCCTCGTTGTAAAGGGCCGTGATTTTACGAATAAGGAGATTTCTGTCCTCCATTTGCTTCTCCACAGATTTCTTTAAAGCAGTTGCTTCTTCCTTTAATTTTTCTTCAACCCGCTTATAAATCTCTGTGTGGAACAAACGCTGTAGAATCGCTTCTTTTTCTTTACTATCAGAGGTTAAAAGCTTGCGAAACTCCCCTTGTGGAATCATCAGGATTTGGCGAAATTGATTGCTATCGATGAGCATGATTTCCTTGATTTTTTCTTCCACATCTCTGACATTCGCAGCAAGGAGCTGTTGTTCCCCATGCTCGTCAAATTGATAAAGCTCAGCTGTTGCACCAACTGTGCGGTATCCATCGCCGCGCTCTTTCTTTTTGTCCTGCTGGGGTGAACGTTTGATGAAGTAGCTTTTTCCACGAAGGCTAAATTGGAGAGAGACCTCTGTGTTCAGATCATCACTTGCAAACTGACTTCTTAATTCTGGCCCATTTCGATCCTCGCCACTGGCTTTCCCGTAGATAGCATAGCTAATCCCGTCAAAAATTGTTGTCTTCCCTGCACCTGTCTTACCTGAAATGACAAACATTGTCCGATTTCCAAGGGAAGCGAAATCGATCACCTCTGTTCCTGCATAAGGGCCGAATGCCTGCATGGTTAGTTTAATCGGTCTCATTTTTGCACCTCCTCAACTAAAACCTTCTCAATGACATCAGCCATAACTCCTTTTTTCTCTACAGTAAATTCCGCTGTTGTCATCTCTTGATAAAACTGCTCAAACAAATCGATTTCCGATTTCTTTTCTTCTCTCTTTACAGAATAACTCTGCTTTTTCTCCATATCTGTGAGGAGAATTTTCCGCTCCAAATGGAGAACATTTGGATATACCTGACGTAGCTTATTAATGGGGTCAATAAGAGCACCTTCATCATGTAAAGTAATTTTTAAGTAATCGTCTACCTTCTCTTTTTCATAAAAGCTTGGATCTAATAGCTCCTCCAAATGCCCTTCAAGCTCACGCATATCTTGCTTTGGAGTCAAGGAATGATAGCGAACCTGGAAAGTCCCATCCTCATTCATTTCAACAATCGAAACGGATTTTCGTTGTTTCGCTTCAGAGAACGAGTATTTTAATAGAGACCCTGAATAAAAGATTTTGTCATGCTTGATCGCATCAGAACTATGAAGATGTCCGAGAGCTGTATAGGAAAATGGTGCAAAAAGGTCGTGGCTCACACAACCAGAACCTCCTACAGATAGAGTTCTTTCTGAATCAGAGGTATTTCCTCCTAATACGGAGGCATGTCCCACGAACACATTCGGTTCATTCGGATTAAGATTTTCCTCAATTTTTCCGATGATAGCCTTCATTGCTTCCTGATGAGAATGAAGCGTTTCTTCCTTTAAAAGCTGCCGCACCATCCCAGGCTCTGCGTAAGGTACTAAATAGAAATTAACACCATTCAATCGGACAGGCTGAAAATCATTTTGTAGCTTTCCAGTTAAATAGAAATGACTGTTGCGATACCAGGAGCTCCCAAAGGAAAGTCTTTCTGCACTATCGTGATTACCTGCTATTGCGACAATCGGCGTTTTTAGTTCAACGTTAATTTTATATAGAATTTCATCTAAAAGTTCAACAGCATCTGTCGGCGGGACAGAACGGTCATATAAATCACCGGCAATGACAACAGCATCCGGTTTTTCTTCTTCTACTAATTTCACAAACTGATTTAGGACCTCTCGTTGATCCTCTGTCATATAAATCCCATGAACGAGCTTTCCCAAATGCCAATCGGCAGTATGAATAAATTTCATTGCCTTCACCTCAATATTTCATTTCATTCTATTATTATAGCAGTTTGGGATTTCAAAATGGGTTACAAAAATAGGAAACTAATCGATCAAAAAACAGCCCAAACCTTTGGTTTGAGCTGTTCCGTCAATTCGCTATTATAGTTTTACTACGTTAGCCGCTTGTGGCCCACGAGCTCCTTCAACAACTTCGAAGGAAACTTCTTGACCTTCTTCTAATGTTTTGAATCCTTCTGATTGGATTGCTGAGTAATGTACGAATACATCATTTCCATCTTCTGATTCAATAAATCCGAATCCTTTTTCTGCGTTAAACCATTTTACTTTACCGTTTTTCATTAAAACAAATCCTCCTATTTGGCACTAGTGCCTTTGCAAAATTCACCATTGACAACGCATTGCATGTTCTTACATTACCCGAGTCATTTCATAACTGTTTTATAAAATGGACCCTTTCCAAACATTTGGAACAAGTGTCTTGCAGAATTCTAACACGGTTGAACGGCTGATATTAATATAACATTATCAGTCTATTCTGTCAATCAGAAAACTTCCGACAAACGCCTATATATCAATGTTTAAAGCTGTCGAAACCTGACAAAATTACTCGAAAAAAGTTATTCTTATGAGACTTTTTTGGACCTAGCTCGTTGATTTCCACTCCAGGCACTCGCTTTCCGCGGGGAAGTCGGTATGCCTCCTCGGTGCTTACTGCACCTGTGGGGTCATACCTGACTATCACTTCCCGCAGGAGTCTCGTACCTTCCGCTCCAATCAACTTAGTAATAACAATAATATTTGTCTCCCCTAAAAATATTTTGAGAGTTTTAAAGTCACATTTCATCAAATAATGATTCAAGGTAAGCGGAGTTTGTTTAATCTTTTAGTCGTTCCGGTAGACCTTGGATGGATTGTACGACTACGTCTAGTTTTGCTTCGATTCGGTGAAGCAAATAAAGAGTGACAACAATTGGAAAGCCGACCTCACTGATAAAAGGAATCAGTTGTTCCACTTTTATTCCCCCCTTTCCTGAAAAATAATAAGGAGCCAGATACAATTACTTCCGGCCCCCATTCCGCATTAAATCTCGTATTCTGTTACATTACGATCAATTAATCTTGCACCCTTTGCAGCTACAAGCTTTCCTTTTGCGCTGTAGAAAGCTTCAGATGCTACAACTTCGTCCATAGCTGCTTTTACTGCCACTGGATCAATCGGTTCTTTCGGTGCCTCTAAAGTTATCGTTGTTTGCCCGATTTCTGTTACAAATTGCATTTCTAATTGCTTAGCCATAGTATTTCACCTCCTATTCCATTAAATCTTCATTTTATTAACCAAGAATTTCAAAGTTGTCAGCACGTTCTACGCCTACAAGAGGATATTCACATAACCCTCCTAGAGCACGTGCAGCTTGTGAAAGCTGATCTGCTGTTGAATCCTTGCGAATGTTGCTGTACGTCTTAGTCTTGTAAACTGGTTCTCCCTTTTCGTTTAGGCCAGTTTCAAATAGAAGACGTAGCTTTGAATCCATAATCATCGCTTCTGCCATCTTACTCACCTCCCTTCACCTTTTATATATAAAGATTGAAGGAAAATGGACATGCCTATAAAAACTTTTTTAGCATACAAGCAGAAGAGCATCTATTTTCATAAGATAAACTATCAATCGAAAAGGAGGGATTTAGATGGAGTTGATTAATTTTTTAAATGAAAATTATTATGTATTAGTCCCCGTACTCTGGGTGATTGGCTACGCATTAAAGCAAACACCTAAAATCCCCGATTGGACCATTATTTGGTTTCTACTTGGCATCTCACTCGTAATCGGAACAATTGCCTTCGGTTTTTCCATAGATGGCATTTTTAACGGTATAATTGCTGCCGGCGTAGCCGTACTAGGACATCAAATGTTTAAGCAAACCGTAGGAATTCGGAACAATACAAAAAAAGAAGAAAAACAACCAAAATAGAGACTATGGTTTAATTTGTCATAAATCTTGGTATTGCTAGTTTTATGCGATATTATGAATCATCTACCTCACCCTGTCGAATTCCCCATCGGCAGGGATTTTTTATGTAGATTGATTTATAATAGTGGAAAAAGGATGTGATTAGATGTGCGGAAGATTTACATTAACCGATGAAATCGTTCAATTACAAGCCTATTTTGACTTTGATTATTATGAAGAAACGACACCTAGATACAACATCGCACCAGGACAAAACATTCTTACCGTTGTTTCTGATGGAAGGAAGCGAATAGGCCAAAATATGAAATGGGGACTGGTCCCTTATTGGGCAGATGATGAAAAAATCGGCTACAAAATGATCAATGCTAGAGGAGAAACGATTGAATCAAAACCAAGCTTTAAGCATGGCTTTAAACGAAGAAGATGCCTGATTCTAGCTGATGGTTTTTATGAATGGAAAAAAACAGAGGATGGGAAGCTGCCCTTCCGCTTTGTGATGAAGGATCGTAAACCTTTTGCTTTTGCAGGAATATGGGAAACATGGTCAAAGGGTGAGAAACCACTTATCACATGCACAATCATTACGACGGGGCCAAATGAAGTCACGAAGGATGTGCATGATCGTATGCCAGTCATTTTACCACCTCATACATATGAAACATGGTTAGATCCAAGACAACAAGACATTGAAGTACTTAAGGAGTTCATCACTCCCTATCCTGCTGATGAAATGGAAAAATACCCTGTTTCAACATTAGTCAACTCTGCTAAAAATGAAATATCAGAGTTGATTGTACCGATTAATAGCTTTTAAAAAAGAAGGGATCATTTCCCTTCTTTTTTAACATTACTAGGCTTTGGTTGGTCTCCATCGACAATACTTCCTAATACCTCACGATTTGTGCTACTCGCATCTTTCCCAATACTTGGTGCAATATTTGACATCGGTAGCTGCTCAATCTCTTTTCCTCGTGGCATCTCAACACCTCCTACAAAAAAATCTATCGAGAATAAATGTTAGGTTTCGCAGATTTTGTCCATCCTATGAATAGTTATTTTACTTAAAAGGAGAATTCGCATGGACATGTTTGAAAATGAATTTTCAACTTTGGAAAAAGCGTTAGAATATGCGGGCAAAAATGAAGAAAAAGCGGTGATTACGCATGACCATAAGATGTACTATGTCGTCGATTGTCAGTCGGTTAAGGATTATGTACGCTTAGGATATGAACATATCTAGATTGCATAAATTCATTCATTTGAACTAATACTAGTCATGAGGGTCTTGTAGCTCAACGGTAGAGCAACCAGCAGTAGTGTCAATTTAGACACTTGCTCTGAGTATTTAGCAGGTTCAATTCCTGCCAAGTCCCTCACTCTTTTTTTCCTCCCACAACATTTCCTCCCTTTAACTTTTCTAACAGTAAATGGTATATTTATAGATAATAGTTCTACTTCGGAGAAATTCATCTTGAGAATAAAAGAAAGATAGATAAGGGGAATTTTATGAAGATAAGAAAATGGATATGGGGAATCGGAATCGTTATAGCTTTAGGGCTTATGGTTGGTTTAGATGGCTATAAAGCGCATAAAGAAGAGCAACCTCCAATTCCGCACGTCACAGTTGGTAGTACTAAAGTGAATGTAACACTTGGCGAATTCAAATGGAATGGTGAATTGATGAATGAGCAAGAACAAACCGAGATAGTAGCTAATGCGAAAACAACCAATGTCAATCCAGTTGAGGATTTTAAGATTGAATTTAATGGAGAACAGCCTACATACGTTCGAGTATTAATGCTGGACCCACTTTCAGTTGATGAATTCCCTTTTTTTGAAGGAAATTCTACAAAAGATCAAATCATTTACTTACCTAATGATCCTGGATTCCAAGCTTATAAAATTAAGGCCAACTTTAAAGACGGGAAAAAAGGTACTTATTATGTCGCACTAGAAAAAGAACAGGTCGTTTCTTATCAAACTCTTTTAAGTGAGGATTCTTACAGTTACTCTATTTTATATGTTTCTGAAAATGAAAATGAATATGTAGACTTTTTTGCAACATTACCACTCGGAAATGGTGGCGTCCCTATTTCAGGAATGAGAACGTCCGACATTAATTCTGCACAGCAGCAGTATCCAGAGCTGAATATAACTAAAGCTCCAAGTTTCTATATATTTAATGAAAAAGAGGTTATTTTTCAGTCAAACAATTCTGACGAGATTATCGAGTACTTCGCCTCTAAATTTGAGCCTTTTGAAATCGAGAACTTTGGTCCAGTTATGAAAATTGACCGAGTGAATAAGATTGTTAATGATGGTGGACACGAGTTTTATACAGAAGATATTGAAAATCTTAAGTTAGGGCAAGAAGTCCATATGAAAGTCAAATTTAATCATATGACTGATCCAACACAAACAGAAGTTCAAACATTAACAGTCGAATTAGAACCACCTGAGGAACTACTAGATGAGCAATGGAAACCGACAAGTCCTGATAAATATTCGGTTCTTGGAATTGGGGATGGGGCTTTCTTAGATCCTTTATCAAATCCCAAATTTACGGACCAATTTCCTGACGTTGAAGTCAAATTTCATACTGGTGATTTATACCCTCTTGGCTATACCTTTGTTGTATTCAACCAAGAAGAAGCTATATTTGCAACCTACAATTATGAAGAATTGGTCAAATATCTCGAGGAACATCCGCTAAAATGAAACTAGAAAAGGAGGCAGCCATATATGCTGTCTCCTTTCATTTCTATAACTTTTTATCAACTTCTGATGTATCAACGTTTGCTCCGAACCAGTCTGTAAGCTTCGCTTTTGCTTTTTGTTTAACCTCATCATCTATATGCATTGCTACTTGAATAAGAGCAACGCCAAGAGCACCAAGATCATCTGTAAATCCAATTCCTACAGCAAAATCAGGAATTAAATCAACCGGGAGGATAAAATAGCCAAGTGCAGCTAGAATCGTTATTCTTGCTTTCTTCGGTAGGTCCGGTTTTTGTAATGTATAGAACAGTAAGAGAACTGTGTACACTACAGAGTGCCCTGCTTTGACTGCGAACTTCTTCAATTTTGTCCAGAATTTATCCTCAGAATAATGCTTTTCCATGCTATCCATCTATAGACTCCCCTTTCACTATATCTTTATTATATCGCACAGGAGTTAAATTTACTGATGTGCAAAAATTCCTAATCGGAAAAAACTTTCAATGCTTCATACTTTTTTCCTCGATATTGGTAATTCTGTTTCTTGTACATTTCTCTTGGTGTATCTTCACCATCAGCTACCAAAATGACTGTTTTATCGGAAAACTCATTCATAACAAATTGCTGGAGTTGTGTTCCAATCCCCTTTTTCTGATACGAGTCTAATACAACCAAACCATCAATTTCTGCCGTATTCTTTCCAATAATAATATCAACGGTTCCCGCAGGTACATTGTCGTAATAGGCAATGAGCTGAAGAAATCTCTCATCATTCAAATTCCGCTCATGCATATCTCTCTTTCCGATTGCGAATGCTTCACCAAACTTGGAATCCACTTCAAAATTTAATTGGGCAAAATCCTGCCAATTTTCTTCTGTTACCTTTTGCACATTTATTTTTGCAGTAACAGGCGCTAATGGAAATTTCCTAGGCTCGATCACATACAATTCCACAAATCCGATATCAAAGCCTGAGCTCTTCATCGTATGTAACAATTCATCAGGAATCACTTCATTTTCAGGAAAAAGAAATTTCACATGATTCTGTCCATTTTTCACATGGAATTCTCTTAAATACTCAAATGCTCGAAGCCATTCGTCTATCCGAGGCATTCTCTTAAACTGCAGAAAATTCCCAGAATAGTAGACTAGCAATTCTTCAGTATGATAGTGTCTGATTAACTCATCCTCAAATACTACGCGTCCACGATAGAATATATTCTTAAATGTAATTGCATCCATAATCTAGTTCTCCTTATCTTCGCTGTTTTCCAATTATACCATTTATTTAGAATACTTAATACGAATAACCACTTTTCTGGAAAAATCGAGTGGCTGTAGCAGGAAAGAGAAAAACATGTCCCCCATTGTTCATGAAGGACACGTTTTCTTACAGTTCATCTTTCTTAATATCTGAGTTTTGCTCAAGCTTAGTTGATATTTCCTTTAATATAACATTTCGTTCTCTTTGCGCTTTAATTAAGCTTACTGCGAACCAAATCGAGAATCCAATTGCCGCTAGATACAAAAACATCATCAAGATTGGAAAAAATGAAAATACACCCATATTTGACTTTCCCCTTTTTATAAATTTCGCCCTTAAGAAGTTTTTTGTCTGTCTAGGCTAAAAAATTTCAATCTATGTTTCTCATAAAATCCTGCATTCAGATACACCTTTAAAGCTGCTTGATTATCCGATTTTACACTTAAAGTAATTTCCTTAATCGTTTTGAATGACGAAAAAAATTCAAGACACTTTTTTAGTAGTTGAGTTCCTACTCCCTTCTTTCTTGCCGTCGATGAAACTGCAAGAAAATGAATGTCTCCTTCACCAAACTCTGGAGTCACTTCACAAAAAACATAGCCATAAAATTGCTGTTGTTCCACAGCAATAAAGAGTTTCTGCTCTTCACCTTGTCTACTTATAATTTCTTCAGCAGAAAAATAGGTGTTAGGAAATTCTTGCTCATGCAGAGCTTTAAACTCTTTAATATAGTCATCTTGCATTTCGTTTATTGTAATAGTTGTTGATTGATTCAAGGAAACATTTCTAGAGGGAATCGTCATGAACGAATGCTCCCCTTCAAACTTAGCTCCTTGCAGTTCCATGAACCATTTTCCAGCAAGGTTTTCTACATTATAAAATCCATATATTCTCCTCAAAGGGAACAGAAAGTTTTTCAACATAGTGTCCCACAAAAGATTAGCAACTTCTTGCCAATTGTTATTTGAAATAAACGGACCCCAAAGTTCCGCTTCTGTTGAATCTTTATCGTAATCTAAGCCGAGGACACCTATTAGACTTTCTCCCTCATAGGCACAAAGGAACGATTCCTCAAATGCAAGATCAGAAAAATCATTTAATAAAGTGTGTTCAATCTCAACCGCCTCAGTCCCACAATAACCTATATGATGCTTTGACTGGCTGTTCATCTCGGAAATGAACCTCGAAATCTCACTTATATCATTTGAGCTTCGAACCTTAAACATAATTCCCCCTCCTTTCCTTCATTTCAAAAATGTATATGTCTGGTATCTCTACCTAATAATACTATTTGACTCTTCGAATTGAACAGCAAAAGTTTAAGTTGACATGAAACCAAAAGGTGTTATATGATGCGAACATAAAACCAAATGGTTTCATTTTTAATAAGAAAGAAGGAATACAAAATGGAAATTGTACAAGATATTAAACAAACTATCCTCATTGAGGCCCCTATCGAAAAAGTATGGGCAAAGGTTTCTACAGCAGAAGGGATTGGCACTTGGTTTATGCGAAGTGATTTTGCATTAGAAGAAGGTCATGAATTTCATATTCAGTCCCCTTTTGGTCCATCTCCTTGTAAAGTGCTAGAAGTAGACAAACCACATTTAATTAAATTTGCCTGGGACACAGATGGATGGGTTGTTTCATTTCTTTTAAAAGAAGTAGGAGAACATACAGAATTCACTGTGATTCATGGTGGTTGGAAAACTCCAGATGCAGTTGTTCCAAAAGCTGGTGAAGATGCTTCAGTTATCCGTGATCGCATGAATGGCGGTTGGGTTGGTATCGTTAATAAACTTAAAACGGTTGTGGAGAACTAAGTGAACGCTGCGAAACATGATGTCTTTCAAGCGATTGCCGATCCGACACGGCGAGATGTTCTTAAATTACTAGCCCATAAGGAATTACCGATTTCGGAAATCAGTTCCCATTTCCCAATCAGTCGCACTGCTGTAGCCAAGCATCTTCATATTCTTTCAGAAGCAAAGCTCGTGAGTGGACGAAAAGTTGGAAGAGAAAAAATTTATCAACTCCGTCCTGAACCACTAAAGGAATTAAAAGATTGGCTAGCTTTTTACGAACAGTTCTGGAGCAATAGGCTATCAATTTTGAAGCATGTGGTTGAGAATGAGGAAAAATAGAAACATCGCTTGGGCATCCAAGCGATGTTTTTCTCGTTATTTCTTCACCCAATCAACAAACCGTTCGAAAACCCCATCAACAAAGGTTAATGTCGCCTCGTCAATTAGTTTTCCATCCTTAAACTTACTTGGTCCAAAATTGACAAGAACTTCATTTCCAGCAGCAGGCAGTACGTTCGCAGCAAGTCCAGGACTCGCTAAGACTTGGCGAAGATGCAATTGGGCACGTAAACTGCCGACCTGTCCACCAGAAACTCCTGCGATCATAACCGGTTTCCCTACTAATACTTTATCCACACGTGATAGCCAATCTAATGCATTTTTCAAGACACCAGGAATCGTCCAGTTATATTCTGGGGTTGCAATTAGAACTCCATCGCTATTCGCAATTTCTTTTTTAAACTGCTTCACGACGTCCCTTGGATTATTTTCATCATCTTGATTGTAAAAAGGAAGCTCTCCTATGTCAGCAATAGAAATCTCCACTTTTTCCCCATATCGTTCTTGTAACGTTTTCACTAGGCCTAAATTGAGCGATTCTTTTCTTGTACTTCCAACTAGTGCAACAAATTTCATTTAGTAGTACCACCTTTGCTAGACGGATAATATTTCTTCTATTTGATGAAGTGTTTCTTCACTTAATTTGACACCAGATGCTTTCACATTTTCTTCAAGTTGCTCTGGACGACTAGCTCCAACTAGTGCGCTCGCTACATTTAGCTGTCTTAAGATCCAAGCAATAGCAAGCTGTGATAAAGTTAAGCTTTCATTCTCAGCCACTATCTTCAGACTCTCTACTTTATCCAGATTTTGATCGTTCAATACACCAAATAGATTGCTATAGTTTTCTTGAGAAGCACGGCTACCCACTGGTTAAGCTTCTCCTTTTTTATATTTCCCTGTTAAAACACCTTGAGCTAACGGAGAGAACACGACTTGACCAATTCCATGTTTCTTAGATACAGGAATGATTTCTTTCTCAATGTTTCTGTGAAGCATGCTGTAGTTTGGCTGATTCACGACAATGCGGTCAAGCAACTTCTTATCCGCCAGATGAACCGCTTCTGAAATTTGCTCAGGCGTCCACTCACTAACACCTACATAAAGGACTTTCCCCTGTCTAACTAAATCATCCAATGCACGTAAAGTTTCTTCCAACGGAGTTTCATTGTGGAATCGATGACAATAATAAATATCAATATAATCTGTACCTATTCTTTTTAAACTTGCATGACATTGTTCGATAATATGCTTGCGCGAAAGTCCAGCGTCATTAGGGCCATCTCCCATTTTTCCGAAAACCTTGGTTGCCAGTACATAAGAACTTCTCTCATACTTGCTAAGAGCTTTTCCGACCACCTTCTCTGCCTCTCCACGCATATACACATTCGCCGTATCGAAAAAGTTAATCCCTAGCTCATATGCTTTATCAATAGAAGATGTAGCATTCTGCTCTTCAACATAGCCCCCATAGGTTAACCAGCTACCGAGACTGATTTCACTTACCTTTAAGCCTGTGTTTCCTAAACGCCGATATTCCATCAATAATCATCTCCTTAATTAGTTGAAAATATCTGATCAATTCTAGCAATCTCAGAATCTGTTAATTTAACTTCTCCAGCTTTATTATTGTTGATGATTTGCTCTGGTGTTTTTGCACCTGGAATCACCGCATCAATCGGCTCTCTCGTTAAGTACCAAGCAAGAACAATATGTCCTACCTCTGAATTCTTCTCACGGGCAATTTCATGTAAATGGTCAATTTTTTCTAAATTGCTAAAATAAACCTCTTCTTTAAATAACGGATGTTTCTTTTGACTTTCTGTTAACTGAGTTTCGCGTGTGTATTTTCCAGTTAAAAGCCCTTTTGCTAATGGGAAGTATGGAACATACGAAATCTTATTTTCAGAAACATATGGGAAAATTTCTTGTTCGGCTGTTCGATTGAACAAATTGTAATGAGATTGTAGCACTTCCACATATCCGTCTTGATTCGCTTCTTTTAATTGCTCTAATGAAAAATTAGAGACACCAATCGCTCTGATTTTCCCTTGTTCCTTTAATCTCTGCAAAGCTCCAACTGCTTCATATTTCGGAGTAGCCTCATCAGGAAAATGAACGTAAAACAAATCAATATAATCGGTTTGCATTCTCTTCAAAGCTTCTTCGACGCTTTGTGTTAGAAATTGAGGATCGTTATTGTGAACAACCTTTCCATCTACAAACTTATAGGATGCTTTTGAAGCAATGATAAAATCCTCGCGATTCCCATGCTCCTTCATCACTTCACCAATTAACTCTTCGGAGCGGCCAAGTCCATAGAAATAAGCTGTATCAATAAAGTTCATCCCATGTTCGACAGCAGTATGTATAATCTTTTTAGAAACTGCCTCATCAATATTTTCATAGATATTGTGTCCTCCAATGGCATTCGCCCCTAATCCAATTGGATTGACAGATAAATCCGTTTTTCCAATACGCGTTTTTGGCATAGTGTAAACAGCTCCCTTCGGTCATTGTCAATTTTAAATATAAACCTTTATTTTCAGATTTGCTAATCAAAAGATTTGATTTTTTAGATTGTTTCATCAATTTCAACAAAATGACAAATGATCCCCTTTTCATCAAAAATAAGATTTATGTCTCCAGTGTATAGATTCTAATTGACTATGTGGATGTAGTTCCGATTTTAATTTCTTATATTCATTTTCTAATTCTGTTAAAGATAATTCAAACAACTCCTTATCCTCACTACGAATGACAAAATGAGGATACAGCTTGCAGATTAATTCTTTACGTCTCTTTTCAACGGCTTGACGAAGAAGTTTTCCCATTACCAGCTCTCCTTTCCATTTTTTAAAACTAAATAAAAATGGCTCCTAAACCATTACGTTTCACAACGTAATCATTTAAGGAGCCATTGGTTGACCAAAAGGCAAATTTTATTAAACCGACTTACTTACTCGGTTTTCAATAATTTCCTAAAATATATAAGGTTTTCAACTAAAAGTCAACACTATTTAATGTAATGGAGTTGACCGTTCTGGTAGCCAGTCTTGAAGATAATCAGGTAGTTTACCATTGTTTGTTAAGGTAGCGTGCCCCCCTTGGAGCTCATGATAGGTTTTATCCTCACTCGAAACAAGGTCCATTATCTTCATCGTCGTAACTTTTGGAACAAGTCTGTCATAGGTCGAAGCAATGACGAGTAGATTTGCTTTAATGTTTGATAAGTCTGCCCTTTTACCATCTACAGTTAAAGCTCCTTCCACTATTTTGTTTCCTCTTAAGAAATCATTTAATAACTGATTTAATACCCCACCAGGCATCGGAATATGTTCTTTTGTCCATCGACGAAATGCTCGCCATTTTTCCACATATTGTTCATTATTCGCCTTATTCAATAAGGAGAGGTATGGACTTACATACATAGGTGAAGTTATTAGCCGTACGCCAGCCTCCATATGTCGACTTGGAATCAATCCCACTTGATTGATTAGACGTTCAAAGCTTAACTCTTCCACTCTTAGAGCTTGAATCCACTGGCTGAAAGTTGGCCAAACAAAAAAATCAATTGGCGCAACATCTAGAATCAGATTTTTAATTGGCTCTTTTGCCACGCTCGCATAGATAGCTGCCAATGTTCCCCCTAGACAAAAACCCATAACGGATAGTTCATCCACCCCGGAATGTCTCAACACTCTTCTCGCTCCATTTTGAATATATTTAACAATATAGTCTTCCATCGTTAAATCTTTATCCTCATAACCTGGTACCCCGAAATCAATTAGATACACATCAAATCCTTCGTCAACGAAAGCTTCAATAACGCTGCTTCCAGTAGACAAGTCGAGTATAGTAGCCTGATTGATCAAACTATAAATGAGATAAATTGGAGTGGCATACCTTTTATTTACAGCAGGATAGTACCAGAGGGTAGCCTTATTAAGTTTCCATATCGCCTCGCGTGGTGTCTCTGCACCCTTAGGTGGTTCTTCTCGCCAAACGTTTAAGAATCTTTCCCATCTTTGTTTTTCTTCTACCAGTCCCATTCATTCATCGCTCCTTAGGACCTAATAAGTCAATTAGACTCAATGGATTGTTCCGATCCAATAAGTCATTTGATGGCTGTAATATACTTTGGAATAGAAGTAATTTCCTCTTTCTTCTACGTGCGTTTGCATCAAGGTCTGATGGTGCTGGAGCCAAGTTTACTGTATCTGTTTGCGCTTCTTTAGATAGAGTGGGTTTAAGTGTAACTGATTGAACATCAGTGGAAGTTGCTGGTTTTAAGGTAACTGGCCCAACTTCTGCAGAAAGCCTTTCTCTTATAAATTGATCAAGGCTATTTAGCTGTTCTTCAATTGCATTAAGCTTCTCTTCATGTTGAATCGCAAGCTTCGCAATATTCGCTACATCGTTTTTCGTTGGAAGGTTTAATGGTCCAGAAATCATTTCAACAAGTTTATTCAAGTTTTCCAGCATTTCTGCATATACAAAAGAAAATTGGTTGAGAAACTCAATAACTTCTTTTCGATTCAAGCTATTTTGGATTTGTTCATTTAACTTCAATTCAGTTAAAAAGCCAAAATTTCGTAATCTCTCATAAAAACTTTGCCAATTGAATGTAGAAAGCACCTCCATTACTCGATTCAACAGCACTCTTAATTCTTCTGGAGGATCAAGTTTCAAAACGTTATCTAACATCTCTTTCATCTCTTTTTGCACACGTTGTTTGACCATGTTTCCTACAAATTCTGTTAACTCCTTGGAGAGGTCAAACTGTCTGAGTTTACCCAGTAAATCTGTTGGTTCGCTCGTTGCTCTGGACTCTACCAGTTTCTCGATATAGTCATTTAACTCAGACGGAAATCCGAGTTTTTTAAATGCATCGACAAGCTCTCGCAGCTCTTTTTCCATTTGTCTATTCTCCTTTCAGCCGTCATCCATTTATTAAGTAATGGTGTTTCCTCCTTAAAATCCCTCCCAAACAATCACATGTACCCAGAATGAATAATTTTTAAAAATAAACTTCACTATATAATAGACAAGCTACACAAAAAAGTGTCAAAAATAGTAGATTTGCCCCTGCCCGTTTATGGATAAAGCCTTATCGAACAAGCTACGCTTGAATATAATGGAATCTTGTAAATACTATTAATTTAAAGGATGAGTAGATGAATAAGGAACAAATTCAAGCAGCTTTTGATAGATGTGGCCTTGGGAAACTAGGAGAAGAATTATCCTTTAAACTATGGATTAAAGGATTTGGAGAAAATTGCGATGAGGACATGCTGGAAAACTTCTTAATTGCCTATGATTTTCGTGATGAAAGTTCATTGCTCGCTGATCATTTTCTGTATCATTTTCAAGTATTTAAAACTGTGTTGAAGAGTTGGAATGGGAATGTGCCGTTTGGGTTTTGGTAGGCTTTATTATTTAAAGTCTTTAGGATCAGAACAAAAGCGCAAGCGCCTTGCTCAGCCCCGACAAGCGCTGGAGGACCAGATGATGAAGTTTGTTCTTCAACTTCAACATCTGGTCTGAAGCGACCTCGAGGAGCTAGGCGCTGGAGCTAAACCTAGATACACTTTGTAACAAACTTATCCACAACAGCGAAATCTGTGATTTCCTAAACAATGAAAAGGACACACTTTTATTTTGAAGTGTGCCCTTTTCTATATATTAGTCAATAATCGTTACTTTCACTTGTTTGCGTCCAAATTGAACAGCATCTGCGTGATTTGGAACAAACACATCGATTTTGTTCCCTTTAATCGCACCGCCAGTATCAGCAGCTGTTGCATAGCCATATCCTTCAACATAAACTTTGGAGCCTAATGGAATCACAGTTGGATCAACCGAGATGACTTTAGCATCCGGATTTTCCTTTAAATTGATACCTGTGCTCGTAATTCCTGAACAGCCTTCACAACTTGCCGTATAGGCAGTGGCGTCTACTGTGATGACTCTCCCTGAAATTTTTTCTTCGACAGGAGCTGAGCTCGCTTGAGTATTGGTTTGAGTCTCAGTTTGTCCTGTTGTTTCTTTTACTGGTGCTGGTGTTTTTGTTCCAGTGCTGGTAGGTTGTGCTGTATTTGTTTTACCTAATTCGATAGTCAAATTTAGACCAGGATGGATTAAATCAGATGTGAGCTTATTCCATTCCATTAATTGGTCGACAGTTACTCCGTTGTCTCTAGCAATCTCCCAAAGGGTATCTCCCTTTTTAACAACAACCTTTTTCTCTGGAGTAACGACAAGAACATCATTAGGATGAATTAAATCGCTAGAAAGACTGTTCAATTTCTTAATAGAATCAACGGATACCCCGTATTCCTGTGAAAAGCCCCAAAGAGTATCTCCCTTATGTACGGTAACTTCTTGTGCCTGTGCAGTGGTTGCAACTGATGTAAAAATCGCTGTAGTTGCCACAAACGTTGCTAATTTTCGTTTCATATTCTCATTTGCCTCCCATGGCTTACTTTCATGTGGACTATCTTAACAAACTTGTCTTACAAAAAAAGAACAGGGAGATATAAAATCCTTTACGAGAATAACAATTTGATAACAATATTACAAAAGATGTGTAGAAACACCCATGTTAATGTTTATTAGTGCCAGTAATATTTAGAATTAGGTAGATTGTAGTTCAGAACTACGCGCCCTAACTAAAAAATCCTCCTCGCCATTTTGGAATCCCAAAATCGCAAGGAGGTTTAAGTTCTTATAGTTTATATAAAAGAATATCCATTCAGAGCAATTATATTGGCGGGACCGCCTGGGAATCGAACCCAGCTATCCTGGCACGCAGGACACAGATGGTTTTGAAGACCACGGAGGACACCAGTACCCCATTCAGCCCCGAAATGAACAATTATCATTATATCGAGAAACTATTGTTCTTACAACAAAATATGAGAGATTTAAAAGATTTCCCTTTTTCCTATTCACATTTTCGTAATATTTTTTACCGAATCCTACTATAGCATATCATAAATCATCAATCCCTTGTCTAAACGCAACTCAAACGTCTATAATAGAAATGGAAAATATCAGTTTTGTAGGTGATCGGATGCTTGAAGGTTGGTTTTTGTGGTTTATCTTAGTTTGGATCGTCATATTTGCTGGTTCGATGGCGATTGGTGGATTTTTCATGTTCAGAAAGTTCTTAAAGAGGATGCCTAAGGAAGATGGCAAATCGGATATGGATTGGGAAGAACATTATGTGAACAAGACGAGACATCTTTGGGGCCAACAGGAAAAGGATTTACTTGAAGACTTAGTTAGTCCTGTACCAGAGCTATTCCGAGATGTAGCAAGGCAAAAGATTGCTGGTAAAATTGGTGAGCTTGCCGTAAAAGAAAAGCTCGACAAAATAACTCAAGATATCGTCATTCGCGGCTACATACTTGCAACCCCGAAACGAGACCATAAATTTTTATTAAAAAAATTGAATGAGAAACAAATAGATGTAGTACCTTACCAGCATCTATTTTAAAAAGCCCGAATCAAAATGATTCAGGCTTTTTTCATTCACTATTTTCCTACTGTTTGTTGTTTTTTTCGTAAATGTCCTAAATCCGACATTTACACCGCCTATGAGGCGCTGCCACCTTCAGGTGGTTTAGTGCTACAAATTATTTTTGCTCGGCACTTTTCGCCAACTGTTACTGATTTTAAGAGAAAATATTACTATTTATTTAATTTCTTCTAAAAGCAACAAGCTTTGCGAAAAGAGCCTTTTCTTTACACTGTTTTTGTTGGTACATTTTCATACAACTGCTGCTGTATTTTCTTAAAATTAATAAACATCGCAATACGCCAAGGAACAATCATACCAAAGGCAAGGATCCAGAACATTCCACCGAGCTGTCCAACATCTATAGTCGAACTCAGAACAAGCTTAGCAATAATCCTGATAACAAGTAAGCTCACTAGAATATAAATAAACGCCTTTGATGGTTGTAAATAGACATCATTATCACGAATTTCAAATTTCGATGTTTTGATAAGTAAAGTAGAAAATAGCAATCCAACCGTTACCGCTTCAACAATCTCGATGGGAGTCACACGGAACACGGGAAAAATAAACATGAGAGCACCGGTGCTCATAAAAATAGGTGGAAGGATTATTTTCTTTGCAGATACTGGTTTTTTTGCTGATTTCATCCGAACAACCATTGCAATTATAGCCATGAATACGGCACCAATGGATGTAATGACGACATAGTTCATCGAAGTCATCCTCTTTTTAGTAAGATTCTCCCCTACATTATATACCAAACGCTACAGAATTGAGACAAGGATTTTCATAAAATCACTTTTAACGTAAAAAAGCCATTTAAGCAATCTACTTAAATGGCTTTTAGCTTTAGTTTAATACTCGATTTACAGCTTCAAGTACACGGCCTTCCTCAAATGGTTTAACGATGAAATCTTTTGCCCCTGCTTCAATAGATTCGACAACCATTTTTTGCTGTCCCATTGCAGAGCACATAATGATCTTTGCCTGAGGAAACTCTTTCTTAATCTCCTTCATTGCCTCAAGACCACTCATTTCAGGCATCGTAATATCCATTGTCACTAAATCAGGTGTTAATTTCCGATAAAGCGTAACTGCATCCATTCCCGTTTCGGCTTCTCCGACTATCTCATGGTTTGCCTTCAATAATATGTTAGATAATGTTAATCGCATGAATTTTGCATCGTCTACTATCAATATTCTCGCCATCGGTGTATACCCCCAGAACTAACAAAAAGATAACTAGTAAAATAGTACTATATTTATTCATTATAATGGTATTACTATTTAAATGTAAAGGAATATACATGTGGATTCAACGAATAGAATCCGACATTTTTCTTATTTTTGTCAAAATTTGTTACAAAAAATCGACATTTTAGATGCAAAAATTATACATCATTAGAAACCTTTAAAACCTCCGAAAAGTCCTGAAAAGAGGATTATGATTTTTGTCATCCAATCAAAGAAGAGTACAATCCCCATCACAATCATAATATAACCACCAATTTTCAAAATGAGAACATTGTTCTTGCGAATCCATTTCATTTTTCCAATAAAGAAAGATAGGACTAAGAAAGGAATTGCAAATCCTAATATATAGGCAATCATATAAACAAGTCCAGAGCCTGGGTTCGTCGCTGTTAACGCTATAACCGACATTAAGATCGGTCCTGTACAAGGAGTCCAACCGGCTGCAAAAGCAAGCCCAATCAACACTGAACCAAAATAACCGGAAGGTCTGTTCTTAAATTCAAATTTTCTATCCTTCATTAAAAATTCTGGACTTAATATCCCTACGATCATCAATCCAAAGAAAACGATAAAGATAGCCCCTAATTGACGGATCAAATCATTGTATTGGGCGAAAAACTCTCCGATAAACGAAGAACCGAATCCTAGAGCTAAAAATATAATCGAGAATCCTAATAGGAAAAAGAGCGTATGTAAGAGACTTCTTTTCTGTAGCATTGCATTCTCGTTTTTTAATTCTCCCACCGACATCCCTGTTATATAAGATAGGAATGCAGGATACAGAGGCAAGCAACAAGGTGAAATAAAACTTAAGAACCCTGCCCCAAGCGCGAGAAATACGTTCACATCTGCCATGTTAACAACTCCTGCTATACTTTTTTATGCATTCATTTTAACAGAGATTTCCTCGAAATGATATTGATGAGTATGTGAACAAATTGTGTCCAAGACACAACACTCTTAACCTACAACATCTTCAAACTTGATTGTAGAGCCATTTTGCAATAGATACATCTTGTGATATAAACCACTTTGAGCAAGAAGTTCTTGATGTGTTCCTCTTTCAACAATCTCCCCATGGTGCAACACAAGAATTAAGTCAGCATCTTGAATAGTAGAGAGCCTGTGAGCAATAGCAATCGTCGTTCTTCCCTCTCGCATTTTTGCCAAAGCTGTTTGGATGGCCTCTTCTGTTTCCGTATCAATATTAGCTGTTGCTTCATCTAGCACAAGAATTTTAGGATTAGCAGCAATCGTTCGAGCAAAGGCTAGGAGCTGACGTTGACCACTAGAGAAAGTCGCTCCCCGTTCCACAACCTGATGCATATACTGATCTTCTAGTTTCTCAATAAACAAATGTGCTTGCACAAATTGTGCCGCTTCCTCTATTTCTTGATCACTCATGTCCTTATTATGAAGGCGAATATTGTCTTTTATTGTTCCGAAGAACAAGAACGGATCCTGTAGAACAAGCCCAATTTTTTCTCGTAATTCATGTTCAGCATACTCTTTAATCGATTTACCATCGACTAAAATTTGACCTCGATTGAATTCGTAAAAACGCATCATTAAATTGATAATCGAGCTTTTTCCACTCCCTGTATGACCAACCAGAGCGACTGTTTCTCCCGGACGAGCAGTAAAAGAAATATTCTTTAAGACATCCCTTTTTCCATCATAGGAAAAGCTCACATTTCGAAATTCAATTTCACCGTCTTGAATTTGCCCTGCAGCACCCTCTTGTTCCGGAGCAAGCTCCGTTTCATCGAGAAGCTTGAATACACGTGTCGCTGCGACTATTGCTTGTTGATACAAGGAAAGTCGTTGCATAAAATTGTTCACAGGCTCAAAGAAGCGATCTAAATAGTTAATAAAGGCGTAGAGCACTCCTATTTCAACCGGACTATTAAAGGAAGTGACACCAAAAAAGCTAAGTACAAGAATTAAAGCAGCAATATAGACTAAATCAATTGCTGGTCTAAGCAATAATCCATCCACTTTAATATTTCGCATCCCTGCCTGAAAATGTTTATTGTTGATGTCTTCGAATTCTTCTCTTAGTCTTTTTTCCTGACGAAAAACTTGAATGATCCCCATCCCTTGAAGTGACTCACTTAGCTTTGCATTAAGCTGGCTTAAACGTTCTCTTAGGTCATGATAGAACTTCGAGCTAAGACGGCGGTACGTACGAATAATCATGTATAATACCGGTAAAATGAATAGACAAAACAGAGCAAGCTTAACATTTAATATGAACATCGCGACAAGAATACCACCCATGAGGAATCCGCTCTGAATGAAGGTCACAAGGACTGTCACAAACATTTCCTTTATTGCTTCTGTATCATTTGTGACCCTTGATACAATACTTCCTGCAGGTGTTTTGTCAAAATACTTTAGTCCAAGAGCTTGAACCTTCGTAAAAACATCCACTCTCATTGCTTGGATAATTTTTAAAGCAATTTCTTGAAATTTCAATAGTTGTATATAGGACACTACAACATTCATAATATGAATGCCTAAGTACGCAGCTCCTAGTACAAATAGAGCGTCGAAGACAAGATATCCAGGAGTCAAATAATCATCAATGAATATCTTTACTAAAATTGGTCCTAAAATATCGCCAATGGTGGCAATTAGCAACAACACAAAAGCAATGATAATCGTTTTTAAATGTGGCTTCGTATAGGTAAGGAGGCGCATCAAGACCTTATGCTGATCATTGTTATTACTTGGATTCATTTTCTTCATAGTCTTATCCTCCTTGCTCCACAAGTTCTTCTAACTGCTGCCGTAAATACATTTCTTTATACCATCCATCTTGTTCCATTAAATGCTCATGAGTCCCTCTTTCAACAATTGCCCCTTCATCCAACACAAGAATCAAATTAGCGTGCTGAATGGCACTTAATCGATGGGCTGTAATAATCGTTGTTTTACCGTCACGCTCCTCCTTCAGAGCTGTAAGAATAGACTCTTCGGTTTTCGCGTCTACGGCAGATAAGGAATCGTCTAATATTAAAACTTCAGGGTCCATTAATAAGGCACGCGCGATTGAGATTCGTTGCTTTTGTCCACCAGATAATGATACGCCTCTTTCCCCCACTACCGTTTCATAACCGTCGGTAAACTCGAGAATATCCTCATGGATGGAGGCAATCGATGCTGCCTGATGAACCTTTTCTACGTTAATGGTCGGCATGGCAAAAGCGATGTTTTCTTTTATCGTGGCTGAAAAAAGGAAGTGGTCTTGTGGCACATAGCCGATTGCTTCCCTTAGCCTTTTGATTCGGTAGTCATCAATTTTCTTCCCACCAAAAACGATCATACCCTTTTCAGCATCAAATTCACGAATCAATAATTTTAATAGAGATGTCTTCCCTGCCCCCGTTTTTCCGACAATTCCTAATGTTTCTCCTTGCCTTAAATGAAACTGAATATTTCGGAGAATGGATTCTTTTTCCCCCGGATATGTAAACTCTTCAATCTTGAATTCAATATCTCCGCTTGGAACAAATTCTAACGCATGTTCTCGATCGATTATTTCAGTTCTTTCAGCTAATAATTGTGAGACACGATCATACGATGCACGACCTCTTTCGACAATATTAAAGAGCCACCCGAAAGCAAGCATTGGCCAAATCAAATAGCCTAAATAAGAAGTGAACGAAATTAATTCTCCGATTGTAATTTCTCCCATAAGTACATATCTAGCACCAAAAGTAATAGATAAGAAAAAAGAGATTCCAACGATGAGCGATATGGTAGGGTCAAACAAGGAATCAACTTTAGCTACAGAGACGTTTTTCTGCACAACATCATCCGATAGCTGGCGGAAGTCCTCGATATCCTCTTTCTCCTGTCCAAATGTTTTAATGACTTTAATCCCACTAATACTTTCCTGTGTCTTATCATTTAAAGAAGAGAAAGCCTCTTGTGCTTTATGGAAGCGTTGATGAAGTAACGTCCCATACCAGCTTGTTAAAATGGCCATTAAGGGCATGGGAAGCAAGCATATTAATGTCAACTTCCAGCTTATCGTTGCGGCCATTGCGATGATGACAAACCCTCCTGTTGCGAGTGAATCGACAAGCGTCAACACACCAGAGCCTGCAGTTTGTTGAATGGCTGAAAGGTCATTAGTGGCATGAGCCATTAAGTCTCCGATCCGCTTTCGTTGATAAAAGGATTGTGACATATTCGTGAAATGCTCATATAGTTGATTACGAAGCTGTCTTGCTAATTTAACTGACGATCCAAAAATCATGATTCGCCAATAATAACGCAGAACATACATAAGTAATCCTGCCCCAACCAGTACAGCAATCCATTTCAATAAATCAGCCACCTGAAAACTATCTCTGTTAATTTCATCTACAACAATTCCAATAACTCTCGGTGGAATTAGCTGTAACAAAGCGACAAACAATAAGATTAATGTTCCAGATATATATGCTTTTCTTTCCTGCTTAAAAAACCACGATAATTGCAAAAACACTTTCATATTGGGTCCTCCCATTGACGTTATAACCAAAATAGTTTACCAAATATTTTCAAAATAAGAAAGGTTTTCATTCTTCTAAATTTATATAGACTAAAAAAAAATAACCACCCTATCACTGTTGGATAAGGTGGTTATTGATTATGCTTTATTTACCTTGCTGCTTGTTCATTGCAGACATCATTTGATTGATTTTCTTTTGGGATGGTTTCATACCCATTTGCATCATCATCATTTTTAGCATTTGTTCATTAATTGGTGGGTTCTTCTTTAGATAAGTCATCATATATTTACGAGCGATGAAAAACCCTAGTGCTACACCAACTAGCAAAGCGATTACACCTACTAGAATATAAGGCCACATATAAAATTTCCTCCTTCATGTTGTCTATCATACAGTGTACTAGACCAAAGGTTATTATACAATATTTGCACCAAATTTTCCTTCCTTTTCACCGCTCTTTTCACAAATTTCATGAGAAAAAGTATTCTTTAGACAAATTTCCGCTCTTTTATCGGTTTTAACCAGCCATAATGATTGTTTTTCAAGTCGATGGCAAGGATCGATCGCTCATTTTTTCTAAGCACCTCAAAGAAACTAGTTTCTGCTTCGTAGTTCCCTTGTGATTCAAGTAAGAAATACCGATCGAAGATTTCCAATCTGGCTGAGCTTCCTCTTCCTTGGTCTAGTATGTATAAGCCCTGCTCCATAGAAAATCCATTGTGATTTTGTAGCTGCTGTTGAATGGATTGATGGAAACGGATGCTAGGAATTGATTTAGTTATGTATTGGATTTGTTTCCTTATTATTGATTGAAGTTCCCCATGGGCTTCTTCATATTCTTTAAACAAGCGAAAAAACATGTGTTCTCTTCCGAAATAGTGGGAGGCAAATTCATCATCGATAATATATAGTTGATAGGTTCTCAAACCTATACCCCTCCTTTATTCACTCCTTTTTTTCTATTATATAGGAAAATTCTGAAAATGTTTGTCTTAAATAGTTAAAAACTTTCACATATTTTGTCGAATTCGCATAAATTATCATAAATAAAAGGCACTAGCTATAAGCTAGTACCTCATTTTTATTATTTTGCAAGTAAAGCCTTCACACGTGCAACTACATTTTGCGTAGTGAAGCCATATTCTTCTAAAATTTTCGCTTCTGGTGCTGATGCTCCGAATTGGTCGATTGCAAGGACATCGCCTTCATCACCTGTATAACGGTGCCAACCTAGAGATGCGCCCATTTCAATTCCTAAACGCTTCTTCACACTCTTCGGAATAACACTATCTTTGTATTCCTGTGACTGTTGCTCAAAACGGTGCCAAGAAGGCATACTTACTACAGAAGCATGAATGCCGTCGCTTTCTAGAGCCTTTTGTGCTTCAACTGCAAGAGGTACTTCAGAACCAGCTGCAAGTAACAATACGTCTGGATTTTCAGTATGTGCAGGTGAAACAACATATGCACCTTTAGATACACCTTCATAAGCGTTCTTATCTGTATCCTTTAATGTCGGTAAATTTTGACGTGTTAACACAAGTGCAGTTGGACGATCAGTTGATTCTACAGCCAATTTCCAAGCTGCCGCTGTTTCATTTCCATCAGCAGGACGAATAACGTCTAAATTAGGCATTGCTCTTAAGCCTGCTAATTGTTCAACTGGTTCATGAGTTGGACCATCTTCACCAACAGCAATACTATCATGTGTGAATACATAAGTAACAGGAAGCTTCATTAAAGCAGCTAGACGAATCGCCGGCTTTAGGTAATCAGAGAATACGAAGAATGTACCTCCAAATATTTTCAAGCCGCTATGAAGAGCCATGCCGTTCATCGCAGCTCCCATCGCAAATTCACGAACACCAAACCAAATATTTCTACCTTCAAATGTTTCAGGTGTGAAGTCACCAACACCTTTAATAGTAGTTTTATTAGAACCAGCTAAGTCAGCTGAGCCTCCAATAAAGTATGGAAGATTTTTAGCAATTCCGTTTAACACTTCACCAGATGAAGCACGGCTCGCTAAGCTTTTTCCTTCTTCATAGACAGGAATATCCTTATCCCAGCCTTCGATTAACTCACCCTTCATCGCTGCTTCTAATTGTGCACCTAATTCTGGGTATTCATTTTTATAAGCTTGAAATTGCTCATTCCATTCTTTTTCTTTCTTTTCGCCATTTTCAGCAATGAATTTCTTAAATTGCTCATATACTTCACTTGGTACATGGAAATCTTCTTCAAATGACCACTGATATGTTTCTTTTGTTAACTTTAACTCGTCTGCTCCAAGTGGTGCACCGTGAACATCTGACTTACCAGATTTATTCGGAGAACCGTAACCAATGACTGTTCTAACTTCAATCATAGTTGGACGCGTTTCATCACTCTTCGCTTCTTCAAGCGCTTTCGCAATTTCTTCAAGGTTATTGCCATCTTCAACACGAATATATTGCCATCCGTAAGATTTGAAACGATCTGCAATACTTTCAGAGAATGAACGATCTAAATCACCATCAAGAGAAATGTCATTTGAATCGTATAATACAACTAGTTTACCTAACTTTAAATGACCTGCTAATGAAGCTGCCTCCGCAGAAACACCTTCCATTAAATCTCCATCACCACAAATACTGTATGTAAAATGGTTGACTAAATCATACTTATCCTTATTGTATGAAGCAGCTAAATGACGTTCAGCCATTGCCATCCCTACAGCCATTGCAATCCCTTGACCTAATGGTCCAGTAGTTGCATCTACTCCAGGAGTATGACCAAACTCTGGGTGCCCAGGTGTCTTACTGCCCCACTGACGGAATTGCTTTAAATCCTCAATTGTTACTTCATAACCAGATAAATGTAACAAGCTATATAAAAGCATGGAACCATGTCCAGCAGATAAAACGAAACGATCACGATTAAACCACTGTGGATTTTTTGGGTTATGGTTCATATGTCTTGTCCATAGAGTGTACGCCATTGGCGCAGCTCCCATTGGCATCCCAGGGTGACCTGAATTCGCTTTCTCAATTGCATCGATTGACAAGGTTCTAACTGCGTTAATAGATAATGTATCAACTTGTCCAAACATTGTATCTATCCCTCCTATGTATTCCTTCTGTAAGTGAAACTTTCAGGCATTTAGCAAGTAAAAAGGCAAGGCAGGATATTCCAGCATAACTTTTTAAACGCTAATGAAATTCACTCTACCTATTAAATATATATGCCTGTTAATTTTTTCACAACCAATATAGTCAATATTTTATGGAAAAAATCAATTTTGTTCCTATTCTCCCACTATTTTTTGTCTCTATGTGTAAAATAAAAACCTTTCGAAGGAACAGAAAAAGGAATAACGTATAAACGCATTCCTTTAGGTATCTAATTTAACTTATTTTTATTTTGGTACTGCTTCAATTTATCTGGAGTAACATCATTTCCATCAGGATCCATGATGGTTACGCCTTTTAATGTAGTAAGCATCGATGAGCGAAAAGTCTCCAAATATTCTTTGCGAAGTGAGGTTTGCTCTTTTGCTTCCTCATCTGTAAGACGCGTTTGCTTCGCTTTATTTGCTAGCTCATTAATTCTTGCCATTTTTTCTTTTGAAAGCATGATTAAACTCCTTTTTGTTTACCTTTAAGTAACATAAATATTACTATGAATTAAATCTTTTTACAAGAAATGAGCTTATGCTTTCTGGCTTCCTTTATCTTCAATATATTCCTGATATCTTCTGTGAACAGTAGCCTTTGAGACTGGATATCCAAATCCTCTTAAGGTTGCAGCAATCTCCGCAAAGGTAAGATCATTTTGTCTGAGCCGCACAATCTCCTCAATCGGTATTTCTACCCGTTCTCTGCCACTACTTATACCAAGATTTTTAAGATTGTTTTGCGGCTTATAGCCTTCCTTAATAGCCTTTTTCATACCTCTTTTGATTTTGATATTATGTATTTTCCGTTGATATTCCTCTACCATCCCGACGATTTGTAATACCATAGAATCTGCTTCAGATACTTGAAGTTGTCCATTATGCGCAACTGTGTAAAGAGTAACATTTTCTTTCATAATACAATGTAACAAGGCAATTTTCGCATTACCTCTTCCTAACCTTGTTTCATCTTGAATTAAAACAACCTGAACGTTCTTATCCTTAATAAGAGATAATAACTCAATAACGCCATCTCGCTCCAAATCATACCCGCTAGCTTGCTCTTTTATGACCTTCACTACTTCAAATTGATAATTAGAAGCTAAATCTAAAAGTTCTTCCTCTTGTCTCATTAAAGAGGATTCTTGAGTATCTTTTTTCGTACTTACGCGACAATATATAACTGCATTCATTTAGCAATACTTCCTTACTATTCGTTTTCCCCACTACTAGCTAAAAACAGATTATCTGACTTCACTGGAATGATAATAGAATCACCTACATTTATATTATCATCAATTTCATTCGTCTTCTTTACCCAGTTAATAAACTGTTTAGAAGATAGCTGATGCTCGTCCGCATATGCTTTTGATAATTCCCACAAAGAATCACCTTCCTGAACAGTGATAGAGATAAATTCTTCATTTATATTAGATTCAGATTTTTGTCCAAAAACAAAAGCCAAAGAAAAACTCAATAAGATTAGTATAATAGCATAAGAATATCGATTCCAAATTTTCTTCATTAAAAACACCTCATTTAAGAATGTATGTTCGTTTATTTGATTTTATTATAATACGAACACTTGTTTCATGTCAACAAAAATTCGAACTTATGTTTGTATCAATTGGTAATACATGCTATAATCAAAACAAGAAATAAGATTCGAGGTGTGAAAGTATGGTCAAGCTATCAAAAAGACAGCAAGATATTCTTGAATTTATAAAAGACGAAGTCAAGCTTAAAGGATACCCACCATCCGTCAGAGAAATTGGAGAGGCTGTTGGACTTGCTTCAAGTTCTACCGTTCACGGCCATTTAGCTAGACTTGAAAGTAAAGGACTTATCCGTCGCGATCCTACTAAGCCAAGGGCGATTGAGATTTTAGAAATCGATGAGGCTTCTAATATTCCAAAGAGCAAGGTCATTAATGTACCGGTTGTTGGAAAGGTAACAGCAGGCTTACCCATAACAGCTATCGAAAACGTGGAGGAATATTTCCCATTACCAGAGCGACTAGCTGCTGACGACGAGAATGTTTTCATGTTAGAAATTATGGGAGAAAGTATGATTGAAGCGGGTATTTTAGATGGAGACTATGTTATTGTTCGTCAACAACAGTCCGCAAATAACGGAGATATTGTTGTAGCAATGACAGATGAAGATGAAGCAACGGTAAAGCGTTTCTTTAAAGAAAAAGATTACATTCGTCTACAACCAGAAAACTCTACTATGGAACCTATCATTTTAAGAAACGTCTCGATTCTTGGTAAAGTGATTGGTGTATATCGCCACATTCATTAAATATAGTAAACAGATGAAGCAAGCCTCGGCTTGCTTTTTTCTATGGATTGAACATTTTTCGCTAACTATTAATTTAAATTTTCTTCAACCCTTTGTTTCCAGCCTGAAAAGTTTTCTTTTAAATATTGAAAACCATATAACTGTAATGCCAGGATGATGAACACATATAATAATTGAATCTTTTTCATTCGCACCAATGAGGCGATCCCAAATTTAGTTAACCAGTGGTCCACTAGTACAAACGTAAAAAATGCATCGATGATTAAATTGAATAGCATGTATCTAAAAAACTTGCCATATGTCAGTTTTAGAATCCACATGGAACCGATAAAAAACGGTCCAACTATTAAAGGAATAGATCCCGAAATTTCCGGATGGAGTTTTGTATACCACCACCACCATTTTCTCTTTTTTGCAATAAAGTTAGTAAATCTAACCATCAATGAAATAAACAGACCTGCCGATAAAAACCTTTTAAATGCAGCTTTTCCTAACATAGGAATCGATAACCAAGGAAGAATCATCATTAGTATTAGTAATGGTTTCGTGTATTTCATAATCTTCATCAAACAAGCCTCCTACTCCATATATCTGGAATAATTTCCCCTGCGAATAGGATAAATATACAAATTAGGATGATTTATATATCTATGATGGGCGTGATAACATCTAGCTAATAGTCAATATAAGTCTGAAAACCCAAAAAGCTCTCTATTTGCTTTTTTGGTTTTCTAGAATGATTATTCTAAATTTGCACCACACTAAGAAAAAAGAGTGAAAGGATGAGTTCTATGGGGTATTTTTTCACGCAATTGCTTGCTAGTTTTATTGCCTCGTCATTTACTATGAAATACAACTTAACTTGGCATCGAAAGATTATTCTTATTTTCATCCCTCTCTTTGTTCTCTTTTTCTTCGCACAATCGGAATATATTATTAAGAGGATTGAACACATCCAAACACGAAAAACCCCTTAACCACAGAAATGGTTAAGGGGTTCTTGCATTTATTAATACATTGACATGTATTGTTCTCTTTCCCATGGATGAACTTGAGTACGGAACATATCCCATTCGATTTCTTTTGCTTCGATGAAGTGTTCAAGAATGTGCTCACCTAGTGCAGCAGTCATTACTTCATCTGATTTTAATTGATCAAGTGCTTGAGCTAAAGTAGCTGGTAAATCAACGATACCCTCTTCGATACGCTCTTCTCTTGTCATAACATAAATATTGCGATCTACTGGTGCTGGAGGAGTTAATTTGTTTTTAATTCCATCAAGACCAGCACTTAGAAGAGCAGCCATTGCTAAATATGGGTTAGCAGCTGGATCTACGCTTCTTACTTCAACACGAGTACTTAAGCCGCGAGAAGCAGGAATACGAATTAATGGTGAACGGTTTCTAGCAGACCAGGCAACATAACAAGGTGCTTCATAACCAGGAACTAAACGCTTGTAAGAGTTCACTGTTGGGTTAGTTACAGCAGTAAAGTTAGGAGCATGCTTAATGATACCAGCGATGAATTGACGAGCTGTATCGCTTAGCTCTAAGTTTCCAGTTGGATCATAGAATGCATTTTCTCCGTTTTTGAATAATGAAACGTTGCTGTGCATTCCAGAGCCGTTTACACCAAATAATGGTTTTGGCATGAATGTCGCATGAAGACCATGCTTACGAGCAATCGTTTTTACAACTAATTTAAAGGTTTGAATTTGGTCACATGCTGTAATCGCATCAGCATATTTGAAATCAATTTCGTGCTGACCAGGAGCTACCTCATGGTGAGATGCTTCAATTTCAAAACCCATTTCTTCTAATTCTAGAACGATATCACGACGGCAGTTTTCACCAAGATCTGTTGGAGCAAGGTCAAAGTAACCACCAGCATCATTAAGTTCAAGAGTTGGTTCGCCTTTTTCATCAAGCTTGAATAAGAAGAATTCTGGCTCAGGTCCTAAGTTGAAATCAGTGAATCCTAACTCTTCCATCTCTTTTAAAATACGACGGAGGTTGTTACGAGGGTCACCTAAGAATGGTGTACCATCTGGATTGTAAATATCACAAATTAAGCGTGCTACTTTACCTTTTTCAGCAGTCCACGGGAATACAACCCATGTATCAAGATCTGGATATAGGTACATATCAGATTCTTCAATACGAACGAATCCTTCGATAGAAGAACCATCAAACATCATTTTGTTGTCTAATGCTTTTTCAAGCTGACTAATAGGAATCTCAACATTCTTAATTGTTCCTAAGATGTCTGTGAATTGTAGACGGATAAACTTTACGTTCTCCTCATTTGCCAATCTTTTGATATCATCTTTTGTAAACTTCGCCATTCTACTTCCTCCCCATTATTACTACTTTTTATGACTTAAAAAAGCGAGACATATCCCCTTGACGTAGTGAGGAACGATTAAATCTTCCGGCCTGCGTTAATTCAGACCTAAGAATTTTCCTCAATTCATCATCAGATAATTCACGTCTTACTTTTTTAGCTTCCTTCTGCATTTCTTCTGTCACTACTTGTTTTTCCTTTGCGGAAAAAAGTTGTTTAATTCCAGCGAGATTGACACCTTGATCAATTAAATCCTTAATCTCGAGTAGAAGGTCAATATCATTAAGAGAAAACATTCTCCTATTCCCTTCTGTTCTTGCTGGAGATATCAATTGGTGTTCCTCGTAGTAGCGGATTTGACGTGCAGTTAAATCAGTTAATTGCATCACAATTCCTATTGGAAATAGTGGCATCGTACGACGAATTTCACTTCCGCTCATGCGATTGTCTCTCCACCTTTCTATCATGTTTTTATTATATGAAATGTTAGTTTTTCTGTCAACACCATGTTAGGTTTTATGACATAAAAATTTAAAATATTTTTTTCTAGTAATCTAAAGTATTAATCCACCTGCAAAAGACCCTTTTCTAATAAATGATTCAACGCGAGACAAATCGCCATTTTAACATGCGAGTAGGTTAATCCTCCCTGAACATAGGCAACGTATGGTGGACGTGTCGGACCATCAGCCGTTAATTCAATGCTAGCTCCTTGAATAAATGTTCCTGCAGCCATAATTACATCATCCTCATAACCTGGCATATAACTAGGGTACGGCGTGACATGTGAATTAATTGGAGAAGCAAATTGAATTGCTTGGCAAAAGGCAACCATTTTCTCCTTATCATCAAATTGTACAGACTGGATTAAGTCAGTACGAGCTGCGTTCCATTTTGGATTCGTGTTCATTCCTAGTTTCTCTAAAGTTGCAGCCGTTAGGATTGCCCCTTTTAATGCTTGTCCAACAACATGGGGAGCCAAGAAAAATCCTTGATACATTTCCTGCAAACTATAAAGAGACGCCCCTGCTTCTCGGCCAATTCCTGGAGAAGTTAAGCGGTAGGAACACGCTTCAATCCATTCCTGTTTCCCAACTAGATATCCACCCGTCTTCGCAAGTCCACCACCTGGGTTTTTAATGAGAGAACCTGCCATTAAATCAGCACCAACATGACATGGCTCTAAATCTTCTACAAATTCCCCATAACAGTTATCAACAAACACAACGGTATCTGGCTTAATTTCTTTTACAAAAGCAATCATTTCTTTAATCTGAGCGATTGTAAAGGATGGTCGGTTAGCATAGCCTTTGGAACGTTGAATTCCAATCATCTTCGTATTCGGCTTCATAGCTGCTTTGATTGCAGGATAATCAATTTGCCCCTCTTCTGTTAAGGCAACGCTATTATAGGAGATTCCGTATTCCTTTAAGGAACCGACACCATTGCCACGAATCCCGACAATTTCTTCTAACGTGTCATACGGCTTCCCCGTAATATAGAGGAGTTCATCCCCCGGTCGGAGTACACCAAAGAGTGCAATTGAAATCGCATGTGTTCCAGAAATAATCTGCGGTCGCACAAGCCCAGCTTCCCCACCAAACACTTCAGCATATATTTCTTCTAATGTATCTCGACCGATATCATCATAGCCATAGCCGGTTGACGGAATGAAATGCGAATCACTAACACGCTTGTTTTGAAAGCTTGTTAAGACACGAAATTGATTTCGGTCGATGCGTTCATCAATTTCTTTATGTAACGGTTCGATTTTTACCTCTACTTCCTTTATGATTTTTTCTAGCTTGTTCCCATATTTTAATTGTTGAAACATGTTGCTCTCCTTCTAAACTGTATATTTTTTCAACTGTCCATAGATTTGATGGTCACTAAGCGCATACCCTTTACAAACATAGACTTGTTTTTCTTCATGAAAGTTCAATTCTCTTAAAATCGTCTCATTCTTCAACTGGGAAAGTAGCTTCCCTTCAGAAGATGGCACTTCTACATGATAATACTCCATTGATTGAATGGCGAGCTTTTCAACCTTCTGCTTCAAGTGAATTCGATCTTCCTTATCAAAGGCACTGATGCTAATCGTCTCTGTCTTAGCAGTAGGAACAAAATCAACATGTTGTAAATCCCTTTTATTGTAGACGGTTAGCTGAGGAATTTGATGAACCTCTAAATCCTCTAACAATTTATGTACGGTTTCTTCATGTTGATAATAATCCTCATTCGACATATCGACTACATGAAGGATTAAGTCAGCCTCACTCACCTCTTCCAATGTAGAACGGAATGAAGCAATCAATGTTGTCGGAAGGTCTTGAATGAATCCAACCGTATCTGTCAAAAGTGCACCAAAGCCACTTGGCAAAATGACTTTTCGCGTCATTGGATCAAGGGTAGCGAACAATTGATTCTCTTCAAAGGAATCCGCTTCCGTTAATCGGTTAAAAAGTGTTGATTTTCCTGCATTTGTATAACCAACAATCGCAATCTGGAACGTCTTATTTTTCTTTCTTCTTTCACGGTAGCGGTCTCGATGCTGAACAATGACAGACAATTGGTTTTTAATATCATCAATCCTTCTACGAATATGTCGACGGTCTGACTCTAGCTTTGTTTCCCCAGGACCTCTCGTTCCAATACCGGCACCAAGTCTTGAGAGCTGAGTACCTTGTCCGCCAAGTCTAGGTAAAAGATATTGGAGCTGAGCAAGCTCAACTTGCAATTTCCCTTCTTTTGAGCGAGCACGCGTCGCAAAGATATCAAGAATTAATTGGGTTCGATCAATAATTCTTGCATCAATATGGGCAGAAAGATTTCGGACCTGACTCGGAGATAATTCATCATTAAAAATAATGAGGTCTGCTTCAAGCTCTTCCTCAAGTGCTCTTAATTCTTCTACTTTTCCTTTTCCTATGTATGTAGAGGGATGAACGCGGTCACGCTTTTGAATTAATTTTGCAACGACCTTTCCTTTTGCTGTTTCTGTTAAAGACTCAAGTTCAACCATAGAATATTCATATCGAAGTTCATCTTCCGTTGTTTGACAACCAACAATGATGACTTTTTCGTAGCTAGTTTCTTGATTCACTAAATTGCCTCCTTACATGAGTTGCCTCCCTTTTGAGACAACAATTAACACTTTGCTTTCATCATATCAAATAATGTCTCACAAAACGAATTTTTCATTGGAGATTAAGGCTTTCCGTGATAAAATCAATTTGTTTGTTTGTATATTTGCTTGAAAGCATTTTTAAAGTTCGAAAATTTACATCTGAGATTTCTAGATTAGAGGAGAAAACTGCATGACCTGGGAAGTATTAAGTATGATTGGCACAGTGGCCTTTGCCATGAGTGGTGCCATTATTGCGATGGAAGAAGATTTTGATATTTTAGGAGTATACATATTAGGAATTGTCACTGCATTTGGTGGTGGAGCAATAAGGAATCTTTTAATCGGGGTGCCTGTCTCAGCATTATGGGAGCAAGGTGTATTTTTTCAAATTGCCCTTTTATCTATTACTATCGTATTCTTATTTCTAAACAATCTCCTGAAGCTTTGGCAAAGATGGGGAAACTTTTTTGATGCCATTGGATTATCAGCCTTCGCCATTCAAGGAGCCATGTATGCTGTTAAAATGAATTTACCTTTAAGTGCTGTCATTGTTGCAGCTGTTTTAACTGGAAGTGGCGGAGGAATGATTCGAGATTTACTCGCTGGGAGAAAACCACTTATTTTAAACGCAGAAATTTACGGGGTGTGGGCGATCGTTTGCGGCTTAGCAATCGGCCTTAAATTAGCTGTTAGTTCAATGGAGTTATATATTCTTTTTGTTCTCGTCACTTTATTACGTGTCCTATCCTATACATACAATTGGAGACTTCCAAAAAGATTATCTTTCGAAAAAAAGGGTGCCTTTTATAAAATGTAAAAGGCACCTCTTTTTCTAGTCATCATCCAAAATCAAATCATTACTCCGTATCGTCATCAGGTCGTGCCGGTCATAATGATTTTGTAGGAGAAGTCTCATCGATTGAGAACGAATCGATTTTTCAATAATATTTCTCATATATCTTCCGTTCGAGAAGCTTGTTAAGCTTAAGGACGTCTTAACCCAATATAGATGTTCACGAAGCTTTTTTTCTGCCTCATGACTTAATGTATATTCTTTTTCCTTCAACATTTTCCCGCCAATTTCCATGAGCTGATCAATCGTATAGTCAGGAAAATCAATTACAAGTGGAAATCGCGAATACAAACCTGGATTTAAAGTTAGAAATTGATCCATTTCCCGAGAGTATCCAGCTAATATGAGGATAAAATCATGCTGTTTGTCCTCCATATGCTTTACCATCGTATCAATCGCTTCTTTTCCGAAATCTTTTTCTCCCCCACGCCCTAAGCTATAGGCCTCATCAACAAACAAAATGCCACCCATTGCTTTTTTAATTAAGTCTCTTGTTTTCTGTGCAGTATGTCCAATATACTCCCCGACTAAGTCTGCCCGTTCTGCTTCAATGAGATGTCCTTTCGTTAGAACATTCATCCGATGAAATAACTTCCCAATCAACCTTGCTACCGTTGTTTTTCCTGTTCCAGGATTCCCTTTAAACATCATATGAAGAGCTTGCTTTCCCGCCTTTAAACCTACTTCTTCTCGCTTTTTATTGACATATATCCAAGCATAAATTTCTTTTATTGTTTTTTTCATTTCTTCCATTCCAACAAGTGCAGCGAGCTCCTCTTCAATTTCCTTTAACGCGGCATGCTCCTGTTGAATTTCCTTTGGAACAACTTTTAAATCTGGAAGTTCTTTTTCTAATGTTTTTCTCTGTTGTGAATTAAGGACGATACTAATTTGTCCGTTATTTTTCATGCGAAAAGGTTGGTCCAAAGCTTTCACCTCTCATTTCTTTCAAGGCTGTTTTTTGTGCTGTGAAAAGTCCTTCCTTAAAAACAATATACTCAAAGAATACTATTGTTGTGACAAACGCCTATATGGGACGTACTATTGCACTGATCAACTTAACAAAAACGGTAACTAATCTATATGTATTCAATTCAGTCCAATTTCATTAGGATTTTTTCTCGATCAAAAAAGCCCACCTCGGTATGAAGTGGACCTTTTTAATATTTGACTTGTTTTAGTTTTTTGTGACACGAATCAATTCTTCAAGCTATTTTCCCCTTCGAGAAAATCGCCATTAATTATGATTGTTGTGGACTTTCTAAATCAATCTGAACATTCCGCTGAGGTGCAAAGGTTGAAATCGCATGCTTGTATACAAGCTGCTGTTTACCTTCAGATTCAAACAAAACAGTAAAATTATCAAAGCCTTTGATCTGGCCTCTTAATTGAAAACCATTCAATAAAAATACTGTAACGCTGATACCGTCCTTACGCAACTGATTCAAAAACTGGTCTTGAATGTTAATGGATTGTTTCATCATGGGATCCTCCTCTTTTATCTCTATTAATATGTATTCGATTTTATTTCTAGCTTTCCTTCAATATACGAAGAAATTTCCGTAATTTTTTTATGTAAAGTTTCGATTGTCGTCACATCTGACATGTCGAACCACTCCACATCCATTTTATTACGAAACCAAGTTAGCTGGCGTTTCGCATACCGACGAGAATTTTGTTTCAGCTGTTCATTGGCTTCCACAATAGATATTTTACCATATAAATATTCATAAATCTCTTTGTAGCCAATTGCCTGAATGGATTGACAATCTTTCAACCCGGATTGAAAAAGCTCTCTTACTTCCTCTAACAATCCTAGTTCCATCATAATATCCACTCGTTTGTTAATGCGCTCATATAATTTTTCTCTGTCCATCGTCAACCCTATGATTGCTGTATCATACATCAATTCAGGCGTCTGCCCTTCTTGATATTGAGACATTGTTTTACCAGTGCAATGAAAAACTTCCAGCGCTCGAACAACTCTTCGTAGGTTATTCGGATGAATTGTTTTCGCTCCTACTGGATCAACCTTCTGTAATTCTTCATATATTGCTTCGTTGCCTTCTACTTCAGCCCTATTTTCAAGAGTGCGTCGGAATTTTTCGTCTGATGGGGCATCAGAAAACTGATAATCATATATGACGGATTGAATGTATAAGCCCGTACCTCCCACAATCATTGGTAGCTTTCCCCGTTGTGTAATTTCTGTAATTTTTTTTCGAACCCGCTCCTGAAATTCTGCAACAGAAAAAGATTCATGAGGCTCTTTAATGTCAATTAAATGATGGGGTATGCCTTCCATTTCCTCAGGGGTAATCTTGGCGGTTCCAATATCCATCCCTTTATAAATCTGCATCGAATCTCCACTAATGATTTCTCCATTAAAAGCTTTTGCTAACTCAATGCTTAGTTTCGTTTTCCCTACAGCTGTAGGTCCAATTAAAACCACTACTTTTTCATGCTTATCCACTACCGCCACTGCCTTTTCAATCCATTTGTGTTTTATAAAGAACTTGTGCTAATACATCGTAACACATTTAAAGGCATTTTTTAAAGGATTCTCCATTTTACTCAACATTTATCAATTATGCCCAATCCTTTTTACCCCTATTCAAAGTCCTAGGTTATTTCCGATTTTTTCTTGTTTCATTACAATTCCTTAACGTTTAGATAACAACCCCCTTTTTCGACATATCTCGTGCTAATTTATATAAAGTAAAAACAATAAGGAATTGGTGGGAAAAAAATGCTTTCAGCAAATGAAATTGGAATCGATTTAGGAACAGCAAATATATTAGTTTACAGTAAAAATAAAGGAATTGTTCTCAACGAACCTTCCATTGTAGCAATCGATATTAATACGCAGAAAGTCATTGCTTTTGGTCGTGATGCCAAAGAAATGGTCGGAAAGACGCCTGCGAATATTCGTGTTATTCGTCCGCTAAAAAATGGAGTGATTGCCGATTATGATATTACGACTGAACTTCTCAAAATTATTATGAAAAAAGCGGCCCAGTTAACAGGACTTACGGTTAGAAAACCGAACGTTGTAATCTGTACTCCTTCAGCAGCAACAAGTGTTGATAAAAGAGCGATTCAAGATGCCGCGCGCAACGCTGGTGCCAAGCAAGTTATTTTAATCGATGAGCCAGTAGCTGCAGCTATCGGATCTGGTCTTCCGATCGATGAGCCTGTTGCAAACATGATTGTTGATATCGGTGGCGGTTCAACCGAAGTTGCCATTATTTCATTCGGTGGTGTAGTAGCATGTCAATCAATCACCGTTGGTGGCGACAGACTTGATGAAGAAATTATCCAGTACATCCGTAAACAATATAATGTACTTGTCGGTGAGAGAACAGCTGAGCAAGTAAAAATGGAAATTGGCTACGCTCTTGTCGATCATCACGAACTAGCGATGGATGTACGAGGTAGAGATTTAGTAACCGGCTTGCCAAAAACCATTACCCTATCTTCCTATGAAATTCGTGATACATTAAAGGAATCACTTCTTCATATTCTTGAAGCAATTCGCGCTACACTCGAAGAATGTCCAGCAGAACTAAGTGGTGATATCGTAGACCGCGGTGTTATTTTAACTGGTGGAGGATCACTGCTTAACGGAATGGAAGAATGGCTAAGCAAGGAAATTTTTGTTCCTGTGCAGCTTGCTGAGAATCCTCTAGAATCAGTTGCATTAGGTACTGGCGATTCTTTACGTTTAATGAAAAGACTACAACAATCAATCCGTTAATAAAAATAGAAGGACACCTACAATTTTTTTCGTGGGTGTCCTTTAACTATTATTTTAAGCGTCTGTGATTGCCGTCATGATGATGATGTCCGTCGTTATGATGATTGTGTCCACCATGGTTGTGTCCACCATGGTTGTGTCCACCATGATGATGTCCATGTTGGTGTCCTTGGTAGCCACCAAAATGTCCCCCTTGACCTAAAAGACTCCCGCCTAATAAGCCTGCTCCTAAACCAAGTAACCCTGCTGTATATACATTACCACTTGGATATCCGTACCCATAGCCGCCGTATCCAGGACCATAGCCAGGGCCGTAGCCATAACCGTATCCTGCTCCTGGATACCCATATCCACCTGGTCCTCCGTAGCCATAAAGTCTTTTGTCATTTTGATGCGAGTTCATTTAGTTGCCTCCCCTCTATTCTCAGTTAGTCCATTATATGTAGACAGCTTATAGTTCGGAATGGGTAGACAAGCTAAATGGGCAATTTCCTAGTCCAAGTGAATGAACGAGTTAACTTCCATTATGTTTCGATAATCTTTTTTCTCAATCTATTAAAATAAATGAAAATCGGAAGCGGAATAACAATAAAGCCTAAACTTTTAATAATTTGATTAACAGCGTTGTTTTTCTGTCTCTGTTCTTCATCTTCAATGAGCTGATCATATTGGGTTTTTAGCTCATCTTCACTTAATGATTCTTGATTCTCACCTGGGACCTTTTCTGCTTGCTTCATCATTTTAAAATCAGAATAGCTCTGATAATAGGCAGGTGGACTCACTAAATCAGCAGTAGCCATAAAGATAGAAATTCCTCCTCCTATCACCATCATTAATGTCGCAAAAAGAACTAAATACGTGTATAAATGGCGAATCATCTTCTCTCCTCCTTCCTTATTTTTCACTGCAGCAATAATGATAAAAGCAATCAAGAGCAAACCGATAAAGAAAGGCAAAATAACTAATACAACCAATTGATCACCCCTAAGAATGGCCTACTACTATATTTATGATAGACAAAACTTTTTTCTACCTCGATGATTAACTTTATTATAACTCTCTTCTACATATTGGAAATGAATTCCCCCAGAAAGACAAAAAATCGCCAAACTCATACTTGAGCTTGGCGATTTTCTACATCACTCGCTTAAACATCTTCTCCATGTCATAAGTGGAATAATGAATAATAATTGGCCGGCCATGAGGACATGTAAAAGGATCTGAAGACCTTCTTAGTTCATCAAGCAGAGCTTGAATTTCACTTGTCTGCAAATAATGATTGGCTTTAATGGAACCTTTACAGCTCATCATAATGGCAGCTTCTTCTCTTAATTTCTTAATATCGACCTTTTTCATTGTTAAGAGCTGTTCAATCATTTCTTCGATGGTTTCCTTCTCTTCCCCTTTTGGAAACCATTGTGGATGAGAACGAACGATAAAGCTATTTATCCCAAATGGTTCAAGGAAAACTCCGACTTCCTCAAGTTTATCCTTATGTTCCATAATTTTAATAGTCTCATCAGATGAATATTCAAAAGTGAGCGGAACGAGCATTTCCTGTAGTTCTTTTTCAACTCGTCCCACTTTTTCTCTGAAATATTCGTACTTGATTCGTTCCTGGGCCGCATGCTGGTCAATGATATAAAGCCCTTTTTCGTTTTGCGCAAATATATAGGTTCCATGCATTTGACCAATTGGATAGAGAGGTGGAACGCGTGATTCGATCGGTGCTGGTACTTCTTCCTCTTTTTCTAGCACCGGCTCTGAGAAAGTCGGTACGCTCGTCTCTTCTTGTTTCATTTCAACTGTCCATTCCATTTTCTGTACAAATGGAGTCTGGACAGGAGGAGAATATGGTTCGATTTCAGGTAGATCATATTCGATCGGTGGCTGTTCCTCTTTTGCAATTGGGAGATGGTCTAAGTCAAAAGAAGGTTGTTCTGTTCGAATTACTTCTTTTGGTTCCCGTTGCATCCCAGTTGGAATGAGCTCTTTCGTATGAAATGCTTCTTTAATCGTCTGTGCCACCAATTGGTTTAATTCAGCTTCTTTACTAAATCGAACCTCCATTTTTGAAGGATGCACATTGACGTCTACTAGAATCGGATCCATCTCAATGTTAATCATGACGATCGGGAAGCGACCAATCGGAAGAAGGGTATGATACCCTTCTTGAATTGCTTTGACTAACGGATAATTTTTGATGAAACGTCCGTTCACCATCGTTGTAATATAGTTTCGTGACGCACGCGTAATCTCTGGATAAGCAAGCCAGCCACTAATCGTAAAATCCAATGATGATGCATGGATTGGAATCATTTTCTTCACAATATTTAAGCCGTAAATTGCGGCCAGCACTTGGCGGACATCACCATTTCCGTTCGTATGAAGCAGCTTTCGATCATTGTGTACTAGGCGAAATGACACCTCTGGATGAGATAGGGCCAGACGATTTACAATGTCTGTAATATTCCCTAACTCTGTATGAACAGTCTTCATGTATTTTAAACGGGCAGGAGTATTATAAAATAAATCGGTGATCTGGATATCCGTTCCTTTTCTCGCAGATGCTTTTTCATGGACCTCTATATGTCCGCCTGCAAGCACTAGCCTTGTTCCTTCTTCACCTGTGGAGGTTTTCAACTCCAAACGTGAAACAGAGGCAATACTCGGTAGGGCCTCGCCACGGAAACCAAGCGTTCTAATGCGAAATAGGTCCTTATCATCCTTAATCTTACTTGTCGCATGTCTTCTAAAAGCCATCAACACATCTGACTCTTCAATCCCGTCCCCATTATCAATAATACGAATCTTCGAAAGTCCTGCTTCCTCTACTTCAATTTCAATAATCGTGCTGTTTGCGTCAATCGCATTTTCCACTAATTCCTTTACAACAGAAGCGGGCCGTTCGACTACTTCACCAGCTGCTATCTTATTGGAAAGTAAATCATCCAACTGAATAATTTTCCCCATCAGTCACCCTCCCTTCGCGAATTAGTTCTTCAATTTTTTATGAAGCTCATAAAGTGTATTCATCGCCTGCATTGGCGTTAGCTCTAATATATCAATTTCTTTAATTTGCTCTAATGCACGCTTTTCTTTACTAGATAGAGTCGTTTTTTCCGTAACAACCGGACGCTCATCGAAGAAAGATAACTGGGCATCCGTTGCCATAGCGACTTCTTCAACCTTTTCTACTTTTGGAGCTTGTCCATTACTCACTGCATCTTGACTTTCAAAAGCATGGAGAATCTCTTTTGCTCGTCCAATCAGACTCGCTGGCAAGTTCGCAAGCTGGGCAACATGAATTCCATAACTCTTATCTGCTGCTCCTTCTTTGATTTTATGAAGGAAGACAACCTTACCGTTTTGTTCGATTGCACTGACATGAATGTTCTTCAGTTGCTTCAATTCTTCTTCAAGTACAGTCAGCTCATGGTAATGAGTTGAAAATAATGTCTTTGCACCAATTCGATTATGGATGTACTCTATAATCGCTTGTGCAAGCGCCATTCCATCATACGTCGAAGTTCCACGACCAATTTCATCAAATAAAATTAAGCTATTTTCGGTTGCATTCTCAATTGCATTATTAGCTTCTAACATTTCAACCATGAATGTACTTTGCCCTGAAATCAAGTCGTCAGCCGCTCCAATTCTCGTAAAGACCTGGTCGAAAATTGGTAAAGTCGCCTCATTTGCTGGTACAAAACATCCGATTTGAGCTAAAATCGCCGTTAAAGCAATTTGTCTCATATACGTACTTTTACCAGACATGTTCGGTCCTGTAATGAGAAGCATTTCCCGTTCTTGGTCCATATAGCAATCATTCGGCACATACTCTTGCGCCTTCATGACTTTTTCGACAACCGGATGACGTCCATCCTTTAACAGAATGATTCGTTCATCGGAAAAGCTCGGTTTCACATAATGTCTTTCTTCACTAATCGAAGCAAAGCATTGCAGCACATCGATTTCGCTGACCGTTTTCGCTAATTGCTGTAATCTTGGGATATACCCTTTAACAAGTTCACGAATCTCTGTGAATAGCTCATATTCTAGCTCGACACTTTTTTCCTCCGCTTGTAAAATCAATGACTCTTTTTCTTTCAAGTCTGGAGTAATAAAGCGCTCGGCATTTGTTAGTGTCTGCTTGCGGTCATATTGGCCATCCTTCAGCAAGTGAAGATTGGCTTTGGTCACTTCAATATAGTAACCAAATACACGGTTATAACCGACTTTTAACGTTTTAATACCAGTTTTTTCACGTTCTTCACGTTCTAACTGGGCAATCCATGTCTTTCCGTTTCTACTTGCATCTCGGTAGCGATCAAGCTCTTCATGATAGCCATCTTGAATAATATTTCCATCCTTAATCGATAACGGAGGATTTTCCACGATTGCCCGCTCTAAAATATCGACCACTTCTTCACAAGGATCAAGTTGTTCCGCTAAACCTTTCGCCGCTTCATTGTTCAAGTCATTTATGATTGCCTTAAGGGCTGGAATTTGCATTAAAGAACGCTTTAATTGGATTAAGTCACGGGCATTGACGTTTCCAAACGCAACTCGTCCAGCTAACCGCTCTAAGTCATATACTTCAGTCAACTTTTCACGAATATCCTGACGTTCAAAGTAATGACGCATGAATGTTTCCACAAGTGACTGGCGACGTAAGATGTCTGCTTTTTGAATAAGAGGTCTGTCAATCCAATGTTTAAGAAGCCTTCCTCCCATTGCCGTCTTTGTTTCATCTAATAGCCATAAAAGAGAACCCTTTTTCCCTTTCGAACGAATCGTCTCCGTAAGCTCTAGATTTCGTTTCGAATAATAATCAATTTTCATAAATTGCTGGATTTCATAGCGCGTAACTGGCTGCAAGTGATCAAGAGTTCGTTTTTGCGTTCGATAGAGATAGTTAAACAATCTAGAAATTGTCTTTGCCAGTTTCGGCTCCTCTAATCCATGAAGCAGCATGGAAAAACTCTCATTTAAATGATCGTTGTCCTCAATTGATAGAGTTGCTCCAAAGCGCTCCTTCATTTTTCCTCGTAGGGAATCATCCAAGCTCGATGGGATAACTACTTCCTTTGCTCCAGACAGAGCTAATTCATTGAGAACAAGTTCAAAGTCACCTTCTAATATGGTCACTTGGTTTTCCCCGGTTGATAAATCACTATAGCCAAATCCATAGCTCTTTTCGTCAAAAATGCTTACTGTAGCAATATAGTTATTTTCTTTTTCATTTAGGCCGCGACCTTCCATCATCGTCCCTGGGGTAATCAATTGTACAACTTCTCGTTTTACAATCCCCTTCACCTGTTTCGGGTCCTCTGTCTGTTCACAGATCGCCACTTTATAACCTTTTTCTACAAGTCTTTCAATATATTGAGGGGCCGAATGATAAGGTACACCACACATCGGGATTCGATCCGCGGTGCCGCCTTCACGACTCGTTAATGTAATTTCTAATTCCTGTGATGCTTTTATCGCATCATCAAAAAACATTTCGTAAAAATCTCCTAGACGAAAAAATAAAAAGGCATCTTGGTAGTCTGCCTTCACCTGTAAATATTGTTGTATCATCGGCGTATATGTAGCAGCCATATAAATCCTCCAAAACTCTCATTTGTGTTGAGATAATAAGTTTTTTAAATTGATTCATTTTCACATTTAATAGAACTAGCAATTCTGTTTTATCTACTCATTCTCTCATTATAGCATAGGGCAAGAATTGGTTGTATTGTTTGAATCGATTTCCAATTTTCACGGTTACAAAAGAAAAAACTAGGAAGCATAACCTCCCTAGCTTTGTTCTACTCCTCTTCAGAGCCGACTAAGAAATCTGGATCTAAATCTTCAAATTCCTCATCGTCTACGTCAAAGTAATCGTCGTCATCGTCTTTATGCTTACCAGCATGGACTTCGACACAAATTTTTGTTTCGCCGACTACTTCTACAAGAAACTCCCTTTCAACGTGAACAATTATTTTGTTTCCGTTCGGGGAAATCACAGCCTCTATGCAGTTTGGTTGCTGTAACACTTTAGCAATTACATCGAGTTCGTCGAGACAATCTGGATCGCGGTATTTTAGCTTAATAACGTCTGTATAGTCTACTCGTTCTGTGACGACTTCGGTTTGTGTATTATCATTAAAGGAGTACCAAACATTGATATCATAGTAGCCGCAAACTTCAACTGTTTTTCCAACCTTTTTCGCCTCGTACGTATGGTTAATAATCCAGCAACCTAGAATGCTCGTTGGATAGTGCTTCGGGCTAATCGTATGATTGGATTGAGTGAATTTTCGTCCTTTCGCTACGACCGCTTTTGTGATAATCTCTCTGTATTCTCCCATTGCGAGCGAACCTCCTCATTCAGTTTCATTTCATCCTATGCGGGATATTAGACTAGTGTGCTTATCTTTTTGTTGGGCTCTTTTCTCATACATTCTTGCTATTGGAACAAAAAATCAATAAATTAATCTGTGTTTTCCATAATAATTAGTCTTAAATTAAAGAGAAAAGAGCTTGCAAACGTGTTACGATGCACCAACTGACTATTTCTACGTTAAAATCGGTCGCTGGCCAACGGCAGTAGGATTTTAACAACCATCTTAACGAGAACAGCTTCTTATTAATACCTATTGGGCACCCAATTAAGCCTTGTTCTAATCCATTTTTTTCGCGTTCAATCAAAAATTCGAATATAGAACATCCTATGCATATACCTAGAAATGGGTGAATGTAGGTGTTGATATTTTGTGTTCATTCACACCTCGGTCAAAGCTGAATTTTAGCCAAAGAGACAAAAAAATCCCCCATACCGAGATTTCGGCATAGGGGATTTTTACTATATCTTAATGGTGGTGAGAGCATTCCTTGTTCTTCATTTCTGCTCCAGTTTCTCCGCTCAACAGGTCTCCACCTGTTGAAGTGATGATTTCATCCGTCACTTTATTAGAAATTGTGGAAGCTACAAGTTGAAGAAGGTCATTGACATCACCTTGAGATTGCTTGAATTCCTGAACAACTGGAATCGCATCAAGTTCAGCTTCAATTTTTGCAATCTTATCTTCCGTTCTTTTTAAAGCTTCTGGTTTTCCGTAATGATGTAAATTAACCGCTTGCTTCTGAAGTCCTTTAATTTCATCAATTAGCTTACGTACTCGTTCATTCTCATGAATTTGTGCCTCAGCTCTTTTGAAGAAATCTACTTCTTCTGTTTCAGCAATCATAGCAGCCAATTCACGTGCACGGGATACAATTTCATCTTTATTATATTTTGCCATCTTACTTCACCTCAACTTGTTCTAATTCTTCCACCATTTCTCCGTTTAATGACCATGTTTTTGCATTCGTAATTTTCACCTTAACAACCTTACCAATGGCTGTTTTTGGGCCTACAAAGTTAACAAGCTTGTTTCTACGAGTGTATCCAGCTAAAACATCAGGGTTATTCTTACTTTCACCTTCAACTAGAACCTCAACAACTTTATCCTTGTACTTTTTCATCGCTTCAGCTGATAGTTCGTTCACAAGACTGTTAAGACGTTGAAGCCGTTCTTTCTTCACTCTCATCGGAACATTGTCTTGCATTTTAGCAGCTGGCGTACCTTCTCTTGGAGAATATATGAACGTATAAGCATGCTCGTATCCAACTTCACGATATAAAGATAAAGTTTCTTCAAACTGGTCATCTGTTTCGTTTGGATAACCTACGATTATATCAGTAGATAATGCTACATTTGGAATCGCAGCTTTAATTTTACGTACAAGCTCCAAGTATTGTTCTCTCGTATATTTACGAGCCATAATCTTTAAGACATCTGTTGATCCAGATTGTACTGGAAGATGAATGTGCTCAACAAGGTTTCCACCTTTTGCAAGTACCTCTATTAAATGGTCATCAAAGTCACGAGGATGGCTTGTTGTAAAACGAATGCGAGGGATATCAATTTTACGGATTTCATCCATTAAGTCACCAAGACCATATTTCATATCCTCAAAATCTTTCCCATACGCATTTACGTTTTGACCAAGAAGCGTAATCTCTTGATATCCTTGTGCCGCAAGCTGACGAACCTCTTGAATAATTTCTTCTGGACGGCGGCTACGTTCTTTTCCGCGTGTATAAGGAACGATACAATATGTACAGAATTTATCACATCCGTACATAATATTCACCCATGCCTTAATATTGCCACGACGAACCTTTGGTAGATTCTCGATGACATCGCCTTCTTTTGACCAAACTTCAACAACCATCTCTTTAGACATATAAGCTTCGTGAAGAATGTTTGGTAGACGATGAATATTATGAGTACCAAAAATCATATCTACTTGTGTGTACGTTTTAAGAATCTTATTGACAACAGATTCTTCCTGAGACATACAGCCACATACACCAATAAGCAAATCAGGATTTTCCGTTTTTAGATGCTTTAAGTGCCCTAGTTCACCAAACACTTTATTTTCAGCATTTTCACGAATTGCACAAGTGTTTAATAGGATGACGTTGGCATCGTCTACTGTATCAGTAGGTTCATATCCTAATGCTAGAAAAATTCCAGCCATAACTTCTGTGTCATGCTCATTCATTTGGCAACCATAAGTACGGATGTAGAATTTACGCCCCTGACCTAGTCCTCTAAATTCTTCAGAAATAGCGAAGTCATTATGGTATTTAACCTCTTCTTTACCTCTCTTTTTCGCTTCCTTTAAGGAAGGTGCCACATAAACGGTTTCAAAATACTTGCTGTAATCCTTTTCGGATTTTTTGTCCGAAGGATTAGCCGCTTTCACTTGTTGACCTTCTAAACGTTGATTTTCGTTCATGAAGAATCTCCTTTCTTACTAGGATTTACTCCAAATTTCATTTACAAATTTACTAATACACACATTATAAAAGTATAAACCCTACACCGGCCGAATACAATAGCAACCTACTTCTGACAAGGTTTTTACTATGTTCATGTAAAAAACAACCCCAAGTATGCTTGAGGTTGTTCTAATAGACTTATAAGAATGTTTCCTTACATAAACTCCGCAACTAACTTCTCGAAATGTGCTTCATCTAATTGTAAGTCTGCAGTAGCAAGTGGTGTTTCTGAGTAGCCATTAAGAAGCTCTTGGTAAGAAGGACGCTCCGTATTTTGATAGATAAGTCCTGTTACTAAACCATTGTGCTTCATTAACGTTTGCATTGCTTGCTCACGATTAGAAGAATCATAGTCTTCAATATCTGCTAGCTTTGTAAGATTTTCTTTAAACCAATCGTACGTATTCACCTTATTGTAAGTTACACAAGGACTAAATACATTGATTAAAGAGAAGCCTTTATGCTTAATTCCTGCTTCTATTAAAGCAGTTAAATCCTTCAAATCTGTAGAAAAACTCTGTGCAACAAAAGTTGCTCCAGCAGTTAGGGCCATCTCCATTGGTGAAATCGGCTGTTCTACAGAACCGGCTGGTGTGGATTTTGTTTTAAAACCAGTTGCCGATCTTGGAGATGTTTGACCTTTTGTTAAACCATAAATTTGGTTATCCATAACGATATAAGTTACATCAACATTACGACGAATCGCATGGATCGTATGACCCATACCAATCGCGAATCCATCCCCGTCACCCCCAGAAGCGATAACAGTTAAATCACGATTAGCCATTTTTACCCCTTGTGCAATAGGAAGGGAGCGTCCGTGAATACCATGGAAACCATATGAATTAATGTAACCAGAAATACGTCCAGAACATCCGATTCCAGAAACCACTGCTAATTGTTCTGGCTCTAAACCGACATTTGCTGCCGCTCTCTGAATTGCCGCTTGTACAGAGAAATCTCCGCATCCTGGGCACCAGTTCGGCTTTACATTATTTCTAAAGTCTTTAAAAGTTGCCATTTTTAGAACAGCTCCTTGCATTTTGTATAAATTTCATGTGGCAAGAATGGATTTCCGTCGTATTTCAATTGCTTCGTTACTTTTTCAGCATGTCCGACGTTCATCTTAAGAATATTCGCCAATTGTCCTGTAGCATTGTTCTCTACTACTAGTACTTTTTTAGCTGACTTCACTAATGGAAGTAGTTCATCAGTTGGGAATGGGTGGATTAAACGAATATGAGCATGGTTGATTTTTAAACCATCCTTCTCAAGGCGAGTAATCGCTTCTTCAATTGCCCCACGAGTTGAGTTAAATCCTACAATCAGAATATCCGCTTCTTCATGAGGAGCGTTTTTATAAACTGGGGTATTAAATTTAATATTCTCTATCTTACGGAAGCGTTTATCCATTTGTGCATTACGATTCAAAGCAGATTCAGATGGCTTACCTGTTTCATCATGCTCTACCCCAGTAACATGGTGTATACCATTTTTCATACCAGGAATAACACGAGGAGAAACTCCATCTTCTGTCACTTCGTAACGTTTGAAATACCCTTTATTTTCAATCTCTGGAAGTTCTTCTTGTTGAAGCTTTCCTCGACGAATTTCTACTTTACTATAATCAAGAGGTTCAACGGTTTGTTTTCCTAATGATAATTGTAAGTCTGATAGTACAATAACAGGACATTGATATTCTTCAGCTAGATTGAAAGCTTCAGCAGTATCATAAAATGCTTCCTGAACAGTACTTGGAGCCATAACGATCTTTGGAATTTCCCCGTGTGTACCATAAATCATCGCCATTAAGTCTGATTGTTCTTGTTTCGTTGGCAATCCTGTTGATGGACCACCACGTTGAGTATCAACAATTACAAGCGGCTGCTCTGTAATCCCAGATAGACCGATTGCTTCCATTTTTAACGATAGGCCAGGACCAGCAGATGCCGTTAATGCACGTACCCCTGCATAGTTTGCTCCTATCGCCATAGTAGCTGCTGCAATTTCGTCTTCTGTTTGGATTACAGCACCACCTAGTGCAGGAAGCTTTTGAATTAAATACTCCATAATTTCTGAAGCAGGAGTGATTGGATATGCAGCCATAAAGCGGCATCCTCCAGCGAGTGCACCTAGAGCGATGGCATCGTTCCCAATCATAAATAGACGCTTTTTGCCGTCTGCTTTTTCTAACTGCATAACAGCATCTGCAGAAATTTGGCTCTTCATATAATCGAAACCAGCTTTTACTGCTTCCATGTTCTTGTCAACGACTTGTTGACCCTTTTTGCCAAAAATCTCTTGTACTACTTCTCTGAAGCTATTAATATCTAAATCTAATACAGCACATGTTGCACCAACTGCGACCATGTTTTTCATTAGAGATGTTCCAAGTTCTGTAGCAAGATCCGTAAATGGAACTGCATACAATTTTGCATTCGTATCTTCTGGTTGCTTCGGGTCAAATTTCGCATCTGCGATAATAACCCCTTTATCGTGAAGTTCTTTGTAGTTCAGATCTACTGTTTCTTGGTCAAACGCAACCAAAATGTCTAAATCATCTGAGATAGACCGCACCTGTGTTGTGCTTACGCGGATTTTGTTGTTCGTATGTCCGCCTTTGATTCGTGATGAAAAGTGACGATAGCCATACAAGTAGTAGCCCATACGATTCAGAGCAATTGAAAAAATTTCCCCAGTACTTTCAATACCTTCCCCTTGTTGTCCGCCAACTTTCCAAGAAAGTTGATTGATCATGTCTTACACCCCTTCGGATACATTAAAAAATATGTAAAATCGTTATTTAATCTAGGTGAGTCCATCTCATAATGGTTTATTAAAGTTAAAAAAACGAATATTATATTGATAAAAAATTCTATCTATTCTATAAAATTCGTATTAATAACCAACATCCAACATTTTGAAATTTCCTCATGAGTAGTACAATCCCTGATCACAAACCTATGAAAAAGAAGGGTACTAAACGCTTTCAATTCTAGACCTATGTTGTAAAAATTGCAAGCCTTTCCGAGCAAATATTGACGAAAGTATGAATATTTTTTCATTTTAAATACATAATAAAAAGTTATGTATTTATTATACATGTCCCTATTTTCCGCAAGAAAAAACCTGCTTGCAGAGCAAACAGGATCATCACTTTTGCTGTTATCTAGGTTCGACAATTAGCTTAATAGCCGTTCGTTCCTCTCCATCAATCAGGATATCTGTAAAGGCTGGGATGCAGATTAAATCAACGCCGCTAGGTGCCACGAATCCTCTTGCGATTGCTACTGCCTTCACGGCTTGATTCAATGCACCCGCCCCGATCGCCTGAATTTCTGCAGCACCTCTTTCGCGCAGAACTCCGGCAAGCGCACCAGCTACAGAATTAGGATTAGATTTTGCTGAAACTTTTAATATTTCCATTCCCTAGCTCCTCCTCATTAACCCCTCCTGATGCCCTCGTATTGGACAGTCAGGTATATATGATTCCATTGCTACTATATTCCAAGCAGAAAAAACATATTCCAGCTTGGACGAAATAATGGAAAAAATGGGGTAAATATTTTCACAAGGAGGTTCGAGTTTTCACCGAGCGTATTTTGCAAAAATAAACCTATGAAAAGAACGGATGATCTTCATTTATTAAGATTCGTTCAATTTTTTTCGCTAAACCTGTTTTATCATCTAATTGAATTAAAACCGCACTTAATTGAGTACGTCCTGTTGTTGGAACCTCAAAGCGGACAGGAAGATTGGTTAAGAAACGCTTTAATACTATTTCACGGTCCATCCCTAAGATCCCATCATATGGCCCTGTCATGCCAACATCTGATATATAAGCTGTTCCGTTTGGCAAGACGCGATTATCAGCAGTTTGAACATGAGTATGAGTTCCGACCACCGCAGACACTCTTCCATCTAAATACCACCCAAGTGCCTGCTTTTCACTTGTTGCTTCTCCATGAAAATCAACGAAAATGAACGGCGTTCTCTCTTTGGCTTCTGCAATGAGCTCATCCGCCTTCAAAAATGGATCATCACTTGGTGGCAAGAATGTGCGCCCTTGTAAATTGATGACTGCGACTTCGATCTGGTTCATTTTTATATACACAATCCCTTTACCAGGATTATTCTCAGGAAAATTAGCTGGACGTACGAGATATTTGGCCTTATCAATAAACTCAAATATTTCACGGTTATCCCAAGTATGGTTTCCCATCGTTACTGCTTGTGCACCAACCTCTAAGAAGCTACGATATATTTTTTCTGTGATTCCTTTTCCACCTGCAGCGTTTTCACCATTAATAATCGTAATGTGTGGGCGGTATTTTTCTTTTAGCTTTGGAACATATTCTGTGATCATATCACGGCCCGGAGACCCTACTACATCACCAACAAACAAAATATCCATATGTTAATCCCTTTCTACTTCTCATTCTAGTAGTCCATTATAGCATAGAATGCTTATATTTTATAAAACGTGAGATGGCTTTTAGGAAAAAAGCAATTTATACAAACGAACATCCTATCAAAAAAAATAAAACGATGCATATGCACCGTTTTATTTTGCGTATTCAACTGCTCTTGTTTCACGTATCACTGTTACTTTAATATGACCTGGATAATCGAGCTCCGCTTCGATTTTCTTACGGATATCTCTTGCAAGTCGATGCGACTCTAAATCGTCAATTTGGTCTGGTTTTACGATAATTCGTACTTCACGACCAGCTTGAATTGCAAATGATTTCTCAACGCCTTCATAAGACTCAGAAATCTCTTCAAGCTTCTCTAAGCGACGAATATAATTCTCTAGTGTCTCTCTTCTTGCACCTGGTCTAGCAGCACTCAAGGCATCAGCCGCTGCTACTAAGACAGCAATGACAGAGGTTGGTTCACTATCGCCATGATGTGAAGCAATGCTATTGATGACAACTGGGTGCTCTTTATATTTCGTTGCAAGTTCAACCCCAATTTCAACATGACTTCCTTCTACTTCATGGTCAATTGCTTTACCGATATCATGAAGCAATCCTGCACGTCGTGCCAATGTCTCATCCTCACCAAGTTCTGCAGCAAGTAAGCCAGAAAGTTGAGCAACCTCAATGGAATGCTTAAGAACATTTTGACCATAGCTTGTACGGAACTTTAAGCGACCTAAAATTTTGATTAGGTCTGGATGGAGACCATGAACTCCAACCTCAAAGGTAGTTTGTTCACCAATTTCACGAATGTGTTCATCCACTTCACGACGAGCTTTATCCACCATTTCTTCAATACGTGCTGGGTGAATACGACCATCTTGAACTAGCTTCTCTAAAGCTAACCTAGCTGTTTCTCTTCTAATTGGATCAAATCCTGAAAGAATAACAGCTTCTGGTGTATCGTCGATAATAAGGTCGATACCTGTAAGAGTTTCAAGCGTACGAATATTACGGCCTTCACGACCAATGATGCGACCTTTCATTTCATCATTTGGCAAGCTTACAACAGATACAGTGGTTTCTGCCACGTGGTCTGCTGCACATCGCTGAATGGCTAGTGACAAGATTTCTTTCGCCTTCTTGTCCGCTTCTTCTTTTGCTCTATTTTCACTCTCTTTTATCATTAGAGCGACTTCATGTGATAATTCCTTATCCATGCGCTCTAGAATGATGGATCTTGCCTCATCACGAGTTAAGCCTGAGATGCGTTCTAGCTCAGTTTGCTGCCTTTTTAAAATCTCGTCCACTTTGCTTTCCATCTCTTCAATATGCTGTTGTTTTTTGTTAAGAGAATCGTCCCTCTTTTCTAATTGCGATTCACGTTTATCCAACGATTCATCTTTTCGATCCAGATTTTCCTCTTTTTGCATCAAACGATTTTCTTGTTTTTGCAATTCATTTCTTCGATCACGAACTTCACGTTCAGCTTCTGTTCGAAGCTTGTGAATTTCATCCTTTGCTTCTAGCAGAGCTTCCTTTTTAATAGAGTCTGCATCACGCTTCGCATCCTCTAAGATTTGCTCCGCCGCATCTTTAGCGCCAACAAGCTTTGCTTTAGCAACGGATTTACGAACAAAATAGCCAACAACTGCACCGACGAACAGGCCAAGCAAAATGGAGATGATTACCGGTAATAAATCCATCATTTCACCTCCTCTTGCTATGAACTTTTGTTTTTTACGTTTCTAAACTGTCGGCATGTACATTGTTCTTCATCAACATACAGCACAAAGGCTTTTTCACGTTTTAATCATCATTAAAAATTGTAAAATATACATATTAATTGTAAAGGTGTGAAATTTTATTGTCAAGTATCTGAATTGACGGCTTTTTCCAATTAAAGGGATACTAAAAATCTGTAAAAAACAGCAAAGCGATATCGCTTTGCTGCCATTTATCTTATTCCATTAGTTCCAATTCTTCTTGCCCATCATCTTCTGGTAATACTTGAACCCCATCAAGACCATAATGATCACGGATTTTTTGTTGAATTTCAAGGCGTAGCTCTGGATTTTCTTTTAAGAATAATTTAGCATTCTCGCGTCCTTGACCTATACGCTCACCGTTATATGAATACCAAGCTCCACTCTTTTGAACAATTTCTAAATCAGAACCGATATCTATAATCTCTCCTTCTTTAGAAATACCTTCACCGTACATAATATCTACTTCGGCAGTACGGAATGGAGGAGCTACTTTATTCTTCACAATTTTGATCTTAGTCTTATTACCAACCATTTCATTACCTTGCTTCAATGTCTCCGAACGACGGACTTCTACACGTACAGAGCTATAAAACTTTAATGCTCTTCCACCAGGTGTAGTTTCAGGGTTTCCGAACATAACACCAATCTTTTCACGAACTTGGTTAATGAAAATTGCAATCGTCTTTGATTTATTAATAGCACCTGAAAGCTTACGAAGAGCCTGAGACATTAAACGGGCCTGTAATCCCATGTGAGAGTCTCCCATTTCTCCTTCAATCTCCGCTTTCGGAACAAGTGCAGCTACTGAGTCAATTACTAGAATATCTACAGCACCACTACGTACTAAAGCTTCTGCGATTTCAAGCGCTTGTTCCCCAGTATCTGGCTGTGATAAAAGCAACTCATCAATATTAACACCTAATTTTGAAGCATAAACAGGATCCAAAGCATGCTCGGCATCAATAAATGCAGCTTGTCCTCCATTTGCTTGTACCTCCGCGATAGCGTGTAAAGCTACTGTTGTTTTACCTGAGCTTTCAGGTCCATAGATTTCAATAATACGTCCCTTTGGGTATCCGCCAATGCCAAGTGCAGCGTCCAATGCTAAAGAACCACTTGGTGAAACAGCTATTTGACGATCAGTTTGCTCCCCAAGCTTCATGATTGAACCTTTACCAAATTGCTTTTCTATTTGTTTTAACGCCATTTCTAAGGCTGCTTTACGATCACTCACAATAAATTCCTCCTTATTAAATAACACATATATCATTATTTAGCTTTCTTCTCAAAAACCTATCTCTACTATAACTGTTTTAAATTCGTTTGTCGAGAGAAAAATCGAACATCCATTCGATTTTTTTCAACCGAATTTAAGTGGTAAATCTTTCTTTCTAGTAAGCAAAATGATCAATTTGAACAGAATTCCTGAGCCAAATTGATTTTATTAGCCATTATCTGAAAAGAAAAATCACAGAATACATTAAATCGTATTCTGTGAATCCTTTAAACTATTTAGTAATAATGCACATCCATGCTTTACTGTTCTGACTCTAATTCCTGCTCTTGTTCCTGCAAGCTGAAGCTGGACAACTTCAGTCGGGCGACCTGCAATAGCTAAACCGACAAAAACCATGCCAACGGGTTTTCCTTCCTGTTCGGTCGGTCCAGCGACACCTGTAAAACTAATCCCGATATCAGCTTGAAGCAGCTCTCTTACATTTTCTGCGAGTTCGATAGCAGTCGCACTACTAACAGCACCCTCCGTATCTAATGTTTCCTGCTTTACATGAAGGACTCTGTTTTTTATTTCAGTAGCATAGCAGACAACGCCACCTTTAAATACGTCCCCTGCTCCAGAAATCGAAGTAATTTCCTGCTGAAACAATCCACCGGTTAGGCTCTCCGCACAAGCCAAAGTCAGTTCCCGTTTTTGTAACTCATTAAAAAGCTCCTGCATGAGAGAAGTTGAATCATAGCCATAAAAATATTGTCCGACTCGGCTAAGAATCTTCTTTTCCGTAGCCTCGATTAACTGATTGGCAAGCTCTTCTGTTTTTTCCTTAGCTGTCAATCGAAGTGTAACCTCTCCATCAGCGGCGAGTGGTGCAATCGTAGGATTTTGTTGTTCATCGATTAGATCTTCTATTTCGGTTTCTAATAGTGATTCACCGATACCGAAGAATCGGAGGACACGAGAAACGATTTTATCCTGCGGTTGAAGAAGATTTAAGATCGCTGTCTCCCCATAGGCCGTATACATCGGCTGCATTTCTTTTGGTGGTCCAGGCAGGAGCATATAAGTACGTTCTTTCACTTCTAAAACCATCCCTGGAGCCATTCCGTGATCGTTTGGAAGAACCTGAGAACCTTCAAGGACAAGGGCTTGCTTGCGATTATTTTCCGTCATTACTCTTTTTGTCGTGACAAAAAACTGCTCTATTGACTTTAAAGCATCCTCATCATGAATAAGACCTCTGCCTAAATGAGAAGCGATTGTCTCTTTCGTTAAGTCATCTTTCGTAGGGCCGAGCCCACCGGTAAAAATAATCATGTTCGCACGACTCTCCGCTACCTCTATTGCCTGTTTTAGCCGACCCGAATTGTCACCGACAACCGTATGATAAAATACGTTCACTCCAATATTAGCAAGCTGCTTTGATAGAAATTGAGCATTCGTATTGGCAATTTGTCCAAGTAAAAGCTCTGAACCAACTGCAATAATTTCCGCATTCATCAAAAGACCCCTCATCTGAGAATTTATAAAGAACTACCTTACTATCTTATTTTGAGTTAATGAAGACATGCTTGTTTTTATTGAAGTAATCCCAACCAGACCAAATTGTGAAAACCATAGCAACCCAAAGCGCAATTAGATCAAATGGTAGTCCAATCATTTCAAAAATTGTATTATGTAAAAGCAAAGCTGAGATCGCAACAATTTGTGCCCACGTTTTAATTTTCCCTAGCATATTTGCAGCAACGATTTCTCCTTCACCTGCTAAAATCGCGCGAAGACCAGTCACAGCAAATTCACGACTAATAATAAGGATGACAATCCAAGAAGCAGCCATACCCAATTGAACAAGAACAATTAACGCAGCAGACACGAGCAGTTTATCAGCCAGTGGGTCCAAAAACTTCCCTAGATTGGTAACCATGTTGTATTTGCGAGCATAATAGCCGTCAACCCAGTCTGTTGTAGAAGCAAAGATAAAAATTAGTGCTCCAACAAAATGAGTGATAGGCATGTCAGCCCCTAAAAATCTCATATCTCCCCATGAAAAAGGTACAAGCATCACAAGTAGAAAAATAGGTATAAGTAGGATTCTTGATATCGTTATTTTATTTGGTAAATTCATTTTTGACCCTCCATAGTCTATAGGTGTAAATAGAAAGCAGAAAAATAGTCACCGAATCGATGACTATTGTGCTACTTTGGTGTAACGAATCGTAATATTTTGAGTAACATAGTCAGCAGGTGCCGATGCATACTCCACTTTTACGTCATTTACATAGATTTCCGTATTGACGGCATTCCCAATTTTAAGTACCGCTTCGGTTTCATTCGTATAATCTACTAAATAGCTTTCCTCAGCGCTTCCTCTTTTCAGCATTCCTTGGAATAGGGATTTGCCATTACCGTTTTTCATACTAACCCAAGTTTCACCTGTTGAAACAAGCTTAACTTCAAATTTCTCCGCATTCTTGAGTTCAAATACAGTATTTTTCCCTTGAGCTTCTACTACAGCAATCTCTTGAGCTGGAATTTCTGGCTCTTCTTCAGTAGTACCATCAGTACCAGTCTCGTCTCCTGTAGCTTCCTCTTCTACTTCTTCATCATCAGCAGGCTTTTCTTCCTCTACATCATCTTTTGCCAAATTCTCTTTTTGTTCAAAAGATGTTCCTGCATTATTGTTATCTACCGGAGAGTTAGATTCATTGTCAGTATTCTTTGAATAAAAATACCATATCACAGCTAATGCACCAATCACAAAAGCAATAACTAATACCTTCGGGAGAATATCAAAAAACTTCGAACTACTTCCTGAAATATTCTTTCGCGTCTGCACACGAGAGATTTTTTCCGGAAGGTCGTCATTAAAGGTATTCGGTATCTCAGACTTAAACTCTTCAAATAATTCATCTGGATCTAAGTCAACGGCTTCTGCATAATGCTTAATAAATGCGCGGACATAAAAAGGCCCTGGCATCATGTTATAGTTACCGTCTTCAATCCCCTGTAGATATCTTTTTTGAATTTTGGTTGCCGTTTGTAATTCATCTAAGCTCATGCCTTTCTCAAGACGAGCTTCCTTTAATCGATTTCCTATTTCAGTCAATTTGTAACACCTTCCAACTGCGTAACTTTACTAAACGCTATTTTGTATATGTATAAGCAACAATAATGGCCTTATATGTTTCAAAAGATTGCTTGATTCCTTCTATAAAAGCAACAAGGTTTGATAAAAGAGTCTAATTAGAAATCAAATCCGCCAAAATCAGAATCCGAAAACATGCTGTTCTTTTCCACAATTTCATATGTGATTTCCTGTTCAGGATTGTCCCGAAGCTCAATGATATAGTCAAAGTCCTCCAGCGTATATTCTGTATTTTGCACAAAAATATCTGGATGCTCGACAACCTTAACTGCTGGCAAGCGCATAATTTCCCTTACTAACTGCCAATGGCGTTCATTAGCTCTTCTAGTAGAGACAATGCCATCGATAATGAACAGATTATCCTCGTTGTACTCGTCCTCTATTAATTTATTGCGAATCGTTTGTTTTAATAAAGTGGAAGATACGAACAACCATCGTTTATTTGCACAAACACTGGCTGCAACGACGGATTCTGTTTTCCCAACTCGAGGCATCCCTCTTATACCAATCAGCTTATGGCCTTCTTTCTTATATAATTCTGCCATAAAATCTACTAATAAGCCAAGTTCGTCGCGCACAAATCTGAAAGTCTTTTTATCGTCAGCATCTCTTTGTATGTATCGGCCGTGACGAACTGCTAATCGATCCCTTAACTTCGGCTCGCGCAGCTTGATCACTTTTATTGTATCCATTGTATTTAAAATAGACTCAAGTCGAACGATTTGATCATAGTTTTCCGCTAAAATTAATAACCCTCGTCGACCTTCATCAACTCCATTAATCGTCACAATATTGATAGATAACATCCCTAATAATGAAGAAATGTCACCAAGGAGTCCTGGACGGTTCTTTTGTATTTCATATTCTAAGTACCATTCTTTCTTCTCCATGGAAAACCTCCTTAGAAGTGAAATAGGAGAGTCTTTGCCAACAGAACACGAAAATAACTTATAGCTCCAGTATATGGCATTCTCCATTTTTTCCTCTTTTTCGACAAAATCACCAAAAAAAAGCAAATTCATCTAGCTTCTATAATAAAGGATTTTCTATGAATAGGGAAGGAAAAATCAAAAGATAAGTCTACAATCCTAAATACTGTTCTATAGAAATTAAAAACGTGTAAAAAAGAGAGGCGCTGCCTCTCTTTCAAGTTTGTATATCCTATTTTTGTGATCCGTTGTTTTGTACTAATTTCACCATTACATTCGCGATTGCATGTTGCTCTTCTGGACTAGCAACAGACCATAGATCAGCTAAAGTTCTTTCCTGCTCGTTTTTCGGATCGACTTGTTTTGCCAAGTAATCCCCTACTTGATAAGCAACGTCACTAATGACCTGTTGATTTATTCCTTGGTTCTCAGCTTGATTTAAGCGATCTCCTAAAAAGTCTTTCCACTGGTTCCAGTTATCAAGTACAGACATGAAATAACCTCCTTAATTGTATTACAAGGTTATTTTGCATAACGGTTTATAAAATTATTCATCAAGATTTTTATGTATACCAACCGCCATTGACTGGAATGATTTGTCCCGTAATATAAGCAGCTTTTTCCGAAAGCAAAAACGAAACAACATCTGCAACGTTTTCTGGTTTACCCAATTTCCCCATCGGGATTTCTTCTGAAATACTTTCAAGGTCTTCTTCCGTAAAGGATGCCATCATAGGCGTTTCGATTGCTCCTGGAGCTACAGCATTTACCCGAATCCCATTTAAGGCAACCTCTTTGCTTAAAGCTTTCACGAAAGAAAGTTGAGCCCCTTTTACCGTCGAATACGCAACCTCACAAGCTGCTCCGGTTTGACCCCAAATCGAGGAAATGACAACGACATTGCCACTCTTTTTCGATAATAACTTTGGAAGTAGTTCCTTCGTGAGTAACAAAGGACTCGTTACATGTGTGGTGATTAGCTTCTCCGCTTCTTCCTGCGGCAAATCTACGAGTAAGCCGTAATGCCCCATGCCACTATTATGAATAATCGCATCGATGGAAAATATATTCCTTACTATCTGCATATAGCCATCTGAGGTTGATAAATCTGCTTGGATCGGAATAAAATCGCCTTCATATTGAGAAAGCTCCTCCATTAGATTGCTCATTGCTTCCTTATTTTGATGATAGTGTAAATAGAGGGAATATCCTTCTTCTGCTAGCTTTAATGAAATGGCTCTCCCTATTCCCCCACTCGCTCCAGTTACTAATGCATATTTTTTCATGATCCAACTCCCATTAGAAAAAGCGTCACTTAGGACGCTTCCAGGCTATTGACAAACGCTCGCTTTCTTCGTTGCTTCGCCTTGTCCGGATGCTCATTACCTACTATGGTAACTCCGCTCCTCCCAAGCCTTCGCGCCTTGAAAGACAAACGTTTTCAATCAGCCTGGTTATAATTACATTTATATATTATGAAGCTTCTTTTTTCTTCGGTATTACCTGACATACAGAAAAACGTTCTTCTGAAATAAATTCTTGCGCTACCTTTTTAACATCGCCAATGGTGATTTTCTCAAGCATCGGAACAACATCAAAAAGGTCCATTTCATTAAAAGCATATCGTGTAAATTGATTCGCGATAAACTCAGGTGAATTGACAGCTCGAAGAAATCCACCAATTTTCTTCTTCTTGGTGCGCTCTAAGCTTTCTTCTGTAAGCCCCTGCTCTTTTCCTTCAAAGAGCATTCCCTTTAAAGTCTCTACGAGTTTTTCAGGGTCACTCGTATCGCCACCAATCATCGCAAAGCCAAACCCTTTTTCCTGTGTATAATCATAGGAAAACGTATCATCGATTAAGCCTTCATTGTACAATTTATCATAATTAGCAGTACTTTTCCCAAATAACATATCGAGGAGGATATTTGTTGATAATTCATTTTTTAGCATTTCTTCTCCACTTTGCTCAACATGTAGCGCCTTAATTCCAAGTAAGCATTTAGAAGTTTGCACATTCATTTGCAGCACTTTTTTAGCTTCGTTTGCTTCGGGAATTTCTTGTTCAAACTGGCGCTGAACCTCAGGCTGGTCCTTAAATGGCTTCTTCGCTTGATTATCCTTTATTTGCTTCATAATCTGTTCAACATCGACTGGCCCAACAACAAATAGAAGCATATTACTTGGATGATAAAAAGTGTTGTAGCACTCATAAAGCATATCTTTCGTAATATGAGAAATCGATTCAACTGTGCCAGCGATATCAATTTTAACCGGATGATTTTTGTATAGATTCTCAATTAATCCGAAGTACAGTCTCCAATCAGGATTATCGTCATACATTGTAATTTCTTGACCGATAATTCCCTTTTCTTTTTCTACCGTTTTTTCCGTGAAATACGGCTCCTGAACAAAATCCATTAACGTCTCAAGATTTAATTCCACATCTGATGTACTTGAAAATAAATAGGCTGTTCTTGTAAAGGAAGTAAAGGCGTTGGCAGACGCTCCTTGTCTGCTAAATTGCTGAAACACATCGCCATCCTCTTTTTCAAATAGCTTATGCTCTAAGAAATGGGCAATTCCATCGGGTACCTTCACAAATTCATCCTTGCCAAGAGGGACGAAATGGTTATCAACTGAACCGTATTTTGTTGTAAAAGTAGCATAGGTTTTGTTAAATCCTTTTTTCGGTAAAATGTATACATCTAATCCGTTCGATAATTTTTCATAATAAAGCTCTTCCTGCAATTGTTCAAAAGTAATTTTCTCCATTACTCGGCCACCTCCTGCCCTGTTAAAAAGTAAATGGTATCTAATTGAATTTTCTCCGCAACTTTTACAATCTCTTCTTTCGTCGCTTTATCCATCTGCTCAATCCAATAATCCAGTGTAATATCTTGATGTGAAACGACGTTGTGGTACAGAACCTCGACAATTCCTCTGGCAGTATCAATCGTTTCTAACAATTGATTTTTTATTACCGCTTTCGTTTGTGTAAGCTCCTGCTCGGTGAAGTCTCCGTTTTTCATCGCTGTCATTTGCTCTTCGATAATGGAAACCGCTTGATCATAGTTTTTGTGATCAATACCGGACATAACCATCATTAATCCTTTATGGCTTTCAAGGCGACTTGCTGCATAATATGCGAGGCTTGCTTTTTCACGAACATTGATGAAAAGCTTCGAATGAGAAAATCCGCCATATATGCCATTTAGTACTTGAAGGGCATAGTAATCCTCATCACCATAGACTACATTTGTTCTAAAACCGATATTGAGTTTCCCTTGTTTGACATCCTGAACTTCATTGATTTTTTTGACTTCTCTTTGGTTGGTGTCTTTCTCCATGTCAATGGCTATTGGTTGTCGATGCGCGAATTGAAGTCTGTCATTTGCTATTGATGTAATTTCATCTTCTGAAACATCCCCTACAATGTAGAAATCTAATTCATCTTCTGCAAAAGCCTTCTCATAGTAGGAAAATAAGCTTTCAGGAGTGATTGCATCAACCACGTCCATTTCACCATGAACATGAAGAGCGTATTTTTCCCCTTTGCACATTTCCTCCACTAGTCGAGAATTCGAGTACTTCATTTTATCATCATAAACAGACTGTATTCTTTGCTTTAATGTACGCTTTTCTTTTTCGATCGTTTCCTTGTCAAAAGCCTTATTCGTTACATTTGGGTTGGTTAAAACTTCTGAAAGAAATTCGAACGCTTTTTTTAGTAATGGAGTATGATCGGACAGGAACTTTTCATTAGCAATCTCAAGAGCAAAGCTAATAACATGATATTCACCCTTTTTTGACAAATCCACATAAAAGCTAGCTCCATATAATTCATCTAGGTACGTTCTTAGTTCGGTTGAGGTAGGATAGGCTTTTGAATTACTTTGTAAAACATAGGGAAGCAAGGCCCTTAATGTGACATCCTCTTTATTCAAAGGGGCCTTCATTTTCCAGACTAAAGTGTTCGTCTTGAATTTCTCGGTTTTGACGATATGAAGCTTGTAGCCCTGCATTTCCTTAACTGTTTCTGATATCACTGCCATTTAGTCATCCTCCTTAGCATCTTATTATATGTATATCTCTTTCTGGTCTTTAATATCATACCCATTAACAGTTCTTTCATTGAACATCACAATTGGATATTTCTACTATACCCTTCATGTATTTTCCATTTCAAGTTCCGACGTTTAAAAATAAAAACCCGACAATAATGTCGGGTTCTCGATGTGCTCTTTACCTAGTACCTTTAATATACGGAACACCTGAAGCTTTCGGAGCTTCTGCACGTCCAACAAAGCCAGTAAGAGCTAATATTGTTAAAATGTAAGGAGCCATTATTAAGAATACAGACGGAATATCTTGTAGGAATGGAATTTGCGCACCTGTGATTCCTAATGATTGTGCAAACCCAAAGAATAGCGCCGCTGCCATTGCTCCAACTGGATGCCATTTTCCGAAGATCATCGCTGCAATTGCTAAGAATCCTTGTCCTGCAATTGTATGTCCTGTAAAGTTTCCTGAAATCGAAAGTGCGTATACGGCACCACCAACACCAGCGAAAACACCTGATAAAATAACGGCAATATATCGTGTACGGTTTACATTGATCCCCATTGTATCAGCTGCAGCTGGATGTTCTCCAACTGATCTTAGGCGCAAACCAAATGGTGTTTTATAAATGATGTACCAAACTACGAACGCCATCGCAATTGCGATATAAGAAGTATAAGGAATTCCGGAAAAGAAAATATCTCCAATAACAGGGATATCTGAAAGAACCGGGAAATCTACCTTATCAATTCGGAAATCCACAAAATCTGTTTGCCCTTTATTGAAAATCTTTTTGATTAAAAATAAAGTTAAACCAACTGCTAACATATTGATGGCTACTCCCGTAACTGTTTGGTCAGCTCTTAAGGAAATAACAGCTACACCATAGATAAGAGAGAAAATCCCAGAAGCGATAGCTGCAATCAAAATTGCTAGCCATGGTGTAATTTCACCCATATTTCCTTCAAGTAACAAAGTTGTCAAAACACCAGAGAATGCTCCAAATACCATTAAACCTTCTACTCCAAGTCCAATGACACCAGACTTCTCACTAAAGACCGCTCCTAAAGCTGTAAAAATTAGAGGGGCAGCTGTATAGAGTGCAGCTGGAATAATAATCGATAAAATGTCAAGAAAACTCATCTTACTTCCCCTCCTTGCTGAAACGTGTAAGAATGTAACGAATTAAATAACTAGCTGCTACAAAGAAAATAATTAATGCGATGATTACGTCAACCAACTCTTGTGGAACATTGGCATTAAAGTTCATTTGTGGAGCAGCAGTTGTTAGTCCACCGAATAAAAGGGCCGCTAAAATAATTCCAAATGGATTGTTAGAACCCAATAACGCAACAGCAATACCATCAAAACCTGTTCCTGTGAACGCAGACATTACTGTCATATTTTGAAACGTTCCTAAAGCATCCATAGAACCAGCAATCCCTGCAAACGCTCCAGAGATCGTCATTGAAAGGACGATATTCTTCTGAACATTCATTCCAGCGTACATGGAAGCATGTTGATTATATCCAACTGCTTTTAACTCGTAACCTGTAGTAGTCTTTTCTAAAATAAACCACATAATGATAGCTACTAAAATGGCTACTACGATCCCCCAGTGCAGTCGAGAACCCTCGGTCATGTCTGCAAGGAATGTAGAAGCTAAAGAAGCTGACTCTTTAATTGGGAATGACTTTTCATTACCAGCATACAAATAACGTTTAATGATATCTGCAGTTGAATAAAGAGCTATATAGTTCAACATAATGGTCACAATAACTTCATGAACTTTAAATCTTGCCTTCAGGAAGCCTGGGATCATCCCCCAAATTCCTCCCGCAATGGCAGCCGCTAAAATGGACACAGGCACATGTATGATTGCAGGTAAATCAAGAGTGTATCCCACATAGACAGCCGCTAACCAGCCGACTAATAATTGGCCTTCTACCCCAATATTAAAAAGTCCTGTTTTAAAAGCAAATCCTACCGCTAAACCAGCCAAAATAAGTGGTGAAGCTGCGCGAATCATTTCACCAATTGATTTAGGGCTTCCAAACATTCCATTGAAAAGCGCCTCATAGCCACTAACTGGATCATAACCAGATATCAGCATAATAATAGCTCCAACTAGTATCCCAAGAAGGATAGAGAAGAGCGGAACAACGATATTAAATAATCTTTGATTTTTCAACAGCTTTTGCATTATGAAACACCTACACTTTCTTTCTTACCACCAGCCATGAGTAACCCTAGTTCTTGTTCTGATGTTTCTTTAGGGTCAACAATTGCGACGATTTTGCCTTCATAAATAACGGCAATTCTGTCACTTAAGTTCATAACTTCATCAAGCTCAAATGATACAAGTAGTACAGCTCTTCCTTTATCCCGTTCTTCTACTAACTTCGAATGGATAAACTCAATCGCTCCTACATCCAATCCACGAGTCGGCTGGGAAGCAATTAAAAGGCTCGGACTACGGTCCACTTCTCTAGCTATAATCCCTTTTTGCTGATTACCACCAGATAGAGCTCTCGCTGGTGTAAACTCAGAAGGCGTTCTCACATCGTATTCTTCAATGAGGCTTTTAGCCTTCTCATAAATCTTATTGTAACTTAAGACTCCAGAATTCGAGTATGGCTTTTGATAGTAGGTCTGTAACACCATATTTTCTCCAATGGTATAATCAAGAACTAGTCCATGCTTATGACGGTCTTCAGGGATATGACCTACCCCAGTCTCCGTAATTTTACGTGATGATAGATGAGCAGTCTCTTTGCCGTTAATCTTTACACTTCCTGACTTAATCTTCCTAAGTCCAGTGATTCCTTCGATTAGTTCGGTTTGACCGTTTCCATCAACACCAGCGATTCCTAGAATTTCTCCAGCTTTTACTTCTAAATTAAGTCCTTCTACTACAGGAATATTTCTTGAATCAATGACTACTAAATCTTTCACTTCCAACACTACGTCAGTAGGCTGTGCTTCTTTTTTATCAACTTTAAAGTGAACTTCGCGGCCAACCATTAAAGCAGCAAGTTGGTCGGGGTCTGTTTCTGAAACTTCAACAGTCCCAATTCCTTTTCCTTTACGAATAACTGTACAGCGATCACAAACTTCCATAATTTCTTTAAGCTTGTGGGTAATTAAGATAATCGATTTTCCTTCTGCCACTAACTTACCCATGATTTGAATAAGTTCTTTAATCTCCTGAGGAGTAAGAACGGCTGTTGGCTCATCGAAGATTAAAATCTCTGCACCACGGTATAACGTTTTCAAGATTTCAACACGTTGCTGCATCCCTACTGAAATATCTTCAATTTTTGCATAAGGATCAACAGATAAACCATATCTCTTTGAAAGCTCTTCTACTTTTTTAGCGGCATCTTTAATATTAATCTTTCCGCCTTTTGTAGGCTCGCTCCCTAAGATAATGTTTTCAGTTACAGTGAAATTATGGACAAGCATGAAATGTTGATGCACCATTCCAATTCCCAAACGGTTTGCCACATTCGGATCCGTAATTTTAACCGGCTGTCCATTTACCTTGATTTCCCCTTTTTCTGGTTGGTATAACCCAAAAAGAACATTCATCAAGGTTGATTTTCCTGCACCATTCTCCCCAAGCAACGCATGAATTTCCCCTTTTTTCACTTGCAACGTAATGTTATCGTTTGCAACAATTCCAGGGAATTCCTTGCGAATGTTGTTCATTTCGATTACATATTCCACTTAAAAATCACTCCCCATTTTCGCAATGGAAAAATATTATTCTTTTGACCCTATAAAACAACTTGAATGAGTCCATTTTTCCTTTTGCTTCAAGTTAAAAAACGAATTCCTCTTTTTAAGATAACAATCTAAACATTAAATATTCCTAGTGTATTTCGACTCTTCAAGTTAAAAATCGTTTTTTAATTTTGATTCAAGACTTGCACATTCGTTAAAGTTGTTTATTGGTTCAGTTATCCTTCAGCCTACCAAAGTTGTCAATGTGGCCATCCTGAAGAATAAATGAGCCAATAAATGTACATTAATCGAAAAGATAAGGCTAGCGCATGTTTCACAACTAGCCTTATCGATCACTTATTATAGAGAAGCTTCGAAAGCCTCAAATTCTTCATCTGTTTTAGGAACTTCGATTTCACCACTAAGAATCTTTTGCTTGTACTCTTCTACTAAGTCAAGCGCTTCTTGGCTAACGTTTTCAGTAGTTGGTGCAATACCTACACCTTCTTCTTTAAGACCGAAAACTGTTTCTTTACCTCCAGGGAAGTTACCTTCTTTTGCCATTTTTGAAATTTCATAAACAGCATTGTCTACACGTTTAACCATTGAAGTTAAAGTAACGTTTTCAGGCATACCTTCTTCATGTTGGTCACGGTCAACACCGATTACCCAAACATCTTCGCCATTAGCTTTACGGTTTTTCGCTTCAGTGAATACACCATTACCTGTTCCACCTGCAGCATGATAGATAATATCAGCGCCACCAGTGTACATAGTTGAAGCAATGCTAGTTCCGTTTTCTGGTTTGTTAAAGTCACCAGCATATTGTGTTACGATTTCGATAGTAGGGTCAACTGATTTAACACCAGCTTTGAATCCATTTTCAAACTTCTTGATTAGTGGAGAGTCTACTCCGCCAACAAAGCCAACTTTTTTCTTAGTTGTAGTCTTTGCAGCAATTACTCCAACTAGGAAAGAACCAGTGTGCTCATCGAATGTTACGTTAGAAACGTTGTCTAACCAAACTGTTTCTCCGTCTGCATTCGCTAATAAGCTATCAATTAATGCGAAGTTTGCACTTGTATTTTGTTCAGCAGATGTTTGTACAGCATCTTCAAGTAAGAAACCTGCTGCAAATGTAACATCAAAGCCACCATCAGCAAATTGACCTAAGTTCGGGATATAATCTGCTTCTTTTTCAGATTGTAGGTAGCGATACCCTTCGCCTTCTTTAAGACCAAATTCTTCACCAAACTTCTTTAAACCTTCCCAAGCAGATTGGTTAAATGATTTATCATCTACGCCACCAGTATCTGTAACTAGTCCAACTTTAATGTTTGCTTCTTCTTTTGAAGCTCCATCTCCGCCGCCTTGTTCTTCTTCCTTGTTTCCACAAGCCCCTAAAATTGTTCCTGCTGCAAGTACGAGTGATAAAGCTAATCCAAATTTACGCTTTTTCAAGGTTTGTACCCCCTATAAATTTGATTTAGTAGAAAAAATCGGACTATTCAGTTCACACTCTCTTTCTAAGTACATGAAAACTGAATTTATCAGCCCTGAAGTAATTGACTGAGTATAGAATGGGCTCATCCATTTCATCAAAATGCATTTGCATTAATACAAGCAATGCTGTTTCTGGTTCACATTCTAGTATAGGTGAAATTCTTTCGTGATATCCAACAGGTTCAATTTCTGCAACTGCGTATGTAATTTTTCTTTGTGCTGACTCGGCCAAAATCTTGAACATGGATTCCTCTTCATGGGAAAAGGTATCTGGAAGAAAGGCCTTCGGAACTTTATCAACACAATAGACAACTGGTTCCCCATTTGCAGTACGTACCCTTTCAATCACGACAATTTCATCATCTATTGAACATGAGAAACGACGAACATCCTCCTCAGTAGCAGCTTCAGTGTCTGAGCTAAAGAAAATGGTCCCTGGCTTCATTCCAGCTTGAACAATCATATTAGTTACACTATTAAGTTGTTCAATGCCGGAAGAAAATAAAGGTTTTGCGTTCACAAAAGTCCCTACACCGTGACGTCGGATAATTATATTTTCTTCTTCAAGAATACGAAGCGCTTCTCTAAGGGTTGCCCTGCTTACTCCTAAGAGCTTTGCAAGGTCAAATTCCGAGGGAAGCTGTTCTCTCTCTTTGTAGATACCTTCTTCGATATCTTGCTTAATCCGATCAATCACTTGTAAATATAAGTGTCTATTATCTGCCTTGATGGACATCTTTGCTTCCTCCAACCAGTTTTCTCCAAGACATCAGACCTCTGATGTATAATCAATCCTACTAATCGAAAATACTATACCATTTTTCTAGGTATAAATAAATAGAGAAAGACAAGATTCTACAAAAAATACGTCAGATTTATTTACAACTTACGAATATAACGCTTCCAATGACCTAACATTTACCATTCTTGCTAAAAAAATATAGTAAGGGGTTACAATAGTATAACCTATTTGAGATGCTCTAGTTCCAGATATTTCTAGAACTATCAGAAAAGAGGGAAGATATCTTTAATTGAGATTATATGAGTTCTTTCTAACCAATTCATTTTTTTCTATATAAAAAACCGTAGAGATACTCTAAAAATTTGTGAGTTTCTCTACGGTCTGTTTTGGATATAAACTTTCTATGAACTTGCTTCTTCTGACGGCTTGTCTATTAATACCGCTCGTGGTTTACTTCCTTCATACGGCCCAACAACACCTCGAAGTTCCATTTCATCTATCAGTCTTGCAGCTCGTGTGTAACCAATTCTAAATCTTCTTTGAAGCATTGAAACAGAAGCAGTTTGCATATCTACGATTAAATCTACTGCTTCATTGTATAATTCGTCCTCAACCTCAGATGTAGTTTCAGGGATTTCATCTGGAATCATTTCCTCCTGATACTGGGCCTTTTGTTGACCAATAACAAAGTTTACTGTCTCTTCTACCTCTTCATCGGATAAAAATGCTCCTTGGACACGAATCGGCTTAGATGCACCTACTGGCAAGAATAACATATCGCCTCGACCAAGTAGTTTTTCTGCTCCACCCATATCCAGAATCGTCCTAGAATCCGTCTGAGAAGATACAGCAAATGCAATTCGCGAAGGTATATTCGCCTTAATGACTCCTGTAATAACGTCAACAGAAGGTCGTTGAGTCGCAATAATCAAGTGTATTCCTGCTGCACGAGCCATTTGTGCTAAACGAGTAATGGCATCCTCAACATCATTCGAGGCTACCATCATCAAGTCAGCAAGCTCGTCTACGATCACAACGATATAAGGTAATAATGGTTGTTTCGCTTCTGCTTCTGCATTATGGCGATTGATAAACTCATTGTACCCTTCAATATTTCTTGTTCCAGTATGGGAAAAGAGCTCATAACGTCGCTCCATTTCACTAACGACCTTTTGAAGTGCCTGTGAAGCTTTTTTAGCATTTGTAACAACTGGTGCAAGTAGATGAGGAATGCCATTATACACATTCAATTCAACCATTTTCGGGTCTATCATCATAAGCTTTACTTCATGTGGCTTTGCACGCATTAAAATACTCGTAATAATCCCGTTAATACAAACACTCTTCCCACTACCAGTTGCTCCTGCTACTAATAAATGAGGCATCTTGTTCAATTCTGCTAAAACCGCTTCCCCTGTTATATCTCTACCTAAGCCGATCAGTAATTTAGAATCAGGCTTGTCATTTTGTTTCGATTCAAGCACTTCTCTTAGCGAAACCATCGCGACCTCTGAATTCGGTACTTCAATTCCAATTGCAGATTTACCTGGGATCGGTGCTTCAATCCGAATATCTTTTGCCGCTAATGCTAGTGCTAAATCATCACTTAAGCTGACGATTTTACTTACTTTAACCCCGACATCTGGATGAACCTCATATTTAGTAACAGCTGGTCCTAAATGAACCTGTGTTACACGAGCCTTCACGCCGAAGCTTTGGAAGGTTCTTTCGAGCTTCGCTGCATTCGCATGAATTAATTCATATTCTCCACTTTGGTCCGTATGCCGCGGAAGCTTAAGTAGTTTTATCGGAGGAAGCTTGTAGTCGACGTTTTCCACTTCTGTAAATGTAATCGGAGGTGCGATTTCCTCTTCTAACTCGTGCGGTTCCCCTTCTTTTATACCCTTATTGTTTTGCGCATCAGCAGAAATTGTTTTTTCAGTGCGATCATACGCTTTTTCAGCAAAGCTTGAAATAATCGGTTCCGGCTTAGAAACAGGTTTTTCTCTAGGCACTTCAACAGGGATAATTGTCGCCGGCTCTTCTTTAACTTCTTTATTTTGTTCACGCTCCTGTTGCTCAGTGCGTATAGCTTCTTGTCTTTCTCTTCTTTTTTGCTTTGAGTGCTGAACGTCGCCTAGGAACGCTTTCCATTGGTTCTTAATAAAACCTCCAACAAAAACGAATGGCTTACCAACGGCCTCTCCGAAGGTTTTTCCAGTGAGAAGGATTAAGCCAATAATGATGAGCACGATCGAGATGATCTTTGTTCCTGCTCCCTCAAATAAAAAGTAGAACATCGCATACATAATTGCGCCAATCATTCCACCGCCTAAATCAGTGGTACTTGTCTCCCCGTTAACCTCCATCCAAAATAGTTCCCACGTCTTTTTAATTACACTTGGGTCGTCAAACTTTTCGTTATTTAATAGATTTTCGAATAAAGTTACATGGCTCAAAAGCAAGAGCGCAGCAACAATTAAGTAAATACCTATTAGTCTTTGATGGAAATAGTTTGGAATTTCTCTTCTCCAAATGAAATATCCCCCTATCAAAACGAGGGCAAGTAAAAACAGCATATACCATTCACCAGTAAAAAAACGGAAAAAGAGGACGATAGCTCCACCAACTGCACCTAAGTTCGCAATTGAAATGGCTGCTAGTGCAACTAATATAAGCCCGATTAGTTCAAATCGAACTGTCCGTTTAAACTGATTATTTTTCTTTGTTTTTCTTCTTTTTTTCTTTGCCATTCAATCACCTTAATTTAGTTATTATCGTAAACTTGTCAAACATATATCAAGTAAAAAACGAACATTTGAAAAGACAGGTTTTTGAGAAATTGTTCATTTTTTAATTCACCTTGGTACATCTTGAAATGGACTCTCTTAAAGTATGTAAAAACGAAAGCAGCCAAAGTGGCTGCTCTCATGTGGTTTGAATTTATTATACCATAAGCTCGTACAACAGTTCTATTTGTTCTTTCTTAAGACAGAGAAATCTTTGCACCTGGTTGAAATCTCGTATCTAAGAAGTGTGCTGGATTTGTACTCAATACTTGAATTACACGATAGGCATGGTCCTCATCCTGCTCCACAATTAACGATATGCCCTCATAGTTAACTGTTCTTCGCTTTGCAAATTCACTTTCTGCAATTGGGTAAACGAGCTCTAAAGGCATCGTCGTGTATAAAATCATTGCACCATCCCCTCATTTTCTTCTTTATTTAATTCAATTAGTTCATTTAACTTTTTCATCGCTTGACCAATCCCACCTACTTCATCAATCAGCCCGTATTTTACCGCATCATTTCCAATCACATTCGTTCCAATATCACGAGTTAAATTACCTTTATCAAACATCAATTCCTTAAACTTCTCCTCGGAAATATTGGAATGCTTCGTCACAAAGCTTACGACTCTTTCTTGCATCTTATCTAAATATTCAAAGGTTTGCGGGACCCCTATCACAAGCCCTGTTAATCGGATTGGATGGATTGTCATTGTTGCCGTCTCAGCAATAAAAGAGTAGTCACAGGAAACAGCTATTGGTACTCCGATTGAGTGGCCACCACCTAAGACGAGTGAAACCGATGGTTTTGATAAAGAAGCTAGCATCTCAGAAATCGCCAATCCTGCTTCAACATCTCCACCAACAGTATTCAAAATAATGAGAAGACCTTCGATTTTTGGATTTTGCTCAATGGCCACAATTTGCGGAATAATATGTTCGTATTTTGTTGTCTTATTTTGTGGCGGAAGCTGCATATGGCCTTCTATTTGTCCAACGATTGTTAAACAATGAATTTTGGAGTCCTGTGAGAGTTGTGGGACATTTGTTTGACCAAGCTGCTGGATTTTTTCCATTAAAGGTGATGGCTTTTCTTCTTTTGGTGGCTCCGGCTCTTGTCCACCATCACCCTCAGCATTTTTCCATCTATAATCATGATCCATTAGAATCTTCTCCCTTCTTCGCATGCTATCTCTATTATTCAACCCTCGAATACATTTCATGCAGGTATTTCCATTCAAAATAAAAAACGACACATATGTGTCGTTTTAGAATCAGCCTATAAGATCAAGTGTTTTATAATTATTGACTGTTACTACAAAACTAAAACGACACAACTAGTGTCGTTTTGGATTAGACCTCCATAATGATCGGTAAGATCATCGGTCTGCGTTTTGTTTTTTCATATAAATACTGATTCAAGCCGTCTCTCATATCTTGCTTAATAGTAGTCCAATCAAAAAAGTCCTTCTGTAGATTCTTTTCAACAATTCCTCGGACTAGATTAACCGATTCTTCCATCAGTTCTTCTGACTCACGGACGTAGACAAAGCCACGAGAAATGATCTCTGGACCAGCAGACACCTTCTTCTCTGCTTTATTCAAAGTAACAACGACAATTAAAATGCCATCCTGTGACAATAGCTTTCTGTCTCGTAGAACGATATTGCCTACATCTCCAACACCATTCCCATCGACAAGCACATTTCCTGCGGCTACCTTGCTTGAAACTTTGATTTGGTCCCCATTCAGTTCGACTACTTCTCCTTTGTCAATGACAGCAATCCGATCATCAGTTATGCCAATCTCCTTGGCAATCTTACTGTGAGCACGAAGCATTCTATACTCTCCATGAACAGGAATAAAGAATTTAGGATTCATTAAGTTGAGCATAAATTTTAGTTCTTCTTGGCTTCCATGGCTAGATGTATTCACTAAGCGTCTACCAGAGATTACATTTGCTCCAGCTCGACTTAACATGTCTATCGTCTTAAAAACGAACACTTCTCTACCACGTAGCGGTGAAGCTGCAATTAATACTGTATCGCCTTTTTGAACATTAACTTGCTTATGTTGGCCTTTCGCCATTTTTTGTAAGGCTTCAATCGGCTCACCTTGCATTCCTGTCGTTAAAATGACTAGCTCGTCATCAGCATAATCCTTTAACTCATTAATTGGAATAATGAGTTCGTGATGAACATACAAATAATCAAGTTCAATCGCAATATCAAAAACCTTTTGCAGGCTTTTGCCTACAACCGCAATCTTTCTACGACTTTCATAGGCAGCATCAAAAATATGCTGAATGCGATTCAAATCCGAAGCAAAGGATGCTGCTATAATTCTTCCTCTTGCATTATAAAAAGCATCTTTCATTTCTCTGATGACAACAGCTTCTGATGGAGTATACCCCGGTTTTTCAGCGTCTGTACTATCAGATAACAGACATAAGACACCTTCTTCACCTAATTGAGCCATCTTACCGATTTCAGGCTTGTAAAGCTCATTTGCAGTCTGGTCAAATTTAAAATCGCCTGTATACACAACTGCACCCTTTGAAGTATGGATAGCAATCCCAACAGAATCAGGAATACTATGGTTCGTTTTAAAAAAGGATACTTTCGCCTCATCAAACTCTAACATGGTATTAGAATTGATTTCGATAAACTCCGCTTTCCCTTTAAACTCCTGTTCTTTGATGATGGCCTTTGCTAATGCAAGTGTTAGTTTCGTCCCATAAATCGGCACTTGAAGTTGACGCAATACATATGACAATGCTCCAATATGATCCTCATGTCCGTGCGTTAAAAATATCCCCTTTACCCGTTCCTTGTTTTGCGTTAAATAAGTTATGTCAGGAATAACAATATCAATACCGAGCATTTCATTCTCAGGTAACATAAGACCAGCATCAAGGACAAATAAATCATTGTCCACTTCTACTATGTACATATTTTTCCCGATTTCTCCGACTCCCCCCAGAGCCACTACCTTGATGTTTTCATTCGTTCGTATGTTCAATTTATATTTCCTCCTACTTGTTGTATTACGAGCTGGATCAGTTATCCTCATTATACTTGAAAATAGAAATCCTTTCCAACAAAATTAAGTAGGAGCAACTTCTACAGGCCTTCAGAATGTCCAATAAAACACAAAAACGGCCTGAGTTTTTCAAGCCGTTTCTGAGCATTATTTTTCTACATTAATTAAAGCAATTAAATTGTTTCTCTCTGCTTCTGTCAGAGGAACAAGTGGCAAACGAACGGAGCCAACATTCAACCCTTTTAATTGTAGAGCCGTTTTAACCGGAACTGGGTTCGGTGCTTTAAAGAGTTCTACCATTGTTGGTAATAACTCTTGATGGAGTTTAGCTGCGCGCTTCGTGTCACCATCTAAAAATGCTTGAACCATCTCTTGCAATTCATTCCCGATAATGTGGGATGCAACGGAAATTACCCCTGCTCCACCAATCGATAGAACTGGTAACGCAAGACTATCGTCACCGCTATATAAGTAAAAATCATCATCTGTATTCGAAATGATGTTCGTCATCGCGCTCAAATCTCCACTTGCTTCCTTTACGGCTACAATGTTCGGGATCTTTGATAAACGAATGATCGTTTCTGGTGAAATATTTACAACAGAGCGACTAGGAATATTATACACCATTACAGGCAATGTCGTACTTTCCGCAATTGCTTTAAAATGCTGATAAAGTCCCTCTTGATTTGGCTTATTATAATATGGCCCAACCACCATAATCCCATCTACTCCAAGCTGCTCTGCCTTCTTTGTTAGCTCGATAGATGCATAGGTATTGTTGCTGCCTGTACCTGCAATAACCGGAATACGCTTATCTACAACCTTTACGACATGCTGAAAAAGAGCAATCTTTTCTTCCTTCGTTAACGTTGGCGATTCACCTGTTGTACCCGCAACTACTAATGATTCGGTACCATTTTCAATTAAATATTTGATTAATTGAGTCGTTTTTGCAAAATCGATATGCCCTTTATTATCAAAAGGGGTTACCATTGCCGTCGAAACTCTACCAAATAAAGCCATATTTACACTCCCTTGAGTACATTTAACCTTTTTATAGGTAGCCTTTTCGAACTCAAAAAGACTACCCTTTCTCTTTATTAATTTTCCATCCGTTCATATTCGAAGGTGTCATTCTCAAGTTGAAAAGCGTCATGTAGGGCATTCACAGCCGTTACAAGATCATCTTCCTTCACCAATACCCAAATGGTCGTGTGACTATCTGCAGATTGTAGAATACGAATTCCTTTTTCAGATAATGCTGATACAATTTTTGCTGTAATTCCAGGAACGCCCGCGATTCCGGCTCCAACAACGGAAACCTTCGCACAATTTCTTTCCAATTCAGGTTCGTAGCCTAAGTCAGTTAGTATCTTTTCTGCTTTATCGCTCATCTCATCTGTAACGGTATACACAACACCATTAGGAGAAATATTGATAAAATCTACACTGATTTTTTCATTTGCCATTGACTTGAAAACTTCTGTTTGCAGATTGTATTGGCCTTTTTTAGCAAAAACCTTGATTTGCGTAACCGGGGCAAGATGGGCAATCCCTGTTACTGTTCGCTCTTTAATATCACTACCATGGTTGTTTCTACTGATCGAAGTAACCAAAGTCCCCGGATTGTCCGTATATGTTGAGCGAATTCTAATCGGAATTTTCGATTGCATCGCAATTTCAACGGCTCGTGGATGAATCACTTTTGCACCTTGATAAGCCAAGTTACAAACTTCGTTATACGTTACCACCGTTAATGGTCTAGCATTTTCCGCAATCCTTGGATCCGCAGTCATAATGCCCTCTACATCCGTAAAAATGTCGACCCATTCTGCTTGAAGTGCTGCACCTAATGCAGCTGCTGATGTGTCACTTCCACCTCTACCAATGGTCGTCGTATCGCCATTTTTGGCTGCACCTTGGAAACCAGCAACCACAACAACATCATATTCTTTAAATTCTTCAATGATACGATCACATTCCATTTTGATGATTTTTGCATTGGTATGATCTGCACTTGTTCTAAATCCTGCCTGTGCTCCAGTAAGTGAAGTAGCATTTACACCATTATCTAATAGCATATTTGTAAAAACTACACTAGAAATAGCTTCACCGACAGAAAGCAATAAATCCTGCTCTCGCTTTGTTACTTTTGTTTTAGAGCCACCTATTAAGGATAAGAGAGTATCCGTTGCATATGGATCACCACTTCGTCCCATGGCTGATACAACTACAACAACTTTGTAGCCATCAGATAATGCTTTTTGAATATGTTTTTTCGCATATTCTCGAGCTCCTTCATCCTTTACAGATGTTCCTCCAAATTTTTGAACGATTATTTTCATCGTAACACCTCAATTATTAAGAAAACCTCATGATGTCTAATTTCAAATGAAGCAAATTATTTAACTAGTCCAATCTTTATTAAGCTCTCAGCAATTTGAACAGAGTTCCATGCTGCACCCTTGAGAAGGTTATCTGATACCACCCACATGTGGAATCCTTTTACTTCGTCTAAGTCTTGGCGAATTCTTCCGACAAACACATCATTTTTTCCAACGCAATCAGCTGGCATTGGATAGATTTGATTGTCTGGATCATCCTGTAGGACTACACCTGGTGCATCCTTTAACAATGCTTTAATATCCGCTACTGTTGCTCCATCCTGTTCCACTTCAAAATAAACAGATTCAGAGTGCCCAGTAGCAACTGGTAGACGTACACAGGTAGCAGCGACCTTTAACTCAGGTAAATGCATGATTTTCTTTGTTTCATTTATCATTTTCATTTCTTCAAATGTATAACCATTCGCTTCAAACTTATCAATCTGTGGAATCGCATTAAATGCAATTTGATAATGTTTTTTGTCTGATTTTACCGGAAGAATTTTCGGTTCATAACTCTCTTCATTGATGATCGCTTTTGTTTGCTCGTACAGTTCTTCAACCGCTTGAGTACCAGAGCCTGAAACAGCCTGATAAGTTGACACAATCACCTTATTTAGCCCGTATTTTTCAAAAATAGGTTGTAGGGCTACTACCATTTGAATCGTTGAGCAATTTGGATTTGCAATAATTCCATTATGAAGATGAAGATCTCCTTCATTTACTTCAGGAACAACAAGTGGAGTATTTTCATCCATACGGAATGCACTCGTATTATCAACGACAATGGCACCTCTCTTTACAGCTTCAGGCGCTAATTCCTTCGATACATTTCCTCCAGCACTGAATAGAGCAATGTCTACTCCTTCAAAGCTGTCTGGAGTTGCTTCTTGGACAATATGCTCTTGTCCGTTAAAAAGGACTGCCTTTCCAGCTGAACGGGCTGAAGATAAAACAGTCAATTTAGAAATAGGGAAATTCCTATCTTCAAGCGTTTTGAGCATTTGCTGCCCTACTGCGCCTGTTGCTCCAACTACTGCTACATGAAATGCTTTTCTTTCTGCCATCAAATGTTTCCCCTTCCATACACTTCAATATCTGATTGTAAGTTTAACTCTAAGAGAGGGAGAGTTAATGAACCATTTCCCTCTTCTTAGAAATAATTAAAATAGAGTCAATTTCGCAATGTAAAAAGTTTGACTAAATCTTCAAGCATCATGAAATTTATTCAATGATACCATCTATTTTATCATATTCATACTTTAAAGAAATAAATTTTTGCTACTAGTAATAGCTCTTTTCTCAAAAAGTGATGCTTTAGGTTCTAACATATATGGAATTAGGCTTATTTTCAAAGGGACAAAGTCTTAAATAAAGAGAAAAGAGCTTACAATTTACATGGGTAGAGCTAAAAAGTATTTCACTGCCTTAATATCGGCATTAAGATTTAACATCTATGTTAGGAATGCTACTTTAGTTTAGATCTTTATACTTTTCTACTAGTACTGGCTGTAATTGTTCTCCATTTATCGCTGCTTCGATCGTTTCCGATACTAAAGACATACGGGCTACCAATGAATTGGGTTTATTGACGGGGTCATCTTGACCATAAGGAACAAAATAAATATTCTTTGTGGCCATTAGTCTCATAAGATTCACACCATTTAATCCTAGCGCGTCGTTCGTTGAGATGCCTAGGACAACTGGATTTCGATTGCGTAATGTAGCCTTTGCGGCCATAAGAACGGGACTGTCTGTCATCGCATTGGCGAATTTACTCATAGAATTTCCAGTCAGCGGTGCAATCACCATACAATCTAATGGAATTTTTGGTCCCAACGGCTCAGCTTTGACAATCGAATCGATGACTTTGTTCCCTGTAATATCTTCAATCCTTTGAACCCAATCCTCCCCTTTTCCAAAGCGGGTTTCTGTATTTTTAACAGTAAAGGTTACAACAGGCAACACTTCAGCCCCTGCATTTACCAATTTTTCAATTTCCGGAAAAACCGCATCGTAAGTGCAATGGGATCCTGTTAACCCAAAACCGATTCTTTTTCCATTTAAGCTCATGTTGCTTACCCCTTTCGTGATTGTAAGTCCTCGTTTAATACTTGTGAAAGAACGTTCGCCAATATTTGACCTGCTGTTTTAGGAGCTACGATCCCAGGCAAGCTTGGTGCAAGCAAAGCCTTAATTCCCCTTTTTTCGGCATAGCGGAAGTCTGTACCACCTGGTTTAGAGGCTATGTCGATAATTAACGTGTGGGAAGGCATTTTCGATATGACGGATGCTGTAACGATCAAATGAGGAATCGTATTTATACAAATATCAACGTCTTTTACATGTTCATCGAGGTTTTTTAAATGAAAAGGAGTGAGCGACATTTCCGTTATTCTCGCTATATGTTCCGTTTTTCTTGCCCCGACCTTTACATGAGCACCTAAAGCATCAAATATTCTAGCAACAGTCATACCAACTCTTCCGAGACCGAGAACAATGATGTTTGAACCATGAATGGTAAAATCAGTGTGTTGAATCGCCATCATGATGGTTCCTTCTACGGTAGGAATTGAGTTGTAAATGGCGACATCATCTCTTTGAAACAGCTGAACGAGTCGGCGGTCTGCTTTTTTGGTGACTCCATCTAGATAAGCATTCGTTATTCCAGAATATATTGTGCAATGGGATGGCGTATCGAGTAAGATGTCTTCTGTTAGATACACCTTTTCATTTGAAAAAATCGTTTCTACCTGACCCTCTAAACTTGTTCCGGCTACTGGTAAAATAATCGCATCGATTGTGGAGAAATCTGTCTCATCGATTTTTTCTTTGACTGCTCCAGAGAAAGCATGATCAAGTTGTTCAAAACCGATTAAGGAGAGTTTTGCATCGAGTTCAGTAAGTCTACGGATAATTTCTAGCTGTCTTGCATCACCACCGATGACTGCTAAATGCAATCCTGTCAGCATAAAACATCCACCTTCTTTTTTAAGGAATCCTAAATTAGGAGAGAAACATTCATAATGTTTTAGAGTGATTGCCTTTTCCAGTTACTCATTATGAATTGTTAAAAAAAGCATATTGCGAACTACTCCAACATCATATGTTCGAAATTTGCGATCGGTGAGTTATCCGACTAAATCAGTCAAATTTGGTTAAGGAATACGCAATTTCAAAAGTGTTCCTTTTTTAGCCAATAAAAAAGAGGACTGACTTAAAAGTCAATCCTCGTCGTCGGGGATGTCGATGATGATCATGTCGTTTCCGATTTTTTTGATATGCCGCCATGGAACTCTCACTTCTCCGCCTTGGCGTTTAAAACCAAACCATTTTAATGATGGAATGAGTAATGCTCTTATTTGACCGCTTCTTTCATCAATTTCTAAGTCGGTTTGGCCCAGAACTCCTAGGCGCTCCGCCTTCTTGACGTCGACAATTTCTTTTCCACTTAGTTCGCTTAGTCTCATCAGATAAATCTCCTTTCAATCCCTCTCTTTATATATGTATCGAGGAATAAGAGATTTTAGAATAAGCTCTTTTTTAAAAAAACACCCAGCAAAGTAGCACACCTTGCTGGGGAGTTGTTTATACTAAATTTTTTGGTAGGGCACCGTCTGGACTAATTAACGAAACCGAAAATTGGTCTGTAAAAATTTTATTTGCTAATTTGTCTACATTCTCTTTTGTGACTTTATCAATTTCTAGCACAATATCGTCAAGGGAACGATGACGTTTTAAGACTAATTCATTTTTCCCGTTACGACTCATACGACTATTTGTACTTTCGAGGCTGAGCATTAGGCTTCCCTTAAGCTGTTCCTTACAATTATTCAATTCCTTCGCTGTAATTCCTTCAGCTTTAAGCTTAGAGAGTGTTTCTTGGACGGTATCATATAATTCATCCAATTGCTTTGCACCTGTGCCTCCATAAATCGTAACAATTCCACTATCTTGGTAAGCGGAATGATAAGAGAATACGGAATATGCAAGTCCTTTTTGTTCACGTACATCTTGGAACAAGCGAGAACTCATGCTTCCACCAAGGACATTATTCAGGATAATCAAATTATAAATATCCTCATGGCCAACTTGAAGTCCTTCATAACCGATACATAAATGAGCCTGTTCAGTTTCCTTTTTACGAGCTAGTCGGTTCGTATGGAAAGTTGGTTTCGAATCTACTTGTTCTTGTTTTCCGCCTTCATAGCTACCGAAATACTTCTCGACTTCAGCAATAAATGTATCTGAGATGCTTCCAGCAATGGAGACAACAACATTCTCTGGCGTGTATGTATCATGCATATATTCCTTCAATTTTGCTCCATTGAACGTATCAAGCGTCTCTTCTGTCCCTAAGATTGGATAACCCAGAGCATGATTTTCGTAGATTGCTTTGCTTAGTAAATCGTGAACAATATCGTCTGGTGTATCTTCATACATTTTAATCTCTTCACAGACAACTTTCTTTTCCTTGGCTAATTCTTCTTCAACAAAAGTTGAGTTGAAAAACATATCAGCTAAAACATCTAATGCGAAACCAGCATGGTTATCGAGAACTTTCGCGTAATAACAAGTATATTCTTTTGACGTGAAGGCATTTACTTGTCCCCCTATGCTGTCAAAGGATTCTGCTATTTCACGGGCTGATCTTGTCTTCGTTCCTTTAAAGAACATATGCTCAAGGAAATGAGAGATCCCATTATTTTCAGGTGTTTCATTACGTGAACCTGTTCCAATCCAAACTCCGATTGCAACAGAACGAACAGTAGGGATGTTTTCTAGTACAATTCTTACTCCGTTTTGACATGTATATTTCTTTATCACAATGACTCCTCCTGTTTCCAAAACACGATGCTAATATCGTTTCTATTTCTTTAGCTTGTCTTTATAATCCCTTTTTTATCCAAGAGAACCAATAATCCTGTCTATCTAGGTTCTTGAACGAGATTATCTTTCTTCACTAATTAACTCCGATACAGTATCCAGTTCGAAATTTTTCCCCTTTAATTCTTTAATTAATTGGTCTAGTGCTTTTTCCGTCGAGGCGGTTGGATGCATTAATACGATGGCACCGGGATGAACTTTACTTACCACACGCTGAATAAGCACTTCAGGTGTTGGTTTTTGCCAATCGATTGTGTCTACACTCCACATAATCGTTCTCAAATCGGATTCAGCTGCTATGGAAACAACTTCATCACGCATACTACCACTTGGTGGTGCAAGTAAAGTTGGTACTTTTCCAGTTGTTGCTTTAATGACTTCATTAGTTTTTGATATTTCCTGCCTAATCATCGGACCAGATAAACGTTTCATATCTGGATGGGTGTATGAATGGTTTCCTACTTCATGACCTGCTGCTACAATCATTTTTGCTAGTTCTGGATTGTTTTTCACCCATCTTCCCTCTAAAAAGAAGGTCGCATGCACATGATTCTTTTTCAATGTCGCTAACATAGGCGATAAGTACTCATTTCCCCAAGCTACATTAATGATTAAGCTTACCATCTGCTTCTCAGGGTTCCCCTTATAAATTGGACTAGGAGGAAGATTAGCTAAATGAACGGAGGGCTTAACTTCAGTAAACACGAGTTTTTCCTGATTAAATTCTCCAGCCTTTTTCATTTTCTTATAGGAAGCATCTATGTCAACCTTCAATCCATTGATTCCAGGAATGGTTTTCCATACTCGGTCAATCTTGGCATCGATTGGGGGTTTTTCATATTCCTTTGCCTTGAGGCTAATCTCCTCATACAAAGGGTCTGCTTTCTTACTAGTTAAAACTGAATCACCCTTTAACTTTACCAAATACTGATCCGTAAGAGAATTATTAACGATTAATACCCCAAGTAAAATGATCATAGCAATATATGCAAACTTTTTCATTTTATTTGCCTCCTTTCATAACAAATTATGAAAGGTTAGGACAAGGTAGAACACTCAAATGCGGAGGCGGCTTGTTCAGCCCCGACAAGCGCTGGAGGAAAATATGATGAAGTTTGTTCTTCAACTTCAGCATATTTTCTGAAGCGACCTCGAGGGGCTAGCCGCTGGAGCTAGACATCTTCCTAGTAGTAGTACGTAATACACAAAAAAGCCAGGGCTTGCCCTGACTTTTTAAAAAGTATAGGAGCACAAAAAATCTTTACGCGAGTGAATACTCCTTACTTCTGTGCTTGTTCGTTTTGTTCACGTTGTTCTTTAAGAACGGCCTTACGTGATAAGTTGACACGACCTTGCTTGTCAATTTCAGTTACTTTTACAAGTAGTTCATCACCGATAGCGACAACATCTTCAACTTTTCCTACACGTTCTTCTGCTAATTCTGAAATATGAACTAAGCCATCTTTGCCGTTAAAGATTTCAACAAATGCACCGAATTTTTCAATTCGTTTTACTTTTCCTAAATACATTTGTCCAACTTCCACTTCACGAACGATGTCTTCAATAATCTTTTTCGCTTTTTGATTCATTTCTTCATTAGTTGAAGAAATGAAGACTGTTCCATCTTGCTCGATATCGATTTTAACGTTAGTTTCTTCGATAATTTTATTGATTTGCTTACCACTTGGTCCAATTACGTCACGAATCTTATCAGGATTGATATGCATCGTTAAGATTTTTGGAGCATACTTAGAAAGCTCATTCTTTGGTGCTGAAAGTGTTGCAAGCATAGACTCAAGGATTTGCATACGTCCTTTTTTCGCTTGTAACAATGCTTCTTCAAGGATTTCACGAGATAAGCCATCAATCTTGATATCCATCTGTAATGCTGTAACACCTTTAGATGTACCAGCAACCTTAAAGTCCATATCTCCTAAGTGGTCTTCCATACCTTGGATATCCGTTAGAACTGTATAATGTTCCCCAGACTTCACAAGTCCCATTGCAATACCAGCTACTGGAGCCTTAATAGGTACCCCTGCATCCATCATTGCTAATGTACTTGCACAGATACTTGCTTGAGAAGTAGAACCGTTAGACTCTAATACTTCAGATACAAGTCGAATTGTATAAGGGAAATCACTTTCATCAGGAATAATCGGTTCTAATGCACGTTCTCCAAGAGCACCGTGACCAATTTCACGACGACCTGGTCCTCTAATTGGGCCAGTTTCCCCGACACTGAAGCTAGGGAAATTATAGTGGTGCATAAAACGTTTCTCTTCTTGGATTCCTAATCCATCAAGAATTTGCACGTCCCCAAGGGCACCTAATGTACAAATACTTAATGCTTGAGTTTGACCTCTCGTAAATAGTCCTGAACCATGCGTACGAGGTAATAGTCCAACTTCAGAAGATAAAGGACGGATTTCATCAGGATTACGGCCATCTGGACGAACTTTTTCTTCCGTAATAAGGCGACGAACTTCGCCTTTTACAAGCTTGTCCAAAATTTGTTTCACCTGTTTTAACGTATCGTCGTCTACTTCTTGCTCTTCATACTTTGCTACAACGCGATCTTTTACAGCTTTAATAGCGTCTTCACGAGCATGCTTTTCTTGAACCTGAATCGCTTGAATCATGTCTTTTTCACATTCATTACGGATTTCAGCTTCTAATTGTTCATCAAGACTATAAAGCACAACTTCCGTTTTTTCTTTGCCGACTTGGGCAACGATTTCTTCTTGGAAAGCAATAAGGCGCTTAATTTCATCATGACCGAACATAATTGCTTCTAACATTGTTTCCTCTGGTACTTCTTCAGCCCCAGCTTCAACCATGTTAATCGCATCTTTTGTACCAGCCACAACAAGGTGAATATCGCTCTTTTCTGCTTCTTCTACATTCGGATTAATGATGAACTTTCCATCAACACGTCCAACTGTAACACCAGCAATTGGTCCTTCAAAAGGAATATCAGAGATAGATAATGCAAGTGATGATCCAAACATTGCAGCCATTTCAGAAGAGCAATCTTGATCCACACTCATTACGATGCTGATAACTTGTACTTCGTTACGGAATCCATCTGCAAAAAGTGGTCGAATCGGACGGTCGATAAGACGACTTGCTAAAATCGCTTTTTCGCTTGGACGCCCTTCTCTTTTAATAAATCCACCAGGAATTTTTCCGACTGCATATAGTCTTTCTTCATAATTCACAGTTAATGGGAAGAAATCTAATTTCTTCGGTTCTTTTGAAGCTGTTGCAGAACTTAGCACAGCAGTATCCCCATAGCGGACTAATACAGCACCGTTTGCTTGCTTAGCAAGCTGGCCCATTTCGACGGTTAAAGTACGACCAGCCCATTCTATAGAAAAGGTCTTCTTTTGTTCCATTCTTTTTTAACCCCTCTCTTACTAACTAACTATTTAATGTAATACATTTTTTTATTATAAATTTCATCTAACTTTTTGCTAGAAGACAATTATATTCAAAAGTAAAATTTTGATGCTCCGTTTAGGTTTATGAGCTAAGAATAGCGTACCTCTATAGTATGTACATCTTTTTTCAGACTTAAAATAAACGAGTATGTATTAATTTTCCAAGTTTTTCATGCTAACAAAAAAGCGGGAAGAATCCCGCTTTTCATCTTTTAACGACGTAATCCAAGTCTAGTGATTAACTCACGGTAACGTTGAACATCTTTGTTACGAAGGTAAGTTAAAAGGTTACGACGTTTACCTACCATTTTCAAAAGACCGCGACGTGAGTGGTGGTCCTTCTTATGAGTACGTAAATGTTCATTTAAGTTGTTAATCTCTTCAGTAAGGACAGCGATTTGAACTTCTGGTGAACCAGTATCGTTCTCGTGTGTTTTGAACTCATTGATAAGTTCATTCTTACGTTCTTTAGTGATTGCCATCCGTTTCACCTCCTATTTCTTAAATCCCCGAATGCTTCAGCAAGCGTCGGTGACTCGACTTGCCAAGCAAAGGTTCATATTATGGCGTGAATGATTTATTAAATCAATTCACGTCTATTAGAATACAACGTTTTACGACAAAATGCAAGTGGAAACTATGGACAACTAAGTTTACACTACACTTGCGTGCCAATTGTTTTCTTAAAATATGCAATCGCATTTTCCTTATCTTTTTCGATCTGTTGAACAAGTTCCTCAATCCCGGAGAACTTCTTTTCAGAACGAATTCGATTATGCCATTCAATGACTACTTCTTGTCCGTAAATATCTTCGTCAAAATTAAAAATATGGACTTCAATAGAAGGTTTTGGCTCCTGTTCCTCTTTGAAGGTCGGTTTATAACCAAGATTACAAACTCCTTCATGCCATACACCATTTACGAGAATTCTAACCGAGTACACTCCAATTGGAGGAACAAAAAATGCGTCGTCAACATCTGTATTCGCCGTTGGAAATCCAATGGTTCTACCTCTTTTATCTCCATGGATTACAATTCCAGAAGTAGTATAAAATCTCCCTAAATAAGCAGGAAGTCTGTCTAACTGTCCTTCTTTAATCAATTGGCGAATAAGTGTCGAACTAATCTTCTTATTTTCTAAGGTAAGCTTTGGAACAACTGTGACTTCAAACTTACCTTGGGAATGAGTTGGCAATGTTTCCATCGTCCCTTTGCCCATTTTTCCATATGAATAATCGAATCCTGCGACAACATGAACGACGTTTAGGCCAATCAAATATTGTTCAACAAATTCCTCTGGTAATAGACCGGCAAATTCTTTCGTAAAATGTACAACGAATAAATAATCGATATTTAATTCCTCTATCAATCTTGCCTTTTCTTTTATTGGAGTAATATACTCCACATGTTTTACATTCTTTTGTAAAACAACAGACGGATGGGGATCAAAGGTCATGATCGCACTCTTAACCCCTTTTTCTTCAGCAATCTCACGAACAGTGTTGATTACCTTCTGATGTCCTAAATGTACTCCATCAAAGAAGCCTAAGCCTATCGTCATTGGTAAAAATTGCCCAGGCTCAATCTTATATGGATGATGAATATGAATAACTTCCACGCGATTCTCACCTATTTCCTACTATACCTACTTGTAAAAAAGATATAGCCAGCTATATAGTTGGCTATTCGGTCTCTTGTATTTTCAATACTTTTGTTGGCTTCATAAGACCTTCCTTAAGCGGATGCGCTTGATAGATCGCCAACGCTGTACCATCTGGCGTTTCAACAACAATCGGTCCCTTTTCATCTAAAAATCCTTGAGGGATTGGTAAAGCTACGCCATTTTTTACTTTCTCAATTAATTTATCATTTATTTCATATTTCGGCAAATAATATAAAGCCGATTCAATCGGTCTTAGCACCTTCTCTATAGACCCTTCTGCCGCTAACTTTTCAACCTCTTCTAATGTAATACAATCCTCAAGAGTGATCTGTGCAGATTTGATTCTTGTAAGATCGGACATATGTGCTGGATAGCCGAGTGCTTCACCGATCATAACCGCAAGTGTTCGGATATACGTTCCTTTGCTGCATGATACTCGGAAACGAAAAGAAACGGTTTCTCCTTCAAAGATTTGCCTGCCATCTAAAAGGTCTATTTCATAAATCGTGACCTGCCTTGATGGACGTTCTACTTCGATTCCTTGACGTGCGTATTCGTATAATCTTTTCCCATTTACTTTAACAGCAGAGAACATTGGAGGAGTTTGGGTAATCTCCCCTGTCAAATTCGTTAAGCAAGCAAGAATTTCTTCTCTCGTAAATTTTCGCTCAACTGACTTTCTTTCAACCACTTCTCCCCCAGCATCCTCAGTCGTCGTTGAAAAGCCAATTGTGACCTCGCCTTCATAGGTCTTCCCTGCATCTGTTATGTATTCAGCAACCTTAGTGGCACGACCGAGACAGATTGGTAGGACACCATCGACTTCAGGGTCTAATGTGCCTGTATGTCCAATTCTTTTCATGCGAAGAATTTTTCGAAGCTTAAACACACAATCATGTGATGTCATTCCTCTTGGTTTGTATAGTGGTAAAATCCCTTCCATCAAGAAACCTCCATTTTTGAATTTTGGAACGTTGACTCTAAACATAGAAAAAGAGATAGACATCCTCGTCTATCCCTTCGTTTTGTGGTACCTGGTACTTATTGAAAAAGAACCCGAGCTTACTCTTGCTCGTCATTATCCTTAGAATGATTCTCTTCCTTAATTTGATATAGAAGGGAATCAATACGATTACCGTAATCTATTGATTCGTCAAATTCAAAAGTAATTTCAGGCGTTTTGCGCAAACGGATTCTTTGTCCTATCTCTGAACGGATGAATCCTTTCGCTTTCGCAAGACCTTTTAACGTGTTTTCTCTTTGCTCTTCATCACCTAACACAGAGATAAACACCGTTGCTTGCTGGAGATCTCCAGTAACCTGAACATCAGTAACGGTCACAAACCCGATCCGTGGGTCTTTAATCTTCCGTCCGATGATTTCGCCTAGCTCTTTTTTCATCTGTTCTCCAACACGAGTAGATCTAAGGCCCATTATAGTCACCTCTAGTCTGATAGAAGTGTAAGTGTAGCTCCTTGAATCAAGCTACAGCTTACACTTCACAAAAATAATTATTTTAAATGAAAGCGAAAATTTCTGACCTATAACCACTCTATATTTGTAATCGTCCTTTCAATTTCAGGAAAAGAATCGATAAAATTTAGAGCGTTCTGCAGTTCTGTTTCAGTTGAAACATGCGAAGAGGTCACGGCTACAATGGCAATTTTTGTTCTTTGCCAGACATCTTGAAACTCTACCTCTGAAACCGAAATATTGAATCTCTGCTTGAGACGAGTCAACACCTTTTGCAACACGGACCGCTTCTCCTTTAGAGAATGTGCATCATAAATAATACACTCGCACACTGCAAGGCCAACTATCATTAACGTTCCACTTCTTCCATAATATATGCTTCAACTACGTCGCCTTCTTTGACATCATTGAAGTTTTTAATTGTAATCCCGCACTCATAACCTTGTGCAACTTCCTTAACATCATCCTTGAAGCGTCTTAAAGCATCAATTTCTCCTTCAAAAATAACGATTCCGTCACGAATTAAACGCACGCCGCTATGACGAGTGATTTTACCGTCAGTCACATAAGAACCAGCGATCGTTCCAACTTTAGAAACCTTAAACGTTTGACGAACTTCAGCTTGCCCAATGATTTTTTCTTGGAACTCAGGATCAAGCATCCCTTTCATCGCAGCTTCAATTTCTTCAATTGCTTTATAAATAATTCTGTGTAGACGAATATCTACATCTTCTGATTCAGCCGCACGTTTAGCGTTATTATCTGGGCGAACATTGAATCCAATCACAATTGCATTTGAAGCTGCTGCCAATGTGATATCTGATTCATTAATTGCACCAACACCAGTGTGGATGATTTTCACGTTTACGCCTTCTACTTCAAGCTTTTGGAATGCAGCTGCTACAGCTTCAACAGAACCTTGAACATCGGCCTTAACGATAAGATTTAGATCCTTCATTTCACCTTGCTTAAGGTGGTCAAATAGATTATCAAGACTGATACGAGTCTTTTCACTTCTTTGCGCTTGAAGAGCTTGTGTAGCACGAGATTCTCCAACTTGGCGTGCTGTCTTTTCATCTTCAAAGACTACAAAACGGTCCCCAGCTTGAGGTACGTCATTTAAACCAGTGATTTCTACAGGTGTAGAAGGACCAGCTTCTTTTACACGACGACCTAGGTCATTTACCATCGCACGAACACGTCCAAATGTATTACCAACTACAATCGGATCGCCTACTTTTAATGTTCCGTTTTGAACAAGAAGGGTCGCTACTGAGCCACGGCCTTTATCCAATTGAGCTTCAATTACTGTACCAATCGCTTTACGATTTGGATTTGCCTTGTACTCTTCTACTTCACCAACTAGAAGAATCATTTCTAATAAAGAATCAATTCCTTCACCCGTTAACGCAGAAAGCGGAACAAAGATTGTTTCTCCTCCCCATGCTTCAGGGATTAAACCATGCTCAGTTAATTCCTGCATCACACGATCAGGGTTCGCAGCTTCTTTATCAATTTTGTTCACTGCAACAATAATTGGAACTTCAGCAGCTTTGGCATGGTTAATTGCTTCAACCGTTTGAGGCATTACACCATCGTCAGCAGCTACAACAAGAATCGTGATATCCGTGATTTTCGCACCACGTGCACGCATTGTCGTAAATGCTGCGTGTCCAGGAGTATCAAGGAATGTAATTTTCTTACCATTCTCTTCTACTTGGTAAGCACCGATATGCTGTGTAATTCCACCAGCTTCTCCAGCTGTAACTTTTGTGTTACGAATGGAATCAAGTAATGTTGTTTTACCATGGTCAACGTGTCCCATAATCGTTACAACAGACGGTCTTTCAACTAATTCAGATTCTTCGTCTTGAGTGAAGTATACCTCTAAGTCAGTAACGTCGACTTTGATTTCTTCTTCTACTTCAACCCCATATTCTGAAGCAATTAATTCAATCGCATCTTTATCAAGATCCTGATTGATCGTAGCCATAACGCCAAGTAAGAATAATTTTTTGATGATTTCAGAAGGCTCACGATGAAGTTTCTTTGCAAGCTCCGCAACTGTAAGAGAATCACTAAATGTGATTTTAGCAGGAAGCTCTCTTTCTTTTTTCTTAGGAGGCTGAGTGTTTACTTGCTGCTGTTGATGCTTTCCTTTATTCTTTTGGTTCTTGTTGTTTTTATTTTTAAAATTGTTGTTCGGTTGGTTGTTCCCTTTGAACACTTTATTTTCCTTTGATTGTGTTTCTTGTGCACCTTTTTTGCCATCTCGGTTTTTAGGAACAGTCTTTACCTTTACTGTAGAAGGACCAACATTTTTGTCGTCTTCCTCGTCAGCGATGATTGCCTTTTTAGGCTGTTGCTCTATTTTTTTCTCAGGTGCTTTGTTCACTTGAGAATTTTCTTTTTGAGGTTGTTTTTCCTCTTTATTGCTGTAAAGACGGTCTAACTTCTGAATTGTATCATCTTCGATTGTTGTCATATGATTCGAAACCTCTATATTCATTTCTTTTAATTTTGTAATTACGTCTTTACTGGAAATATTATGTTTCTTTGCATATTCGTAAACTCGTATCTTACTCATTATTTCACCCCCGCAAGAATTAATCGAGCAATTGTTTCAGCTTATTTGCAAACCCTGCATCTAACACAGCCACAACGACACGGGCTTCTTTTCCTATCGATTGTCCCAGAGAGTCGCGACTCTCTACCATTCGGACTGGGACGGAATAGGATTTGCATTTATCCGTCACTTTTTTCGCAGTGTTAGCCGATGCGTCCGCAGATAGCAACACAAGCTTTGCCTTGCCGCTTCTGATTTCTTTAACGACGAGCTCTTCACCTGAAATAATTTTACGTGCTCGATTGGCTAAGCCAAGCAATGACATCCATTGATTTGATTTCATTAGGATAGTCGTTTCTCCTTATCTACTAACTCGAGTAACTCATCATAAATTGAATCGTCTATATCAACCTCAAGATGATTTTTAAGAGTGTTTTTCTTTTTTGCTAAAAGAATTGCGTCCTTGTCCTTTGAAAGATAAGCACCTCGGCCACTTTTCTTTCCCGTTAAGTCAATGGACACTTCACCCTCTTTAGAACGAACGATGCGAACGAGTTCTTTTTTCGGCCTCATTTCACCGGTTGCGACACATTTACGCAAAGGAACTTTTTTTCTGTTGTTCATTCATCCCTCACCTCTTTTTACTCGAGATTATCGTCAGTTTCATAATCGAAGCTTAGTTCTGTATCGTCGTCATTTTCCTCATCAAATAAAAGAATTCCTTCTTCTCTTGGGAAAATACCTGCTTCTCTTGCATCTGTCTCTGACTTGATGTCAATTTTCCAGCCTGTTAGCTTTGCAGCTAAGCGTGCGTTTTGACCACGTTTTCCGATTGCTAAGGATAGTTGGTAATCAGGAACAACAACCGTTGTTGCTTTCTCTTCCTCACTAACGATAACATCTAACACCTTAGACGGGCTTAAAGCATTTGCTACAAAAACAACTGGATCACTTGACCACTTCACAATATCGATCTTTTCACCCTTAAGCTCATTAACCACAGCCTGTACTCTCGCTCCTTTTGGACCTACACAAGAACCAACTGGATCTACTTCTGGATTTTCAGAGTGAACAGAAATTTTCGAGCGATCTCCAGCTTCTCTTGAAACGGATTTGATTTCAACAGTACCGTCATAAATCTCAGGTACTTCAATTTCAAATAATCGTTTTAAAAGACCAGGATGTGTACGAGATACAAAGATTTGTGGACCTTTTGTTGTTTTTTCCACCTTTGTAATGAACACCTTGATACGATCATGTGGTTTGTATCTTTCATTTGGCATTTGTTCATTAGCAGGTAAAATTGCCTCAATTTTTCCTAAGCTAACATAGATAAACTTTGAATCTACACGTTGAACGATACCAGTCATAATATCTTCTTCACGATCGATAAACTCAGAATAAATAATACCACGTTCTGCTTCTCTAACACGTTGAGTTACTACCTGCTTAGCCGTTTGCGCTGCAATTCGACCGAAGTCTTTTGGTGTTACTTCAAGCTCTACTACGTCTTCAATTTGATAGTTAGGATTGATCTGACGAGCATCTTCAACAGAAATTTCCAAACGCGGATCGAATACTTCATCCACTACTTCTTTACGGGCATAGACTTTCATTGTACCTGTACCTAGGTTTAAGTCTATTCTTACATTTTGCGCTTGATTAAAGTTTCTACGATACGCGGATATTAACGCCGCTTCAATCGCCTCAATAATTACATCTCTTGAAATTCCTTTTTCTTTTTCAAGTATATCAAGAGCATCAAGCAATTCACTGCTCATTTGAATATATCCCCCTTTAGATCACTATAAACTGATTGTTCATGTTTTTAAATCAAGCACTACCTTTAAAAAGAACTAACGTTTAAGAAAAAGTGACTGCTAGTCGCGCATTTGCGATTTTATCAAACGGAATTTGCACGGTCTTTTTCCTAGTCTTAATTGTCATCTCAATCGTAACCTGACCATCTCCGAATTCTTTTAAAATTCCTTCAAAGGTCTTTCCGCCATCGATTGGCTCATACGTTTTGATAAATACATTTTTTCCAATTGCCTTTTCATAATCCTTATCCTTTTTGAGAGGTCGTTCTGCACCTGGAGAAGATACCTCTAAAAAGTAGTTATATGGAATTGGGTCAAGTTCATCTAGCTTTTCACTAAGCTTTTCACTAACCATTCCACATTCTTCGATGTCAACACCATTTTCTTTATCAATGAACACACGAAGGAACCAATTTTTCCCTTCCTTTACATACTCAATATCTACTAGTTCGAGATTAAGTTCATTAATAATTGGACTCGCGATTTCTTCAACTACTTCAATTACTTTACTCATATATTCCCTCCTAACTTTATCTGTATAGAAATGCATAAAGAATGAAAAGGAAGAAGTGTATCTGATACATACGGCCGGTTATGTATAAAAGCCTGTGAGTAAGAGATGTTGCCTCATAAGTACGTACTTAGAAACCACATCTCCCTCCAAAATTTATCCTACACAACACGAAAGAGTGGGGTAGCCCCACTCTTGTAAACGAGAGTTATCGATAGTATTTCCAATAAAACTATACCATAACCAATATTTTTATGCAAATGAGAACGCATTATTTGCTTGACAGAGACAGAATCATTCATCAATTAGAACAAGGATAATTGATTCTGATCTGGCATTCCAGTTAAGCAACCATGATTGTCCAAAAACTCCATAATCGTTTTGGAAACTTTTCCTCTTTGCTGCAAGTCTTCTTTTGATAGGAATTCACCGTCTTCACGTGCCTTCACGATATTGATTGCAGCGTTCGTTCCAAGTCCTGCGATCGAGTTGAACGGTGGAATTAATGAATTTCCATCAATAATAAACTCTGATGCACTTGAACGATATAAATCTACTTTGCTAAAGGTAAATCCACGCTCGTTCATTTCCAATGCAAGCTCTAGAACAGTTAAGAGGTTCTTTTCCTTGGTAGACGCCTCTAAGCCCTTCGCATTGATTTCTTCAATTTTTGCACGAATAGCTTGAGAGCCCTTAACCATCGCCTCAATGTCAAAATCCTCTGCGCGTACAGTGAAGTATGCTGCGTAATAATAGAGCGGATAATGCACTTTGAAATAAGCAATTCTCACAGCCATTAAGACGTAGGCAGCAGCGTGGGCTTTCGGGAACATGTACTTAATTTTCTTACATGAATCGATATACCATTCTGGTACCTCGTTTTTACGCATCTCTTCTTCCATTTCGTCAGATAGTCCTTTACCTTTACGAACCGACTCCATGATTTTAAAAGCAAATGATGGTTCGAGTCCCTGATAGATCAAGTAAACCATGATATCATCACGACAACCGATAACTTCACTTAGTGTACACGTACTGTTATGAATGAGTTCTTGTGCATTCCCCAACCATACATCTGTACCATGTGATAGACCCGATATTTGAACAAGTTCTGAGAATGTTTTCGGCTTTGTATCCTCCAACATTTGTCGAACAAATCGTGTACCAAATTCAGGAATTCCTAGAGTACCTGTTTTACACATAATTTGTTCTTCTGTTACTCCAAGAACTTCTGGACCACTGAAAATCTTCATAACATCTTTATCATCCGTCGGAATCGTCTTCGGATCAATGCCACTTAAATCCTGTAACATACGGATAACCGTTGGATCATCGTGTCCAAGTATATCAAGCTTCAATACGTTATCATGAATGGAATGGAAATCAAAATGCGTTGTTTTCCATTCAGAATTTCTATCATCTGCTGGAAATTGAATTGGCGTAAAGTCGTAAATATCCATATAATCCGGAACAACGATGATTCCCCCTGGATGCTGACCTGTTGTTCTTTTTACACCGGTACATCCAGTAGCAAGTCTTTCAATCTCCGCACCGCGCATCTGTAAATTATTATCCTGCTGATACGCTTTTACATAACCAAAGGCCGTTTTATCTGCGACCGTACCAATCGTTCCTGCACGGTAAACGTACTCCTCACCAAACAATACCTTCGTATAGTTGTGAGCACGAGGTTGATACTCCCCTGAGAAGTTCAAGTCGATATCTGGTACCTTATCCCCTTTAAAGCCAAGGAATGTTTCGAACGGAATATCATGTCCATCTTTTTTATACTTCGTACCACAATTCGGGCAATCCTTATCTGGTAAGTCAAAACCTGAGCCAACAGAGCCATCATTGAAGAATTCAGAATGCTTACAGCTTGGACATACATAATGCGGCGGTAGTGGATTCACTTCCGTAATTTCTGTCATCGTCGCAACTAACGACGAACCGACCGAACCACGTGAACCAACAAGATAGCCATCGTCTAATGATTTCTTCACAAGTTTATGAGAGATAAGATAGATAACGGCAAAACCATGACCGATGATACTTTTCAGCTCTTTTTCTAGACGCGCTTCAACTATTTCTGGTAGAGGCTCCCCATAGATTTTCTTCGCCATATCATAACTCATCGAACGCATCTCATCTTCTGCACCTTCAATTCGAGGTGTATAGAGATCATCCTTAATTGGTTTGATGTCATCGATCATGTCTGCAATTCTATTCGTGTTAGTCACGACGATTTCCTTCGCCTTCTCCTTCCCAAGGAACGAAAAAGCTTGTAGCATTTCATTCGTTGTTCTAAAGTGCACGTCTGGAAGATTATGACGGTTAAGCGGGTTTGCCCCACCTTGTGAATTAATTAAGATCTTTCTGTAAATCTTGTCATTTGGGTTTAAGTAGTGAACATTACCTGTTGCCACAACAGGAATCTCGAGCTTTTCCCCTAATTTAACGAGATTTTGAATAATGTCTTCTAGCTTACTTTCATTTTGCACAAGCTCTAACTCGATTAAATGAGAATAAACCTCTTTCGGATGTACCTCAATATAATCATAGAATCTTGCCGTTTCTTCTACTTCCTCTGGTGCCTTTTGCATCATTCCCTCAAAAACTTCCCCCTTATCGCAGGCAGAACCAACTAGTATTCCTTCGCGATATTTTTGCAGGACCGATCTTGGAATGCGAGGCACTCGGTAAAAGTAATTAATATGAGCAATGGAGATGAGCTTGAATAGATTTTTTAGCCCCGCTTCAGTTTGCGCAAGTAATGTACAGTGATACGGGCGTGCTCTTTGATAGGCATTCCCTTTCCCCATGTTGTCGTTTAATTCATCATGATAGCTGATTCCTTTTTCAAGGGCTTCCTTTAACATAATAAGCAACAAATACCCTGTTGCCTCTGCATCATAAATGGCACGGTGATGCTGAGTTAATTCAACATTAAACTTTTTCGCCAATGTATTTAAGCGGTGGTTCTTCATTTCAGGATAAAGGAAACGTGCTAATTCTAATGTATCAATGACAGGATTAGTCGCTTTTTCTAAGCCACTTTTTTTATAACCGACATTCAAGAATCCCATATCAAATGATGCGTTATGGGCAACTAATACTGCGTCCTCAGCCCATTTGTGGAAATCTCTTAATACTTCTTCTACTTCTGGTGCGTTCTGTACCATTTCATCCGTAATTCCCGTTAAATCAATTGTAGTTGCAGATAACGGATGATGCGGGTTAGCAAAGGCTTCAAATCGGTCGATAATATCTCCATCTTTAATCTTGACTGCCGCTAGTTCAATAATCGTGTCGTATACAGCTGATAATCCAGTGGTTTCTACGTCAAATACGACATACGTATCTTCTGCAAGAAGACGATGGGCATCATTATAAGCAATTGGCACTCCATCATCGACTAAATTAGCTTCAATTCCATAAAGAATTTTGATATCATTCTTTTTCCCAGCTCCAAACGCTTCCGGGAATGATTGAGCACCCGCATGATCGGTAATCGCGATCGCTTTATGGCCCCATTTTTTCGCTTGGGCAACAAGACTACTAACAGGACTGACTGCATCCATTTGGCTCATTGGTGTATGAAGGTGAAGCTCAACTCGCTTTTCTCCTTCTTTTGCTGTATCTTGTCTTCCAATTGGTTTTATTTCATTTAAGTCATTTCCGATCATAACTAAATCGCGGACGAATGTATCATTTTGAATGCTTCCGCGGACCTTAAGCCACATCCCCTTTTGAACACGTTCAAATTGAGCTGCGTCCTCTTTATCGCGAGAGAACATTTTTACCATGATTGAGCTCGTATAATCGGTAATCTTAAAGGTTAAAAGTGTTCTACCACTTCGCAGTTCTTTCGTCTCCGCTGCGAATACATAACCTTCGATTGCAATGCGACGTTCTTCGTCCACAATATCAATTAGCTTACGGAAATCTGCGTCATCTTTGATCGTAAGTCCAATCTGTAGTGGACCAGAAGGAACTTCAATCCCCGCTTCTTTTTCTGCTTCTTGTTTTTCCATTTCCATTAATGCTTGTAGACCGCGTTCTTGGTCTTCTCGTTGTTTCGCTTCTAAAAATTGCTCATATTGTTCATTTGAGGCTTGTTCATGGATTTCTGTGTCAATGACTACAGGAGGAAATCCAAGTTGTTGGTAAGAATTCGAAATTATTTCTGCGTATTTTTTCTTGATTGCAATTCCTTCTAAATCGTTCGTCACCTTTATAACTACCTTGTTCCCTATAACGTTTGGAATCTGCTCATTGAGTAATTTTAATAAAGGTGGCGCCATTCCTTCAAGCTGCTGGACACAAGTACTCCAGTAATCTAAAATTTGCTGTTCTGAAGCTTGTTGGTTTGTTACTTGAATGGAATAGGAGGTGCTAGCAATATGAGAGAAAGTTTTCTCGAGTTGCGAGGTAAAAAGCGTAAATACGTTTCTTGGTAAAATTTCTTCAAATTTGAAATAAAAATGCCATTTTCTTGCTTGCCTTTCAACCATGACCTTATCGATTTCTGCATTGGTAAAATGAGAAATTGTTTGGTCGTCTGTTAGTTGTAGTTGCTGGAGCAAGTGCTGGAATGCTTCTTTTTTGTCAGAGGCACCACTCATTCACTCTCTCTCCTCTCTATTGGTTCATCTATTTTTCTGTCGACTGTGTCGATTTGGTTTGTTTGTTTTTGAGGTGATTCACGAAAATAATTATACCATAAAGTTCGGGTTATGAGATTTTTGTCGAATTATAAAAATTAATGCCAAATTTATATGTGGAAAAAAACAATGGCTACCTCTAGTGAGATAGCCAATAATCTTATAAGAAGAATCTTTGTATGTCGTTCCAAGTGACGACGAGCATTAGGAGCATGAGTAGAGCGAAGCCGATGAAATGGACCATACCTTCTTTTTGACGGTCAACTGGTTTGCCTCTCAAACCTTCAACAGCAAAGAACATGAGTCTTCCACCGTCTAGGGCTGGGATTGGTAATAGGTTCATAATCCCTAAGTTGATGCTAAGTACTCCTGCCCATTTCATCAAGTATAAAATACCTGACTTGGCAACTGTATCGGTTTGTTGATAGATTCCTACAGGACCGGAAAGTGCATCAATGGAAAACTGACCAGTAACGAGTTTCCCAACCATTGAGAAGATTTCCTTTGTCCAGGTATAGACTTCCTCTCCACCGTAGACTACTGCTTTTAGAGGAGATTTTTCCATCGGGCTGTATACCCCAATAATCCCAATCGTTTCTCCCTCTTCAATTTCCTGTTTCTTCGGTGTTACAGGAATAGTCAACTCCTGTCCATCTCGTTCAAGGTGAAATTCCAATTCCTTCTCTGGACTCTTTTGAATAATTTCGACTACATCAGTCCAACTAGAAATTTCAGCTCCACCAACAGAATAAATAATATCTCCTTCTTGTAGCCCCGCTTCCTTTGCGCTACCATCAGGTGTTAGCTTCCCAAGCATCGGTTCAGTCGACGGAATTCCTTGAATCAAGGCAATAATAACAAAGACAACAAACGCCAGAATAAAGTTCATCATTGGTCCTGCGAAAATCGCCATTGTTCTTTGACCAAGTGTTTTAGATGCAAATTGTCGGTCATATGGAGCAATTAAGCTCTCTTTGCCATTCTCTACAAATACTGCAGTGCGACTAATCTTGAAGGTTTGCAGAACCTCATCGTCATCTTCACCTTCAACATATCCTTTGATAATTAATTCATGTTCAACATCTGCGTATTCTACTTCGATAATACGTAGGTCAGGATACTTCTCTTTGTTGTTAAGAATGATTTTGCTTACTTCTTCATTACTATCAAACATTAAGCCGACGCGATATCCTGGTTTGATTTCGACCATTTCAGGGTCTTCACCAGCCATACGAACATATCCCCCAATAGGTAGGAGGCGGATTGTATAGACTGTATCATTTTTCGTAAAGGAAAAGATCCTTGGTCCCATCCCGATCGCAAATTCACGGCAAAGGATGCCTGCTCGTTTCGCGAAAATTAAATGTCCTAATTCATGAAAAAAAACTAGCGCTCCAAAAATAATAATAAAGGCTATTACTGTACTCAAAATATAACCACCTTTTATTGTAGAAGTGTGTTCACATATGCTCTTGTCTCTAAGTCTACCTCCTGAATGAGAGAAAGATTCGGATTCATCACAGGTTTATGAGAGCTCAATGATTTTTCAATGAAATCCTCTATTTGAAGGAAAGTAATTTTTCCATCTAAGAAGGCTTGCACCGCAGTTTCATTGGCTGCGTTCAATACAGTTGGCAGCGTTCCTCCAATTTTTCCGGCCTCAAAAGCAAAATGAAGGCAACGGAATCTTTCCATGTCCATCTTAGCAAAATGGAGCTGACCAATTTCAGCTAAATTAAGGCGGTTAGCAGTCTTTAATGGGAGTCTATCCGGATATGTTAAGGCATATTGGATTGGCACTCGCATATCCGGTGTTCCTAATTGTGCAATTACACTACTATCGTGGAATTCAACCATGGAGTGAATAATGCTTTCTTTATGAAGTAGGACATCTATTTTTTCATATGGGATATCAAATAGCCAATGTGCTTCAATTACTTCTAGCCCTTTATTCATCATTGATGCAGAATCAATCGTAATCTTTGCACCCATAGACCAATTTGGATGGTTTAGGGCCTGTTCTACAGTTACATTCTGCAATTCTTCTCTATTCTTGTCTCTGAAGCTTCCTCCAGATGCAGTGAGAATAAGTCTTTCAATGTTCTTTTCTTTCTCTCCCTGTAACGCTTGAAAAATCGCTGAATGTTCACTATCCACTGGGAGGATTGGAACACCGTATTTTCTTGCTTCGTTCATTACTAAATGACCCGCAGTGACCAAAGTTTCCTTATTGGCTATACAGATTGTTTTTCCATTCCGAATTGCTTCCAGTGTTGGAAAAAGCCCTACACTTCCGATGACTGCATTAAGTAATATGGAAGCTTTCGGATATGTAGCAATTTCTACTAGACCTTCTGCACCGTAAGTAAACGTGATATTAGGAAACTCATGTCTTAAACGATCAGCATCTTCTTTATTCACTACAGATACAAGTTCAGGCTTATTTTCTACTATAATTTTTCTCGCAAGTGCTATATTACGTCCCACCGACATCGCAACTAGACGAAACTCACTAGGATGTTCTTGAATAATATCCAATGTCTGTGTCCCGATGGAACCTGTTGCTCCCAATAAACTAATATATTTCACCAAATTCACTCCTGAAATAAGAAAAGCGCAGGACCATTGATTATCAGTATTGAATTAGGGTCCTCGTTAAAACAACCCCGCATTTCCGGTTAACGGATTATCGTTCGAATACAGAAAAAACTATCAATGGTCCTAGCGCTGGATAATTCTTAAAGTTGAAATTTAAAAATGGAAGTAAACCGCCATTCTATAATAAATAAAAGAAGTTTAAAAGCGGCCATACAAATAAGAGACTGTCAAAACGGTCTAGTATCCCACCGTGTCCTGGAAGAATATTACCAGAATCTTTGACATTATAATGTCTTTTCAAAGCAGACTCGACCAAATCCCCAAGTTGCCCAAATATCGATAAAGCAATCGTTAAAATACCAAACTCAAGGAAAGATGCATCGATATCCGTGAAAATAACAAAAAGAATAGAGACAATAACAGCCCATACGATCCCGCCGAAGAAGCCTTCAACTGTTTTATTAGGACTAATTTCAGGCCATAGCTTTCTTTTACCAAAAGCACGTCCCATAAAATAAGCACCAGAATCCGTTGCCCAAATCATGAACAAGGAGTAGATAATGTACACAATACCTTCTTCTCTCGTTTCAATAAAATAGAAGAAGCCTAAGCCTACATAAACAATCGCGATAATGGAAAAGCCAACATCCTCAAAAGTAAACTTATTTTTTGTGATCACTGTATAACTTAGAAAGAGTAAGACTGCAATGGCAGCAACCTCAATCTTGGTCAGCGCTATATCTGGCCAAATTCCTTCCGGTAACAAAATAATCCATAATAAAATCAATGAAACAATACCTGGAATGGAAAAAATCTTTAGATTTCGCATTTTTAACAATTCATACAAAGCAACAGATGCCAATAAATATGCTAGTAAAACAATTGGCAGTCCACCTAATATAACTATTGGTAGAAAAACGGCTGCTGCGATAACTGCTGTAATAATTCTTTGTTTCATTATTATATATTCAACACCTTCGTTATACTCCACCAAATCGTCTTTGGCGATTTTGATATACTTCTATTGCCTCCAATAGATGATTTTCATTGAAATCAGGCCAAAGCACATCTGTGAACCAAAACTCTGTGTACGCCAATTGCCAAAGCATAAAATTACTTAAGCGAATTTCTCCACTCGTTCTGATTAAGAGATCAGGGTCTGGAGTATTCTTTGTCATTAAATAAGTTGAAAAAGAATCCTCATTCAACATTTCTTCACTTATTATACCACGTTTGTAATCATCTAAGACACGTTTGACCCCATCGACAATCTCTGCTCTACTACCATAATTCAGGGCAAAATTTAATACTAATCCATTATTTTCTTTTGTTGCGTTCATTGCTCTTTCAATCGCCTTAAGAGTGTGGGATGGCAAGCTCTCTTTATAGCCCATCATCTCGACTCTAACATTCTCCTCGACCAACTCTGGCAAAAACGTCCCTAGAAATTCCTCAGGGAGCTTCATCAAGTAATCAACCTCAGTTTTCGGACGCTTCCAATTTTCTGTGGAGAAAGCATAAAGAGTGAGTCTTTTAATTCCAAGCTGATTAGCAAGCTTAGTAATTTTACGCACCACTTTCATCCCTTCATGGTGACCAGCAATTCGAGGCAACGCCCTTTTCTTTGCCCATCTACCATTACCGTCCATAATGATCGCTACGTGAGCTGGGATAGACTGTTCTTTTATCACTTCTATCTTATCTCGGAGAACGGAAGAATTTTTCGTGTTCTTCCAAGGCTTCATTTTATCTAACATTATTTCTGCTCCTCCAAAGGATGATTTTTCTCTGATTCTACGTACAGTTCGCTTCAATCGGCAGGTATTATTTTATGAGAAAAACAGATCCTTAAAGTCAATATATTCCACTATTTTACCTTTTCTGCATCTATCATACCAAAAATTATGGTTCTTTTCTCAAACTTTATTGCTATTCCAACTAAAAATAAAGATTTATTAAGAAGATAGCATACAAAATAGGGATAGAATATATTTTTCTCAATAAAATGAAGTCTCTAATAAAATATGTACATGCCAACCTTTTTAAGACACAGAAGCAGATAATAAAAGAAAAACCCCCTAAAGATTAGAGGGCCTGAGGAAGAACCTTATACTTCTAAAATTTCTTTTTCTTTATCTTTAGTAAGACTATCTACTTTCGCAATATACTCATCTGTTACTTTTTGAATATCATCTGAATATCCACGAAGTGCATCTTCAGTTATTTCACCGTTTTTCTCAAGCTTCTTAAGATCCTCGTTACCATCGCGACGAATGTTACGGATTGCTACTTTTGCTTCCTCCGCTTCCTTCTTCACGACTTTCACAAGGTCCTTACGGCGCTCTTCTGTTAATTGAGGAATCATTAAGCGAATCACACTACCATCGTTCGTTGGTGTTAAACCAAGATCCGATTTCAAAATCGCTTTTTCAATTTCTCCTAAAACAGATTTGTCATAAGGTTGAATCACTAGAAGACGAGCTTCTGGAACTGACACACCAGCAAGCTGGTTGACTGGAGTTGGTGCACCATAATAGTCAACAGTGATTCTGTCTAGTAGAGAAGCACTTGCACGTCCAGCGCGAATACTTGCAAGCTCACGAGTATAAGCCCCAATAGCTTTTGTCATTCTGTCTTTTACATTAGCAATGACTTGTTTTGGCATTAGTTTTTCCCCCTTACAATAGTTCCAATTGTTTCACCTAGAACAGCTCTTTTAATGTTTCCATTCTCCATGATTGAAAAAACAATGAGTGGGATATCATTATCCATACATAAAGATGATGCTGTAGAATCCATAACTGCTAAGCCTTCTTTTAATACATCTAAATAAGAAAGTTCATCGTATTTCTTCGCATTAGCATCAATTCTTGGATCGGCAGAGTATACTCCATCCACATTGTTCTTCGCCATGAGGATGACATCTGCTTCAATTTCTGCAGCACGTAAGGCTGCAGTTGTATCTGTAGAGAAGTATGGATTTCCTGTTCCAGCAGCAAAAATGACAACTCTCTTTTTCTCAAGATGACGAATCGCTCTTCTACGGATGTATGGCTCAGCTACCTGTCTCATTTCGATAGATGTTTGAACGCGAGTTTCTACACCCTCTTGTTCAAGGCTATCCTGAAGAGCTAATGAGTTCATAACCGTTGCAAGCATGCCCATATAATCAGCATTTGCTCGATCCATTCCCATTTCTTCGCCAATCTTTCCACGCCAGATATTGCCACCACCAACCACAACGGCTACTTCAACACCTAATTCTGCTATATCTTTTACTTGATTTGCCACTGATTTAATTACGGTTGGATTAATTCCAAAACCTTTTTCTCCGGCTAAAGCTTCACCACTTAGCTTTAAGACAACTCGTTTGTATTTTGGACTGCTCATTGGAACCTCCATATGTATATTTCAATTTCCTTGAAGTCTATTGTATCCACGAAGTCGAACGCGACCTCCAAGGAGAAAATTGTATCCTTTTACTTTTGCTGTTTTCGCAATGATTGTAGTTTTCGTAAATGTCCAAGAGCCGACATTTACCCCTCCTATTAGGTTTAAGGGCACACATGATTTTTGCACGGCACTTTTCGTTGCTCCCAAATTGTTTTTTTAGCAATATAGTTAATTTGTATACCAATTTATGAATCGAAAGCAACAACATTTACGAAAAGAGCCTTTTCTTTGAAAAGAGGGAACACAATGTGTCCCCTACTTTTTAGATAAGAACGCTGTCTCAAGTTAGAGACAACTTATCTGACTGTCAATTATTTTTTAACTTGGCTCATAACTTCTTCAGCAAAGTTATCTTCACGCTTTTCGATACCTTCTCCTACTTCATAACGAACGAAGCTACGGATTTTTCCGCCTTTTGATTCAACAAATTGGCGAACTTTTTGATCTGGGTTCTTAACGAATGTTTGGTCGTTAACACACACATCTTCAAAGTATTTTCCAAGGCGTCCTTCAACCATTTTTGCAACAATGTTTTCAGGCTTTCCTTCGTTTAATGCTTGTTGAGTAAGAACTTGACGCTCACGCTCTACTTCTTCAGCAGATACTTCGTCACGAGAAACAAACTTAGGGTTTAATGCAGCGATGTGCATAGAAACATCCTTAGCAGCTTCTTCGTCAGTAGTTCCTTCAAGAACACTTAATACACCAATGCGTCCACCCATGTGTAGGTAAGCACCGAATGCATCGTTATCAGTTTTAGTTTCAATTACAAAACGACGTAAAGTTAACTTTTCACCGATTTTAGCGATTGCAGCGTTAATATGAGCTTCAACAGTAGCACCGTTATCCATTGTTTGAGCAACAGCTTCTTCTACAGTTGCAGGCTTCTTAGCAAGTAAGTGATCGGCTAATTCTTGTACAAGTGTTTGGAAACCTTCGTTTTTCGCAACAAAGTCAGTTTCAGAGTTAACTTCTAAGATTACAGCTTCGTTTCCGTTTACTTTTACAGTAGTAAGACCTTCTGCAGCAATACGGTCACCTTTTTTCGCAGCTGAAGCAATCCCTTTTTCACGTAAGAAATCAATTGCTTTTTCCATATCACCATTTGTTTCTGTTAACGCTTTTTTACAGTCCATCATACCTGCGCCAGTTTTTTCACGCAGTTCTTTTACCATTTGAGCAGTAATTGCCATTTTGGTTATCCTCCTTAAGGTATGTATCGTTATTTTTTGCAAGACTAGCGAAAGCTAATCTATGATTTGTAAATAATTCTCAAAAAAAGGTGATAAAGAAGGGTAAAGCCCTCTTATCACCTTCATTCAAGCAGATCTATTGAGCTTTTATTGCTCCAACACCTAACAATTACGCAGGTGCTACTTCTTCACCTTGCTTAGATTCTAAAATCGCATCTGCCATTTTAGCTGTTAAAAGCTTAACTGCACGGATAGCATCATCGTTCGCAGGGATAACTACGTCGATTTCATCTGGATCACAGTTAGTATCAACGATACCTACGATAGGAATGTTCAACTTGTGAGCTTCAGCTACAGCAATACGCTCTTTACGAGGGTCGATGATGAATAAAGCATCTGGAAGTTGCTTCATATCTTTAATTCCGCCTAAGAATTTTTCAAGGCGTTCTTGTTCTTTCTTTAATTGAACAACTTCTTTTTTAGGTAATACTTCGAAAGTACCGTCTTCAGACATTCTTTCGATATCTTTTAAGCGACCAATACGCTTTTGGATTGTTTCGAAGTTTGTTAATGTTCCACCTAACCAACGTTGGTTAACATAGTACATTCCAGAACGTTCTGCTTCTTCTTTAACAGAATCCTGAGCTTGTTTCTTTGTACCTACGAAAAGAACTGTACCACCATTAGCAGCTAATTCTTTTACCCAGTTATAAGCTTCTTCAACCTTCTTAACTGTTTTTTGTAGGTCGATGATGTAGATGCCGTTACGCTCAGTGAAGATATATTTCTTCATTTTTGGGTTCCAACGGCGAGTTTGGTGTCCGAAATGTACACCAGCTTCAAGCAATTGCTTCATAGAAATTACTGACATGTGTTATTTCCTCCTAAATGGTTTTGTTTGCCTCCGCTCATATCATTTTTAGACAAAAACTGTCTTGCAACAGCACCAATTGCCTAAATCCATGAACGTGTGTATTAACACCATTTGTAAATATAGCATATGTAGAGATGCGAATCAAGTCATTCTTATTCATTTTGTCGTAATTTGAATAGTAACTCTATTTCGGTTTTTCCTTTATTAAGTCTTCGCGCGATGTCCTCGATCGACAGACCTTGTTTCTTAAGTAAAAGAGCCTGATAATAAAACGATTGAGAATATAGATCAGTAGAATTATTGTCATTCTCCTGTTGTGGTGGTACTTCAGTGGCAGGAGTGATTTCCACTGCATTCTCTTGTTGTTTCACTGTATTGGAGGACGGTGTTTTTTTGTACGCTTGAACCGCTTGATATACATTGCCTTTTCTAGGCGCTGGTCGCTCCAAATCGACTTCTACCTTTATCGGCTCTTCTGCTATATATTCTTTCGTTGTTTGTTTAGTTGTCATCTCTCTGACCTTATTAATAAATCTTTCATTTTCCTCGGTCATTTCCATTAAATACGTTGAGATAACCTCTTCCATTTCTTTAATGAGTTTTTCCTGTTTTTTTTCTACTTCTAGAAGTCTATTTTGCCGCAAGTACAGAATTGCGATACAAAATAGGGCAACGACATTAAGTACGATACTAAATATGATTAAAATTGTCATACGATCCCTCTATCCACTAAAATCCACACGTGTACCTTTATAAGGGTGTTTTTCTTTTTGCTGGTGCTCTTTATCCTTTTTTTCACCTCGGTCGCCCGAATGATGTTCCTGGTTTCTTTCTTTTTGAAACCTAGCAATATCCTTTTGCTCCTGCTTCAAAACAGTATGCTCTTTCTTTATCTCTTCCTTTTTCACATTCTCAGCGGAAAAATCAGTTTGTAATTGACCTCGTTGTTGCATTTGCTCTTGTAATTTCTGTGCATCTAATGTTCTAGGAAGTGCAACCTGCATTTCAATCGCTTTGAGGCTCATCTTCAACCACGTCCTTGATTTTTTATACTAAATTATTCAGTTAAGGCTATGTGAAAACTACTTCTCATTAATATAGCAGGTTCATCAAATTGGGTCGAAAACTATTTCACTATTTCTTATATAAAATCTAACATACGAGTGAGTCGTATGAACCAATCTTGAGTATTTCCCAAAATGCAAACTCGTGTTAGGATGAACTTTATCATATACGAAGATACTGAAATTGCTTCGATCACTTTTCTCGAACTCTATCACTTCTAGCTTCCTAAGAGTACTTTCTAACTGTTTCTCAAGCTGCGTTTTTGTTGCTCTTTGCTTAAGGAGAAGCTCTTTTTCTTGTTCTGTCACCTGTCCTTTTTGTTTAAGGGAAACTAGAATCTTATTTTCAATCAGTTCCAGTTTTTTAACATTTTCAGAAATCTGTTCAGCTTCCTCTTTGAGGCTCAATTCCTTTTTGTCAATGGATGGGTCATAACCAACTGCAAGACCAGTCTTTGTATAGAGATCGTTGCCAAGTTCCTTCACATAAATATCTTTACCAGAACGTAGCGTACCACCAATAACATGACCGTTCTTGCAATAAATCGCTCCTTTGGCCTCAACATTACTATGCAACGAGGAAGTATGAATAATAACATCCTGCCCCGCTCTTATAGCTGCTTGATTTAAAAAATTGGCTTGAATACTTCCACCAGCAACAACATTTCCACGATTACCTCCAGCAATTCCACCAGAAATAAGAATATTTCCTCTAGCTACTAGCTGTGCTCCCTCAACGAGACCATATACCTTAATATCTCCGCCTGCAACCACTTCGTAGCCCGTTGGCACATTACCATGAATAACGACATTTCCTACAAAATTAACATTTCCTGTTTTTAAGTCTAGATCGCCCCTCACTTCAAAAACAGGGTTAACTGTAATGGCTTTATGGGTAATACTCACTTCTCCGTCAATCGTTGCTATGAATTGATTGCCATTTTGTATCACATTTTTCCCCGGTTTAACCTTTAAAGGCTTCCCGTCGTGGGCTGGGAGTACTTTTCCAGTTACCGCTGTGCCATTAATACCAAAGGTCTGTGGTATTGCTGATGCCATAACTTCACCCGATTTTATTGACGGAATATCAAGAACCTCTCGGAAATTCACCTTTTCTTTCTGCTTTGTTTCTTCTTTTTTAAATTCAACAGTCAAATATGCATCTTCACCATGCTGAGGAGGAATTCCTTCAGCAATTAAAAACGGGTACTCGATATTCGATGGCTCTATTGCAATCTCTTGAAGCTTTGTGTGGATGATGCCAAAGACTACTTGATGTTCTTTCAAAAAAGCTTCTAGCTCACCAACTGAAATTGTAAAATCTTCATCAAGTTGCTCTTGCAATTCGATATAAGCCTCTAATTGATTCTTCGAAATCTTTACTCGAAACGGAGTATCCATTTTGCCAACCTTCTTTCTAGTTATATCTTTATAGTTGTTAATCTGGATGCTAGACCATTTTGCTTAGTGATTGTCTCAATTTAAAAATTGCTTTTGAATGAATTTGTGAAATTCTTGATGTAGATAAATCCATGACCTGTCCAATTTCTGTTAATGTCAATTCCTCTTGGTAAAACAAGCTAAGAACCAATTGTTCATTCTCATTGAGATGGGAAATCATTTCTGCCATTTCTTTAATGAGTTCGTCTTTTACCACTTTCTCTTCAGGAATCTCGGCCTTTGTATCTTTAATGGCAAAGTTTTGTCCATCTTTCTCTTCTTGCTCGCCTGGATTCTCGTCAATCGAGAGTACGCTGGAAAAGAAATGTTCGTTCATTGTCGTCACGACTTCTTCTTCCGTAAGATTTAACTCGCTGGCAATGTCTTTTGCCGTAACATTTCGCATCAGCTTTTGCTCAAGCTTCCCGATGGCAGCGTCAATTTTTTTCGCTTTATCTCTTGTACTTCTCGATAACCAATCTTCTTTTCTTAAACCATCTATAATAGCCCCCCGTATTCTAAAGGAAGCATAAGTATCAAATTTTAAATCTCTCGTCGGGTCAAACTTTTCCAGAGCATCGTACAGTCCCATTAATCCCAAACTATGGATATCATCTCTAGATACGTTTCGCGGAAGGCCAACAGACACCCTTTGAACATGGTAGCTGACAAGGGGCATGTATTTTTTCACTAACAGATTTCCCGCTTCTTCATCTCTAGCAGAAATCCATTTTTCCCATATAATTTGTTCCTCAGCTGTCAACACAATTCCCATCGTAACCTCCTAGGACCATCGACAAATTTGATGGTAAAATTCAATCTTAGGACTTAGTGAACTCTATTCTATTATATCAAATTAATGATGTGCATATTAGATGACTTCAAATTTGTTCACGATCAATATAATTGATTACAGAAAAAATCAGCCCTTTTAATAAAAAGGACTGATTACACCACTATAAATCTCTGATCCCTTTATTAACAGTACGAATATTAAGTAAGCATGTTTTAGGATCAAATTCGATCGTTCGTCCACTACTTCCTCCAACATCCTCTGCAACTAAGGTGATTTTTAACATAGCAAGCTCTCTCTTAACTGCTTCCACATTTCGAGGACCAATCCTCATCATGTCATTACTACTAGTAAATTGAAACATTTGAGCACCGCCAGCAATTTTTGCTTTCAGTGAGTAGCTTCTTGCGCCTAGTTCAATCATCCGGCTAACAAGCTCCTTCACAGCAGTATCGGCATATTTCGCTATGTTCATAATTCCACTTTTTGCGAGAGAGGAATCAGGTAGCATCACATGAGCTAATCCCGCCAATTCCTTCGCCTGATCGTAAACGACCACTCCAACACAGGAACCCAGTCCAGAAGTTCGAATCAGATTAGGTGTCGTCACAATGTTCATATCAGCAATTCCGACTTTCACGATTTGAACAGTATCATTCATCTTCAGCTACTCCTAAAGCTTTAAAAATCGTCTCAAAGGAGTCCGGGTCGGGCAAGAGAAAAAAATGCCCTTTAACACTTTCCGAAGAATGAGTGTCATCATCGTCTAAAGCAGTGTCAATTACGATTGCATAATCACTAACTTGAGATAGCTCAATTAAGCCAAAGCTAATAATTGCACCAACCATATCAATACTTAACGCTGGGACTGAAGGATATAAATCCAAATTTGTGAAATCGGATAATGATGACAAATAGGAACCAGATAAGATATTCCCTAACTCCTGCAAAGCAGACATCGCTAATTCATGATAGGGTGGATTTTCAAATGAAAAGTGAACATCATTGATCATCTGTTTAATAAAGGTATTTGCCTGCTCTATCGAAAGAACAAAAAACATACTACCTGGAGCGTCCCCCTCAATTCTTAAAAAGACACTTGCCACGATATTTTCAGGACCACCAGCCATGTCCATCATCTCATCAAAAGAAACCACACTTACCTTGGGTACTCTCATGTCGATTTTTTTATTCAATAATGTGGAAAGAGAGGTGGCAGCATGGCCAGCACCAATATTCCCCACCTCTTTTAGCACATCTAGATGGACAGTTGAAAATTTATCGAGGAAACTCATTTATTTATCCTTCATTTCCATAAGTAGTTTTTAGATCATCACGTTGTAGAATCTTTTCAAGATCTAATAGAATAAGCAATCTCTTATCAAGCTTAGCAACACCATTGATGTATTCAGCTTCATCAACACCCACAACTTCAGGCTGTGGTTCTATCGCCTCTGCTTTAATATCAATGACATCATTCGCTGTATCAACAATTAATCCGACTTCCATATCATCGAATGACACAATGATGATTCTTGTGCTATCTGTATATGCCACTTCCTCAATGTCAAATCGAAGGCGTAAATCAATAATTGGAGTAACGACTCCTCTTAAATTTAAGACACCTTTGATATATGAACTTACACCAGGAACTCTAGTAATATGTTCAATTTTTTCAATGGAGTGTACTTTATTAACAGGAATTGCATATTCTTTTTCTTTTAGTTGAAAAACAATGTATTTTAAGTCATCTGTTAAAGTCTCGGTCATAACAGTCACCTTCCTCTTATCCTTTAAGTACTTATTTTATCAAGGCATTACAATCTACGATTAAAGCTACCTGTCCATCGCCAAGAATGGTAGCACCGGAAATCGCAAAAACATTTGTTAAATAGTTTCCTAGTGATTTAAGAACGACTTCTTGCTGACCAATAAAGGAGTCTACGACTAATCCAGCCATTTTGTCACCTTTTCTAACGATTACAACAGAATAGAAGTCATCTCCTTCGCCTTGAGAAGGAACCTCGAAGATATCCTTTAAGAATAAAAGTGGAACTACTTTCCCACGGAAATCAATCACTTTTTGATTATGTGCATTTAAGATTTCATCCTTCTTCACGATCGCTGTTTCGATAATCGATGAAAGTGGAACAGCAAATTTCTCTTTTGCAATTTCCACAAGCATGACAGAAATAATCGATAATGTAAGTGGTAATTGAATAGAGAAGGTTGAACCTTTGCCTTCTTTCGAATCGATCGAAATGGATCCTCCAAGGGACTCTATCGTATTTTTCACTACATCGAGACCAACGCCACGACCAGATACATCAGAAATTTTGTCTGCTGTAGAAAAGCCTGATGCAAAGATTAAATCGAATACTTCTTTATCTGATAGAGTCGCTGCTGTTTGTTCAGAAATGATTCCATTCTTAATCGCCTTTTCAAGGACCTTGCGACGATTAATACCTGCTCCATCATCATCGATCTCAATAAATACGTGATTTCCACTATGGAACGCTTTAAGAACAACCGAACCCTCTTCATTCTTTCCATTTGCTCTACGGACCTCTGGTGTTTCTAAACCATGGTCTAAAGCATTTCGAATTAAATGAACAAGTGGATCACCAATTTCATCGATTACAGTACGATCTAATTCTGTTTCTGCACCTATGATTTCTAGATTCACTTTCTTACCAAGATCACGCGCAAGCTGACGCACCATTCTCGGGAATCTATTAAATACCGTTTCAACAGGCACCATTCTCATATTTAAGATAATATTTTGTAGGTCTCCTGTAATTCTCGACATTCTTTCGACTGTTTCATGAAGTTCTTGGTTTTTTAGATCGTTGGAAATCTGTTCTAATCTCCCGCGGTCAATAACAAGCTCTTCAAATAGGTTTAATAAAATGTCTAGTCTTTCAATATTAACACGGATCGTTTTATTGTTTGGTTGTTTAGTTGTTGTGCTCGTAGTCGCAGATTTCTTTTGCTCTTCTGAAGAAGAATCAGTACTAGAAATTTTTGCAACTTCATCAACAATTACTTCTTCTACTATTTCCTCTTGATTACTTCTGTCGCCATCAAGAGAAATTGTTACGACTTCAACCTTCTCAACTTCAGATACCTTCATGACCATTTTCTGCAAATCTTCTAGAGACTCCTTTGAAACAATTGAGACGGTAAATTCTTGATCAAATTGTTCTTCCTCTAACTGATCTACAGATGGAGTTGATTTAATAACCTCTCCAACCTTCTCTAACACTTCAAATACCATATAGACTCTTGCTGCTTTTAGTAGACAATCTTCTCTTAAAGCAATCGTAATTTCAAATGCTTCGAAGCCTTGTTCTTTAGATTGTTGCAGAACTGTGTATTCAAATTCATCATAATTACTCTTTGCTTTAGCCGAAGCAGGTGCGATAGCCGTAGCCGTGGCAGCCACCTCTGATTTCGCAGAGCTTTGAGAAGGGCTTTCACCCTTTTCAATTAATTTAAGTTTTTCGACTACTTCTTTTACGTCTCTCTTACCATCGCCACCATCTGCAATTGAGAATACCATTGCTTCCAAATCATCCGTAGCTTGAAAAACAATATCTAATAGTTCAGGTGAAACTGATAATTTGTGATTACGAATAGCGTCAAGCACATTCTCCATTTGATGAGTAAGGCTCGCTAAATCCTCATAACCCATTGTGGCAGACATGCCTTTTAATGTATGAGCAGAACGAAAAATATCGTTCACAATGTTCATATCCTCTGGATTTTTTTCTAAGTCCAATAGTCTTTCATTACAGCTTTGTAGATGCTCTTTGCTTTCTTCTATAAAGACTTCTAAATATTGGTTCATTTCCATTTGTCTTACCCCCCTCGACTTGTAGAAGAGGTTCAAAAAGTCATTGAAAAAGTACATTCCATGACCTTTTGAACACACCCTATATGTATCTCAAAATTGCTTCAGCAATTTTTTCTACATTTTGAACTTCGTCTACTAATTTCGTTGCTACGGCAGCCTTTGGCATTCCGTATACAATAGATGTCTCTTGAGATTCCGCAATAGCTGTGACTACCCCAGTTTTCTTTAATTCGATTAATCCTTGTGAACCATCAGAACCCATTCCCGTCATGATCACTGCAATTTTTGAATACTCATTGATATGGCTAATCGATTCAAACATGACATCGACGGATGGTCTATGGCCACCTCTTGGAGGAGTAACGTCATCTAATTGGATTATTAAGCTTGTCCCCATTTGCTTGACCGTTAAGTGGAAACCTCCTGGAGCAATATAGATTGTCCCTCTTTCAGCAATTTCACCATCGACTGCTTCCTTCACAATGCATTCAGAGAGGGAATTAAGTCTATCTGCGAGGCTTTTTGTAAAGCCTGCTGGCATATGCTGCACGACAAATACCGGTACATCTATATTTTTGGGAAGTCTTGTCACAACCTGCTGCAATGCTCTCGGGCCACCTGTAGATGTTCCAATACAGATAAGCTTTTTTGAAATAGTTTTTTTTCGGGTTCCAGATATTGGTCCCTTTCGTTCTATTTTACTACAATCCTCAGATGGAGTAGTAGTCCTTTTTGCATAATCTCCACGAGAGTCTCTTGATAACTGGGTTAAATTCGCCTTACTTGCAGAAATAACTTTTTGGATTAATTCTTCTTTTACTTTATAAAGATCTAGTGAAATGGCACCAGATGGTTTTGCGATAAAATCTATAGCACCCAAGGACATCGCTTGCATCGTATTTTCTGCACCCTGCTTTGTCGTGCTGGAGAGCATTAACACTGGCACTGGATGATCATTCATGATCTTTTGAAGTGCATCTAAACCATTAAGTACTGGCATTTCTACATCCATCGTTACCACATCTGGACTCAATACCTTAATTTTTTTTAGGGCGTCCTCCCCATTTCTAGCTGTGCCTATTACTTCTATGGACGGATGCTCTGATAAAAAATCTTGTATCAGTTTTCTCATGAATGCTGAATCATCGACAATAAGCACTTTAATTTTTTGCATGACTGGTAGCACTACCTTTCAAAGAGAAATTGCTTCAACTTTGAAACAAAATGAAAAGTTCTTGCTGGTTGAAGTTCTGTGAAATTCTGTTGTTCATACTGCTCGACAATTTGAATGATTGCTTTCGAGGCTGCCGATTTTCCATCTAAAACAAATGGTACCTGCTTCTTGACAGCAAGTGGGATGGCACGATCATCTGGAATCATCCCTAATGGCTCTACTTCTCTGTCTAAAAATCTTTTGGCAACAATCTTTAGTCGATTGAATGTTTGTACACCATCTTCTTCAGAAAGTGCTCGATTCACAACGATTAAGAATGGAACCTGTTTGTTTAGCATATGAATATGCTTTAACATAGAATACGCATCGGTTACAGACGTTGGTTCAGGAGTCGTCACTAAAATGATTTCATCGACCGATAGAATAAAATGAAGCGACTCTTCCGTTACACCTGCACCCATATCAAAAATGACATATTCGTAATATTCGAATAGGGCCGAAAGTTCTTCCGTAAATTTATTCATTAATCGCTCTTCTACCTTAAAAAGACGACTGAGTCCTGTTCCCCCAGCGATATAATGGAGCCCATTTGGACCTTCTGTAACAATATTCTTTAAAGATTCTTGTTCGTCAAAAAAATCGACGATGCTATATTGTGAACTATTTCCTAAAAGAATGTCGATATTTCCCATTCCTACATCCATATCAAATAGTAACACTTTATGGCCCTTCTTAGATAAGGTAATGGCAAAGTTTAACGAAAAGTTCGATTTTCCTACTCCGCCTTTTCCACTAACAACTGCTAATGTTTTGGCTATCATCGATTTTTGGTCTTTTTGAAGTAACTTTTTTCTTAATGCCTCAGCTTGGTCTTTCATTTCGTTTCATCCCCAAGAATCAGTTTGGTAATCACGTCTGCTGATGCTGCCACCTTATCGTCTGGGACATTTTGTCCATTAGTTAAATAAGCTGCTCCAATTCGATACTTGTCAATCATGTTGTACATCGCACCATACGATGAAGTTTCGTCCATTTTAGTAAAAATAAATTGGTTAATTGTAATGCTTGAGAACTGTTTATAGATTTCTTCCATATCGTTCTGTTTTGAAGTTAAAGATAGGACAAGGAAGGTTTCCATTTCATTGTCATAATCAAGAATTTGCTTCAATTCGACCACATATTGTTCGTTGCGAAAATTCCTGCCTGCTGTATCGATTAGAACAACATCATAATCTTTAAAGGTTTCACAGGCTTTTCTAAAATCATCAAGGTTATAACAAACCTCTAAAGGTATCGCCAATATTTTTGCATAGGTTTTGAGCTGTTCGATCGCCGCAATTCGATATGTATCAGTCGTAATAAGAGCGACTTTTTTATGGAATTTAAGGATCGAATCAGCGGCTATTTTTGCTAAAGTAGTCGTCTTCCCAACACCAGTTGGACCGACCACGTTCACATATTTTTTCGTGAAAGATATTTCTCCATAGGGCAGGTCAGAGATTCGTTCCTTCATCAATTCCTTACACCATGCTTTTACCTCTTCCGCAGATGAAGCAGCACCCAGGGTGTACCATTTTTCTAACAATACAGCCATTAATTCTTCACAGATATATGGTTCAATTTCTTGCTTTTTGAGCTCAAGATATAGGCCTTCCAAAGGACCAGGATAAGACTTGCCTCCTTGACCTGTTGCACTCATGTTTTTCACCATTGCCTTTAATTCAGCTAATTCATTGAGTAAGTCTCCAGATGGACGCTCCTGTCTTTTTTCTGGAGTGGTGAACACCTGAGGCTTAGCGATTGGCGCATTTTTCACAGGTTGAGAAACCGGAGTTAACTTCGGCTTCTCTTTCACCTTTGGCTCCATTTTCCCTACCTGATCCATCGCTGCAATCACTTCAATATTCTTTTTTCTAAAAAAACCGAGAAAGCCGCCCGTATATACGATTTTTGAATTTAAAATGACGGCATCATTTCCTAATTCAGAACGTATTTGTTTCATTGCTTCTGGCATGGAGGATGCCACGTATTTTTTTACCTTCAATCTATATTCACCACCCCTACGCTTTGTACTTCAACATTGGCCTCTAGCTCGTTATAAGACAAAATCGGAATTTGTGGAAAATAACGCTCTGTTAATTGACGAATATACATTCTTACAGCCGGTGAGCATAAAACAATCGGTGTTTGTTCCATTAAAGAAAGTTGCTCAACTTGATTCGCAATCGATTCAAGAATGGTTTGTGAAACACTTGGATCGATGGAAAGATAGTTTCCGTGCTCCGTTGTTTGTACACCATCAGCAATGATTTTCTCCACTTTACCGGAGACTGTGACAACCTTTAAAGTTTGTCCATTTGTACTATATTGATTTGTAATCTGACGCGCTAATGCCTGACGGGTATATTCTGTTAAAAGATCAGTATCAGAAGTGACTTTGCCAAAATCAGCCAAGGTCTCAAAAATAATTGGTAGATTACGTATTGAAACATTTTCGCGTAAAAGTTTGCCAAGTACCTTTTGTACTTCTCCTACAGAGAGTGGGTTTGGCGTAACTTCCTCAACTAAAATTGGATAACTTTCTTTCACATGGTCAATGAGCTGCTTTGTTTCTTGTCGACCTAGAAGCTCATGAGCATTCGCTTTTATGACCTCTGTGATGTGAGTAGATACAACGGAAGGTGGATCGACAACCGTATAGCCAAATATTTCAGCCTGTTCTTTCATGCCTTCGGTAATCCACTTAGCTGGCAAGCCGAATGACGGCTCAACCGTATCGATTCCTTCAATCGAATCATCTTCAACTCCAGGGCTCATAGCGAGATAATGATCAAGAAGTAACTCTCCCCGAGCCATTTCATTCCCTTTGATTTTAAGACGATATTCGTTCGGTTGAAGCTGAATATTGTCGCGAATTCGCACAACTGGAATGACCAATCCAAGTTCAATCGCAAGCTGTCTTCGAATCATGACAATTCTGTCTAATAAATCCCCGCCCTGATTCGAGTCTGCTAATGGAATTAACCCATAGCCAAATTCAAACTCAATTGGATCGACATTGAGAAGACTAACGACACTTTCCGGACTTTTCATTTCATCTGCCTGAACTTGTTCGTCCAGATCTTCAAGTGGTTCCTTTTCTTCAATTGGTGTCCTAGACATTCGATAACCAGCAAAAATGAGTAAACCGCCAACCGGTAATGTAATAACAATTCCAATTGGTGTTAATAAACCTAGTACGATGATTGTTCCACCAGTAACATACATCATCTTCGGCTGTGCAAGAAGCTGCTTCGAAATATCATGAGACAAGCTTCCATCTGATGCACCGGCTCTTGTTACAACAATACCTGTAGCAGTAGAGATTAATAAGGCCGGGATTTGACTCACTAGTCCATCGCCGACTGTTAACAAAGAAAATCTTGTTGCAGCTTCTGCTAGTGGGAGTCCGAGCTGTACAGCACCAATGACGATCCCGAAGACAAGGTTTATAAGTGTGATAATGATCCCAGCAATAGCGTCACCTTTAACAAATTTACTGGCACCATCCATAGAACCATAGAAATCAGCTTCACTACTAACCTTTTCTCGTCGTTTTCGAGCTTCCTGCTCTGAGATCATGCCGGCATTTAAGTCTGCATCAATACTCATTTGTTTCCCAGGCATAGCATCTAACGTAAAACGTGCTGCTACTTCAGAAACACGTTCTGAACCTTTAGTAATAACGATGAAATTTATGATAACCAAGATAAAGAAAACAACTAGTCCAACAACGATGTTTCCACCAATAACAAAGGATCCAAAGGTTTCTACTACTCCTCCACCCTCACCTGTTGAAAGAATCGCTCGAGTAGTCGATACATTCAGCCCTAATCGAAATAACGTTACTAATAAAAGAAGCGAGGGAAAGACTGAAAATTGTAGTGGTTCATTGATATTCATTGATATTAAAAGAATCAGTAATGCTATTGCGATATTGACAATAATCAGCAAGCTCAATAACCATGTTGGCAATGGGATAATAAGCATAGCCACTATTAAAATAACTGCAAGCAATACAGAAAGATCTTTTGCTTTCATGGTGTTCCCCCTATCAAGATTGCATCTTTACGACACAATCCCTAAAACTAACCGGTCTTTTTAAGAATCCGGTAAATAATTACTTGTGGTAGTCTAGATTTTGTTTTTCGTTCGATAGACATACGCTAAAATTTCTGCTACCGCTTTGAAAAATTCCTCAGGGATGACATCCCCAATTTCGGCCTGGCTATATAAGGCACGAGCTAAAGGTCGATTTTCCACCATTATGACATCATTTTCTTTAGCGATAAGTTTTATTTTCTGAGCCATAAAATCGACACCCTTTGCTACGACAAAAGGGGCATCTCGTTTATTCTCATCGTACTTTAGGGCAATGGCATAATGGGTTGGATTTGTAATGACGACATCGGCATTTGGAATTTCTTGCATCATCCGCCGCATCGCCATTTCCCTTTGACGTTGTTTAATCTTAGATTTGATCAACGGGTCTCCTTCAATGTTCTTATGCTCATCTTTTATATCCTGTTTTGACATTCGAATATTTTTTTCAAAATCATATTTCTGATATAAATAATCGAGTACTGCCAAGAAAATAAGAAGAACACAAGCGATTAATCCCATTTGCACTGTTAAATTAGCTATTGTAGCAAGACTTGCACCAACGGACTTTTGCGCAAGAATTAGGATTTCTTCCTTCCGCATCCAAAGCACCGAAAACGTTGCTACACTAACTAAAACAATTTTTAATATCGATTTTAATAACTCGACGATCGCCCGCATTGAAAAAATTCTTTTAAACCCTTTAATTGGGTCTAATTTTTCCAACTTAGGTTGAATTGACTCTGTTGAAAATAAGAAACCAAATTGCATATAGTTAGCTACCACACCGGCAAGCATGGCAACTACCATGATTGGGGCTAGAACAAAGACCAATTCTTCTATAACATCGAGAAAAATCATTTGGACATTTTTTTCTGTCAGATCCATGCCGATATATTCCTGATAAGAATGACGGAATATATTTAATAAGGAAGTATAAAAGTACTTACCGGCAAACATCAGTACGAGAAATACAGCAAGCAATACGATCGCTGTATTGATATCCTGACTTTTGGCAACCTGACCTTTTTTTCGACTATCTTGACGTTTTTTTGGCGTTGCCTTTTCCGTTTTCTCTCCAGCAAAAAATTGTAAATTTAATCTTACGAAATCCATTTATGAACCTCCAATTAGATCCATAAGGCCTCTCATTGTCACCAGCATTTGTTCAAATAGCTGTGAGACAACTCCCATCATTACACCCATAACTGCAATAATGATGATGAAGCTTACGCCGATTTTTATTGGTAGCCCAACAACGAATACGTTTAGCTGAGGTACTGTACGAGCTACAATTCCTAAGGCAACATCGACTAAAAACAAACTTCCAACAACCGGAATAGACATTTGCAAGGCAATCATGAACATATAACTAAAAGCTTTTAACACGAACGTTACAATTGCTTCATCACCAAAAGAAATCCACGGTTGATCGATCGGTATAAATTCATAGCTATGATAAACACCATCTAAGAGTAGATGATGACCATTCACACTAAGTAAGAAAAGTAAACTAATCATATAAAAGTATTGACCCGTTAATGGACTTTGAGCACCCGTTTGTGGGTCTATTACGTTTGCAATCGCGAAGCCCATCTGAAAATCAATGAATCCCCCAGCAATTTGAATAGCTGAAAGAATTAAGTAAGCAATAAAACCGACTAATAGGCCGACAAGTGCTTCTTTCATAATCAATAAAAAGTATGCACCGTTTATTTCAAGTACCGGTGCATCAATCGTATAGAACATAATCCAGGCAAGAAAAAAACCAAATCCTAGCTTATGTGTTGCCGGAATCGTTCGATACGAAAAAATTGGCATCATCAAGAAAAAGGATGTTACTCGAACAAAAATTAATAAGAACGCAGGAAACTCTGGAAGCATATCTAGCATATATTCATCCCACAAACCTTGTTAAATTAGAGAAAATATCATTGGCATATGAAAGCATATGACTCAGCATCCACTTTCCAAAGAAGACAATTCCTAATAAAACAGCAACAATTTTTGGAACAAACGCCAGCGTCTGCTCTTGTATTTGAGTGGTCGCCTGAAAAATACTAATAATCAATCCGACTACTAATGCTAGAACCAACAATGGGCCGCTGACCATTAGTACCACCCATATCCCCTGCTCTGCGATTGAGATTACACTTTCTGGAGTCATACATTTTCACCTGCTTAAAAGCTATCTAATAGGGATTTCACAACTAAATACCATCCGTCTACGAGGACAAAGAGCAAAATTTTAAATGGCAATGAAATCATAACGGGCGGTAGCATCATCATCCCCATCGACATGAGGATACTAGCTACTACCATATCAATGACGAGAAACGGGATAAATATCATGAATCCAATCTGAAACGCCGTTTTAATTTCACTGATGGCAAAGGCCGGAACCAATGTCGTTAACGGAATGTCCTCAATGGACTCAGGACGATCTGCCTTTGTATATTCTAAAAATAAAGCTAGATCCTTCTGTCTCGTATTTGCACTCATAAATTCCTTAAGTGGCATCGCTGCCCGCTCATACGCTTCATCCAGCGAAATCTCTTCATTAAACAAAGGTGTTAAAGCTTCCTTATTAACCTCCTGAAATGTAGGAGCCATAATGAAAAAAGTTAAGAATAACGATAAGCCAATGATTACTTGGTTAGGTGGCATTTGCTGTGTGGCAAGCGCCGTTCTGACAAAGGAAAGAACGATAACAATTCTAGTAAAAGAAGTCATTAAAACCAAGATGCTTGGAGCTAAGGACATTACGGTTAGAAGCAACATTAGCTTCACAGATGTTGATACATTAGTGGGGTCGCTTGTGTTAAAAAACTCCATAAACTCATTCATCTTTCGTCTGACCCTTTCTTCTCCATTTCATCATATAACTTCTTTCGATCCTTCGAAATTTTATCTAATTGTGATTTCAGGACAGAAGAAAATGAAGTATTTTCTTTTTCCTTTTCAAATACATTTAGAGTTTTTGTTCTTTGAAGAACCTTTGTCACAATATCGCTTGGGCTTATTAGCTGCTCCATTTTGTTGTTATAATCTTCGATGATTTGACGAACTTCTGCTTCGTCTTCAATCTCTTTTAACAGCTGAATATTTTCTCCTACACCGACCACAAGAACTCGTTCCCCAACCTTAATCATTTGTACAGAGCGGTTTGCACCAAGAGGAGCTCCCCCGATATTTTGAATCAATTGAGAATCTTTATAGCCATGGCTTTTTTTATTGATATACTTCAGTAAAAAGTAAAGAAGTGCAATCACAAAGATCGTTGCAAAAATCATCTTTATGATATCCCAGGCAGTTATCCCTACGGTTGTGTTTTCCTGAACAGTGATATCTTCTGCTTCTTTTTCAGGAGTTTGTTTTGTCTCAGTGTTTTCATCTTTTGGCTTTTCAAACAACTCCTTTACGCTATCCTCTGGTTCTGCATAGACTTTTATATCTGTGCTTAACAGTACAACGAATAAGAGTAGCATCACCGTGATGATTTTATGTATCTTTTGCAACTGGGTACACCTCTAACTTAAGAATTTTTTCATGTAACGCTTATAAGAAGGATTAGGCGGCTAAAAGCCGCCATCATAATGTTATCCTAATGTTTTTGAAATAGCTTCAATAACACGGTCAGCTTGGAATGGTTTTACGATAAAGTCTTTTGCTCCTGCTTGGATAGCATCAATAACCATTGCTTGCTGTCCCATAGCTGAACACATAATAACCTTTGCATTTGGATTAATTTTCTTAATCTCTTTTAATGCAGTAATTCCGTCCATTTCTGGCATCGTGATGTCCATTGTCACGAGGTCTGGGTTGGTTTCTTGATATTTTTCTACTGCTTGAGCTCCATCAGCTGCTTCGCCAACAACCTCAAAACCATTTTTCGTTAAAATGTCCTTAATCATCATACGCATGAATGCAGCATCATCTACGATTAAAATTTTGTGCGCCATTAATAGTCTTCCCCCAATATTTATCTAAGTTTATTTAGTCGGTCACTTTGACTAATGATGTCCGTTACACGAACGCCAAAGTTCTCGTCAATAACTACAACTTCTCCCTTAGCAATCAGACGGTTATTTACTAGAATATCCACCGGTTCACCTGCTAATTTATCTAGTTCAATAATAGAACCAGGTGAAAGCTCAAGGATTTCCTTAACTGATCTTTTTGTTCGTCCGAGCTCTACAGTTACTTGAAGTGGAATATCAAGCAACATATTCAGATTTTTAGATTCTGATTCCTGTAGCGGGTACTGTTCAAAGCTAGAGAAAACAGCTGGTTGAACATTTGGTTGTGCCCCTTGTGTAAATTGGGAACCAAAATGCTGCGGTCCAGGCACTTGGTAACCAGGTGCTTGTGAATTTTGCTGCCAATTTCCTTGGTTAACTGGTGCATCATATTGCGGCATTGTTGGTTGTTGTACTCCCATAGGTGCTTGATTTGTAGGCGCTGCCTGATTTATAGGTGCTGCCTGTGCTTGTGGCTGTGGACTTGGTTCTGCAACCATTGAATCCATCGCTTGCGCTGAATCCTTAGGGTCTAATAACTCGGCCACTAAATCCTTAGCAAAATCTAAAGGAACAAGCTGCATGATGTTAGAATCAATTAAACTTCCAACCTTAAGTCTGAATGAGACCTTGACAAGCATGTCTTCGTTTGGAATTTTTTCAGTTCCTGCTCCGTGGACAACATCTAACACATCAATTGTTGGCGGAGAGATATCAACCTTTTTACTAAAAATTGTAGACATGGACGTGGCTGATGAGCCCATCATCTGATTCATTGCCTCTTGGACTGCACTTAATTGGATTTCTCCCATTAACTCAGCCGGGTTTAAACCATCGCCACCTAACATTAAGTCAGCAATAATGGCTGCATCCTCTTGCATAATCACAAGCAAGTTCGTGCCGGAAAAGCCTTCAGTGTATTTAACCTGGATGGCCACATATGGATGTGGGAATTCATCCTTTAAACTTTGTTTCGGTATGACAGAAACCGTTGGTGTTGTAATATCGACTTTTTGGTTAAGTAAAGTAGAAAGAGCTGTTGCAGAGCTTCCAAATGAGATATTTCCAATCTCCCCAAGAGCGTCCTGTTCCATTGACGAGAGGTAATCTTCTACATTGATATCTTCTGCTTCATTCGTCTCTATTTCACTATCATCTGTGCCTCTTAGTAGAGCATCGATTTCATCTTGAGAGAGCATATCACTACTCACCATCGTCGTCTCCCCCCTTCAATGTATCAAGTACTTGTACAGCGACTTTTTTGTTTAATTTTCCTGGCTGTCCTACAAACTTAGGAATATCGCCAACTTTTATTGTTAATGGCTGTTCGATTTGTTGATTGAGTTCAATGACATCACCAACATCAAGCATTAGGAAATCTTGAATGGAGATCTCAGAACCACCTAATTCAACAGCAATTGGAATATCGGCTTGTTTAAGACGCTTTTCCAATGCAGCAATTTCCAAAGGTTCTCTTTCCTTCTTATCTGTTTGCATCCAATAATGAACGGAAAGCTTTGGAATTATTGGTTCTAAAACGACATGCGGGATACAAATATTTATCATCCCTGAAGTCTCCCCAATTGTTGTATTAAGTGAAATGACCACCACTGTCTCATTCGGTGAAACCATTTGTAAAAACTGAGGATTCACTTCGAAATCAGCTAGCATTGGATCAATGTCTGCTACGCTTGCCCAAGCCTCCCGTAAATTTTCAAAGGAGCGTTCAAACGTGCTCGCCATGATTTTCGTTTCGATTTCCGTTAGGTTCTCTACCTTGTTAATGCTAGACCCTTTTCCACCCATCATTCGATCCATCATCGCGTACGCAATATTCGGATTAACTTCCATTAGAATTCTTCCATCCAACGGAGGTACATCATAAACATTTAATATCGTCATTTTCGGAATCGAACGGATAAATTCCTCATATGGAATTTGGTCAGCAGATGCAACGGAAATTTGCACATATGTTCTTAATTGTGCTGAAAAAAATGTCGTCAGTAAGCGGGCAAAATTTTCATGTATTCTTGTTAAGCTCCGGATTTGATCCTTTGAGAATCTTAACGCTCTCTTAAAATCGTATACCTTGACCTTTTTCTCAACTGTTTCTTTCTTGAGCTCATCTGCATCCATTTCTCCTGTGGAGATCGCAGATAGCAAGGCATCAATTTCACTTTGCGATAATACTTCTCCAGACATGAATCCTCACCTCCAGTACTTATAAATCATTTTGGTTTGTGTAACATTATTGGAGGAGTGAACCTGTAATATAAACTTTCTCCACTTTACCTTCCTGCATCAATTCATTAATCTTATCCTTCAGTTCAGTTTCAAGTTTAGTTTGCCCTTCACTGCCCTGAATTTGTTCAGTTGTTTTTTCGGATAATGAAAGAATGATGATGTTCTTTACTTGGAAGTCCCTTTTTTCTAATTCTTCCTTAGCTTTTTTACTATCTGTCTCAATTTTAAAAGAGATTCGAATTAAATCATTTCCAGCTAAGTTTGTTGTGATTTCCGGTATATCGACAGAAGCTTCAATCACTTCGTCGATCGTTGGTCCATCAGCTTTTTCAGCACCTGTAACCTTTAACACAACGACAACTGCAACAGCACCTACAAGGGTTATCGCAATTAGGATGATTAACATTATCATAACAAGTTTATTATTTTTCATGCTCTGCCCCCTCCAACTGTTGAAGTCCGAATAGGTTAACAGTTTGATAGAATTTCGTAACTAATTGCACTACTTGGTCCTCTGATTCCTTCACGACATATTTATTCCCGTTTGAAAGGGTAATCGTCGTATCGGGAAAAGACTCAATTGTTTCGATATAGATAGCATTAATCATAAATGACTTTCCATTTAATCTAGTAACATTAATCACGGTTATTTTCAGGACTGAAGACTCATCACTTCAGTCCTGTCCCTCCCTTAACCTATCGTTTTAAATTAACTAGCTCTTGTAGAATTTCATCAGAAGTTGTGATAATACGAGTGTTTGCTTGGAAACCACGTTGTGTAACAATCATCTCAGTAAACTCTTCAGAAAGGTCAACGTTCGACATTTCTAGGGCACCAGCTACTACTGAGCCTGCTCCGTCTTCATATGGAGCACTTGCTTGTGCAGCACCTGAGTTATTAGATTCAGCAAATAGGTTAGAACCTGCTTTTTCTAGGCCCTCAGCATTTGGGAACTTAGCAATTATAACTTGTCCTGCATAAGTTAAATTACCGGCAGCGTCTACGTATTGTACTTCCCCTTTATCTGAAATGCTGTAACTTTGTGCGTTTGTAGGAATATTAATAATCCCTAATGTTCTATTTCCTCCATCCATTACAATTGCACCAGTTTCCGTATCCAATTTATAGCCTTGCAAATACATTCCATCAGAATTCACAAGATTTCCCTGAGTATCTAAATAAAAGTTACCAGCTCTTGTAAAATTCTTATCCATGTTTTCAAACGTTGTTCCAGCAGCTTGGTTTGGTGCTACCACAAAATACCCATCTCCAGAAATCGCTAGGTCAAGTCCACGACCTGTAGTTTGAAGACTTCCTTGTGTGTGGATGGTATCAATTGCAGCTAATGTTGAACCAAGTCCAACCTGCTTTGCATTTACCCCACCAAGAGTTGCTGATGGAGAACTTGCTCCAGCTACTGTTTGGGAAATCATATCTTTGAAGTTCACGCGACCTTTTTTGAAACCGAAAGTATTTACGTTGGCAATATTATTTCCGATTACATCTAATTTTGTTTGGAAGTTTTTCATTCCGCTAATACCTGAGTACATTGAGCGTAACATATTAAGAACTTCTCCTTTCGTTATGAGCTGCTTCAATCAGTCCACAGCTCTTGGCCTCCTAAATAGGTCCAGCCATTCCATTTTTTATTCGAGAACAATCGTCCCGTTAATATTCGTAAAAATTTGTGATGTTGCCTCTTGTCTATCCATTGCGGTAATAACTGTATTATTTTTGGCGCTCACAATCAGCGCTGCATTATCCAGAAGTACTAGAGAATCCTTTATTCCTAGTTTTTTCGCTTCCTGCACTTTTCCTTCAATTTGCTCCCAACGGTTTTCGGAAATATGAATTCCGCGTTGCTCGAGCCTATCTTTGGCATGCTTACTCAAAACTAACTTATTATTTTCTTGTATTGCCTGCTGAAAATGAAAGGAAAAAGAATTTCCGTTTACTTGATTTGACTTCTTTTGTTGAAGTCTCTGGGTAGCAATCGGCTGAGATTGTATTGGCCTAAATGTAGACTTATCCATCCAACCAACCCTTTTTATCCAATTTTCGTCATTTGTTGAGCAGTAATGCTTGTCTGATTCTCATCATCTAATTGGAATAACGTTTTTCCATCCTTGATCGAAACGGATTTAACTATCGCAGTTAACTCCTCTTGAGATTCATTAAGATAAGTGACCATTTTGCCTATTAGCATACTTGCTTGTACTAAGCTGCTATCAGCTGTTCCACTTGAAGAGCCACCAACACCAGATATATTAGCTGGTTCTAAAATGGTTCCGTCTTCAAGAATTAATTGGACCGTACCATCCTTAAACTGAATCGACTCAACCTTACCTTTACCTTCTAGAACCTCTGGTTGTGCATTCGGATCTTCAGTAGAATAGTTTAGCTTGTGCCAATTTACTTCTTTACCAATAAATTGATTATAAGAAATCAATAAATTCGTATTTTGAGAATCAACAAATTGTTGCATCGTACTGCTCATATTGGTCATAGCCTCTAAGGAAGAAAACTGAGCCATTTGAGCGATAAACTCTCGATCCTCCATCGGACTCGTTGGGTCTTGGTTTTGTAATTGGACCATAAGGATTTTCAAGAAATCATCTTTTCCCAGTACATTTGAACCTGTCGTCTTTTGAGTTTGATAGTTTGAGAGATATAAAGATGGATCAATTGTATTTGTCATTTTTTCACCTCCTACACTTCTGTGTTAATAAGAGCTTCTTCTAGAGAAACATTGAAGGCTTGTTCCTTTCCTTCTTCATTTCCTCTTTGTTGCTCCTGACGTTCCTGTCCTTGCTGCTGAGATTGTTGCTGTTGTTCTCTTCCAAAATATCTATCCTGTTGTTGTAAAACAGACTGGGTAATCTCTAGTCGATCCACTTGAATATTTTGCGAACCAAAGGCTTGCTTTAATCCATTAAGTTGAGATTCTAATGCTTCCTTCGCCACCTGTGTCGTTGTCATAATCTTGGCAACGATTCCTGCATCTCTTTGGATTAACTCAATCCGCAAAGCACCTAAATGCTCAGGATTCAATTTAATTAGAAGCTTTTGCGTTCCAGCTCCATTTGAAAATTGACTTCTTGCTAAAATATTCTCAAATTGTTTAATTAAATCTGCCGTTGATGTTGGCTTACCTGATTGGCTTAGCGTTAAAGTTAATTGCTCTGCCTTTGTAACTTGTTGAAATTGAACCGTACCATTTACAACTTCAGTTTTAGCTTGTACAGGTTTTTGTTCTGACTGAATTTCGCTAATTCCTTTTGTTGTAGAAAGCTTAGCATTTATCTCTGCTGCTACAGGAGCAAAAGCCTTTTGTAAATATTCCATTTTGGCTGCTTGCTTTGCAGGATCCACTACTGAATTTTTCTCCATTAATTGCTCAAACTTTGTTGTCAACTGCTGAAGCAAATCCTTCATCTTGCTTTGGTCAAAAGTGGTTCCTTTATCTAAAACCATCCCTTTTTCAAAAATTGCTCCATTCTCTGACGCCAATAAATCAAACAACTTAATAGCTTTGATCAATTGAGCAGTGTCTCCATTCATTAATTCTTTCAAATTTTCTAATGGGACAGATGCCATTTCGGTTACAACGATGAGTAGATCTTCAAGCTTTATTTCAGCATCCTTGTTACTATTATCGGATGTTTCAACATCTTGGAGATTTTCATTTGTCATCCCTAAAGCAGTTTTTAATTGCGAAATTAATTCTCCTAAGTTCACATCAGTCCCTATTGCTTCCTGAATAAAAGAGAGAAGTTCCTCTTGTTCAGTTGCTGACAATGATTGATTAAGAAGTTTCATGCCACCTTCTACTTCAAAAATATCTTCTGATTTTAAGAAAGCGAGTAGGTCTTGCAATTGTTCTTTTGTCAATTCACCGGAACCTGAATCAGTTAAACTAGTCTCACTAGTTTGGGTGCCCGTTAGCATCAGACCAAATAGTCCTTGAAAACCACTTTCACCAGAAGTCTGCGTACTTCCTTTTACTGAAGATGCAATTGTATTCATAAAACCCAATCCACCGATTTGCACATTTTCACCTCCTTTCAAGTACCCCGACTTATTCGTTTTCGTTCGTTAAAAGCTCCGTATATTTTGCCGCATTTGCTGGCTCTAAATTCTCCATGATCGATGCTAATTGCTCTGAATTAAGATTCGATAGAATTTTGAGAGCCTCTTGTTCGCTCATGTTCGTAATAATGGGAGCTGCTTTTTTGGCGGACATTGTTTCATACGTCTCGACAATATCTTTAAACGCCTTTTTGTTTTCCTCTTGAATGGCCATTAGCTCGTCAATTTGCATTTGAAGCTGTTCCATTTCAAGCTTCCCACGCTCGACTTCCTTATCTTTTCCGTCAAGCTCAGTCTCAAGGTCAGCAATTTGTGCTTCTTTATCCTTTATTTGACCTTCAAGCTTAATCATTGTCGTTTCCAATTCTTCAATCGTCTTAGGAGTATTTTCTTCGATGAGGTTTGAAAGAAAAGGAATCTTTTGACCATATTCCTTCGCCTTGTCAAAGACGTTTATTCCAGCAAACGAAAGAACGATAAGGACAATTAAAATGGCAAATAAAGTTGGGATAATACCAGTAAACACAAACCATTGAAACCGACTAACTTTTTTTTCTTCTTTTTCTAGCTCTGTATTTGCCACCTATATCACCTAACTTCCCCAGTTCATATAATGCTGGATGGAAATGTCATCCATTTGTTTGCTTTCAGTTGCTTTTAAGTTTTCCATAAAATGCGTGAAATCTTTTTCTCGTATCTTTTCGAACTTTTTCACTTCAATGTTCTTGTCCATCAGTTTTTCTTGATAGAGATTCATCCGATTACGGGCATTGATTACCATTTTTTGATAATGCTGTATCGTCTTTTCTAAGTTTCCTATAAATTGTTGATGATGACGTATTTGCAAAATCGGAAGGCCGCCTTTGAGTCCACTCGCTTGGAATTCCTCTAACTCTTCTTTCTTTTTCAGTAACTCATAGAGTCTTTCCGCAACTTCCTCAAACTTTTTAACCGCATCCTGGTAAACAGATTGGGCTTCTTCCTTTTCTCGTTCCTTTAGGGTTAAGACCCTAGCAAATTTATATTGGTAGCTCATTCTAGATTACTCACCTTTTCCCATAAGTCTGTATAATTGCTGCAGACCATCATCTAAGGATACTTTAGAACTTGTTTCCTGTTTTAAAAAGTCAATAATTTCAGGATACAAACGAATTGCCTCGTCAATTTTTCTTGAAGAACCTTTTTTGTATGCTCCGATATTGATTAAATCCTCAGAGTTTATATAAGTACTTAACATTTCCCGAAGCTTTTCCGCAGATTTGCGATGCTCTTCAGGAACAATATGATTCATAATACGACTGACACTTTTAAGAACATTCACTGCCGGATATTGGCCCTTGTTAGCTAAATCTCGATCAAGTACAAAATGTCCATCGAGGATACCTCGTACTGTATCAGCAATTGGCTCGTTCATATCGTCTCCGTCTACTAAAACTGTGTAAAAAGAGGTAATCGAACCATGTACATTAGTACCAGTCCGTTCCAATAGCTTTGGTAGAATCGCGAACACGGATGGTGTGTATCCCTTAGTTGTTGGAGGTTCCCCAATCGCAAGACCTACTTCTCGTTGCGCCATCGCTACCCGTGTAACAGAATCCATCATCATCATGACATTCAAGCCTTTGTCACGGAAGTATTCTGCAATTGCAGTAGCGGTAAAAGCACCTTTTATCCGCATGAGAGCTGGTTGATCAGATGTGGCAACAACGACAATTGAACGGGCTAGCCCTTCTGGACCTAAGTCCCTCTCAATAAACTCTCGTACCTCACGTCCACGTTCTCCAATAAGGGCAATGACGTTTAGATCAGCCGTTGTGTTCCTTGCGATCATTCCAAGCAAAGTACTCTTACCAACACCACTTCCCGCAAATATCCCAACCCTCTGCCCATTTCCAACGGTAAGGAGACTATCAATCATCCTCACACCTACTTCAATCGACTCATCAATAGGCGGTCTCGTAAGCGGATTTGGTGGCTGTTGCTCGGTTAATACAGGAGTTAATCCTTTTGGTAGTGGAGAGCCATCAAGAGGTTGTCCTAGTGAATCAAAAACTCCTCCGATGAGCCCTGGTCCAACTTTAATCTCTAAAGGCTTTAAAGTGGCTTCTACTAGGCTACCAGGCGCAATATCATTGACGGTTGTGTAAGGCATTAAAATAATATTTTCATCTTTAAAACCAACCACTTCTGCCTGAATTTTGCGTTTTTTCTTGTGGCCGACATGAATATAGCAAACATCCCCAATGGAACTTTCAGGGCCTTGAGATTCAATCATAAGTCCTACGACTCTTTTGACCCTACCGTAATGTTTAAATGTGTCTATATGGTCTATTTGCTCTAATAAGTCAGCTGCCTTCACTTTACTCACTCTCCAGCATTTCATAAAGCTTTACTTTTATTTCTTCAAGCTGTTGATCGACACTAGCATCGATTCTTCCATTGGCTGATTCGATAATACAACTTTGCTCTGATAATTCACCATCCGGATAAATATAAATCTCTGTTTCCTTCGGGAATATTTTGCTTAAATCATCCTTTTGCGAAAGAATAAATTCGTAATGCATTGGATGAATGTGGAGCTGTACTTCTCGATATTCTCTGGCTTCTTTTAGCGCACGTTTTACAACCGTAATAAAATGCTCTGAATTCCCCTCAAGGTGAGTTCCAAGAATTTTTTGCGCTACTTTCAAGCCGAGGTCGAGTATTGTTTGCTCAGAATCCTCAATTTTCTTACGATAGTCTAGTTTCGACGAATCAACTGTTTGTTTCGCTTGTTCAATTAACTGAAGCATTTCTGTATATCCTTGCTCTCGACCTTCGTCAAGTCCTGCCGAATAACCGTTTTGCTTGGCTTCATTCGATAGCTGGATGACTTCTTGCTCCCAAGCCATTTTCTCTTCTACTAAACTCGCCTCAACCGATTCCTTATAGAGCCTGGCCTCGTTCACGATTGCAGCTGCTTCTTCTCTTGCTTGAGCTAGAATCATGTCTCTTTCTGCGAATACTCTATGATTAACTATTTCTTCATCATTATTTTCCGTTTCTACTTGAAAGCTTTTAATGGTAATGACTTTATTCTCTTGGTTTTCAAGATTTGACCATCTTGATTTGATAAGCCTAGACAATAATATCATCCCCTCCGCCACGAGCGACTACAATTTCACCAGCTTCTTCTAGACGGCGAACAATGGCCACAATTCTTGATTGCGCCTCTTCGACATCACGCAATCGAACAGGTCCCATATATTCCATCTCGTCTTTCATCGTTTCAACCATACGCTTAGACATATTGTTGAAGACAATTTCCTTAACCTCATCACTTGATACTTTAAGTGAAAGCATAAGGTCTTCATTTTCACAGTCACGGATAACTCGTTGAATTGCACGGCTATCAAGAGTGACAATATCTTCAAATACAAACATTCTCTTCTTAATTTCTTCTGCTAATTCAGGATCCTGAATTTCAAGTGCATCCAAGATTGTTCTTTCAGTCGATCTATCTACACCATTAAGCACTTCGACAACAGCTTCCACTCCACCGGTTTGTGTGTAGTCCTGTGTAACAGTAGAAGATAGCTTTCTCTCTAAAATCTGTTCGATTTCGTTAATGATTTCAGGAGAAGTACTGTCCATTACCGCGATTCTTCTTGCAACATCCGCTTGCATTTCTTGAGGTAGTTCAGATAATATCTGTCCTGCTTGTGTAGAATCTAAATAAGATAAAATAAGTGCGATTGTTTGCGGATGCTCATTTTGAATAAAATTCAAAATCTGGGCTGGATCTGCCTTCCTCGCAAAATCAAACGGGCGAACCTGAAGTGCTGATGTAAGTCTGTTGATAATAACAGCTGCTTGATCACTACCTAATGCTTTTTCCAGTACGGTTTTGGCATAACCAATACCACCCTGAGAAATATAATCCTGAGCCAAGGCGATATTATGGAACTCTTCCAAAATTTCTTCCTTGGCGTGAGAATCAACCTTCTTTACACCAGAAATCTCCAATGTTAGTTTTTCAATTTCCTCTTCACTTAAGTGCTTGTATACAGACGCAGACACATCAGGTCCGAGTGAAATAAGAAGAATGGCAGCTTTTTGTTTTCCTGTTAATTCTTTCTGCTCTCTTTTAACCAACTTTCAATCCTCCTAGTCTTCTGCAATCCACGTCCTTAATAACTTAGCAAAGTCTTCTGGACTATCCTTCGCCATCTTTTCAAGCTGTTTTCGTCGTAAGCTACCTTCTGTTTCTTGCTCTTCATTCACATCTGGAACTTCAAGGAGCGCAGCGCTAGCTTCTTCCATCGCCAATAATTCTTGCTCACGTTTCTTGCGAGCTCGCATGAATAAGAAGATTAATAGGATAATCACTAAAATTAATACTCCACCTAACACAAATACCCACCATGGTATGCTCGTGCTTGGTTGATTACTAAACTGTGGTTTTCCGTTAAACGGTTGAACAGAGACAACAATTTTATCCTGGATAGCCTCGTCTGTTAATTCGCCTTCGACAGCATCCTTATTGATTGTTGTTCTAACAATCGTTGCTAACATGTCTGTGATGTCATCTACTCTTTCTTGTGGAAGAGAAGTTTCGTCATCAGCCACTGGCGGTTCCACCATTACTTGAATTCCTAAATCACGAATCTTATATGGACTTTCAATAATCTCTTTACGAATCTTATTTACTTCGTTATTAATCGTTTCTTCTATTTTCTCGTAATCGCCATTTCCGTTTGAACCTGTTGCATATCCAGTTAAAGCATCGTCTGAATCTTCACCCTGAGGTACTCCTTCAGCAGCAGCTCCCTCACCAGTGAAGGTTTCAGTGATTTTCTGAGCACTGATTGCAATTCCTTCCATGTTTTCTTCGTCAACTGGCGTCACTAAGTTTTCTTCTCTGTTTTCTTGTTTGAAATCGATATCCGCAGTCACTGAAACTACTACTTTATCCTGACCCATCAATGTTCCCAGCATACTTTGAACTTGACGTTGAACATCTCTCTCAATTTCTTTCTTAACATTATTTTGAGCCGTGAAAATATCTCCTGAAGAATTTTCTCCATTTTTTAGATCAAAATACTCAAAATATTGATTGGTGATGACGATATTATCAGTAGGTAAGTTTGGTACGCTCTTTGATACAAGATTATATAGAGCAGTAATTTGCTTCTCTTCAAATTGATATCCTGGCTCTGTATTTAAGACAATTGATGCAGAGGCTTGTTCGTCTGCATCTGAAACAAATATCCCTTGAGATGGAAGGTTAATCATTACCTTCGCATCTTTAACCCCTTCGATTCCCTTGATCAGGTTAGCAAGTTCTGTTTGCATAGCATCAAGCTTCATGACATTAAACTCATTGTCAGTCATCCCAATGCCGGCATTTTGACTGAAAAACGAGTAGTCAATTCCACCAGACTTCGGTAAGCCCTCTGCTGCAAGTTCTACAATCAAACTATCCGCCTGTTCACTAGGTACACTAATTGTTGTACCGCCTTCTGTTATTTCGTATTTGATTCCTTTACTATCAAGACTTTCCTTAATTGTTCCTACTTCAGAAAGGGACAAGTCCTTGTATAGGGGAACCATATTCGTTCTCGTTGCAAAAAATATTGAGAGCGAAATAACGATTACCAATAACAGAATTGAACCGATAATGAGCGTTTTTTGTTTCTTAGAACGGCCATTCCAGTATTCTTTTATTTTTTCTATATATTTTTGAAACGCAACTGTCATTCTTATCCCCCGGCTATTCTGTCTAATTGATGGAAAAAGCAGAGCTTTTCAACAACAATGTTGTTTACCAACAAAGTTGTTCACCAACAACTCAACTGAGTTGATCTCACAATGTGTGAAGATTAATTTAAAAAACGAACGCTAATTTATAACAAAGCTAAGTCCGTTTTTTAAATTAAAGTAAACCACTATGAAACTGGTTAAACTATATTAAACTTGCATTCTCATAACTTCTTGATATGCTTCAACAACTTTATTACGAATTTCCATTGTGGCAGAAAGCGTAACGCTTGCCTTTTGACTCGCTATCATAACTTGGTGCAAATCTACATTTTCACCACGTGCTAATTTCTCAGTCATAACATCAGATTCAAGCTGTGCTTGATTAACTTTTTCAATTGATTCCTTAAGTACGGACGCAAAACTCTTTTGCGCTTCGAATGGTGTAGTAGATGAAGTTTGTGAAGTCTGATTCGTTTGAAAGACCTTTGAGACATTAGGAAACGAAATATTATTCATTTAGGGTAAACTCCTTATTTTCCAATTTCTAATGCTTTCATGAGCATACTTTTGGAAGCATTTAAAGCCGTAACGTTAGCTTCATATGATCTTGTTGCACTGATTAAATCTACCATTTCTCGTAACGGGTCAACGTTTGGCATCTGTACATAGCCATTCTCGTCGGCATCTGGATGTTCCGGGTCATATACTTCTTTAAAAGGTGTCTCGTCTTCGACAATCCGCGACACTTTTACACCATTACCCACTTCACCTTTATTCATCGCAACATTTAAGAAGGAAGAAAAGCCACCTTCGTTCGCCTGGAGTACGACAGATTTACGTCTGTATGGTACCCATTCTCCGTTCACCAATTCCGCTCGTGTGGAATCAACATTCGCCATATTTGATGAGATAACATCCATTCTTAATCTCTGTGAAGTCAATGCTGATGCAGAAGTATTAATACTATGGAAAATAGACACTGTTATTTCCCTCCTTTAATGACAGATTGAAGTGTTGAAAACTTCCCACTTATTCTTTCGATTAACGCATTGTAATAAATCTGATTACTTGCCAAATCGGCCATCTCTTTATCGAGGTCAACATTATTTCCATTATTGTTGTAAGATGTACTATTGTTTGTTGTAACGGCTATACCAGAAGATGCTTGCCCATTAAAGTCAATATGTCTTGCATCTGTACGTCTAGCTGTCATAGAAGAATCAACCGCGTTCTGTAACGCTGATTTGAAGCTTACTTCTTTTGATTTATAATTTGGCGTATCTACATTAGAAATATTTTGAGATATCACCTTTTGTTTTGTAGAAGAATAATTCAATGCATTTTCAAGAGTTGAAATCGTGTTTGAAAACAGTTTCAATTCCTCACCCCCGTTATTATATCAATACAATTGTAATCAATTTGTAGAAGATTGTAATATTTCGATGAAAAATGTAATACATAATTCATTGTAATGAATAAGAATTGATATGTCTATGCAATATTCGTTAAAAAAAATGGGATATAGGACCTGTTTTCATTAATTTTACTTAAATTTATCCAATGTCAAAATCACTATTGCTATGTTACAGAACCAATGGATATCTAAGAAAATGGCAGAATCCTGTCGAATCATCGTAGGAAAATACTCTCATTTTTACAAATATCTTAGAGATTTTGGTAGAAAAGGACAGATTATGCGTTACTTGTAATATTCGATGAACTAATCGATCCAGCAAAAAATGACAAATTCCAATAAAATGAAAAAACCCTCCATTTTCTGGAGGGTTTCATATATTAGTTACTATTAGTTATTTCTTAACTTATCTAATTCCACTAAGAACTTGTCGTTAAGTACTTTAATGTATGTTCCTTTCATTCCTAAAGAACGAGATTCAATTACACCAGCACTTTCAAGCTTACGTAGAGCATTTACGATAACAGAACGTGTGATTCCAACTCTGTCAGCAATTTTTGAAGCAACTAATAGACCTTCATGTCCACTTAGCTCTTCAAAAATATGTTCAATTGCTTCAAGCTCACTGTAAGATAATGAACTGATTGCCATTTGTACAACAGCTTTGCTACGAGCTTCTTCTTCAATTTCTTCTGCTTTTTCACGAAGAATTTCCATACCTACTACAGTAGCACCGTATTCTCCAAGAATAAGGTCATCATCATGGAATTGCTCTTGAAGTCTAGCTAAAATAAGGGTACCAAGTCTTTCCCCACCACCGATGATTGGAACGATAGTTGTAAGACCGTTTTGGAACAATTCCTTGTTTTCAACTGGGAAAGCAGTATATTCACTCTCGATATCAAGATTTGGAGATGTTTCCTTGATATTGAAAAGATTGTTTGTATACTCCTCAGGGAATTGACGATCCTCAAGCATTTGGATCATACGATCATTTTCAATCTTTTGGTTAACAGCAAAGCCTAATAGCTTTCCTCTTCTGCTTACGATGAAGATATTTGCTTCAATAACTTCACTTAGTGTTTCTGACATCTCTTTGAAATTTACTGGCTTACCTGCTGCTTTTTGTAGTAATGTGTTAATTTTTCTAGTTTTTGATAATAAATCCATTGTTCTTCCTCCTAAAAACCATTCAAATATAAGAAATCTTTTTCTACTTGTTTCTTTTACAATTATAAAGAGAGCACGTGTTTATAAAATAAACTGGCTTAAATCCTTGTTTTTCGAAATTGCTCCTAGCTTCTCTTCAACGTATTGAGGTGTAATCGCGACTTTTTCCATCGTAATATCTGGAGCTTCAAAGGATAAATCCTCTAAAAGCTTCTCTAGGATTGTATGTAGACGTCTCGCCCCAATATTATCCGTATTTTGATTCACTTCAAAAGCAACTTCTGCTATCTTACGAATAGCATCGTCAGAAAATTCAATTTGTATACCTTCTGTTTCCAATAAAGCTTGATATTGTTTGATAAGTGCATTATCAGGCTCAATCAGAATTTTAAAGAAGTCATCCACTGTGAGCTTCGTTAGTTCTACACGAATCGGAAAACGTCCTTGTAGCTCAGGAATTAAATCTGATGGCTTAGCGATATGGAACGCCCCTGCTGCCATAAATAATATATGGTCGGTTTTCACAGAACCGTATTTTGTGACAACTGTAGATCCTTCAACCACTGGGAGAATATCTCTTTGAACACCTTCTCTAGAGACATCTGCTGATGATCCACCGTGATTCTTACTTGCAATTTTATCGATTTCATCAATGAATATAATGCCTGATTGTTCTGCACGAAAGACCGCTTCTTGTGTAACCTCATCCATATCAATCAGCTTTTGAGCTTCTTCGTTTGTTAAAACGACTCTTGCTTCTTTAACGGTAAGTTTGCGCTTCTTTCGTTTTTTTGGCATTAGTCCGCTTAACGCGTCCTGCATATTCATCCCCATTTGTTCCATGCCTGAACCTTGAAGCATATCAAACATGGAAGGCTGTTGCTCTTCGACCTCAACAGTCACGATTTCGTTTTCCAAATCGCCCATCGCCAGTTTTTCTCTTACGATTTTTCGTTTTTCTTGCAAGTTATACTCATCCGAAGAGTTCGTGTCTGGCTCCTGTTGATTAGTACCTCCACCAAACAACATTTCAAGAGGATTCTTGTAGTTTGTCGTCTTCTTTGAAGATGGTGCTAGTAGTTCGACTAGGCGTCTGTTTGCATTTTCTTCTGCACGTTCTTTTACGCTTTGCATTTTTTCTTCTTTAATAAGACGTACAGAAGTTTCCACAAGATCCCGCACCATCGATTCAACATCACGACCTACATAACCAACCTCGGTAAACTTCGTTGCCTCCACCTTAACAAATGGTGCATTGACTAATTTCGCCATCCGTCTAGCAATTTCAGTTTTCCCTACTCCGGTTGGGCCAATCATTAAAATGTTCTTAGGATTAATCTCATCACGAAGCTTCTCATCCAATAAACTGCGACGATAACGATTTCTTAGAGCTACCGCAACTGCTTTTTTAGCATCCTTTTGACCAATTATGTACTGATCTAGTCGTTCAACAATTTGTCTTGGAGTTAAATTAGTCCCTTTTGCCATTTTGCATTCCTCCTTATAGCTCTTCTACGACAATATTATGGTTTGTGTAAACACATATTTCCGCAGCAATTTCAAGGGCTGCCTGGGCAATTTCTTTTGCTGATAAGTGCTCTCCTGCATAACGTTTTAGTGATCTTCCAGCAGAAAGTGCGTAATTTCCACCAGAACCTATCGCTAGAACCCCATCATCAGGCTCAATTACTTCACCAGTCCCTGATACTAAGAGGATGCTTTCTTGATTCATGACAATGAGCATCGCTTCTAATTTCCTTAAAACCTTATCGCTTCTCCATTGCTTCGCAAGCTCAACAGCTGCTCTTTGAAGGTTTCCATTGAACTCCTCCAATTTCCCTTCAAACATTTCAAAAAGTGTAAAAGCGTCAGCAACCGAACCTGCAAAACCAGCAAGTACTTTACCATTAAACAGCTTTCTAACCTTTCGTGCTGTGTGCTTCATCACTACCGCATTACCAAATGTAACCTGACCATCTCCTGCCATTGCACAATTCCCGTTATGTTGAACTGCGAATATGGTTGTGGCATGAAATTGATTCATACATTTTCCTCCTTTATTAGAGACATTACGCTCTTGGATGATGAGCCATATAAGTCTTTTTCAAATAGTCGTTTGTGACATGTGTATAAATTTGCGTGGATGATAAATTTGCATGTCCTAACAATTCTTGAACCGTCCTCATATCCGCCCCATTATTTAAAAGGTGGGTAGCGAAGGAATGTCTAAGCTTGTGAGGGTGAATTTGTCCATTCAAAGATGACTTTTCTATGATGCTATTAAGAACTGTACGTAAACCTCTTGGTGTTAAGGGCCCACCTCTAAAATTTACAAGTAAATAATCATGCTCTTTTTTATTTTTCGTAAGAATTTCTCTTCGTCCATATGATATGTATCTTTCTAGCGCTTCATGAGCAAAACTACCAAAAGGTACATAGCGGTCTTTTCTCCCTTTTCCATGCACCAATAATGTGGACAATTCCATATCGATATCTTTGAGACGAATCGAGCAACTCTCACTGACACGAATACCTGTCGCATAGAGCAATTCAAGTATCGCCCTATTTCTCTGTCCAATTGGTTCAGCTTCATCACAGGCTTCAAAAAGAGCTACCAGTTCTTCCTCATAAAAGAATTCGGGTAATCTCTTCTCAATCTTTGGAATTGAAACTTGTGCAAAAGGATTATATACTACAAGCATTTCACGTACTAAAAATTTATAAAAGCTGCGCAAACTAGAAATCTTTCGAGCAACAGACTTTCTTGCGAGTTTTTGTTCAAAAAGCTTTGTTAAATACAATCGAACGTCCTGGTATTCCACTTCGTCCCATTTTGCAATAGTTTGTTCAGACATGAACAAACTAAATTCTAGAAGATCCCCTTGATAATATTCAACTGTATAAGGAGAGTAGTTCTTTTCTATTTGCAAATACTGTAAAAACAACTTAATGCCATCACGGTTATCTGTCACTAATTTCACCTCACAGGGCATAGCTATTCAATAATAGCACAAACATTCTTGCCACGCAAGAAAATTTACAAATTTTTCACAAAGTTCTGAATTGTTTGTTGCGAACTTTAAAAATCCAATTCAATAAAGAAACTGAACTCTTTTTGAAAAATCATACCCGACTACTTATTAAATACCATTTACAAATAACTTGCAAGATGATATTGTCATTCTTTTTTATTTCTTTAAGATTATTCACAAACCGACTATTCGTAATTTAATACGAATTAAGAATAATAAAAGTTTCAAATACCAATAAATCTTTTAAGAGCGCAGACAAAAGAGTGAGCAGTTCGCTCACCCTTCTTAGCTTTGTTGCTCCTCTTTATAGTCACAATTCACGCACTGAACTTGAATTCCCTTTTTAAGTTTCTTCTCAACAAGAAGACTCTCACATTTTGGACAGCTCCGTGGTAACGGTTTATCCCAAGAAATAAAATCACATTCAGGGAACTGATCGCAACCATAAAAAATCCGACGCTTTTTACTCTTACGCTCGATAATATTTCCTTTTTCACACTTCGGACATTTCACACCAATATCTTTCACAATTGGTTTCGTATTGCGACAATCAGGGAAGTTGCTGCAAGCCATGAACTTTCCGTATCTACCCATTTTAAAGACCATTGGATGTCCGCATTGCTCACAATCTTCTCCTGCTGGCTCATCCTTGATTTCTATTTCAGCCATTTCCTGCTCGGCCTTTTTTAAGCGTATTTCAAAATCCTTGTAAAAATCATCAATGATACTAACCCATCTTGTTTTTCCATCTTCCACATTATCAAGATCCTGCTCCATTCTCGCAGTAAACTCAACATCGATGATTTCTGGGAAAAACTCCATCATGATTTCGTGAATGACCTCACCTAACTCAGTTGGAATGAAACGTTTATTGTCTAATGCCACATAGCCACGCTTCTGAATCGTATCTAATGTCGGCGCAAAGGTTGAAGGTCTACCTATTCCTAATTCCTCTAAAGTACGAACAAGTCGTGCTTCTGTGTAACGTGGAGGTGGCTGGGTAAAGTGTTGCTTCGGATCAATATCTTTTTTGAACACTTCGTCGCCTTCTCTTAAGTCAGGCAGCATATTGTTCTTTTCTTCTGTTTGGTCGTCCGTTCCTTCAACATACACCTTCATAAAACCAGGAAACTTGACTTTCGAACCAGTTGCTCGGAATACGACATCCCCATTTTGCAAATCTACACTCATCGTGTCCATAACAGCAGGAGCCATTTGGCTAGCCACGAACCGTTCCCAAATCAAACGATATAGACGTAACTGATCACGTGAGAGAAAATCCTTCATGCTAGTTGGTTCACGAAGCGTGCTTGTTGGTCGAATCGCTTCATGGGCATCTTGCGCATTTGAGTTTTTCTTTTCTTTTCTTTTTTCAGTAGGTAAATATTGTACGCCATAAGTAGATTCAATATATCCAGCAGCTTCATTTTGAGCAAGCTCTGAAATTCTTGTTGAATCCGTTCTCATGTATGTAATTAAACCGACTGTTCCTTCTTTGCCTAAGTCGATACCTTCATAAAGCTGCTGAGCCAGCATCATTGTCTTTTTCGCACGGAAATTTAATTTTCGTGCTGCCTCCTGTTGCAGAGAAGAGGTTGTGAAAGGAGCAGCTGCATTTCTCTTTCTTTCCTTTTTCGTTACAGCCGTAACCTTGTACTTATTCCCTTTTAACTGCTTCATGATGTTTTGTACTTCAGCTTCAGATGTTAATTCAATTTTTTTATTGTTAACACCATAAAAGCTTCCTTCAAAGCTTTCAGTCCCTTTTAAGAATTCTGCATCAATGGACCAGTATTCTTCCGGTACAAAGGCTTGGATTTCTTTTTCACGCTCAATAACAAGACGAACAGCAACCGATTGGACACGCCCTGCACTTAAGCCCTTTTTAACTTTCTTCCATAATAATGGGCTAATGTTATATCCTACTAAACGGTCAAGAATTCTTCTTGCTTGCTGAGCATCAACGAGATCCATATTAATCGGACGAGGATGTTTGAATGATTCTTTAATAGCATCCTTTGTTATTTCATTAAATACAACTCGACAATCAGATTGAATGTCTATATCTAAACTGTGAGCTAAATGCCAAGCTATTGCTTCCCCTTCACGATCCGGGTCAGCCGCGAGATAGATTTTCTTCGCTTTTTTTGCAGCAGTCTTTAACTCTTTTAAAACAGGGCCTTTTCCTCGGATAGTAATGTACTTCGGCTCATAATTATGTTCCACATCTACACCAGTTTGACTTTTTGGCAAGTCACGGATATGTCCCATGGATGCTTTTACTTTATATTTTTTTCCTAAATACTTCTCAATCGTTTTGGCCTTTGCAGGCGACTCAACGATTACAAGAAAATCTGACATCAATTGTCCTCCTCAAGAGGGTTTATTATATTTATTAAGGGATTCGAAAACGTTCTTTCATTTCCCCATAATTATCAACATTTCCCCTGTAAAACATACCGGGTAATTTTTTAAATATTCATTATTATTAAATATGCAATCTTCACAACTGTCAAGGACGGGAAACTTTTACTTCAACACGATTGAACGAAGATTCGTGTTCTAATTAAAAATTCTGAGGTCCTCGCACACATGCTACAATCACCATATTAAGAACAAAAATGTGGCTTTTGTCAAATATAAATACTTAATCTTTCACCTGTTGCAAAATGTATACTAGATTTAAGATAATTTCAACCTTTTTTCCAAAAATTTATTTTTTTGACGAATTTCTTTTGAATTTTTAGCAGGAATAGAATAATTCTTCTATTATATCCTCTGCTTTAAATACCAATTTTGAGCCTTGTTGAATGAGTTCATTCGTACCAATAGAATTTTCGCTAAAAATACTGCCTGGAAGGGCAAAAACCTCTCTACCTTCATGAACAGCATAATTTGCCGTTATAAGTGAACCGCTTTTCTGTTTTGCTTCAACAATAAAGGTTCCTCTCGACATCCCACTTATAATACGATTTCTCATAGGAAATTGCCATCGAGAAGGTGTCGTATTCGGAGGATATTCTGAAATGACGAGTTGATGTCTCATCATGTGCAGAGCCAAATCTTTATTTGTTTTAGGATAAATATGATAAAAACCTCCAGCAATTACGGCTATTGTCTCCCCACCAAGATCTATCGCTTTCTGGTGGGCAATCGTATCAATACCTGTTGCTAATCCACTGACGAAAAGAACATTTTTTTCAATCAATTTTGGAAAAATCGTATCTATTGCATTTTTCCCATAGTCTGTGGCCTGTCTTGAACCTACAACTGCTAGTTTAACCTCTCTTTGGAGTAATTCAATTTTGCCTTTACCGTATAGCACCCAAGGTGGCTCATATGTTTCTTTTAGAGCTTGCGGGTATTCGTCATCAAAAAATGTAATCATATGGATATTGTTTAAGTGATAATGATGGATTTGTTCTTGAATAGAAGATGAATGAAGGTCTTCAAGGAGCTTTTCTTTTATAGGGGCTTGTGTGGGAGGGATAATCTTATCTTCAAATAAAGTGTTTAATTGAGGGTCAAGCTTTAAGAGCTGGTAAATGGTTTTCCAGCTGATGCCTTTGCAATGATGCAAGGTGACAAGCCGTCTTTTAAATTCATCCATTATATTTTCCTCCTCTTTACAAATACAAGTCAGCCCCTCCGATTACGAAGGGACTAACCGTACATTAATAAAGTTATTTATTAATGTGTTTTACATTTATCATAAAGTCCTTTTTCTTTTAGAACTTTAATTAATGTTTCACCCATAACAGATGGAGTGTCTGCTACAGCAATTCCACAATCGTTCATGACACGGATCTTTTCATCAGCTGTACCTTTACCACCAGAGATAATCGCACCAGCATGACCCATGCGCTTTCCTGGAGGTGCTGTACGTCCACCGATAAAGCCTACTACAGGCTTCGTCATGTTCGCTTTTACCCACTCAGCAGCCTCTTCCTCTGCTGTACCACCGATCTCACCAATCATAATAACTGCGTAAGTTTCAGGGTCTTCGTTGAATGCTTTTAATACATCGATGAAGTTCGTTCCGTTTACCGGGTCTCCACCAATACCTACAGCTGTTGTTTGACCGATTCCAGCTTGAGTTAACTGATGAACCGCTTCGTATGTTAATGTACCAGAACGGGACACAACACCGACATGGCCCTTCGTATGAATATAACCAGGCATGATTCCGATTTTACATTCGTCAGCAGTAATAACTCCAGGACAGTTTGGTCCTACTAAACGAGTCTTCTTGCCTTCCATATAACGTTTAACTTTTACCATATCTAAAACTGGGATATGCTCTGTAATACAGATTGCAAGATCTAGCTCTGCATCAACCGCTTCAAGAATAGCATCTGCAGCAAATGGAGCTGGTACATAGATAACAGATGCAGTTGCGCCAGTAGCTTCAACCGCTTCTTTTACTGTATTAAAAACAGGTACACCTTCTACCTCCATGCCGCCTTTACCAGGAGTAGTACCCCCAACAATTTGAGTTCCATATTCTAGCATTTGTTTTGTATGAAAAAGGGCAGTAGAGCCAGTAATCCCTTGTACAATTACTTTTGTATCTTTATTAATAAATACACTCACGAGATCTTTCTCCTTTCTGATTTGCGTTTCTCAAGATTTAGATAAAAAGTTACGCGCTAAAATTAGCTGAACCTTATCCTACTAATGAAACAATTTTTTGTGCGCCATCTGCCATTGAATCAGCAGCAATGATATCAATATCGGATTCAGCAAGAATTTTCTTACCAATTTCAACATTAGTACCTTCTAAACGTACAACTAATGGTACGCTTAATCCTACTTGCTTCGCTGCTTCTACAACACCTGTAGCAATGACGTCACATTTCATGATACCGCCAAAGATATTAACAAAAATACCTTTTACGTTCTTATCAGAAAGGATGATTTTGAATGCTTCAGTTACTTTCTCAGCAGTTGCACCGCCCCCTACATCAAGGAAGTTAGCCGGATCTCCACCATAATGCTTAACGATGTCCATGGTTGCCATCGCAAGACCCGCACCATTAACCATACAACCGATGTTTCCATCTAATGAAATATAACTTAAATCGTACTTGGATGCTTCGATTTCCTTCGGATCCTCTTCTTCTAGATCACGATATGCTAAAACATCTTTCTGACGATAAAGTGCATTAGAATCAAAATTTAATTTAGCATCTAGTGCCATAACATCTCCATCACCTGTTACAACAAGTGGGTTAATTTCAGCAATAGAGCAATCTTTTTCAATATATGCTTGATATAAGCCCATCATAAATTTGACTGCTTTATTCACTAATTCCTTTGGAATATTAATATTAAAAGCAATTCTACGAGCCTGGAACGGTTGTAAGCCTACAACAGGATCAATTTCCTCTTTGAAAATTTTCTCCGGTGTTTTTTCGGCAACTTCTTCAATTTCAGTTCCGCCTTCTTCTGAAGCCATCAAAACTACACGAGAAGTGGCACGGTCAAGTACTAATCCTACGTAGTATTCTTTTTTAATATCGCAGCCTTCTTCAATTAATAAGCGTTTTACTTCTTTCCCCTCTGGACCTGTTTGGTGAGTAACAAGTGTTTTGCCTAAAATTTCACTAGCGTATGTACGAACCTCGTCTAGGCTCTTCGCAACTTTTACACCACCAGCTTTTCCACGTCCCCCAGCATGAATTTGTGCTTTAACAACACAAACCTCAGTGCCTAATTCCTTTGCTGCCTCAACAGCTTCTTCAACGGTGAAAGCCACTTTTCCGTTAGGAACGGATACCCCAAATGACTTCAGGATTTCCTTACCTTGGTACTCGTGAATATTCATTTCCCATCCTCCTTATTGTTGTAAAAGGGTTCCATAATACATATATTTCTACTACTTTATATAAGCAAATAGAAGCAAACTCCTTTTACTCTTGCTTGATAAATAATAGACTGCGCTTTCATTTTATAATTCTAAAAATAAGTTGTCTACCATTATGCCAAAAATAATAATATTCTTTTATTTCAGCATAATGAAAAAGTAGATTCATAATTTCTTATGACCTACTTCTTTGTTGGTTCTATAGATAAATGCGAACACCTCTGCCACGGCTTGATATAATTCCTCAGGAATCGTTTCGTTGATGTTCAGTTTCCCTAATAATTCAACTAATGAGGCATCTTCTTGAATAGGTACATCATGGCCTACAGCCTTTTCAAGGATATTGTCTGCAACCAGCCCTGTTCCTTTTGCTAACACTCTAGGTGCCTCATCTTGCCCAGAATCGTATCCTAGAGCAATCGCTTCTTTTCGTATATGCCGCTCTTCCTGCTCCCTCATATTTTAATATCCACCCCACTATATGAACTAGATTGATAGATTCGATTTGGAACCTTTTTCAGCTGTTTCTCCCTTTGTTCATCTGTCGAAAGGAAATGAATATTGCTAAGCTTAAAGCCTTGTTTTTCAAGATTATCTTTTAAGTCCTTGATAAAAGGCTGAGATATAGACTTAATATCTTTTACATCATTAATAATGGTAATATTCAAGATTTTATTTTGGATCTGCATGTCCACAATAACCTCATGCATGTATTCCAAATCTAAATAAAAAAGTACTCGGCAATAATCTGGATCAATCTGACCATTTTCCTTCTTGCGACCATTCCATTGCACCGTTAATTCCGTTGTTTTATTCCAAAAAGATAGAGGTATTTGCATCACATATTGTTGAACGAGCCCAGAATCCTGTGATAAAAGCTGTATGCCAGTTATTTTGTTCAGCAGCTGTTCTGCTACCTCTTTAACAGAAGGCTGAACATCGTCACCGATTACTTGGAGCAACATGGCTTTTAAAGCATCTATTTTTTGAAGTTCCTGCTGTTCTCCACCCTTAAATCCTTGGGCTAAGCTATGCTCATAATCGAGTCCGAGTTTGCTAACGAGACTTTTGAATTGGTCTGAAATTGTTTTGCTATCCTCCCAATTCATTCGCGGAGCTTCACCGATTATTTTATTTAGAAGAGTTGTTTCTTGCTCAGATAAGTTCGCCTGATTCATCTTCAGATCCATTCCAGCATCATGAACAACGGAAGAGACTTGTGCCTTGTTCGATAACAAAGAGTGTGTACCAGTGGCATTTTCTAGTTCAGTAGAAAGAGCATGCTTAACAAGCACATCCTGATTATTTTGCAGTGCTCGAGCTAATCGTTCGCTCGCATTTTGAGATAATGATGAATTTGAATTTTGCAGTAAGCGTGCACCTAACTCTTGCAACAGTTGCCCTTCTGGTTTCCGTTCAACTATGGATAACTTTTGGAGAACACTGAGTGCAGTTTGAGAATCTGCGTTCCCATTTGGATTTAACCAAACTCGCATCAGGTCACTAACGATTTTTCCGTTTGCTTTCTCCTGTCCTGTCATGATGAGTTCATTTAATACTGAGAGTAGCTGTTGGCCATTTCTCGTTAATACTCCCTCACTCAAGCGCGTCTGTAGAGTCTCCATGAGGTTGTGCATCGGTTCATTTTTAATATTTGAAAGTATGCCTGCTAAAACATTTTTAGTCAAAGGGAGATTTCTTGTCACCATTTCCTTTAACGCGGCTAATCCATCTTTAAGCTCATGGTTATCTGCTAGCAAACTTGAAGCTCCTTGGATCGATGCTTTTGTAATCGGTAACTGTTCCTTTAGAAAAAAGTTAACCGTCTCCTGGTTTTCTTTTGTTAATGGAAGGTTAAATTGCTTTAATAAACCAGTTGCTACCGGAGCTTGAGAATGGCTTCCGGTGTCAGCCATAGGTAACACTTTTAAGTGGACCTTTCCTTCCCCAGGTTGAACCTGAAACCAATATCTTGCATCTGCCGACAAGGGAACCTCAAGCTTCACAATCATTTTTTGATTTCCAATCTGGACCTCTGCCGTTTGCTGTGGAAATAGCTTCAAGACTTTTCCGTGAAAAATTTGCCCAGGTTGAAAGCTACGATTTGTGTTTTGAGGGGTTATATTCTGCTTTTGTAATGACTGTATGAAGCTTGCAAACATTCGTATCCTCTCATTTCAGCATGCTTTTTATCGGTTCAAAGCTTTTTCTGTGATAGGGAGTAATGCCATGTTGCTCAAGTCCCAACAAATGGTCTTTCGTTCCATAGCCCATATTTTTCGAAAAATGATAGTATGGATATTCCTGGTCGATTTCCTTCATCATGCGGTCTCTTGTAATCTTGGCTATGACTGAAGCAGCAGCAATCGAGATACTTTTTCCATCTCCTTTTATGATCGACTCAGTTGGAAATGGGGTTTGTAAGGGCATTGCATCAATCAATAAGAAATCAGGCTTAATGGATAATTGTTGGATGGCGGAAAGCATTGCTTTTTTTGTAGCCTCGTAAATATTGATGGCATCAATTTCTTCTGCTTCAATCATGCCAATTCCGATAGAAACAGCCTGCTCTCTTATATATTCGTAAAATTCGTCACGTTTCGCTTCAGTTAGCTTCTTAGAGTCATCAAGCCCTAATAGCTTAAAGCCCTCTGGTAGGATGACACACGCCGCGACAACGGGTCCTGCAAGTGGTCCTCTACCCACTTCATCAATTCCTCCGATGAAGCGATAGCCTTGTTTGTGAAGGTCGCGCTCATAACTAGACATCTGTAGAAATTTTTCTTCAGCTTGTTGCTTTTGGTTATAGCGGTTATGCCATTTGTTTAGTAATTGCTGAGATCCCTTGCGGCCATCCATTTTAACCTCTTCTAAAAATGGATCATCAATTAATTGAATTGATTTAAGTCTTTCTTCTATTTCTTTTATCGTGTATGAACTCAAGGTGAACTGCCTCACTCTCTAAAAACTACTTAATAAATGTATCGGTTATTTTAGAAAAAAGTAAAGACCTTCCTCATTAACTAAGAAGGTCTTTCCATTTATTTATTCGTTCGATTCCGTCTCATTTGGTTTTTCAAATGACAATGGACCGAATTGCTCTGAACGGATATCACGAATCACAAGTTCAGTCACTTTATCATAATTGATTTCTCCACCGCTCATGAGCGCACCCCGACGCTTGCCGATTTCATTAAATAACTCAACAACGTCCTCAGGGATTACATCCAGGCTATAACGTTCCTTTAAACGCTGTGGATATTCCCTCTCTAAAAAGCGCAATCCGTAAATACAGACGTCTTGGAGGTTTAGAATAGTATCTTTAATCGCACCTGTTAAAGCGAGCTTTGAACCAACCTCTTGGTCCTCAAATTTCGGCCAAAGAATTCCTGGTGTATCCAGTAATTCGAGTTCTTTGCCAACCTTTATCCATTGCTGCGCTTTTGTCACACCAGGCGTATTACCTGTTCTAGCGATATTCTTTTTAGCTAACCGATTAATTAAAGTCGATTTCCCGACATTCGGTATCCCCACAATCATCGCTCTAATCGCTCTTGGCTTAACGCCTTTTGCTTCCATTCGATCGAATTTTTCTTTGAGGATCGATTTTGCAGCAATAACGATATCTTTCATTCCAGCTCCAGCATGGGAATTTATCGCCAAAGATTTAATTCCTTGCTCATCAAGAAAACGAATCCATTCCTTTGTTACTTCCTTATCAGCCATATCCGCTTTATTCAGAAGTACCAAACGTGGTTTATGCTGAATGATCTCATCGATCATTGGATTTCGGGAGGAATATGGTATTCTCGCGTCCACTAATTCAAAAATAATATCAACTAGCTTCAGCTTTTCTGTCACCTGTCGGCGTGCTTTTGCCATATGTCCAGGAAACCATTGTATCGTCATGACTACACCCCCTTTTAAGTATGTTTGTTAATGGCTATTTTCGTAAAGATGTTGTTAAAATCCTACTACCGATTTTAACGTAGAAATAGTCATTTAGTACATCGTATCAAGTTCGCAAGCTCTTTTCTCATTGTTTTACGAACAGTTATCATTGAAAACAAATATAATTTCATTGTTTTTTGCTCCAAAACAACAAAGTTTGAGAAAAGAGCGTTGTTAATCAACGATGCCTATATCCTCAAGGGGCCAGTATACCATACTGGTATTCCCTAATACTTTTTCCATCGGTATTGTTCCGATATGACGACTATCTTTGCTATAGCGTCTATTATCTCCCATTACAAACAAATGACCTTCAGGAACTGTTTCTTGCCCTGTTAGCTCTTCAAGTGTAAAAGGCTCTGTTAAAGGTCCATCGATCACTTGATTTTTGAAGTCATCTAAGTATGGTTCCTCTATAGCTTCTCCATTCACATAAAGAGTATCGTTTTGGTATTCAATCTTATCACCAGGTAGTCCGATGATTCTCTTTATATAGTCTTTGTTTTCCGGTGCATGAAAGACGATGATATCAAATCGTTCCGGTTCACCAATTTTATAGCTAAATTTATTTACAATCATACGATCCTGATCATGTAAAGTTGGCATCATGGATTCTCCATCTACCACGATTGGTGCAAATAAGAAAAATCGTATGACAACTGCTAACAGAACAGCTATTATCAGTGCCTTTGTCCATTCCCAAAGCTCATTTTTTTTCTTCGCCACGTATCAATCCCCACCATTTCATAAGTACAGTTAAATTAATCTATAATGGCACATTTTCTTTTAAGAGACTTACTCATTTACAATAATTATGACAATTCACAGTTTAAAAGTAAACTATCATAGCTTACATGTATGAAGTAAGAACGAATGAGACTTAGTATAATCGTATGTATTCTTGCTAACAACAGCCAAAAGTCATAAGGAGCATCTATGAATATTTTACCAACGATTCTACCTTAATATCACAAAAAAGGAGCTTGTTGTAAAAATCTTTTCAGATTCTTACTTGAACAAGCCCCTTTCTGTTTTAAGCTTTTATTATCGAATTTCTTTAATACGAGCTTTTTTACCACGTAGGTTACGTAGGTAGTAAAGTTTAGCACGGCGAACTTTACCGCGACGAATAACTTCAAGCTTCGCAATTTTTGGTGTGTGTACTGGGAAAGTACGCTCAACGCCTACTCCGTAAGAAACTTTACGTACTGTAAAAGTTTCGCTAATTCCACCACCACGACGCTTAATTACAACACCTTCGAAAAGCTGGATACGCTCACGAGTTCCCTCGATAACTTTTACGTGTACACGTACTGTATCACCAGGACGGAAAGCAGGAAGATCCCCACGAAGTTGTTCTTTTGTAATTTCTTCAATTAATTGTTGCATCGTTTTCAACTCCTTCCAACAGACGCTCTTGCAGGACTTTTGCCTATAAATGCAGCGGAACATCGTTATAAGACGTAAACTATAGTAGTCTAAGTCACAAAAATTATCATACCATAATACTCAAGTCGTATCAAGGCTATTTCTTCTGATTTTCAAATTCTCTTAGCCATTTTTTTTGCTCATTTGTCAGCTCAATATTTTCAAGTAGATCCGGTCTGCGCTCATATGTCCGCTTAAGCGATTCCTTCCCTCTCCATTCGTCTATTAAACGATGATTTCCTGAGGTTAGAACATCTGGAACCTTCATTCCACGGAAATCAGCAGGTCTTGTATAATGGGGGTGCTCAAGAAATCCTGTGCTAAAAGAGTCTCTTTGATGAGATTCTTCATTTCCCAGAACCTCTGGTAAGAGTCTCACTACACTATCGATTACGACCATAGCCCCTAGCTCTCCACCAGTCAGCACGTAATCCCCTATCGATAACTCATCTGTCACCACATGTTCTCGAATTCTCTCGTCATAGCCTTCGTAATGGCCACAAATAAAGACTAAATGTTCTTCCTTAGCCAAGTCTTCCGCGATCTTCTGATTATGCGTTTTCCCTTGAGGACATAGAAGAATAACACGAGGCTTCGTACTTTGTGCTTCTTCCTTTAGATGGGCAACAGCATCAAAGATTGGCTGTGGTTTAAGCACCATTCCTGCCCCACCGCCATATGGGTAATCATCAACGGTCTTATGCTTGTTATCAGCAAACTCGCGGAAATTAACGATATGATAGTCAACAGCTTTTTGTTCCGCTGCTTTTTTTAAAATTGAGCTTCCAAGAACCCCTTCGAACATTTCCGGAAAAAGGGTCAAGACATCAATTTTCATCATGACAGTAACCCTTCCATCGGCTCAATAATAATGGTCTGTTCCTTTATATCTACTTTTTTGACAATCTGCTCGATATAAGGAATTAAGATGTCTTTTCCACCTTTACCTTTTACGACCCAAACATCATTCGCACCAGGTGTTAAAATCTCGCGCACTTTCCCAATTTCTTCACCATCTGTCGTGAATACATGACATCCAATAATTTCGTGGAAATAGAATTCGTCTTCTTCAAGCTCTGTAAGCTGGTCCTCACGAATCTTGAGAATGCCACCCTTCATTTTCTCTACTTCGTTGACATTTTCATAGCCCTCAAAGGTTAAAAGATTGAAATTCTTATGGACACGATGTGATGCAACCGTTAATTCGATCGGCTCTTTTGCATCAGGCATGAATAAGTACAATTTATTTCCTTTCGTATAACGCTCCTCAGCAAAGTCCGTTTTAGAAATGACACGAACTTCTCCTCTAATTCCATGAGTATTTACGATTTTTCCTACATTAAACCATTTTTCCAACAATCATCACCTCTAGCGAATTTCAGCAACGATGCCATCTTTTATGATAATCGTTTTATTCGTCACGATATCTTCCCAAACGTCGCCTACATTTATTTCAACTATACTTTGTATTTCTTTTTCTTTTAGTTCGCTTCCTAATGGTAGCATATGTAATTGTTCTATTTGAAACTCGAGAAGCTTTATTTTTTCTCTGCGAGTATGTATTTCTTTTTCAAATTGCTTGTTTAAATTTCCAATTTGGTATTTCTTCGTTTTTTCAAGTTTTTTTAATTCGAACATCAGCTGTTCGCATTCCTTCTTAAGTTGCAGACGATTGCCTTCGTATTTTTGGAGCAGCTGTTCTTTGCTTTTTTCCGTAAGTACCTGTTTAACCACGACACTTTGTAGAATATTCAAGCTCAGCGCCTCCTCTGCGCTTTTTTAGGTCTTTCTCAACTCATTTATGTACTGCTATTACCTTTATTGGTAATGAACAGCACATTCCATTCGAAAAACAAGAAAATAGTTAAAAAAAAGAAGGGTTTCCCCTCCTTTTTTTGTGTCTCTCGTAATAATACGGTGAGCCTTACTCAACAATTTCTAAAAAGACTTTCTTCTGTTGTGTAGATCCTGCTGCATAGACAACAGTTCGAATAGCTTTAGCGACGCGCCCTTGCTTTCCGATTACTTTTCCCATATCGCTTTTATTCACGTTAAGTTTATAAGTAATTCGGTCAGATTCTTCCGCGACATTCACTAGAACGTCTTCTGGAAAATCTACAAGAGGCTTAACAATTGTTTCAATAAGCTCTTTCATATCGTCTATTACTTGCTGAACTTAGCGTTATGGAATTTTTCCATAATGCCTTGTTTAGAGAATAAGTTACGAACTGTGTCAGATGGTTTTGCACCGTCTTTTAACCACTTAAGAGCTAAGTCTTCGTTGATTTCAACGATAGCTGGCTCAGCTACTGGATTATAAGTTCCAACTGTTTCAATAAAACGTCCATCACGAGGAGAACGAGAATCAGCTACTACAATACGATAAAAAGGAGATTTTTTTGCTCCCATACGTTTTAAACGAATTTTTACTGCCATGTTTAATAGCACCTCCGAATAGTTTCACACAAGATAGAATAATAACAGATTGTTAAATAGTTTGTAAAGTGTTTTTTCTTGTCAGTTGAATTTTTTTAGGTCAAATCAGCAAATTTCTTATTGAAAAGGATTAAATGGAAGGTTAAACCCGCCTTTTTTCTTCCCTTTTTTCTTGGCTTTTTGCTGCATTCCTGACATTTGCTTCATCATTTTTTTCATGTCTTCAAATTGCTTAAGGAGACGGTTTACCTCCGGTACAGAAGTCCCACTTCCCTTTGCAATTCGTTTACGACGATTCGATGTAATGATTTCCGGATGAATTTTTTCTTCCTTCGTCATCGATTGAATAATCGCTTCAACATGAGAAATTTGCTTTTCATCAATTTGAAGATTGTTAAGACCCTTCATCTTATTCGCACCAGGCATCATTTTCAGAAGATCTTCAAGAGGTCCCATGTTGCGAACCTGCCCTAATGAGTCCAGGAAATCATCAAGAGTAAATGAATTTGACTTCATTTTCTGCTCCATTTCCCTCGCTTTTTCCTCATCAATATTAGACTGTGCTTTTTCGATTAAAGTCAGAACGTCTCCCATACCAAGAATACGTGAAGCCATGCGTTCTGGATGGAAGGATTCCAATGCATCTAATTTCTCACCAAGACCTACAAATTTAATAGGTGTGTTGGTCACAGAACGAATCGATAGCGCTGCTCCCCCACGAGTATCCCCATCAAGCTTCGTCAATACGACACCAGTTAAGCCAAGCTGTTCATTGAAGCTCTGGGCTACATTGACAGCGTCTTGTCCAGTCATTGCATCAACTACAAGGAAAATCTCATTTGGGTTTGATAGTTCTTTAATCTCTTTTAGTTCACCCATTAGAGCTTCGTCCACATGCAAGCGACCAGCCGTATCAATAAGAACATAATCATTATGGTCTTCTTTTGCTTTGGCAATTGCTTGCTTTGCGATTTCTACAGGACTCACTTGGTCTCCTAAGGAGAACACAGGCATATTAAGCTGTTTTCCAAGCGTTTCAAGCTGTTTAATCGCAGCAGGACGATATATATCGGCAGCAACTAGCATTGGATTTCGATTGTATTTCTTGCGTAGTAGGTTTGCTAACTTACCAGTTGTTGTGGTTTTACCTGCACCCTGTAATCCCACCATCATAATGACAGTTGGAGGACGGTTGCTGACGGCAATCTTACTTTCCTCGCCACCCATCAAGTTGGTTAATTCTTCTTTTACAACCTTGATGACTTGTTGGCCAGGCGTTAAGCTTTTTAAAACCTCTTGTCCAACGGCACGCTCGCTAACTTTTTTAACAAATTCTTTTACAACCTTGAAGTTAACGTCCGCTTCTAAAAGAGCAAGACGAACTTCACGCATCATTTCTTTTACATCCGCTTCAGAGACCTTCCCTTTACCGCGGATCTTTTGCATCGTATTTTGCAGTCGGTCGGCTAATCCTTCAAATGCCATCTTGCCGCCTCCTAATCCAATTTCTCAAGCTCTGCTACTGCTTCTAATAATGCCTGTTTCGATGGAGAATCAGTTTTTAAAGCTTCTGTTATTCCATTCAAAAGCTTATTTCGCTTTTGAAATTTATCAAATAAACATAGCTTTTCTTCATACTCCTCGAGCATGGCTTCCGTACGCTTAATATTATCGTACACCGCCTGCCTACTTACACCGTATTCATCGGCAATTTCTCCAAGGGAAAAATCATCTAAGTAGTATAGAGACATATAGCTCTGCTGTTTTGGTGTTAACAAGGATTGATAAAAATCGTATAAATAATTGATACGAGTTGTCTTTTCAAGCACAGCTCATCCCTCCTTGTTAAGTGAAAAGCCTTTACATAGTCAGTGTACACGCATCCATATAGTATTGTCAAGGTTTTATCTTTACTCACAATTGCGTTTATGAGTTATTAAGCCCATTGCGGGAAGATTACGTTAGAATGGACTAATTTCTTTGTAAAAGCTGCCTTCACTCATCTACAGATATACTCTTATCGGAGCAATCATAGTTGATTATAGTTAATCCTTTTGGTGCAACTGATTTTGATTGACAACTCTTACGATTTTTCGGCTTGTCCTGTCAACGAAATTGATCTTCATTGACAACTCTTATGGGTTTTCTGCTTATCCTGTCAACGAAACTGTTCTTCATTGACAACTCTTACTGCTTTTCGGCTTATCCTGTCAATGAAACTGCTCTTAATTGACAACTCTTACTGGTTTTCAACTAAACCTGTCAATGAAACTATTCTTCATTGACAGCTCCTACGGATTTTCTGCTTATCCTGTCAACGAAACTCCTCTTGAACGGTATTTTCGCTAATCCTTGATCCTAAAACATTACCTAGTCCCACAAAAACACCCGGCACACACTGTGTACCGGGCATAAACAACTCAGTCTAATTCTTCTTTTTCAACCAAATCAGCAAATAATCCGTAAACGTATTGCTCTGCATTAAATTCTTGGAGATCGTCCATTTTTTCACCAAGACCTACAAACTTCACTGGAATCCCAAGTTCATTGCGGATCGCAAGCACGATACCACCCTTTGCAGTACCATCAAGCTTCGTTAATACAATTCCACTTACATTCGTAGCTTCCTTGAATGTTTTCGCTTGAATCAAGGCATTTTGACCTGTCGTTGCATCTAGAACAAGGAGAACTTCATGAGGAGCACCAGGAACTTCACGTTCAATCACGCGCTTCACCTTTTCAAGCTCCTTCATTAAGTTTACCTTATTTTGCAGACGTCCTGCTGTATCACAAATCAGTATATCAGCTTCCCTTGACTTCGCAGCTTGGATAGCATCGAACATGACAGCCGCTGGATCAGAGCCCGCACCTTGCTTAATAACGTCAACACCAACACGTTCTCCCCATACTTCTAGCTGTTCAATCGCACCTGCACGGAACGTATCACCAGCAGCGAGGACAACTTTTTTACCTTCTGACTTAAACTTATGGGCAAGCTTTCCAATCGTTGTTGTTTTTCCAACCCCGTTTACACCAACAAATAATAGAACCGTTAATCCCTCAGCTTGAATATTTAGCTCAGTAGACGCCTCATCAGCACCCTCATATATTTCCACAAGTTTTTCAGAAATAACACTTTGAACCTCTGCTGGGTCTTGAATGTTCTTACGCTTCACTTCCATTTTCAGCTCTTCAATTAAATCCATTACCGTTTCAAAGCCTACATCCGCTTGAATCAAGATTTCTTCTAGCTCTTCAAAAAAATCTTCATCTACCTTGCGATAACGGGCTACTAAATCATTTACTTTACCTGAAAAATTATCACGCGTTTTCGTCAGTCCATCCTTGAACTTCTCTGTAACCGCATCTGTTTGCTGTGTAATTTTTTCTTTTAGCTTCTTAAAAAAACTCATACGCTTCCCTTCCTTTTTCAGCGATCAACTTTTAAGATTCTACTAGCTCTTTTGATTCTTCAAGTCTAACAGAAACTAATTTCGACACACCTGATTCCTGCATCGTTACCCCATACAGCACATCTGCACCTTCCATTGTTCCCTTACGGTGGGTAATAACAATGAATTGCGTTTCATGGCTATATCGTTTTAGATATTGACTAAAACGATGGACATTGGCATCATCAAGAGCAGCTTCCACCTCATCCAAAATACAGAATGGTACAGGTCGCACCTTAAGAATCGAGAAGAGTAAAGCTATTGCTGTTAGAGCACGTTCTCCACCTGATAACAAGCCGAGATTTTGTAATTTCTTCCCTGGTGGCTGAGCAACGATTTCCACACCTGTATTTAAAAGATCTTCTGGGTCAGTCAACCTTAGATCAGCTCGTCCACCACCGAATAATGATTGGAATACAGATTCGAAATGTGAGCGAATGCCATAGAAGGTCTGTTCAAATCTCTTTTTCATTTCCTCATCCATCTCATCAATCACTTGGAATAGCGTATCCTTCGCTTCTTGAAGGTCATTCTTTTGTTCTAAAAGAAATTCGTAGCGCTCAGAAACACGCTCATATTCTTCAATGGCTCCTAAGTTGACTGTTCCTAGTTCTTCAATGGAAAGCTTAATTAATTTCACCTTTTTCCTTGCTTCGTCAGCAGGAATCGTTAATGGATAATCATCCTTTGCCCCTTCATAAGAAAGCAAGTATTCCTCGCGTAAACGCGTTAAGCGATTTTCTAAATCGACATCTAAACGAGTCAATTTAACTTCCTCGTCTGTCAAAATTCCGATTAGACCTTTATGCTGACGTTTTAGCTCTCTCACTTCAAGCTCAGCATCCTCAACCTGACCGTGTAGTGCTAATCTTTCTTCACGACGAGATGCAATAAGCTTCGTCGTTTCATTTTTATCCTGAAGCTTTTGCGAAGCTGCTTCTTCTAAATATTCCGCACCAGATGTACTGTCTGTCATTTCTGAAGATAGTAAATCTAAATCTTCCTTAACAGAATCATAGTTTTGACTAACCTCATCTAACTCAAAACTCGTTTTTGTAAGATTTTCACGAGCATTACGAGCTTGCTCATTTTTGGCAGCTAGCTTCACCTTTAACTCACCAATTTCTTCCGAGACCGTTTCCTTAGAAGAAATTTGTGTGTTTTTCTGTTCAGTAAGGAGAGAAATCTCTCGATCAAGGGAAAGCTTTGTTTCTTCCGATTCTTCTAGTAGACGGGTTAATTCTACCTTCCTTGCTGAGAGTCTTTCCTTTTCTTCTCCATATTGTGAGATATTTGAATCATACAAAGCAAGCTTTTCATTCATGTTCTTTTCTTCAAATTCGACCTCACGCAAGTCCCCTTTGATTGATTGCTCTTCGATTCGAAGCTCCTCGCCTTTTTTTCGAAGATCATCTAAAAGAGTTTGCTGATCTTGAATGCTTGCTTTTGACTCCTTGACCTGCTCTTCCTTGATGGCAGTTTGCCTTTCCATTTCAGCAAGCTTTTCCTTTAAGTCTTCCAATTCACCTTTTCTACTTAAAAGGGAAGTAGATTGCTTTTTAACAGCACCACCGGTCATCGAACCTCCCGCATTGACGACATCCCCATCTAGGGTAACAAATCGACAACGGTATTGGAGGATCTTAGCCATTTCATTGGCACCTTTTAAATCCCTAGTAATCACAACATTCCCAAGAAGATTTGTGATCACATTGCTGTATTTCTCTTCTGAGCCAATCAAATCTGAAGCAACACCTACAAAAGCAGGATGGCCCTGAATCAATTGGAGTTGCTGAGAAGAAAGAGATTTCCCTTTGATGACACTCATTGGTAAAAATGTTGCCCGACCAAAAGAGTTTTTCTTCAAGTATTGAATCGCATTTCGTCCACTTTCCTCTGTGGTCACGACAACATGTTGTGCCGCTCCACCTAATGCAGTCTCAAGAGCAACCTCGTACTCTTTTGGAACTTGAATAAGTTCTGCAATCGCTCCTTCAATACCAGAAAGCTCATTTTCTCTTGCTTTTAGAACTTCTTTTACACCTTGGAAGAATCCAGAATAATCATCTTCCATCTCTTCAAGCATATCTTTTCTTGACTTTGCCTTTTGCAAAAACTGATATGCTTGATATAAAGTAGATTCCTGTTTGTCATATTGGTTGCGAAGATTCTCAAGCTTTGCCTGCTCATTTCGGAAAATATGAACCTGTTCTTCTAGCTCTTTTTGCACGACAGACAGCTTGGACATAATCGCGGCTCTTTTTTCCTCAATAACACGACGGTCTTCTAAATATTTCTGGTTATCTTCATCAAGTCTTTTGCTTCGTTGTTGCTGTTGTCCGATTTGGGAGTCAATATTTTGAAGTTCATTTTTATAAGTAGCTTGCTGGTTTAAAATCTCAATATAATCACTCTTTAGTGATTCGATTTTTTCTTCAATATTTTCGCTGAAAAGCTTTAATTGATTTTGTTTTTCCGAAAGAATTTTCTGAAGCTCACTCGCTTCTTTTTCCAAAGCATTAGCAGTTTCTTCTTGCTCATCTTTTTCCTTAGAAAGCTCAGCAATTTTCGCTGATAATGAGGCAATTGACTTTTCTAGCTGCTCTTTATTTTGCTTCGCATTTTTCTTTCTCTCTTTTAAAACTTCTTTCTTCCCTTCAAGCTTTTCTAACTCCTCGGATGCATGAAGAAGTACCGTTTGCAAATCGTTTATCGATTCATCAATTGCTGCAATTTGCTCTCTCATCTCGACAACTTTTGCTTCTTTTGTTTGTAAAGTAGCAGAAAGTTCCATCTCGACATGCTTATTTTGCTCAAGTTGCTTTGAAAGCTGTTCCCATTTTCCATGCAATTCTTCGATTTCATAGACTGTTAGAGCAACTTCAATTTTCTCCAGCTCTTCTTTTTGCTGGAGATAATCTTTTGCAATCGATGCTTGAATTTTCAATGGCTCAACTTGCCCTTCAAGCTCATGAACAATATCATTTACACGATTTAAGTTTTCTTGCGTTTCCGTCAGCTTGCCTTCAGCTTTCTTTTTACGAGTCTTATATTTCAGAACGCCGGCCGCCTCTTCAAAAATCGTTCTTCGTTCTTCAGCCTTACTGTTTAAAATTTCTTCTACTCTACCTTGGCTTATGATCGAAAAAGCTTCACGACCGAGACCAGAGTCCATGAATAAATCAATAATATCTTTTAAACGACAGCTCTGTTTATTAATAAAAAATTCACTGTCCCCAGAACGATAGACTCTTCTAGTTACACTGACTTCGTTATAATCAATTGGTAAAAATTGATCTTCATTTTCAAGTGTTAACGTCACTTCTGCAAAATTTAGTGGCTTTCTCGAGTCGCTTCCTGCAAAAATGATATCTTCCATTTTTGCTCCACGGAGGGATTTAGCTGATTGTTCACCAAGCACCCAGCGGATTGCATCGGTAATATTACTTTTTCCACTTCCGTTCGGGCCAACAACTGCCGTAACACCCGTTACAAAGTCAACCCCAATGCGCTCGGCGAATGATTTAAAGCCTACTACATCCAAACGTTTCAGATGCACGTTTGTATCCCCCTTCATCTCATCTCAACTGTTATATATGGGCTTTTAGTTTTTCTAAAGCCATTTGGGCAGCATGCTGTTCTGCCTCTTTCTTCGATTTTCCTGTTCCAACGCCAACTTCTGTCCCATTTAGGGAGACTTGAGAGATGAATTCACGATTATGAGCAGGGCCCTTTTCTTGTAACACTTTATATTCAATAACCCCTGAGCCATCACGCTGTACATGCTCCTGTAGCTGACTTTTGAAATCCATCACATGAGAAAAAGCACCTGCATCAATTTTAGGAAAAATCACTTTCTCTAGAAAACGAACGACCGTTTCAATTCCTTTATCTAAAAATAAAGCTCCAATAAATGCTTCAAAAACATCTGCTAGCAATGCTGGTCTTGTTCTTCCACCAGTCATCTCTTCACCTTTTCCTAAGAGAACGTATTCTCCAAAGGATAATTCATTGGCAAATGCAACGAGAGAAGGTTCACATACAACAGCTGCTCTTAACTTCGTCAGTTCCCCTTCAGTCATAGTTGGATATTTTTTATATAGAAATTGTGAAACGGTTAATTCTAGTACAGCATCTCCTAAAAACTCGAGCCTTTCATTATCATCATAAGGCTTCTTGCGATGCTCATTCACATATGATGAATGAGTAAATGCTTGTATAAGCAATTTCTCGTTCGAAAATGGTACACCTATTTTATCTTGAAATTCTTTAAAATGTCTATCTCTATTACGAAATGTGCGTTTTTCTCTTTCGTTCCCACTCTTACGCATGTCTAATCCACCTTGCTATTTTTTTACATTCCATTTTCTAAGTGTACTTATATTTGCACTAAAAGGCAAAGATATATTTTAAGAAAACAGGTCATTTTTACAGAAGAAAGCCCCGCTATTAAAACGGAGCTTTTTAGGATTCTAACGATTATGAATTGGCGTTTATGTAATTAACTGCGTCACCAACTGTTGTGATTTTTTCTGCATCATCGTCAGAAATTTCAATATCGAATTCATCTTCTAATTCCATTACTAGTTCAACTACGTCTAGGGAATCAGCTCCTAGGTCTTCTTTGAAAGTTGCTTCAAGTTTAACTTGAGATTCTTCAACACCAAGGCGGTCAACGATGATTTTCGTTACACGTTCTAATACGTCTGCCATGCTTGTTCACCTCCCCTCAAGCCATTATAGTTATTTTAGTTTAATTTATCAATCTCATTTTTGCCTATTTTCATTTGAAATTGACTTATATAACATATAACTTTTTCATAATAAAAGTGGAATTTAACACAAATTGTGTGGCGGTAATGAGCCGCCACTTACTTATCACATCACCATTCCGCCGTCTACATGTAGTGTTTGACCTGTCATGTAGCGACTGTCTTCGGATGCTAGGAATGCAACTACTTTTGCAATATCCTCTGGATCGCCTAAGCGAGCAAGTGGGATTTGCTTCAGCATTTCCCCTTTAATTTCTTCCGTAAGCTTATCGGTCATGTCTGTTGAAATAAATCCTGGTGCGACTGCATTCACAGTAATGCCTCGTGAAGCAAATTCTTTAGCAGTCGTTTTCGTTAACCCGATTACCCCAGCTTTTGCAGCAACATAGTTAGCTTGACCAGCATTTCCACTTACGCCAACAATCGATGAGATATTGATGATTCGACCGCTTCTTTGCTTCATCATCTGACGAGTGACTGCCTTCGTGCACAGGAAAACACCTTTAAGATTCGTATCAATAACCGCATCCCAATCGTCTTCCTTCATCCGCATAAGCAAAGTATCGCGCGTAATACCAGCATTGTTTACTAATATATCGAGACTTCCAAATTGTTCGATCACTTTATTCACCATGTCGGTAACAGATCCGCCATCGGCAACATTCGCTTGAATAGCAAAAGCTTCGCGACCAAGTGCTTTAATTTCAGCGACGACTTCATTCGCTAGCTTTTCACTGCCAGCATAATTAACAGCTACGTTTGCACCCTGTCTTGCTAGTTCTAGGGCAATTTCTCTACCAATTCCACGAGATGCCCCTGTAACTAATGCACTTTTTCCCTCTAGTTTCATCGTAGCTCCTCCTTTAATGCTTCATGAACAGCTGCAAACGTTTCTTCATCAGAAATATTAAACACTTTAGCTGAACGGTCGATTTTTTTCACTAATCCGGATAACACCTTACCTGGTCCAATTTCAATGAAGGTGTCTACACCAAGATCAATCATTTTCTTAACTGAATCTTCCCACTGAACAGGAGAATATAACTGTTGGATAAGCTTTTCCTTAATCTCAATAGGAGCACTCATTTCAGTCGCAGTTACATTTGCAATAACAGGAATGTTCGCTTCTTTAATCTCAATTTCATCAAGGACTCCTTGAAGCTTAGTGGAAGCAGGTTTCATCAGGCTTGAATGGAATGGTCCACTTACTTCTAGAGGTAATACACGTTTTGCTCCAGCCTCTTTTGCCTTTACACTTGCGAGCTCCACGCCCTTACGTGAACCCGAAATGACGATTTGTCCTGGACAATTAATATTAGCTAGTTGTACAGGATTTCCTTCGTTTGCGATTTCCTCGGTTACTTTCGCCAGCTCGTCACGACCTAAGCCTAATACGGCTGCCATTGTACCTTCACGATTTGGTACAGCTTCTTCCATGAATTCTCCTCTTTTTCGGACCGCATATACTGCATCCTCAAAAGATAAAGCACCAGCTGCAACAAGTGCAGTATATTCACCAAGGCTATGTCCGGCTACATAATCAGCTTCAATATTGGCTTGTTTGAAATATTGTAAAATCGCGATGCTCGTCACGAGTAATGCTGGCTGAGCGTTCGTTGTTAAAGTAAGCTCCTCCATCGGGCCCTCAAAAATCGTTTTTGAAAGAGAGAGTCCGAGTCTCGTATCAGCCTTTTCAAATAGAGCACGTACTGAATCTTCCTTATCAAAAAGTGATTTACCCATCCCCACAGCTTGTGAGCCTTGACCTGGAAATAAAAAAGCTATTTTTCCCATTAAAAGTCTCCTTTTCATTCATTAATCTTGTGTTTTTTCTACTGCTTCTCTAATCGTATTTGTAACTTCTTTTTCAACCATTTCGCGAGCTTGGCGAATGGCACTAAATACTGAATTGGCATCAGAAGACCCATGAGCCTTTATAACTGGCGCCTTGAGTCCAAAAAGGCCAGCCCCACCATATTCCGAATAATCCATTTTAGCTTTTAGACCTTTAAGGTCTGGCATAATGACAGCAGCAGCTAGCTTTGTCTTCAAATTACTAGACAGAGCAGTCTTCAGCATTTTAAAAACAGACATAGCTGTTCCTTCAATCGTTTTTAACACCATATTTCCGGTGAATCCATCTGTAACTACTACATCAGCAACACCGTCTAATAAATCACGCGCCTCAACATTTCCAACAAAATTCAGATTGGAATCTTGTAGAAGAGTAAAGGTGTGTTTAGCAAGTTCATTCCCCTTTTTCTCTTCAGTACCAATGTTCAGTAATCCGACACGTGGATTTGCCACGCCTCTTACTTTTTCACAGTAAATGGAGCCCATAATCGCATTTTGTAAGAGATGCTCTGGTTTAGCATCTACATTCGCACCGACATCTAGTAAAAGGAATCCTTCACCACCAATAGTTGGTAGAGTCGGAGATAAAGCAGGTCGATCAATTCCTTCAATTCTGCCGACAACAAATAAGCCCGCTGCCATTAAGGCTCCTGTGTTCCCTGCAGAAATACATCCATCAGCTTCACCATCAGCCACAAGCTGTGCAGCTAATACCATAGAAGCTTTCTTTTTTCTTCTAACCGCACGAACAGGCTCGTCAGTACCAAGAATGACTTCATCTGTGTGCATTACCGAGATTCTCTCATCATTTGCTAGATGTTCTTTAATTTGTGTTTCATTACCTACTAAAATAATATGTAGATCTTTATAAGTCGCAACGGCCTTCATCGCCCCTAAAACGATTTCCTTTGGTGCGTTATCTCCACCCATTGCATCGATTGCTAGTTTCATTTATGTCACATTCCTTAAATATCAAAATTTAATCCACTACGTATGTGAATGACCTTACGCTCACGCATGTGAACGATACATTTCAAAATCACCTATAAAAACAATTTCACTATTTACAAAGCTCGTTACTTCAACAAGAGTACGGCCCTTTTCTTCATCAATACTGATGACCTTTGCCTTTGCAACAACTCTTTCACCTTCAAGAACGGAGCGAGTAAAGCGAATATTCGCTTTTGCTGTCAAAGCAAGCTCATCATTAATCACAGCAACTGCCAGTGAGTTAGCTTGTGCGAAAAGATGATGTCCCCTTGCAATTTGATTTCGTTTGAAAACATGTTCTTTTTTGATATCTAAAATAGAAATAGCTGAATTATCTAAGTCCATATCAATTATTTCACCAATTACTTCTTCTATTGGTAAGGAACGAACCTCATCCTCAAAGTTTTTCTCAGCGACGTTTTTGATTCTCTCTCTTAATTCAGGTATGGATAGTTCTAAACGATCTAGTCGAATCGTTTGAACACTAACTGTAAATTTATCAGCAAGCTCTTCGTCTGTGATAAAAGGATTTTCCTTTATCGTTTCTGTTAATAATGCTTGCCGCTCTCTTTTATTCCTCTTCATGCATGACACCGTCCAAGTTATTAAGACTAGGTACTAATAGTAGTATATAATTTTAAAAAAGAGTTTGCAAGAAGTAATTCGTCTCCTTGCATTCCTAAAGGCTGTTCTAATAATGATTGTTTCGTAAAACAAGCCCAAAAACTCGCTCTTTTCTCTTCAGAAAGAAACGCGAGAAAAACGTTATCCTTAATCTAGTTTTTCCCCTTCCAATACTCCAGATTCTTGGAGAGACTCTCGTAAATGTTCATATTCAGGAGATTCCCAAAAAACAGCTGACTGTATAAGGGCGGTTGCATCATTACGCGCAGTTTCTAACGCGCGATAATCATGAACCATATCGGCCACCTTAAACTCTGGCACTCCACTTTGTTTTTTTCCAAAAAAGTCCCCTGGACCCCTTAATTCCAAATCCTTTTCACTGAGCACAAAACCATCGTTTGTTTCTGTCATAATTTGCATTCGTTCTTTCCCGACCTCTGATTTCGGGTCAGCAAGTAAAATACAATACGATTGTTCGCTTCCTCGTCCAACACGTCCGCGGAGCTGGTGGAGCTGTGATAACCCAAATCGTTCAGCGTCATAAATGACCATCATCGTCGCATTTGGAACATTGACCCCTACCTCTACCACGGTGGTCGAAACAAGAACTTGAATCTCGTTATTACTAAAAGCTTTCATCACATTATCTTTCTCATCTGCTCCAAGGCGGCCGTGCATTAAACCGACCTCATAGCGATTTTGAAAATAGACTTGCAAAGACGAATGGACATCTATCGCATTTTGAAAATCTAGCTTTTCAGATTCCTCGATTAATGGACAAATCACATAAGCTTGTCTACCTTTTGATAACTCTTTTTCCATAAAGGATAGAATGCGATCAAGCATCTCTTTCTTCGCCCAATAGGTTTCGATTATTTTTCTACCAGCAGGCATTTCATCAATAATCGATACATCCATCTCTCCAAAGACTGTAATCGCAAGAGTCCTTGGAATAGGAGTTGCTGTCATAAAGAGAACATCTGGATTCTCCCCTTTTTCCCGAAGAATCTTACGCTGCCCTACACCAAAACGGTGCTGTTCGTCCGTTATGACTAATCCTAATTTTTGAAAATGAACTTCATCTTGGATTAAGGCATGAGTTCCAATTAGAATGTCAATTTCTCCCGCCTGCAACTGTTCTAATATCTCTTTTCGACGTTTCCCTTTGACAGAGCTAGTCAACAACTCACATTTCAGTCCGAATGGCTCAAGGAGACTTTTTAATGATTCAGCATGTTGTTCCGCCAAAATTTCTGTAGGAACCATTAACGCACCTTGATAGCCAGCCGTATGACTTGCAAATAGAGCAATTGCCGCCACAACTGTTTTACCTGAGCCAACATCCCCTTGAAGGAGACGGCTCATACGATAGTTTGATTTCATATCCGCCAAAATCTCATTAACGACTCGTTTTTGCGCATTTGTTAATGGGAAAGGAAGGCTGTCTAAGAAGGTCTGCAATTTTTCCAAATCATATTTTTGAATGATCCCTTGTGACTGTTCACGTTCAAATTTTCTTAGCGCTTGCATTTTTAATTGAAAATATAAGAACTCTTCATAGACGAATCTTCGACGTGCTTGTTTCAAATCTTGATCATTTTGTGGAAAATGAATCATTCGAAGGGCATCACGCCGATTAGGAAGTCGATATTTATTGATTAAATTTTGGGGCATCGTTTCTTCAATGTGTTCTCCAAATTGGTGAAATGCTAGTTGAATAAATCGACGAATCCCTTTAACCGTTACACTTCCTTTGACACTATAAATCGGAGAGAGACTTTCTTTCTGTTGGGAAGGTCCCATTTTCATTTCAGAAGCGGTGATCGTCCGTCGATGCATATCCCATTTCCCAGTCACTTGAATGGTTTCGTTAAGAGATAGCTTATTTTTTAAGTACGACTGATTAAAAAACGTCACTTGAATCAAAAAATTGCCAACGAGCAATTTGACCGTAAGTTTTGATTTCTTTCTACCAAAGTACATAAGGGAAGGCTCGCTTTGAACGATTCCTTCAACTGTAAGCCTTTCATCATGAGCGACCTGTGTTAAATCACGAAGCCGATAATCCTCATATCGAAACGGATAGTACTCTAGGAGATCCTCTACGGTGTAAATATTCAATTCCGCCAAAACTTGCGCTGTCTCTTCGCCAATTCCTTTAACTTGTGTGATGGATTGTTTTAACACTTTGTCATTCACTTTAAAACTCCTTTAACCACTCCGGAATGATGAACAAAAGCATGACTAAGATAGCCATGCTTTTGTAAGTTCATATAAGAAGTTATTCAATTGAGAAGATAAATGAATATAATGGTTGCTTTCCATCGTGTACTTCGATTTCAACATCTTCGAATTCTTCTTCAATGAATGCTGTTAATTCTTCAATGTCTTCGTCCGTTGCTTCTTCACCCTTTAAGATCGTAAGGATTTCGGAATCTTCGTCTAACATTGTTTTAAGAAGTCCTTTTGCAGCATTCAATCGATTCTTATCTGTTAAGATAATTTTCCCATCGGCAATGCCCATGAAATCGTCTTTCTCAATCGTTACACCTTCTATATTTGTATCACGAACTGCAAAAGTGATCTGTCCAGTCTTAACATGGCTCATCGCTTCTGTCATGCCTTCCTTATTATCAGAAAGACCTGCAGATGGATTAAAGGCAAGAAGTGCCGCTAATCCTTGTGGTACAGTTTTCGAAGGAACGACAATAACATCCTCTTCTGACACTTCTGCAGCCTGTTCAGCAGCCATGATGATATTTTTGTTATTTGGAAGAATAATGATCTTCTTCGCATTGATTTCCTTAATTGCTTTCACGATGTCCTCTGTGCTAGGGTTCATCGTTTGTCCGCCTTCAATCACAGCATTGGCACCAATGCTACGGAATAAATCAGCAATTCCATTTCCCATTGAAACCGCTACAATTCCAAACTCCTGCTTTTCTTTTTTCACTGCAGGCGCAGGAGCCTTATGATCTTCACCAACAATACTCGTATGCTGTTCACGCATATTCTCAATCTTCATATTGATTAAGCTTCCATATTGTTGACCATAAGATAAGCAAGTACCTGGTTGCTCAGAGTGAATATGTACTTTTACGACATTCTCATCAGCAATTACTAATAAAGAGTCGCCGTATTGACTTAAGTCTTGACGGAATTTATCTTCTGAAAATGGAGTTTTGCTTAGCTTCTCAGATTCAAATTTCACCATGAACTCTGTACAATATCCAAAAATGATATCTGCTGTATTAATGTGACCCTGAACATGATTATGGTGTTCTTCACTAATTAGTTCTTCCATTTTTGGCAATTCAGATGGTGCTTCAGGTAATTTCTCACCTTTTAATTCAGCAAGGAATCCTTCATAAACAAAGACTAGTCCTTGACCACCACTATCAACAACTCCAACCTCTTTTAATACAGGTAAAAGGTCTGGAGTTCTTTTTAGAGACGCCTTCGCTTCAGCTACTACTTCTTCCATGATCTTAACGATATCATCGCTTTTTTTAGCAGCTTCTACCGCATGCTTTGCAGCATCTTTTGCCACTGTTAAAATCGTGCCTTCTACTGGCTTCATAACAGCTTTATAAGCAGTTTGTACACCTGCTTCAAATGCAGCAGCGAATTCCGTTCCATTTATCGTACTCTTTTGCTCAATATTCTTTGAGAAGCCACGGAATAACTGAGATAAAATAACTCCTGAGTTTCCGCGCGCTCCCATTAGGAGACCTTTGGATAGAGCAATTCCAACGCGACCAATATGGTCTTGAACATTATTTCTAACTTCCTTAGCACCAGAAGTCATCGATAAGTTCATGTTCGTTCCAGTATCTCCATCTGGAACTGGAAAGACGTTTAATGCATCCACATATTTTGCATTAGTGGACAGGTGATGAGCTCCTTGAGCAATCATCTGTGCAAAACGCTTTCCATCTAAAGTATTAATTGACACAAAACTTCCTCCTCACTACGGGTTCGTAACACGTACGCCTTGAACAAAAATATTTACCGATTCGACACTTAAGCCTACTGTTTTATCCAATGTATACCTTACTTTTGATTGGACGTTATGAGCTACCTCGGAAATTTTCGTTCCGTAACTAACGATAATATACATATCAATATGTACTTCGTCATTTTCTTGGCGAACGATGACACCACGTGTGAAATTTTCTCTACGTAATATTTCGGTTAATCCGTCTTTTAATTGTTGCTTTGACGCCATTCCTACTATACCATAGCAATCAACTGCTGCTCCACCAGCAATTGTAGCAATTACATCGTTTGAGATATCAATTTGTCCGTAGTTCGTTTTTAATTCAATGGACATCGATCGTTCCCCCTTTGGAAATAACTCCGTGCTGAAGAATCTATTCACATTTGAAAAATAAAAGCATAATTTCATCTTAATACCTTGTGATAGAAATTCAACTAAAGTCATTTTACTATAATGAAATCAAATTTAAAAGTACCACGTCAATTTGCAAGCAATTGCGACAAGTATCTGTCAAGGAAATTTTCTTGAAACTCACAGCTGAACTATTGCATTCCAAAAGTTTGTATGATAAATTATTAAAGTATCTTTTAATAGTCGAAAAATCTATATTAGTTTTTCGCATTAAAATTATGAATGGCAATTTTAAATTGCGCGAAAGTATAAGTTAAAATGATACACCTTTCATAGTAAGGGGGGAAATAAATATGCCACGTAAATGTGTAATCACTGGTAAAAAAACTACTTCAGGTAATGCACGTTCTCACGCTATGAACGCTAACAAGCGTACATGGGGTGCTAACCTTCAAAAAGTACGTATTCTTGTTGATGGTAAACCTAAGCGTGTTTGGGTTTCTGCAAGAGCGCTAAGATCAGGTAAAGTTGAACGAGTATAATAATGAGAATGAGAGCATCCTTTTGGGATGCTCTTTTTCTGTTATGCTCTTTTCTCACACTTTGTCGCTTTTGTAGTAAAAAACAATGAATTTATCTTTGTTTTCAATGAATAATGGTCGAAAAAATCGAGAAAAGAGCTTGTAAACTTGTTACGATGCACCATATAACTATTTTTACGTTAAAATCGGCCGCTGGCCAACGGCAGTAGGATTTTAGCAACAATTATTACGAAAACAGCCTTTTGTCATTATTTTGTCCATTTTATGATAATAAAAAACACCTCATAATGTATGAGGTGCAAAAAATTAGCCCTTCTTAAAAGTTCCTAGCATGGCCCGGACAATGCCACCTAGAAATTTTGGAAGTTTAATTGTATAAAATTTCATAATGTCCCTCCTCACCATCTCACGCATACAACTTTCTCTTCACGATTTTTCTCCATATCATCATATTCATCAGATAAAAATGAGTACTCTTATATTGGAATTTTTTAATCCTTGCTTCTTATCACCAATAATATGCCTTCAGTAAAAGAAAAAGTACCACATTCATCAATAAGTTCATTACTAATACATAGTGTAGAAGTCGCAGGAATATGACGATCTTTTAATGGATATTTGAAACCACTAAGCGTAAGATTCTCGACTGCACCTGCAATTGGGAGAAAGGAAATATATTTTTTCTGTTCATCTACTTTGATTTGATGGGTACCTGGACGAACTGCATAGAGCAGATTTTGTTGGTCAATAATTTCAATAGAACTAGACCACTCTTCAATCAAAGATCTCAACAGCAATTGGACATTCGCCAAAAAATGATCCAGTCGCCCTCCCGTGGCGCCAAATAGGCGAATCCGTTCTGGCTTTTGCTCAACTGCCCATGTGAGAGCAAGCTCCATATCAGGCTCATCTTTCTCCGATTTATAAATACGAAGAGATTTCACCTTTGTATGTATGAATTGCATTTCTTCGTCATTGACTGAATCAAAGTCACCAAACGCCATCTTCGGCTCAATTCCATAGGAAAGAAGGGTATATACACCCCTATCGACTCCGACCCATAACACATCGTTTTCTAGATAGCTCTTGAGCTCTGGTAACTGCTCTTCTGGCCCACCAGCCAATATGTTAATGATCATACTCCTCGCCCTTTCCCTAATAAAGAAGTCAGCTATCCAAATAGCTGACTTACTGTTTTTATTTTTCTACAACCTTACATGGTGCTTCTTTTTAGCTCTTCAATCGCTTTTTGACGGTCTTCTTTGTCATAAACCGCAGAACCAGCCACAAGTATTGTTGCCCCTGCATCAGTGCATAATTTGGCCGTTTCTGTGTTGACACCGCCATCAATTTCAATATCAATGTCGAGCCCTTTAGCATCAGCCATTTCCTTCACCTGTCTAATTTTCGGAACCACAGATGAAATGAATTTTTGCCCACCAAAACCAGGATTAACCGTCATTAAAAGAACCATATCGATATCTTCAATAATATGTTCAATCGTACTTACTGGTGTAGCCGGATTTAATACAACTCCAGCCTTAATTCCATAAGATTTAATATTTTGAATGGTACGATGAAGGTGGCGACATGCTTCGACATGTACGGTAATATAATCTGCTCCAGCTTTTGCAAAAGCTTCAATATATTGATCTGGATTCTCAATCATAAGGTGTACGTCTAAAGGCAGCTTTGTTACTGGTCTAATAGCGTCCACGATTAGAGGACCGATTGTGATATTCGGAACGAAATGCCCATCCATCACATCTACATGAATGAGTTCCGCTCCTCCTCTTTCAACATCCTTAATTTCCTCTCCCAATTTTGAAAAATCCGCTGATAAAATAGAAGGCGCGATTTTTACCATTTCTAATACCTCGGCTTTCTGTCTTTAATTTCTTGAAGGAATACCTTATAGTGCTCGTAGCGATACTGTGGAATTTCCCCATCTTCCACGGCCTGCTTCACCGCACACTTCGGTTCTTGCATATGTAAACAGCCTCTAAACTTACATTTTTCACTCGTTTCCTCAATATCTGGGAAGCAGTAATTTAAATCCTCGACCTCAAGCTCCGTAAATTCCAATGAACTAAATCCTGGAGTATCCGCAACTAATCCTGCGCCAATTTCAATTAATTCCACATGGCGAGTCGTATGTTTTCCACGTCCTAAATGGGTGGAAATCTCATTGGTCTCAAGCTCTAAATCAGGCTTCAAAACATTTAGTAATGAGGATTTCCCCACTCCTGACTGACCTGCAAAAACAGAGATTCCTCCTTCGAGAAGAGGTAGCAACTGCTTTATCCCATCCTCTGTTACTGACGAAGTTAGAATGACTTTGTATCCAGCTTTCTCGTAATCAGCCGCATACGCTTCAATTCTATTTCGTTCTTCCTCTGTAGTTAAATCGATTTTGGAAACACAGATAATCGGTCGAATTCGATTAAATTCAATCAGGACAAGGAAACGGTCTAATAAGGTCGTACTAAAATCCGGCTCCACCGCTGAAAAGATGAGAATCGCTTGATCCACATTGGCAATCGGTGGCCGTACTAATTCATTTTTACGATCCTTTATTTCTAAAATATAGCCTTCACGATCATTCTCTGCTTGGAAAACAACCTCGTCTCCAACAAGAGGACTCACTTTATTTTTCCGAAAAACACCGCGGCCTCTACATTGGATTACCCTATTTTCATCCGTCAACACATAATAAAATCCAGCTAATGCTTTAATAATTTTGCCCTCAGGCATATATACACTCCTTTGGAAAAATACTATTCCACTCTGTACAGGTTGAAAGGAAATCAATTGCCAATCGCAATCGACTTCCTCTCTCCCCTATTCATTATTCCCCAGGATAAGGAACTGATTTATCAATGATAACACGATCATCTACGATCACCTTATAGCCAGCCTTTCGGTCTGAAGCAACCTTTAAGGTAATTTTCTTCGTAGTAGGACTTGTGATTTCAAAGGTCTCATACGGTTCCGTACTACTATGAATCATATCCTCTACAAAGATTTGTACCATTTGTGGCTCTCCAGGGACAGCAGGTTCATATGGAATCGTAACCTCTTCAACCACATCTTTTGGAGGAATCTCTTTTTTACCTTTTGACAAAACAACGGTAACATTATCGCCTTTCATAAGTTCCGTTCCCGCTTTCGGATCTTGTGAAATGACTAAGCCTTTTTCAACCGTGTCATGATACTCCTCCTTGGAGATATCAATATTTAATCCCACAGACGCAGCATATTCATCTATCCCTTTTGCGTTATAACCTGTTAAATCCTTTAATTCAATCAATTCCGGCCCTTTGCTGACCGTAAATTCAAGCACAGTTTCTTCTGAAATGATTTCCTCACCAGGTGCAATCGATTGTTCGATTATATTGCCTGCAGCGACAGTGTCATCATTTACTTCTTTTTTGGTGATATCTTTAAATTGATCCTTTAATAGCTGGAAAACATCTTCATAGGCACGACCAGTATAATCAAGTAATTCCATTTTTTCTTTTCCAGTACTTATATATACATTTACCGTCGTTCCTTCTGTTAAAATCTTTCCTGCCTTTGGATCCGTTTTGACAACCAATCCTTCTTCAACGTCTTCATCTGAAATTTCTGTTGCTTCTCCGAAAACAAAACCAGCATCCTGAATATCTTGAATCGCGTCCTCTAATTCCATTCCTGCTACATCTGGTACTTCAATCTCGTCTGGGGCGAGAATGTCAGGAAGAAATAAAACTGCCGAAACAAATAGTATAATAAGCAAAACGAAAACAGACACTAATATTGCAGGCCACTTTTTCTTCTTCTTTTTTGGTTTCTTTTTCTTATCGCTATCCTCTGCAATTTTATCCTGCTCGGATTTATTCGCATTTTGATCCTTTTCTCGGATTTTCGTATCATCTATATTCCGATAAGGACGTTCATCAGAAATAATCGGAATTGCTTTAGTTGCTTCGTCATCTTCCGGAATAGCAAATTTTGCTTCATTGATTCTTTCAGGATCAAGTGCTGAGCGTAGATCACGCTCCATATCCTCTGCACTGTCATAGCGATGAAAAGGATCTTTAGCAGTCGCTTTCAAGACAATATTTTCCACACTTTGAGGAATGGTTGGATTCCATCGTCTTATTGATGGTGTTTCCGATTGGAGATGCTTTAAAGCAATCGAGACAGCCGATTCTCCCGAAAATGGTAATCTCCCCGTAAGAAGCTCGAACATGACAATCCCGAGTGAATAGATGTCGGATTTTTTCGTCGCCATTCCACCACGTGCTTGTTCTGGAGATAAGTAATGAACAGAACCTAATACCGAATTTGTTTGTGTAATACTTGTAGCACTTAACGCCATTGCAATGCCGAAATCAGTAATTTTCACATTGCCATCATGATCAATCAAAATATTATGGGGCTTAATGTCCCTATGCACAATATGATTTTGATGGGCATGAGAAATAGCTGACGTAAGTTGCTGTAATATATCTAGAGCAACATCCACGCGCACTGGAGAATGCTGTTGTATGTATTGTTTCAAGGTTTGTCCCTCGACATATTCCATCACGATGTAATAGATCGAATCCTCTTCGCCAACATCGTAAATATTAACGATATTTGGATGTGCCAAGCTTGTGGCAGATTGGGCTTCTCTATGAAAACGGCGAATAAATTCTTCATCGTTAGAAAAATCGAGACGAAGTACTTTGACAGCCACATCACGATCTAGGATCATATCATGGGCTAAATAAACGTTTGCCATCCCGCCTCCGCCAATCATATCGAGGACTTTATAACGACCGCTTATTCTTTTTCCAATTAACATCTAATTCACCCTCTTTCTCTGTCATCTTCAAATTCTAAAATTACAAGGGTGATGTTATCTTCGCCGCCATTCTCATTTGCCATCATGATAAGTGTTGAAGCTTTTTTCTCTAAGGAATCCTCACTTTCAAGGACCCCCTTCATATCTTCTTTCGTTACCTTACCAGAAAGACCATCAGAACAGAGCAGAAGGTAATCTCCTTCTTCAAACATAATTGTTTTTACATCGATTTTTACGTCCTGCTCAGTTCCAAGCGCGCGTAAAATAACATTCTTTCTCGGATGATGTTCCGCGTCTTCCTCAGAAATTTGACCAGTCCTTACCAGTTCATGGACAAGCGTATGATCTTCTGTCAACTGTTGAAATCCATCTGGATTAGCAATATAACTACGACTATCACCTACATGGGCAACGGTTGTAAAGAGACCTGTAGCAATTACCGCTTCAATGGTTGTCCCCATTCCATCACATTCTTCATTTGTCCTTGCATGCTCAAACAAAATAGAATTGACACTCTTAATATGTGTCCGTAACCAGTTCTCCGCCTCGTCTGCAGTTTCAATTCGCTCTGTTTGCTCCCACATGGCCTGAAGGGTTGCCACTGTCATTTCACTAGCTACATCACCAGCACGGTGGCCCCCCATTCCATCTGCTACAATGGCTAGTCTTTGCCCATCCTTATTTACAAAAATCCCGCCATTATCTTCGTTATTCTGGCGTACTCTCCCTTTGTCTGTCATAAAAATGGCATTCACTTCACCAGTCACCTCGTCTCCTCTTTTCGCTCCTTTGCACGTAGCTGTCCACATGCAGCATCAATATCATGGCCTTGCTCTCTTCTAATCGTTACGTTGACCCCATGCTGCTTTAATGTTTTTTCAAATAAGAAGATTTGCTCTCTAGGTGTTCTTACATAATCTCGTTCAGGAACGTAGTTAACCGGAATTAAATTGACATGACATTTGATCCCTTTAATCAACTTAGCCAATTCTTCCGCATGTTCTACTTGATCATTTACCCCACCAAATAGACCATATTCGAAACTAACTCTGCGACCTGTTTTATCAATATAATACCTCACTGCCTCCATTAAGTCAGGAAGTTTATACGCTCTGTTAATCGGCATTAATTTGCTTCTAATCTCTGTATTCGGTGCATGCAGAGAAATGGCAAAATTGATTTGTAAATTTTCATCAGCAAATTTATAAATCTTGGGAATGATTCCACTTGTTGAAACGGTAATATGACGGGCACCAATATTTAGCCCTTTATCATGATTGATAATTTTTAGGAATGACATCATGGAATCGAAATTATCAAACGGTTCTCCAATTCCCATGATTACAACTGAGCTAACTCTTTCATCTGTTTCATCAAGTGCCTGTTGTACTTTTACGACCTGAGAGACGATTTCTCCTGCTTCTAAGTTTCTTTTTAGCCCACCAAGCGTCGAAGCACAGAACGTACAGCCGATTCTGCAGCCTACTTGTGTCGTTACACAAACGGAGTTTCCATATTCATGGCGCATTAATACCGTCTCAATGGAAAAACCATCGTGAAGCTCAAATAAAAACTTGATCGTACCATCTGATGAAGTTTGTTGAATTAAAGTATTTAATGTTGTAATCGTAAAATGCTCTGCTAACTTTTCACGAAGACCCTTAGATAGATTCGACATATCTTCAAAAGTTGTAACCCGTTTTAAATAAAGCCAATCAAAAATCTGTTCTCCACGAAATGCCTTTTCATTCTTTTCCTCTAACCATTCTTTCAACTCATGTAATTGTAAGGAATAAATGGATGGTTTCTGATTCGTTACTTGCTTCTTTTCTCTTGTTGTCTGTTCCATTCCTACACCTGCTTTCTTTGCTGTCTGGCATCTAGTTTGCCAGACTTATTGCCTTTAAATTATTTTATTGTTGCTCAAAATCAGTTCTTTCTTAATACTGCTATATAAAATCCGTCTGATCCAAAATCCTGAGGTAAAATTTGTAGAGAGTAGTCCTTACATAATGGTTGAATAGCTTCTGGCATTCTCTTTTTAAAACCTAAATCCCCCTCAAAATCTGGGTTATTGGTTAAAAATGCTTTCACAACCTGATCATTTTCCTCATCATCGACCGTACATGTACTATATACAAGAATACCACCTTTTTTCAATAAAGGCGCGACTGCTTTTAAAAGATCAGTCTGAATCGAATGGAGCCTAAAGACATCCTCTTCTTTTTTTGTATATTTCATATCCGGCTTTCTTCTCATTACGCCCAAGCCAGAGCAAGGTGCATCAAGAAGAATTCGATCAAAGCTCTCTTTTTCAAAATGCTCCTGGACTTTTCGACTATCCAATGCCTTCGTTTCGATGTTACTTAACCCGAGACGATTGGCATTTTCAGCAATAAGCTTCACTTTATGCTCGTGTAGATCAAGAGAAATGACTTGGCCAGTTAAACTTAGCTTTTCGGCAATATGTGTTGATTTTCCTCCTGGTGCTGCACATGCATCTAAAATATGTTCATCTTTCTCAACACCTAATGCATGAGCGACGAGCATCGAGCTTTCATCCTGAATCGTGATATAGCCTTCCTTAAAGGCATTCGAGTTCGCTAAATTCCCTTTCAAACATTTAATGGCTTCGGGGATAACCGGACTCGCTTCAACCTGATAACCTTCCTCTAGGAGCATTTGAAGGCATTTTTCACGGTTCATCTTCGTTGTGTTCACACGAGCTGTCTGTAGTGGCGCAGTCAAATTGATCTCACACATTTCTTGCGCCTTTTCAAATCCAAGCTGTTCTACCCAACGCTTTACCAACCATTCTGGATGGCTCGTCGCTATCGCAAGACGTTCAATCGGATCCTTAATCTCTTCTAGGCTTGGGATTCCCTCTCTCTGAATCGTCCGCAAAACACCATTGACCATACTCGAAATTCCTTTATGGCCCTTTTTCTTCGCAATCTCCACTGCTTCATAAATTGCCGCTCTATCTGGAATTTTATCCAAATAGGTCATTTGATACAGGGTAATTCTTAAAAGCTGTTTTACCCATGGTTCTAATTTCCGTGCCTTTTTTAAAAATGGCTCCAAATAGAAATCCAACGTCATTTTTCGTTGCAAAGTTCCATAGGTTAATTCCGTTAATAACCCAATATCTTTCGGATCAACATTATTTTTTTTTATAACATTGTTTAGTAGGAGATTACTATACGATTGATTCTTTTCAATTGCTTCTAAGAGGTTTAAAGCACTTTCTCGGACATTCTTTTTATTACTCATGCTCGACTCCTAATCTGTCTCCAACTGAAAGTTTTGCTCCTCGTAAAAAATCACTTGCTTTCATGCGCTTTTTCCCTGATGGCTGGAGCTCGATTATTTTCACAGCTGTTTCATTCCCTGTCGCAACAACGAACCCATCCTCTTCTAACGCTATGATTTCTCCTGGAGCTTTCTGACCCGAGCCTTTTACTTTCTCTGTCCACCAAATTTTCATAACTGCTCCATCATGTGTGGTATAGGCTACTGGCCAAGGATTCATTCCGCGAACATGGTTATAGATAGCTTCTCCAGTTTTTGTCCAATCAATTTTTTCCTGCTCACGCTTAATTGTATAAGCAAAAGTTGCATCCTCTTCACGTTGCGGAGTTCCTTTTAACTCTCCGTTTAATAACTTAGGAAGGGTTTCTGATAATAGCTTCGCACCAGCTACACTTAATTTATCGTGAAGAGTTCCGACCGTGTCTGTCTCCGTAATTGGTACCTCAACTTGGGTAAGCATATCGCCTGCATCAAGCTTTTCAACCATATACATAATCGTAATGCCTGTTTTGTCTTTCCCTTGAATAATAGAATAATGCATGGGTGCTCCGCCTCGTAGCTCTGGTAAAAGGGAGGCATGAACATTGATACAACCCAATTTCGGTCCATCAAGCAACGCCTTCGGTAAAATTTGTCCGAATGCAGCAGTAACAATTAAATCTGGATTCAGCGCGAGAATTTTATCCAACTCTTCTTGCACACGAATTTTTTCAGGTTGAAAAACAGGAATCCCATGCTTCTCTGCTTCTACCTTAACAGGAGGAGGTGTTAACACCTTTTTTCTCCCAACCGGTCTATCAGGCTGAGTCACAACTCCGATTACCTCATATCCATCTGTAATAATTTGTTGTAGTACTGGTACGGAGAAATCAGGTGTCCCCATAAATACGATCTTAGTCATTTTGTTCCACTTCCTCTAACTCTTCTTCTTTCAAATACCTGCTTACCTTTGACGTAAACAGAATGCCATGTAGATGATCAATTTCGTGTTGGATAGCACGAGCTAAGTAATCCTCCGCTTCAATTACGAATGGTCTTCCTTTACGATCCAGCGCTTTTACTTTTACATAATAAGGTCTCGTTACTTCCCCATACAATCCAGGAAAACTGAGGCACCCCTCAACTCCTAAATCTTCTCCACTCGTTTCAAGAATTTCAGGATTAATGAGTTCAATTGTTCCCGATTCATCATCTATATCTACTACCGCAATTTGTTTGTTGATGCCAATTTGCGGAGCTGCTAGACCGACTCCATCAAATTCAATCATCGTATCATACATATCATTTAATAACTTCACTAATTTTTTATCAAAAACCGTTACTGGTTCACATTCCTGCTCTAAAATTTCGGCAGGATAGGTAACAATCGCTCTTACAGTCAAAATATTTCCTCCAAATTCCTTGGTCTACATTAATATATAAGGATTCACATCAATCGAGATTTGTAGTCCTTTTGAGACCATTTCTTGCTGATAATGTTCTAAAATTGTTTTTAATGTTTGGTTTAAGTTAGGTTCCCGCTTGTATTTTATCAAACATTGATATCGATATCTATTTTTGATCCGCGAGATCGGTGAAGCAACTGGCCCAAGGACACTCGCTTCCCTCGATAGCTTTGATTGGACAAATTTCGTAATTTTATCTGTAGTCGATGCAACATACGCTACATTTTCATGACTTACCGTGATCAAAGCAATATAGTAATAAGGCGGATATTGATGAGCACGACGAATCATCATTTCTCGCTCAAAAAAGTGGTCAAAATTTTGTGTAGCTGCAAGCTCTACACTATAATGCTCAGGCGTATAGGTTTGAATAATGACCTCCCCAGGCAATTCATGTCTTCCTGCTCGTCCACTAACCTGAGTTAACAGCTGAAAGGTTTTCTCTGAGGAACGGAAGTCCGGTAAATGGAGCATCGTATCTGCTGAAAGAACACCAACAAGGGTAATGTTTGGAAAATCCAAACCCTTGGCAATCATTTGTGTCCCAAGGAGAATATCAGCTTTTCCATCTTGAAAATCATTTAATAGTTTCTCGTGAGCACCTTTGCGACTTGTCGTGTCTACATCCATTCGAATGACTCTTGCCTCTGGTAAGACTTTGCCAAGCTCCTCTTCCACCTTCTGCGTTCCCGTGCCGAAATAGCGAATATGTTCACTATTACATTCAGGACATGTGGAAGGAACATAGGATTCGTATCCACAATAGTGACATTTCATTTGCTGACTAAAGCGGTGATATGTAAGGGATATATCACAATTAGGGCAATTGTCGACATAGCCGCAGTCACGGCACATGACAAATGACGAATGTCCACGTTTATTTAAAAACAAGACAATCTGCTGTTTTTTCTCGAGACGGTCTTTCAATCCCTCTATGAGCGCTCTTGAAAACATCGAACGGTTGCCTTCGCGAAGTTCCTCACGCATATCAATAATCTCTACGGAAGGCAGTGCTTGATTATTCATCCTTTTTGGCAAGTTTAACTGTTCATAGACACCTTTTTGTGCGCGCGCAAAGGTTTCTAAAGAAGGCGTAGCACTTCCTAAAATAACTGGACATTGATGAAAGTTCGCACGCTGGATCGCAACATCTCTTGCATGATAGCGCGGATTATCTTCCTGCTTATAGCTCGTTTCATGCTCTTCATCGATAATGATAATACCCAAATTCTCAAAAGGAGCAAAAATAGCAGATCTTGCCCCCACTACTACCTTTACTTCTTTGCGCTCAATTTTACGCCATTCATCATATTTCTCTCCTGAAGATAAGCCACTATGAAGGACCGCTACTTCATTCCCGAATCTCCCTTTGAATCGTTTCACCATCTGCGGTGTCAAAGAAATCTCTGGGACTAAAACAATTGCTTCCTTCCCCATTTCGATGGCACGTTGAATGGATTGTAGGTAGATTTCTGTTTTACCGCTACCTGTCACCCCATAAAGCAAAAAGACCTTTTGCTTGTTTTCTTCCAATGTAGCTAAGATAGGAGAAATCGCTTGTTCCTGTTCGGCCGTTAAAGTTAGTGGCTTCGTTTTTTCAAAAACTCGGTCTTCGTAAGGATCACGATATACCTCTAAATCTTCTTCTAATAGCAGTCCTTTTTTTACAAGGCTCTTTATAGTAGTCGCTGGAACATCGAGAATTGATAAAAGCTCTCGTTGCTCGATCGATTTTGGATTTTCGATAAAGAAATCTAGCACAGCTTTCTGTTTCTCTGCATTTGCAGCAAGCTGCTCTTTTTGAGTCATAAGCTCTTCCTTCGAAACTTTTGCAGATATATGCTTTAACTTCTTCTTTTTTACTCGTTCTTTTACTTCATATAGGACTTCAACAGTACCTTTTGTTGCCTCTTTTTGAAGCTGTGCTAAGTAACCTTCAGCCTCGTTCCAAAGGATCGTGTCATTTTTCTCGAATAAAAACTGAAGCTGTTCCGGAAGTTGGTCCATGCTCTGCCTTAACTTAATCTTTTTTTCATACTTCGCTTTTAATGCAGCCGGGAGCATAACCTGAAAGGCTGATATTTTATAGGAAAGGGTTTGTTCTGTTAACCAATCCCCTAAGCCCAATAATTCCTCATTTAACACAGGTGTCAAATCCATTGGTTCGATGATTTCCTTTAGCCCTGTAAATTCGGAGCGCTCACTGAAACCAATTACAAATCCTTGGATTTTTCTTGGACCAAAAGGAACAATTACTCGGACCCCAGGTTTAATAACGTCTTCAAGGGACTCAGGAACTAAATAATCAAATGCGCGATCCGTTTGCTTTGCAGGAACATCAACAATAACCTTCGCGATCATTGTGTTCTGTCACCCTTTAGTAATTTACTCGCTTCTAAAAGGATGTTCTTCGCAACCTCTTGCTTGGACATCAACGGCAATTCAATCGCTGAACCGTCCTTCTTATAAATGGTGACAATATTCGTATCGGTCCCAAATCCTGCACCTTCTGCTTTGACATCATTCGCTACAATCATATCGGCATTTTTCTTCTCAAGCTTCCCCTTGGCGTAGCCTTCTACATTACTTGTTTCCGCAGCAAATCCTACAAGAACCTGATGAGTTTTTTGTTTCCCTAATTCGGATAAAATATCTTTCGTTCTTTCAAGTTCAAGAACCTCATCACCAGGCTGCTTTTTGATCTTTTCATCATAGGATACCTTTGGACGGTAATCAGATACTGCCGCTGTCTTGATAACGAGATCTGCCGTGCTGAAAATATTGGTGACTGCATTGAACATTTCTTCCGCGCTTTCGACATTGATTAGGCGAGCCCCCTTAGGTGGGGCAATCGATACTGGACCAGACACCAACGTTACATCCGCTCCTAGTTCTATCGCTTTCTCTGCAAGTGCATAACCCATTTTTCCAGTTGAGAGATTCGTAATATAGCGAACTGGATCAATTTTTTCCCGTGTTGGACCTGCGGTTACAAGAACCTTTTTCCCTTGAAGTGGTAGTTCCTTTGGTTGGAAAAAGTTCTCCATAATCTGGACGATTTTCTCTGGTTCTTCAAGTCTGCCTTTTCCTACGTACCCACACGCTAGATACCCTTCACTCGGTTCAATAAATTGATAACCAAATTGATGAAGCGTCTCAATATTTTTTATGACGGCTGGATGCCCATACATATGAACATTCATGGCCGGAGCAATCCAGACTGGAGCCGTCGCTGCTAAAAGTGTAGTTGTAATCATATTATCGGCAATACCATTGGCCAATTTTCCAATCGTATTTGCTGTAGCTGGGGCAACGAGAATTAAATCAGCCCAGTCAGCCAAATCGATATGAGCGATTACTTTCGGATTTTTTTCATCAAACGTATCTATATAAACTTCATTGCGAGACATCGCTTGAAATGTTAACGGAGTGACAAATTTCGCTGCAGACTCGCTTAAAATAACTTTTACCTCTACCCCTGCTTGCGTTAATTTACTTGTGAGAGCAACAGCTTTATAGACTGCTATTCCTCCTGTCACACATAGTAAAACTTTTTTCCCATTTAACATAATGAACCCCCGTCCCGAGTAACAAATATCTTTCTTCCATTATGCAAGAATTGTCGTTTCATTGCATCTTTTTTATCCGATCAGCTTCTCAAATAAAAAACAACCTAATGTCTAGGTTGTTCAATAATGAAACATCTCTTATTCAGCAGTTTCTTCTTGGTTCGTAACACGGAAAGTAAGTCTATCAGCGTGAATTTCTTCTAATGCCTTACCAACTGGTTTATGCGAAACATATTTAGTAAGAATTAATCTTTCACCCTGCTGTAATCTACGTGCTCTTTTTGCTGCTACAGAAACTAATGAGTATTTTGAATCGATCTTCGTTAAAAGTGAATCTATTGATGGATATAACATTTATAGTTCAACCTCCAGCATTTTTCTATATTTTGGTTCTACTCGTTCGCGACGTAGATGCTCTGCAATTACAATCGCTTTGATACGCTCAACTGCATTCTCTACTTTATCATTTTCCACAACATAATCATATAAATGCATCATTTCAATTTCTTCTTTTGCAGCGTTCATACGATTATTGATAACATCCTCTGTTTCTGTTCCTCTTGTAACGATACGATTTTTCAATTCAGAAAGACTTGGCGGAACGAGGAAAATGAACAATCCGTCCGGAAACTTCTCGCGGACCTGTTTTGCCCCTTCTACTTCGATTTCTAGAAAAACATCTTTTCCTTTATCTAAGGTTTCTCGAACATAATCTACTGGGGTACCGTAGTAGTTCCCAACAAATTCAGCATATTCAAGAAGTTTTCCTTGTTTAATCAGTTCTTCAAATTCTTCCCTTGTTTTGAAAAAGTAATCGACACCATTGACCTCACCTTGTCGAGGATTACGCGTCGTCATTGAAATGGAGTATTCAAAAGCGGTATCCTCTTGTGAAAAAACTTCCTTACGAACGGTACCTTTCCCAACTCCCGAGGGTCCAGATAAAACGATTAATAACCCCTTCTCTTGCATGAAATGTACCTACCCTTCATCCATTATTTCATCACGGTCATTTAATCGAGCTGCCACTGTTTCAGGCTGTACAGCGGAAAGGATGACATGGTCACTATCCATAACAATGACCGCACGTGTCCTTCTTCCATAAGTTGCATCGATTAAAGCCCCCCTGTCTCTTGCATCTTGGATAATTCTTTTTATCGGAGCAGATTCAGGACTTACAATTGAGATAATACGGTTTGCGGAAACGATGTTCCCAAATCCGATATTGATTAATTTAATTGACATGCTTCTCCCCCATTAGTCAGTTATTTATTTTTACCTTGCTTACATGTTTCTAAACCAAGGCTACTCTATATTTTGAACCTGCTCTTTCATTTTCTCGAGTAAGCTTTTCATTTCAACAACTTCTCTAGCAATATTAGAATCATTTGCTTTAGAGCCAATTGTGTTAACCTCTCGATTCATTTCCTGAAGGAGGAAGTCCATTTTCCGACCAACCGGTTCATCTAACTTCATAATCTTTTGGAACTGGTCGATATGACTATGTAATCTTGTTAACTCTTCGTTAATATCTGCTTTGTCAGCAAAAATAGCTATTTCATTAACAAGACGAGCTTCATCGATTTGTCCATTTGCGAATTCTTCCATTCTTCTTCGCAATCTATCTGTATAAAGCTGGACGACACTTGGAGCATATTCTCTTAAACTAACGACCCTTTTACTAAAAATATTTAATTGGTTATGTATGTCGCTTGCAAGAACATTGCCTTCAATTACACGCATCGATTTAAGTTGCTTTGCAGCCTCATCAATTGCGTCAAGAACAAGAGTCTCTAGTTCTGCATTCCCAGCATGGTCTTCATCAAAGGAAATAAAATCTTCGCGGAGCAATATATCTTGAAGTGAGATTGGGTTTTCAAGTTGGTATTTATCTTGAATCGCTTTAATAGATTGAACATATTCATCAAGAAGCTGCCAATCCACATTTACTTTAGAAGAGAAATTCCCAGAACCCTCGAGTGTCACAAAAACCTCGATTCTTCCTCTTGTTACTTGTTCACTGATTTTCTTTTTGATTCTATCCTCAATCACAAATAACTGTCTAGGCATTCGAATATTGAATTCTAAAAACCGATGATTAACAGCTTTAATCTCTACTGTTACAGAATATTTGTCTTTTTCTGCCGTACTACGGCCAAATCCAGTCATGCTAACAATCATAGCAACACACCCAAATAATCAAATTGAAAAAGGTAATAGAGTCTCCTCTATCACCTTTTGGATTATACCACAGTTTCTTTTCTTTTTCTTGCCAAAAATGTTCCGGCTAGTAAAAAAGTTGGTACTGCCGCCAAACCTAGTATCATAATCCAATCTTTTGCAAGGATCGGAACAGTATGGAATATCGGTTGTAGCGGTGGATAATAGATTACAACAAACATAAGTAAAATTGACGAAATCACTGCCCAAACTAAATACATATTGCCAAACGGATTGCGGACAAAAATCGATTTTTCACTGCGGCAATCAAAAACATGGATCAGTTGAGCCATAACTAATGTAGCAAAAGCAACTGTTTGTGCATAAGCAAGATGATCCGGATTTTCATTGTTCGCGATTATAAAGGCTATCAAGGTAGAAATCCCGATTAAGAAACCTCTAGAGACGACCTTCCACCCAAGTCCTCTGGCAAATATTCCTTCTTTTGGACTTCGAGGATTTCTTTTCATAACGTCCCCCTCAGGCTGGTCTAAACCAAGAGCCATCGCAGGTAAGCCATCAGTAACTAAATTCACCCAAAGTATTTGTATCGGAACGAGAGGCAGCGGCAAGGCCAACAACATTGCAAAAAGCATAACGAGAATTTCTCCAACATTCGAAGCTAATAGGTAGCGAATAAACTTTCGAATATTTTCATAGATGTTTCGGCCCTCTTTAATCGCAGCCTTAATTGTTGCAAAGTTATCATCGAGGAGAATTAATGCCGATGCTTCCTTCGCTACGTCTGTTCCAGTTATCCCCATCGCTACGCCAATATCCGCTGTTTTGATGGCAGGTGCGTCATTGACTCCATCACCGGTCATCGCGACAACATGCCCTCTATTTTGCAACGCCTTCACGATCTTTAATTTATGTTCAGGTGAAACTCGAGCAAATACAGCCACATCATCGACGATTTCCTCTAACTCTTCTGTCGTCATATTTGTTAATGTATTTCCATCCAGTACTTTTTTCTTCGCTGTTAAAATGCCTAGCTGTGTTGCAATTGCCTTAGCTGTAATCACATGGTCACCTGTAATCATAACGGTTTTGATTCCAGCTTCCTTACATTCTTTGACCGCTTGTCTCACTTCTGGCCTTGGCGGGTCAATCATTCCTTGTAAGCCAATAAAGATGAGATCCTTTTCCGCTTCTTTTTCGCTAAAAATAAGAGTTTTCGCAGGGATTTCTTTAAAACCAATCGCAATCGTCCTTAGTGCTTGTGAGGCGAGATTATTGATGGCTGATTGGACATTATTTTTCATATCTGTTGAAAAAGTGGCTCGCTTCCCATCCCAAAGAACCGATTCACTAATCCCAACTAATACATCTGGCGCACCTTTTGTAACGACATACTGACGACCATTGGCATCCTTTATGACAATCGACATCATTTTTCTCGTTGAATCAAACGGAAATTCCTGTACGATTTCATATTGTTTTAATAATAAATCACGATTATAGCCTGCTTTCATCGCCGCAACAAGGAGCGCACCTTCTGTCGGATCCCCATCTACGATAAATTCATTGGCTTCTTTCTCTTTTAAACTAGCATGATTACACATCATGCCAAACATAAGCATTTGCTGCAGTGACTTTTCCTTTTTAACATCAATCGGTTGTTTAGACTCAGCACGATAAAATCTACCATGAGGATCGTAGCCGACACCATCAACCGTCCATGTGTTTCCTCCACTCCAAAGATGAGTCACGGTCATCTTGTTTTGTGTCATCGTCCCAGTTTTATCCGAACAAATAACGGAGGCACAGCCTAATGTTTCAACAGCAGGTAGCTTTCGAACAATAGCATTGTTTTTTATCATTCGCTGGACACCTAGAGAGAGCGCAACAGTGACGATAGCGGGTAGCCCTTCTGGAATGGCAGCAACAGCTAACGATACCCCTGCTAAAAACATCGTATATAGGTCGTTTCCTTGAATAACACCGACAAAGACAACAAGAATAGTAAGAAGGATTGCCACAACGATTAAAATTTTTCCAAGCTCCTGGAGCTTTCTTTGCAAAGGCGTGATGACGGTTTCTGCATTCTGCAGCAAATCAGCAATCTGTCCCATTGCCGTCTTCATTCCTGTAGCAACGACTACACCTGTTCCAGCCCCTCTTGTCACCATCGTTCCCATAAAGGCCATATTTTCCATATCGCCGATTCCGACATCACCCTTGTCAATTCTCGCTGTAGTTTTTGCAACTGGCAGTGACTCCCCGGTTAAGGAAGACTCTTCTATTTCAAGGCTCTTCGAATCTATAATTCTAACATCTGCACCAATTCGATCCCCTGAACCAAACTTCAAAATATCCCCTACAACAAGCTCTTTTGAAGGGATTTTCACCCACTGACCATCCCGTAATGTAGAAACCTGTGGGGCGGATAGTTCCTTTAATGCCTCAAGAGATTTCTCTGCTTTCCGTTCCTGAAAAAAACCTAAAAATCCATTTATAATGACGATGGCCACAATGGCAATCGCATCAATATATTCTCCGAGCAAACCTGAAATCAAGACGGCTCCTAATAGAACCAGAACCATAAAATCTTTAAACTGACTAAAAAATAAGAGTAGTGCGGACTGCTTTTCTCCTTCAGCTAATTCATTATATCCATGTTGCTTAATCCTTTTTTGAACATCTGCGCTTGATAACCCTTCTTTTAAGTCGGTATTCAAGACTTTTTCAACATCGCGTTCATTCATTTCATGGAACTTCATCCGACCATCTCACTCCTCCTTGATATTGGCAGCAATTTATTGTAATCAGAGCCAGCCTACTCTAAAGAAAGCTTATTCAGACTCGTCCTAAAAAATGCTACAAATTAAGAAAAGCAAAAAAGCGCTTGTTAATCGGCGACAAGCACAAGACGAGCCGGCGAGGAGGTTGTTCTTTAACCTCCTTGTCGGATTGGCTTGTGACCAAGGAAAAATGTTCTTTATTTTTCACTCGAGCCGATAGTGCTTGGAGCTAGACAATTAAAAAGTTTCAAAGGGTGCTTTAATATGTTCGTCTTTTCCCTTAAAGTAAGCTATTATGGAAGTTGAGATTTTAATTAGAAGAGGATGTTTCGAATGTCATTTGACGGTTTGTTTACAAGAGCGATCACGCATGAGTTCTCTTCCCTTTTAAAAGGGGGAAGAATTAATAAAATACATCAACCCTACAAAAATGAAATTGTGCTCATTATTCGGGCTAATGGGAAAAATCATAAGCTACTTCTATCCGTTCACCCAAGTTATGCTAGAGCACAACTAACAAATGAATCCTATGAAAATCCGAGTGAACCACCGATGTTCTGCATGCTCCTAAGAAAGCATCTTGAGGGGTATATTTTAGAAGATATTCACCAAATCGGCATGGACCGTATGCTCGTTTTTGAAGTAAAAGGAAGAAATGAGATTGGCGATATTTCATCTAAACAACTAATCGTTGAAATTATGGGCCGACATAGTAATATCATTTTAGTTGATAAAACTAAGAATTTGATTTTAGACAGCATTAAGCATGTTTCTTATGCGGTCAATAGCCATCGTGCAATCATGCCAGGCCAAGAGTATATTGCACCTCCTACACAAAATAAACAAAATCCACTTGAAGCAACAGAAGAGGATCTTTTAAGAAAAATTGATTTTAATGCGGGGAAATTAGATAAACAACTCGTCGAGCAATTTGCGGGGATCTCCCCTCTTTTTGCAAAGGAAATTGTTTATCAAACTGGAATCGCAAACCGAGTTACACTACCGAAAACTTTCTTGACGCTGTTGCAAAAAATGAAGGAACATCAATATGAACCTTCGATTACTTCATTCGATAATAAAGAGTCCTTCTACCTCTTGCCGATGGAGCATCTAAAGGGCGAGAGTAAGAAATATGATTCGTTAAGCGAGCTTTTAGACCGTTTCTATTTTGGCAAGGCCGACCGTGATCGGGTGAAACAGCAAGCAAACGACTTAGAAAGATTTATTTTGAATGAAAAAGAAAAGAACGAGAAAAAAATCAAGAAGCTTCAAGCTACCATTACGGAAGCAGAAAACGCCAATCAACATCAGCTTTTTGGGGAATTGTTGACTGCCAATCTTTATGCGGTTGAAAAAGGGATGAAGGAAATCGAGGTCATCAATTATTATGACGAAAATGGTGGAACGGTAAAAATCCCGTTAAATCCCCAAAAATCACCGTCTGATAATGCGCAGAAATTTTTCACAAGATATCAGAAAGCCAAGACCGCGCTCGTGATGGCCAGTGAACAAATGGAAAAGGCGAAGGAAGAGGTTGCCTATTTCGATACTTTACTTCAACAGGTTGAGACAGCATCCACAAAAGACATTTCAGAGATCCGCGAAGAATTAATTGAAGGTGGCTATTTACGCGATCGCCAAAAGAAAGGCAGCAAGAACGTTATAAATGCAAAGCCTATTTTGGAGAAATATACAGCTACTGATGGAACTGAAATTCTTGTCGGCAAAAACAATAAACAGAATGATTATTTAACAAATAAATTGGCCGGAAGAGACGAGTTTTGGCTTCATACAAAAGATATTCCAGGCTCTCACGTCGTTATTCGTAATCCTGCCCCTTCTGATGAGACAATTCTTGAGGCAGCTCAGTTAGCAGCGTATTTCAGTAAGGCAAGAAGTTCGAGTTCCGTACCCGTTGACTATACTCAAATCCGCCATGTCAAAAAGCCATCTGGCGCAAAACCTGGGTATGTGATTTATGAAAATCAACAAACAGTGTACATCACTCCTGAAGAGGATACAGTTTTAAGGTTAAAAAAATCAAGATAGTAAGGGTAATATCCCTGCTATCTTTTTTTATTGAATCTTTTACAGATTTTATTCGTATGTATTACTATAATGGGAATATTTTCAATAAGAGGAGGATAAGAAAATGGGATCTAAAGTGATATTGGGAATTATTTTAGCCTATATTTTGTTGTCATTCATACTCCTGCCAATTCAATATCGCTACATTAAGGAACTAAAAGAAATGGATAAAGAGCGTAAGGCACTGGGACTAAGCCAAAATGAGTATTATGAAAAAATGAGTTTCGAAAACGAACAATTACACTTTAACGCTCAGGGGAACCCCCTTTTTATTGGAGCAAACATCCTAGCAACTCTTTTGTATAAATGGAGACATAAAAAATAAGCCAGTATCCATGATACTGGCTTAACACTTATTGATGCACCTTTCCCCACTCAGCAGGATCCTTCTTCCACTCTGCTAGACTCACCAAATCTTCTGCCTTAACATAACCTCGTGCTTCTGCAACCTCTACTAATGTAGAGAAATCAGATAAGGAATACGCAGTAATTCCTGATACCTCCAACAATTCTTTCCCTTTTTCAAGCTCATAGGTAAAAATTGCAACTACTCCTAGTACTTCACAGCCTGCTTCACGTAATGCTGCAACGGCTGTAAGGACACTTCCACCAGTGGAAATTAAGTCTTCCACTACGACCACTTTTTGTCCTTCTGTCGTTTTTCCTTCAATCTGCTTCCCTTTTCCATGTCCCTTTGCTTTTGAACGAACATAGCACATCGGTAAATCCAGAAGCTCACTTACCCAAGCCGCATGAGGAATACCAGCTGTTGCTGTCCCTGCTACCAGCTCCACACCTGGAAAATTCTCGACGATTAACTCCTTTAACCCATTAGCAATTTCCTTTCGCACAGTTGGATAGGAAAGAGTTAATCGATTATCGCAATAAATCGGTGATTGCAACCCTGATGACCAAGTAAAAGGCTCTGTTGGTTTTAAGGCAACTGCCTCAATGTCTAGTAATCTCTCTGCTATTTGCTTTTTCATACGCGAACACCCTCCCACGCTTGTTTGTATTCTTGATAGCTTCTATATGGATCTTCTGCCTTCGTAATACCACGTCCAACGACGATAGCAGATACACCAGCAATTCTAGCTTGTTCTGGAGTCGCCACTCTTTTTTGATCCTGAACAAGGTCAGTTCCTAATCGAATTCCAGGAGTAACTGTTACAAATTCATTTCCTAGTTGCTCTCGTATAAGTCCAACTTCATGTGAAGAGCATACAACACCATCTAAGCCAGCTTCTTGCGCGATTAAGGAATAATGAATAACCGATTGCTCTAGAGTTGCTTCAATCAACTGCTCGCTTCTCATTTGCTGTTCCGATGTACTTGTCAATTGAGTTACTGCAATACATGCTGGACGCACCCTACCAGGAGCCGTCCCTGCCTCTAAACCTTCAAGAGCAGCACGCATCATTTCTTTTCCCCCAGCCGCATGAACATTGACCAAATCACAGCCTAGCTTCGCAAGACCTTTCATCCCACCATATACCGTGTTCGGAATATCATGAAGCTTTAAATCTAAGAATATCTGATACTCTCTTTCTTTTAATTCCTGAATGATTCTAGGACCTTCCTGATAAAAAAGCTCCATCCCAACTTTTAGAAAAAGGCTCTCATCATCAAAACGATTTAAGAACTGAAAAACTTCCTCTTTATTAGAGAAATCTAGGGCTATAATTAGTGAATTTTTCAAGTTACTTCCAGCTCCTTCCTGTACATTCAGAAATATGGTCAAATCCTAGTTGTTCAAGTAATTCTGGCAAATCTTTAATGATTTTCGGGCATGCAAACGGGTCAACAAAGTTGGCTGTTCCAACCGCGACAGCACTAGCGCCCGCATAGAAAAATTCAATTACGTCCTCGGCACGTTCGATTCCACCCATGCCGATGATCGGAATGGAGACTTGTTGACTTACCTCGTATATCATTCGAATCGCAACAGGCTTAATGCCTGGGCCAGACAGACCTCCTGTCTTATTTGCAAGAATCGGATTCCCCGTTTTCAGATCAAGTCTCATTCCGAGCAAAGTATTAATCATTGTTAGTCCATCTGCTCCGCCATCCTCAACTGCTTTTGCCATTTCCACAATGTTGGTTACATTAGGAGAAAGCTTCACATAGACAGGCACCTCAGAAACTTCTTTTACTTTTTTCGTTAAGCTTTTTGCCACCTCTGGAATTGTTCCAAAAGCAATTCCTCCTGTCTTCACATTTGGACAGGAGATATTCAGCTCAAGAGCATGAACATTCGGAGCGGTCGAAATTCTTTTAGCGACTTCAACATAATCCTCTTCGGTCGAGCCAGCCACATTGGCGATAATCGGAACATCATATTGAGCCAGCCACGGAAGCTCTTCATTCAAAACCTTCTCAAGACCTGGATTTTGCAAACCGATGGCATTTAACATCCCTGCAGAAGTTTCTGCTACTCGTGGAGTTGGATTACCAAAGCGCGGCTCAACTGTCGTCGCTTTAATCATAATCGCACCTAGGTCACTAAGGTTATACAAGCTACCAAACTCTCTTCCAAAGCCAAAGCAACCGGAGGCAGGCATGACTGGATTTTTTAAGTGCAGCCCAGGTAAATTTATCTCTAATCGATTCATAGCACGACCTCCCCTGCCCTAAACACTGGACCATCTGTACAAACCTTCTTATAAGAAAAACCGGTTGGGTCATCTGCTGTGTGACAAACACAAGCAAAGCAAGCGCCAATTCCGCAGCCCATTCTTTCTTCTAAAGACAGGTAGACCTTTTTATCTGCAGCATAGTTCGCTTCTACAGCTTTTAGCATCGCTTTTGGTCCACATGAATAAATCGTGTCAAAGCTTAAATCTTTCATAACATCTGTCACAAACCCTTTTGTACCATATGTTCCGTCAACCGTTGTTACAAAGGTCTGCCCTAGTTCCATAAATTTATCTTCATAAAAAACCGCTTCCTTCGTTTGAAAGCCCAGAACATGGATAACCTTCACACCACGTGAAACAAGCTGCTGTGATAATTCGTAAAGAGGAGGCACTCCGATACCACCACCTACAAGTAGTGCTGTTTCCCCAGGCTCGGTTTCTTCAATCGGAAATCCATGTCCTAACGGTCCTAAAATATCCACTGTTTCACTCTCTTTTTTCGTCGATAAAAGCGTTGTGCCTCTACCTTCTTGTCGATAGATTAAAGTAAATTCCTTCTTTTCATGATTGATATTCGCTATGCTAATTGGTCTTCTAAGCAATGGGTCATGTCCATCCGCTACTTTAACGTGGACAAACTGACCAGGTTCCTTCATTTCAGCAGAAAGCTCACCTCGAAGGATGAGCTCGTAAATATTCGCAGCAATTTCTTTTTGTGAAACAATTGTGCAATTCTCGTTTACTATCACTGAAAAACCGCCTCTCGTACTGGTGTTTGTGCACCCATTGGCTCTGCTGAAAATGTCATCGACTCGAGTACTCGGAGCATTGCTTCTGCCGTATCAAGAGAAGTTAAGCACGGAATTCCATTTTCAACGGATTCACGGCGGATTCTAAAGCCGTCACGAGCTGGCTGTTTTCCTTTTGTTAAGGTATTGATAACAAATTGTGCTTCACCATTTCGAATGACATCGAGAAGATCTGGTCCCTCTGTTCCGATTTTGTCGACTACTTGAACCGGAATTCCAACCGATTTAATAGAGTCTGCTGTTCCACTCGTTGCCATGATACGGAAGCCAATCGCAGCAAATCTTTTTGCTAACTGAAGGGATTCTTCCTTATCCTTATCAGCCACCGTCATCAATACCGTACCGAATGGCTGAATTTTCATTCCTGATGCCACGAGTCCTTTGTACAATGCTTTTTCTAGTGTTGTATCCTTGCCCATAACCTCGCCTGTTGATTTCATTTCCGGTCCTAATGTAATATCCACTCTGCGTAGTTTAGCAAAGGAGAATACCGGAACCTTTACATATACGCCAGATTTTTCAGGTACAAGACCTGATTCGTAGCCTTGCTCCTCTAGAGATTGTCCAAGAATAACCTTCGTCGCAATCTTCGCCATTGGCACCTTCGTAATTTTACTAAGGAATGGAACCGTCCGGCTTGAACGAGGATTAACTTCAATTACAAAGACCTCTCCTTTTGAAACAACATATTGAATGTTCAAAAGCCCGATAATACCTAAGCCTTTTGCTAGTCTCTCTGTAAAATCTACAAGCTTAGCTTTAATTTCAGCCGTTATACTTTGTGTTGGGTAGACCGCAATCGAGTCACCTGAGTGAACCCCGGCTCTTTCGATATGCTCCATAATACCAGGGATTAAGACAGACTTACCGTCACTAATCGCATCAATTTCAATTTCTTTGCCTGTTAAGTAACGGTCAATTAACACAGGATGCTCTGGGTTAATTTTGACGGCATTTTTCATATAGTGTAAAAGCTCTTCCTCATGGTAGACGATTTCCATCGCACGCCCTCCGAGAACGTAAGATGGACGAACCAATACGGGATATCCGATACTTGCTGCAATCTTCACTGCTTCTTCAACTGATAGGGCTGTTTTCCCTTTAGGCTGTGGAATATTTAATAGGGATAAGGCATGCTCGAACTTATCTCTGTCCTCTGCTCCATCGATATTTTCAAGTGATGTGCCAAGAATCTTCACGCCTCTTTCTACTAACTTAGATGCTAGATTGATAGCTGTTTGTCCACCGAACTGAACAACAACTCCTTCTGGCTGCTCTAAGTCAATGATGTGCATAACGTCTTCGATTGTCAGAGGCTCGAAATAGAGCTTGTCGGAGATGCTAAAATCCGTGGAAACTGTTTCTGGGTTGCTGTTAATAATAATCGCTTCGTAACCTGCTTCTTTAATCGCCCAGACAGCATGAACGGTTGAATAATCAAACTCAATGCCTTGGCCAATTCGAATCGGACCTGAACCAAGCACAACAACACTTTTCTTCTCTGTCACAATTGATTCGTTTTCCTCTTCATAAGAACCGTAGTAGTAAGGTGTTTCTGATTCAAATTCGGCTGCACATGTATCAACCATCTTGTAGACAGGGATGATGCCATTCTCTTTGCGCCACCCATAAACCGTAAGCTCAGTACTATTCCAGTTCTGTGCTAATGTCTTGTCGGAAAAGCCCATTTCTTTCGCTTTTCTTCCTACTTCTAAATCAAAGTGATTTTCACGAATGACATCTTCAAACTTAACGATTTTTTCCATCTTATGAAGGAAAAAGAGGTCGATTTGGCTCCATTCATGAATCGTCTCAATGCTATGCCCTCTTCTTAACGCTTCTCCGATGTAAAACAATCTTTCGTCGCCAGCATTGCGAATTCGTTTTTCTAATAGTTCGTTCTCGATATCTGCCCCATCATTTAAAGCAAGATGATAAACGCCTGCCTCTAAAGAGCGAATTGCTTTTAGTAAGGATTCCTCGAAGGTGCGGCCAATCGCCATCACTTCTCCTGTTGCTTTCATTTGTGTCCCTAGATTACGCTTGGCAGAATCAAATTTATCAAATGGCCAACGTGGAATTTTTGTCACGATATAGTCTAGTGCAGGCTCAAAGCTTGCATAGGTTTTTCCGGTAATCGGGTTCATCATTTCATCTAGCGTCAAACCTACCGCAATTTTTGCAGCTAACTTCGCAATTGGATAACCGGTTGCTTTAGAGGCTAAAGCCGATGAGCGACTAACCCGTGGATTTACTTCGATAATGTAGTATTGGAAGCTGTATGGGTCAAGCGCTAACTGAACATTACAGCCACCTTCAATTCCAAGAGCACGGATAATTTTCAAAGATGTATTTCGTAACATCTGATACTCTCGGTCACTTAATGTTTGACTTGGCGCTACAACAATTGAATCTCCTGTATGAACACCAACTGGGTCAATGTTTTCCATGTTACAAACAACAATCGCATTGTCATTTGAATCTCTCATAACCTCGTATTCAATCTCTTTGAATCCTGCAATGCTTTTTTCCAGTAAACATTGAGTTACAGGGCTATATTTCAAGCCGCTTTGTACTGTTTCAATTAGCTCTTCCTCGTTGTGGCAAATCCCTCCGCCAGTACCACCTAGTGTGAAGGCTGGACGAACGATGACTGGATAACCCACTGTTTGAACGAACTGAAGGGATTCCTCAACATTGTGGACAATTTCGCTTTCTGGAACTGGCTCACCAAGCTCATTCATTAAGCTACGAAAAAGATCCCGGTCCTCTGCTTGTTCAATCGCTGAAAGCTTCGTTCCTAATATTTCAACGCCACATTCGTCTAGCACACCAGACTTGGCTAACTCGACTGCCAAATTCAATCCAGTTTGCCCTCCTAATGTTGGCACGATGGCATCTGGGCGTTCTTTTCGAATAATGCGACTAACAAATTCAAGTGTGAGCGGCTCAATATAGACAACATCAGCAATTTCTGTATCAGTCATAATGGTGGCAGGATTGGAGTTAACAAGAATGACCTTATAGCCTTCTTCTTTTAAGGCGATACACGCTTGCGTTCCTGCATAATCAAATTCCGCTGCTTGACCGATGACAATCGGTCCTGATCCGATGACTAAAATACTGTTTATATCTGTACGCTTTGGCATTTGTTTGCACCACTTTCCTCAGATTCTATTAAGCTCATAAACTGGTCAAATAAATAATTGGCATCCTCTGGACCTGGTGAAGCTTCAGGATGATATTGAACGGTAAACGCAGGAAAATCCTTATGCTTCAAACCTTCAATTGAGCCATCATTTAAAGCAATATGTGTCACTTCTAATCGTGTAGTTTCAATGGAAGCATCTTCTACGGCATAACCATGGTTTTGTGATGTTAACGCTACTTTACCTGTAACTAAATCCTTCACAGGGTGGTTCGAACCACGGTGACCAAATTTCATCTTTTCTGTATTTGCTCCACATGCTAACGCAAAGAGTTGATGTCCTAAGCAAATTCCGAATAGTGGCACTTTCCCAAGAATTCCTTGAATCATCTCAATTCCTTCTGTTACATCCTTCGGGTCTCCCGGTCCATTCGAAAGCATCACGCCATCTGGACTTAAACGGAGTATTTCCTCTGCTGTAACATTGTAAGGTACGACTAGAACATCACAATCTCTATTGTTCAGTTCGCGTAAAATACCATGCTTCATTCCAAAATCAACAAGGACAACTCTTTTTCCTCTTCCCGGACTTGGATAGGCATTTTTCGTAGAAACCTGTTTCACTTGGTCATTTCGTAGTGTGGTTTCTCTTAATCTCTCCAGAACTCCTTGAACATCTTCATCCGCTGAGCAGATTGCCCCTTTTAGCGTTCCATACTTGCGGATAATTCTCGTTAATTTTCTTGTATCAATGCCGGAAATTCCTGGAATGTCTTTGCTTTTAAAATACTCACTCAAGGAAATTTCATTTCTCCAGTTTGAAGGAAAATCGGCTACTTCCTTCACAATAAAACCTGATATTGCAGGCGTAATCGATTCGAAGTCATCGCGATTGATGCCATAATTCCCAATGAGAGGATAAGTTAGCGTAACAATTTGCCCGCAATAGGACGGGTCAGATAAGATTTCTTGATACCCTGTCATCCCGGTATTAAAAACGACTTCACCTATCGTTTCTTTTTCACTTCCAAATCCTTCACCTAAAAGGACGCTACCATCTTCCAAAATTAATTGTCTTTTCATGCTGTTACACCCTCTCTATTCCAAACAATTTTTCCTGAGGCGATAGTAAGTTGTGGCCAGCCTGCACATTCCCAGTCTCCAAACGGTGTGTTCTTTCCTTTCGATACGAAAGTCTCTGGGTCAATTTTTTCGACATGTTGCAAATCAATTAATGTGATATCTGCTGCTTTTCCTACTTCTAATTTTCCATAAGATAAATCGAAAGCTTCAGCTGGCTTTATCGTTAAGAAGTCAATCAATTGCTTTAAGGTTAAAATTCCGTCTTTGACAAAGTATGTGTAAAGAAGTGGGAACGCTGTTTCTAATCCTACAATTCCAAATGGAGCAAGCTGCATGCCTTCCGCTTTTTCTTCAACTGTATGCGGGGCATGGTCAGTAGCGATAAAATCGATTGTTCCATCTAAGAGCCCTTCGATTAAGGCTTCTCTATCTTCCCTGCTTCGTAGTGGTGGATTCATTTTGTAATTTGTATCTAGTCCAGGGATATCGTCCTCACATAGTAAAAGATGATGTGGTGTCACTTCTGCAGTCACCTTAATACCAGCTCGCTTTGCATCGCGAACGACACGAACAGATTCCTTTGTGCTGATATGGCAAACATGATAATGACAATCTGCTGCTTCAGCTAAAAGGACATCTCTCGCAATATGTACAGATTCACATACGGAAGGAATTCCGTTGATTCCATGTTTCTTTGAAAAATCTCCCTCATGAACAGCTCCTTTATTAATGAGCGTGTTCTCTTCACAGTGAGCGACAATTGGCATGTTGATAGCAGATGCCTTCTTCATCGCCTCTAACATCATGGATGCATCTTGAACACCGACACCATCATCCGTAAATGCAAAAGCTCCTGCTTCTTTCAATTCTTCGAAGTTTGTTAATTCTTGACCAAGCTCTCGTACCGTAATCGACGCATAAGGTAGTACTCTTACGGACGCTGTCTCTTCAATTCTTTGGTTAAGCCATTGTAATTGTTCCTTTGAATCTGGAACAGGTCTTGTATTTGGCATTGGAGCAATTGTTGTAAATCCTCCTTTTGCCGCAGCAAGTGTCCCTGTTGCAATCGTCTCTTTCTTTTCCCCTCCAGGCTCGCGCAGGTGAACATGCAAATCAATCAATCCAGGGGCAACAAGTAATCCTTTCGCATCAATGACTTCTTTTGCTTCTCTCGTGATAGACGCACCTATTTCTTCGATGATTCCATTTTCTATAAAAATATCCTGTTGTTCTAGAGCTCCTTCATTAGTAAGCAATTGGCCATTTTTGATGATGATTGACATTGATTTTTCCCCCTTCTTGTAATGCTCTTTTCAGTACTGCCATGCGGACAAAAACACCGTTCTCCATTTGTTTAAATATTCTTGAACGCTCACATTCCACAAGCTCATCAGCAATTTCTACGTCTCGGTTAACCGGTGCAGGATGCATAATGATGCTTCCTGCCTTCATTGTCTTTTCTCTCTCAACTGTTAACCCAAACTTTTTGTGATACGCTTCTTTTCCATCCTGTCCATCTTGCTCATGTCGCTCATGCTGAATTCGTAGTAGCATCACAACATCAGACGTCGCTATCGCTTGGTCAATTTCCTCGTATTTACCACTTTCCAAAAGACTTTCATCAAACCATTCCTCTGGTCCTGAGAAAACAACCTCTGCCCCTAGACGGTGAAGCACATCGGCATTTGAGCGAGCCACTCGGCTATGTCGAATATCTCCGATAATCGCGACCTTTAGACCATAAAAATGTCCAAACTCCTGTTGAATTGTGAGCAGGTCTAGTAAGGACTGTGTTGGATGATGCCCACAGCCATCTCCTGCATTGATAATTGACGTCTTAAGTTTGCCTTCTAATTCAGAGAAATAGTTATCTTCGCTATGTCGTATTACTACAGCATCCACACCAATTGATTCTAATGTGCGAATCGTATCATAAAGAGTTTCTCCTTTTAACACACTTGAAGCATTTACCTCAAACGGAATGATATTTAGACCTAGCTTTCTCTCCGCAACCTCGAAGCTACATTTCGTTCTTGTGCTCGGTTCGAAAAATAAATTTGCAACAAAGGTTTGCTGCTCTGGTTGCCAGGTAGCTCCTTCGGCAAAAACTTGTGCCTCCTCTATAATCATCCTCACTTCTTCAAGCGATAAAGCATTTGTGGTTAATAGATGCTTCATAAAGAAACCCTCCTTCAATTTCGATAACACTGGTTTACCTGTAAAAAAACACACCCTGATATGGACTCAGGGTGTGTTAAATAATCCTGACAATTAGGTAGCACTGTATGCCTCCTTTATTGCCAGCAAAATCACACCCTTGTAAATCTCTCGGATTTATTTAAAAGGTGTACCTATGCGACATCATTATTTTTCATCTCATCTTCTAACGATTGGTTTTCTTTATCTCTTCCTGGTAGAACTAGGTTTAGAATAACCCCAACAATCGCAGCTAATGCCATTCCCTCAATGCTGAAAGAATCTGTTATTCTTAATGCTGCTCCACCGATACCTAGAACTAAGATAACTGAAGATATCACTAAGTTTCTATTGTTTCCAAAATCAATTTTACTTTCAACCAGCATTCTCAAACCACTTGAAGCAATAATTCCGAAGAGTAAGATGGAAATTCCACCAAGGACCGCAGTCGGAATCGTTTGAATGAATGCCATTGCCTTACCTACGAATGAGAACAGGATAGCAATGATTGCTGCTCCGAAGATAACATAGATTGAATATACTCTTGTAATTGCTAGTACGCCGATATTTTCACCATAAGTTGTTTTTGGTGGTCCACCTAAGAACGCACTAACAAAAGTTCCTAAACCGTCAGCGACAATCGAACGATGCAAGCCTGGGTCTTTAATATAATTGCGATTAACTACTCTACCTAGTACTAATTGATGTCCGATATGCTCTGAAATTGTAACAAAGACGATTGGTACCATTGCCAGTAAGATAGATGATGTAATCGTAAATTCATAATCGATTCCTGGGAATAAGAATTTAGGAAGTTCAAACCAGTTCGCTTCTTTTACTGGTGTGAAATCAACAATTCCGATGATAGCTGAATAAATGTATCCAACGATTAGTCCTAGTAAAATCGGCATTGCACTTAAAATATTTTTGAAATAAACCGTGAAGATGATGGCTGCAAACAATGTAACTAAAGCAGCTGTAAAGTGCCAGAAGTTATACTCCCCATTTACATTCATCGCCATGTCTACCGCTGTTCCAGATAATCCAAGACCGATTACCATAATAACTGGCGCAACAACGATTGCTGGTAAAAGACGCATTAACCATTTATAGCCTGTTTTCCAGATGATTAAAGACACAACTCCGTAGGTAATTCCTACTGCCATTGCCCCTATCATTGCGTTCCCTGGATTCGCTCCCTCATTTGATGCAATCAAAATCGGTGCAATAAAGGCAAAAGATGAACCTAAGTAAGCTGGCACTTTAAACTGTGTGATAAGTAAGAATAAAATCGTGGCAATTCCACTTGTTAAAAGAGCAATCGCTGGACTTAAACCAACTAATTTTGGTACTAAGATGGTTGCTCCAAACATGGCAAACATGTGCTGAAAGCTAAGTGTTATCATTTGTGCGGGTGTTGGTTTTTCATTAATATCAAGTACTGGTTTATTCATTTCATTTTCCCCCTAAAAAAAATACCTCTTTGAAATTTATCAAAGAGGTTAGGCGAAATAGTATAGAGGTATCCCTATACAATTCCTTTTGCTAGCCTCTCTGGACTACAATTAAAAGGTCAATCTTATTTTTCGTATATACTTACTTGTTCTTGTTCATCGATTTCAGTTAATTCCACTACAATTTTTTCAGAGCTTGAAGTCGGAATATTTTTCCCTACATAATCTGCTCGAATCGGCAACTCACGGTGTCCGCGGTCTACTAGTACTGCAAGCTGTACGGAAGATGGTCTTCCTAAATCAACTAACGCGTCCAGTGCTGCTCTTACCGTTCTTCCTGTATAAAGAACATCATCCACTAAAATTACTTTTTGGTTTGTAACATCAATTGGAATATCTGAACCCTTTACAAGCGGCTCTTGATTATCTGTTTTCGTTGTTAAGTCATCACGATAAAGAGTAATATCTAATTCACCAACTGCAATGGCTTTACCTTCGATTTGTTGAATGCGCTCTGCTAGACGATTCGCTAGATAAATTCCTCTTGTACGAATTCCAACTAAAACACAGCCTTCAATACCTTTATTTTTCTCAATAATTTCGTGAGCAATTCTTGTTAATGCTCTACGAATCGCTTGCTCATCTAACACAACAGCTTTTTCGACCATTCTTACACATCCTCTCGGAAAACAAAAATCCTCTCAACCAAAGGGTGAGAGGATAGACGAATGCTATGCTTAATGTAAGTTAGACATACCTATTCCAACCTACGATCCGTTTCCTTCTCAGCCTCTCTGGACTGTCTTAAAGGACTTATTAAACTATAGTCATAGTAGCTTATTATTGGAACATTTGTCAACGATTATTTCGAAGCTTTTCCAACAATTCGACAAAATCCTTTGGAAGTGGAGCTTCGAATTCTAGATATTCCTTTGTTCGTGGATGAATAAATCCAAGGATTCCGGCATGCAGAACTTGTCCACCAAAATCAATTGTTTTTCTTGGACCATATTTTGGATCCCCAGCTAAAGGAAACCCAATATACTTCATATGGACACGAATTTGATGGGTTCTTCCTGTCTCTAATTGACACTCAACAAGGGTAAAGTCATTAAAACGTTCTAAAACGTGAAAATGTGTAACAGCATGCTTTCCATTATCTACAACTGTCATGCTTTGACGATCCTTTGGATCACGAGCAATTGGTGCATCAATCGTTCCATCATCATGAGCGATATTTCCATGAACTACTGCACGATAACGTCTCGTTACTGTTTTCGCAACAAGTTGATTAACTAAATCCTCATGCGCAAAGTCATTTTTTGCAACCATCAATAAGCCTGACGTATCTTTATCAATTCGATGAACGATTCCTGGTCTTAGGACACCATTAATACCAGATAAATCTTTACAATGGGCCATTAAACCGTTAACAAGTGTTCCAGTTAAATGTCCCGGTGCAGGATGGACAACCATCCCTTTAGGTTTATTTACAACGATAACATCCTTATCCTCGTAATAAATTTCCAGATCCATTTCCTCGGGAATGACATCTAATTCTTCTGGTTCTGGAATTGTGATTTCAATTTTATCATTCAAAGAACCCTTATAATTTGTTTTGATTGGCTGTCCATTAACGAGGACATGCCCTTCTTTTATCCACTGCTGAACTTGAGTTCTTGACCATTCTTTATTTAATGTTGAAAGTACTTTATCAATTCTTTCATTTGCATGTTCCTCAAGAATGATGTGTTCCTTTTTCTCCATGTGCTTTCTCCTTTGCTTCACGCTCTTCGCGGAACATTTGAATCATGAGTAGGGCTACTCCTACGACTAACGCTGAATCCGCTACATTAAAAATCGGAAAATCGTAGCCGAAGATGTATGTATCGACAAAGTCCACGACCTCCTTGCGAAATACGCGATCGATAAAGTTACCGATAGCACCACCAAGCATCAATCCAAGTGAAATACCTAATAGCTTCTTACCTTTTGTATGCTTAGCCATGTAATAAACAATCCCAATAATTACAACGATTGTGATAATGTAGAAAAACCACATCTGCCCTTGAAGAATCCCCCAAGCAGCACCTTGATTACGATGAGATGTAATGTAAAGGAAATCTTTGATAATCGTAATACTTTCCCCTAAATCCATATTTTTTACAATCAGCCATTTTGTTAATTGATCAATTACAATAATTACAAGTGCAAGTATGTAATAAAAAAACACAAAGGTAACCTCCAGCTCTCACGAAATTGTTACCTTTGCATTTTAGCATACTACCTGTAAAAACGATAGCATTAGGGATGGCTCTTTTCGAAACGGTTGAAGTGTAACAAGAAAATTGAGAATGATTAAAGCCGTTTTCATTAAATTTTTCGAAAAGATGCCCCGAAGTCAAAAAACTAAACATAAATCCTCACTAATACGAAAAACTACAATCTGTGTGAAAAATATCCTCAAGTAAAGATCGGCTTACAATAATACTTGGTTATTTCATCAACGTCTTCCATGGATTGAATCGTTGGAACAATGGCTAAATAATCTGTTGGAATTAGCTCTCCAGAAATTTCACATAAACCGAAGCTTCCATTTTCGAGCTTTTCCATCGATTTCTCAACATCCTTTAACTCTTCCTCAATTAAGGGCTTAACAAGCGGTGAACAGTTATTATTTTCAAGACTATCTTGTAATTCTTTTTTCATTGTACGGAGTTCTGAATAGAGCTTCTTTTTCGTAAATGCTTCCATATCTAAACCTCCGTTTTATCTTATTTTCCCTTATTATTTCCCTAGTGCATTTTCTGACACAGACAAACATTTAACAGAGAGAACAAGCATTAACGGAGTTGGAATATATCACTATAAAAGAAAAAACTCTCCGAGAATAATCTCGAAGAGTCTTAACTTTAGGCTAAATGACTGTAATTTTCTTTTACGACTTCTGCACAGCGCGGGCAAAGTGTTGGATGGTCATGATCATGGCCAACCTCTGGTGTTACAACCCAACAACGCTCACATGTTTCGCCTTCTGCTTTGGAAACAACGATTGCTGCAGTTTCTAATTTTACCGCTTCCTCAGGTGCCTGATCATATGAACCAGCAACTTCAAAACCAGAAACAATAAATAACTGCTGTAAGTTCTCTGAAATGGAATCTAATAATTCTTTTGTTGGTCCATTTACATACAGGCTCACTTTAGCAGATAGAGATTTACCAATGACTTTCGCATTTCTCGCTTCCTCTAGAGCCTTAAGGATATCATCGCGAAGCGTCATGAACTTAGTCCACTTTTCTACTAATTTCTCACCATTTGCTAACTCCACGTACTCAGGCATATCTGTTAATTGAACACTTGCCTCTTTCGCATCTGGAATAAAGCTCCAAACCTCGTCTGCAGTATGCGAAAGGATTGGTGATAATAATTTAGTTAGGGCGATTAAGGATTCATAAAGAACTGTTTGAATCGCGCGACGGTCTTGGTGATCAGCGCCTTCGATGTAAAGAACATCCTTTGCAAAATCTAAATAGAAAGCACTTAAATCTAAAGTACAGAAATTATTGACTGCATGATAAATGGATGCAAACTCATAATTTTCGTATGCGTTGCGAACATTTTTAATCAATTCATTTAATTTTACTAAAACAAATTGGTCCACTTCTCTTAGGTTTTCATACGCAACTTTATTTTCACTTGGATTAAAGTCTTCCAAGTTTCCAAGTAAGAAACGGAACGTGTTACGGATTTTACGATACACCTCAGCTACTTGCTTTAGAATCGCATCAGATACTCTAACATCTGACTGATAATCAACAGAAGCTACCCATAATCGTAAAATATCGGCACCTAGCTGATCCATTACCTTAGCTGGGACTACGACGTTTCCAATTGACTTACTCATTTTACGTCCTTCACCATCTAATGCAAAACCGTGGCTTAAAACGCCCTTATATGGAGCCTTTCCAGTAACAGCTACCCCAGTTGATAAAGAAGAGTTAAACCATCCACGATATTGGTCTGAACCCTCTAAATACAGGTCAGCTGGACGCTGAAGGTCTTCACGCTCTTCAAGTACTGCTTGATGCGAAGAACCTGAGTCAAACCAAACATCCATGATGTCTGTTTCTTTAGTGAAGATTCCATTTGGACTTGATTCATGCGTAAAGCCTGCTGGTAGTAAGTCTTTTGCTTCACGTTCAAACCAAATATTTGAACCATGTTCGCGGAACAAGTTTGATACATGATTGATTGTTTCATCCGTAATAATAGGTTCTCCGTTTTCCGCATAAAATACAGGAATCGGAACACCCCAGACACGCTGACGAGAAATACACCAGTCCCCACGGTCTCTTACCATATTAAAGAGTCTTGTTTCTCCCCATGCAGGCACCCATTTTGTTTCTTTAATTGCTTGTAGAAGGTCCTCACGGAAATCTTTAATAGATGCAAACCATTGAGCAGTCGCACGGAAAATAACTGGTTTCTTTGTTCTCCAATCGTGTGGATAAGAGTGCGTGATAAATTGTAGCTTTAATAAAGCACCAACTTCTTGAAGCTTTTCTGTGATTGGTTTATTCGCTGTATCATAGAATAAGCCTTCAAAGCCTTCTGCTTCATTTGTAAAGCAGCCTTTATCATCTACTGGACTTAATACATCAAGACCATATTTTTGACCAACTAAGAAGTCATCTTCCCCGTGACCAGGAGCTGTATGAACACAACCTGTACCAGCATCTGTCGTTACATGTTCTCCTAGCATTACTAGAGAATCACGACCATATAGCGGATGCTTTGCAATAATATATTCTAATTCTGAACCTTGAACTGTCTTAATAACAGATGGATTTTCCCATCCTAATTCATTTGTTACTGATTCTAACAAATCTTTTGCAATCACGAATTTTTTGCCTGAAGCTTCAACTACAACATAGCTTAAGTCACCATGAACAGTGATTCCTAAGTTCGCTGGAATTGTCCAAGGCGTTGTAGTCCAGATAATAAATTGAGTATCTGTATCTAATACTCCTTTTCCATCTTTCACGTCAAAAGCAACGTAGATTGACGCAGATTTCTTATCTTGGTACTCGATTTCAGCTTCTGCAAGAGCAGATTCACTTGAAGGGGACCAATATACTGGCTTTAAGCCTTTATAGATATAACCCTTTTTAGCCATTTCACCAAACACTTTAATTTGTTGTGCTTCATATTCTGGCTTTAAAGTAATATATGGATTTTCCCAATCTCCTCTAACACCTAAGCGTTTAAATTGAGATCTCTGATTATCAATTTGTTGATAAGCATATTCTTCACACAGTTTGCGGAATTCAGCAACAGTTAGCTCCTTACGCTTAACACCTTTATTCGTAAGCGCCTGCTCGATTGGTAATCCATGTGTATCCCAACCTGGTACATACGGTGCTTGGAAGCCACTCATGGACTTATAGCGTACGATAAAATCCTTAAGAATCTTATTTAACGCGTGGCCCATGTGGATATCCCCATTTGCGTATGGAGGACCATCGTGTAATACAAACAACGGGCGTCCCTGTGTTCTTTCCTGTACAGCTTTATAAATATCCATTTCATTCCATTTTTCTTGAATTTCAGGTTCCCTCTTTGGAAGGTTTCCTCGCATTGGAAATTCAGTTTTTGGCATTAACAATGTGTCTTTGTATTCCATTATTCTTTCCTCCTAAAAAACTCCATTACCACTCATCATACATTATAGGCTAATAAAAACACAAAAAACCTTCTCATCCCCATAAAAGGGACGAGAAGGTTTTAACTCCCGCGGTACCACCCTTGTAGATAGAATAAATCTATCCGCTCAAAGAATTCGTAACGTGAATGACTCGCCTTAGCCTACTCAGACAAGAAGTAAAAACCACTTGTTCTATGTTCAACTAGGTACTCAAGGGTGATTTTCCAATCTTCTACCTACGCCGAACTTCCACCATCTTCGGCTCGCTACAGTAAGTTCTAGAATCTTGTACTGTCCCTCTCATTGTATGAATTATGTTTTATTTACGTATTATATGACGTTCTAACGCTATGCGTCAAGCCATTGTGTCTTCTTGTTCAGCAGATTTTAATTCTGTTGTATCAACTTCGTATTCAAGCAAATGGTCCCAATCATCATTATTTAAAAGATCCAATTGGGCTTCAATGAGCATTTTGAATCGAGTTTTGAAGACTTTAGATTGTTTCTTCAAATCTTCAATTTCAAGGGCAATCTTTCTTGCCTTAGATAAAGATTCATTTACAATTCGGTCGGCATTTTTTTCAGCTTCACGAATAATTAATTTCGCTTCTTTTTGTGCATTACGCTTTACTTCTTCCCCTGCTTCTTGGGCAATAACAATTGATTTATTAAGTGTGTCTTCAATATTAGAGAAATGACCTAGACGAGCATTGACGTCGCTTAATTTTTCCTCTAACTCTTTTTTCTCGCGAATAATTAATTCGTAATCTTTAATAACCTGGTCTAAAAATTCATTTACCTCATCTTCATCATAACCACGGAATCCTTTTGTGAATTCCTTGTTATGTATATCTAAAGGTGTTAATGGCATGAAGGCCACCTCCATATTTTAGTAAAATATTTATGTATTGATAGTTGATATAACCAACTATTCGACATTTATTTCGTTTTTCCTGCATGATTCCAATAATTTTTCTCAAAACCGACTTATTTCTGTTTTCCAGCAATAATCCGGATCTTGTCCTTTTTTGTTCTTCCTTCGATAGAAATAATCTTCGAACGACCAAAGCCTCTAACAGATATCATATCAGCTACATCACAATCAAAAGCAGGATTTTCAATGGTTGTCCAATTCACTTTCACTCGACCAGCTCTTATATATTCCTGCGACCTTTGTCGAGAGATGTTAAGAAGTGCTGACATAATGGTATCTAATCGGAGCGAAGAAACGGTTGTACTTATTTCCTGCCAGCTATCATGAATGTAAAGCCCTTCCTCTAAGGGAATCTCTTTTAGTGAAATGGACGAACGGCCAATATGTGTAAGCTGCATTCGGATATAATCGCTTATTTCTTTCCCGACAAGAAATTGAACTCGGTCGTTTTGAATAATGATATCTCCAAATTTCCCTCTTTTAAGGCCAAGCCCCATAAGGCTTCCTAATACTTGCGGATGTTCTATCGTGATGAATTTCGTTGCATATTCAATCTCGAACAATTGAATATTAAAATCATCCTTCTCAACATTTAAATAGTCTGGGTAAATCAACGCCCTCTTCCGCTCGTTTTCCTCCAAGCCTCCAAAAAAAGCAACTTTTATTTCAGACCCAGTGCCAATGATGGTTTTTATAATTTGCTGTTCCCTCGGATCCAAGAAATCGGTTAGCTTTGGAGAATAGGAATTCTCCACAAAATCCTTCCATTGAAGCACTTGGTCGATAAATTCTCGCTCTTCCGGTCGGAAATGCTGATAAATATTCATGTAATCACCTTATGCTAGTAGCTAAATTCAAAAAGGAAAAAAAAGGGGAAAACAATCCTACCCCTTTTCCATCAAAAGATCTCCATTATGCGATCCATTGGTATAACTGTCCTAATCCAGATGTCGCAAAACGTAAAACTAAGATTGCGACAATTGGAGAAATATCAATCATCCCTAAAGGCGGTATGATTCGGCGAAAAGGATCCAAATATGGTTCACAAATTCTCGCTAGAAATTGTCCAATCACTGATTCTCTTGCATTTGGAAACCATGAAAGCAAAATGTAAATAATCAGAGCCCATGAGTAATACTGGAGCAAATTAACTAATATCGTAAATATCAATAACATGTAGCCCTACCACCTCGAATCTTCATATTCAGTTTCTTGTAGAATTTGCGAAATTGTTCCTGAAACCTCAACATTATCAGGTGTGCAAAGGAAAATATCTGTTCCAATCTTTTGGATGTCTCCCCCAACAGCATATACAGTACCACTCAAAAAGTCGACAATACGCTTTGCTTGATCTCGATCAATTCTTTGCAGATTCACAACGACAGCACGACGATTTTTCAATTGATCTGCAATATCCTGTGCCTCTGCGTAAACACGTGGCTCCACCAAAACAACCTTAGAACCTGATGATTTCTGGACACTTTGAAGGCTGACAACATTTTGTTTCTGTGTTGTAGCACTCGTAGGTTGGTACTTTTGAGAACGAGCAGGTGGTGCTACTTCTTCTTCATAACCTTCCTCTTCATAGTCATATTCATCGTCTAAGAAAAAAAATGTTTTTATTTTTGATTTAATACTCATTATTCACACCTCTTTATTCACCGACTAATGCGGTTCCGATTCGAATCATCGTTGCACCTTCTTCAATGGCAATAGCAAAATCATTGGACATTCCCATTGATAGCTCATGACACGGTGCAAAATCTAGATGAAGTTCTTGAATACTCTCCTGTAGTGCTTTAACAGTTCTAAAGCAATTTCTTAAAATCATTTCGTCATTTGTAAAAGGAGCCATTGTCATTAATCCAACCACTCGTATATTTGAAAAATCTTGTAGTTCTTTTACGAATCGGATTACCTCTTCTGGAGCTAAACCGTGCTTTGACTCCTCTTCAGAGGTCTTTACCTGAATAAAACAGTTAATTGTACGATTAGCACGTTTATTAATTTCTGCCGCAAGGGATAATCGATCTAGGGAATGTATGTAGTCGACCTTATCGATGATGTTTTTTACTTTTCTCGTTTGCAAGGTACCGATAAAGTGCCATCTTGGCTTGTCCTTAAGAACTTCCCATTTAGCGTTTAATCCTTCTTCACGATTTTCTCCCAAATCCGTAATTCCAGCATCAACCGCCTCTTTGGCTCTTTCAATCGTGACATATTTCGTAACCGCAATGATAGTTATTTCATTTGGATTCCGATTTGCCTTCTTGCAAGCTTCGTTTAATTGTTCATTTATATGTGTAAGATTGTCTGTCACTTGCATTGTAACTTGTGCTAATCCTCCTTCCAACCAATAAAGCTCATCATCCGACCTGTATTTCCTTTATCACGTCTATGTGAGAAAAATTGGTCACTATGGCAGCTAGTGCAGAAATTTGTCACTTGAATATTTTCCTCTGGAATTCCTGCCTTAATTAAAATCAATCGATTGAGCTCTTTCAAATTCAAATAGTATTGATTACCATTTATTAAATTATATGGTTTTTCTTCGACATCTTCTAGTATTTTATGAACTAATTCTATCACGCGATCATCAACAATATAACAATTTTCGCAAATTGATGGGCCGATCACAACAAAAATGTCATCTGGACTCACTTGTTCCCCTTGAAACACATTCACCATTTCTTTACCGATGCCATGGACTGTCCCTTTCCAGCCAGCATGTGCTACCCCAATTGCATGTTGTTTTGGAGCGTAAAAGTAAAGAGGAACACAGTCGGCATAACACAATGTTAGCAACACCCCAGACTCTTTCGTGAAGAATCCATCGGTGTCCTTAAAGGAATCTTCATACACGGTTGCTCCAATGCCTCGCTCGTCACGGTTCACTTTTGCTATCTTGATTCCATGAGTCTGCTCAGCTCCTACCCAGTTTTGAATGGGGAAATGAAGCAGGTCGCCAATCAATTCTCGATTTTGACAAACTGATTTGGATTCATCCTGAACGTGAAATCCTATGTTTAAAGAAGAAAATGCCTCACGGCTCATTCCGCCATTTTTTGTGGTAAATCCGGCCACAAGAGAGTCTTTGTTCCATCCATCAATGAGAAAAAATTGTTCATTCTTTAAAATGAATGGTTCCATTTTCATTACCTCTTAAGCGTTTTTATTTAGTTTAACACGAAAAGCGCAGTAGGTCACAGTATATTAGGAAAAATTCTTACTCGGGCAAGTACTTTAACTCTGGGACATCATTATAACGAACTAAAATGACATCCTCTCCAATTTTCAAAATATTTTTCCAAGAAATAGTTACTTCATCTTCTTTACCAAATAGGCCTAATACTCTCCCTGAACCTACGATAATAATCGATTCAATTCTGCCTGTTTTTAGGTTAATATCAATGTCTCCAATATTCCCAAGTTTTTTTCCATCTGATATATTCACAACGTCTTTCATCTGAAATTCTGAAATTCTTACCATACAAATCAACTCCTACGGTTTCTCTTATTATTTATATGAGTTGAGATAGGAGAAAAATGAATAGTAGTTGGAAAAGTTGATTTTCCACTCCAAATGCTTGATATCTTTTTATCCTAAAAAGGCCTGTAGACACTCTTATTAAATGTCTACAGACTTAAAAAGCTGCCGATTTGGCAGCTTAGCTTTGTATGTTTTTATTCATTTGTTTGATGGCAGCTTTTTCTAGCCGAGATACTTGAGCTTGAGAAATCCCGATTTCTTCGGCCACTTCCATTTGGGTTTTTCCTTGGAAAAACCGCTTCCTTAAGATAAGCTTTTCTCTTTCATTTAGGCGACGCATTCCTTCTTTTAAAGCAATTTCCTCAATCCATTGGATATCCTTATTTCGCTCGTCACTTAACTGGTCCATTACATAGATCGGGTCTCCTCCATCATTATAGATGGGTTCAAACAATGAAACTGGATCTTGGATGGCATCTAAAGCAAAAACGATTTCCTCATGAGGTACATCAAGCACCTTCGCAATTTCTGCTGCTGTTGGTTCCTTCGAAGTTTCACTCATTAATTTTTCCCTTACTTGCAGGGCTTTATAGGCTATATCTCTTAATGAACGTGAAACACGGATTGGATTGTTATCTCTTAAATAACGTCGAATTTCTCCAATAATCATCGGAACAGCATACGTAGAAAACTTTACATTTTGACCTAAATCAAAGTTATCAATTGATTTCATTAGACCTATACAACCAACCTGGAACAGGTCATCCACAAACTCGCCCCTATTGTTAAAACGCTGTATTACGCTTAATACTAAACGTAAATTCCCATTAACGAGTTTTTCACGTGCAGACGTGTCTCCGCTCTGCATTTGCTTAAAGAGCTTTCGCATTTCTTCATTTTTAAGCACCGGGAGCTTAGATGTATCCACACCGCAAATTTCAACCTTATTTCGAGTCAATTCTTTTCCCTCCTCACAGGAGCTGCTGTACAAAAAACAGTATCTCCTTGAGAAGGAAAAATATGCACCTCGATACGAGTCATAGCTGTCGAAATTTGTCATGAATAGTCATGAAAACTAGTGGACATTGGATTTTTTCACCGATAAATTTTTTTCGTCCATGCGACTAGACCATTTTATTAAACTCCTTTTTTAGTCGCTTAATAATTCTCTTTTCTAGGCGAGAAATATAAGACTGAGAAATACCCAGCATATCCGCCACATCCTTTTGTGTTTTTTCTTCTCCATTCCCAAGACCAAACCGCAGTTCCATAATTTGCTTTTCACGGTCGGATAATTGGTGGAGAGCATTCAAGAGAAGCTTTTTATCAACAGTCGCCTCAAGATTTTTTGTAATAATATCTTCCTCTGTCCCTAATACATCAGAGAGCAAAAGCTCATTTCCATCCCAATCAATATTCAATGGCTCATCAAAGGATACTTCAGACCTTATTTTATTATTTCTTCTTAAGTACATAAGAATCTCATTTTCGATACATCTCGATGCATATGTAGCTAATTTTATTTTCTTTTCCGGGTTGAACGTATTAACCGCCTTAATGAGGCCGATTGTTCCAATACTGATTAAATCCTCAATATTGATACCTGTATTTTCAAATTTCCTAGCGATGTATACAACAAGCCGAAGATTTCGTTCAATTAGGATAGACCGTGCTGCCTTATCTCCCTGAGGAAGTTTTTGCAATAATATTTCTTCTTCTTCCTTCGTCAAAGGAGGAGGGAGTGCTTCGCTTCCACCTATATAAAAGACTTCATCTGTTTTAATTCCGAGTTTAATTAATAGTTTATACCAATAGTAGGATAAGCGAAGTTTCAAGTTTTTCATCTGTTGTCCTCCTTATAAACATGTTCATATTAGTTTGAAAAAGAGCCTAGTTTCATCAAGTTCAAAAATAGTTCATTTTAAAAACGAACAAATGATAAATGCTAATCTTGTTCGTTTTTCTCTTAATCTTCATCCATTTCTAGATTCATTCGATTAACTTACTTTGGTTGAAGTTTTACCTTTCATCCCCGTTAACATTTTCGGATGAACAATACACTCAAAGGCGTCATCCGATGATAATTGCTGAAATGTAAAAGATACTAACCCTTTTTCTACCTGCAACGCTTCCTTTCCATTGTCAATCATAATCTCGTCTGGTTTTACTGCAATAATGAGTTGATGCTCCTGTCCAACCACCTTATAAGGGATGATTCGCAGCTTAAATTCCCATTCTGAAGGAAGACGCTCCTCCCCTGATATAATACTCTCCGCTTCATTTGCTAAAATCGAAATGGCCTCTGGTATATCCGTCATCTTTTTTAACGATACGAACATGACAGGCATTTTAGAAATAGGATCATATAACCCATTACCGCTATCAATCAAACCCTTAAAGTTCATTAAAACATCGTCTATTTTTATGGAAACATCCACAATTTGATCATACTGAATCTTTGTAATCTCTATGTTTCCTATTGTTGTTTTCGAAAAATGCCAAGCGAGAGGAAATCCTAACAGTACAAACAACCAACTAATTGGATCACCAAATCCTTGAATACTTCTTAAAGCAACATTCGAAGCTAACTGAAAATCAAATTGGATGAAGTAATGAACACCTATTAATGCGCCACCAGTAAGAAAAGTGACCAAATATAGCGTCATGACACCATTTAGAAAAAAACGAAGTCGTTTGTATCCAAACACAGCCAAAATCATCAAAAAGGAAAAAAATAATTTTGTCGCCGGATGATTGGAATAGTCATTTAACGGAGTGATTGATAATAAAATAATGATTGAACCGACGATGCCTCCCATAACAAGTCTTAAATAACTGACTTTTCGTTTTAGAATGAGCGCAGTTAAATATAAAAGCAGGGTGTCGAACAGAAAGTTGAGGGCCCAAATGACATCCAAATAGATCGTCAATATCTCTCCCCCTTTTGCTTCAGGATGGGAATATACTAGATTGCATGAAGTGTATTTCTATTAATCTGTTACGAAAAAGTATAGCGCACATTTAATATGGAAGTGTGTCACTTTCTGGAATAAATTTTCACATATTCATTCGGATTTTGTCAGTTTTTCTTATTTGCGGATTGGAAACCGTGAAATGAAGTTTTTTCAGAGGAAAATAGAAGAAAAGACCATAGAAAAAAGCATGACCAAATTGGCCATGCTTTGGTTTGTTAACTTAACGTCTACGATTACGATTTCTCAAGAATGTTGGAATATCCAATGCATCCTCTTGTTGAGAAGCAGTTGTCCGTGTTGGTTCTACTACCTCTTCTTCTCTACGTACTTCGCGACGAGGAGCGCCAGCATCATATGAACTTGGCTTTGCTTGTCCGATATTTGGTCTAAAAGATTTTGCTTGTGCAACTTCTTCATTAAAACCAGTAGCGATAACTGTAACGATGATTTCATCCTTTAAGTCTTCGTTAATAACGGAACCGAATATCATATTTACTTCTTGGTCAGAAGCAGTTGCTACGATATCAGCAGCCTCTTGAACTTCATACAAGCTTAGGTTCGTTCCACCTGTAATGTTCATTAAGACACCTTGAGCTCCGTCGATAGATGTTTCAAGTAGCGGTGAAGAGATAGCCTTTTTAGCTGCTTCTGCTGCACGATTTTCTCCTGCTGAAACACCAATTCCCATAAGAGCAGAACCTTTGTTAGACATAATTGTCTTAACATCAGCAAAGTCAAGATTGATTAGACCTGGGACAGCAATCAAATCTGAGATACCTTGAACACCTTGGCGTAATACGTTATCTGCTTCTCTAAACGCTTCTAGCATTGGAGTACTCTTATCGACGATTTCTAATAATCTATCATTCGGAATCACGATTAATGTATCAACCGCTTCCTTCATAGCTTGAATTCCACCCGCTGCTTGATTAGAACGTTTTCTACCTTCAAATGTAAAAGGACGTGTTACAACACCTACTGTTAACGCGCCTAAATCACGCGCAATTTGCGCAATAACCGGTGCAGCTCCAGTACCAGTTCCGCCACCCATTCCTGCAGTAACGAACACCATGTCTGCTCCACTCAATGCTTCTTCAATCTGTTCCTTGCTTTCCTCAGCAGCTTTTTTACCTACTTCAGGATTTGCTCCAGCTCCAAGCCCTCTTGTAAGCTTTCCGCCAATTTGCATTCTTATTTCGGCTTTCGATAGATTTAAAGCCTGAGCATCTGTATTCACAGCAATAAACTCAACGCCTTGGACACCGTGTTCAATCATTCGGTTGACGGCATTATTTCCGCCCCCACCGACGCCGATTACTTTTATAGTCGCTAATGAGTCTAAATTTGTATCAAAATCCAACATGACAAATCCTCCTAATTCGTCGATATTCCTAATAGCACTATTTATCCCGTCCTCTACAAGTAGAATTTTGCTTTCTAACTTGAAAGTAATCGATAAGTTGAATTCTTATAATGTATTAAAGAGCGTTCAACTATTCAAAAAAGTAACCAAGGAATTTCTTAACTCTCGATGTTATTTTTTCTTCTGATTGTTTTTCTTGTTTTATTGTTTTTGTTTGTTGTGTTTGCTTTGGAACACGTTTCTCTTTTGGCTCATTTACCGCTAATTGAGTGCTTAAGCTTCTGCCTTGCATTTTGGCATTCTTATAAGCAAATTTGATTAACCCAACAGCAGTTGTATATTGTGGTTCACGAACACCAATATAATCAGGAATGGCAATTCGCACTCGATTTTCAAGAATGACCTGCGCCAATTCAAGAACGCCTTGCGTTTGTGCTACCCCACCGGAAAGAACGTAACCACCCGGTAAATCGTAAATACCGAGGCGCTTTATTTCGCCACAAATTAATTCAAAGATTTCTTCCATTCTCGCTTCAATAATATCAGCCACTTCAAGTTGATTGAATTGCTGATGTTGATCAGAGCCAATAATTGGAACACTAAAAACTTCTTCCTCTGAGGCATGGTCATAAAAAGCATGTCCATGCTTCAATTTTATCTTTTCTGCGTCATCCGTTGAAGTACGAAGACCGATAGATAAATCTTTTGTTATATGATCTCCGCCAATCGGGATTACACTAGTTGCCTGCAGGTGACCATTCACAAACACTGCAATTGTGGTAGAGCCACCCCCGATATCAACTAGGGTTACTCCAAGATTCTTTTCATCCTTAGATAACGCAAACGCACCTGCTGCCAAAGGTTGAAGAGTGATATCTAAAATCTCTAACCCGGCTCGTTCTACGCATCGTAATGTATTATGTAAAATCGTTTTTGATCCAGTAATAATGGTTCCTTCCATTTCAAGACGAACACCAATCATTCCTCGCGGATCCGTAATTTCATCTAATCCATCAACGATGAATTGTTTCGGGATTACATCAATAATTTCTCGTTCTGGTGGAATTGAAATTACTTGTGCCGCATCGATAACTCTTGCGACATCATCATTTGTGATTTCTCTATTCTCACTTGAGACGGCTACTACTCCATGACACGGCTGAAGAAGGACGTGATTGCCTGTTACACCTACAATCACCTGTCTTATTTCCATTCCTATCATTCTCTCAGCTTGATCTACCGCCTTTTTAATAGAATGAACGGTTTCATCTATATCAACGATAGAGCCTTTTCTTAAGCCTTCAGACTTTACGTTACCTACTCCAATAATATTTAAAGAATCATTTACCATTTCACCAATGATTACTTTTACACTGGATGTACCGATGTCAAGACTTACGTATATGTCGTTGCTGTTCATTCTCATTGGCACCTCCTCTTAACAATTCAATTTCCTGAACAACAATCAATGCAAACGAATAATTTACCTAATCTATAAAATTATTCGGCAAAGTTGATATTTTCCCTTTTAATAAATTCATTTTTTTCTAATTTTCTTTTTGAATCATTGTCAAAATAGCTCACTTCAAGTAAAAAAACGAACAGGCTATGTCAATTTGATTCAAAAAGCAATAAAATTAATTAATTCTAAATTGTTTAGCTATGTTTGTTTTTAATAAATCTTCGTACAATGTAAATTAACTCATTTAGTCGAGTTTTTAGCAATCAAAATTCTTCTAATGACCGCAATGTTTTGGAACAATCTAACTCCAAAAGCAAAAACTGCTGCTAAGTACAAGTCTACACCAAGATGAACACCTAGAAAAGCTAAACTTGCAGCTAAGATAATATTAAAGAAAAAACCTGATACAAAAACCTTCTCATCGTATATGTTTTGTAGATGAGCTCGAATCCCACCAAACAATGTATCTAGGGCAGCAAGAACTGCGATCGAAAGATAATTGGAGTATTCGTCTGGTATACTAAAATTGCTCATAAATCCTAGAAGAATTCCTACAACCAGTCCTAATACCGGAAGCCACATTTCTAACTTTCTCCTTTATCAGCTTTAACTGATTCAATATTTCTAATTCTAATCGAGTCTTCATAAGCAGGGACGGTCACACTCATCTCTGGCTCTAAAACATTTACCTTTAGATTATCAATGAAAAATTCCTCGGCTGCTTTCGAGACGACCATGCGATTATATAATTCTTGAGCATCTTCAAATGTTTCAGTAATGACTCGAATTTCAAGTGGAAAATTTTTAAGAGAACGACCATTTATTTTCGTTTCGCCAGCAATTTCTCTAATAACAGTAGTATTGATAACCCTTTGTCCGCCAATCGAAACATTTTTCGCACCATACATATTTAATTCGTTTAAAAGCCGTCTTAATAAATCTGGAGAGAGTGTATAATCAAGATGGTCTAGTAATAGTTCATCATCTAATTTTGAAATTTGAATCGTAACTCCTGGACCAGTTACATCCGTTAGGCCTGCTTCTTCTTTCAATTCATTCAACGTATTTTTCAACGCCAGCTCCTGACCTTGTTTTCGTTCAGTTTCATATTCCGCTAATTTTTGTTCATTAGCACGAATCTCTTTTATTAATCGAGCTTTCAATTCCATTTCTTCGTTTAAATCTTCTCTGAGTTGCCATGTGTCTCGCGTATCTCGAACCTCTGGTGTTTGCACAGAGCGGAATTGAATAGCTAACATTAAACCGATAATCATCGTAATAAATGTGAAACTTAATGTCTTTTTTTTGCCCACCGAATCACCTTACTTTCTATTTATGTGGACAAGGAATGGGTGATAGTTTTTATTTTCATTAAGATCCTAAAATAGGGTCAAGTACGATTTGTTGGTTCTCTTCTAACTTAAATTCAATATTCTCATTAACAAGCATGTCCTTTACGCCACCAGTAATATTAATGGCTGCAGAAAGCACCTCAGGGTCACCAATTGCTGTTATCACAAATGGTGCAGGATGAGGATTTCCATCTACCTCAATGACAGGACCATTACAAACGATATAAGAATTATGCGTTAATCTTTGTCCATTGATCGCAATAGCTGTTGCACCTGACACATATAATTCATTAATCACATTAAAGACATGGTGCTCATGTACTAAATAATTGTTGATATTTTCTTCGTTCGGATCGTACTGCCCATCTGCAAGAGTTACAGTTACACCTTTTCCTTTGACTTTCACTTTCCCAAGGAACATCCGATACTTTTCCGCATCTTCGGCAAGATTAAAAAAACCTTGTTCTTGCTCTGATAACTCTTCTTCCATTTGTAAAAGCTTCTCTTGCTTGTCAGCTAATTCTTGTTGTAGCTCTCGATTATTTTCTTCTTGAGCGATTAATTCATTCCTAAGCTCTATATCTCGTTCCCATTGACTATTTGTAATAGTATCCGATTCGTTTTCCCTAGTTAATTGATAGGAAAAAGCGATCATATAACCTAATACTAGACTAACTAACGAGAGAATGACATATTTACCCTTCAGCTTCAGTTTCATTCTCTTCCTCAGCACCTTCCACTTCAAACGCTTTAAAGAACGAACCAACCTCTAAATCAATAACACCCTTTATATTTGGATCAAGCTGGCTCACAATTGATGGATAATGAGACATTTTTTCCGCAAAGCTTCTTAGAGAAGCACTTACCTCAAAACCATCATTCATAAATAATGTAATATGAAATTTATCTGTTTCCTTCGGGGTATAATGAATTTCTGAAATAGAATTTAAAACTTCGTTTGGAATAGCTTTTAAGCCACTGATCATTTCTTCCAATGCTTCTCCTTCTGAAAAATCAACTAGAATTGGAGAATTTACTGGTATTGGTCCTTTTTGTTCACCAAGGATTTGACCATTCTCAAGTATAGCATGAAAATTCCCTTCTCTCATAATGTTTGCAATTCGTTTCCATTCGACAACCTTTATGGAAACATGATTTGGGAATGTTACCTTTAACTTCGAAGATTTTATCTCTGGGAGCTCTTTTAGCTTTTTCTCAATGTCAGCTTCATCTATTTTCCAAACATTCATCTTGTTCGTTATACCACTTCGGGAGACTAGCTCATCATCCGTATATGTATCGTTCCCATCAATACTTATCTTGTTAACATGACTAAGCGGCGATTGGAAATAAACTACACAGCTGATCAGCGCAAAAAACAGAAGCAAGAGAAATATAAGGCGCTTATTTGCCTTCCTTCGTCTTTGTTGCTTAAGCTTAGGAACACGATCCTCTAACGAAACGATCTTCCCTTTTTCCAATCCTTTCACCTCTATTTTCCCTTATGGGTAAATCTGCGTGATATCAAAGTCCTTTGATGTTTGCTCTTTCTACTATTTATGTAGATATAATACCATAAAAAGAGAAAAACAACGGCACGATATTCATGCCGTTATCCTAAATTTAATACCAAAAAAAATGATTAATCTAGTGTTAGATTATACCATAAATTTTGGTATTAGAGTTGATTTCAGATTAGGAAAATACTCCTATTTTCTACCGATAATTTCTACCTCTGTCTCCATTCTTATATGTTTTCTTTCAAAAATGGTATCTTTTACATATTGAATCAAAGCCAATACATCTTCTGCTGTAGCACCACCATCATTAACGATGAAGTTCCCATGCATATCAGAAATTTTTGCTCCTCCAATGGAATATCCTTTTAAGCCAGCCTCTTCGATTAATTGCCCAGCGTAGTTTGGCAGTGGATTTCTAAAGATACTCCCTGCACATGGTGAATCCCATGGTTGCGTGTCTTTTCGATAGTTCTTATTTTTTTTCATTTGTTCTTTAATCTTTTCACCGTCTCCTTCAGACAATTGAAACACAGCACGAACGACAATACCCGGACGTTGTTTTTGTAACACGGAGGTTCTATATGAAAATCCCATTTCCTCGTTCGATAGCCATTCGAGGTTTCCATCTTCAAATAAAATAAGGGCTTTCGTTAGAATTTTTGAGATATCTGAACCATGAGCACCGGCATTCATATACACAGCTCCACCAACAGACCCGGGAATACCACTTGCAAATTCAAGTCCAGATAACCCCTTTCTGCTAATCAATGTAGCGAGAGCTACTAAAGAGTAACCCCCATCAACCGTTACTTCTGTTCCGTCTACTTCTAAATTAGCTAGTCCAGGACCAAGCTTTATAACAATTCCTTCAATTCCTTTATCTGAAACAAGTAGATTCGATCCTCGTCCAATAGCCCGCCATTTGATTTTAGTTTTTCGGATGATTTCCATTGTTTTTTGAAGATTTTCTAGTGAAGATGGCTCAATAAAACAATCTGCTGGGCCACCAATTTTAATTGTTGTATGATTTGCGAGTGGTTCATTTTCCTTTACCTTACCCACGTTTAACTCATTCAATGTTGAAATCAGCTCGTTCATGTTGACCTCCCTTTCAAACTTGAGGTTATTGATTACTTAATATTTTCATGTCACTAATGTTTTTTGTTTTTGATTCTAATGCTCTTTTCCCAAACACCCTTACACGTTCGAGAAAAGAGCCTTACTTATAAATTATGCTTTTTTTGGTCAAAAACGACCAATCATTTTCTGCTAGTTAATTCTTTCATGACGTTGAACAGTCTTTTAGAAGCATCTTGAATCCCAAGCTCTTCAGCTGCGACTCTCATACTTGCTAATAATTTTTCATCCATCAAAATCTTATCGATTTCCTCTATTAGCTTTTTACTCGTTAACTCATTTTCCAATAGAAGTTTAGCCGCGCCTCGATCACTTAATGAGCGAGCGTTTTTTTCCTGATGATTATTCGTCACATATGGACTTGGTATAAGAATACTTGGAATACCTAATGACGTTAATTCCGCTAAAGTCGTAGCTCCAGCTCTTGAAACGGTTAAATCAATTCCCGCTAATACCTCTGGCATATTATGAATAAATGGTTTGATAATAACATTGTCCGGATTCCCAACTAGTTCAACTTCCTTTTTCACATTCTCAAAGTGAACATCACCAGTCACATATAATATTTGATAAGGCTTAGTTCCAAATTCCGAAAGTGATTTTATCACAGCTTCGTTTATTGGTCTTGCTCCTCGACTTCCACCGAAAATTAACACAGCTGGAATCCCTGGTTTAAGACCTACAGAAAGTCGGCCACGAGCTCCATCCTGTGATAGTACCTCTGAAGCACGAGGATTTCCTGTGAACACAACCTTTTCTTCTGGAAAATAAGTTTTTGCTTCATCGAAACAAATCGCAATTTTGTTCACATATCTGCTCAAGAATTTATTGGTTAATCCAGGTACGCTGTTTTGTTCGTGAATAATCGTTGGAATTCCAAGCTTCGACGCAGCGTAAACGACAGGTCCACAAACATAGCCCCCCGTACCGATGACGATATCAGCCTTAAATTCTTTCAATAGTTTCTTACTGTCAGAAACACCTTTTACAAAGCGATAAATGGTTTTCACGTTATCAAATGACAGCTTCCTTTTAAAGCCTGTAATATGTATGGATTTGAAAGGGATATTTTCCCTTGGAACAAGCTTACTTTCTAAACCTTGCTGCGTTCCAATATACAAAAATTTAGCTTCTTTATTTTCTTTTTGAATTTCTCTAATTAGGGCTAGCGCCGGATAAATATGTCCTCCGGTACCTCCTCCACTGACTACAATTCGCATGTTTTCACCTCTTAAATTTGACACCTAACCATTCTACTATATTCACCGATAATATGAGATAACAACATCATAATGTTAAATAATTTTAATGATCTCGACATGAATTTGTATTATCTTCATCATTTTACTAAAAGAACCGTGTAAAATCATCTAAAAACAGCAACCAATAGCATTATAAACACAAAGTATATATTTTAACGTTAAATGTTGCCACTGAACAACCACTTTTACATTTGTTAAAACTAGTTTTTATAATAATGTGGGTGATGAATTTATTGCAAAAAAAATAAGAGGAAAAATTCCTGCTAAATCTAGAAATTCACCTTTTTCCCTATAGATAAGCGGAATTTTTCCGTTTAAGTTATATATTTTTCATGATATTGAGACTTTTAAGGTCTTTTAGCGGAGAATCTCCGCATATTTCACCTAATATCCATTAATTTCTTAAAATAAACGGAATTACTCCGGTTAAGTGGGGACTACTTCTTGTCGAAGATCAATAAATCAACAATGAACATTATCAGAGCCTAAAAAAACAGCAAAAACAAAAAAGAAGAGGCTGGGACAAAACCCCACCTCTAAGATGAAAAAGCCGGTGAAATTTTACGACAAGTAAAATTTCACCGGCTTTGATTATTTTTAGAATAAAAATAAGGACCACTTCTGATAAAATAAAGTTACCACACCAAATTTCATCCGAAAGAAGGGTCCTTATGTTTAAAAATTATATCATGAATCAAATTGTTTTGCCTTTGGATTTAGAAGTAAAATTACAAAATAATGATATTGCCTTCCATGTCCATCATTTAGTTGAAAGTATCCCTCAAGAAGCGTTTGAACCATTTCTTCGAAATGAAGGTTGTCCTGCCTATCATCCACGCATGATGCTTAAAATTATTCTATGTGCCTACACTCAATCTGTTTTTTCCGGGCGTAAAATTGAAGCTCTATTAAAAGACAGTATCCGTATGATGTGGCTAGCTCAAGGGTATGAACCAAGCTACCGTACAATCAACCGATTTCGTGTTCAACCGGAAGTGAAAGATTTAATCCGCCAATGTTTCGTCCAATTTCGTTGTCAATTGATTGAAGAAAAACTGATCGATCAAGAAGCGATATTTATTGATGGTACAAAGATTGAAGCGAATGCGAATAAATTTACGTTTGTCTGGAAGAAAGCGATCGAGAAATTTCATCAGAGTTTAATTGATAAGTCAAACCAGTTGTACAATGAGCTACTTGATAACCAAATTATGCCTGAAATTGAGCGTGAAAGCGATGAACAACTATCATTGAAAGAACTCAATCAAATGGTTCAAAAAGTAGATGAAGTCGTAACCGAATATGATAAACAAATTGAAGCATCTTCAGACGTTACAGAACGAAAAGCCTTACGAA
>NZ_SUND01000029.1 GCF_005280205.1 Bacillus yapensis | reverse complement strand
TTATTTTATCAGATGTGGTCCTTATTTCTATTCTAAAAATAATCAAAGCCGGTGAAATTTTACTTGTCGTAAAATTTCACCGGCTTTTTCATCTTAAAGATGGGGTTTTGTCCCAGCCTCTGGTACTACCTAACCCTTTTGAATATAATAGTGGCTGACTTTTCCATCATCTTCTCGCCTAAGCAAGGCGTGCTTCTGTAGCCGACACCATGCTGGAAGGTCTTCGCGAGCACCAATATCATAAGATCTCACTTCAATGATTTGACCTGAATCCATCTTTTTCATGGTTAAGAAAAGATTCATAATCAACTCGCCACAGCCAGTTGGACCAGCATCATAAACCAAATCTACCTCTGGTTCATTCATCTAAATCTTCCCACCTTCATTTTGTTAGGAGTTTCACAAACATGTGTAAACGGTTTCGTTTTCATGAATGTCATAAACTATTAAAATTTATATCCCTATTTCATTATAAAAAAGTGATAAAATTAGTTAAATTCAAGTTATCGATAAAACCTATAGAAACGAATCGTTTTTGCAAATAGTTAAGGGGTGTTAGGATGGATTTGCATCAGTTATATGTGTTCACAAAAGTGGTGGAGCATAAGAGCTTTTCGAAAGCCGCTGAGGCTGTTTATTTAAGTCAATCTACCGTCAGTTCCCATATTCAATCCTTGGAAAAAATATTGAATGTCCAGCTGTTTGACCGAGTTGGAAGAGAAACCATTATCACTCCATACGGTGAACGGTTATATCATTGGGCGCTTAAATTATTGCAGCTAAAAGATGAAGCTCTTTTTGATATCAAGGAAAGTGTGACGGAGTTAAAAGGTGTGATTCATTTGGGAGTCAGTTCTGTACCTGGACAGTTTCTCGTTCCGAAAATCGTCAAGAGGTTTCGTGAGGAGTATGCGAATGTAACGTTTTCGCTCAGCGAATATCCGTCTAAGATTGTCGCAGAAAAAGTCATGAGTGGAATGGTCGATATGGGCTTTCTTGGAGAAAAATACGAAAATGACAAGCTTCACTACATCCCTTTAATGAAAGAAAAGCTCGTACTCATTTCGTCCAAAGAATTTGCTCTTGCTGAGTCTGTTTCAATCCACGATATTATTCATTGTCCTTTTATTATGAGAAGCTCAGACTCTGGTACAAAAGCGATTTTAGAGAAATTCTTAAAGAAGCAACATATTAAAGAGGAACAGTTAAATGTAGTGGCCTACACGGAAAGTAGCCAATCACTTATTGAATTTGTAAAGCAAGGCATTGGCATCGCAATTATTTCCGAAATTGCTGCAAAGGAATATTGCACGGGCACACACTTGCAAATACATGAGCTTGAAGATTTTCATGACGAGCGCTATTTCTATCTTGTTTACAATGAAATGAAGACACTCTCTTTGGTGACGCGGTTATTAATAGAAATGATAAGCAAAGGGAAAGTGGAATATTGAGAGTTGGTTGGGGGCATAACCCCAACCAACTCTTAGCTATTTTTTAACATAAAAAAATTGTAGTGAGCATCATGCAATAAGCGATTTAAATCCATGGCTGAATCAAAAGCAATGAAAATGGAAATGCAAGCAGCAAACACAATTACACCTACACCTTTTTTGAGAAGGTTTTTATTTCTTTTATAAAGAATCAACGTTGTGATAATAACAACGAGAAAGTAAGCAAGCGAGATCATTAATTTCCCAAAGACCACTTCCCCTTCACTTACAGCCCTCATAAAATCTTCTAAGAGATCCTCATTCTTACCACTCTCTTCGATATTAACAATTTCTCCTTTATAACCGACTTTCCACAAGAAAGAATTTTGTTCTATGCTCGTCACATACTCATATCCCAAAACTTGCCCTTTACTAAACACCCCTGAAATCGTCTCTGTATCTTCTTCTCCATTTTGAGAACAAGCTGACAAAAAAAATGCCAAACAACAAAGCAGCCATAGCATCCATTTTTTTATCATAATCCCCTCCACCAATAACAGATCTTTCTGATATCTATTTTACCATTACTCACTCCCTAACAGCATTAGTTCAACAAATAAATACCCAACGAGATATCCATTGGGTATTTTTCAATTCAAATATTTTGAGCATATTGATATCATCATTCTTTAAGGTTTTGGATTGATCATCCAAGCTAAACCAAACATCATAAACGTAAATAGGAGGATAAATAAACACAGACCGATTCCCCAAAAAGCATAGAGGCGAGAATTCTTTTTTGTAAAAAGACCAACCACTCCTAGTGCTAACCCTATCATCGGAAGTCTCACAAGGAAAAAATCAGGAAATTCATCTGAATCTAATAGAAGACCGATATTCAAGCTGGCCAATGCCACCAGTGCGACTAGAAAGGACAATAATCCAATAATTGTTGTAATCCCGCTGCGCTTCTTCGTTATTTCCAATTCCATAGTTTCACTTCCCCTACTTTTATGCTTCTAATTAGCTCATTGTTCTCTAATTTACGTAATTCAGGAACCGGACCGGTTACCACTGCTCCATAAACTTGTGTACCGTGCTCTTTCAAATATGCAATTCGTTCAGAAAGAACAAGCGATTTGCTTCTCGCAATCTTCGTTGCAGTCTCTTCATTTTTTTCTAATAAGTTTAGAATATCCATGAATACTTCTTCATTCGATTGTTCTCTTCCATTAAAAGGAGACCAGGTTGTTGAATCAATTTGGGCAGGATAACCAATCACGCCAACTGGAACCCCTTCATTGTCGACTTGTTTTTCTTCAAAGCCAGTGTCGACTGCTAGCCAACGAACTTGGACTTCCTTTCCAAGCTTTTCTTCTAATTCTTTAGGTTCCACTAATTCCGTTAACGACAGATATACTTCTCCAACTGTTCCATCGGGAAGATTTTTTAAAATATTCCATTCACCACTTCGACCTATTGGATCTGAAGCATTAGGATGAACTAACCATTCTGTATCAATGGTAGGTATTTCTTGCATTGGTCTATCAAGTAACATCCTTCTTTCTGGAAAACTAGGACTATCAAAGGCAAAATAGATTTCATAATCACCTGCTTTGTAATCCTCTCTACCAATTCTTTTAAAAACATCAAATGTAATCGACATAGAAAAGAAACCAATATCCGATTCTATCTCCATTTCTTCAAGACTCATATTGGGCTCGGTAACATATATCGTTTTTGCCGCAACATCAATTGCATTATTGGCCTTTCCACCAATGGCATAGTACAAATATGTGCTAAGTGTCAACACTGGAACGATCAATAATAAAACCGCTAAACTAATGAGGATATTCGTCCTTATAGCTGTATTCTTCCCTTTCTTAATGATTCTTTTTTGTTCCTTCTCACTATGAGAATGTGTTTCTTCAAACTCTTGTATCGATTCATTAAGGATAGACTCATATAATTCTGTTTCGTCCTTACGATTCTCTGTCATCACGCTTCCTCCTTTCTTGAACTATAGCGATTATTTTTCTTCGACCTCGAAGCAAATGACTTTTAAGAGTATTCAAGTTCATCTCCAAAATATCGGCCGCTTCCTGATAACTCATTTTGTGCAAATCGCATAAAAGCACGATATCTCGTTCCTGCTCCTTCAATGTATGAATGTCATCAAGAAGGAGACGAAAACTCTCTTTTTCTAAGATTTTTTTCTCTGGTGAAGTGATTTGTAATTCTTCTCCTACCTTTTCGCTAACGACTACCCGTTTTTGCTTTCGAGAGTAGTCGATAAACACCCTGTACGCTACTTTAAACAGCCATGCTTTTATATTCAGTATTTCTTCATTTTCCAAGTGAAGATATGCTCGATAAAAAGCCTCCTGAACCAAATCCTCTGCTGTATAATGCTCCTTCGAAAGGGAAAAGAGATAGCGATATAAGTCATTCACATATGCTTGATAAGCCTCATCTAAGTCCAACCACGCTCCCCCTTTCACTATATCCACGTTTAACGATCGTAAAAAGTTGCAAAAAGATCCAAATTAATCCAACTTAAACAATCTTGAATCAAATATACACATGCGTCAATCCATTGATGAAAAATTATGAAACTTTTATTTAGGCTTCCGTTCGGAACGATAGTATAATAAAACCATGTGACGAAACTAATGAAGAGGAGTGGACAATTTTGAAAGAAGCATTAATTGAAAGATTAGTAAGATATGTACAGGTTGATACACAATCCAATGAAGATTCTGAGACTTGCCCTTCCACACCTGGTCAGATCACTCTAGCAAATATGTTAGTGGATGAATTACAGTCTATCGGAATGGAAGAAGTGACAATAGACGAGAACGGCTATGTAATGGCAACTTTACCTACGAACACGACAAAAGACGTTCCAACGATTGGATTATTAGCTCATGTCGATACGGCAACCGATTTTACCGGTGCTGGTGTGAACCCACAAATTTGGGAGAACTATGATGGAAATGATATCGTCCTTAATGAAGATTTAAAGGTGGTTCTTTCACCGAAGGAATACCCAAACCTCAAGAAATATGTTGGTCATACGTTGATTACAACAGATGGGACAACTTTACTAGGGGCGGATAATAAAGCGGGGATTGCTGAAATTATGACCGCACTTGTGTACTTAATGGAGCATCCTGAAATCAAGCATGGGAAAGTACGAGTAGCCTTTACGCCAGACGAGGAAATTGGTAGAGGACCTCATAAATTTGATGTAGAAGCGTTTGACGCCAAATATGCCTACACAATTGATGGCGGACCGCTTGGTGAGCTTCAATACGAAAGCTTCAGTGCAGCAGCTGCGAAAATCACGTTCAAGGGCAATAATATTCACCCGGGTACCGCCAAAGGTAAAATGGTGAACTCAGGGAAAATAGCGATGGAGTTCAACAGCAAGTTACCTGCTCAAGAAGCCCCTGAATATACAGATGGCTATGATGGCTTTTACCACCTTCTTTCCATTAATGGAGATGTGGAAAAAACAACTCTTTATTACATAATTCGTGACTTTGACCGGGATAATTTTAACAACCGCAAAGCGACGATTGAAAAAATTGTGGCTGAGATGAAGGCTAAATACGGGGAAGACAACATCATCCTTGATTTGCACGACCAGTATTACAACATGCGTGAAAAAATTGAACCTGTGAAGGAAATCGTCGATATTGCTCACGATGCGATGACCAATCTTGGAATCGAACCAATTGTTGAACCAATTCGTGGTGGTACAGATGGTTCGCAGCTTTCGTATATGGGATTGCCAACTCCAAACATCTTTACTGGTGGAGAGAACTACCACGGAAAATTCGAATATGTTTCTGTAGACAATATGGAAAAAGCTACGAATGTGATCGTGGAGATTTTAAGATTATTCGAAGAAAGAGCTGAATAGAATGGAAATAGGTAGGGATTCCCTGCCTTTTTTGATCGGAATTTCATTATCCGCAATTTCTCACTTCCGAAATAATCGAATATGAAATAGACTTTTAAACATAAGGAGGAGGCGGATTATGCAAAAGGTGTCGCTATTAAAATCAGAGACTGTCACGGCAAGAAATACGCTTTTAATCTTTGGAATTATCTTTGTCGCCTTTAATCTAAGACCCTCCATTACGGCAGTCGGACCCTTAATTGGCTCAATTCGAACAGATACTGGGATGTCCAATAGTGTGGCCGGTTTGATTACAACCTTGCCACTTCTTGCATTTGCCTTTCTTTCCCCACTAGCTCCAAAATTAGCGCAAAAAATCGGAAAGGAAATGACGATCTTTCTAGCTCTCATTTTCTTGGGAATCGGGTTAGTCATTCGTTCTTCTGGAATGGTTTTTACTTTATTCTTCGGTACAGCGATTGTAGGGTTAGGAATTGCTTTCTGTAATGTTATTTTACCGGGAATCGTTAAACAAAGCTTTCCGGGTAAAGTTGGGTTAATGACCGGAATATACACGGTTTCAATGGGGACTTTTGCAGGGATTGCCCCAGGAATCAGTGTTCCTTTAGCAAATAAGCTCCATATGGGGTGGCAAGGTTCTCTGAGTGTTTGGATCGTGTTAATGGGAGTGGCCCTTATCGTGTGGTTTCCTCAGGTGAGAAAAAGCGAATTTTCAGCGCGCACAAAGGCTTTTAGTACGAAAAAAACATCGATGCTTACATCCCCACTGGCTTGGCAGGTGACCCTTTTTATGGGGCTCCAATCGTTAATCTACTTTTGCTTTATTACCTGGCTTCCTGAAATGCTATATAGTCAGGGAATAAGTGCCGCAACAGCAGGATGGATGGTGTCCATCTTACAATTTTCCGGGATTCCGGCAAACTTCATCATTCCTGTAATAGCCGATCGCCTTTCCAATCAGAAATCCTTGGCAATTGGAATTGGGGCTTTATGCTTGATTGGGATTCTTGGCCTTCTTACAGGAGAAAATATTATTCTTATCACGATTTCGATTATTTGCATCGGGATGGGGACAGGGGCCGCAATTAGCCTTGCATTAACTCTAATTGGCTTGCGGGTTTTAAATGCTGAACAAGCTGCCAATTTATCAGGGATGGCCCAATCTATCGGTTACTTCTTAGCCGCATTAGGACCGTTTTTCTTAGGATTTCTTTTTGATATCCTTCATTCCTGGACAGTTCCTTTACTTCTTCTAATTCTAGTAACATTTATCATGACTGTCGTTGGATATGGGGCTGGTAGAAATCAATATGTGCTGGAGACAAGAGATAATTCGAATACGCTAAACTTATAAACAAGCTTAGCGTATTTTTGTAGAATATGTTATTAATGAAGTAACGAAACGAGGTGCTGAATTTGGATCGCAAAGAACTAGAATATTAAGATTCAAGATTTAAAAATGGAGTATGTACGTCTCCAAAATGATTTAGAAAAGCTTGAATCTGTCCACGGAAACCTTTCTCCATTGGAAAGACAAATCGGTCAAATCGAAGTCGAATTAAAAGAACTATACAAGCAACTTGAAAACCTTTAAGAGCTGCCCACAGAAGGCAGCTCTTCTTTTATTAGAGGAGGATAACTTCATCCCCAACATTGACTTCCCCAGTTTTGACAACAGAAGCAAAGATTCCGAAACAATTATTTCTTTCCTTATAAACCGTTTTTAACATAGACGTGTCAATGGTCGCACTATCTGGATCAATATTAATTATCGAACATCTTTCACATAGTCCATTCACTTTTACTTCAACATTTCCGATTAAGAGTTTTTTTCCTAACCAAGTTTCCTCTTCAAACGGTTCATCACTTTCTGTAGCAAGTACGAAGTTCGGTCTGAATCGTCGCACATCCACCTTACTTCCCCATAGTTCCTCTATTTTCTTAATCGACGCCTCTGTAGTAATGAGTAAGTGGTCCTCTTCAATCGCACCTAAAGGTACATAGTCAGGAGAATATTGAATAGGAGTGAGGCTTTTCCCAGAGAATTGTTCAAGTTCTTGCAAGAGCCCTTCCTCTCCCCATTCGTATTCCTTACCAGAAGGTGATGTAATTTTTACAACGGGATACTTTTCTAAACTTTCTTCCCCCACAAATTTCGCATGATATTTGGCCATTACCGGCTGCTGAGTTAGGGTCAAATATTTCCCCGGTCTTGTTTCATCTAGAAATGCATGGCTTCGATCGCCATACACACCATAAGATTCTACCCTTGTTTTCTTCACACTTTCTCCGCGAAATGACTTCACTGGATGTCGTACAATCTCTTGAACCTTTCCAACAATCACCCTAAACTCCCCCTTTTATGGTACTTAATGCAGTAGGTAGCATCTGATACCAATCGTGGACATTTCCTTTTTCTATTATATTTTACTGATTTTCTAGCTCCTTTGGAATAAATTTCTAGACCTAAGAGAACGTTAATAGATGTACTTCTTATCTTAAAATAATTTGTTCATCAAACAAATTTTTACATTATATACAATGAAAGCGATTAAAACAAAGGTATTTCCTTCCAAACTAAAAAATTATTTTGACAATACTAAACTATTAAAAGTATTATGGAATAATGTTAGGAGGTTGCAACATGTCAAACGAAAATAAACAGAAAATTGTAGCAAGTGTGCCACAAAAAGGTTTCTTTGGGCACCCTAAAGGATTATTCACCCTATTCTTCACAGAATTTTGGGAGAGATTTTCATACTATGGTATGAAAGCTATCCTCGTTTATTATATGTATTACGAGGTTTCAAAAGGTGGACTAGGAATTGATGAGTCTACTGCTCTTGCCATTGTGTCTATCTATGGTTCCCTAGTTTATATGTCTGGTATTATTGGTGGATGGTTAGCCGATCGAATTTTCGGTACCTCTAAAGCGGTTTTCTATGGTGGTATCTTGATCATGCTAGGTCATATTGCCTTGGCAATACCAGGTAATATCACAATGTTCTTTGTTTCTATGGTGTTCATCGTATTAGGTACTGGATTACTTAAACCAAATGTTTCAAGTATCGTTGGTGATATCTATAGCGAAAATGACGAGCGCCGTGATTCAGGCTTTAGTATTTTCTACATGGGAATTAACTTCGGTGCATTTATTTCACCACTTATTACTGGTGAAATCGGTATGAAGCATTCTTTCCATCTAGGATTTGGTGTTGCCGCAATCGGAATGTTCTTAGGATTACTCCTTTTCCTATTTACTAAGAAAAAGAACCTTGGATTAGCTGGTACATTTGTCAACAATCCATTGGCTCCTGCAGAGAAGAAAAAAGTCTTCTCTATCATAGCTATTGCCGTTGTAATTGTAGCAATCCTCGTTGCTGTGTCTATTCCAATGGGATTACTTACTTTTGATAGCTTTGTTGTACTTGTAGGTATTTTAGGTGTTGCCTTACCAATTATTTATTTCACAGTTATGTATCGCAGTCCTAAAACTTCCGATGTGGAGCGTTCTCGTCTTCTTGCGTATATTCCATTATTCATTGCTGCGGTTATGTTCTGGGCAATTCAGGAACAAGGATCAACGATCTTAGCGAACTACGCTGATAAAAGAACTCAACTTGATTTTGCTGGTTTTTCAATTTCACCAGCTTTATTCCAATCTTTAAATCCACTATTTATTATCATCTTTGCACCTATTTTTGCATGGATGTGGATGAAGCTTGGTAAACGTCAACCAACCATCCCGCAAAAATTCTCAATTGGTTTATTATTTGCTGGATTATCATTTATCGTGATTCTTTTACCAGCATACTTTGCAGGTACAGATTCACTAGTAAATCCATTATGGTTAGTGTTAAGCTATTTCATCGTTGTTCTTGGTGAACTATGCTTATCTCCAGTAGGATTATCTGCTACAACAAAGTTAGCTCCTTCTGCATTCTCTGCGCAAACAATGAGCCTTTGGTTCTTGGCAAGTGCTGCTGCACAGGCGCTAAATGCACAGGTTGTAAAATTCTACTCTCCAGAAACAGAAATGCTTTACTTTGGAGTTATCGGTGGAGTTGCGATTGTTCTAGGTATCCTTCTATTAATCCTTGCACCAAAAATTCAAACCTTTATGAAGGGTATTAAATAAGAAGATACTTTCTAAGTCTGCACAAAGGGCCCCTAATTTGGGGCCCTTCTTGTTTCTATTTTAGTGAAGAAATAATAATATTTATAGATCACTGTTAGAATCAAAATACTTCGTACTATCCAGTTATCAACCGAAAAAAATCCAATTGCAATCATACTATCTGCAAATAAGTTTAGGATTACTTTTTGTTTCAGAGTCATCGTTTTATTTTTCACAAACTGTTCTAAATACTTCTTGTATATTTTCGTACCTTTAAACCAAGCCTCGAATCTTTTCGATCCCTTCATAAAACAAAATGAAGCTAATAGGAGTAACGGTGTTGTTGGGACAACTGGTAAGATGATGCCTAACAGACCAATTCCTAAGCTCAAGAACCCAGCAACAATGAATATAACGTTTATAAGTTTTTTAATGCTATCACCCTCAAAAATACCTTTCTTCGATCTCATTATAAACGAAAAATCGGTTAGGCGCCCCCAACCGATTTTTCAATTTGATTATTTTTGTCCCGTGTAAATATGAATGGCATCTCTTAAAAACTCTGCGGTACCCGGTTGCTCCTTATCATAATAAGCAGTGAATCTTTCATCTCCCACATACATGTCGGCAAGTCCAGCATGGGCCGCTTCGCTATATTCTGTCCAATAGTATGTCAGCCATTGCTTGTGTAAATCAGCTGCTTTCTGAGCCAATTCACTGGCAGGATCTCCAGTTTTAAAGGCTTCAGCCAATGTTGCTTTTACTTGTGCTTCCAACTTCGTCACAGCTTCATAATCCGCTTCGCTCATATTCATGAGCTTTGCATTCGATTTATTAACTGTTTCTTCCCCATACTTTTCACGAATTTCTTTTCCGTATTTTTGTTCGTTCTCTTCGACCATCTTCTTCTTAAATCCCTCAAATTTTTCTTTATTACTCATATTTATTCTCCCTTCTGTTGAAGCGATTGTTTTCTCTACATTCGAAATTAGCAAATCTAGCTGTTTGCGTTTTTCAAGGAGCTGCTCCCGATGTTCTTTCAGCGCCTTGGCTCCGTCATAGGAAGGTGAAGTCATAATGTCTTTGATTGTCTCAAGGTTCACGCCTAATTCTCGGTAAAAAAGAATTTGCTGTAAGCGGTCCACTTCCTTTTGACCATAGATTCGATATCCCGATGAATTGATTCTTGCCGGCTTAAGAATCCCAATTTCATCATAATACCGAAGAGTCCTTGAACTCACTCCAGCCAACTGCGCTAATTTCTGCACTGTATATTCCACCGTTGCTCACCTCCTTATGAGATAACGATACACCTTTACGTAGCGTGAGGGTCAATACGGTTTTTTTATTTTTTGTAACTTTTTTTGATAAGTACTATTTTATAAGGACAATTTAAAACCCGGACGCTTTTCCTATTGTCCGGGTCTGTATGTTATTTTATGCGGATTTTGGCTTCGCCTTGGATCCATTCAGGAAAGTAGGAAAGCTTTAGTGATATGGGGCTCGTATAACTTTTTAATTCTAGTAATTGAAACTCTCTGTTAGAATATCCTTCATTGTAGCCAGTAAAGGAACGACTTCCCATTTCAATCCTTCTACCTTCGGCATCTTCTGCTTCGCTTACAATTTCATAAGGAAAATCCTTATCATAATATAGATTAAATCCAATTTTATCTCCTATGATTTCCAGTTCCCTAATTCTATTACCTTTAGGCTGTTTCAATATTTCTCCCTTTTCGAAATCCACAATTACATTAGCATATTCTTTATCAACTGCCTGAATCTTATTAAAGGTAAGATACAGCTCCTTCGGCTCCTTAAAATAATTGCTTTGGAGATAATAAATTCGCTCATTGTCTGAAATTAAACTACCATTAACTCCATCTTTGATTTTCGTCCAAGCTTCCCCATTCTCATCAATCAAACGTAGATCTTCTAACTCCAATAATTTCTTCGTATTATTTGGATCCATTTTCACATGCACAGCTACTCTTAATGGATGAACCGTCGCATCTAAAATAAAAATACTCTGTCCTTCTATCGTTACAGTTTGATTTATTTGATATGTCTTTTTTGCTTTTATATCATTATTTAATGACAATGGAAAAGTATAGTTTTCCCCTCTTAACTTTATTTCAAGTTGAAGCTCACGATCAAACAATGGATTTTCTGGAAAAAAATACTCAATTGTCCCATTAAAACTCTTTTCCCCTTTTTCAGAGTAGTGAGGGCCTCCATATGAGAGGGCATAATTTTCAATTTCTTTCCCATCAGCATTTCTCAAAACAACACGGTCCATATTAATTTCAGTCTGAGGTTCATCAGTATTCAATGTATAAAAGAATACTAATCCGCTCTCATCTACAATTGCCCCATCGATGACAACTTCAACCCCATTCTTCTTAATTGATACACCCAATTTCTCATAGTAATCGTTCTCAATCGCAGTAAGTTTCCCCTTATCAAAACGTATCAGTTCAACGATTTTTTCCATTCCTAGAATTTCAGAGACGTAGTTTGCGAACGCAGGAGAAACTCGAATTGAAGTGAAAAACCCTAATACTAATACAGCAACCATTGCCACGCTCATCCACCACTTTTTCCCCTTCAAGCGCACCTTCTCTCGTTTGGCTTTCTGAAATCCAGCCTCAATCGCTATGTCCAATTTATCTTCAGGTACTTCTAAATTATTTATATAATCCTCTAGCTTCTTCTCCATTCTCACTTCCCACCTTTCTCTGAAAGACTTAGCCTCAGTGACTCTAACGCTTTATGTAGCCAAGTCTTCACTGTTCCTTCTGGGCACTCCATCGCAAGTGCAATCTCTTTTATTTTCAGGCCATGAAAGTACTTGAGCGTGATTATCTCTCGTGAACGCTGATCCAACCCCAATAAGGCTTCTTCAATTTCGAGTCCTTCGTGAGTTTCAGAGATTCCTTGCGAAGCCAAATACTCTTCATTTAGCACTTCTCTCTTCTTTTTCCGCAGCTGATCATTGCAATAATTGATCATAATCCGAATAAGCCAGGTTTTAAAATAGGCTGGCTCCTTTACCTTGCGAATACTTTTAAAGGCACGATAAGTTACCTCCTGCAACGCCTCCAGAGCTTCTTCCTCATTACGAAAATAGGAAAACGAAGTTTTATATAGATCAACCTTATACATTTTTATAAGTTGCAAAAAAGCATCTTCATCCCCACGGATGGCTCTTCTAACGAGCAATTCCTGTGTCTCCAAGTCCGTCCCCCCCTACTACTCTATATCTATTAGACTGTCGAATCAGAAAAAGGTTTTTATATTTTTTCACGTAAGTGCCCTTGTAAGAACATCTAACAGCTTTTCTGAATTTTAAAATCAAAAAATATGGCATGAGATGTCTTTTCATGTATAATTATTCCGAATCGAATAAATAATAGTAGATTCTACCCAATCGTATCATAGGATACGCTAATTTTTATACGAGGGAGGTTGCTAATGTTTTGAAAAACGAGGCAATTATTCAATTCAAAAATGTAACAAAACAGTACGATGACGATCCACCGGTCCTAAATGATGTAAGCTTCGAGATTGAAAAAGGAAAGTTTTATACCCTTCTTGGTCCTTCTGGATGTGGGAAAACAACAATCCTGAGACTTATCGCTGGCTTCACAGAGGCTTCAAATGGTGAGATCTTTTTTAACGGTAAAAAAATCAATGATGTTCCTGCTAATAAGAGGCAGGTAAACACCGTTTTTCAGGATTACGCCTTATTCCCTCATTTGAATGTGTATGAAAATGTCGCATTTGGACTTCGCATTAAGAAGATGAATTCAATAGATATTGATAAAAAGGTCAAAGAGGCACTTAGCTTTGTGAACTTGAAGGGCTATGAAAATCGTGAAATTCGCGAAATGTCTGGTGGTCAAAGACAGCGTGTGGCTATTGCCCGTGCAATCGTCAATGAACCAGAGGTTATTCTTCTAGACGAACCACTATCTGCCCTTGACTTAAAACTTCGTTACGAGATGCAATACGAGCTTCGTGAGCTCCAACGTCGCCTTGGCATTACCTTTATTTTTGTTACCCATGACCAAGAGGAAGCACTAGCAATGTCAGATGAAATCTTCGTTCTTGATCAAGGAAAAATCCAACAAAGTGGAACACCTAAAGATATTTACGATGAACCAATCAACCGCTTCGTAGCTGACTTTATTGGAGAATCCAACATCCTTAAAGGCCGCATGCTAGATGATTATTTAGTTGAATTTGTTGGGAAGCAATTTGAATGTGTCGACCAAGGTTTGGATAAAAATGAGGCAATTGAAATTGTTATTCGTCCTGAGGATCTAGAAATTACGACACTTGAGCGCGGGAAGCTTCAAGTCCGTGTTGATTCTCAGCTTTTCCGTGGCGTTCACTACGAGATTAGCTGCTATGACAAGGACGGGAACGAGTGGCTTGTCCATTCTACAAAAGCAGCAAATGTTGGCGATGAAATTGGACTTTATTTTGACCCAGAAGCGATTCACGTTATGAGACTTGGTGAGACGGAAGAAGAATTTGATAAGCGTTTAGAAGCTTATACAGATGGAGAAGCAGGCCATGGAAAATAAGTTTACTCGCAATATATACATGGTCCCTTATGCACTGTGGATTGCCTTGTTTGTTATTGCCCCTATCCTACTCGTACTTTATTATTCGTTCTTCGATATTGAGGGCAATCTATCACTCATTAACTACCAAAAGTTTTTCACACCAGTGTATTTAAAAATGACGTTAAGCTCATTCTGGTATGCCTTTTTAATTACCTTAATTTCCTTAATCGTCGCTTACCCAACAGCGTATTTATTAACGAAAACAAAACATAAGCAATTATGGCTATTATTAATCATTGTTCCTTCATGGATCAATTTATTGTTAAAAGCGTATGCCTTCCTTGGTATTTTCGGTACTTACGGGATTACAAATAGCTTCCTTGAAGTGATTGGCATTGGCTCACAACAAATCCTATTTACCGATTTCAGTTTCATTTTTGTGTCGGTCTATATCTTTATTCCATTTATGATTTTACCGATCTTTAACTCGCTCAATGAGTTGAACCCAACGCTAATTGACGCAGCCAATGACTTAGGGGCATCTAAATGGACAACATTCCGTCGAGTTATTTTCCCATTAACGATTGATGGCGTGAAGTCAGGCTGCCAGGTCGTGTTTATCCCAGCACTATCCTTGTTCATGCTGACGCGATTAATCGCAGGAAACCGCGTGATTACACTTGGTACAGCAATTGAGCAGCATTTTCTTGTCACACAGGATTGGGGTATGGGTTCAACGATTGCCGTATTCTTGATTATTATTATGTTCCTATTTATGAGTTTCACGGGAACTAGAAAGCGGGGTATCTAAGTTGGAGAAAAAAATATCCCCTTTAGCAAAAGGATTCTTGTTTCTAATCTTTCTTGTGCTCTATGCACCGATTTTCTTTTTAGTGTTCTACTCCTTTAATAGTGGTGGAACGATGTTTGATTTTGAAAGCTTTACCCTTGATTGGTACAAAGAATTATTCCAGGATACACGATTACTAATCATTGTCTTAAACACTCTTGTGATCGCCTTATTATCATCGTTAATTTCAACCATTATCGGGGTACTCGGTGCAATCGCCATCTATCAAGTGAAAAAGCGTCAGACTAAAAATACACTTCTTTCTTTAAACAATGTGTTAATCGTTAGCCCAGACGTCATTATCGGGGCATCATTCTTGATTCTGTTTACAATGGCAGGACTTAAGCTTGGATTTTATTCCGTCCTACTTTCCCATGTTGCTTTTTGTATTCCCATTGTTGTTTTAATGGTGCTACCGAAGTTAATGGAAATGAGCCCGACTTTAATTGATGCGGCTCGTGACCTTGGTGCAAATCGCTTAAACGTGTTAACGAAAGTCATTTTGCCATTTATTACTCCAGGAATTTTCGCAGGATTTTTCATGGCTTTAACTTATTCACTCGATGATTTTGCGGTAACCTTTTTCGTAACAGGAAATGGCTTTACAACCCTATCTGTTGAAATTTACTCTTTAGCACGTCGAGGAATATCGTTAAATATTAATGCATTGTCAACCTTGCTTTTCCTATTTACGATTATTCTCGTCGTCATTTACTACTTCATCACCCAACGTAACAATAAGGCTCAAATTGGGGGGATTAGAAAATGAACAGACTAATCCGTGTATTTTTAGCCGTTGTCATTGCCTCCGCCCTCCTGTTGTTTGCCATCAATCGCTTAAATAAAGCAGAAGGCTTTGCAGGTGATAATACCTTAACTATTTACAACTGGGGCGACTATATTGACGATGAATTAATTGATCGTTTTGAAGAAGAGACAGGCATTAAAATCATCTACGAAACATTCGATTCCAATGAAGCGATGTTAACGAAAATTCAACAAGGTGGAACGACCTATGATATCGCAGTTCCATCTGAGTATATGATTGATAAAATGCGCGAGGAAGATTTGCTCATTCCACTGGATCATTCGAAGATTCCGAACTTGAAAAATATCGACGAACGTTTCATGGATCTTCCTTTTGATCCTGCTAACAAATATTCCGTTCCGTATTTTTGGGGAACTGTTGGAATTGTGTACAATACCAAAATGCTGAATGATATCGAAATCACAAGCTGGAATGATTTATGGAACCCAGCCTTAAAAAATGAAATTCTTTTAGTCGACGGTGCCCGCGAAGTAATGGGGATGGGATTAAACAGTTTGAACTACTCCCTCAATGACACGAATGAAGCTCACTTAAAAGAAGCAAAGGAAAAATTGGATTCTTTGACACCGAATATCAAAGCAATTGTCGGAGATGAAATCAAAATCCTCATTGCTAATGAGGAAGCAGCCGTTGGTGTCGTTTGGTCTGGGGATGCTGCTGACATGATGTGGGAGAATGAAAATCTTGATTATGTCGTTCCTTCCGAGGGCTCAAATCTTTGGTTTGATAACATGGTTATTCCAAAGACAGCGAAGAACGTGGATGCAGCCCATCAGTTCATTAACTTTATGCTCGATCCAGAAGTTTCTGCGCAAAATACAGAATGGGTCAGCTACTCTACTCCAAACAAAGCAGCATTGGAGTTTATGCCGGAGGAAATGGTTGAGGATGAACGTTTCTATCCTTCACCTGAACTAACAGAAAAACTTGAAGTATACGAAAACCTTGGTAAAAAGAACCTAGCAATGTACAACGACTTCTTCTTACAATTTAAAATGCATAGAAAATAGAAAAAAGGTATCAGGTACCGAATGATGATCATTCAATACCTGGTACCTTTTCTTACTCCTCTTTTTCAATGACTTCGTCGGTATGTCTTTTACTCATTGCATGACGTAGTTTACGATTCTCTTTTGTTTCAAAAATGATGTCCATATCGTAATCCTCTGGATAAAGCTCTTCAGCAGGAATGTACATGACGAGCCTTTTATGATTAAAAGTCATCATTTCCCCTTTCACTAAAACCTCCACATCCCCTTTTTCGTTTGCTGGCTTTGAGACTATTCCCATCTCGTTTATCGAAGGAATCTGGACATTGTCTCCTCGCTTAAATGGAATTACTTCGGTAGTCTTCTCTACTTTTTGTCCATGCTTTTGTTTCCAAATATGCTTGGCATTCAGTGCTAATTGTTTTTCTAACTGCTGTTTTGTGTACTGAGGTGATGCCTCGTATGTCCTGTTTTCCTTGTACGTGACCCCATGCGCTTTTTCAATCAACTTCGGATGCATACCGAGCCTTAAGGCAATATCAAAAGCCTGACTTTCTCCTCCTCTTCCAATAATCAGACGATACGTTGGCTGAAGGGTTTCCACATCAAACTCCATCGCTCCATTTTCAAAGCCCTCTTTCTCGTTCGCATACGCTTTAATCTCACTATAATGTGTCGTCGCTAATAACGTCGCTCCTTTATGATAGAGCTCTTCTAGGATTACTGTTGCTAATCCCATCCCTTCTGCAGGATCGGTACCTGAGCCGAGCTCATCTAATAGGACGAGTGACTTTGGTGTCGTTTCACCAAGGATCTCAATAATATTTTTGATTCTTGAAGAAAACGTACTTAGCGATTGTTCGAGACTTTGGCCATCACCAATGTCTACAAGAATCTTTTCAAAAATGGCAATCTCACTGCCGTCATTGGCAGGGATATGCAAACCTGCCTGTGCCATCATTGTTAAAAGCCCTACTGTTTTTACCGTAACCGTTTTTCCACCAGTATTCGGTCCTGTAATCACAAGCGCATCGAAACCCTCCCCAATAACAAAATCAAGTGGCACAGCCTTCTCTCCTAATAATGGATGGCGCGCTTTCTTTAAACGAATCGTGTGACGCTCATTGATTTGTGGTGCTATGCCAGCAATTAAATTGCTGTATTTCGCTTTTGCAAAAATCACATCATACTGAACCATAATATCTACTGCAAGTTTGATTTCAGTCTCTTTGTCTTCAATTAATCCTGTTAAAACAGATAATACTCGATGCTCCTCTGCCTCTTCCTGAAGCTTGAGCAATTCTATTTCATCTTGAATGCTTCCAATTTCCGCTGGCTCTATATATACCGTAGAACCAGAAGCAGAAGTATCTAACACAGTTCCATTAATATTCTTTCTGTATTCTTTTTTAACTGGAATAACGTAACGCCCATTACGTACGCTTACGATATTTTCTTGTAGATACTTGCTATTCTTGGATGATTTTATGACTTGCTCGACTCGTACCTTGATCCGTTCTTCTAAAATCGAAATTTGTTTTCTTACCTTTAATAGCTCCTTACTTGCATAATCATCCACTCTTCCATTGCGGATACAGCGAATAATTTCATCGGAAATGTCTTGTAAATCATATAAAGAGTACACATACGTACTAATCGTTGGAGCTGTGTATTCCTTATCCTTCATAAATCGTTTGATCCTGTTAATACAAACAAGAAGTTCATGGATTTCCATCAACTGATCAGGTCGAAGGACGATTCCCTTATGCAGGTTTCTTAGAATCGTACTGATTCCTTTTAAACTCGGGATTGGGACACTCGTACTAATCTTCAAAACTTCTTTTGCTTCTGTGACTTCCCGTAGCCATGCTTCAATTTGTTTTTTTACAAAAGAGGGCTGGAGATTCTGGATGCATTCTCTTCCCATTTCTGAGATTGCCGTAGCTGCGACTACCTCTTTTAAATCTTGAAATTGTAAAACTTCAATCGTTTGTGAATTCACTTCTTCTTCCTCCTTTTGGTATGAACGATTACGTGCGAGGAAATTAAGAAACGCAAAGCGTATTTATTTTATTCCATAAAAAAATCGCAAAAGAACAAAATTGTCCCTTTGCGATTGAACGTGTAGGTATAATGAAGCTGACCCAAAAGCCTACTACATCAAATATTAGAGCAAACGCAAATTGTGTTCTTAACATTCCTGTCTTCAAAAAAGTGATCACCAAAGAAGCCCGTGATAAACACATTTTTTCGAGACACGCACGTATGAAATTACGCTAAGGTAAGAACTCCAATTTCCATAAAATAATCTCCTTAAATCCTTCAGTTATTCATATTATGGTTAAACACCAATGATATGATACTATATTATTACCATATTTTCCGAAAAAAGTATACTTTCTAAAAAGTGTTATTTTCTTACAAATAGCGACTTTAGTATCGAATTTTTTATACTTATAGGTTATAATACCTGTATACCAAAAATTTAATATAGGCAAAGCCATTGAAAAGTGGGGACGCAAAGCTATAGGGGCTAACGTATTCAAAATACTATGCCAGCCAGTTGCATGAATGAATAATACATTATTCTATGTATACCCTCATGCTATGAGGGTTTATTTATTATGTAAGAAAAAGGTCCTTATTGACAAGACATGTCCCACTTTGGTGCTCAAACCTAAATAATATGTGTTAGAGGGGAATAGATCTTGAAACTTTTGAATCAATCGACACGCTATGATATTTTACGTGCTCAATTCAATTTGGATTCACCAACTTTTACTAATGACGACTTAAGCAAGTCGCTCAATCGTTTATTTTCTTTCATCTATGAGCAAACAAAAGTCATGTATATTGAATTTATAGATGAAAAAGTTTGCCGCAATTATATTAAATACCATCACTCCAAGAATTTTTCAGAAGTTAGCTATATGGAGACATTGAAGGACATTAAGAATTTCAATTATTTCCTTCACAATGTAAAAGCGATTAAAGATGCTCCAAAAATCAAACTTTCTATTAAAAATTCATCTTTCTGGATTAGTTTAGACTAATTTAAAAAGCGACCACATCGGTCGCTTTTTCTTTGTTCTATCTCTATAAAAATAATCCTCATGGTTTGTCCCCTATGCTCATATAGTTTTTATGAGGAGGGATAATATGCATTCGATAAACTTCATAAGATATTCGGTTGCATACGTTTTTATCATTTCAGGTGCAATGAAAATCGTAAGCGAGGAACTCGCAACTACCTTTATAAACCTAGGTCTTCCTTATCCAATTTATTTTATGTATCTAGTCGCATTGACTGAAATCGTTTGTGGAGGTCTCATTTTAGCTAATAAAAAGGTCAAAACTGCTACCATTCCTTTAATCCTAATTATGATTGCCGCCATTATTCTAACGAAGGTTCCTTTACTTCATGCAGGTCTTTTAACATTCGCTTTCCAGGCTCGATTAGATATTGTCATGATATTCCTTCTTTCCATCCTTTACCGCAAAAAATCATTTAAACCCTTTTAAAACAAAAGGTAGCTCCTGTGCTAAGTGTGTAAGGAGCTACCTTTTTATCATGAAGAAATCTCAGCTAACGCAACTTCCTGATAAGCTTTAAAAAATGCACTACAAAACTCATCCCACTTTATTGCTGCTTCTATCGATGCCTCTGAGACCTCGCCAAGCACTGGTTTATGCAGCAAATCTGTCAATTGCTCTACGAATTTTTTAATCGTTTCTTCAGGCGCTCCTTCAAGGACACTGCGAACGAATTCAGCTGGAGAATACCAATCTACCACCCTACTAATATCCCGATATATTTGAGTCAACAGAAGATTCCTTGGACCTTCCCACTGTTCATTAACGACTACATCACGGAAAATTCGTGGAAGTGATGAGAATTCCTCCATCACGCCATGCCCTCCAAAAATTGAAATAGCCTCCTTCAGCACATCCGCACCTTCACTCGTTGTGCAAATTTTTTGCAGTAAAACTAATTCCCGCAAATTAAATAATTGTCTCCTCACTTCTAAAGGTTGATCAGATTTCAGTCCTGGATTTAATGGCTTTTCTAATCGTAAAAACAAATCGTATATTTTAAATGCGCCTGCTGTTGTTCTATGGGCAGCATTTTCAATTTTCTTCAGCTTACTAGCAGATAAGGGATAGTCTTTAATTTTTTGCCCGAAAACGGTGCGGAAATCGCTATACAGATGAGCTTCCCTAGATGCACGCAACATGAAGCCAGCACAAGCAATCCCAATTTCTAATCTCGAAAGGGTAAGAACAATGCCAACTGCCACTGCAATTCCCTTATCCTTCGGACCAATTGGATAGGCTACTGCTCCCTCATATTGAATCTCTCCTGTTGGTAGCTCAGCGGTCCCCATTTTCCATTTGATTCGATTTATTTGATAGCTATTTCGCTTTTCCTTTTCTTTATCCCCTGGTAGCCATGATGGAACAATAAAAGTAGAAACTTTATCAGTTCCGGTAATTTTCGCTGTGACTACAGAATAATCTGCGTGAGCCACGGAACAGAAGAATTTATTTCCGTATAAACGATAGTGCTTTCCATCTGGTATCGCCTCTAAGACGTTCGCAGGTAAATCAGAGCCACCTTGAATTTCGGACATAAACTGCGCCCCAATCCCAAAGTCCCCATCTCTTCCTTCCTTTGTATGAAGCAGGATTTCATGAAGTTCAGGGTACTCAGCATTTGGAAACTCGTCTAATAGAGCCACTAATCCATGAGTACATGTAAAGGGACAAGCAACACCGGCTTCTCCTAACTGATGAATGAGCATTCTTTTGACAAAGCTTTCCCAAGTTGACATTTTGCTCGAAAAAAGACCTTCTCCAAATACAGCTTTTTCTAATTGGTGAGTTTCAGCTGGTCTTACAATGCGATCAATTCGATTGTTAAATGCATCATAATGTAGCATGTACGGACGAACTTCTGGTCTTGCTAATTTTTCCGCAAGCCGATTCCAATCTCTTGATACTTTTGGAGAAAAATTTAATAGTCTTTCATGAATTGCTTCAAACTCTTTACCTAGAAATTTTTCGACCGCTTTTTGTAAAAATGGTTCATCCTTGTACCAATCTAAACTTTCGCGTTTCTGAACAAAATCATTGAAGCTGTATGAATTGTACCCTTTCGTCTGCAATTCTTCGGAAGCCAATGTCATAGAATGTCACCCCTTCTTCAAATTTGACAAATTACAATTTTCAGAATTATTATAAGTCTAAGTGTACGTTAACGTCAACTTGGAGGGTGAGTACTATGACCGAAGAAAAATTTTTTACCATTAGCGAACTTGCGAGCATGTTTGATATCAGTTCTAGGACCATTCGATACTACGAAGAAATGGGAATGCTGACTTCAATAACTCGAGAAAGCCTAACAAAGCAACGAAGCTATTCAAATACTGAAAGACGCAGATTAAAACTAATTCTACGTGGAAAAAAGCTTGGATTCAGTCTTCAGGAAATAAAAGAAATGATCGATTTATATGAATCAAACCCTGAAGGAAAAGCGGAAAAGGAACGCATAATTGAATTCGCAGATAAGAAACTAAAAGAAATAGATGAGCAAATACTCCAGCTTCAAATCCTCAAAGAAGAAATCTTTACACATAGGGAACGGTTTTTACAGGAAAAGTAACAATCATGAACAGTTCAGAAAACCGGCCCATTTTGCAAGTTTTAAATAATAGGCCAGCACCTATATAATTCAAATAAAGAGGTGATAAGATGAATGAAATACTTAAGGCGATACAGCAATTAGAAGGTCGGATGATTGATCAATTCGATCAAGTTGATCAGAGGTTCGAACATATTAATGAGAGACTCAATAAGATTGATCAGAAGCTTGGACAGTTTGATGAGAGACTCAATAAATCCACCGAAAACAACGATACAATGATCGGAAAATTGGATCAGATTAAAGTTAAGTTAGATCGGATGGAAAGCACATTAAACACCCTTGCTAATACTTTTAATGAAGGTACTGTCGCAATGCTAAATAGAATAGACAAAAACACCATTTCATTCTCCAGAGACACTGAATTCCTATCAGGGAAAGTTGGGAAACACGAAATGTACTTCCACCGCATAAACGAAAAGTAACACTTCAATGTTTCCACAAATTCCTCACTTTATAATTTCACAATTACTTTAGGAGTAACGGACATATTTTTATACCTCTCCTAGGACTGTGTTACTCCTATAAAATTTCTCATTTTATATTCTTCGTATAATCTATCGTTTGCTTTAACACATCTCGCTACGTAACAATTTTTGAGAATAGAGCCAAAACAAAAAGAACAGAAATAATTATTCCTGTTCTTCATCTTCATTCTCTTTCACGGTTACCTTAACCTTTACAATTCTACGATCATTTACCTCTTCGATTTCAAATAAGGAATTTTCGTATTCAACCAGTGGCTTCTCCCCTGGGTCAGGAATATACCCCAACTGGCCAATGATGAATCCACTTAATGTATCATAATCATCCGTAGGAAACTCAACCTTTAATAAATCCTCAACATCATCCAAATCGGTTGTACCAGCAATCATATATTTATTTTCGTTAATCTGCTCAATATCGTCGATGTCGAGCTCCGGTTCATCGTATTCATCAAAAATATTCCCCACAATTTCTTCGAGGATATCCTCCATTGTCACGATTCCGTCCGTTCCACCATATTCATCAATCGCAATTGCAACGTGACTCTTATTTTTTTGCATATCCTTAAATACATGATCGATGCGAGTAGACTCTAGGACATAATAGGGCTCACGAGTTAATTCTCGTAGCTCAAACGCATCTCTATCCCCATTTTCGATAAAATAGAACAAATCCTTCACATGTAAAATACCTACGATACGATCGATATTTTCTTCATATACAGGGATTCGCGTATACTTCTCCACATTAGCTATATGAACTGCTTCTTGAAAACTCGTATCAACCGGAATCGCTACAATATTCATTCGATGAGTCATAATATCTGAAACTGTTTTATTATCGAATTCAAAAATATTGTTAATCATTACTTTCTCCGCTTCCTGAATGGTTCCTCTTTCTTGCCCAACATCAACCATCATTCGGATTTCTTCTTCGGTCACATTCTCCTCTTCCATATGAGGGTCAATACCAAATAACCGGACTATCAAGTTGGTCGAAAGAGTCAAGAGCTTCACAAACGGAGCCGTAAACTTAGATAACAGGGATATTGGACTTGCCACCAGAAAGGATATCTCTTCAGCCTTTTGAATCGCGAGCCGCTTAGGTACCAGCTCCCCAATGACTAGGGTAAAATACGACAGAATTAAGGTCATGATAGCAGTAGAAAGCATTTCTAGTACGCCTTTTTCAATCGGCAAATTCAATTGACTGATGGCCTCCGTCAATACACCAGCAAAGCTTCTTGCCGTAAAAGCACTCGCAAGAAACCCTGACAAGGTGATTCCAATCTGGATTGTTGCCAAAAAGCGACTAGGTTCAGACAATAGATGCTGAACCACCTGTGCTTTTTTATTTCCTCCATCCGCCAACAGCCTCATTTTATTATCATTGATCGAAACAAGGGCCATTTCTGAGGCTGCAAAAAAGGCATTTACAATAATGAGAATAACCAGAACCATAATTTCAAAACCCAAGAAATTCACCCACTTAGCTAGTGTCACGAGTTCATGCTATTACTATGCCCGAACTTCCAAGTGAGTATGAACTTTTATGCTTCTTTACCTTCTACAACACCTTTATCTTTCGAAGAGAACCAACCTACAACAGCTATTCCAATTAGAACGGTATAGAAGATGATTTTCCATGTGGTCGAATGAGCGAAATCATGTGGGATGATCGCCACATCTGGATGTCCTAATGTTAATACGACAAGCTTCACTCCTACCCAGCCAACAATGGTAAAAGCAGCAATTTCGAGTCCTGGTTTTGAGTGCAATAATTTAACAAAGAAGTTTGCCGCAAATCTCATAATGATAACTCCAATTAAACCACCTGCAAAAATGACAAGGAACTTTCCACCGTCCATTCCACCAATCGTAGGAAGATTGGTATTCGGAAGAGTCATGGCCAGTGCTACAGCGGCAAGAATCGAATCAACTGCAAAGGCAATATCAGCTAGTTCTACTTTAAAAACAGTTGCCCAAAGTCCCCCTTTTCGCTTTTCCTTCTCTTCTTTCTCCTTCTGTTTATCTTTAAAAACAACTTTCCTCACAATATGATTGATGGCAATAAACAATAAATAAAGAGCACCTATTGCCTGTACCTCCCAAACATCCACGAGAAATGAGATAACAAATAGCGAAACAAATCGGAAGATAAATGCTCCGACTAATCCATAAAATAAAGCTTTTTTTCGTTCCTCTTCTGGGAGATGTTTGACCATAATCGCCAATACCAATGCATTATCAGCTGCTAAAAGTCCTTCTAGTGCTACTAATAATAACAATACCCAACCATACTCCATTAAAATTGATAAATCCAACTTTTCTTCCTCCTCTTTTTTCAAATAATCTTTTGTCATTAATCATGTCCTCTAAAAAGGAAAAGCCCTTACCGACATGGTAAGGACTTCAAAAACAACATAAAGACCCTTACCAATGGTAAAGGTCTTGCTAACAACCTGTGTGTAACAAGTTACACACTTGCTGCCAACAAAGCCGAGAGACATGGTCTCTGAAATGACGACTTTGCTGTAAAAGCTACTCCCCTTTAGGAGAACTATTAACTTACTTTTATTATATTCAAAAACCTTAGGGTTCGTCAATTAATTTTAGTTATAAGGTGCACACTATCACAAAGGAGGAATTTCAAAATGGACCCGAAATCACATCATCCGACAGACATGAACAAAAACACACTCAGAGAAAGATTAAATAATAAAAACGTCTCTGATTTCAGCAGTGGCACATTAAGACGAATAGCCTTTTCAAATCATAGTCGCTCTCGGCCAGAAGTAAGTATCCGCCCGTAAAACGGGCGGTTTTAATTTCGCCCTATAAGGGCATTTTACCAACGAAGCCCCTAAAGGGGCCCCTTAATTGACCGTCAACCGTTTACTCTCCTACTTATCTT
>NZ_SUND01000028.1 GCF_005280205.1 Bacillus yapensis | reverse complement strand
CATTATTTTGTAATTTTACTTCTAAATCCAAAGGCAAAACGATTTGATTCATGATATAATTTTTAAACATAAGGACCCTTCTTTCGGATGAAATTTGGTGTGGTAACTTTATTTTATCAGAAGTGGTCCTTATTTTTATTCAAAAAATAATTAAAGCCGGTGAAATTTTACTTGTCGTAAAATTTCACCGGCTTTTTCATCTTAGAGGTGGGGTTTTGTCCCAGCCTCTTCCTTTTTAGATTTTCTTAACAAATTCAGATTTTAATTTCATTGCTCCAAATCCATCAATTTTACAATCAATATCATGATCTCCATCCACTAAACGGATATTTTTTACTTTCGTACCCTGTTTTAACGTAGACGAACTTCCTTTTACTTTTAAATCCTTAATTACGGTAACTGTATCCCCGTCGCTCAAAACATTCCCGTTTGCATCTTTAATAACCTTTTCATCATCATTTGCCCCATCACTATTTGGCGACCACTCATGACTACATTCTGGACAAACGAATAGAACTCCATCTTCATATGTATATTCAGAATTACATTTTGGACAATTAGGTAAAGTACTCATTGTTTGTAGCTCCTCCTCAAAAAACGTTTCCTCTTATACTACCCTTTTTTCTCTGAAAAGGAAAACCAGTTATAACCATCAGCCATCATACTAAATTTTAATAGTTTTGAATTTTTGTTATAATAGAGTGATGAATAGTTGAAGGAGTTGACTCGTGTGAAACATGAGGATCTAAAGGATAATAGCGTTATAGATTCTGAAAGAGCATCTGATGCGCACAAAAATGAAAGCGTTATCGCATCAAAAAAAGAGGAAGAGACCATTCTCATCGTTGATGGCATACGGCGCCATGGGCGATTCAAAGCACGGCCATATGATGTCGACCCACTAGATGAGTCGTCACTTCTCCCAAGGGCCCTACGACGTTTTCGCCTTAAAGAGTGGGTCGGGTTCACTCTGCTGCACCCGGAACTGCCGTCTTCCATGATTCTTCAGGAAGCACACTATTTGGCGAGTTCGGAAATCTATGTACGTGACAAGCACGGCATGGTCGAACATAGTCGTAATGTCCGAGGCGGATCTCTGAAACTTCCGCATGAACTCTTCCCAAGTGCACCTGCGATTGATGCAAATGGCTACTGGATTGGCTACGACTGGGCAGAGCAACCAAATGGACGTCATCGGATTCGAGTTTCTGTCGACGCAACGGCAGAGCAGGCTGCGATCAAGATGGACCTTGAGCTTGATGGAGCAAAAGCTTCGGCCCCACTATCCGTGAGTTCCCCTCTACCAGGAGGAGCGATGTACACGCACAAAGTGGCATACCCTGCTTCCGGCAGCGTCACGGTCGGTGACCGCACCTACACCTTTGACGCGTCCCGCGATATCGCTATTCTCGACGAGCATCGCACGTTCCTTCCCTACCGAACATCGTGGCTATGGGGTACGTTTGCGGCAATTACACCAGATGGAGTGATTGGTGCGAACTTTGCTCAAAGACCTATCGTAGCTGGGACTGAGGAAGAGTCCTGCCTGTGGACACCGGGAGCATGTGAACCACTCGCGGACATCACGTTTAAACAAAAATCTAACGACCCACTTGCACCATGGCACATCAAATCAGCGGATGGAAGACTTGACGTCACCTTTACGCCTGAAGATCGTAAGGACGTCAAGCACCAACTCGTCGTCGCCTCGATTGACTATTGGCAGCTCGTCGGAACCTACACTGGTACGGTTGCAGGTCATAAGGTAAAAGGCGTTCGTGGTGTGTGCGAATCCATGCGGGCTCGCCTCTAAAATCGTACTAGTAAACTTCATAGGTTAGAAAATGGGCTTTTTCTAATCCTGGTGTTGCCGGAGTTACGAACAAAGACCACCATCAAGGTGGTCTTTATTTAGTCGTGCTACTTATTCATCGCATTTAGAAAATCCCCCAGTAGATTATCTAAATCACTTTCTTCATCTGCCTGCTCCTCTTCCACTTCTATAGAAAGGTTTTGAGTCGCCCTATCCCATTCAAACGAATCCAAATCGTCCATCATTTTTGATTCCTTGGTAACAGCAGTTTCCTCAGTAGCCTGTAAATAGTCATCCACTACAGACTCTTCCTCCATAGAAGGGACCTCTTCGTCAGGCAATTCTTCTTGCAAGTACAGAGCCTCATTGATATCTAAAGAGTTACTATTTAAGGATGCAAGCAAAGCCGTCGCACGAACGGGGTCCGTTAAAAGCTGGTATATAATCGTTCCTAACAGCGCCTCAGAATGCTCATGCTTTAACCAATCTCGTTGTGACTTGCTTAATCTATGAGGAAGAGGAACCGTAATTGTTTCCCGCTCCTTTGAAAAAGATTGACCAACCCCACGCAGTACAAACTCAGCAATTTTACTGGAAAAATTCCTTCTTTCCACTTCCTTTAGCTTTTGCAAATGCCTTAATAGGTGGTCAGGGGTATCCGAAGGGACACGAAAGGAAATCGCTTGTCCCCTCTTAATCTCATTTGAGTTAGAGCTTTTCATATCATCACCCTATTAATTCTTTACCGGTTCATGAGGTGGTTTCGGCTTCTCACTCTTCCGAACTAAATCAGTGATGAGCTTATAATAAGCATTTGCCATCATCCAGATGCTTTCCTTCTCATCTTCAAAAAAATCAATGTTATAGCCATCTAGATTGTTATTTAATGTTTTTATATATTCTTTTAAAACATTCGCTCCTCCACCTACAAAATAGCAGATTTCGGTTTGTGAATTTTTCTGCCACACATTGCGTAATAAGCGATATTGTTTTTTGGCTAGTTCAAGTAAGATCCGATCGGTAATATCATGAACACTCGTCCGACTCCCTTTTACCATAATATGATTTCGATCATTTTTTCTCGTAATAATTTCAACGACATCGCGACGACTATCTAATTCAATGCCATGCTTCGATCTGATTTCTTCTCTAATCGCCTCTAGTGATTCTGATACGCCTAGATTAAAACCTTGTGCCTTATCATCATCTACATTTCGATTCTTAATGACGGCAATATCTGTCGATAATCCCCCGATATCTTGAATGATAATCCTCTTATCTATTAAATCCTTATTGATAATTTTTAGCTGATTATCCATAACAAGGTTAATATACGCTGCGAATCCTTCAGGGTAGATCTTCACTTCATTAAATTTAATATTTACTTTTAGACCTTGGTATTTCGGTGTGACGAGAAATTCGACCTGATGGACAGAACCAACCAATTTAGAACGGTATCCAGCATCCTTTCCTTCCTTCACTTCTCTTAAAGGGAGGCCCGTTCCAAGCGTATAGTTAGCATCAATAACATTTTTTACGCGGGGGAAAGCATTGCTGTTCTCCTCGTTAACAGCATCTAATGCTAGAGTGGCGAAAAGCATGATTAACGTCTGATCTTCTTCAGATTTAGCACTACCTGGATCGAGTTCGGATGCGTTGCTGCTCTTTGTTGCTAGATGGCCAACACGATAGATGGCATTGTTTTCTTTCAGTGCAGGGGAGTGCACCTTGATATGTATTCCTTCTAGTGGATTTTTATTATTCAACTCTTCTATTCCAATTACAGGACGGTCTTCCGTATCTCTTGCTACAATGTTAGGAATATTTAATTCGTACTCTACTTCCCCAAAAATGGCCTTAATGGAGTCATTACCAACGTCTACTGCTGCAATTCTAGAGTTCATCTTTAATCATTCCTTTTCATATATTTTTTACTTCTATATAAAAGGCTATAAGAGATTACTAGATTCTTCAATGCGCTTTGCGTAAAAGAAACACAACTGTAAACAATCCGTAAACTATGGCTTTTTGTGTACATTTCTGTAATCTTTGCTTACAATTCCGTATACATTCGGTTCTAACAAGATGTATACAGATTTGTTTACATGTATACGTATTTGTACACATGTTGTTTACCGAATGTAAACATGTAGACCATTTTGTACACTCATCAAAAATATGAAAAACCCAACGATTAGACATTGAGTTTTTCATAGAAAAGCTATGTCATTTATTTTTCAACACCCCAGCAAGCTCCTTCAAGGAACCATATTGTTTAATCTGATAGTTCCTCCCCTCTTTTTGCAAATACCCTTTCTCGCAAAATTGGGTCAGAACATGCAATAAATGGCGATAGGATACACCTAAATAATCACAGACGGTCACATGTTTTTCCTTATACACCCCTTCATCTGCTGTCTGCAAAATAAAATCCGCTAATCTATTTTCAAGAGGAAAAGCGAGGCTTTGGGAATACTTCGCTGCCATAAAGGTTGCCTTTCCACTTAAAAACCTCGTTAATTCTCGTAAAAATTTTGCGTCCTCCAATAATTGTGTACGGTAGCAATGAAATGGTAACGCAAAACAGACGGTCTTTGTTGAAGCTTGAATCCCCTTCGTGTAGTACACATCATTTAATAATTCCATTTCCCCGATGTATTCATTAGCATTAATAAAATTGATTAAGGATACTTTCCCATTTTGATGGGTAACATAAATTTTAGCTTTTCCTTCGATCACATAAAAAAGAAAATCTGGTCGCATCCCCTCCTGAATGATCCATTCATCTCGCCTGTATTCGTGCACTTCGATAAACTCTTCAACCGGAAAGGAAAATAAATGTGCGATTGAGTACTTTTCCAAACATATCCTTTTCTTCTCACCCTTGTAAATTTCCATATTCCACCTCAAAATATGAGATATCTCATATTATTTTTCATTAATTCCATGATATCATGCAATCATTGAGGGGGATAATCATGAACACACAACGCTGGATGAGTATGCAGTTTTTTAGTTTTTTTCTAACATGGGGAATATTTCTACCTTATTGGTCAGGGTGGATGATTTATACAAAAGGAATTACAGTCTCAGAAGCTAGCTTGATTATGAGCTTAGGACTGATTGCAAGAGGACTTTCTACACTTTTTGCATTTCCTTTCTTATCTGAAAGATTTAGTAGTAAAACATTGTTAAAAATATCGGGAATCGGTTCACTAGTTGCGGTTCTCTGTTATGTCCCGGCAAATTCATTTGCTAGTTTACTAATCGTAACAGTCGTTTTACATCTATTTTACCCAACACTAATGCCAGCTTTGGATAGTGCTGCTAGTGTCCTTGTACAAAGTAAACAATTAAAGCATTACGGAAGAAGTCGTCAGTGGGGGTCCATTGGATTTCTCTCCATCGGCATGGTTTTAACCATTTTTACAGGCATACTTGGGGATGAAGTCATTTTATGGGCACTCTTACTTGGCATAATGGGATTTGTCGGACTTGGTTTTATGCCTGCACCCGTTATTTTATCTGAAAAGCCACAAATAGCTCAGACAAAGAAAGTAGGCATGTTACATCTTTTCAAGATTAAATATTTTGGTTTAGTACTTATGGTTGTCATTTTACTGCAAGCAGCACATGCTACTTATTACAACTATGGCTATATTTTTCTACAAGAAATTCATGCACCAATCTATCTAATTGGACTCATTATAAACATTGCTGTCATTGCAGAAATCATCTTCTTCTCGATCGCAGATAAACACTTTGACAAGTTTTCAGTAGGCTCTTTACTAGCCTTAGCGGCCGGTGGGTCAACGTTACGTTGGATCTTGGTATTCGTCTTTCCTAATGTGATTGTGTTCTCGATCGCGCAAACATTGCATGCATTCTCGTTTGCGATGGGGCACTATGCTTTTATGAAATACTTAATCAAAAACATTCCCCATGCGCAGATCCCGAAAGCACAAGGCATCTATTCAGCGCTTGCACTTAGCTGGAGCACAGCCGTCTTCACTATTTTCGGAGGATTCTTATACGAAATAGAGCCAAGATATGCTTTCATTGGAATGATCGTTTGTACCATTCCATCAATGCTTCTAGCACTTTTATATCGAAAAATGGAACTTAGAAAAGACGTCTTGGTTCCTCGAACTTCACATAGCTGATTATTAAGAACTTCAATTCTCAAAGACAAAGGAGCCTTAGAATGATTCTAAGACTCCTTTTTTATTCCCGGGAAATAAATTTCGACAAAAATTGATTTTATCCAACTAGTTCAGTGTGTTGCTGCAGAGGATGCAGCTGCTTGGTCAGCCTTCACACAATCAATCGCAACCACGAGTGCTATAACTATCTTCTCCATCGCTTCATCTACGATTTGAACCTTGTAGCTATCGCCCCAAGTGAACCACTCTTTACTCACTTTCCCGACGACTTCCCCATGCTGCAGTACTTCAAAATCCATGTCCCACCAGTTTCCTTGCACCTCGATGTCGGCCGAATCAATCGTATAGCGTGCTTTGAAAAACGAGAATTCCTTCTTGATCGTTAACACTTCCCGGCCGTCTACCTCAACAAAAAAAGTTGGCAAAAAACTAAACACTTTTTTCGTAATCAGTGCAATTTCGTCCCGTTCTACGTTCATAATGGAGAAAGTCTTTGGAATTTGCATAAAACTGCCTTCCACGTAATAGACGTCCTGCTCCTGTTGATCTCTTACAGTAAATTTTTCCCCTAGACTGAATACTTTCTGCTTTATATAAAGTTGTTTCATAAGTGTGACCCCCTACTCATTCATTCCAAATACTATATGTTTATATTCAATTCTTTTTATCGAAATTCCTTCCAAATGAAAAAAGGAATGCAAACCATGCCTTTGCATTCCTGTACTTCTTCCAATTTCGAATAATAAGTTGCACATAGCCTAAATTTTTTTTGCAAACTACTACCTCTCCTCGACCCTACTCTCGTATAGTTTATCAAGAATGTACGTATAGAGGTACATCCCCCATATGGAAATGGATGTGGAGAACCAAAACCATCCTGCCTTATAAATGATTAAATCAAACTTCATTGCCAGCATATGTGCAAAATAAAGCAATAGTATTACTGCGACTTTCCATTTCCATCGAATCCCTGTGAAATATATAACCATGATGGTTACACCAAGTAACAGCATATATGAACTCGATAATAAAACTAGACTACGATCTGTGTCAGATAGAACTTTTTCGCTGAGGCGCTGAATGCCGATTATCCGGAAAATCCAAACAATTGTATGCTGATGCAAAGTCAATAATCCCAGAAAAATAAAAACGTATCGTAGGAACCCATTCAGCCTTGTAAATGTTATTCGATAGACATGCTTCGTGACCCAGAATAAGATCAGCAAAAAGACTACAGTCATCCAAGTTTGATACCAGTTTTGCTTATACACACCTAAAGCGAGAAACAACTCCTCGATTGCACCGTACAGTAACGCAAAGATAAAATACCAGTAATATTTAAGCTTCAAGACGGCAATAAGTAATGCTGTCGCCGTTACTGAAAATTGCGAGAAAATATTCCCTGCGATTGAGTCGTCTGGTGGAGAGTGGGGTAACAGCATTGGATAATAGGTATATGCTTTCAAATAGGAGAGTACAACCATTTCAAAGCAAAATGCCATTCCACTAATGGTAAGATACACTGCAAAGACGGGTTTTCGGTTTGTCACTTTTGAGAAAATAACAATTAACTCTATGATCGTCGTCAATCCCAGCAAGATAAACCAAATGGTATGACTCCAAAAAGCATTGCCCATCAATTAGTACTCTCCTATTCTGCAAGCCAGTTTGGGTATATCATGCCTCACCTTTCAGTGAATTATTATCTTTTTGATTACAGGTCTATAAATATATATATACGTGCTTGAATTGAATCAACTAGTTGATTCTCTTTTATAAGGATGTTTCTTTCCAATAAAGTTCACAAGCTCTATATTCACCGCAAATAAGATCAAATATGTAATGAAGGATAAGTATAATTTCCAACCAGTATATGTAAAAACATGAAATTGCACAGCGGTATATTCTAAAACTATGGCTACCCCTGCAAAAAAGATAATATAAGATAACAACTTTAACCCTCTTGGTTTTTTATACTGATATAAGTTAACTAGAAAATAAGGAACAGTAGGGTATGTTGCAAAATGCAATAATACATCAAATAATTCATGGGTATCATGATCGATCGTAAAATAAAAGTTATAAGGTTTTATACTAATAGTAATATCAGCCAATAAAGCAAGAAATACATTGAATGTCCAAATTATTACAATGGTAACAGCTGACAAACGTCTAGGAACAATAAACATTAGGACTAAAGCAAATACAGTAGAAAAGATAATAAATATCTCATTTTCATCAAATTTTTCAGGAAGAGGGAGTATCACGTCGTATTCACATCTTTCGTTCTATATATAAGTTTTTCTAAGTAGAAGTGGTAAATAGCCATTAACAGAATGATTAGAACGTACCTCAAATAGGAGTAAAATACATTCCAATTTATCCATTCCAAATATCCAATTTCTACGAAATAGACTTCAATAGACACAAGTACGGTTAAGAAGATAAAGAGAGAAATAAGTTTACTAAAAATAGTTCTCCTAGAGAACAGAATATAAAGCAACCATAAAAGTAGTGCAGGCTTCAGTGAAAACTCAGGAATTTTTTGTGACCAAAAAATCAGCTGGCTCAATGGATCTTGCTTTGTTAATTTTAAGTTTAAATTTATGATTATCCCTGTATTTGTTATAAGAATATTAGATAAAAAATAATTACCTAAAAGGTTCGTGACATTCATTTTCTTCGATAAAATGTAGAGAGAAATAAATGATACTATTGCTGTAATGATACAAAAATACAATGTTTTCATATTGGTCACCATCTTTATTCATATGTACACTATTTTTTACCTAAAAAACTAAAAATACACGGTTCTAATGAAAACAAACGTGGAGCTCCATTCCTATCTATTTATTAACGTCAAATATCTACTTTTAAAGAATAGATAACCTATTCAGGATGCCATTAAAACTATTAATATGGGCATAACAAGAAACCTTTGAAATAAATGAAGTGAAAAAGACAACCGAGTAGTTTGGAGTACTCAGTTGTCTTTTATTTTTGATAAAGTTCGCCCTTACATATCGAGAATAATGCTATTTCTTTTCTGCATAAATAATATACCGTTGTGGTGCATTTCCAATGTATCCAAAAGGATAGCACGTTGTTAAAATTAACTCTTCTTTTTCATTTTGAAGAGTGATAATACTCGTGTCATCTGAATCAACTATTTTGGTATCAATTATTTTGTATGAAAACTTCCCATAAGCGATTTCTACTTGTAATTCATCTCCCAATTTTAGTTCTCCGAGCTGCTTAAACACTGTATCACGATGTCCAGATAAAACAATTTGCCCGTTTTGCTCCGGGAAATAGGAGCCTTTATAATGCCCTACACCTTTTTCGAGTTCTTCAGGATCAGTTCCTTCAACGATGGCTAATTCTGCTTTTATTGTCGGGAGCTTTAATATGCCTACCGTCTCTCCTTGCTTTGGTAAAAAGTTATCCTTCGAACTTTTTGAAGGTGACTCTTCTACTATTTTCTTAGCTGCCTCCAAAGTATCATTTGCTTTAACATTGGATTGGATAATCCCCCACGAAGCATAGCCAATAAAACAAATACCGACAGTTAGAATTAAATAACCAACTAATTTACTTTTCATATTCTCCCTCTTATTGCTTTGATTAAGAAAGTTCCCCTTGGGAAACAAAGGGATCTTTAGTTATCTTACACTGCTCTTCTTTTTCTTATATAAAGCATAAATCCACCTAGAACGACTAATATTAAACCAATTGCAATTAGGTTAAAATAGTTTGTTGATGTATCAGGAAGTTGATTTCCAGATTGATTTTTCTTAGATTGCTCCCCATCTGTATTGGAGTCATTTGAATTATTATTGTCTGATTTATTTCCATCTGAATTACCAGCAGAAGATTCTTCGAATACTCCAAATGTACTAAAATGGCTTACTTCTACCCATACACCTCCATTAGTAGAGTCAAATTCAGTAGGAATAATTTTTTCTGCTTTTTTCCCATTTTCGTCAATATAGTAAATGACAACACTTTTCCAATCTTTAACCTTTGTCGGATCAACTTTAAATTTAAGCGTAATCTTATTATCTACAAATTTATCAATGAAGGCTCCATCTTCCGCTTGAATAGTAAAATCATAGACTGGACCGATAGCACCCTCGAATGACTTTGGAAGGATGTTAAGTGTTACTTTTTGATTAATGTCTTTAAGAATACTTAACGGTAATCCAACCTCCACATCACCTTTATTAACCATTACTTTTGCATTCGGATTTGTACTTAAGATCTCTTTAACCTTATCCGTCGTTAATTCTAAGCTTAACTGTGAATATGATGAGAAATCCAAAATGATCTCTCCTTCTTTATTCAACAAGCTCTTATCTAAATCCTTCGAAACTTTGTTAGGATCTACAGGTGGAGTTTGATCATCGGGCTGATCAATCGGTGGCGTTTGTTGAATAGGAACTTGGAACTCATTCACAGAAACTGTACCACTTACCTCATTCCCTACAATAACAAGAGGACGACCTGTTGGACTCAAGTCCTGTGGAACAAATTCAAGACCTTCTGGTGCTACGTCACCCGCAATCTTATCTGAGAAATCTCTACTGTTTATATAATTTGCAAACTGAGTATTTTCTGGGTTGGAAATATCATAAGTCATTACTCCGCCAATTCTTTCAAGTCCAACAAAAGCATAGACCTTATCACCAATCATGCCGACCTTTACATCTTCTGGCTCCGGTCCCTTTTTCGCACTACGCTTGTCCATTTCATCATCATCATTTGACCAGTTAAAATGATCTGGAAAACGCTCTGCTGTGATCTTTTCGAAATCACTTCCACTGTCATAAACAAGTTCCATTGTATCTGCCTTCCAGATTGAGAAAGAACGGCCACCCAATGTGTAAATGGCATCTGTACCGCGATCGGTTAATACTTCAAGTTTGTCATAGACCTCTGAATTTTTCATTCTTTTAAATGCTGTCTGTGCTTCTTCAGGTGTCATCCCTTTGAATTGCTTAGTAAGTGTAATCGAATCCTTCACATCTTCGAAATCGGCTACATTAATAAATTCAGAATCATCCTCGCCCCACTCAGTTGCATCTCCTTCATTACCAGTCACTAAATATTCTACGCCGCCAATATTTACAGAGGCAACAGCATCTGGCATATATGCTCCTAGAATTGGAAGTCTTTCAAATCCAATTTCACCGTTTTTTATAGCATCAAGTTCATTCCCTGACATGGAATGATCTTTATATCCAAGAGATTTTACCGATAGAACCTTGCCTGCTGTGATGTCGATCGTCGCAATGGCATTGTTCTCTTGTAAAGTGACGTATGCTTTTTTGCCATCTTTTGAAATAGCAATGTATTCAGGTTCAAAATCCTTGGTGGCATCCACTTTTGTTCCATTGTTACGAATATGGACATCGTCTGCAATGACATTTACGTCATCAAATTTCACTTGTGTGCTTTTTCCAGAATCAACCTCAACAATTGTAACAGCTCCTTCAGGATCAGCATTTCCAAGACCAAGGCGCGGTTCCGCTTCATCAGCTGATAATATATATTTTCCATCAGCTGTTATTTTGACCATATCAGGCTGTACACCTGCGACATATTCCTGTTTAATTTTTCCATCATAATCTAGAACGACAATTTTGCCAGATTTCGCATGATCTTTTTCTTGAACCGCTACAGCTATAAGATCATAATCGGTATTGATATCAATGCTTGTTAAATCTCCATATGTAAATGCTTTGTCAGTTAGTGCTTCTGCTATATTAATTGAATCTTCTTTTTGGAGCTCTTGCACCGTCTCAGATGATTTTAAATCTTTGAGACTTACAATATCAAGAGTTTGTGCTTGTCCGTTAATAACGTAGAATTTTTCGTTGTCTGAATTGTATTTCACAATTTCAGCAACACCGCCTTCTTCATTCGGTTCCCCCATTGTGTAACCTGCAATTTTTTTAACATCAACTGTATTTTGAATTCCCGTTGCTGCAAAAGCGTTAGTCATTGGTATGCCTAAAACTAGTATTGTACCTGCTAGAAAAACCTTGCTGAACAAGCTGAACTTTCCACTACTCGCCATCTAATTTTCCTCCTTTTTTTCAACCAACCATCTGAATTCCACAAATTTTGACATCTCCCTCAGTTTAATATTTTAATATTTAGAATTTTGTCTCGTTTTGTTAAGATTATATAATTTTATTGTAAATTACTTAAAAATAGGGTTATCCTCTGCATGTCAGCCTACTATTAGGCATCTGAGGGATTTTTGTATGAGAAGGCAACTATGAAATGTTTTTTTAAAAAAAATATTCATAAAGAAGAGCCCCAGAATACTTCTGCGACTCTTTTTTTCACTATATTTTAAACCTAATGTAAAAACTCATTTACTGATTACAGCTCTCTATTGCACCGGTTATCACCAACAGGTTTTAATTCTTATTAGCCTCATATACTTTCAACTGCTTACCTTTTATTGGCGTTTTCTTCATCTTATCCAGCACAATATGGCCTTTATCATTCAATATTTCCACATAAGAAAAAGTATCTGTTATTGTAATGATGCCAATATCCTCGGCTGTTACTCCTTCAATTTTAGCAATTGTTCCAACAAAATCCACTGCTCTAAGCTTCTTTTTCTTACCACCATTAAAGTATAACTTCATAATTTGCTTGTCTAACTTTTCACTTTTTGCCTTTTTTATCGTAGGTTCCATATTCGTTTTTGCTTCAAATTCAGATTGCTTATTTGAAACTTCATCCTTTGAAGGAGCTGTCATCTTCGGGATTTCGAACCCTATATAATCTTCAATTTCATTTAAAAACTTATCTTCAAATGGTGTAACAAGTGTGATGGCTTTCCCCTTTTTACCCGCTCGCCCTGTTCTTCCTGTACGATGAACATAGCTCTCCTTTTCTAATGGAAGGTCATAATTAATGACATGCGTTATATTGTCAATATCAATCCCTCTAGCCGCTACATCCGTAGCAATTAAATAACGGAATTCTCCCCTTTTAAACTCATTCATCACATCAAGACGGTCATCTTGTGCCATTCCACCGTGAATTTTATCACAGTTATACCCTAACTCTGATAACTGATCACACACTGTATCCACTCTATCTTTTGTTCGACAAAAAATGATACAACTATCGGGATTTTCAACAATCGTTACATCTTTAAGTATAGAAAATTTATCGTCTTCTTTTACTGTAATAAGCGAATGATCAATTTTATCTGTTGTGAGTCCCGAAGCTTTAATTTCAATATTAGTAGGTGTTTTCATATAGCGAAGTGCTAGATTCTTAATTGCCTCAGGTAAAGTAGCTGAAAATAGCATAGTAACTCGATTTTCTGGTAACTCTTTAATAATGGCCTCTACCTGTTCAATGAATCCCATGTTTAGCATTTCGTCCGCTTCATCTATTACAAGATAATTCATTCGCTCTAAATTTAAAGTACCTCTCTCCAAATGATCCAACACACGGCCTGGAGTACCTACAACTACATGCGTTTTTTGCTTTAATTCTGTTTTTTGGATCGCAATAGGCTGTTTTCCATAAACCGCGGTTGCTTTAATCCGTTTGAATCTCCCTATGTTTATGAAATCCTCTTTCACTTGAACAGCAAGTTCTCTTGTTGGTGTTAAAATTAACGCTTGCGGTTTATTTTCCTTCCATTCAATTAATTCACAAATGGGGATCCCATAAGAGGCAGTCTTTCCACTTCCTGTTTGTGATTTCACAACAAGATCGGTTTTCTCTAACACAAGAGGTATTACTTTACTCTGAACTTCTGTTGGATTTTTGAATTCTAGGCTTTCCAGCGCTTTTACTATTTCATTACTTAATTGATAATCTTTAAACGTATCTTTACCCATAACGAGGCCTCTTTTATTTTCCAATTATTATTCTTATTATTTCCGTAATAATTTTTATCTTATGCAAACTATCATTATACTCGATCTTCTCTTCACAAATGTACTAAAGCAACTATTAAAGAGTTATCCAAAGATGCGGAATCTATAAATTCCTAAACAAAAAGACCTACCCTTTAGGCAAGTCTAATGCTTGGTATTGTAATTGATACTTTCCGCCTTCTGCAACTTCTGAATGATACAAAGCCCTTAATGCTGAACTTTTCTCAAGTTCATGTTCATCCATCAAATCTTTTAAGCGCTTTTGCAATTCCTTATTGTCTTTGATTAACCGCTTCATTTGCGATTTCATATATTTCATAAGATATCTTATCCTTTCAGGAACATAAGCTCTCACCAAGTATAACTGTATAACTCTAAACAAGCCATTCTCGATCGGATCTATTTGATCTTGGTAAGGAATCTACCTCTTCTAATTTATACATTGTGCAAATCCTTGCTTTATGATGTGGACTCTATATTTCCTATACCACTACAAAAACAGCACAAACCATGTGCTGTTTTTGTAGTGAACGTATTAATTAATACTAAAACACACTAAAATCTTATCAAATCCATTTTTCTGCATTATCCGGATAATCAATGAACGGATTCCGGTTTCCTTGTAAGTCATAGATTGCAAGGTTCCGGTGTTTTTCATACAATGACACTGGAAATTGCTGATGCCACTCTAGTAAAAGCTCCAGATTCACTAGATTATTGTCGATCACTCCAGGGTAACGAGTTATAAAATAAAAGGTGGCTCTTGAAACAATTCCCTTTCCGAATTCAGGCTCAAACTTTCCTTCATCTGCCTTACCGCAGCCTTCCGCGATACCTAAAGTAAGACCCTCTGGAACATAGTCAGGAAAATCATCGTAAGGGCTGTTTCCACGGCGGCTGTTGCATGTGGGATCACAGGCAAATAAATGATGCAAATCCCCCCTCATTGGCTCACGCTCTTCAAACCAAGACTGAGGCACTACATGCTCACAATTCAACTTCACCTCGTCGGCTAAACTAGTAATATTCACACGCCTATCTTCAAGAATTCGTATGTCCTCTTCTATAACAGCAAGCGGATCCATTTCCTTCCCCGAATAGATGCTTTTAAGTTTCCCGTTCTCTTGAAGGTCTACCCATGGATAAACATAACGGTGGGGTGAGTAACTCAGCTTATTTTCATGCGTTTTTTCTAGTAAATCTTGAAGATCTTTTCTATCAAAATCATTCCTATAATACGTTTGTTTGATTACTTCGTCTCTCTCTTCCTCATAATATGGCCGGTTATTTCTGTACTCTAAATAGGCTGTCTTAGCTGTGTCCAATTCTTGTGTCAGCATTTCTTTGTCCCAAATTTTCGGGGTCTGACTCCATACTACACCTTTGGAGATTGCATCAACACTTTCCACCTGTTCTACTTCTCGATTTGGAATCACATGCACTTTACGCTTCATTTTTTCCCTCCTATAGGATTAATTGAAGCCAACCCATGATGTTATTAATAGTTTAACAATTACGAATTTTGTTTTATAGTTACTTTTGACGTGTTCTGATTCTAGTAAAAAATATGGATGAGAATGGACTTCCCGCCGAGATAAACATCCCGATAAAACAAAAAATGAAATTCGTATATCTCTTGACATAAATGAATGTTCATTTATTATAGGAATATGAGAACAAAAGATGAAAATAAAATTATCTCCATTCATAATGCAATTTTTGATTTAGGCATTGAGATTGGTTACCAAAATTTAAGTATCGCCAAAATTGCCAAAAAGGCGAATGTTTCACCAGCAACGGTTTACATTTATTACAAAGATAAGGAAGATATGTTCAGTACCCTGTATTTAAAGGTCAAAGATATCATTGATTCTAATTTATTTCAAAACGTAAATTCAGAACAACCTTTTAAGCTTCAATTAGAAACAATTCTAAAGAACCATGTTCAAGCCATTATGGCTTACCCAAAAGAAAGTGTTTTTATGAAATATATCAATTCTAACCCCTCGTTGATTTCGAAGGAAGCCTATGAAGAAGGGATGAAAAAAGCTGCATACCTTTATCAATTATATGAAGAAGGAGTAGAAAAACAAGTAATTAAGAATGTTTCAAAGGAGCTTATTATAGCTATTACTTTTGGACCATTAAATCACCTGCTTGAACAGCACTATTATGCTCAAACAAAAATGAGCGAAGAAGAAATTAATCAAACAATAGAGATGAGTTGGGATGCAATTAAAGCGTAGATTTTCCTTTAATTGCGTTATTTTTACATCTAAAAAGAATGAATGTTCATTTATTAATAAGTTTATATAAGGAGAGATTGTTATGCGTAATCAGGAATCAAATAACCGCGTGGTTTTAATAACTGGAGCATCCGCTGGTATGGGAGAAGCAGCTGCAAAACTATTTTCAGAGAAAGGCTATGTTGTCTATGCAGGCGCGAGACGGGTAGATAAAATGGTCCATTTACAAAAACTTGGGGTAAAGACACGCTATTTAGATGTTACTAGTACAGAATCTAACCAGACTTTAGTTAATGAAATACTTCAAAAAGAAAAACGAATTGATATTCTTATTAATTCGGCTGGTTATGGTTCATTTGGAGCTCTTGAAGATGTTTCACCTGAAGAAGCAAAACGACAATTTGATGTAAACGTGTTTGGTGCTGCTAATTTGACCCAGCTTATTTTGCCAACTATGCGGGCTCAACGTAGTGGAAAAATTGTTAATATATCATCGATCGGCGGACAGATTTATACGCCTCTTGGGGGATGGTACTACGCATCAAAACATGCTTTAGAAGCAATGAGCGACACGCTTCGATTGGAGATGAAATCTTTTGGAGTTGATGTCATTATTATTGAACCCGGTGGAACCGCTACAGAGTGGCAAAAAGTCACCAATGAGCATATGCTAGCTGCTACTTCCATGGATTCTCCATATCGAGCGCTAGTAGAACAATTTGCTTCCATGGAAGAAACAGGATTTGCGACATCGGAGGATATAGCCGCGTTGATTTATAAAAGTGTAACAGATCCCAATCCAAAAACGCGTTATCAATTACGTTTTGCTGAAAAACTAATTGTCATATTGGCACGAAAGCTTCCTTATAAAATGTTTGATAGAATCATGTTATCTCAAATGAAAAGGTTGTCCAAAAATATATCTGAATAATGGGATATAGTGTCACATTATCATACGAAAAACAGTTGTAAAATCTTGCTATTATACTTGCAACTACTCTATTTGGAAAAGAAAGAATCACTTCATATATATCTAGAGATGCATGATGAAATTGACTGTATACGATTGAATTAATTATCGATGGCGGACTGTCTATTAAAGAATAAGCCCTACTTAAAAGCCATACCTCATCTTAAATAGGTATGGCTTTTAAAAATGAATCCCAAATATATGGAGCGGACTCCACTAAAAATAAGATTTCTTGAAGTTTAAGAAGCCCTACCCGACTATTTTTGTCCCATGTGCTTCGCTAACATTTAATGCGGATATGATTAAATCAAGGTTTTTATTCGTAATTCCACCACCAGGGAGGATAATAATTCTGCCATCTGCATAGTCTATATATTCCTTCAATCTGCCTAGGTTATCCTCGATGTTCGTGTTTGAAGGACCTCCATGAGTTAAGATTCGACTTACCCCGTTTTTCACTAGCCAATCAATCGCTTTGAACTGATTTTCAGAGCTAATTTGGTCAAACGCCATGTGAAAAGTTACCTCTAGTCCTTTTGCCAAATCAAGTAAGGTGAGCATAGCCTCTTCATCAATCCAGCCTGTGTCATTTAAACACCCGAACACCACTCCATCTGTTCCTAATTCCTTCAAATGGACAAGGTCCTTTTTCATCATTTCTATTTCTTCTTTACTATAATTAAAATTTCCGCCTCTTGGCCTTATCATGGACATAACCTTAACGTTTTTATCGTGGCAGTATTTAATTGTTATTACCGCTACACCAGGACTTACTGTTGTACCACCTACTGCAAGGTTGTCACAAAGTTCAATCCTATCAGCTCCATTAGCAATAAATTCAGGGACATTCGTAAAATTCTCTACCACAGCTTCTTTAAGCATATTTACATCCACCTTTATGAATTGCATTTGAAGAAATCAACATTTACTATTGGTATGGCTCCCCGTAACGTAGTTAAATTAGGTTTATTAATAATTTCTTCTTAATTGTTATTCATCTGAAGTATTTTTTTCTTTCTTCGGAATTAGCTGGCCCATTAATTGGAAACTCATCTATAGGTACAAGAATAATCTCCTTGCTATGATTTTTTTTTATGAAATCAACTGCAGTTTCTGCGCCAGTAGTATATGATTTGGCAACTAGGTATCCGCTTTCTATATTCCCCATATCTAGGTAAGCAAATAATTGATAAACGTCTAAACCTGAAGCCTGTCCTCGTTTAATCTCCCAAGCTTCTTTATCAGCTAGAATATCGATACTTCCCGCTAAACCTTCAACAACATATTCCGTCTTAACATCTTTTTTAGGTTCGATCTTTCTAGTTAACAAATGATGTTTTAATCTATCTCGTAATAAGTGTTCAGGTAATTCAGTAGGATCATTTTTCCTCTCCAGTAATTTTTCGGTTTCTAAAAATGTATTAATCTCCGCTAATAATTCATTAAAATTTTTATCTCTCACAACAAAATTTTTAGTAGTTGATGTTTTAAAACCTTTGACTAAGTCAATCTCACCACGTATATAATTATATGCATGATGTGGTACCTTAATAAATTCTAACTCACTAAATTGTGTAAAATTTATAACCCTATTGTGAGCTATTAAATCAAATCCTTGTTTATTTATTGAGACATTATAAGGTTCATAATTTTTAGGAGGCTCCATTCCTAATTCAACATATTCCTCATTTGTTGGAGCATATCCAATAGTGAATTTGGCTTCCCATCCCTTTCCTTTAAATTTTTTCTGTAGATGTATTGGTTTATTATTCCTCTGGTTCGGATGGAAATATATAGGTTTCAATTCTTTTAATTCCCAGCTTTGTATTAAATACGGTAGTCCATCATTGTCTAATTCATCTATATCTAATAAGTTTAAAATGATTCTCACATCAGAAGTGCCATTATTCAAAAATCTACGATACTTAGCACTTAAATATGGTACAACCACCATAGTTATCTTCTGTTGCGATTTTGGTACTAAATCTTTTAAATTCTCAACACATATTTCCGTTCCTGATTCCCAAGGTACTTCTATTTCTAACACTTCAAGCTTTCCAAATTCGAATTTGTTAATATAATTTGCTTTATCCACTTCGTTTGATTTTGTAACTAAATACTTTAAATTACCCAATGAAGCAATTGCTTGTTTCATACCTAATCCATGTTCGTTTAGAGTCGTTCCGCCTGAAAAACCAGCTGGAGAAATTGCTCTCCCTAAATCTACCGTTTTAATACCTTTACCATTATCTTTTATAATTAGATATGAATTTTTTTCATTATTAGAAATTCCAATATCAATTATTATTTCTAACTGTTTATTCTCAATGTTTGCAGATATTGAATTATCAATTAGTTCTGATATTAATTCTATAAAATTATAATTATTATTTCCTAATTCACTAAAAATATTATTTGATGGCTTTACTTCTATTTCTTTTGTTGTAGTTTTGCATTGTTCTATAATTAACAACTTCTTCTTCCTCACTTACTTATTATTAAGGTTCACAAACGCCCCTATTTATAAATGTAATTAGTTTACCTCTTGTATAGGGCTAGTTGATGAAGCATAATATCCTAAATACTCAGAATTCTATTAAATTACACTTATAAACTTTAATAATTTATTTTTCTCCACCTTCATTATAGAATAATTTTATTTTTATGTGCGCTTTTAATATTATAAAATTGCTGAAATAAGCATGGTAATTGAATTTTTACTTGAGACTCCATAAACTTCACTAGTAAAATGATATTTTTCTTTTTTAGGAAATTTTTGTCCCGGACCATAATCTGATTTCATCCAGCAAGCTTTCTATAAATCTCATGGAGTCACTTAATTTCTCTATCACCTTTTAAAATATAATTCTTCAATCCCCTTGCATTTAAATTTAACCATATGTATAAAAAAGAAATCTAACAACTTTCAATGTTAGATTTCTAATAAATTCTTTTAGAAATAAAACCGTAGTTTTTGAAAATACGGTTCACTGTGTGTATCTAAATAATATTTAAATATATTGTAATTCATTCTTAATTTCTTCTTTTGATAAATAGGTAACTTTATAATGTGATAATTGTAATTCGTAGAGATTTTCAACCAATTTTTCAGATTCATTCAAGTAATTTTGATAAACTTGTTTTAATTTTTTTGAAAAATTGAGATTATATTTTTCTTTAAATACCATTGCCCTCAATAAATTTAATTCAATTTGAGGATTTTCTTCTAAAGTTATATCCAATTTACATTCTCTAACAGAACTTCTGAATATTTCATCATACAATAAAGATTTATTAAAATTGTATACAATACCATCAATATTTAAATATACAGATTTAGCTAAATTTTCTTCACTTGGTGATAGATTAGTATATTTAAACGCCCATGTATTTTCCAAATCCCAAATATCAAACTCCAGATTTGATATTTTAATTTTATACCCACCAAATCTGTTCATCTTATATTTGTATTTATTTATTATCGAATCAAAAATATCTTTATTCTTAAAATTAATAGCTATATCGAAATCACGAGGCATGGGGGGTTTATCTGGGAAAAGGCATATGTCTCTTATAGAACCACCAAAAAATAAAAGATCCCCTACATTTGATAATTCTTCAATAAAGTTTAGGGTCCTTGAGTCCTTACCAAGAAAATAAATCAGTTGATTTTTTATATTTTTCTCGTATCTACTCATCTTAATCCCCTTTCATTCCTTTATGGTAACTTTACTCCAAGTAATTCCTGATGAAGATTAACAGCATAGCCATCTGTCATACCTGAAATGAAATCTGTTACTAGCATTAATCTATGATACAAATTTATATCTTTAAATTCAATAGATGGTTTACCTTCAGCATCTATCTTTTGAATATGTTTGAAATTTTTAGATATCAAATGAACTAATTTTTCATTTTTATTCTTTGATTTTTCACCTGTTTTCACATTTGTAACGGCATTTACAAAAAGACTTAATAAATCAGTTATTACTCTATCTCCAACTAACTCTAAAGTTAAAACTTCTTTGTTAGAGAAAACTTCCCTTCTCGCGAGTTTCTTTAGATATTCAGCTAAATCCTTTGCTTTAGAAGCATATATTAACTCACCATTAAAAGTACAATTCATTATATCATCATAGTTTTGTTTGAATGCATCTACCACTTCCATAAACATGATTCCCTGAACTCTTACTTTAAAATTCTGTACATCAATTAAGTTCTTATCAGGAACCTGATTATCTAATGCATCAGTTCTATACGTTTCGAGCATTTCGAATAAGTCAGGATACTTATCCTCAAACTCTATTTTTATTTTTTGATACTCTGTTTCCCAATCAAATACACGTTTCTTAACTGCATCTTCAATATCTGCAGTTAAATATGCCATATCATCAGCTGCTTCTACTAGAAAGGTAGCCGGATGTCTACAACCATCAATACCAACATTCTCCTTAATCTTTTCGAATAATTGTTCTTCTGCCTGAAAATAGCCGAACTTTTCCTTCTCTTTTGCTTTTAAATCATTAGATGCCCAAGGGTATTTCATTAGTGTAGCTAAAGTGGCATATGTAAAATTAGCACCAAACTGATCGTTTAAGAACTGTAATCTTGATAATATTCTTATCGCTTGAGCATTTCCCTCAAATAATAGAAAATCACATTCCTGTTGTTCTGTTAACTTACCATATTCATTTTCTGCTGTTCTATATTCAGGTGTTTTAAACCAATTTTTGAACCAATTTCTTATAATATCTTCTCCATAATGTCCAAACGGTGGATTTCCTAAATCATGAACCAAACAAGAAACTTCAACCAAAGACGCTAGCTGTTTAACCTCCATAAAATCTTTAAATACTTCCTTTTCTGTATGTAACCATTCTCCTATACTCCATGCTAAAGATCTTCCTAAAGCAGCAACTTCTAGTGAATGTGTCAATCTGGTTCTTGTAAAATCATTTCTTTGCAGAGGAAAAACTTGAGCTTTATCTTGTAGTCTTCTTAATGAAGACGAATATATTATACGTTCATAATCCTTATCAAATTCGTTTCTATGTGGTAATTTTTCCGTTGTGGTTTCTCTCTGTCTATCTGAACATAATAATTTTTCCCAACTTAACATTTGTAACCCCCCTCTATTATATATATTTCGTTCGACATTTTTTTTATAAATCCTTTAATTTTTAGAGTTCTATTAATAAATTTCTTAATATACTAAATTATCTGCATAAACCTCTTAACAATAAAAAATTCCCTTATTAAGGGATCTTTTTATTTGATACTTAAATACTTTTATAAAAACTTCACTTTCTTATGATAAGGCTCACCGTGATATGTCTGAATGAGGTTTAAACTTATTTCTCTTTCAAATAGGCTTCAACAAGACCACGTCCGCTAAAATACGTATCCTGATTTAAGTCCTCTGATAATCTTCTTAATGATTCAATAAAAAGGCTCTTACTGCCCTCAAACAATACAAGCACTTCCCAGTCAGTTACAATAGAACCTTCAGATAAAAACTGCTCTATATGAGTCCTATCAATTTTATAACCAAAAATGCCACTATAATAATCATAGTTGCTTAAGTATCGATGTTTTAATGAACGTAAAAATTCAAACAAATCGTAATGAATCATGTATTCAACACTATCAAATGCCAATTGACTTTCTTCAAAAACCTCTTCCATAAAAGGGAAAGTAAACATAACTTCAATGGGTAAATGATACGGTCTTTCTGGTTGTAATCGTTGAAAAGCATCATATAAATCTCTCCGTGGAGAAACATACCAAGAAAAAGCTTGTCTGCTATGAAGTCTATCTCTTACTTTTGGTTTCATCATAATTTCATCTAAAAGTTTATATTTTCTCCTCATCGTTAATGAAATTCCCATACTATAAAAAACAGCTTGCAGTGGTAGTTGCTTCAATCCTAATAAATACACTCTTCCATCACTGCCTTTTATCGATGTAAATCTTTCTAACGTCTCAATTAGCAATCGTTCTTGAAATTCACCTTTACCATAATAAGCAAGTATTGATGATAAAACGGAAATAGGTTTTATGATGACTTTTATTTCTTCAATCCATTGTTTCATTAGTTCAATAGTTACTTCTTGATTAGAATCAAGTTTATTAATTTTACCAATAACGTCACGTAATTCATTAGTAAACAAATCACGAATAGCCGGTTCATCATCATTTTGAATATAATCTTTTAATCTTTTAATTTTGACTTGAATATTTTCTGGATTAACCTTCTTCAAATTAGAAATGTTAAATACAGCTTCTTTTATTTCTCGGAAGAAATGGTCAGCACCTCCAGAATCTATTACTAAATTGGCATCCCTGAAATTAATTAGTTCTTCTGCTTTTTCATTAATTGATTCAGAAAAAGAGTGCCAGTACCATGAGTACCTACGTCCCTTAACACTTTTAATCGTGTCTCTAAGCGCTGTATCCCACTCAGCCGACCAACCTGATATTATTAGTCCATAGTCATCAAAAACTTGCTTTAATAACCCCGATAGATTAGAGGAATAGCACTTTAACTCATCGGTAATATTTTTAAATCTTGTGTCTCTGTAATCGCCATGAATTTTTAGTACTGTACAGTCAGCATGTGCTAAAGGTTTCATTCCTTCTATGTCTGAATCATGGTAAAGTGTTTGATACTGTACATTCAATTCATCTAATGCTTGTTCAATTAAGCGGTCAAAGTTTGTTGTAACAATTACTTTTATATAACCCTTTTTTACTAATTCCGCTATTGATTTATGGGCTTCAGTTGGTACCTTTCTTCCTTCCTTTAGGTCCTCTTCTGTAGGTTCAAAAAATTCTTTTAGTAGTCCATTCCGCTCTGACGGTGTTTTAGCTAGCATACCTATTACTTCATCGTATAAAGGAGGGGTTCCGAATTTTTCTTCATACCATTTAATTTCATCTGGCTCTTCTGAACCATCTACTTGCATAATTCTTCTGCACAGCTCTTTTAGAACGCCCCATCCTGTAGGGATACCTGATGAATAGGATATACCCGAACCCAGCAATAAGGCATAAACACCTTGATTTGCTTCAACAGAAAATGATAATGACATTATTTTATCATCCAATTTTAAGTCCTCCTTCTTGTGTTATTAGAGCTCTTCATAGCCAAATTCTTTAAATAATGTATCTAATCGTTGCATTATGTAATCATGTGCTCTTTCAGTAACTTGTAGATGGGACTTCTGTCTATGTGTGTAAATAATTTCATTGAAGTTTGACTTCGGATTAGGATACAAGTCTGTTTGCAGCTCACGAGCTAACTCCCTTAAAGTGATACCATTTTTAATTGGTGCTTTTAGAAATTTCCCACTTAAAAGCTCAACATAATAAGGATATCTGTTCCTATCGGCATTAGATGAGGTTTTATCGTTGACAACATTCCGCTCTGAAAAACCAGAAGTGGTTGCATAACCTACTATTATAGGAGTACCTTTGTCCTCTTTATCCGTACTCACCATTGTCATAAATAAGAGCTGACCACTTTTTATTCCGGATGGTGGTTTTGGAAAGAATGTGCGCTTCCTATGTTCCTTTTTCCTTCTTTCGAAATAGGTTAAGTTGTTGGGTATGCGATTTTCACTGTTACCTTCAAATTTCAACCAAATTCCAGTGTTACGTAATTGAATTTGGTTTTCGGTTTCTTCTTTGAGTATTTCCTCAATAATGTCCTTTTCTTCCTTGTTATCTATTGGTTGCTGACTATGCAAATCAAGAGTTGCTCCCCACTTCACTCTATTAGGCTGGATTGTTACAGGTAATTCATTTTTTCTAGGCTTTTTTTGCGAATGGGCTCTTCCTGTTACTGCATCATCACAATAAGGTTTTTCTTTTGCAATAAGCTCCTGGGTTATTTCCCATTCACCATGATTCTTGATGTCTTTAAGTAGACCATCAAAATAATTATTACACTCCACGGAGAATTCACGCTCTTCTTCCATGAAAATTCCAAACTCATGATTTTTATAAAACCCATTAAAAGTAAAATTAGCTGAGCCCATTATTATTGATTCATTATCAAAGATGTAAAGCTTGGTATGAAGACCTTGAAGTGCATACATCTTCACACCAGCCTTATTAAGTAACTCTAATCCGGTAATACTGCTAACACCCTTAATAAAATCCTCTCTATCAAAGCGTGTAATTAACACACAGTCTAACTCATTATCCGTTTCTTCAATAAAATTAACTAGGGCTAATGCTGTTTTATAACCGATGAAAGGAGAAATAATTCGAATCTTTTTCTTAGTTGAATCTAATAATGAAAAGAATGTGCTTCCAAAATTTTTATCTAAAAAACTAATTGGCATTTATGTTCCCCCTTTTATTGCATAGTGCAGTTGTATATCTTCATCACAATTTAAACCTATTCTGATGATTGTAATCTGACTTAGCTTGACCTCTTCAATAAATTCCAAATCTAAAGTATTAATCGAAAATTTTTTTATCTCATCATCTCCCTCTAATATTACCATATTTTGATATATACCTAGTATGAAGTTATCGAGTTCTTCACCATTGCTAAGATATTCATAGAGACAATTAAACTCGGTGTTTAAGTACTGTAAAAATTCATTTGAAATCTCACCTGAAAGGTTATTAAGGTCTGTCAAACATTGAATCCTTTTCATTAACGATAACTCCTTGAAGGGTTCTGTGTAAGCTCTGATACTAAACAAGCTACAATTCCAACCACTGTTCCCATTAAAAAATATTGCATTACTATTCCCCCTTTATTTTTCAAAATTAGTGTTCTTCTTCACATAAACGTAAATAGATACGCCAAACGCCACACCTGCTTTGAATAGGTCAATTGGTGTCATACTCTCACCTCCTTTACCGGGAAATCAAACACGAAAAAAGAGACGAAAACTCTTATAGAGCAACCCTCTCTAACTTGTAAACGTATTGATTGTTCTACCTTTCAGACTGCAAGTACTTCATACGAAGGTAATAGGCTTAACAAGTTCACCATCTTTCAGCAAACCAATTCCGATATCCTTTAAACCATGCTTATCCTGTAATAAGTACACAACGTTCGATGCACCGCCATCGTAGAAGAATACCCAACATGTTAGTTCTGGTTTGTTTTCATCTGGAATAGTAGCCTTTACCGCTTCGTTGCTTATGTCATTTACTAAAAGAGTTCTAACATCCGCTTTCCAGTCCTTCCAAGCTAAATGTGGGTGATGCTCCTCCATGTAATTCCTGAATAATTTAATAATGCTCATAAGTTATTTGCTCCTTTTCATAGGTCGATTAAAATAGAAAAAGGGGGAGAGAACTCATCTGTAATAGATGAATCCTCTCCCCCTTTAAAGGTGAAGTGTTTTGCAACTTCTTTATTGAGTTGTATTTGTATCGTATCAATCTTTCTGTCCTCATTGATGGTGATTTGACGGATGAGCAGGTGCATCAGCCTTTTCCTCTGCTCCCTAGTCAATGACTCTTGATAGGCACTTTTGAAGTTTTGCATGACCTGTTTGACCATTGAAAAGTTTATGAGTTGTGTACCACCTTGCCCCATCTGCAGTTCAATTGGAGAAAGCCTCTCTTCAAGTCGTTCCTTTTCTTCATTCAAAGTGGATAGCCGCTGCACAAGGTCTGTTTTTTGAATCAAATCATCTTCGTACAAACCTAGGACCTTCTCTTTCTTTTGTTGATTGGATTCTAGTGCCTTTTTCAAGGTCTCATATTCGTGTTGAAGCGGAGAAGAATCTTGTTCTTTCTTACTATTAATCCGTTCAACAATTTGCTCTATAAGCTCGTCACTTGTGGCTATGTTTGATAGCTTTTCAAGTACATGAGGGTCTGCATAATCCGTTCTTACTCCATTCGAGCGACAAACCGCAGAACCTTTGTTCTTCCAAGCTCCACATACATAATACTCCAGAACCTTTTTTGTTCCGTCTTTGAGTGTATTCGTTGTTCTCCCAATCACCATTCCTGCCCCACATGCAGGACATTTCATGATACCAGTCAGCGGGAACTCGCCGTCATGTATTCGATTAGGCTTGCCGCTTCTGCTCGCCATGACATTTTTTGCTTTTTCCCATGTTTCTTCTGAAATGATGGCTTCGTGCTGCCCCTTTTCAATAACAGGGTGAGGATTGATATTGTTTCTTCTTTTCTCGTTCCAATCTCTCCGGACATTGTAACGTATAAATCCTGCGTAAAGGGGATTGCTTAGAATCGTTTTTACCCCGTTGATGGAGAAGTCTTTGTTCTTTTTTGTCCGGTGTCCTTCATTGTTGAGTTTGTTTGCGATGGATTTGTAACCATTCCCCTCAACGTAAAGGTCAAATACCTTTCGGACCGTTTGTGCTTCTGTTGGATTAACAACAAGTGTTGAGAGTTTTCTCTTACGGTTTTCTCCTGAAACACTAATGACATCATAACCAAGAACCTGACCGCCATTCCACGACCCTTCTTTGGCTCTTGCTAACATCCCCATTTTTACGTTTTGAGCGATGTTATCTCGTTCAAATTCTGCAATGACTGCCAACATACGGAACTGCATTTTCCCCGCTGGAGTTTCCGTTTCGTAACGCTCCGTAAAAGAACGAAAAACAATGTTTCTCATTTCCAGTTCTTCAACAATATTAAGTAAGTCCTTTGTCTTACGAGAAAAGCGGTTCACCTTCCAAACAAGCACTAAGTCAAAGTCTTTACCCTTGGCATCATGTAGCAATTGTTGCAAAGCAGGTCGTCCCTTAATGTTTTTCCCACTTTTACCCCTATCCACGTATTCCTTATGGACAACATAACCTTCTCGCTCACACATTTCCCTTAGTACTCGGACCTGTTCATCAATACTGTAGCCTTCTTCAGCCTGTTCTAATGTGGAGACTCGGGCATAGATAGCCGCTCTTTTCTGTGTTCCAGTTCTGTTAAATTGGTCAAGCTGGTCGTCGAGCTGTCTCGCATAGTTCGGCATCAAGTTCACCCCCTTTCTTGTTTTCATCTTCAATTAACCAGCGTGCTACCTGTGACAGCGGAATCTCTTGCATGGCTGCTAACCTTAGATGTCTAGTATTGAGTAATTTGCAAATGTATTCAAACACTCTCACTCCTTCTTCTGTAGAAGTGTCGAAAGGTTCCAATACTGAACAAATCTCCACACCATACCTTGCAAGCTCGCTTTCTATTTGTTGAAGCTCTTCCCCATCAGGAGAAAGCGTATATACATCCCAAACAACAACTACTCCGAACAAACCTTCAGCAGCATCCTTCAACATTTGCTTCAATACTTCTCTTCTTTTCTCATGAGATTCCGAGCTTGGTTCCATGTAGACCCTACTGACTTGATATCCAACCCGCTCACACTTTTCTTTTAAGACCTGGACGTCTCGATGAATTCTGTACCCCTCGGGTTGGGTCCACGATGTATTTCTTGTGTAAATTACTATCTTGTCTTGGTTCTGCTGTGCAATTTCATCCCTACTAATCATTGAAATCTCCTCCTTTGGGGTGTTTTGTAAGGTATTCTGTGACCATTTCTGCTAACATGTCTAAAAGATTTTGATATTCGTAGATAGAACCTTCTTTTTCGTTCATGGCAAGCTCTCCTCGTCGTAGTAATAATATATATTTCATTTCTTTGTAAGAAAGTGGGGGAGGGGTGGTTAGCTAAAACAAAACTTTTTTCATGGATTTTAAGCTTTTGGTAGTGAGTAGTTTTTTGCTTTTCACACACCCCCTACACCCCCTTAGAACTGAATAATATCGCCAGCAAGAGTAGGGAACTGTAAATCTTCCAAATCTATCAGCTTTATTCCGTCATAGTAGACAGTTCCTTTGACTTTCTTCTTCACAATCGGAATATTTTCACTGTCTAAAATTACTTTGAAATAGCGCCAAAATACTTGACGTGATTTCGTTCCTTTGTCGTCAATCCCCTGAACATTTAGCCATTGACTATACATATTGTAGAAGTCTGACTGTTTAGTGCGAGAACCGGCCTCTTGGACCACATGAGAGTGAAAAAAATCTCTCACTGGATTTTGCTCATCGTAGTAAGCACTTTCGGTTTCTTCAATTGCTTTACAGGCACTGAACTGATAGTTATTGCTTCTCAACCGTTTCAATCCTAATATCGCCCAATTAAGAATTCCAGGCAGTTCTTTAAGCAGTTCGTCTTTTAAATATACGTTTCGTTCTTCTTTCTTAAAGGTTCTTGAGAAAGGTACGATAATAAGTTTTCGGAAATAGCCTTCTGTAACGTCTGATGAGTCAGGAAGGTTGTTGACTAGAAACACCAAACGGCAGTATGGACGGTAGCTAATCGCAGGACGATACTTAATGTTAATAGTGATGTTATCTCCACTAACAATCGCCTTGAAGTTTTCGGTCTTAAGTGCCTTACCACCCATTTCGTTCTCAGCAGATATGTTAAGTGACTTGCCAATCATGCTTTCCATACCAAATTGGTCATTAAACTTAGATAGTGGTACGCTGCTTACGTTTTCTGGTCCAACTAATTCAGTTACTATAGAAGCCAGTACACTTTTTCCATTGGCTCCACTACCATAGTAATAGACCGCTTTTTCTGCTTTGGTTTCTCCAGTCAGCCAGTATCCAATCAACTCTTGATGTACAGCGATTAGTTCATGATTGTTGAGTGTAATATCACGCATGAAATCATCAAACTTAGGTGCGGTTGCATTCGCATCATAAGGAATTGGAATTTGAACTGTAGAAAGATACTTTGGTGAATGTTCATGTAGCCTGAACGTAGACAGATTTAACATGCCGTTCTTTAAGTTGATAAAGTTGCGTCCTGTGTTCATCTCTTCAACAATAGGTGCTTCACGTTGGAGAGCTCGAATAATCTCAGTTTCAAATGTGCTTTTCCAACTGTTCCATCTACCCTCATGCATCACTGCCCTGATTATTTTTCCGAGATTCACTTCAGAAAGCTCTTCATATACACCCATTTTGTTGTATAGAAATAGCCTTCCGTCTCTTGTTGAACGCACATGGCAACGCTTGAGGAAATGCCTTGCAAAAACGTTGGCGTTGAAGTGGTATCGTTTCTTTTTGTCATCGTAAAGAAACCCTCTTTCTTCCGCCTTTCCAACCTTCAGAACTTGCCCCAGTTCCAAAAGCAACGCTTCCGGAACCAGTGAGTCAGTAATCAGTTCAGTAGACTTGAATCGTTCTAAAGACTTGTGTTTAGGCATATCGTGGACATGTTCCATTAAAGCAGAGAAGAAAGATTCTTCCTCTCCAGCCGCCTCCATGCTAATAGCAGTTACCAATAAGGATTGTTTTTCTGGAACATCAATCTCCTGAACCAAAACTCTAAGTGTCTCCGAAGATTCTAGCAATCTTAGTTTGCTGATTGGATGCTTTGATAAAAAGTTGTGAGCTTCTTTTTTATCCAGACGAACATTCTCATTTTCACTTACTTTTACCTGTGCTACATCAAATCGCTCGTTTGCTTGATTAGGGTGGGTTTGAGAAGCACTTGACTCCTCACTATTTGTATTAGGTTTACTTTTGTGAATCACCGGTCGCCTAACCTTTTTCAATGCCATTACGCCACCTCCCCATACAATTCAAATGAACTGCAATTAATAATCTCTATAGGCTCGTTGTCCCTTGCACCAAAGCATTTTGAGTTAAATTCAGGAAAGAAGTTAATTAAGTCATTACTTACAGACTTCACTGAATCTTCAGGGTCATCCATGTAACAACCATCTTGAATCTCAATTCCCCAAATTCCAGTCTGGTTTAGAAACTCTGCAAACTCTAGCTGTAACCCAGCGTATTGCCCTCTATTCATTGCCATTTGAAAACCCTTAGGGTAGAAGTCAATGACCAACATTTCTTCATGAATATTTATTCGATTGGCACGCACCTTCTGAACCATGAGGTCTTTTACTAATCGTTTGATTTGTCTTTGTACTCCATCAGGAGAAGTTCCTTCATTAATTGGAACCTGAGCTGCTAAACGGTAGATTGCGTTGACACCATCATAGTGGTCGTTCCTTGCAGCAGTAAGGGATGATATTGCAATGTGGTAGTTATTTTTTTTGTGAATCATAAACTTTACCTCCGTAGTTGTTTTTGTTTACGATTCTCATTGTATTTGGGAATTAATGAACCATCACGGAAAGATTTTTGAGGAAATGCACGAAAAAAATTCCTTGACATAATAAAAACCTTCTGAGCCATTTAACGTTCAGAAGGTTTTTGTTTTATTAGCTCTTGTATCTCTTGTTGAATAGATGGGGGAAGTTCAAGGAAATCTACCGTAGTATACATCTTCTTTTTATTTAAGTGAGGATAAGAATTTACTACTTCAAGAAAGGATTCTTGGAATAGTAACTGCTGTTCTACTTGCTGTCTATACAAAGCACTTAATATCCTTAAGTCATTCATATATTGTTCCTGAAATTCTAGCTTTGACTTTAGGCTGCTCAGGTCATCGAATAGAGAAAAATCATTCTTTACAATGCGCATTACCTCATTAATATTTTTCTCGCTCTCCAAGTAATAGTCATCACTCATTTGGTCTTGTAGCCAGTCTCCAAATAACTTATTGTCTTCATCTGTCAACTTCTGGATTTCAATCTCTGCCAAAATCTCAATTAAGGTTGTCAGAGCTTTTTCATCTGTTTCTTTCTGTAATGTTTTTCCCTTAACCAGTTTTTTATTTAACAGGTCTAATGCTTCCTCATTTTTGGGATTTTCTAATATATTTCTAATTAACTTGACATAGGCATCTAGTTGCTCTATCGGTGCTTCAAACCTCTTAGTTGGATGCCCCAACATTTTACGGACTTTATTTATATGACTTCCAATTCTCTTTCTATTGGATTCAAACACACTGGAATTAGTATCTTCGTCTCCATAAACTTCTTTCGTTAGGTCTGTTATGTTAAAAGTTTTCTTAGACACCTTAAAAGCCGCCTTTCATTAAATCATTCTCAAAAAAAACCGGAAATGAGAATCCGATTTTCAACTTATACTCCTTATCTTACACTATTACATTCTATATCAATATCTCCTTCTAAGTAATCCACATACCACCAATCTTCATACCCCATTTTTCGTTGATATATATTTTTGCTTTCAAGACAAATCTTTATTTCGATTTCTTCTCCCTTATCTTTCGCTGTAAAATAGACAAAAGACCAATCTTCCATATCAAAGGTCACCTGCTGATAGGAACGTTCTTCTAATTCATTAACATACGCTGTATATATCATTTCCCATTATCCTTATCTCGCAGTAATACTTCTTCATGGATTTTCTTCCCATTATTTAGACAAATTAAAAAGAGTGGTTGGTTCGTATCAGCATTAGCTGCTACGCAAACCAACCACTCATGTTCTTCTTTATTGTAAACACAAGAATGAACCAATACCATTTCAGGAGAAATACTAAGTAATTCTTCTGACACAAGATTTTCATCAAGTTCCTCTTTATACAAAAGAACTGACTCCTCACCAACTTCTTCTTCATCAACATCGATTCCAAATTGTGAAGACATGAAGATAGCGAAATGTTCGGCGTTATAGTAACACATTGACCTTCCCCCTTATATATATCCTTTTTCTTTCAAGGATGTGTATTTTCCCTCTCCAATAATGAGATGGTCCAACAACTCAATACCCATCAGCTTTCCTGCTTCAGCAAGACGTTTTGTAACTTCCACGTCTTCTCTTGATGGAGTGGTTTCACCAGAAGGGTGATTATGAGCTACCATGATGCTCGCTGCAGATGACAAGATGGCTGATTTCATGTAGGGTAAGAACCCAGTGCCTTGCTTAGTTTCCTAAGTAGGTTTCCAAGAACTCCCCCCCAAACCGTACGTACTCCTCTCAGAGTATACGGCTTTCCATTTATCAATCTAACTTCCCATT
>NZ_SUND01000027.1 GCF_005280205.1 Bacillus yapensis | reverse complement strand
GGCACGCCGCCAGCGTTCGTCCTGAGCCAGGATCAAACTCTCCAATAAAGAGTAAGATTAGCTCTTAAATAAAACTTAAAATAAAACTAACGTTGACGTATGATTTGTTTAGTTTTCAAAGAACAATTAGGATTTTTCACGATAGTGAAAATATCCTTCTTCTATTCTCGCCTTAGCGAAAATTTTATCCGTCGCTCAGAAGCGACTTTAATAATATATCATTTTCAGCTTTTCTCGTCAACACTTTTTTAAAATTAATTTTTAAAATCATTTTGACGTCATCGAGCTGACTTTTATTATTATATCAGCCTACTATAGATTATTCAAGGTGAAATATTATGGTAATTTATCCCTCTTAATTCCTAACTTTTAATAACTTCATCAATGAACACATCACGATGTTTTTCTAATTGAATAATCGTTTGTGACTCCACTAGTTTAATCAAAGGTCTTGTCGGTGATTTTTCTTCTATAAAGACAATTTCTGCTGTTTGTCCATCTGATAGTTTTACTTTGCTACCGATAGAGAAATTCATAATTCCTGACTGTAACGCTTTGATCGAAGCGATATCAAATTTCCCGAAGTTATCCTCTATTATCTTTTCTAACACTCGGAAAGGAGATTGCTTTTTACGATAAAGACGTGCTGATGTCATCGCATGGAAAGTATCTGCAACTGCAATGATTTTTGCAAATGGATGGATTTTTTTACTTTCACCTAAAGGGTATCCAGTTCCATCAAGTCTTTCATGGTGTTGGAAGATTGCTATTTTTGCAGCATCTCTTAACAGTGGGCTGTTTTGAATCATTTTATAGCTGTATGTAGGGTGTTTTTTTATTTCTTCAAATTCATAGCTCGATAAGGCACCCATTTTATTTAAGATTTGCGGAGATATTTTTGCCATTCCACAATCCGCTAAGCAACCAGCTAATCCTAACTGAACGATATCTCCTTTGCTATAGTTAAGCTTTTTCCCGATAAATGCGCTTATTAAGCCAACAGCAATGGAGTGCTGGAACAAATACTCTTTCTCCGTGGAAAGATGGTGAAATAGGAAGATCTCACCTGATTGAGTATCTAGTTGTTCAATTAACGGTAATAATATAGACCTTACTTTTGCTAAATCTGGTGATAGCCCAGATTGCCATTGCGTGAATTCCTTCTTGTAATCCCTTGTTGCGCTTAAAAAGGCGTCTGCAAGGTTAGTAGTTTTTCCAGTAGTAACGTTCTGTTGTACCTGCTCCTTTTCCTCCTCAATCACTTCAGAAGGGACAAAAGGTAGTCCAGTAACAAGTGTTTTTTGAACTTTAACTTCTCTAATTAAAAAAGCTTTTAATAACTCTATTAATTCATCAGTTAAAATTGTTTTATTAGGAATGATAGGGCGATTCGTTAGACTCACAACGTCTTCTGTTAAAATACATCCCTCTTGAAGCTCTTGAATATGAACACGCATTTGGAATCACCTCAAAGCAATAGTAGGTTGTTGAAAATTTTGAAATCTCTTTTCTATTTTACTTGATTTTTCCTATTAAGGCTATGAAAAGAAGTCGACTTCATAAAACGAGGGCAACAGAAAATAAAAAGCTGTAGAGCATTTACGCCCTACAGCCTCTTTACTATTCTTCAGAACTTTCTTCAGAACTATTTTCAACAACTTCTTCGGAACCTTCCGAAGAAACGATCTCTACAACTTCTTGAGAATCATTTTCTTCATTCTCATTTTGTTCTTGCTCTTCTTCTTTTTCAACCTTCGCCACAGTAGAGACGAATTCGTCAGCACTTTCATTAAGACGAATCAGTCTTACACCCTGTGTGCTTCTACCAGTCATCGAGATATCTTTAACTGCCATACGGATAATAACTCCACCAGTTGTGATGATCATAAGATCCTCTTCACCGGTAACAGCCTTCATCGCAACTAAATCACCATTTTTCTCGGTAATATTACATGTTTTAATCCCTTTACCGCCACGTCCTTGGATACGATATTCTTCAGAAGGTGTACGCTTACCATAACCATTTTTCGTTACGATCAGAATTTCGGAACCTTCTTCTAATACTTCCATTCCAACGACTTCATCATTTTCATTCTTAAGAGTAATCCCTTTTACCCCTGTAGCTGTTCTACCCATAGAACGAACATCGGATTCTGGGAAACGAATGAGCATACCATTTTTCGTACCAATAATAATTTCCTTATTTCCATCAGTTAAACGAACAGAAATTAATTCATCGTTTTCGCGAAGATTTACGGCAATTAGACCATTGTTACGAATATTAGCAAATGATGATAATGGGGTACGTTTTGAAATCCCTTCTTTTGTCGTAAAGAATAGGAACCAATCGTCTACGAATTCAGAAACAGGGATTATCGCGTTGACCCATTCACCCTTATCTACTTCTAAGAGATTAATAATTGGAAGTCCCTTAGCTGTTCTTGAGAATTCAGGAATCTCATAACCTTTCGCACGGTATACCTTTCCTTTATTCGTAAAGAATAAAAGGGTGTCATGCGTAGAGGTTGTGATCAGATGTTCAACAAAATCATCTTCATTTGTTCCCATTCCCTGAATCCCTCTACCACCACGTTTTTGCGCGCGATAAGTGGATACTGGAAGTCGTTTGACATAACCGTTATGAGTAATCGTTACGACAATGTTTTCACGTGGGATCAAATCTTCATCCTCGATATTTTCAAGACCTGCCGTCACAATTTCTGTACGACGAGTATCATTAAAGCGTTCTTTAATCTCAAGCAGCTCTTCACGAATGATTTCTAAGATCTTTTCCTCGTCCGCTAAAATGGCTTTTAATTCAGCGATTAATTTAACTAGGTTTTGATACTCTTCTTCAATCTTGTCACGTTCTAAGCCTGTTAAACGCTGCAAACGCATATCTAAAATAGCTTGTGCTTGTTTATCTGATAAACCAAAGGTTGACATTAAGCCTTCACGCGCAATTTCAGTTGTTTGCGAGCCACGAATTAAGCTGATCACTTCATCGATACGATCCAGAGCAATTCGTAACCCTTCTAAAATATGAGCACGCGCTTCTGCTTTTCGAAGTTCAAATTCCGTTCTGCGACGAATAACAACCTGCTGATGCTGTAAATAATACTGTAAGCATTCCTTTAAGTTCAGAACCCTTGGATGTCCATCCACAAGGGCTAGCATATTGATTCCGAAGCTTGTTTGTAAGGCTGTTTGCTTATATAAATTATTTAAAAGAACGTTAGCATTCGCATCCTTACGAACTTCAATAACAATACGCATTCCTTTACGATCGGATTCATCACGCAAATCAGTGATTCCCTCAATCTTTTTGTCACGCGCAAGTTCAGCGATTTTTTCAATTAATCTTGCTTTGTTTACTTGGTAAGGTAACTCCTTAACGATAATTACTTCTTTACCATTTGATTTTTGTTCGATTTCAACCTTTGCACGAAGAGTAATCGATCCTCTTCCTGTTTCGTAGGCCTTCCGAATACCACTTCTACCTAAGATAAGACCAGCAGTAGGGAAATCCGGACCAGGGATAATATCCATGAGTTCCTGTATCGTTATTTCAGGCTCTCTACTGATAGCTAAAACTCCATCAATAACTTCTCCAAGCTGATGAGGAGGGATATTCGTCGCCATCCCTACAGCAATTCCCGTTGTTCCATTTACTAATAGATTCGGGTAACGAGCAGGGAGTACTACAGGTTCTCTTTCTTCACCATCATAGTTATCCTGATAATCGATTGTATCTTTGTTCAGATCTCTTAATAATTCCATCGCGATTTTTGACATACGAGATTCTGTATAACGCATCGCCGCTGCAGAATCGCCATCGACAGAACCAAAGTTACCATGACCATCCACGAGCATATAACGTTGGTTGAAATCCTGTGCCATACGAACCATCGTTTCATAAACTGCTGAATCACCATGAGGGTGATACTTACCAATTACATCTCCAACAATACGAGCCGATTTCTTATATGGCTTGTCTGCATGAATTCCTAAATCATGCATAGCATATAAAATACGACGGTGAACAGGTTTCAATCCATCACGAACATCAGGAAGTGCACGAGAAACGATAACACTCATCGCATAATCTAAGAATGAAGATCGCATTTCCTGGCTTATATTGATTTCTTTTATTTGAGAATTTGATGTTTCAGACATGGAGGAACCTCCTTTTCAAAATAAAATCTGCACCTGAACTTCAAGTAATAAAGAGGATAGTGGGAATACCAGCTATCCTCAAGATTTAAGAATTTAGCTAACGAATAAAGATCTTTTCTCAAACTTTGTTGCTTTTGAAGCAAAAAATCAATGAATTTATCTATGTTTTCAATAATAACTGGTTGTGAATCAATGAGAAAAGAGCTTGCAAATTTAGTTACGATGCACCAAATGTCTATTTCTACGTTAAAATCGGCAGTAGGATTTTAACAACAATCTTTACGAAAACAGCCACGAATAAAGACGAGAAACCAATTATTATATATCTAAGTTTTTCACGTACTGGGCGTTTTCTTCGATAAAGTTACGTCTTGGCTCTACCTTATCACCCATTAACATTTCGAACGTTTCATCCGCTTCAATTGCATCTTCCAAGCTTACCTGCAGCATCGTTCTTTTCTCAGGATCCATAGTCGTTTCCCAAAGCTGTTCAGGATTCATTTCCCCAAGACCTTTGTAACGTTGAATATTTGGTTTTGGCTGACTAGGAAGCTCTGCAAAAATGCGCTCAAGCTCTTTATCGTTATACGCATACTCAATTCTCTTACCTTGTTGAACCTTGTAAAGGGGAGGCTGAGCAATATAAATATAGCCTGCTTCAATAATTTTTCTCATGTATCGATAGAAGAAGGTTAAGAGCAGGGTACGAATATGTGCACCATCAACATCGGCATCGGTCATAATAACAATCTTATGGTAACGGGCCTTCGAAATATCAAATTCATCCCCAATACCAGTACCACAAGCTGTGATCATTGCTCGAACCTCATTGTTTGATAAAATGCGGTCAAGACGAGCTTTTTCAACATTGAGGATTTTACCTCTTAGTGGCAAGATTGCTTGGAAATGACGATCACGACCTTGCTTCGCTGAACCACCCGCAGAGTCACCCTCAACGATATACAATTCACTGATAGATGGATCCTTTGATGAACAGTCCGCTAGCTTACCAGGTAAACTAGAAACCTCAAGGGCACTTTTTCTTCTTGTTAGTTCCCTTGCTTTTTTCGCAGCTAGTCGAGCTCTCGTAGCCATTAAGCCTTTTTCAACAATTTTTCGTGCATCCGATGGATTCTCAAGCAAGAATTTTTCCAAATGCTCCGCAAAAATAGTATCTGTTGCCGCTCTTACTTCAGAATTTCCGAGCTTCGTCTTTGTTTGCCCTTCGAACTGTGGATCCGGGTGCTTGATCGAAATAATCGCTGTTAAGCCTTCGCGCACATCATCACCAGTTAAGTTTGCATCGTTTTCTTTAACGAGGCCATTCTTTCTCGCATAATCATTAATAATACGCGTTAAAGCCGTTTTGAAGCCGGACTCATGTGTTCCACCTTCATACGTATGAATATTGTTGGCAAAAGAATAAATATTCTCTGTATAACCTTCGTTATATTGAAGGGAAACCTCAATCGTAATGCCATCTTTTTCGCCTTCAATAAAGATTGGTTCTTCATGCAGGACTTCCTTCGTGCGGTTCAAATGCTCTACGTAAGACTTAATTCCACCTTCATAAAGGTATTCATTACGCTTTTTTTCTTCCACACGCTTATCTTCGATCGAGATTTTTAAGCCTTTATTTAAGAATGCAAGCTCACGTGTACGAGATGCGAGAGTATCGAAATCATATTCGATTGTCTCTGTAAAAATTTCTGGATCAGGTTGGAAATGAACAGTCGTTCCTGTACGGTCTGTATCCCCAATCACTTTTAGATCCTCACATGGAACACCACGCTCATATTTTTGATAGTGAATATGGCCATCAAGATGAACATAAACCTCAAGATAAGTGGATAGGGCGTTTACTACCGATGCACCAACCCCATGCAGACCTCCTGAAACCTTATATCCTCCGCCACCGAATTTACCGCCGGCATGAAGAACAGTCATAATAACCTCAACAGCAGGGCGACCCATTTTCTCTTGAATTCCTACTGGAATACCTCGACCGTTATCAACGACTGTAATACTGTTATCTTTTTCAATAAAAACGTCTATTTCAGTACAATAACCTGCTAAAGCCTCATCAATACTGTTATCAACAATCTCCCAAACTAAGTGATGTAGTCCTTTCCCACTCGTTGAGCCAATATACATACCTGGACGTTTTCGAACAGCTTCTAGACCTTCTAATACCTGTATCTGTTCGGCACCATAATCTTGTGCTTGCACTGCTTCCTGTTCAGTTGCCACAGTCAATCACCTACACTTTCTAATGTACTTCGTAAAAAGCCTGTTTCGGCCACTTGATGACGCTAGTGTAAATTTTCTAGGAAAAAAATAATCATTCTATATTCATTAAAATTCTTGAATAGCAAGCTTAGTTGAGCGTTTTTTCAATGTTCCAGAAGCTAAAGGGGAGTAATATACAGCGTCTACTGTAATAACGATGGACTTAAAATCTCCTTTAGCCAGTGGAACGATTTTGTTGCTCTCACTTTCTAATAGCTCCTTCATAGATTGGGAAGATTTCACGGTTTCTTTATCAAGAATGGCGACGATATCTTTTGTCCTCACAAGGATATCTTCTCCTAAATGAACATACAATGTTCTCACCTCACTGAAGTTTTTCAATCCTTCCAGTTTCCACTTTAAAAGTCGAAGCTTCCTTTAAGGTTTGATGATCGATCCCATCGACACTTGTTGTCGTTACAAATGTCTGAACCTTGCCTTGAATGGTATTTAACAAATGGGATTGCCGATAATCATCCAGTTCAGAGAGTACATCGTCCAATAATAGGATTGGATATTCATCGATTTCTGAACGAATCAACTCTATTTCAGCAAGCTTTAGAGATAAGGCAGTCGTTCTTTGTTGCCCCTGCGATCCAAATGTTTGCACATCTCTATTATTTACATGAAAAAGGAGATCATCTCGGTGTGGACCGAATAAAGTCACACCTCTTTCGATTTCCCTTACTTTTGTCTTTGCATATTTTTCTTCGAATACTTCTACCATTTTCGACAAAACTTGTTCTTCTGATACGTCGACAGAGGGTTTATAGTGAATTTTCAACGTCTCTAAATCCCTTGATATTCCTTTATGAATAGGAATTGCCCACTTTTCTAGTAACTCAAGAAATTCGAACCGTTTCGAAATAATCTTCACAGCTGTCTCAATAAATTGTTCGGTTAAAATATCGAGCATCGTCATATCGGTCTGTTTTTTTAATTGTAGTAGTTTCAAATAATGATTTCGCTGCTGTAAGATTTTCTGATATTGCCCGATATCATGCAAATAAACAGGGGAGACCTGCCCAATTTCCATATCAATAAAACGACGCCTTACTTGAGGGCTCCCTTTTACTAAATGGAGGTCTTCCGGCGCAAACATGACGACATTCATATTTCCAATGTATTGACTGAGCTTTTGTTGCTCAATATGATTAACTTTTGCTTTTTTTCCTTTTTTTGAAATAACTAACTCCATCGGGATGGAACCGTGTCTTTTTTTTACCCTACCTTCTATTTTAGCATATTCCTCGTCCCAGCAAATAAGATCTTTGTCATTTGATGTTCGATGGGACTTCGCCATGGCTAAAACATAGATAGATTCCATAACATTCGTCTTCCCTTGAGCATTTTCTCCAAGAATAACATTGACCTTATTGTCAAAGGGAATTTCTGTTTCGTTATAATTCCGGTAATTTTTTAATTTCAAATGCTCAATATACATCGACGATACATCCTTTTTTTAACCTCTTAATCACACTTTAAAAAATGTGGCTATTCTTGAAGCGATAGGGGAGTTCCGCCTATTTTTCTCCAACCACCAATAAGCCTTATCACACTATGATAAAAGCCCCAAAATTTTGTATTTCGATTTGGTCACCGATTCTTAGCTTTCGACCTCGTCTTTGGTCTTGCTCTCCATTAACGATAACTTCGTGCTCACTTAAGAACCATTTGGCCATTCCGCCGGAATCAATGATTTCTGCTAACTTCAGAAATTGTCCTAACGTAATATATTCTGTATCAATCTGAATTTCTTTGTTCACCGTTTCACCTTTTCCAAATTCGTCTTCTACTTATATTTTACTAAATATTTCACACATAGACAAAGAAAAGAAAATTTTGAAGAAAGCGATAGGAAAAATAAAAGCCACCAGTAGCATTACTGGCAGCTTTCATAAATTAGTAAGTTCGTACAGGTAAAATAAGCTGAAGCAGTGAATCATCATTAAGTGGACGAATCAAGAATGGTCTCATCGCACCAGTAAAGCTTATTTTAATTTCATGACCCTCTAATGTTTTTAGTGCATCCATCACATACTTCGCACTAAAAGAAATTTTTAGTTCTTCTCCATCAATCGATTGAGCTACTAATTCCTCGATAACTTTTCCGATTTCTGGCGTGTTAGAAGAAATTTCAATTCCTTTGCTTTCTAAAGTTGCTAAACGAACAACATTATTACGACCTTCACGTGCTAATAGGGAAGCACGATCGATTGCATGAAGAAAATCTTTTGTATTTACGATCACTTCCGTTTTGCTTTCAGCTGGAATTAATCTTGAAGTATCAGGATAATTTCCTTCCAATAATCTTGAGAAGAACAATAAATGCTTCGCTTTAAACAAGACTTGGTTCTCTGTAATAACAATTTCTACTAATTCATTGTTGTCATCAAGAATTTTACTTAATTCATTCAAACTCTTACCTGGAATGACAACATTATAATTATGAGCTGTTTCGATTTCGATCTTCGCTTTTCGTAATGCCAGACGATGACTATCTGTTGCAATACAGATTAATTCGCCGTTTTCAACCTTCCAGTTTACACCTGTCAACACAGGGCGTGTTTCTGAGGTGGACACTGCAAAAACAGTTTGTCGAACCAATGCTTTTAAAAGGTCTGTTGGGATCTTAAAAGCATTTTCTTCTTCAACCTGTGGCAATCTTGGATACTCTTCAGGGTCTAGACCATTTAAGTTAAACTCTGATTTACCTGAACGGATTACTACTTGCAGCTGATTTTGTACTTCCATTTCGACAAAATCAGTAGGAAGCTTTTTCACAATTTCACTAAAGAATTTTGCTTGTAAAACAATAGCTCCCGTTTGTTTAATCTCAACGATCTCATCTCCAGCTTCTTCTTTCGGAATATAAGATTCAATTGATATATCTGAATCACTACCAGTTAGTGTGACTCCTTCATCAGTCGCAACAATTTTGATCCCTGTTAAGATCGGAATCGTAGTTCTGCTAGTTACAGCTTTCATGACATCTTGAACACTTTGAACGAGGCGGTCCCGTTGGATTATGAATCTCATTTTTTTAATCCTCCGTTTTAGCTTATTTTATATATATTTTTTTTATAAAAAGTAATAGAAGTACTAGTAGGGCTTGTGGATTTGTGGATAACTACTAAATTCGAAAGGAAACACAGCCTATCCACATGTGGACAGACTGTGCGTAAACATTCGAAAGTTATTCACAGAATTAAGATACTCTATTTAATCCATACACATTCAAAAAGAAAAAAACGAACACTATTAGAATAAATAACATGTAAAAATGCATTAGTAATGGTTCGTTTTTGTACTAGATGAATTGGAATTTATATTTTTAATCGCTCATTGATTTCTTTCATTTGGTTCTGGAACTGTAAATCAGTTTGAAGCAGATTTGAAATTTTTTCATGAGCATGGATGACGGTCGTATGGTCACGGCCTCCGAACTCTTCGCCAATTTTCGGAAGAGAAAAATCAGTGAGTTCACGCGCTAAATACATCGCAATTTGGCGAGGAAATGCAACCGATTTGGTGCGTTTTTTTGCTTTAAAGTCCTCCAGCTTCACGCTGAAATACTCCCCAACTGTCTGCTGAATATCCAAAATCGTAATGATTTTCGGCTTTGAGCTAGGAATAATATCTTTTAAAGCTTCTGCAGCTAAATCAGCATTAATATCTTTATTAATTAATGATGAATAGGCCACAACTCGAATGAGAGCTCCTTCTAATTCACGGATGTTCGAGTCGATTTGGTTGGCAATATACAGCATCACTTCATTCGGAATGTCTAATCCTTCTGCTTTTGCCTTTTTTCTTAAAATCGCAATCCTCGTTTCGAGATCCGGTGGAGTAATGTCGGTAATGAGTCCCCATTCAAATCTTGAACGTAAACGGTCCTCTAATGTTGGTATTTCTTTAGGTGGACGGTCACTGGAAATGACGATTTGCTTGTTCTCTTCATGCAACGTATTAAAAGTATGGAAAAATTCCTCTTGAGTTGATTCTTTTCCTGCCAAAAATTGAATATCGTCTATTAATAGGACATCCACTTTGCGGTATTTATTACGAAACTCAGCTGCTTTATTGTCACGAATGGAATTAATAAATTCATTCGTAAACTTTTCAGAGGATAAATACACTACTTTTGCAGATGGATTATGCTCTAAAACATAATGTCCAATCGCGTGCATTAAGTGTGTTTTTCCTAATCCTACTCCTCCATAAATGAAAAGGGGATTGTAGGCCTTTGCCGGAGCTTCTGCCACCGCTAATGAAGCTGCATGAGCAAAACGGTTTCCGGATCCAATAACGAATGTATCAAACGTATTTTTAGGATTCAGCATCGTTAATGGCAGTTCAGACGGTTCCTCATCCTTTTTAAATGTTTGTGGAGGATTTGGAAGATCGATTTCTTCCTCGTTTTTGTTTTGCGGAATGATAAATTTAACATTCAATTCCTCTCCAGTAAGTTCATATAGAATGCTGGAGATTAGTTCAGAATATCGCTCTTCTAGCCAATCTCTAGCAAATTCATTCGGGGCTGTCACGGTCAGCGTGTCTTTTTTCAGAGAATGAGCTGTCGTAGCCTTTAACCAAGTGTCGAAGCTTGGTTTGCTTATCATTTTTTCGATGCTAGAAAGAGCTTGATTCCAAAGATCCGCAATATTTTCCAAGCGTTTTCCCTCCTTTTCTTTTTATAGAATTTGTCTAGCCTTATGGAAAGACCTTGTCATTGATATACATAATCCAAGTGCAATGGCTACAAATATAGCATTATAAGAATTTAACCTGTGGAAAAACATATTATAAGGAAATAAAGTGGTATTTCGACAGTATCCACTATCTGTGGACAAAGTTCTTCAAGAGGAGTGAATAAACTGTCCACAGATTATCCACAGTTTGTGGATAAATCAGTTATACACAAAGTTATATCCAAGGTGAAAACACAACTATAATATCAAATAATCCATTGAGGTGCAATGGGTTTTCTTGCTTTATCCACAAGAAGTACAGCGTGTGCATGAAAATTATCCACATAAATCTAATGTGTGCAAAAGCTGTCAATATGTGTTGTGGATAATAAAAATCCTGTCGAAAGTTATACACAACTTGATAATTAAAAGGATTGGAGACAAAAAAATACTTTCGTGGTAGAATAGATTCTTGTGTTCCTTGCTTCAAAAAATAGTTTCAAAAATATTTTGCTCAGGGTAGATAATTTTTAATTGAGGTTGACATTTTTAGGGTTTGGTTTATATAATTATTTAGACTGTCTTTAACAGCTATTCCTCAGGGAGGTGTCATATATGAAAAGAACGTTTCAACCAAATAAGCGTAAGAGAAGTAAAGTTCATGGATTCCGTAGTCGTATGAGCTCTGCAAACGGACGTAAAGTTCTAGCTCGTCGTCGTCAAAAAGGAAGAAAAGTATTATCTGCTTAGGCCACTGAATAGTCAGTGGTCTTTTTTCTCATTCTAGAGATTTTATTTTCTGGATATGACGTATAGATATGATCGGGAAAGATGATAATTTTAAGGTGTTATCGATATTATTTGTTGAAGTTGCGTAGGTTGTAGGTGAGAGAATGAAGAAAGAAAATAGAGTAAAAAAGAATAAGGATTTCCAAGAGATTTTCAAAAAGGGAAAGTCTTTTGCTAATCGCCAATTTGTTGTTTACTCATTAAGAAGGCCAGGGCAGACGCATTTTCGAATTGGTTTATCAGTTAGTAAAAAGCTAGGGAATGCAGTGAAGCGAAATCAAATTAAGCGATACATACGCCAAGCTTTTTTGGAGCTTGAAGATGATTTACAAAATGAATTCGATTACATCATCATTGCGAGGAAGCCAGCAGCTGATATGGATTTTTTTGAAATTAAAAGTAGTTTAATTCATGTTTTAAAGCTGTCAAAGGTTTTAAATGTGAAAAAGATAAATAAAAAATTGCAATAAATTTCTAGAACATCCATATTTCTAAAGCATGGCCTATAAAAAGATGATACAATACACTTGATTCGTCAAAAATAGGCCTTTTTGTTTAATAGCGACTAATGAAATTGAAATATAAGGAGGAAATTACGGTTGAAAAAGAGAATGTTTTTTTTAATCGGATTGGTTTTACTCACGACCTTGCTGACAGGGTGTATGGAATATAACCAGCCAATCACTTCAGAAAGTGAAGGGTTCTGGAATGAGTATATCGTTTATCCATTATCACAATTTATCGTAATGGTGGCGGATTTCTTAGGAGGAAACTTCGGACTTTCTATTATTGTAGTAACCATCTTAATTCGTTTGCTCATTTTACCACTGATGATTAAGCAAACTAAGAGTTCAAAAGCGATGCAAGCGATTCAGCCTGAAATGCAGGCGTTAAAAGAAAAATATAGCTCCAAGGATCAAAAAACACAGCAAAAACTTCAACAGGAAACAATGGCATTGTTCCAGAAACATAATGTCAATCCAATGGCTGGATGTTTCCCAATATTTATTCAAATGCCAATTTTAATTGGTTTTTACCATGCGATTTCAAGAACGAGAGAAATTGCTGAACATGACTTCTTATGGTTTGATTTAGGGTCTCCAGATCCAATTTATCTTCTACCATTAATTGCAGGTGTTACAACATTCATTCAGCAAAAAATGATGATGGCTGGTACAGCGAATCAGAACCCACAAATGGCGATGATGCTTTGGATTATGCCTATCATGATTATCGTTTTTGCAGTAAGCTTCCCAGCAGCCTTATCATTATACTGGGTAGTGGGGAATATCTTTATGATTGTTCAAACGTATTTTATTAAAGGTCCAGATATAAAAACACAAAAAGAAACTGGTAAAGCGGGAGGAGCAAAAAAGTGAGACAAGTAACTGCTACCGGACAAACCGTCGTAGAAGCAGTCAAATCGGCTTTAGCTCAATTGGAAACAACAGAAGACCGCACAGAAGTGTCGATTATTGATGAAGGTAAAAAAGGAATTTTCGGGTTTGGATCAAGGCCGGCAATTGTAAAAGTAACCGTCAAAATTGATCCAGTGGAAGAAGCAAAACAATTTTTACTAAATGTTTGTGAAAAAATGGGTGTTGCTGCCAAAATTGAAGTGAAAAGAGAGGGAAAACAAGTTCAATTTCTCCTTTCTGGAGAAAAAATGGCTCTTTTGATTGGAAAAAGAGGACAAACCTTAAATTCACTTCAATATTTAACTCAACTTGTGATCAATCGTTTCGCTGATCAGTACTTAACAGTCATTCTTGATGCAGAGGATTATCGCAAGAGAAGAAATGAAACATTGATTCAATTGGCTGAGCGTTTAGCTGAAAAAGCACAAAGAACAGGCCAAAAAGTGACGTTAGAACCAATGCCTTCTTATGAAAGAAAAGTCATTCATACGGCATTGATGGGAAATAGGCGAATCAAAACCTATTCAGATGGTGTTGAACCAAATAGACATATTGTGATTTCGCCGAATAAGTAAACTTTAAGCACTCTACTCTTACTTTTGAGTAGGGTGTTTTTTTATACCGTCAAAAGGTGCGTTGACAAGGGAGTTTTATTGTTATTCACATGTGGATAAGATAAAATAAAGCATATTGACGATAAAAACATGTGGATAACTAAGGGGAAAGACTTTTTCTGAAGAAAAGCATGTGCTATTCTATAATTTTGGAATAGGTATTTATAGATTTTGTTTGACGAAAAGAGGTGTCAAGGGTGCAATTAGATACAATCGCAGCAATATCAACTCCAATGGGAGAAGGCGCAATTGCAATTGTACGTTTAAGTGGTGAGCAAGCAATCGAAATTGCAGGAAGGCTTTTTCAAGGAGTTGGTGGGAAAAAGCTAACAGATGTTGCATCCCATACCATTCATTATGGGCATTTAATAGATCCTAGAACAGATGAGGTTGCTGAGGAAGTAATGGTCTCTGTGATGAAGGGTCCAAAAACTTTTACAAAAGAAGATGTAGTTGAAATAAATTGTCACGGTGGACTTGTTTCAGTCAATCGTGTGCTGCAGCTAGTGTTAAATGCAGGAGCAAGATTGGCAGATCCAGGTGAATTTACAAAGCGAGCTTTCTTAAATGGTCGGATCGATTTATCCCAAGCAGAAGCGGTCATGGATTTAATTCGGGCGAAAACGGATCGGGCTATGAACGTGGCATTGGGGCAAATGGAGGGACGATTATCACGATTAATTTCAAGACTTCGTCAAGAAATTTTAGAAACGTTAGCTCATGTGGAAGTAAATATCGATTATCCTGAGTATGATGATGTAGAAGAAATGACACATCAACTTTTAATAGAGAAAGCACAATATGTAAGAGACGAAATTAAGAAGCTCTTACAAACGTCCCAACAGGGGAAAATTTTACGAGAAGGACTTTCGACGGTTATTGTCGGTCGACCGAATGTCGGAAAATCGTCCTTGTTAAATAGTTTAGTGCATGAAAACAAAGCGATCGTGACAGATATTCCAGGAACTACACGTGATGTCATTGAAGAATATGTCAATGTCAGAGGAGTTCCGTTAAGACTACTTGATACGGCTGGAATTCGTGAAACGGAAGATATTGTAGAGCGGATTGGAGTAGAGCGATCAAGGCAGGTTTTAAAAGAAGCAGATTTGTTACTGCTTGTCTTGAATTATGCAGATGATTTAACGGTTGAAGATGAGAATATTTTTAAAGCGGTTGAGGGAATGGACGTCATTGTCATTGTCAATAAAACCGATTTACCTCAGAAAATTGATTTGGAACGGGTGAAGGAATTAGCGAAGGATCATAAGCTTGTAACGACTTCATTGCTTGAGGATGTTGGGGTTGATGAATTAGAAGAGGCGATTGCTGCTCTATTCTTTGCAGGCTCGATTGAGGCGGGAGACATGACGTATGTATCCAATAGTCGCCATATTGCTCTGTTAAATCAATCTCTATACTCCATCGAAGAAGCCATAACAAACGTCCAAGCCGGGGTTCCGATTGACATCGTTCAAATCGATCTGACTAGAACGTGGGAGCTACTAGGAGAAATTATCGGTGAAAGTGTACATGAAAGCTTAATCGATCAGTTATTCTCTCAATTTTGTTTAGGGAAATAGATAGAAGGTTATTAAAAATCGGCTATAGGATTTTTATCAAGATCATTTATTAATTAGAAGAAGCTAGGAGGCAGCGTAATGCAATACGAGGCTGGAAATTATGATGTCATCGTCATTGGTGCTGGTCATGCGGGTGCGGAAGCAGGTTTAGCAGCAGCTCGTCAAGGTGCGAAGACTTTGGTGTTAACAATTAATTTAGATATGGTGGCATTTATGCCGTGTAATCCATCTGTTGGTGGACCGGCAAAAGGAATTGTTGTAAGAGAAATCGATGCCTTGGGCGGAGAAATGGGCAAAAATATCGATAAAACATATATCCAAATGCGCATGCTGAATACAGGGAAAGGGCCTGCTGTACGAGCATTGAGAGCTCAAGCAGATAAATTTGCCTATCAGCATGAAATGAAAAAAACAATGGAAGATGAACCAAACTTAACCCTTGTACAAGGAATGGTTGAGCAATTAGTCATCGAAGACGATACATGTACAGGGGTTATTACGAAAACGGGTGCGAAGTATTCGGCCAAAACCGTTGTTATTACGACAGGAACGTTCTTACGCGGGGAAATTATTTTAGGGGAATTAAAATATTCAAGTGGTCCGAATAATCAGCAGCCTTCGATTCGACTTTCTGAACACCTTGAAGATCTAGGATTTGATTTGGTTCGTTTTAAAACTGGAACACCTCCGCGTGTAGACAGTCTGACGATTGATTATAGTAAAACGGAAATTCAACCTGGTGATGATGAGCCAAGGGCGTTTTCTTATGAAACAACGAAATATATTACGGATCAGTTACCATGCTGGTTGACGTATACGAATGAAAAAACGCATCAAATTATTGATAGTAACTTACACCGTTCACCGATGTATTCAGGGATGATCAAAGGAACTGGTCCTCGTTATTGTCCATCGATTGAAGATAAGATCGTTCGCTTTAATGATAAGCCAAGACATCAAATTTTCTTAGAGCCTGAAGGTAGAAATACGCAGGAAGTATACGTTCAAGGGCTCTCTACAAGCTTACCAGAGGATGTTCAGCATAAAATTCTACAAACTCTTCCTGGTCTAGAAAATGCTCAAATGATGCGTGCTGGCTATGCGATTGAATATGATGCGATCGTTCCGACCCAATTATGGCCAACATTAGAAACGAAGAAAATCAAGAATCTCTATACTGCTGGTCAAATAAATGGAACTTCTGGTTATGAAGAAGCAGCTGGTCAAGGTTTAATGGCTGGTCTGAATGCTGGAAGAAGAGCACTTGGAAGAGAAGAGGTTATTCTAAGCCGCTCCGATGCTTATATTGGCGTATTAATCGATGATTTAGTGACAAAAGGAACGAACGAGCCTTATCGTCTATTAACATCACGTGCTGAATACCGTCTTCTTTTAAGACATGATAATGCTGATTTACGTTTAACGGAAATTGGTCATCAGGTTGGCTTGATTAGTGAAGAACGCTATCAAAAATTCTTGGCTAAGAAAGCGGCTGTTGAAGCAGAAAAAGAAAGATTACAATCGATTATTATTAAGCCAAAGCCAGAAGTGCAAGAGCTTATTAAGAGCCAGGGAGGAAGCGAGTTGAAGGACGGTATTAAAGCAATCGATTTGCTCAAACGTCCTGAAATGAGCTACGAGCATATTGCTCAAATCGTTCCGAGTGAAGTGAAATTAGATGAAGAAGTAACGGAACAGGTTGAAATCCAGGTTAAATATGAAGGGTATATCGAAAAATCGCTTCAACAGGTTGAGCGCTTAAAGAAAATGGAAAACAAAAAGATTCCAACCGACATCGACTATGATGCGATTCCGAGTCTTGCTTCCGAAGCTAGACAAAAACTTAAAAAGGTACTTCCTTTATCCATAGCACAAGCATCACGTATTTCAGGCGTAAACCCTGCAGATATCTCCATTTTGCTTGTTTATTTAGAGCAAGGAAGAATTGCTAGAGTATCGAATGAATAGGGAACCTTATTGAAGGTTCCTCTCTTTTCGTAATGCTCTTTTCTCAAACTTTGTGGCTTTTGAAACACAAATCAATCCAATAATCTATGTTTTCAATGATAAGTAGTTTTATAAAAATGAGAAAAGGGCTTGCAAACATCGCTACGATGCGCCAACTAGCTATTTCTACGTTAAAATCGGCCGCTGGCCAACGGCAGTAAGATTTTAACAACAGGTTTTTTTCGTAAGAAAATAAACAATCTATACGAAAACAGTTTTTCGTATAGACTTGTTGGTTAAAGTAATTCAATCAACAAAAAAATCAAGCTAGGAAAGGATTTGACTGATGAAAACGGAAGAATTTCACGGGATGCTGCAAGAGAAAGGGATAAATCTATCTCCTGAGCAAATGTCCCAATTTGAGACCTACTTTCACACACTCGTAGAGTGGAATGAAAAAATGAACTTAACGGCGATTACGGACAAGCCTGAAGTTTATTTAAAACATTTTTATGACTCAGTTTCTGCAGCTTTTTATTATGACTTTTCAGGACCTTTACATATATGCGATGTTGGAGCGGGGGCCGGCTTCCCAAGTATCCCGATTAAAATTGCTTTTCCTGAATTGCATGTAACAATTGTTGATTCACTGAATAAGAGAATCACCTTTCTTGAACATTTAGCAAAAGAGTTAAAGCTAGAAAACGTCCGTTTTATCCATGATCGTGCTGAAACTTTTGGTCAAAATAAGGATCATAGAGAGAGTTATGATGTGGTTACTGCTCGTGCCGTTGCTAGACTTTCTGTCTTGAGTGAGCTTTGTATGCCTTTAGTGAAAGTTGGTGGCAACTTTGTAGCCATGAAGGCGGCTAATGCGAAGGATGAGATCGAGGCAGGAAAAAAAGCGGTTACTACCCTAGGTGGAAAAATGAAAGAGGTGCATTCTTTTACCTTGCCGATCGAAGAAAGTGAACGAAATATCATCATCATCAATAAGGAAAAGCCAACACCTAAGAAATTTCCCCGGAAACCAGGTGTTCCGAATAAGACTCCGATTGAATAACGGGAAATGTCCTACCTTTTTTAGCGAAAGTATGGCATAATTTTTAATAGAGTTTCATGCAGGAAACGAGCTTTTAATAGAGAATTACTTAGTTAGGGAGTTTCGTAAAGGTGGTGCAAAGTGATGAAGCAATCTTTCTCACGCTTTTTTGGCCTGGGCGAAAGGGAAGACCAAACTGAAATAGAAGTAGGAGAACAAACGGAATTTGTCGCGCATGAGAATCGTGAAGAGATTCGCAAGATCCCGATTGATGATATCGTGCCCAACCGTTTTCAACCTAGAACGGTTTTTGCTGAGGATAAAATAGAAGAGTTATCGCGTACCATTCATACTCATGGTATTATCCAACCAATTGTGGTAAGAGAATACGAAGAGAATAAGTTTGAAATCATTGCCGGTGAACGAAGATGGAGAGCAATGAAAATGCTTGGATGGGATACAGTCCCTGCCATCGTCAAAAATATGAATGATACAGAAACAGCTTCAGTTGCCTTAATTGAAAATCTTCAAAGAGAAGAACTTTCTCCAATTGAAGAAGCAATTGCTTACGGTAAATTACTTGAACTTCATAATTTAACGCAAGAAGCGCTTGCTCAACGACTTGGTAAAGGTCAGTCTACTGTTGCGAACAAGCTCCGCTTGCTTAAATTACCGCAAGAGATTCAGGACGCTTTACTAGCAAAAGCAATAACTGAGAGACATGCACGCTCCTTAATTCCGTTAAAGGATCCAGCCAAACAAATTCAATTGCTTGCTGAGATTATTGAGAAGAACTTAAACGTTAAGCAAACGGAAGAACGAGTTGTAAAATTGTTAGAGCAGCGAAAGGATAAAGTAAAACCAAAGCGCAAAGCATTCAGCAAGGATATGCGTATTGCTGTAAATACAATTCGCCAATCTTTAACAATGGTTTCTGATAGTGGGATCAATTTAGATTCGGAAGAAGAAGAATTCGAGGAATACTATCAATTTACAATCAAAATTCCAAAGAAAAAATAGCATACTGAACTAATTTTTTTATCAATAGGGTCTATTTTTAGAAGAGAAATTAAACATTTTGTTTAGTTTCTCTTATTTTTTTGTCGATAAAAGTAATATGGAAGAGAAAAATATGATTCTCTTTTCTTTTTTCATGATAAAATAGAATACATGATTGCTAGTTTGTATATAAAGAGGAAAAAATAGTAGGGAATTGAAGGTAGGTGATACCGTGGGTAAAATTTTATCAATTGCAAACCAAAAAGGAGGAGTTGGCAAAACAACCACCTCCGTTAACTTAGGCGCCTGCTTAGCATATATAGGGAAAAAAGTATTATTAGTTGATATTGACCCTCAAGGAAATGCAACGAGTGGGGTAGGGTTAGAGAAAGCGGATATTGATCAATGTGTCTATGATGTATTAGTAGATGATGTTGAAGCAGTAAAGGTTATTCGACCAACTGGAGTGGAAAATCTTTTCGCCATCCCGGCAACAATTCAGCTTGCTGGAGCGGAGATTGAACTTGTTCCAACGATTTCAAGAGAGGTTCGCCTAAAGAGAGCACTAGAAGAAGTAAAGGATCAATATGATTATATTATCATCGACTGTCCTCCATCTTTAGGACTTCTTACGTTGAATGCTTTAACTGCATCTGACGCTGTTCTAATTCCTGTTCAATGTGAATATTACGCTTTAGAAGGATTAAGCCAATTGCTTAATACCGTCAGACTTGTGCAAAAGCATCTAAATCAGGATTTGAAAATTGAAGGTGTTTTGTTAACTATGCTTGATGCGCGTACGAACCTTGGTTTACAGGTCATTGAAGAAGTAAAAAAATATTTCCAGGACAAGGTTTATCAAACTGTTATCCCAAGAAATATTCGTTTGAGTGAAGCTCCGAGTCATGGAGAACCAATCATTATTTATGATCCTAAATCTAGAGGCGCTGAAGTATACTTAGACTTAGCAAAGGAAGTGGCTGTAAATGGCTAAAGGATTAGGAAAAGGATTAGATGCTTTTTTTGCTAATATGGAGCCTGAAAAAGAAGAGGTAGTAAGGGAAGTTAGTTTAAAAGAGCTTCGTCCGAACCCCTATCAACCACGGAAAATCTTTGATAAAGAAGCTATCGAAGAATTAAAAAATTCGATCTTAGAGCATGGTATCTTACAACCAATTATCGTGAGAAAAAGCATCAAGGGCTATGAAATTGTAGTCGGAGAACGTCGTTTTAGAGCTGCGTCAGAAGCGAAGCTTGAAAAAGTACCGGTTGTTGTTCGTAATTTGTCTGAGCAACAAATGATGGAGCTAGCTATTTTAGAAAATCTTCAGCGTGAAGATTTGACTCCAATTGAAGAGGCAGCTGCTTATCAGCTTCTTATGGAAAAGCTTTCGGTTACACAAGAACAGTTAGCAAAACGACTTGGTAAGAGTAGACCGCATATCGCAAACCATATTCGGTTACTTTCTTTACCTCCACAAATTCAACAGCTCATCTCCGATGGGAAAATTTCAATGGGCCATGGACGTGCACTATTAGGGCTTAGAAAAAAGGAAAAGATGAGTCCTGTCGTTGATAAGATTCTTAAAGAAGGGTTAAATGTTCGTCAACTAGAGCAGTTAATTCAACAAATAAATGAAAATGTTTCACGTGAAACAAAGAAAACAAAACCAGAAAAAAATGTCTTTATTCGTGCCCAAGAATCCTTCCTACGTGAAAGATTTGGGACAACCGTCAATATTAAGCAAAACAAAAGTAAACAAAAGGGAAAAATTGAAATTGAATTTTTCTCATCAGAAGATTTAGAGAGAATACTAGAATTACTAGAATCGAACCAATCTTCATAAGCCATCTTAGGATGGTTTATTTTTATGGTGATTTGGAGTGTATTTGTGAGTAATCTCTATTCATAAACGAAATTTATACAGCTAAAGGTGAGACAGAATGTTTTTATTAGGAACCATTGTGAATGGATTGCTCATTATTATCGGAACATTGTTAGGAAAATTGCTCCATCGCATCCCAGAAGGTGTAAAGAAAACAGTGATGCATGGGATTGGTCTTGCAGTAGTTGTTTTAGGCGTTCAGATGGGCCTTAAAAGTGCTAATTTTTTAATCATGATCATAAGCTTGGTTTTTGGTACTGTAATTGGTGAATACAGTGATTTAGAAGGTAAGCTCAATAGGTTTGGGGATTGGATTGAAATGAAGATAGGTAAAGGCAACGGACAAGGAAGTATTTCTCAAGGGTTCGTTACTGGAACACTTATCTTCGTCATCGGTGCGATGGGAATCATCGGTGCTCTTGACAGTGGAATAAGAGGCGATCATTCCGTATTGTATACGAAATCGATTATCGATGGATTTACAGCCATTATTTTGACAACCACATTAGGAATTGGTGTTATTTTCTCTGCTATTCCTGTTATCGTTTATGAAGGATTAATTGCACTGTTTGCCACACAAATTGATCGCATTGTTCCTCAAGCTTTGATGGACAGTTTTATTGTAGAAATGACTTCAGTAGGTGGTGTCATGATTTTCGCCATTGGTCTCAATATGATCGGAATTACGAAAATACGTGTAGCTAATCTACTACCCGGAATATTAGTCACAGCAGTGATTGTTACGGTGATGTATTTCTTTGCATAAGTAAAAGGAGAGACTGTCGAAAGGGACAGTCTCTCTTACTTTATAAGTTATCTTATCTGTTCTTGGTCCCAACCTAATTTTAAATTCGACCAATTGTTCTTAGGGTGGTAGGTAGAACTTGCTTCGTATATGCCATTTGTAATGACCTTTGCCATTTTCAGCACAAGGTTTAACCTTGTATTTTGTAGAACGAAAAATTCCATGAATCCACTCACATTAACGATGCCGGTAATATGAAGTTCTCCAACATCAGGTAATTCCTTTTTCACACCGGCTCCAGGCTTTACAGGTCCTTCACCAACTTGAATAGCTCCTACACTTTTTAATCTCCCCAAACACGCATCAATCCCAATGATAATTGGATTTAAATGCTTTGCTTTAATTTCTTTCATTTTCTCATCTAAATTTACTGCATGAATAGGGTCTTCAAGTGTTCCATACACATGAAAAGGTGCAACTTCTTTTTCCTCTAGAAGTGTTCCAATTAGTGGACCTAATGAATCTCCAGTGGAACGATCAGTACCAATACATACAAAAACAACTGGACGATTGATTACTCTTGCAGGTAATAATGAAACGAGTTCTATGGCGATTTTCTGTGATGCTTTTTGTTCATCAAAGAAAATTCGTGACTCTGAATCATTGCCTTTATCAAACAAGCTAGATTTTAGATTCATTGGTTCCACTCCCGAGAAATTAGTAGTAACAGTATATGGAAAAATAGTTAGTTCTATACGTACTAGTTTTGAATCTCGCAGAAATTGGATGAGAAAATTTTGGAATCTAGTGGACAAGCCCTACAAACTTTCATGAAAAATTGCTAAAATAGTTATATTGTATAAAAGGAAGTTATGAAGGAGTGATCACATTGGAACAAAAGGAATTCGGCCTAAATGACATAGTAGAAATGAAAAAACAACATCCTTGCGGTACAAATCGATGGAAAATCATCCGTTTAGGAATGGATATTCGAATAAAATGTGAAGGTTGTTCCCACAGTGTGTTAATTCCTCGAAAAGAGTTTTCACGTAAATTAAAAAAAGTCTTAGTGAAGCATGAAGAGTAATCTTTGTGCTTTTTCTTTTAGGCTGTTTCCGTGTTGATTGTTTGTTTTCTTTTATGGTCGATTTTGGTTTATCCTATTTCATTGTAGAAATTTCTAAATTATATTATTCTTAGAAAAATGAGCGCGGATGGAGGAGAGAAGTTTTGTCTAAGGTATTTACATCTGCATGTCCGTTGAACTGTTGGGACAGCTGTGGTTTTAAAGTCGTTGTTGAGGATGGGAAAGTAACGAAGGTGGACGGAGATGAAACTCATCCGATTACAAAGGGGAAGATCTGTGGTCGCGGCAGAATGCTTGAGAAAAGAACAAACTCTTCTGAACGATTATTATATCCTCTAAAAAAAGTAGATGGAGAGTTTACTAGAATTTCATGGGAACAGGCTTTAGAGGAAATTTCTGTGAAAATGAAAGCTATAAAAGCAGAACATGGTTCTACTTCTATTCTTCATAGTCATGATTATGCGAACGGTGGATTGCTGAAAAATCTAGATAAACGCTTTTTTAATTTGTTTGGTGGGGTAACAGAATTAATTGGTTCTATTTGCTGGGGCTCTGGGATCGAGGGCCAAACATGGGATTTCGGTGATGCTTATAGTCATTCTCCTGAAGATATTTTCAATAGCAAGAACATCATTGTTTGGGGGAGAAATGTTGCGCGAACAAACTTGCATCTTTTTCAAGCCTTGCAGGAAGCAAAAAAGCGTGGTGCACACTTAATCGTCATCGATCCGATTTTTAACGCTACGGCCAAAATTGCGCACGAACATATTACTGTGAAACCAGGAATGGACGGATTATTGGCAGCAGGAATTATGAAGGAAATGCTGCGTCTTGGTCTTGAAAATCAAGAGTTTATCCGTAATCATTCAGTTGGATTTGAGGATTTGCATGCTTTATTAGATGGAATATCAATTGAGGAAATCACCGAAAAAACAGAAGTACCAGTAGAAGTGATGACGAAGCTTGCCCAAGTTTATGGTGACAGGCCGACTTCAACCTTTATTGGTTTAGGTATGCAAAGATACGAAAATGGGGGAAACACCATTCGTCTAATTGATGCACTTGTAGCCATAAGTGGAAATATTGGGATTGCAGGCGGAGGAGCAAATTACGCTCATAAGCAGGTAGGGCAAAGCTTTGATGTAACGGAGCTGTCATTAGCTAACCAAAAACAAGAGCATCGTTATTTTACGATGATGGAACAAGCTGAGAAAATTCTTAACGAAAAAACGCCAGAAGTTAAGATGATTTTTGTGACGTGCGGGAATCCTTTAACTCAAGTTCCAGATACGAATGTCGTGAAAAAGGCATTCTCCTCTGTTGAAACGCTTGTTGTGGTCGAACAATTTATGACGGACACAGCAGAACTGGCTGATTATGTTCTCCCGACGACAACGGCTTTTGAAGAAGAGGATGTTTACTATTCATCGATGTATCATGCCTATGTGAATTATGGACCTCAGCTTGTATCGGCACCAGGGGAGGCGAAATCGGATCTATGGATTTGGACCGAGCTGGCAAAACGATTAGGCTTTGGTGATGAATTTAACTATACACGCGAACAATTTTTAGAAATCGGTATGAAGAGTCTAGTTGAAAAAGGACTTTCCCTATCTCAGCTAAAGGAGATCGGTCATGCAGAGCTGCCAGTTGATGAAATTCCGTGGAGTGACTATCAGTTTAAAACGCCGAGCGGTAAATATGAATTTACATCAAAGAGCGCTGAACAAAAAGGTTTATTAGGTCAATTAACATTAGCTTTACCAAAGGAATCGAAATGGACAAATGCTGAGTTGGCGAAAAAATTCCCTTATCAGTTATTAACCATTCATCCGTTGCGTTCTAATCACTCTCAGCACTATCATTTGCTATCACCGGAGCCAAAGGTTCGAGTGGAAATCTCCCAAAATATTGCCGAACAGTTGCAATTAATGGATGATGCTTATGTACGTGTTTGGAATGAACGGGGAGAAATATTTGGTTATGTCACTGTTTTAAAGCAGGGTGTGCATAACGATATCGTTAAAATTGATGAAGGCATCTGGTCTAGATTTGGTGGTTCTGTCAATCAATTAACTTCTAGCCAAGTTTCAGATAATGGTTTGGGTAGTATTTTATATGATTGCTTAGTTAATATTGAAGCAGCCAATGAATAATCGATGTTTCCTTGTCTTTTATGAGGGAACTCTCTATAATTGGTTAAGGTTAATTATTTTGGTATAAAAATGATTTATTATTTTGCATATAGATATGAGGAGTGACTTTGGATGGCCTTAACGGCAGGGATTGTAGGTTTACCGAACGTTGGAAAATCTACTTTATTTAACGCAATTACACAAGCAGGAGCAGAATCGGCAAACTATCCATTCTGTACAATCGATCCGAATGTAGGGATCGTAGAAGTTCCTGATGAACGTTTAACAAAATTAACAGAATTAGTTCAACCAAAAAAGACTGTTCCAACAACTTTTGAATTTACGGATATCGCAGGAATCGTAAAGGGTGCAAGTAAAGGGGAAGGTCTTGGAAACAAATTTTTAGCAAACATTCGTGAAGTAGATGCAATTTGCCAAGTAGTGCGTTGCTTTGAAGACGAAAATATCACACACGTATCTGGTAAAGTAGATCCGTTAGACGATATTGAGACGATCAATTTAGAGCTTATTTTAGCTGACCTAGAATCTGTTGAAAAACGCCTTGCTCGTGTCGGAAAATTAGCGAAGCAAAAGGATAAAGATGCAGTTGCTGAGCTTGAAATTTTAGAAATGCTTAAAGAAGCTTTTGAAGCAAGTAAGCCAGCTAGAACGATTGAATTTACAGACGAGCAATTTAAAATTGCGAAAGGACTTCATCTTTTAACAATTAAGCCAATGCTATACGTAGCAAATGTAGGTGAAGATGAAGTGGCTGACGTTTCTGCAAATGAGTATGTTCAAAAAGTAAAGAACTTTGCAGCTGAAGACAATGCTGAGGTTATCGTGATTTGTGCAAAAATCGAATCTGAAATTGCAGAACTTGAAGGGGAAGAAAAAACAATGTTCCTTCAAGAGCTTGGAATTGAAGAATCAGGATTAGACCAATTAATTCGTGCATCTTATCATTTACTTGGACTAGCTACTTACTTCACTGCTGGAGTTCAGGAAGTACGTGCTTGGACATTCAGAAAAGGAATGAAAGCACCACAATGTGCTGGAATTATCCACTCTGACTTTGAAAGAGGCTTTATCCGTGCGGAAACAGTATTCTATGATGACCTGTTAGCAGCAGGAAACATGGTAGCTGCGAAAGAAGCAGGAAAAGTTCGCTTAGAAGGTAAAGAATACGAAGTTAAGGATGGCGACATCATTCACTTCCGTTTTAATGTATAGGAAACACAGGAAAACATCTCGTGTATGCGAGGTGTTTTTTGCTGCTATTGTACTTTCAGTATTTGTATGTTATAATTTCTTCTTGTGAGTAATGAATATTGCTCCTTGCCCTATTGAGGGCCGTTAGTCCAAAAGGAGGTGAACGTGATGAGAGCGTACGAAATTATGTACATCATCCGCCCAAATATTGAAGATGAAGCTAAAAAAGCACTTGTAGAGCGCTTTGACGGCATCTTAACTAGTAATGGTGCGGAAGTAGTTGATTCAAAAGAGTGGGGTAAACGTCGTCTTGCATACGAAATCAATGATTTCCGTGATGGCTACTACCAACTTGTAAAAGTTAACTCTGATGCAGCTGCTGTGGAAGAATTCTCTCGTTTAGCTAAAATTAGCGAGGATATCATCCGCCACATCGTAATCAAAGAAGATAAGTAATTAGGACATATAGTCATTTAACCAAATGTTTCACGTGAAACATTTGTCAAAGAGAGGAGTTGATTCTGATGATGAATCGTGTAGTTCTAGTCGGACGTTTAACGAAAGATCCTGAATTGCGTTATACACCAAATGGTGTTCCCGTTGCGACATTTACTCTTGCTGTCAATCGTACTTTTTCGAATCAACAAGGGGAAAGAGAAGCAGACTTCATTAACTGCGTCATTTGGCGTCGTCCAGCAGAAAACGTAGCAAACTTCTTGAAAAAAGGAAGCCTTGCTGGTGTTGATGGTCGTATTCAAACACGTAATTATGAGGGACAAGATGGGAAACGCGTTTACGTTACAGAAATTGTAGCTGAGAGTGTGCAATTCCTTGAACCGAAAGGTGGTTCCGGAGGCAATTCTGGTGGCTTCGGTGGCCAGAGCCAAGGAGCTCCTTACGGTAATCAGAATCAACCATCTCGCAACGATAACCAAGGCGGGTATACCCGCATAGATGAAGATCCATTTGCAGGTGGCGGTCAAATCGACATCTCTGATGACGATCTTCCATTCTAATTAGAAGGAGGGAAATAACCATGGCTATGGGAGGACGTAGAGGCGGTCGCGCTAAGCGCCGTAAAGTTTGCTATTTCACAGCAAACGGAATCACTCACATCGATTATAAAGATGTAGATCTACTTAAAAAATTCATCTCTGAACGTGGAAAGATTTTACCAAGACGTGTAACTGGTACAAACGCTAAATACCAACGTAAATTAACTGTTGCTATCAAGCGTGCACGTATGATGGCATTATTACCATACGTTACAGGTGAATAATGAATTGCAAAAAGACAGTTTGGTTCCGTTAACCAACTGTCTTTTTTACTATGTATAAGTTTGGTTTAATGGTGGTCGAACGAATCAAATGTCGTTATACCATATGCTTGTGCTTTTTGATAGGCTGTTTTTGTAATGCTTGTGGTTTTTTTCGTAAATGTCCAAAAGCCGACATTTACACTCCCTACTGGGTTTAGAGTCACACATTATTACTGCACGGCACTTTTCGCTTCTCCCATATGTTTTTTCGAAAGAAAATAAACAATGTCTGCGAAAAGAGCCTTTTGATAGAACCGATTGGTTGAAGCCCGAGAGTAATATCGATAAAATAGGTCTTAGGACTTTGTCAGGAGGTTTGAGAGTGAAAAATGTACATAAGCTAACAGAAGGAGCCTTGCTTCTTGCGGCCTTTGCTGTTTTAATGCTGATGACGCTTTACATACCTGTACTAGGAATGGTCAGCAATTTGTTTCTAGCATTACCGTTTATTATGTTTGCTGCGAAAAATGATCGAAAGAGTTCCATTGTGTTTTTTGTTGGGGCGCTATTGATTTCTTTTATAGTCGGAACAGTTTTGGCTTTACCTTTAACACTTTTATATGGTCTTACAGGAATTGTACTTGGCGATTTTATTAGAGAAAAGAAGAGTCGAATAAGTGGATATATCGCTGGTACTTTTGCTTTCTTAATGATCACGATTCTAACATATGCGGCATCTGTCACATTTTTTAATATAGATATCATCAAAGAATCGATTCAAGCGATCAAGCTATCGATGGATCAATCGAAGGAAATGCTAGATGCATTAGGACAAACAGTAGATCCGAAAATGATGGAACAATTTGAAAAGGGCATAGACATGCTCGAAACGCTTGTACCGAGTATATTCGTGATGGCATCCATTCTGATCGTGCTGATCATTGAACTGATCTCTTTTCCCATTGCAAAAAGATTTGGGATCGAGATTCCAAACTGGACACCTTTTAGAGAGCTACAGCTTCCAAAAAGTCTATTATGGTATTATTTAGGAGTGTTAATAGCATCTCTTTTCTTTAATCCTGAAGAGGGGACTTTCTGGTATACAGCACTGATCAATTTAGCCTTTGTTCTTCAGTTCTTTATGGTCTTACAGGGGCTATCACTCATTTATTATTTTTCTTATCAGAAAGGTTATCCGAAAGCTCTTCCTATTATTATTACTGTGTTGACGTTCCTCGTTCCATTCTTCCTTTCTATTGTGAGGATATTAGGTATAATTGATTTAGGTTTTGATTTTAGAAAGCGTATAAGTGAAAGAAAATAATGAATCGATTTTAAAAATTGAAGTGTGCATGATAACATCGATTTATATATATATTGGAAGAAAAGCTTAGAAATTTGGGAGCTGAAAAAATGCCTTCTTATTTGGATAAATGGCCGATTCGCTATCCGATTTTTGCCTTGATCTTGATTGACCTAGTGATACTAGGGATATTAGCTTATTATAATTGGATCATATGCCTAATTGGAGTAGTGATCGCAGCCATTCCATTTTACTATCTGTTTTTAATTGAATATAAGCAACGCCAGGAGACGGAGAAGTATATCACGACGCTTTCTTACCGCTTGAAAAAAGTTGGGGAAGAGGCGTTAATGGAAATGCCGATTGGGATCATGCTATATAATGACGATTATTATATTGAATGGGCGAATCCATTTTTAGCATCTTGTTTTGATGAAGAAACGTTAGTAGGACGTTCCCTTTATGACGTAGGGGACTCTGTGATTCCTTTAATCAAGCAAGAAGTGGAAACGGAAATTATTCCTTTATTGGATCGGAAATTTAGAGTGGTTCATCGTGCTGAAGAAAGATTGCTTTATTTCTTTGACATCACAGAGCAAGTGGAAGTTGAAAAGATGTATGAAGATGAAAGAACAGCTATTGGCATCATCTTTTTAGATAATTACGATGATTTAACACAAGGGATGGACGATCAAGCGAGAAGTAGCCTGAATAGCCTTGTAACGTCCATATTAAACAAGTGGGCGAATGATAATGGTGTCTTCCTAAAACGCGTCTCTTCAGACCGATTTATTGCTGTATTTAATGAACAAATTCTCCATGCATTAGAAAAAGGGAAATTCTCTATTTTAGATGATGTTCGTGAGATTACTACAAAGCAAAATGTTCCACTAACATTAAGTATTGGGGTAGGAACTGGAGTGCCTTCATTACCGGAGCTTGGCGAACTTGCTCAATCGAGCTTAGATTTAGCTTTGGGCCGTGGTGGAGACCAGGTTGCGATTAAACAAACGAATGGAAAAGTGAAGTTCTTTGGAGGAAAAACGAACCCCGTAGAAAAACGAACGAGGGTACGTGCACGTGTTATTTCTCACGCCTTAAAGGATTTGATTATCGAAAGTGATAAAGTTATTATTATGGGACATAAAAATCCTGATATGGACGCTATCGGAGCAGCAATTGGGATTCAAAAAGTCGCTCAAATGAATCAATGTGAAGGCTACATCGTGATGAATTTTAACGAAATCGATACTGGGGTTCGCAGACTGATGGAGGAAATTAGAAAGCATGAATGGTTATTCTCTCGCTTTATTTCACCAGAGCAAGCCCTTGAGATTGCGACAGAGGATACGCTCTTAGTCGTTGTAGATACACATAAGCCTTCAATGGTGATTGAAGAAAGATTGCTTCATCGTATTGAGCATGTAGTTGTTATTGACCATCACCGTCGTGGTGAAGAGTTTATTGAGAATCCGTTACTCGTTTATATGGAGCCATACGCATCTTCCACTGCAGAATTGGTGACGGAGCTGCTAGAATATCAACCGAAGAAAAGTAAGATTGATATGCTCGAGGCAACAGCCTTGTTAGCTGGGATCATTGTTGATACAAAAAGCTTTACCTTGAGAACGGGTGCAAGGACCTTTGATGCAGCCTCTTACCTTCGTGGACAAGGAGCGGATACGGTACTTGTACAGAAGTTTCTAAAAGAGGATGTAGAAACCTTCTTAAAACGAGCGAAATTGATTGAATCAGTTTATTTCTATAAAGATGGAATTGCCATTGCAAAAGGGAATGCTGATCAAGTACTCGACCAAGTATTAATTGCCCAAACAGCGGATACGCTTTTAACAATGGATGGAATATTGGCTTCCTTTGTGATATCGAAGCGTACTGATGACATGGTAGGAATCAGTGCACGTTCATTAGGGGATATCAATGTTCAGGTCATAATGGAAAACATCGGTGGTGGAGGTCATTTGACCAATGCAGCTACGCAGCTTTATGATATGGAGATAGGAGAAGCGGAGCAGGCTCTACTAGATACAATAGATGAATATTTAGAAGGGAGAAAAAAGCTATGAAAGTCATTTTTCTAAAGGATGTTAAAGGAAAAGGTAAAAAGGGCGAAGTGAAAAACGTCGCTGACGGATATGCACAAAACTTTTTAATTAAGCAAGGTCTTGCTGTTGAAGCAAACTCAGCGAATGTTAGCAGTTTGAATGCACAAAAGAAAAAGGAAGAAAAGTTATCAGCCGAAGAGCTAGCTGAGGCTAAGAAATTAAAAGAAGTACTTGAGCAGTTAACAGTTGAACTTTCTGCAAAATCAGGTGAGGGTGGCCGTCTATTTGGTTCTATTACAAGTAAACAAATAGCTGAAGCTCTTCAAAAAGTTCATGGCATTAAAATTGATAAGCGTAAAATTGAATTAGAAGATGCGATTCGCGCATTAGGCTATACAAAGGTTCCAGTTAAGCTTCATACAGAAGTTACAGCTACTCTTAATGTACATGTAAAAGAAGGAAACTAAATTTGGAAGTACCATTTCCGTGAAAACATGATAAAATAATGATAGAGATGTGATCGGTTGAATGCTGGTCACATTTTTCTAATTAGAAATATTTCCTATTTAGTAGTTTAATTGTCCAGCAATCATACACACTTTATATACTTAATTAATATATTTATGGTTATATGTTTAGTCATCTGTAAGGAGGTTTTCCTATAATGAGTGATTTATTTGCAGATCGACTTCCCCCACAAAATATTGAAGCTGAGCAAGCTGTACTAGGTGCTATTTTCTTAGAACCTTCTTCATTAACGCAAGCGACCGAAATCTTAATTCCTGAGGATTTTTATCGTGCAGCACACCAAAAGATTTTCAATGTGATGCTAACGTTAAATGACGCAGGGAAGGCGGTTGACTTAATCACTGTTTCCGAAGAACTAGCAGCAACGAAATTGCTTGAAGATGTTGGTGGAATCAGCTATTTGAGTGAGCTTGCAGGTTCAGTACCGACTGCTGCGAACATTGAGTTCTATGCAAAGATAGTTGAGGAGAAGTCCCTTTTAAGAAGATTAATTCGCACAGCAACAGAAATTGCTACAGATGGTTATCAACGGGAAGATGAGGTTGATGCTCTTCTTGTTGAAGCAGAAAAAAAGGTTATGGAAGTATCCGGTCGTAAAAACGGTGGAGCTTTTCATAACATTAAAGATGTTCTTGTTCGTACGTACGATAATATTGAATTAATGCATAATCGTGTTGGGGATATTACGGGAATCTCGACAGGATTTGTTGAACTAGATAAAATGACAGCTGGATTCCAAAGAAATGACTTGATTATCGTTGGAGCCCGTCCATCAGTTGGTAAGACAGCCTTTGCCTTGAATATTTCTCAAAACGTTGCGACGAAAACGGGTGAAAACGTAGCGATCTTCAGTTTGGAGATGGGTGCGGAACAGCTTGTTATGCGTATGCTCTGTGCTGAAGGAAATATTGATGCTCAACGCTTAAGAACAGGTTCCTTGACGGATGAGGACTGGGGTAAGCTAACGATGGCGATGGGTAGCTTATCGAATGCAGGAATTTTTATCGATGATACACCTGGTGTTCGTGTGCAGGATATTCGTGCAAAATGTCGTCGTTTGAAACAGGAGCATGGCTTAGGGATGATCTTAATTGATTACTTACAGTTGATTTTAGGAAGTGGCCGTTCTGGCGAAAACCGTCAGCAAGAGGTTTCTGAGATTTCTCGTTCCTTAAAACAGCTTGCCCGTGAGCTTCAAGTACCAGTTATCGCACTTTCTCAGCTTTCTCGTGGGGTAGAGCAGCGTCAAGATAAACGTCCAATGATGTCTGATATTCGTGAATCAGGAAGTATTGAGCAGGATGCGGATATCGTTGCCTTCCTATATCGTGATGACTACTATGATAAGGAATCAGAGAACAAAAATATCATTGAAATCATCATAGCGAAGCAGCGTAATGGCCCAACAGGAACAGTTTCCTTGGCCTTCGTGAAAGAATATAATAAGTTCGTCAATTTGGAGCGGCGCTTTGATGATGCCGCAGTGCCAACCGGATAAAATACTTAAAAGATTAGCCAAGGCTAGTCTTTTTTATTTATTGGGAAATAATTTTGAATTATTCACGAACAAAACAGAAGTATTTTTGAAAAAATGTTCGTGTTTCATTGACTTTCTGTATCTAGAATTGTACACTTATTTTGTTTGGAAAGAACATTGATCGTTAACCTTATGGAGGTGCTTCTTTAATGTCATCAGTAGTAGTTGTTGGAACACAATGGGGAGATGAAGGAAAAGGGAAAATTACCGATTTCCTTTCAGAGAATGCGGAGGTCATCGCTCGTTATCAGGGTGGAAACAACGCGGGTCATACCATTAAGTTTGACGGAGAAACGTATAAATTACACTTAATTCCTTCAGGGATTTTTTATAAAGATAAGATTTGTGTAATCGGAAATGGAATGGTCGTGGATCCGAAGGCACTTGTAAAAGAACTTGCGTATTTACATGAAAAAGGTGTAACAACTGATAATCTACGTATTAGCAATCGTGCTCATGTGATTCTTCCTTATCATTTAAAATTGGATGAAGTTGAGGAAGAAAGCAAGGGAGATAACAAAATCGGTACGACGAAAAAGGGAATCGGACCTGCTTACATGGATAAAGCAGCTCGTATCGGAATTCGCGTAGCGGATCTATTAGATAGAGAAGTGTTTGAAGAAAAATTAGCACGCAATTTAAAAGAGAAAAACCGTCTACTTGAGCGAATCTATGAAACAGAAGGCTTCAAAATCGAAGATATCTTAGACGAATACTACGAATATGGCCAACAAATCAAGCATTATGTTGTGGATACGTCCGTTGTATTAAATGATGCTCTTGATGAAGGTCGCCGTGTGCTATTTGAAGGTGCTCAAGGAGTTATGCTGGATATCGACCAAGGTACGTATCCATTCGTTACTTCTTCAAACCCTGTAGCAGGCGGAGTAACAATTGGTTCAGGTGTTGGTCCAAGTAAAATCAAGCATGTTGTTGGAGTATGTAAAGCATATACAACACGTGTAGGGGATGGACCATTCCCTACTGAATTAGATAACGAAATTGGTCACCAAATTCGCGAAGTTGGTCGTGAATACGGTACAACGACTGGTCGTCCACGTCGTGTTGGTTGGTTCGATAGTGTCGTTGTTCGTCACGCTCGTCGTGTCAGTGGAATCACAGACCTATCTTTAAACTCTATTGATGTTTTAACAGGCATTGAAACTCTAAAAATCTGTGTTGCTTATCGCTACAAAGGGGAAGTAATCGAGGAATTCCCGGCTAGCCTTAAGGTATTAGCAGAATGTGAGCCTGTTTTTGAAGAACTTCCAGGTTGGACAGAAGACATTACTGGCTGCAAATCACTAGATGAGCTTCCAGCTAATGCTCGTCACTATCTTGAAAGAGTAGCGCAGCTTACTGGAATTCCATTATCAATCTTCTCAGTAGGTCCAGATCGTTCACAAACGAATGTTGTGATGAATCCTTGGCGTCAAAACTAAAGATTTGAAGGAGTATGCACCTCGCATACTCCTTTTTTTATGTGTGCCGGGCATGTTCACTAGCTAGGCGGTGCAAGTCCGCTATGGGCGTTGGGATATGCGAACCATTAGCCGAAAGCAAGGGTGTCCGTGGTGACGCGGAATCTGAAGGAAGCTC
>NZ_SUND01000026.1 GCF_005280205.1 Bacillus yapensis | reverse complement strand
AAAATTCACTGCCATTAACTAAAGTAATAGAAAAATTAACACACAAAAATAGAGAAAGGTGAATTTGAGTACCCTCAAATTCACCTTTCTCATTATTTGAAGCTAGTTATGTCCCAGCCTCGTTTAAAAATATATTTTGGAGGAATGAATATGTCAGGGAAATTTTTAGTAAGTGTAACAAATGCGAAAAATGATACAGATAAAGCAACAGTTGCTTTCGTTGTGGCAAATGCAGCGGTCGCTTCAGGACAAGAGACAGTCGTGTTCTTGAATGTAGAAGGAGCATATCTTGCTTCAAAGGGTTATGCAGAGGATATCCATGAAGAAGGCTTTGCGCCATTAAAGCAGCTAATGGATCAATTTTTAGAAGCTGGTGGAATTCTTTGGGTATGTAGTCCGTGTTTTAAAAAGCGTGGATTTGAAGAGGAAGACTTACTAGAAGGAGCAAAGATTGTTGGCGGAGCAAAAGTGGTTGAGTTCTTAAGTCAAGGAGCTGCTTCGATTACATATTAAGCGAGGGGAGAAGCGTATGTACAAGTCCCAAGCAGTGTGTGATGGTGGAGATTTAGATTGTGGGTCAGGCTTATTGTTAATTATTAAAAAAAGCATGGACCCACTTGCTGAAGGTGAAATTCTCGAGGTTCGTAGTCGAGAAAAAACAGTAGAAGAAGACTTACCGGCTTGGTGTCGGATGGTTAAACATAGTTTTCTAGGTTCTGAGCCAGGTGATAATACTACCTGCTATTTTATCCGAAAGGGGAACGGAGCTCAGAGCGATTTGATAAAGGATTTAGAAGCAGCCAAAGGGTATCAATGGAGTGTGCGCGTACAAGGGAATGAGAATTTGACTGCTAAGATTCATGCTCGAAATCATACCTTATTAGCTGGTCAGCCAGCTGATTTTAGTGCAAAGGTAGAAGCTCCAAGTGCGATTGACTTTTTCCTAGGGTCTCTAGCTTCATGTCTTATTGTTGGATTTAAAGCTCAAGCCTCAAAGCGGAATGTGACAATAGACAATGGTGAGCTAACATTAAAAGCTAGCATCGATAATGTTCTCTATCATATGGAGCTTGAGGATGAGGGCAGTCCGAAAATCAGTAAAATCTCAGGAACCTATTATCTCTCATCCCCAGCAGATGAAGGACTTTTAGAAGAGATTTGGAACAATACACTGAAGCGTTCTCCTATTTACCAAACCTTGAGAGAGACTGTGGAAATAGATATTAAGCTCAGTATTGTTTTTTAGTTGGGAGAGGAAATAAGGTGAGTCATAATCATTTTCTAACGAGTGTTATAGGAAGTTGGCCAAGAACGAAGGAAGTACAAAAGGCGATGCGTGATAAAAAGGCTGGACGAATATATGAAACCGAATTTAATAAAATTGCAGATGAGTCCATTTTGAGAATCCTCAAATGGCAAGAAGAAGCGGGGATTGATTACGTTTCTGATGGTGAACAAAGAAGAGATAATTATATCTCCTTTGTTGCGGAACATTTAAACAATGTACGCATGCTCTCTGTTTCGGAATTGCTCGATTATATTGAGGACAAAGCAAGCTTTGAAGAAATACTAGGAACGCTTGATGTTCCGGCTTTTTCAATGACGAATCCTGCTGCAACAGGCAAAATAAGCCGTAAAAAACCACTTGCATTGAACGATTATTTATTTTTAAAAAGACATACGGATAAAGCAGTGAAGGTATCGTTGCCTGGTCCTTATTTATTAACAAGATCGATGTGGGTAGAAGGTCTATCTAAGGATGCCTATCCAACGAAGGAAGATCTAGCGGTCGATATAGTCCAGGTGTTACGGGAAGAACTAGAGGATTTAATCGCTGCAGGTGTGGATTTCGTTCAGTTTGATGAACCAGTTTTAACAGAGGTTGTTTTTACTAAGAAGAACGCGAATCGTACCTTTATGTGCGGGGCGCTAACGGCGAAAGCAGATGCAGAGGAAGAAATAGCGTTTGCATTGGATTTAATGAATCAGGTAACGAAAGAGATGCTTGGTCGTGGCACAAAAATAGCTGTTCATGTTTGTCGAGGGAACTGGAGCAAGGAGGAGGAAGTTCTTCTGCGCGGGCCTTACTATCCGTTAGTTCCTTATCTGGCGAATGTAGACGTGGACCAGTTGGTTCTTGAATATTCTACTCCTCGTGCCGGAGAAATTGAGGTTATTCGTGAATTCGGTGACAAGGAATTAGGCTTTGGTATCGTGAATCCACGAACGGATGTTGTCGAGACGGTCGAAGAGATGGTGGAGCGAGTCCAGGCTATTCGAAAATTTCTTCCTGATCATAAAATCTACTTAAATCCTGATTGCGGGTTCGGTACATTCGCACAGCGTCCAATGAACGGTGATGAGATTGCATTTTTGAAATTAAAGAACATGGTAGAAGCAGCTAGAGTGCTTCGTAGCCTACCATAAAAAATAACCTCAATTTGAGGTTATTTTTTATGGTTCATCCACTAGCGACAGCTCTGGAAATAAATTATATTCGGCCAATTTCATCCCAAATTTATCGGATTTTTCCCGAAAATAAGCATTGTCATCTAATCTTGCACGATTTCCATCCTTGAAAACTAATTCAAATTCAGAGTAGCTTCCGGTTTCTGTACGATAATGAATGACTCTATCAATGTCTTCCCATTGGTAGGTATGCTTCTTAAATTCGAACAGAGAGCTATAGGAAATTTTTTCGTTGGATAATGAAACAAATGACTGAGAACCAATATAGAAGGTAAACAATCCAAAACATAAAAAGATGATACTTAAGGCAATCGATAATTTTCGTATATTTAAAAAGAAAAGGAGAATCGAGGCGATGAAGAGAAAACCGCAACCTACGGCAAATGAAGTAAAATTCTCTTGTGGAGTCGATACATACCAGGTGTCTTCTTTATAATGGATAACATCTCCTACAGTTTGTGGAACAAAAAAATAGAAAATAGGCGAAAGTATAGCTATTATAATGGCGATGGTAAAATAGATATGTCTTGTTTCATAGTTTTTTTCCATTCGAAAACCTCCTTCCAAATTAATCCTTTTTTATAATTGAAGCAAAAATCATACCTTTTGTATACTGAAAATTGTTAATTTTTATCAAATGATAGGAACGCATTTAATAATAGAAGGAAAGAGAGTATGATTGAGTAAAATATCTCGTTTCATTTGGATGGAGTGGTAAGAGATGAAAACTTTTCGAATTACGTGGTACGCAGTTGTGGAGGATGATTCTGTATTAGAAGGACGTAGCCTCATTTCAGCGGAAACAGAGGAAGATGCAATAAATGAACTCATTTCCAAAAAAGCAAACGAATATCGACTAAAACCATATATGATCAAAATTCAGTCAATCCTTGAGGTATAAGAGGAAACTGCGTTTTATCCACAGGGATATCCACAAAAATATGTGACAGCTACAACGTTTGTTAAAGTTACTCACACAATTAACAAGTGAAGAATGAATTTTTATACACAGAGAACGAGGTTGGTTCAAACCTACAAAATCATTGATATTTAAATGGTTATTAACATTACCCACAGCCCTGTGGGTATCTTTGTTCACAATTCTGACATCTATAAAAGAAAAATTGTGAAATAAATGTGACAGCTATTGTATTCACTATTTGTAAGGTATATATTATAAGTGTAAAGAGAAAGTGAAAAACTTCACAAAGTAAATTAATTCTCTTTACCACAGAATAAGCGGGCCAGCTTAAATAAGAACTTATAATAAAATTTTTTACAATGACATGTGAATAATTTCACAAAGGAGAGATTTATCATGAAATGGTTTAATAACCCTAAAATAGCAGTTGCTTGGACAGTATTGAGAGTATGGTTAGGAATTCAATGGATTGAAGGTGGCTTAGGCAAGATAACTGGCGGAGGATTCGATGCTAGTGGCTTTATAAAAGGTGCAATTGCTGGAGCAGGTGGCGAACATCCAACCGTACAAGGCTGGTACGCAGCATTCCTTGAAGGAGTAGCATTACCAAACGCAGAAATTTTCAGCTTCTTAGTACAATGGGGCGAAGTTTTAGTAGGACTTGGACTTATTCTCGGAGTTGCGACAATCCCAGCGTTAATCGCAGGTGCGTTTATGAACTTAAACTTCATGTTAGCAGGAACAACTAGCACAAACCCAATTTTATACACAGTAGCAATGATTCTACTATTCGCAGGAACAGCAAGCTACTATTACGGAGTAGACAGATTCGCAGTACCATTCCTTAAAAAGCAATTAAACAAAAACGAAAATAATGACGTTTTAGCAAACAATTAATAATCAAACAAAATTTTTTACAATAATATGTGATTTAATTCACAAAGGAGAGATATATCATGAAATGGATGAAAAACCCAAAAGTAGCAGTTGCTTGGACAATATTGAGAGTATGGTTAGGCATTCAATGGATTGAAGGTGGCTTAGGCAAAATAACTGGCGGAGGATTCGATGCTAGTGGCTTTATAAAAGGTGCAATTGCTGGAGCAGGTGGAGAACATCCAACCGTACAAGGCTGGTACGCAGCATTCCTTGAAGGAGTAGCATTACCAAACGCAGAAATTTTCAGCTTCTTAGTACAATGGGGCGAGGTTTTAGTAGGACTTGGACTTATTCTCGGAGTTGCAACAATCCCAGCGTTAATCGCAGGTGCATTCATGAACTTGAACTTCATGTTAGCAGGAACAACTAGCACAAACCCAATTTTATACACAGTAGCAATGATTCTCTTATTCGCAGGAACAGCAAGCTACTACTACGGAGTAGACAGATTTGCAGTACCATTCCTTAAAAAGCAATTAAACAAAAACGATGACAATGAAGTTTTAGCACATAACTAACATTATTTTAAAACAAGAGGGCGGAGCCAAAAGGTTTCGTCCTCTTGTTTTGCCTTCAAATCGTCTATAATATATAGATATGATTGCCTCGGGAAGGAGTCCTGCATTTTGGCTATCAAATTAAGTCCGAAAATTATTAAAGAAATGTGTGGAGAAATCTCCTTCAAGCGAGGAGAAGCGTTTTATCGTGGGAATAAAGTTCAATTTCAATCCTATACACCTCATTCTTCCGAAGCGATCGTCAAAGCTGGAGAAGATTTTTATGTAAAAATAGAAACGAACAAAAACGGTGAAATTCAAACGAGCTGTAGTTGTCCAACACTTGCGTCTTTTCAAAAGGATTGTCAGCATATCGCGGCAGTCTTGATTGCGATTTATGAAAAACAACAAAGTAGAGTAGACTCTTTTAACAAGCCTGAGGACTCAAGCTTAGCAGAAGGACTGCTAACGATTTTTCAGGAGCAACCGAAACGTTCTAGTGGGCATCAGCTCCATTTTGAAGATAGGCAAGTTCTAAATGCAAGATTTATTTGTAAAGTGCTGCAAATGGACAATGGTGAGCGAATGTTTGGTATTAGTATTGAGATTGAAGAGACGTCTGTCTTCAATATTCGCCGTTTCTTGGAGGATGTGAGAGATGGGAATCAAAGTGTGTTATCACCGATCTTCACCTATGATCCGCGCATCCATTGTTTTGACCGCTCGGTGGATGAAATTCTTCATCAACTCATGCAAAACAATCATAAAAAGAATCCTTCATCCTATAAAAGCACATTAGCCATTCCAGCATCCGGATGGAAGAGGCTAGTGCCTTTACTCGTAAAAGAACCCAACGGAAGAATCGAGTATTATGGAGAAGCGTTTGAGGGACCAAAATTAGCGGTGGAAACACTCCCGTTACACTTTGATTTTCAAACTGAATCAAGTGGCTACCACCTTTCAATCAAGGGCTTTGAGCAGATTGTCATCATGGATTCATATGATTGTGTTCTTTATTGTGGGAACGTGATTCCTTTAGAACATGCCGATTGCAAGAGACTGTTAAGCTTAAAGGAAATGCTCGATAGTTCTGGAAGGAATCGAATACCTATTCCAAAAGACCAAATGGATTTTTTCCTAGAAAAAGTATTGCCTGGTTTGAAAAAGCTAGGAGTTGTAACAATTGCGGATGAAATAGCAAAAAGGCTCGTTCAAACTCCGCTTATACCTAAGCTTTATTTAGATCGCGTGAAAAACCGTTTGCTTGCTGGCTTAGAATTTCATTATGGAAACATCATGATTAATCCGGTCTCCAATGATAAGGAATTTGCTCGAGCGTTGCTTGTTAGGGATGACCGAAAAGAGGATGAAATTCTTCAATTAATGGACGAGAGTGAATTTGCGAAAACAGATGGAGGATATTTTTTACAAAACGAAGATCTTGAGTATGAGTTCTTGCATCATATCCTGCCAAAGCTACAGAAGCTTGTTCAGGTATATGCAACGACAGCGATTCGCAATCGGATTTTTAAAGAGAATTCTCACCCGAATATCAAAGTAAAAGTGAAAAAAGAACGGACCAATTGGCTTGAATTTAAATTTGAAATGACCGGCATTCCAGAAAACGAGATTCGGGATTTGCTGCAAGCCTTAGAAGAAAAACGAAAATATTATCGATTGGGTGACGGTTCGCTTCTTACGTTAGAAACGAAAGAGTTTGAAGAAATGGACCGATTTTTAAGGTCACTTCCGATCGATTATGATGAAATCGAAAAAGGGCTAGAAATGCCTGTCCTAAAGGGAATCACTTTTCTTGATTCGATTATGGACAGCGAAGTGTTTTCTCCCGAGGAATCTTTCCGACAATTTATAGAAGAGATAACAAACCCGTATCAATTTGAAGTGCCAAAAAGTTTTGAGTCGATTTTGAGGGATTATCAAAAGCACGGATATCGATGGCTGAAGACTCTTGCCAGCTATGGATTCGGAGGAATACTCGCCGATGACATGGGGCTTGGAAAAACAGTTCAGAGTATCGCCTATATTGAATCTGTTCTTTCAGAGGTAAAAAAGGATAGTCGACCTGTCCTGATTGTCTCTCCATCCGCTGTTACCTACAACTGGCTTCATGAATTCATTAAGTTTTCTCCTGAGACAAGGGCAGTTGTGGTAGATGGCGTGAAAAAAGAGAGGCAGAAGGTGTATAAGGAAATCGATGAAATAGATGTCTTGATTATTTCTTACACGCTACTCCGGAAGGATATTCATTGGTTCGAGAGCCAGGAATTCCATACAGTGTTCTTTGATGAAGCTCAAGCCTTTAAAAATCCGATTACGCAAACGGCTAAGTCTGTTAAGAAAATAAGGGCTAACCATCGCTTTGCCCTAACAGGGACGCCGATAGAAAATTCCCTTGAGGAGTTATGGTCGATTTATCATGTCGTTTTTCCAGAGCTGTTTCAAGGCCTTAAGAATTACAGTCAGCTGACACGAAAACAAATTGCGAAAAGGACGAGCCCATTTCTTCTACGACGAATCAAAGCAGATGTTCTTCAGGAGCTTCCGGAAAAAATGGAACTGCCAGAGTATGTGGAACTCTATCCAGAGCAAAAGAAGCTTTATGCTGCGTATTTAGCGAAGCTTCGTCATGACACATTAAAGCATTTAGACAAGAACACGATTCGAAAAAACAGAATCAGAATATTAGCAGGCCTAACGAGACTGCGACAAATTTGTTGCCATCCCGCTCTGTTTGTCGACGGGTACAAAGGAAGCTCAGCGAAGTTGAATAAGCTGATGCAAATTGTTGATGAAGCCAATCAAGCAGGAAGAAGAGTGTTGATTTTCTCACAATTCACGAAAATGCTCGAACTGATTGGGCGGCAATTAGCGTTAAAAGGGTTAACGTTTTTTTATCTTGATGGACAAACTCCTGCTGAGGAGCGAGTTGGATTATGCGACCGTTTTAACAAGGGGGAGCAAAGTTTTTTCCTCATCTCCTTGAAAGCCGGGGGTACAGGCCTAAATCTAACTGGAGCGGATACGGTTATCCTTTATGATCTATGGTGGAATCCTGCTGTAGAGGATCAGGCGGCCGACCGTGCTTACCGGATGGGGCAGGAGAATACGGTAAGAGTCATCAAGATGATTACCAAGGGTACTGTTGAAGAAAAAATGGATGAACTGCAGGACAAGAAGCGAAATCTTGTTCAAGAAATCATCGATACAAAGGAAAGCAATGCATCCACGTTAACAGAGGATGATATTCGTGAACTTCTCATGATTGAACATGCGACTAGGTGAATCCACTTCGGATTCACCTAGAATGCATGTTATTTTTTCTTTTTCGCTCGCTTATCTGCTGCATTAGAGCGAGCCATTGCTTCTAAATCAGCATGGTCTGCTAAATCACGGTCAAACTCTACATCGCGGCCATCTGATTTCATGTTTTTTGGCACTTGTGGAAGACTTGCTTTATTTTTGTCTCTTGTTTTTCGGCCTTGTCCACGTCCCAATCGTAAAACTCCCTTCAAAATGAAAAGTACGAAAAAACATTTACGTTTTTCCGTACTTATTTTTCACGATGTTCAAGGAATTTATGAATTAATGTCTCGCCTTCTTCTTTGTGAACCCTCCAGCTTGGTCAGCCACTTTAAACTCGTGTGAATAATTCATTTCCTGCATACTGGACAATGTACTTTTGGACTTATCTTTCCGTTTCTTATCAGCCATTCGCAACATCCTCTCTTCACAAATTAATAAGACTACACTTCCTATTTTTCCCTTATTAAAAAAGATTGATACTCAAGCTTGATAAATATTTGCTAATGCTTCGTCAATTTTTTCATAAAGAAATCGGTAGCCTGCTTGTTGCAGTTTTTCTGGAAGAACTCGTTGTCCTTCTAAAACTAACAAACTCATTTCACCAAGGGCCATTTTTAGGGCGAGTGAGGGTGCAGGTATCCAATGAGGACGCTCTAAAGCCTTACCAATGGCTTGACCTAACTCCTTCATCGAGATTGGATTGGGAGCAGTGAAATTAACAGGACCTACGATCTCTTCATGCTCCATTAGAAAAAGAATCGCTTCGACAACATCTTGAATATGTATCCAAGACATCCACTGCTTTCCGTCCCCAACGGTTCCGCCAGCAAAAAACTTATATGGTAATGCCATTCTTGGCAAAGCTCCCTCTGTTTTGTCTAAAATAATCCCAAATCGGCACAAAATCGTGCGAGTGGTGGACTGTAAGGCTAGTTCTTCCCAGTTTTTGACGGTCGTCGCTAAAAAATCTGTTCCCGCTGCTTTATATTCTTCTGTAAAAGTTTCCGTTAAGGATGTGCCGTAATAACCGATTGCGCTAGCATTAATGAATGTCTTTGGAGGATTATTTTTCATGAGGGCAAGCACTGCTTCTGTTGCTTCAATGCGACTGGAGAGAATCCGTTCTTTTCGAGCTGTCGTCCAACGTCCACTACTAAGAGATTCACCGGCTAAATTAATCATGACGTCAATATCTTGAATAGAGGAACTGCTACCCCCTGTTAACCATTGATGGAAAGTCGGGTTTCCTCCAGTTTGTGATCCTTTTCTTGTTAAAATAATGACCTTGTGTCCTTTATCTATTAATCGTTTTGTTAAGGCTTTTCCTACAAAGCCGGTTCCGCCTGCAATCACAATTTTCATGTGCATATCACCTCTATAGAGTAATTAGCGTTTTATCATGGAAAACCCTGTTTTCGAGCGGAGATTTTTCAAACAATGTGGTACATTTATAGGGAGGTGAGGATATGGCTACGATTACAAAAATCACCGTCCAAAAAAAGAACACGGATCGATATAATATCTTCTTAGATCATGGAAAAGGTGAGGAATACGCTTTTAGTGTCGATGAAGATGTATTAATTAAGTTCAACTTGAAAAAAGGCATGGAGTTAGATGACTTCGCCCTAATGGAAATTAATTATCAGGACGATATCCGAAAATCCTATAATTTAGCGATTCATTATTTAACACGTGTTATGAGAACGGAGTTTGAGGTAAGAAAGTATTTAGCTGATAAGGAAGTTGAAGAACCTGTCATCCAAGAGGTGATCCATAAATTATACGATTATCAATTTCTTGATGATGAAGAATACGCGAATGCTTACGTCCGAACACAAATAAATACGTCCGATAAAGGAATTGTCGTCGTCCGAAAAGACCTTCAGGAGAAGGGAGTTGCCGCACCACTCATTGAGAAAGCGTTAAAGCAGTATTCTTTAGAAAAACAGATTGAGAAAGCAAAAGGACTTTGGGAAAAAGCAGTGAATAAGAGCGCCAAAGAATCTGAACGAATCTTGAAGCAAAAGGCTGAGCAGTTTTTGCTCAGAAAGGGCTATCCGTTTGAGGTCATTTCAATTGCCATGGAAATGGCAGAATCCAAAAAAGACGAAGATGATGAAATGGAAGCTTTACGATATCAGGGGGAAAAAGCACATAGGAAGTACGCTCAATTAGAAGGCTATGAATACGAACAAAAAATGAAGCAGGCTTTGTATCGAAAAGGATTTTCGATTGAGAAAATCGAACAATTTTTAGCTGAGGAAAAAGACGATTAATATAGTAAAATAAGGTTATGAACATCATAAGGGGTGAGCAAAGGTGGAAGAGAAACGTTATAGTACAATGACGGAGTATGAGCTGAAGCAAGAGATCGCTAAGCTCCATGAACAAGCACGTAAAGCAGAGCAAATGGGAATGGTAAGTGAATTTGCTGTATTAGAGCGAAAAGCAATCATGGCCAAGTCTTATTTGTTAAACCCAACGGATTTTAAGAAAAAAGAAATCTACGAAATCGACGGAGACCCAGGTAAGTATTTTCAGATTGAGTATATGAATGGTGTATTTGCATGGGGATATCGATTAGGAGAGAGCAAAGAGACGGAAGCTTTACCGATTTCCATGCTGAAAGCACTTAAGTAAACCAGAGCCCCAAAAAGGCTCTGGTTGTAAGATTTACGAATTTTTTCTGATTTGGTTATGGAGAATAATAATGTCTTGCGTTTCCTTGGTTTCCCCGTTTACTTGAGAATGGGCATGCTTCAAACGAACATTTGGTGAAGTAAATGGGCTTGAGTAAGGATTGTTGTCAAAGAATTTTTTACTTTTTCCCATTTTATCCAGCCTCCCGTAGTAGTTTTTCTACTCAAAAAGCTCTGATGTGTCAGATTCTCGGTTCGTTGAGGCTCTCATCCGTTCTTGTGGATGAGTATTTGTCGTGCCATTTGCTCTTTTAGAAGCATACTCCGCTTTTGCTCGAGGTTCACCCTCGAATTTATTTTCTCCTTCATATGGGAAATTCTTTGCTTTATTTCGCAATACAAGACCCTCCCTAACAAATCAATTACCAACGTGATAGGCACTGCAGAGCAATGCTTATCACGTACACATAGTATGAACCCAATTAGGCTGAAGTATCATTATTCATCATGATAAAAAGTTGGCAAAAGAGGTGAAAAAGTTTGAATGAATATCAACAAAAGCTAGTGGAATTATTACTGGAAAAGAACAGCTCATTATCTGTTCATCAGGCGCAAACTTGGGTCGAACTGCTATGGGATGACTTTGAAACAACTCGAGCAAAAGCTGGGAGAGAATATAAAGGCAGTGAAATGACAGAACGAATCGTGCGCCAGTTGATTGAAAATCATGGGGCAAGACTTCACGAATTTTTTGCTACAAATCCAAAGTACAAGCATTTATTTGAAAATGGCCAGGGACATTAATAAAGGCTCTTTTCTCAAACTTTGTTGCTTTTAGAGCAAAAAATCAATGAATTTATCTATGTTTTCAATAATAATTGGTTGTAAATCAAAAGAGAAAAGAGCTTGCAAACTAGTTACGATGCACCAAATGGATATTTCTACGTTAAAATCGGCAGTAGGATTTTAACAACTATCTTTAGGAGAACAGACTTAATAAAAAGCGAGGGCAGAGCACCTCGCTTTTTTCATCCTGGTAGTATCTCTAATTTTTTTCTAAGTTTCTCTTCACTAAAAATCCAGCCTGTGTAAGAGGATTGAATATTCAAGTCTAGGTCCAGCTGAACAACAGCCACAAAAGGATAATGGTCCTTGCTTCGATAACGCAAGTCAATGAATTTCACTTCATAATAATCATTGTATTCGTCAACTTCCCAGCGATAGACAGGTGAAAAGGATAGGAAGGCAGATAAATTTTTATCTTTTTTCGCAGCCTCAATCACAGGGGAAGAAGGGACCTTCACGCGATTAAATTGGTCAAGGATGGTCACATCATTCTTGTATGCCCGCCCGACAAAAAATTGATGTTTATTCATGACCGCAATGCGCCACTGAGAAAATTTCATCGTCGGCGAGATGATGATATCGGTTGCGTCTGGTATTAATGTCTTTACCTCTTGAACAACCTTTCTTTGTGCAAAAAAGCGGATAATGTAGTAGGCGACAAGAACGGCATAGACAACTAAAAAGGTGAATCCAGGGTGTGCGCCTAGTCCCCAAACAATTAATCCAAGGACATGCAAGCCAAAAATAATCGGATCAAACGTATTGATCATGCCTAGAGCAACCCATTTTGGAGAAAAAGGACGCAGCGCTTGCGTGCCATATCCATTAAAAATATCGACGAAAACGTGTAGAAATACAGCTAAAAAGGTCCAAAGCCATAGATGTAATAAATTTGCTTCAGGAAAAAATGGATAAATCACTGCTGTTATTCCAATTGGCCATAGCAGGACGGCTGGAATAGAGTGGGTGATTCCACGATGATTCCTAATATATACAGCGTTGTTTCGAAGTTTAAGTACTGTATCGATATCCGGAGCTTGTGATCCAACAATGGTTCCAATCATGACAGCTGTTGCAGTTGTTGAATTTGCAGCAACTTCTGGATCTAATGTTGAGAGACCAGCAAGGGCAAGCCCCATAACTATGTGAGTACCTGTGTCCAAAAGGTAGAACCTCCTTAGAATAGGCTGATGTTGGTTTAATTTTATCAGCAAATGGGTTGTAAATGTTGAATTAAATCGATATTTTAGAAAGAGTTAAAAAATGTTCACATGGTTTATTTATATGTTTAACAGCAGGCGGTGTAATCATGACAGATTCCTTAAAAAATCTAAAATTAGTTAACAAAAATGCCTTTCAGCACGATTTGATCGAATGGTTTTCAAACGAGCAAAGAGATCTACCGTGGCGTAAGGATAAAAATCCATACAAAGTTTGGGTTTCGGAAATTATGCTTCAACAAACGCGAGTGGATACGGTTATTCCGTATTTTAACCGGTTTATTGAACAGTTCCCGACCATCAACGATTTAGCAGATGCAGAGGAAGAAAAGATTTTAAAAGCATGGGAAGGGTTAGGATACTACTCTCGTGTACGAAATTTACAATCTGCAGTGAAGGAAGTAAAAGAAAAGTACGGCGGTAAAGTCCCAGATACGAAAGAAGAAATTTCAACTTTGAAGGGTGTAGGTCCTTATACAGCAGGGGCGATTTTATCAATTGCTTATGGGGTTCCCGAGCCAGCTGTGGACGGAAACGTGATGAGGGTGATTTCACGTATCTTGTCCATTTGGGAAGACATTGCGAAGCCTTCAACTAGAAAGACATTTGAAACGGCTATTTATGAACTCATCTCTCATGAAAATCCGTCTTATTTCAATCAAGCATTAATGGAGCTAGGGGCATTGATTTGTACACCAACTTCGCCTTCATGTTTGCTCTGCCCAGTACGCGAGCATTGTCATGCTTTCCATGAGGGAGTAGAGAATGAACTCCCTGTAAAAACGAAGGCAAAAAAGCAAAGACAGGTGCAATTAGCGGCCGTTGTTATTCGTGAAAGTGAAAAGACAGTCATTCATAAGCGCGCAAGCAGTGGATTACTCGCAAATATGTGGGAATTCCCTACAGTCGAAGTAACCTCACCTTTTATGTTTGATAAAAGTTATGTCGAGGCTCTTATGATGGAGGAGCTCGGAATTGAGGTTAAGCTAGGACAAGCTGTCGGTAAAATTGAACATGTTTTTTCTCATTTGAAGTGGGATATTCAAGTATTTGACGGAGTATTAAAAGCTCCAATCAAAGAGGATGAGAACTTAAAAATGGTCTCTCCTGAAGAAATCGTAGAGTATCCTTTCCCGGTGCCACATCAGAAGATTATGAAGCAGTTTTATAATGAGGAATAAATGGTTTGGGGTTTTCGGGAGAATACGTGACAGAATTGCTTGTGGCAAGCTAAATTTTGTCACTCAAAACAGGAATGAGTGACAGAATTACTGGTGGAAGGCGAGATTCTGTCAGTTAAAGCAAGAATGAGTGACAGAATCGTTGGTGGAGAGAGAAAATCTGTCACGCAAAGCAAGAATGAGTGACAGAAATGTTGGTGGAGAGCGAAAATCTGTCACACAAAGCAAGAATGAGTGACAAAATCGTTGGTGGAGAGAGAAAATCTGTCAAGCAAAGCAGGAATGAGTGACAGAATCGTTGGTAGAGAGAGAAAATCTGTCACGTAAAGCAAGAATGAGTGACAGAATGCCAGGTGGAAACTCAAAATCTGTCACCCATATCAAAAATGCAAGACAGAATCTCAAGTGCAAGCAAGTTCCGTCCCAAAAGCAGGCACCCATCAAAACAAACTCATTGATCACCCTTAATTCCACCACGATTTTCAATCTCCTCGATGATTTCAAGATGGATGCTGTGACCCTCTGAATTTAAATACGGCATAATTTGCTGAAATGAATGATGAAAGTAAGCTAATTCGTTATCATTCCAATCTGCTTTGGACATCATCGAAAGTTCTGTCATATCTCGTCCGGAATACATTCAAGAAACCTCCTCGAACTCATTTATTCTAAGGATATTGTATGTATTCCATGTTGATATCTATTCATTTAATGTCTAAAATGAATACAAAAGAGAAGAAAGGAATCAAACATCATGACAAAGGTTGCATTAGTTACAGGTAGTAGTCGTGGAATTGGGAAAGCTACAGCCCTTCGATTAGCAAAAGAAGGTTACGATATTGTTGTCAATTACGCACGAAGCAAAACAGCAGCATTAGAGACAGCAGCTGAAATTGAAGCGCTTGGTCGTAAAGCGCTACTCATAAAGGCGAACGTAGGAGACGTAGAAAAAATCAAGCAAATGTTTGTAGAAATTGATGAAGCATTTGGACGTCTCGATGTATTTGTGAGCAACGCTGCTTCAGGTGTTCAACGACCTGTAATGGAGCTTGAAGAATCCCATTGGAATTGGACAATGAATATCAATAGTAAAGCCCTTCTTTTTTGTGCCCAAGAAGCGGCGAAGTTAATGGAGAGAAACGGTGGCGGAAAAATCGTCAGCATCAGTTCCTTAGGGGCGATTCGTTATCTTGAGAACTATACAACAGTTGGTGTTTCTAAAGCAGCTGTTGAAGCTCTTACACGTTATCTAGCTGTTGAATTAGCGGAGAAAAATATTGTCGTCAACGCGGTTTCTGGTGGAGCTGTTGACACAGAAGCCTTGAAATCCTTCCCGAATCGAGAGGAACTCCTTGCCGAGGCAAGAGAGAAAACACCTGCGGGAAAAATGGTTGAAATTGACGATATTGTGAATTCTGTTATGTTCTTAATTAGCGATCAAGCAAGTATGATTAGGGGCCAAACGATTATTGTTGACGGTGGAATTTCTTTGCTTGTCTAACTAATTTTTTCCAAAAAAATAAATGGATAGTAATCTCTACGCATGGATAAATTAATATGCGTGGAGGTGATAATGATGGCAAAGCCAAACAATTCTCAATCTGGAACTAACATTCAACAAGTGCGTCAGCAAAATGCTCAATCAGCATCAGCTGGTTCACAAGGTCAATTCGGTACTGAATTTGGTAGCGAAACAGACGTTCAAAAAGTAAAACAAGCGAACCAACAAGCAGAAGCTAAAAAATCTCAAGGTTCCGGCCAAGCTGGTCAATCCTAACGAGAACATATACTTAGAAGAGCGAGCCCTTTCTTTCAACGTTGAAAAGGGCTCGCTTTTAATTTTGTTTCACTACAGAAAAATCGACAAAACTTCCATTAACCTTACATAACTAGTCAAAGGAATAGTGGTTCATCCCTCGAATATATTAAAAGCGTGGAATGAATACGACTATAGGGCGGTGTGAAACATGAATAAGTTTAACCGTTTAGTAAATGAACAAATGGAGACAATGGAAAAATTATTATTCCTTCAATCAGAAATAGAACGTTGCCAAGCTCTAGAGGATGAACTAAAAGCTCTTCAACAAGAGACAAAGCTAGAAAGTATCCAGGAAGATATCGCGAGAATGAAGGCAGAATTGAAGGAGATTCACGAAACATTTGAAAAACAAACTGAGGAATTGATTGAATCTTATCAAGAAGTAAGTACAGTAGGATAATCGCAACCAATAGGGTGATAAAAGGTAGTCATTGAAATATTTCAATGGCTCTTTGTTTTAAATTCTGACTTTTACCGTTATAATATATAGAAAGAGAAACTGGACAGGCCGATTTTAAAAATAAAGGTTTTAGAGTGTTCGGAGAATGAAAGTAGGGAGAAACAATGGACGTACCTATGGAGGGTGAACCAATACAAATTCATAGTTATAAGCACAATGGACATATTCATCGAGTATGGGATGAGACAACGGTTCTAAAGGGATCACAAAATTTAGTCATTGGTGCAAACGATCGGACAATCGTAACAGAATCTGATGGCAGAACGTGGGTCACAAGAGAGCCTGCGATATGTTATTTTCATTCCCAGCTATGGTTTAACATCATTGGGATGATTCGTGAAGATGGAATTTATTATTACTGCAATCTGAGCTCTCCATTTATTTTTGATGGGGAAGCATTAAAGTACATAGACTACGACTTAGATATAAAAGTCTTTCCTGATATGACTTTCAACTTGCTTGACGAGGATGAATATGAAAGACATCGTAAGGAAATGAAATATCCAGAAGTCATTGATCAAATATTAAAGGCAAATGTGGATAAATTGATTCGTTGGATCCGTCAAGGGAAAGGACCGTTCGCACCGGATTTTATCGACATTTGGTATGAACGATACTTAACTTACAGACGCTAAATAAGTAGTAAAAAACGCCTGTTGATCTTGATTCAACAGGTTTTTATTCGTAATTTTATTTTCAACTAGGGGGGAACAGGTTGGACAGCATACGCAGGTACATGAATTTTGTTAAGCCATATAAGGTCCAAATTTTTGGAACGATACTTATTGGGATCGTCAAATTTGCAATCCCATTGCTGATTCCGTTGCTCATCAAGTTTGTACTTGATGACATTGTGCAAAATCCTGAGCTAACAGCTGATGAAAAAACGGGCAAACTCGTGATGGTCATGTCCATTATGGTCGTTATTTTTCTCGTCTTACGACCGCCGATTGAGTATTACCGCCAGTACTTTGCTCAATGGACCGCGAGTAAAATTCTTTACGATATTCGTGATCAGCTTTTTACACATATTCAAAAATTAAGCTTTAAATATTATGCCAACACAAAAGCGGGAGAGGTCATCTCTCGTGTCATTAATGATGTGGAGCAGACGAAAACCTTTGTTATTACAGGACTTATGAATCTTTGGTTAGATGTTGCCACGATTGCGATTGCTGTGGCTATCATGATGACGATGGATATAGAATTAACGATTGTTTCCCTTATACTCTTTCCGTTTTATGCTTTTTCTGTGCGCTACTTTTTTGGCAATTTAAGAAAGCTGACGAGAAAAAGATCACAGGCCCTTGCGGAGGTTCAAGGGTATTTACATGAGCGTGTTCAAGGGATGCCGGTTATTAAAAGTTTTGCGATTGAAGATGAAGAGCAAAAACGATTTGATGCGCAAAACAACAATTTCTTAACAAAAGCAATCGATCATACGAAGTGGAATGCGAAGGCTTTTGCTGTCGTTAATACGATTACCGATATCGCTCCGTTACTTGTTATCGGCTTTTCCGGGTACCAAGCGATCCGAGGAGATTTATCGATCGGGGAAATGGCCGCATTTATCGCCTATATTGATCGTCTTTATAATCCATTAAGACGACTTGTCAATTCATCGACAACCTTAACCCAATCAATTGCCTCGATGGACCGTATGTTTGAATTAATTGATGAAAAATATGATATTGATGACAGTCCTAACGCGATTCCTTGTGAAAATGTACGAGGGCATATCCAGTTTGAAAATGTGAGCTTTTCTTATGAAGAAAATGAAGAGACGATTTTAAAAAATATTTCCCTTGATGTAAAGGAAGGGGAAACGATTGCCCTGGTGGGAATGAGTGGCGGAGGAAAGTCTTCGTTGGTGAGTCTGCTTCCGAGATTTTATGATGTTACTGAAGGTAGGATTCTTCTTGATGGAACAGATATCCGTTCATTCAAGGTTCGTTCCTTAAGGGATAAAATTGGGATGGTTCTGCAAGACAATATTCTATTTAGTGAATCCGTTAAATCGAATATTTTAATTGGAAAACCAAATGCGACTGATGAAGAAGTGATTGAGGCAGCAAAGGCGGCTAATGCGCATGATTTTATAATGAATTTGCCTCAAGGCTACGATACAAAAGTTGGTGAACGTGGCGTGAAGCTCTCTGGTGGGCAGAAGCAACGTGTTGCGATTGCGCGAGTATTTATTAAAAATCCACCGATACTTGTTCTAGATGAGGCAACATCAGCACTGGACCTCGAAAGTGAGCATTTAATTCAAGAGGCACTTGAAAAGCTTGCGAAGGAGCGAACAACCTTTATCGTTGCCCATCGTCTATCCACGATTACTCATGCTGATCGAATAGTCTTGATTGAAAATGGAGAAATTGTCGAGATTGGTCGTCATGAGGAACTAATGGCGAAACAAGGAAATTATCATAAGTTGTTTCAAATTCAACAATTAGAGCACTAATTTTTAGCACCCAAATCGGGTGCTTTTTATTTTGGAAAAAAAGTTTATTGCAATAGTATTTTAAAGCGATAAAACCTAACAATGATAGGGTTTTCCCTTAAAAATTATATTAATAAGAAAATTTGTTATTTAATAATAATTCAGATAAATAGTAGACGAATTGAAAATTTTTTTATAAAATGGACAATATTAGAAAAATCAGAAAGCAACAAAGGAAGGAGTAAAAGTGTGACTCAAGCTCCAGTTTTAGATGTAAAAGAACTAAAAACCTCTTTTTTCTCTTCAGATGGTGAAGTTCCTGCAGTAGATAATATTAGTTTCTCTGTAAATAAAGGAGAAATCCTCGGGATTGTTGGCGAATCCGGATGTGGAAAAAGTGTAACATCCTTATCGATTATGAAGCTCATTCCTCAGCCTCCAGGAAAAATTGTTGGCGGAGAAATCCTCTTAAATGGTGAAGATATAGTACCTGCTTCTGAAAAAAGAATGCGTGAAATCAGAGGAAATGACATCGCGATGATTTTCCAAGAACCAATGACCTCTTTAAATCCATTGTTCACAATTGGGAATCAGCTCGTAGAAGGAATTATTTTACATAAAAAAGTAAACAAGAAAGAAGCCTTCAAAATCGGGGTAGAGATGCTAAAGCTCGTTGGTTTGCCAAGAGCAGAGCAAATCATGAAGGAATATCCACATCAGTTATCAGGTGGAATGCGGCAAAGGGTCATGATCGCGATGGCTCTTTCATGTGACCCGAAGCTCTTGATTGCTGATGAACCAACAACCGCATTAGACGTAACCATTCAAGCTCAAATTTTATCCTTAATGAAAAACTTAAATAAAAAACTCGACACAGCGATCATTATGATTACCCATGATTTAGGGGTTGTGGCGGAAGTATGTCAACGAGTTATTGTCATGTATGCTGGCAAAGTGGTGGAAGAGGCAAGTGTCCGAGACATTTTTAAAAATCCAAAGCATCCGTACACAGTTGGTTTACTAGAATCAATTCCTGATGTACGAGAGAAAAAGGAAAGACTTTATTCGATTCCAGGGAATGTGCCGAAGCCAGGTGCTATCAAGCAAGGCTGCCGCTTTGCAGCGCGATGTGCGAATGTACACGACCGTTGTTTCGTTGAAGATCCACCTTTATACAAAGCTGCTGATGGGCATCATGTCCGTTGCTTCCTCCATGCAGCAGGAGGTGAAAATTAATGTCTGAGGTTTTATTAAAAGTAGATAATTTGAAAAAATACTTCCCGATTACTGGCGGAGTTTTAGGCAGAAAAGTTGGAGAAGTGAAGGCTGTTGACGATGTGAGCTTCTTTGTTAAAAAAGGAGAGACACTTGGCTTAGTTGGTGAATCTGGCTGTGGAAAGTCGACGACTGGTCGAGTTCTAATGAGACTACTAGAGCCAACAGAAGGAACAGTCGAATTTGAAGGGCAGGATCTAACTAAGCTGAAGGCAGAAGAAATGAGACGAATGAGAAAAGAAATCCAAATGGTGTTTCAGGACCCATTCGCTTCATTAAATCCACGTCATACCGTGGAGAAGATCCTTGAAGAACCACTCATTGTTCATGGGGTGAAAGATAAAGAAGAGCGAAAACGGAGAGTAAGAGAAATGCTTGAGGTCGTTGGCTTGAATAGCTACCATGCGAAGCGTTATCCGCATCAATTCAGTGGTGGACAAAGACAACGTATTGGGATCGCTCGTGCGTTAATGACGAAGCCGAAGCTCATTATTGCCGATGAACCAGTATCTGCGTTGGATGTTTCCATTCAATCACAAGTTTTAAATTTACTCGAAGATTTACAAAAAGAATTTCAATTAACCTATATATTTATCGCCCATGACCTTGGTGTCGTGAAGCACATTAGTGATCGAGTCGGGGTGATGTATTTAGGTAGATTAGTAGAAATTACGGAAGCAGATAAACTCTATGAAAATCCTTTGCATCCATATACGAAGGCACTTCTAGCTTCGATTCCAATTCCAGACCCAGATTTGCAGCAGGAAAAGGAGCTATTAAAAGGAGATCTACCAAGTCCAGCAAATCCTCCACTAGGTTGTGCGTTCCATACGAGATGTAGTGCATGTATGGAAGTATGTAAAACGACTAGACCAGAATTGGTGGAGATTGAGCCAGGTCATTTTGCTGCTTGTCACTTATATAACAAGTAAGCATTGATGATAAAAAATACTATAAATTGGGGGAATATCATGAAACAGCTTAAAGGTATTTGGGCATTAGTATTGATGCTGCTGATTTCATTAGCGTTAGTTGGCTGTAATTCATCAGCGGGTACAGATGATGAGCCTGCAGAAGATGGAGATGCAGCTGAAGAAACAGAAGCAACTTCTGGTGGACAATTAGTTTTTGCTCGTGGGGGAGACTCAACTTCTCTTGATCCGGCAATTACGACTGAAGGTGAAGCATTTAGGGTAACAGATAACCTTTATGAAACACTGGTCAACTTTGGTCCTCAGGACACTGAAATTGAACCTGGACTAGCAACAGATTGGACACCAAGTGAAGATGGTTTAACACACACTCTTAATCTTCGCGAAGGCGTTAAATTCCACGACGGAACAGATTTCAATGCCGAAGCTGTTGTATTCAACTTCGAACGTTGGAAGGCAGGAGATGCAGAGCAATTTGCTTATTACACATCTCAATTCGGAGACAAGATTGATTCTGTCACAGCGGTAGATGAGTATACAGTTGAATTCAAATTAAATGCACCAATCGCACCGTTCTACAAAAACTTAGCAATGTCACCGTTCGGAATTGCGAGCCCGGCTGCGCTTGAAGAATTTGGTGATGATTTCTTCAAGAATCCAGTTGGTACTGGTCCATTCAAGTTTAAAGAATGGAAAGAAAATGATCGAATCACAATTGTTAAAAATGAAGATTATTGGCAAGAAGGTCTACCAAAGCTAGATGAGGTTATCTTCACAGTTATTCCTGAGAACTCTGCACGCTTAAATGCTTTAGCTACAGGGGAAGCGGATTTAATTGATGGAGTCAACTTCAGCGATAAAGCAACAATCGAAAGCAATCCAGATCTACAAGTTATTGAACGTCCATCTTTAAACGTAGGTTATCTTGGATTAACTTCTACACGTGGACCATTAAAAGATAAGCTAGTACGTCAAGCATTGAACTATGCAGTTAATAAGGAACAAATCATTGATGCATTCTATGCTGGAGCTGCAGATCCTGCGGTTAACCCAATGCCTCCAGTTATTGCTGGATATAATCCTGATGTTGCAGATTATCCATATGATCCTGAAAAAGCAAAAGAATTACTTGCAGAAGCTGGATACCCAGATGGATTTGAGATGGAACTATGGGCTATGCCAGTTGCAAGACCATATATGCCTGAAGGACAAAAGGTAGCAGAAGCTCTACAAAAAATGTTTGAAGCTGTTGGTGTAAAAGCCAAGATTGTTACTTATGAGTGGGGTACTTATTTGGATAAAGCGGCGAAGGGAGAAGCGGATACATTCTTACTAGGATGGACTGGTGATAATGGCGATGCTGATAACTTCTTATATGTATTATTAGACCAAGATTCAATCGGTTCTAACAACTATTCTTACTATCAGAACGCTGAAGTTCATGAGCTTTTATTAAAAGCACAAGCAAGTTCTGACCAAGCTGAGCGTGAAGAACTTTATAAGCAAGCACAGGTCATTATTAAAGATGATGCACCATGGATTCCTTTAGTTCACTCTACGCCATTACTTGCGGCCAGTAAGAATGTAATTAACTTCTTGCCACATCCAACAGGTTCAGATTTATTATCATCTGTTGAAATCAAACAATAGGTAAGGTATGAGGAGGGGGGAGCTCGATTTTGTGACTCCCTCTTCGTTATCCTACTCTTATAGAAGGCTATTTTTCCAAGCAAAACGTTTTGAAAAAGAGCTTTCTATAAGAGTCTCATTCCCTTGCAAGAGAGGTGTATATATGTTTTCTTATACAATCAAACGACTCTTGTCATTGATTCCGGTATTATTAGGACTTACATTAATCGTCTTTTTCATGATTCGTGCGATTCCCGGAAATCCTGCTCAAATTATATTGGGACAATTAGCGACAAAAGAAGCAGTCGCGGAATTAACAAAACAGCTTGGACTCGATCAACCGTGGTACACACAATTTTTTCAATATCTTGGTGGCCTATTTACCGGGGATTTGGGAGAATCATTAAGAACAAAATCACCGATTAACGAGGAAATTTGGCCATTCCTTGCTGCAACTGCTGAGCTTGCCTTTTGTGCCATGATTATTGCGATTGTAATCGGAGTGAATGCAGGGATTATCAGCGCCTGGTTCCAAAATTCTTGGTTCGATTATGTGGCGATGATTCTAGCATTAATTGGTGTTTCGATGCCGATATTCTGGCTCGGATTAATGGAGCAATGGGTATTTGCCATTAATTTAGAATGGTTGCCGACTTCAGGTAGAGAAAATGTACGAGCTCCGATTGAATCAATCACGAACTTCTATATTCTTGATACATTGATACAAGGAAGGATGGATCAATTCTGGGAAGTTGTGAAGCATTTGGTGATGCCAAGCTTTGCCTTGGCAACGATTCCAATGGCGATCATTGCGCGTATTACCCGTTCTACGATGCTTGAAGTAATGAAATCTGATTTCATTCGTACTGCACGAGCAAAGGGTTTAAGAATGTTTTGGGTTGTGTACAAGCATTCCTTGAAAAATGCCATTATTCCTGTATTAACAATTATCGGTCTGCAAACAGGACTCTTACTCGGAGGAGCGATTTTAACAGAAACGATTTTCAGTTGGCCTGGAATCGGACGATATATTTATGACGCAATTAACTACCGTGATTATCCAGTCATACAATCTGGTATCTTAATTATCGCTGTTATTTTCGTGACGATTAACTTAATTGTCGACCTGCTCTACGCCGCAATTGATCCAAGGATTAAATACAATTAGTAAGGGGGAGAGAATATGGAACTTTCAACGAATAAAGAAATTCAGGTACCAATCGAACCAGCTGAAGATAAAGCTGTCTCCCCTTGGCTAGAGGCATGGAGGAGCTTTCGTAAAAATAAATTAGCGGTGATCGGGACTTTCATTGTATTATTTTTCGTCCTTTTAGCGATTTTTGCACCATACATTGCGCCAGAAGGAATCAATGAACAGAAGCTAACGGCCAGCGATCGATTACAAGCACCTTCAAGTGAGCATTGGTTTGGAACAGATGACTTTGGACGAGATGTTTTTTCGAGGGTCGTTTATGGATCAAGAATTTCACTCTGGGTTGGATTCTTAGCAGTAATGGGTTCTATTGTAGTCGGTTGTTTATTAGGAATTATTGCTGGATACTATGGCAAATGGGTCGATTCAGTGATTTCAAGATTTTTTGATATCTTGTTGGCATTCCCAAGTATTTTATTAGCGATTGCCATTGTGGCAGTGCTTGGACCATCCTTGAGAAATGCTTTAATTGCGATTGCGGTCATTAACATACCGAATTTTGGTCGGCTTATTCGCTCGCGAGTATTAAGTGTCAAGCAAGAGGAATACATATTTGCAGCAAAAGCAGTGGGTATGAAAAATAGTCGGATTCTATTTCACCATGTTATGCCGAATAGTATAGCACCAATTATTGTTCAAGGAACTTTAGCGATTGCAACTGCGATTATTGAAGCAGCAGCACTAGGTTTTTTAGGACTAGGAGCAGAAGCTCCAAATCCTGAATGGGGGAAAATGCTTTCTGATGCTAGAGCATTTCTTACTCAAGCACCATGGACATTGTTTTTCCCTGGTTTAGCGATTGTGCTAACTGTACTTGGATTTAACTTAATGGGAGACGGGTTGCGAGACGCACTCGATCCACGTATGAAAAATTAGAACACAAAAAAGCAGCTGAAAATTCAGCTGCTTTACTCTTGCACAGGTTCCTCGATATTGACTTCATTTTCCTTCTTATGATAAGACTTGAAGCTCGTCACTAAGACATCTAAATGATCCAGATGCTCATCGTACTCGATAATAAAGGAAATAAGCTGCATGATATGAAAGAACGTTACATCGTATTCATAATCAATTTCTTTCTGCTTTGCTATAAAAAGACCAAATAATTCCTTACGGTTCAAGCAAAGTCGATCATCATCATTTGCCGTCTGTGGCTTAACTTTACCTATAAACTTCAGCATTATTTGCTCATGGCGATCAATTAAATAATCAAGCTGATGCTGAATTTCTAAATGAAAGTCTTCTGGTAAGTTCGTGACATCATTCTCAAATCGATGTAGTCGCTTTAGAATCTCAATCGCCTTTTTTGTTGTGGCAATCATATGTCTGTAAATAACCAGCTTTCGCATCTTCGCAATCGTATTCCGCTTGAAATAGCTTCGTTCCTCTTTATACATGAGATAGAGCTGATTAAGCTTCGTTAAATCGTCCTTAATTCTCTCGATATCCTTTTTTAAAAAAGTATGCTCTGACGCATGTCGAGAATTAATTCGGATCCACTTTGTTGCTTCCTCGGTAATATTGGCAATTCTAAAGTATAGCTTGTTTTCATATTTTGGAGGTAAGAACACTAGGTTCACAACAAAAGCAGATAGAATTCCAAGCATAATCGTTAAGAATCGAATAATCGCGAACTCAATGAATCCATCTCCAGGAGCTTCCATTATCGCGATTAATGTAACGAGGGACAAGCTTATCGTATTCGAGATTTTTAATTTTAAGTTAATGGTAATAACAATAATGGCTGCAAGACCAATCATCGCAACGTTATTTCCTAACGTAAGTACGAAGGTAACAGCAATAATGGCACCAATAATATTACCCTGTATCTGCTCAATAATCGATAGATAGGATCGATAAATGGTTGGCTGAACCGCGAAAATTGCAGCAATCCCAGCGAAAATAGGTGAGGGTAGTTCAAACACCTCAGCTAGTAAAAGAGATAAAACAATTGCAATTCCCGTCTTAAATATGCGGGCACCAAGCTTCATAAATAAATATATCCTTTCTTTTACACAAAAATAACACTTCCCAAGGTTGAGACGTGTATACATACTTTAAACCATTTTCCATTGTTAAACAATAGAAAAAATTTCTCAATGCATGAAGATAGTACTATTTACGTATTTGTGTTTTTAATAATGTTTCCGAATTTTGGGGAATTGAGTCATTGGGTAATTTTGTAGGTTGGCCTGATGGTGTATAAAATGGCCTAGGTTTGTTGGTTTGGGAGGGTTTGTACGCCAAGATGATGGAGAATCTGTTTGAGCTGACCGACAAATGTGGTTTGTACGCCAAGATGAGGGTGAATCTGTTCGAGCTGACCGACAAATGTGGTTTGTACGCCAAGATGAGGAGGAATCCGTTCGAGCTGACCGACAAATGTTATTTGCACGCCAAGATGAGGAGGAATCTGTACGAGTTGACCGACAAATGTTATTTGCACGCCAAGATGAGGATGAATCTGTACGAGTTGACCGACAAATCAGGTTGGTTACCAAGATTCACCTAAAGGCAACTATAGCTGACCGACAAATCAGACGGATCCCAAACGACACCCTATAAGTCTCACCGCGCCCACCAAAATCAACAAACAAAAAACGCCCGCACATTCAAATGTGCGGGCGCTCAACTAAATCATCAAATATCACTCTGTAGAAACTGATGGGTCTGCTTGTTCCTTCACTGGTACTACTTGAACAAAGTGTTCTTCAGGTGTTTGAAGGAGAAGAGCTAATTCTGCTGCTTCTTCAACTTGACCTTGTGCTTTTAACATATCTACGTATTGACCAAGAAGCTCAGTTACATCAGAAACTCCTTTTTCCGTTAAACCTGTAAGGGAAACTTTTGCTCCCTTGGCAATACGTCTTTGTAGGGCATCCTTTGTTAAGCCTAATTCAGGTTGATGTCTTAAGTAAACGACACCACCGGTCATCCCAGCACATAGCCATGGACCTGGATCTCCTAATACTAAGCCACGACCATTTGTCATGTATTCAAAGGCGAATCCTTTAATGTTTGCTCTTGAACCAATGTTCCCTTGTTCAACAGCCGGAATTGGATTCTTCACTTGGCCACCGATAATGATATCAGCTCCAGAAAGCCTAATTCCTGCACGAGCATCGGCATTTCCTTGGGCAACTAATAAACCATGCTGTGCACCATAACCGAATCCTTTCCCAACGGAACCATTATAGTATTGGCCATTTTTTCCTTTAGACTTGAAGATAAGAATCTGTCCGCCAAAGGAAGTCTTACCAGTACCATCTTGAGAACCACCAGCGACTTCGATTTTGATACCTTCACTGTTGTAAGCACCAAGGCCGTTTCCAGGAATAGAACCGTTCTTATACTTAAGCTCTACAGCAGGTAAGTTCTTGTAGGAGCCATCAAGACGTCCGCGTACACGGTGGCAAGAAACACGGCTTCCTAAAACTCTTTGCTCGGAAGTAACGCTGTGATATTCGCGAGATTGTTGAAGCTCACCAACATTGGCATCTAAAAATTCTGCGCCAACTGCCATTTGCAGCTGTGTTGTTTCAGAAGCAGCAGCTGCTTCTTTTTGTTCAAATTGGCTAATATCAAGAGTCTTCAACAAGTAAGTTAAGTTCAGCTGGTCTTGACCTTTTACTTGCTCAAGTAAATCGGAACGACCAACGATATCTTGTAAATTTTTATAGCCTAATGAAGCTGTAAGCTCCTTTAACTCATTACCAAAAGCAGTAAAGAGATTCATAATCCCTTGAACTGCAAGGTCTAATTGTCTTGGAACGAATCTTCTTAATCCATGATCCTTCGCTTGAGCTTCAGACTCGATTTGCGTTGCGATACCAACGTGACAAGTATCTAAATGACAGCCTCGACATGTTGTACAGCCAATCGCAATCATCGATAAAGTACCAAAGCCAATTCGGTTTGCACCTAGTAGCATCACTTTTAAGACGTCACTGGCACTCTTGATCCCGCCGTCTGCCCAAAGCTCAACATTACCGCGAAGTCCAGCTTCAAGTAATGCATTATGTGCAGCTTTTACGCCGATTTCAACTGGAAGACCAACGTATTGTAAGGCATGAATTCTAGCTGCCCCAGTACCGCCATCGAAACCGCTGAGGGTGATGATATCTGCTCCTGCTTTTGCAATACCGACAGCAATCGTTCCGATGTTTGGAACAACAGGAACTTTGACGGAAACCTTTGCCTTATCATTGGCAGTTTTTAACTCATGAATCATTTGTGCTAAATCTTCAATGGAGTAAATATCATGGTTATTAGATGGTGAAATCAAGTCAGAGCCGATTGTAGCATTTCTCGCTTCTGCAATTTTTTCCGTCACCTTAGAACCAGGTAAATGTCCACCTTCTCCAGGCTTTGCTCCTTGACCGATCTTAATCTCTAATAGATTAGATGAGTTCAAGAGTTCAGCGTTGACACCAAAGCGACCAGAGGCAACTTGCTGTCCACGTGTTCTTGGATATTTTCCAAGCATATCTTTAATTTCTCCACCCTCACCGTTGAGGCTGACCATGTTAAGACGGTCTGCACCTTCTGCATAAGCACGGAAGGCAATCTCATTTTGTGAACCAAATGACATGGATGAGATGATAAATGGTAAGCTATGCTCGCCAACACTAATATCTACATCATTTACAGAAACAGCTGAACTAGATTGTTTAAACCCCGTTAAATGACGAATCGTTGTAGGATTCTCTGTTTCTTGCTCTGTGATTTTTTCACGATAAGCCGTGTAATCTCCACTTGTAGCAACATCGCCAATCGCTTTCCACACACGTGGGAAAAGGTTGAAAGACTTTCCAACTCTTTCTTTCTCGTTTTCGTAATCCACGCTTCTTGCAATCGCGTCTTCTTTCATGGTCTCAAAATTATAGCCAAGCTCATCGGAACCAAAGAAGTTCACGATATTGAGTACATTCGATACTTCTTCATTTAATCCAATCGCTGAGAACAGTCTGCCGTAGCCACGAAGCTCATGGATTCCGATCGTAGAGATGACTTTTTCTAAACCTTTAACTAAAGCAGAATATAGATTCATTAGTGGTTTCGTAGATTCATCAAGTACGGTCATGAACATAAAATATGGGCTAATTAAGTCGGCACCAAGTCCGAACGCTAGAATAATATCATGTAGAGAGCGAATTGCTGCTGAACGTAATAAAATTGAACAATCGCGTCGAAGCTCTTCCTTCACTAACGCTTGATCAAGAGTAGAAATCACTAAATGTGGGTCAAGCCATAATTGGTCATCCATATGGGCACGACCATCATCTACAACGATTAGTGTTTTACCATCTTTTACAGCAGATACGACTTCCTTTTGAAGACGATCTAAAGCTTCCTGAACGGTTTCTTCTTTATTAAGAGTCGCAGATAAATAGGCAGATAGATTTTCTTTTTGGAAAAGAGCTGTTACTTGATCATAGCTAGGCTGTTGCAATTCTGCTGAACATTCAAATCCTGCTGCACCCTCAACGAGAAGAGGGGAAGTAAGTTCAATCACTGTACCTGGGTCATTTTTCGCAAATAAAGTAGGGCGGCGACCGATAATGGTACGAGTTGAGAAATGTTCAGATTCGCGATCGCGGTCGATCGCAGGGTTTGTAACAACGGCTACACTTTCCTTGATAAAATCAGCGACGTTTTTCCGATTTGGATTGATTGCAGCAAGTGGTGAATCCGTACCAAGGGAACGAATAGGCTCGACGCCTTTTTCAGCCATTTGTTCAAGCAGCTGAATATGATCGCGCTCCCAACCAAATGCTTTGTATTGTCCGTTATGGATTTTCTTCGGATATGTGACAGATACCGTCTTTTCTAATTTCGGAACGGAAAGTCTCTTTCTAGCATTCTCAAGATTCACTTTTTGTGCAAATCTCTCATATACAGTCGCTTGATAATCATTCTGCTCATATACTTTTAATACATCGCCATCCCATTTAAAACCGACTTTTTCCCCAGGAGCAAGTGGTTTCGGATCATTGACGTATTCGCTTGAAGGAATGATCCCTGGCTCTGACGAGAACAAATAAGATTTTTCCGTTTCAAGCATCCAAAGCGGACGTAATCCGAGTGCATCAACGCTAAATACAGCCTCATCGCCAAAGCGAGAAATAATACCCGCAGGTCCTTGAGCAAAATGTCCCCATGCTTCACGCATATATACATATAAATCTTGAAGGTGAGTAGGGTATGCTTTAATTTCGTTAATAATCGGTGGGAAAAGTAAATCCAACGCTTCGAATAAAGTATAGCCATCACGACAGATAAGCGTTTCAATCGTTCTGCTTAAATCCTGTGAGTCACTGCCATCTTTGACAAGCGGCACACCAATCATTTTTGCCTCATCACGAAGCTTGGCAATCGTATTGATTTCCCCATTATGTCCAAGGATTGTGAAAGGCTGTACACGATTGAAGCTTGATAATGTATTTGTTGAATAGCGGTTATGTCCTAATGTAATCGTTGAAGCTACGATTGGATTCGCAAGGTCTTCATAATATTTCGGTAAAATGTCTCCAGCACCCATTACCTTATATACAGCATGGTACTGACTGAGTGAAGCCACGTGAACAGCTTCATCTAATTCCATTTCAACAGTTAATTCAAAAAGCTTTTTAGAAAGCTCTTGACCAGTCACATCGCTTAAGCAGGCAATCTGCCAAAAAACAGGGTTCTCCTGAATGGCAATAGGTCCTAGTGCAGAAGCATCTGTTACTTCTTCAGATTCAAAAAGAATGTCTAGATTATAGTTTGCAAGCTTAGTAGTTAATTGATTCTTAATACTTTGAGGATCATCTTTTCTACTAATAAAGATGTGACCAACGACAAATCCATCCTGATCAACAAGACTTGGGTCACTACCGTTCTTTGTTAGTTTTTCTTTCCATAGGGCTCTTGGGATATCGACGTGAATTCCAACACCATCGCCTTCGCCGTTAATAAAACCAGCGCGATGATTCATTGTGACAAGAGCATTAATACAATTAAATATATTTTCGCGAGTAGGAGTATTGTTTTTTTCTAGAGAGGCAACAATTCCACAAGCATCGTGCTCTTGGCGGTGAAATTCTTTAAAAAGTGAGGGGCTCCATTGTTGATTAGTCATTAAAAATTGGCTTTGTTAAGGATGAACCTTAATAGCCTTTCACCTCCTGTAAAAATTCTTAACAAGGTCGACTGTTTTATTCGGATCATTTTGTAAGAAAATCTTACAAAAATCTTCAAACCAATCTCTTATAAAATCCAGTCAGACCAGGGGTTAAATGAGAGTATACATATTGAAAGCTGTAAAAAACCTTTGCTCTCACTTTTGAAGGTTGTTAAATAGAAAAAACAACCTAATCAAAAGTAGCCAAATAATATTCCTATTATATCATGAGAATTTTCAGAAATCAATTAATTATACAAAAAGATGGATAATTTTTTCTTTAAAAACAGGTAATAATTCCCTATAAAAACCCACTATGTAAACGGTTTCAATGTATAAAGTTTTAAAAAAACGGAGCGATAACACGCTCCGTAATGTATAAAATATGAATATTTATTCTCCTGCTAGTTCAGAAAATGCATGATCAACAGCATGGACGGTTGCCTCAACATCTTCTGCTGTATGGGCAATTGTTAGGAACCAGGCTTCGTATTTAGAAGGGGCAAGATTTATCCCGCGATGAAGCATAAGCTTGAAGAACTTTGCGAACATTTCTCCGTCTGTATTCTCGGCTTGCTCGTAATTTTCGATTTTCTCGTTTGAGAAATAAACAGTAAGCGCGCCTTTTAAGCGATTGATGGTAATAGGAATATTGTGCTTCTTCGCTGCAGTTGCGATGCCTTCCTCAAGCATCGCTCCAAGTTCATCTAAATATTCGTATACACCGTCTTGTTTTAATACTTCTAAACAAGCGATTCCAGATAAAATGGAGGCAGGGTTTCCGGCCATAGTACCTGCTTGGTAAGCTGGACCAAGTGGAGCGACACTTTCCATGATTTCTTTCTTTCCGCCGTAAGCTCCGATTGGAAGACCGCCGCCGATAATTTTACCCATTGCTGTTAAGTCAGGTTGAATGCCTAATAAATCTTGTGCACCACCGTACATAAAACGGAATGCCGTAATTACTTCATCATAAATCACAAGTGCTCCAGCTTCGTGAGTCAGATCATTAACCTGTTGAAGGAAACCTTCCTTAGGTTCAACAATTCCGAAGTTCCCAACAATTGGTTCAACTAATACCGCTGCTACTTGGTCGCCCCATTTGCTAAGAGCTTCTTTAAATGGTTCGATATCATTGAATGGTACGGTAATAACCTCTTGAGCTATACTTTTCGGAACTCCAGCAGAGTCAGGCGTTCCTAATGTAGATGGGCCAGAACCTGCCGCAACTAAAACTAAGTCTGAATGCCCGTGATAGCAGCCAGCGAACTTAATAATTTTATCTCTTCCAGTGTAAGCGCGAGCCACACGGATTGTCGTCATCACTGCTTCTGTACCTGAATTAACAAAACGAACCTTTTCTAAATTCGGCATTGCTTCCTGAAGCATTTTTGCGAATTTTACTTCGTGAGGTGTTGGTGTTCCATATAAAACACCAGACTCGGTTGCCTTTTTAATTGCTTCCGTAATATGTGGATGGGCATGTCCTGTGATGATTGGACCGTAGGCAGCTAGATAATCGATGTACTGATTGCCATCTACATCCCAGAAATAAGCACCTTTTGCTCTTTCCATTGCAACGGGAGCACCGCCGCCAACTGCTTTATAAGAACGTGAAGGGCTATTCACCCCTCCAACTATGTATTGTAAGGCTTCTTCATGTAGCCGTTCGGAATTTGTGAAATGCATATTGATCCTCCTAAAAATAATATCCATGAACCATTTTAGCACTTTTTTGTGAAGAATGTTTTGACAGTGCCTTAAGAGACAAGCAGTTCTATAAAAAAGAATAGGTACGTATAAATAAAAGAGATAAATTTTGCATGAGATGAGGGATAGGATGGTATTTTACACCTCGTTAATCTTAATCATCATTTGTATCGCGAGTAGTGTACGGCTTCTTTTTACACCGTATAAAATAAAGGGAAAACGAGTTTCCTTAGAAAACTTCTTCTTTTTAGCATCCATTTATGCCACGGTTATGATTAGTTTCGGATTGATGTATATCATGTTGGAATTGCATGGTTATGCTGTTTTAGATGATGGCTACATTCCATCTGAGAATATCTTTTTGGCTCGTTTAGAGACGGGTCTCTATTTTAGTGCGATTACATTGTTCTCAGTTGGCTATGGAGATATTGCTCCCATTGGAATTGGTCGAATTATTGCTGTGTCAGAAGCGTTAATTGGCTACACGATTCCTGCCGCCTTTGTGGCAAGAACGGTGTGGGATATGGAGAAGTCCTAAATGCTTGTGTTTCCTCTCTCATTTCGATACGCTAAAAAATATCGTAATTCGAAACGGAGGAATACATATGACGATTGAAAAAGGTCAGTTAGCACCAGATTTTGAATTGCCTGCAAGTGATGGAAAACTGGTCAAGCTCTCCGATTATCTCGGGAAGAATGTTGTGCTCTATTTTTACCCGAAGGATATGACACCGGGCTGTACGACAGAGGCTTGCGATTTTCGGGACCAGCATAAAAGCTTCGAGGAATTAGATGCGGTTGTATTAGGTGTGAGTCCAGACCCAGTCGCTCGCCATGAAAAATTCATCGAGAAGTATGGTTTACCATTTACTTTGCTCGCAGATGTAGATCATGCAGTAGCAGAGCAATACGGTGTATGGAAGCTAAAGAAGAACTTCGGTAAAGAATACATGGGTGTTGAACGTTCTACTTTTATCATTGATAAAGAAGGAAAAGTAGCTGGTGTTTGGGAGAAAGTAAAAGTCAGCGGACATGTAGAAGAAGCGCTGCAATTTATTAAGGAAAATCTATCATAAAAAACGAAGCTATCCGATAAGGGGTAGCTTCGTTTTTCTATTGGAGTACTCTTGATTTAATCCACGGGTCGATTTCTTCGACTTTCATCGGCTTACTATAATAATAGCCTTGCATGATGTTACACCCTAGTTCAGTTAAGGACTCAATTTGTTTCTGGCTTTCAACACCTTCTGCAATAACATCCAAATTCAGTTCGGCTGCCATTACTAGGATGGCATTAATAATTGCTCGTTTACTAGAGGTCTCAAGATCATTGGTGAAAAGTCGATCTAATTTTAGGGAATCTATAGGAATTCGATCTAGTAAACCGATTGATGAATATCCTGTACCGAAATCGTCCATCGAGACTTTCACTCCAAGTGAACGGATGGCATGAAGCTGGCGGATGATATCATCAATATCTAGGAAAACCATGGATTCAGTGATTTCTAATTCTAAAAGCTGAGGAGCTAATTCAGTTTTTTCTAATACATCTTTTACGAAATCTATTAAAGTATCGGTTTGAAAAAGTCGTATGGAGATATTAACCGATATCGGGTTAACAGATCCTTGACTTTCCCATTTTCTACATTGACGGCAAGCTTCGTCTAATGTCCATTTGGTTAGGGAAACAATCAGACCTGTTTCTTCGGCAATAGGAATAAATTCACCAGGAGAAACCACGCCTAATCTTGGGTGGTTCCAGCGGAGTAAGGCCTCAAAGCCTACTAGACTATTTGTTTGCACATTCCATTTTGGTTGATAGACAACGTAAAACTGTTCAGCATCCAAGGCCCACTGCATATCTTTTTGCAATTCCATTTTTCGAATCTCGGTGTTACCAGATTGCTCATTGTACACTTTGTATTGGTTTTTTCCTGAGTTCTTAGCAGTGTACATGGCTGTGTCTGCAGTCTTGAGCAACATCGAACGATCTGTTTCTTTGATTGAACTAATACTAATCCCAATGCTTCCGGTAATATAAAGTTCATTTCCCTCAATTCGATAGACTTCTTTGATACTTTTCAGAATGTCAGTAGCTAAATTCTCTGCTTGTTTTTGATCGCCATCTTCAACGATTAACAAGAACTCATCGCCGCCTATTCGATAAACTTGCTGCCCGTTTCGCAAAAACTTACGTAAACGACAACCGACTTCTTTTAAGAGAATATCTCCTATATTGTGGCCCAACGTGTCATTAATTACTTTGAATTGATCCAAATCGATAAATAATACAGCAAAACGTTTGTTTCCGACATACGTATCGAAAAAACGATTCATTTCATTGCGGTTTGGTAAACCAGTTATATTATCCTGATAAGCCATTTTCTCTAAAACAGTTCGGTCGAAGAATATGGCAGCCCGAGAGATAAGTAAGATTAACACTATCGTTATAGTAACTCCGTACAATAAAAAAAGATTCACAGAGGAGCTGGAATCCATTGCTATCTCATGATGTGAATGAAATTTTGTTGCTTTCATTCCTGTATAATGCATCCCGCTGATCGCGAAACCCATGGTAATGGCGGATAACCATTTTAACCAACTAGCTGATGATTGGTTTCGGAAACGCAAAAACAAGAATAAAGCTGAATAAGAAGCGACTAAAGCGATAATTGCGGACAGTATCCATAGATTTCGATCATAAGTCATTTCCATCGGCATAATCATTGCTTCCATGCCCATATAATGCATCGTCACAATACCGCTGCCCATTATGAACCCGCCGAACACCATTTTGAGCCAATTGTTTTTCGGTTCTTTCGTAATATAAAAGGCAATAAACGAAGATAGGAAGCTAGTTAACATGGATAGGGCAGTAAGGACCCCGTCATATTTAACGGTCATAGGCACGTGGAACGCGAGCATTCCGACAAAATGCATAGACCAGATGCCACCACCCATCGTTAGGGAGCCGCCTAATAACCAAAAAAGTCGATTTTTTTCTCTTGTATGAGCCACCTTTGCTGAAATACTTAAAGCTGAATAAGATGCTAAAATTGCGATTGCTATTGATAAGATGACAATTGAGTAGTTGTAACTTCCTTCGAAATACATTCCGTTTTCTCCTTGTTGATTCATTTCTTTCTATATCTATATAAGTATTAAACTAAAAAAATAGTACAAGTTATTTTATGTCATACTTTCGAACTAAACAATTGTTTTTCATTTTGAGAAGGCAAAGACAAAGATGTAAAGCCCTTTTGTGTATAGGTATTTATCAAATTGATGCTATTATTTGCCACCATTTTTAACAAAAATTAAATAAACAAGCGTACGAATCGATGTTATCATTAAGAAAATTGAAGTGCTCAGGGAATGTGGATAGACTAGTATCGGACATGCTACTGATGGTCTAGGAATTTCGCAGCTGAGCAAACTTCATGAATTTTTTTAAGGATTTTTTCAAAAAAATGAAGTAATTAGGGCATTTCATACGTCTATTAATTATGTACTTATTTATTCTTGTAAAAATTATCTAGGTAGGTGAAAAAGTGGCCGAAAAAACAGTCTATATTCTTCTAACAGATACAGGTACTTGGTTTTCGAAAATGATTAAGCTCTATACGAGATTTCCTTATAATCACGTCTCAATCGCCTTGGATGAGGAATTGAACGATATTTATAGCTTTGGCAGAAAGGTGTATAATAACCCTTTCTCTGCTGGATTTGTGAAAGAACGGATGGATCAAGGTGTCTTTTTTCACCGGAAGGAAACAAGATGTGTCTTGTACAAGCTCACAGTTAATGAGGAGCAGTATACTCGCTTATTAAAGATTATTTACCAGTTTGAAAGCTTCTCAGCGAATTATCGTTACAATTTAATGGGGATCTTTGCTATCGCGATGAACATGAAACTGGAAAGAGATAACGCATTTACATGCTCGCAGTTTGTGGCCACAGTTTTAAAGAAGAGTGGTTTACATCTGATGAAAAAATGTCCAGAGCTTATACGACCAGATGATTTTGTGGATATTCCGATTTTAGAACTTATATATGAAGGAAAGCTTCATGAATATCCTGCGTTTGAGCAAGAGACAAATACTTATAGAGTATCAAATGTTGTAGGAGTTTAAAGTTATTGCAATTATTGCCTATTTTTCTTATTTTGTGCGTATGTCCACTCCGATAAACAAGTTTTGAATATGTATGTATTAGGGCATACCTCCTCAGACAAATGTTGCTTGCAGGTCATCAATGACCTGCTCTTTTTATGTGAAGGCTGTTTTCGTAAAGGTTGTTGTTAAAATCCTACTGCCGATTTTAACGTAGAAATAGTTATTTGGTGCATCGTAACTAGTTGCAAGCTCTTTTCTCATTGATTTACGATCAGATATCATTTAAAACAAAGTTAAATTCATTGATTTTTTGTACAAAAAGCAACTATCAATGAGAAAAGAGCCTTTGTGAAAAATCTGTTGAGAATTTTGGTGGAAATTTTCTGACCATTTTCACCATTGTTTTAATGCAAACGATTATAATAAAAGAAAAAAGGGGGAGCATCCATGAAGATCGTTTCATCACTTTTACCTGAACAGGCTTTACAAGAAGCCATCCAGAAGAAATTTCCGGAAATACAATTTCAATTTTTTAAAGGAATGAAGAATGCTTTCGAAAGCTTTCAAGAAGCGGAAGTCTTCATGACATATGGAGAGGATTTAACTGAGGAACTCATTCATTCTGCACGCAACTTAAGATGGATTATGGTCATGTCTGCTGGTCTAGAAAAAATGCCTCTAGCTGCTTGTGAGGAAAAAGGGATACTTGTGACAAATGCTCGAGGAGTACATAAGATTCCAATGGCAGAGTTTACACTTGGAGCGATGCTTCAATATGTAAAACAAACAAAGTTGTTGTCGGAGAGAGAAGCGGATGAAAACTGGGACAGAAAAATTCCGATGGCTGAATTATGTGGAAAGACGATCCTCATTTTAGGTGTTGGCGCGATCGGTGGAGAAATTGCTCGATTAGCGAAAGCGTTCCGAATGAATACAATTGGCGTGAACCGTAGTGGCGATCAGGTCGACTATGTTGATGAATTATATACAATGAAGGAAGTGCCTGAAGTAATAGAAAAAGCGGATTTCATTGTATCCGTTTTGCCAAGCACTGACGAAACGTCGAATGTTTTAACATATGAACATTTTCAAGCCATGAAGAATACAGCAGTTTTTATCAATATTGGCAGAGGAGATTTAGTTAAGGACGAGACTCTGTTAAAAGCTTTGGAAAATAACGAAATTGCTCATGCTTATTTAGATGTATTCGAGCAGGAACCTCTTCCGAAAGGGCATTCGTTTTGGAAAATGGAAAATGTAACAGTAACGCCACACTTATCGAGCATTACCAAGAATTATTTACCAAGAGCTTTTGAAATATTTGAGCAAAATCTACATACATATAATAAAAAAGGTGTTAATTATAAAAATCGAATTGATTTATCAAGGGGGTATTAGTGAGATATTGATACTTCAAGGGTTGATATTATTGACAAATACAGTTGTTTCCTAGTACACTATTTATAAATATTATAAAGTAAGAATTTATACTAGAAAAGAGGTGGCATGGCGGTGTCACATAATGAATTAAAAGAAGCACTTGATACCTTAAAAGGAACTGGAGTGAGAATAACTCCACAACGTCATGCGATACTTGAATATTTAATAAGCTCGATGTCGCATCCAACTGCTGATGATATTTATAAAGCGTTGGAAGGGAAATTTCCGAATATGAGTGTGGCAACAGTTTACAACAATTTAAGAGTATTTCGTGAAGTTGGACTAGTGAAAGAATTAACGTATGGGGATTCTTCTAGTCGGTTCGATTTTATTACCACTCAACATTACCATGTTATTTGTGAATCTTGCGGTAAAATTGTGGATTTCCATTATCCTGGTCTGGATGAAGTGGAACATCTTGCTTCACACGTAACTGGCTTTAAAGTAAGTCATCATAGAATGGAAATTTACGGAACGTGTCCTGATTGTTCAGCGAAAGACGCGCATTAACTGATAGTTGAAGCTATCAGTTATTTTTTTAGTGATTGAGGAAAATGGAAACACGATATAAAAAAACAACTCGGGGCATTGTACCGAGTTGTTTTCTATTTTACGAACAAACTATATGATTAGGATTCAACATTCTTTTTGCTATTATATTTTTCGTCAAATTCTACACCTTCAAGGTTCGGATCGAGAGTTAATGGTTCGTTGCAATGCATGCAAATATCTACTCGACCAAGAATCTTAGTAGGTTTTTCACAGTTTGGACATTTAACCTGTACAGTTCTAGTCGAAAGCATGCCGATCCAAAAATAAACGACTGTACTTGCAATAATGGATAGTAGGCCTAATAACATAAAGATTGTCATTAAAATAGCTGATTGTCTAAAAAATATCCCTAGATACATAACGATGAATCCAACAAAAACTAAACTTAATGCGAATGTGCGGATTTTATTAATTTTACTTGAATATTTAGCCATGATCGAACCCTCCTAAAACAATACTATACCATTTCAAAGCATTGAAATAAATGGTAATGAGGTGGGGGTGTCGAAATATGTCTAGAATTTAAGCAGGAAATCAATTAGAATTGTCGAAGATATAGGCTAACAATAAAATGGGGGGAATGATGATGGAAGGCATTCTTCGTCCGATATATCAAGAGCGGGCAAGTCATCCGAACACACTTGGTGTATTAACAATAGAAAAGAACCAACATTCAATACCAACAACTGATACATTTGATACCGTCCTATTAATCATTGTAAATGAAGCAGAACAACCGCTTTTTGTTAAACATTACACGTATGAAGGCAAGAAAGCTGCACTTCATATCATAACTGAGAAAAAACTAAGAGAGTGGATTTTGCTTGGCTCGAACAGAAGAATATTTGATTGGTTGTATAATGGAAAAGTAGTGTTTGATCGAAATGAATTTTTAGCTCAATTAAAAGAGGAAATGAAAGAGTTCCCTTTTTATGGTCGTAAAATTAAGATGGGCTTAGAATTTGCAAAACTCATCCGCAGATATATGGATGGGAAAGCATTTTTTGAAAACCAACACTATTTAGATGCGTATAATCATGTCATTCATTCTTTACATCACTTAGCAAGATTGTCTGTGATTGAAAATGGGTTCCACCCAGAGGTCACGGTCTGGAATCAAGTAAAGCAAATTGAACCTGAAATTTACAAGCTTTATGTGGAGCTAGTAAACAGTGATGAAACAATGGAGAAACGACTTGAGCTTCTTTTCTTGGCAAGTGAATTTCTTATTTATTCGCGTACAAAGGCAGGAATCACTCATTTAATAGAAGTTCTTGAGGAACGTGAATTCTGGGCGTTTAATGATATGATCACACATGAAGAGCTTGTAGAGTATTCTGTGGATCTAGGGATATTACTTGAGTATTTAATAGACCGTGGATTCATTAATGTGAAGAATGTAGAAACCAAAGGGCAGGGTGTATTTCATCGATATTATTTCGTTGCAAAAAAATTATCCTAAAAAAACATCAAAAAGTGTTGACCTTTGCAAAAATACTTGTTATATTAATATCCGTCGCTACGAAATGTATTGAAAATTACTTTTCTAGACGACGGATTTCTTTTTAAAAAGATGTTGACAGTAACAACGTCACATGTTATATTAAGAAAGTCGCTTCTGAGCGATGAGGAAATTAAAGGATGACAATTTCTTAACGGAAATTATCCTATTTGCACTTTGAAAACTAAACAAATCATACGTCAACGTTAGTTTTATTTTAATGAAAAATATTTTCGCTAACGCGAAAAAATTTAAGAGCTAATTCTTACTCTTTATTGGAGAGTTTGATCCTGGCTCAGGACGAACGCTGGCGGCGTGCCTAATACATGCAAGTCGAGCGGAGAATTAAAAGCTTGCTTTTAATTCTTAGCGGCGGACGGGTGAGTAACACGTGGGCAACCTGCCTGTAAGACTGGGATAACTTCGGGAAACCGGAGCTAATACCGGATAATGCTTTTGAACTCATGTTCGAAAGCTGAAAGATGGT